>CAVULQ010000005.1:257500-806103 GCA_963742355.1 uncultured Alphaproteobacteria bacterium | reverse complement strand
TGGCCAAATTACGTTGTGATCTTGAGGAAAGGCCGGAAATCAGGCGGCAGGCAGCTCTAGCCTTGCGCGCAAGCCGCCTTCGGGCGACGGCTCGAGCTCGACGCGGCCCTTATATAGATGTGCGAGGTCGGCGACGATTGAGAGGCCAAGGCCCGAGCCCGGCTTGCTCTCATCGAGCCTCTGCCCCCGCTTCACCGCCTTCTTGCGTTGGGCCTCGGTCAGGCCGGGACCGTCGTCATCGACCGTCACCGTGAAGCGGCGCGCCCCGTCTTCGCGCGTGGCGCTCGCGCTCACCCGCGACCTCGCCCATTTGCAGGCATTGTCGAGCAAGTTGCCGACCATCTCCTCGAAATCCTGCTTCTCTCCTTGGAACTTGAGCCCGGGCGTAGCCGCGACCTCGATATCGAGTTCGCGCTCCTCGTGGATGCGGTCGAGCGCCCTCTTCAACCCTTGCAGGACCTGATCGACATCAGTGACGTCGCCGATCACGCTCGAGCGAGCCGCGACGCGAGCGCGGTCGAGATGATGCGTGATCTGCGTGCGCATGACCTCGGCTTGCTCGATCACCTTCGCGGCGAGCGGTCCTTCCTGGGTGCGCGCCTCGTTCCTGATCACGCTGAGGGGAGTCTTGAGCGCGTGCGCGAGATTGCCGACATGCGTGCGCGCCCTGTCGACGATCTCGCGGTTCGACTGGATCAGCGCGTTGAGCTCCTGCTGGAGCGGTCTGATTTCGTAGGGGAGCTCGCCCTCGAGCTTCTCGGCCTGTCCCGATCTGATCGCGGTAAGGTTTTTGCGGATGCCGCTGAGTGGCGAGAGCCCGAAGCGGACTTGGAAATAGGTCGCGACTAGGAGGCCGAGCCCGAGCACGGCGAGCGCGGCGATGAGGAGGCGGGTGAATTCGGAAAGATCGCGGGCGATCTCCGCGCCGTCCCCCGCGACCGCATAGGAATAGGGCGTGGAGTTCGGGCCGGCCGGCCTGATCTCGCGCTCGAGGACGCGCAAGTGCTGACCTTCAGGACCAGGCGCATAGGCGCTACGGGTGAGGGTGTTGTCGGGGAGGACTTTGCTCTGGCTCGGCAGCTTAAGCTGCTGGTCGAGGAGCGAGTCGGAGACGTAGAGAGGACGGTCCGACCCGTCGAGAGGTTTGATCTGCCAGTACCAGCCGGAGAAGGGGATGGTGAAGATCGGCTCGCCGAGCGGGGCGGGCTCTTGCGGTTGGCGCGCACCGCCCGTCGTGCTCGAGGCGACGAGGCTCGTCATGTAGACGTTGAGGCGCGCGTCGAAACTGCGCTCGACCGTGGTGCGGTAGAGCGACACGAGCAGGATGGCGGTGACCGGGAGGACGACCAGCGTCCATACGGCAGCCGAGGCGAACAGCCGGAACGCGAGGGAGTTAAACCTCATCGTCGGCGTCCGAGAGGCGATAGCCAAGCCCGCGGACAGTCTTGATGAGATCCATGGGAAGCTTCTTGCGCAACCGCCCGATGAACACTTCGACCGTGTTCGAATCGCGGTCGAAATCCTGCTCGTAGAGATGCTCGACGAGCTCGGTGCGCGACACGACGCGGGCCCGGTGCAACATGAGATAAGCGAGCACGCGGTACTCGTGCGAGGTTAGCTTCACCGCTTGGCCGTCGACGGTGACGCGTGCCGTCTTGGTGTCGAGACGGAGCGGGCCGCATTCCATCTCGTTGCTCGCGTGCCCTGCCGCGCGCCGGAGCAGCGCGCGCAAGCGCGCCAGCACCTCCTCCATGTGGAAGGGCTTGGCGACATAATCGTCGGCGCCGGCATCCATGCCGGCAACCTTGTCGCTCCACCGCTCGCGCGCGGTGAGGATCAGCACCGGCATCTTGCGTTCATCGCGCCGCCATTGCTCGAGAACGCTAAGTCCGTCTTTCTTGGGCAGGCCGAGATCGAGCACGACGGCGTCGTAGGGCTCGGTGTCGCCCAGGAACTGCCCCTCCTCTCCGTCGAAGGCCGTGTCGACGGCATAGCCTGCATCGCTCAGCGCGGTGACGAGCTGGCGGTTCAGGTCTGGATCGTCCTCGACGACGAGAAGTCGCAAAGTCGATGTCCTCCCGGCTTGGGACCTTTGTCCCTTAAAACTGCCCGGTAGCAGCGTCAACGGTGAGGTTGGTCACCGCTCCCGTCGGCCCGAGCACGACGAGCCTATAGACATAACGATTGCCCTGCTTGCACAGGGCCTGATTGACGATCTTGCCGCCGGTCCGCTGCTGAACCTTCTGGTAAATGACGCTGGCGGGAAGGAGCGAGTTCTGCGCGATGATCGCGGCCGCCGAGCCCCAATCGATGCAGCCCGGCTCTCCGGCCCTGACCGCCGCCGTCAACGGAGCTGCGGCAAGCGCTGCAATGACAATTGGCTGAAGCACCCGCCACATCGTTCCCAGTCCCTTATCCTTATTGCGCCGGACACTAAACGAGAGCGCATGAACGACGCATGAACGCTTGAGCAAGCCCGCCAAGGAGAAGCGGCCTCCGAGGCGGGCTTATCACAAAGTCGATTCGGGGACCTATTTGCCCTTGGTAGCGCTGCTTCCCGCCGAGGTCTTCGCGTCATCGACTTTGGCGCCGAGCGCGGCGAGGCCAAGCCCTCCAAGCAAAGCCGGCATCTTGGCAATGAGGTCGGTGAGCGACATGTCGCCGACCGCCCACATGGCGACGACGGAAAGCGCTGCACCCAGCCCTAGAATCTGAGTGCGGTAGCCCTTGGCGAAGCCGCCGCTGAGAAGATAGCCGAGAATGTTCATGGATGGTCTCCTTTGCTGGGGATTGGGAAAAACGTTGGTGATGACGACGAGATGCGTGGGGGCCTGCGCGACGACGCGGCGCACGCAAGTTGGCGGCGGCCGATCTCTCGGCCAGCAGCGGACGTTCATGGGCGGAACTTCGCTTAGCCGGAGCGCATCGCGCGCCACTGCTGCACGATCTTAAGCACCACGAGCAGGAGGGAGGCCAACCCGGTCAGGCCGCCGACGCAGAGCGTGGCGACGTGCAACCACGGGGCCACGGAGCCGGGATCGATGACAGCGGCGGCGACCGATATTCCTGCCCCGGCACCCCCCGTCGCGGCGGCCTTGGTCGCGCTCATATGCTCCACGCCGCGATAGATGGCGCTGATGGGGGTCATGGTTTAGCCTTCTCGTCGTTCTTGGTCTCGATTTCTTCCGTGGTGAGCACGCCTTTCTTGATCAACGCCGCCATCGTGGCTTTAGACTCGGCGACGGCAGTCTCGCTGTTGGCGAGTTGCGCCTTGATGGCCGCCAGTTCAGCATCGACGTCGATGAGTGGTGGCGGCTGGTTTTCGGGCGCTGCGGGATCGAAGGCGGCGAGGACGGCGAGCGCCGCATCTTTCTGCTCCTTCGTGGCCTCGGGCCTGAAGGCGATGCGCCAACTGGACGCGTCGTCGGACCGGCCGATCGACACGCCGTCGATCGGGCACACCGCCTCGATCGCATCGTGCAGTTTCGCGGCAAGGCTCATGTCAACACTCCCAATCCACGATGAGGGCGTTCTGGTAGTTGCCGGGACTTCCGGCATCGCCGAAGAAATCGACGGTCGATGCTGTCAAGCACCATTCGAGGGCGGAGACCGTGTTCCAGCCGAGCGGCAGATACCCGACATGGCGCGAGATCATGGCATTGCCGCCGGTCGCGCCGCCGAGATAGGACGAGACCACGGGCAGGCCGGAATTGACCGAGGTCGAGTTGATGCCGATGCCGATAATGCTGGAGCTGCTGGCCGTCGTATTGGCCCGCGCATGATAGTTCGCGCTCACCGGCTCCTCGAGCCAACCCTGGAGCACGCTGGCCTGGATCGCCTCCCCGTTCGGCAGGCGCGGCGTCGTGCTGTTATAGGTCCAAGTGTCGGTGGTGGTGCCTGACTTTGTTTTTATCGATCGCCGGTTATAGGCATTCCACACATTGATCGCGGCGGCCGCTGCGCTGGACGAGATCGTCCCCAGCTTGAATTGGGTCTGCCCGTCGGCCGAGGCGCGGAAGCTTCCTACATAGGTGGCCTTGTTGGCGGCGACCGAGACCGTGTTGCCCGATGAGGCGCCGAAGCGGGCCGTGATCGAATTGGCGTTGACCAGGAGGCCGTTGCGCAGCGTCAGTTCCGTGGTGCCGGCGCCGGTGCCACGCGAGCTGTCGCTCGACCAGGCCGGCCCCGAGCCGAGCCGCTTGGTGCCCGCGTCGTCGAACACGAACAGGTCGAAAGTCTTGCCGGACTGGTGGTAGCCGGTGTGGCCGGAGCTGCTGTCGAGCGCGAGACTGATCTCGGCAAGCTCATTGTTCGACCAGGCGCTTCCATCGTAGAGCGGGACGCTCGTACCGCGGTAGGGCGTATAATAGATGGTCGTGGCCGCCGTGGCGTCGGCGGTGAGGACCGGCACGGCAGAGGTCAGCGTGAGCCGGCCCTGCGGCGGCACGATAGCGCCGCCGCCGCTGCCAACCACCGTCTCTGTGCCCGCATGGTCCTTGAAGGCGAGCTTGGTCGTGCCGCCGACATCCTTGACATAGAGGCGGCCGACGTCGGCGCCCGGGTTAGACGGCGGGGAGATCTCGCTGAGGTCGAGATAGCTCTCGAGCTGCAGGCCGGATTTGATCCAGCTCGTGCCATTGAAGCTATAGAGCGCTGCTTCGTCGATCACATAAGCGAGCCAGCCGGCGCCCGAACCTGCGCCCGGCAGATAAGAGCGCCACTCGCCGTCGATATAGCGCGCAACGCGATTGTCCCAGCCGGTCCATGCGCCGGTCGCGCTCGCCGCTACGATGTAGCAATCGCCCTCGGCCGGGCCCATGGGCGGCGCAGTCAAGTCTTTGTCGAGCACGCTGAGCTGCACGAGCGTGTCGAGCAGCGTCATCGCCTCGTTGTGGGTGACGTGCTTCTGCGCCTGCGCCGCGGCGATATAGGGAATGCGAAGCTTCGCCAATTCCTCAGCCATGTAAAATCCTCACGAAGCGGGGGACCCCGCGTCCCTCAAGTAGCGCAGAGCGCGATAGGGGCGCGGGGCAGAAACGCGCTCAAGCAGGCCAGAGGCCGGTAGCGCTTAGGGGCAGAAATTCGGAATGGGTCCCCATCGCGCTCAAGCAGGCCAAAGGCCGGTAGCGCGATGGGGCAGAAAGCTAGTGTTGATAGTCCCAGGTCAGCTGCTCGGCCGGCACGCCAGGGCCATAGCTCGGCGAGATCTGCGCTACGCGAATGGACACGTTCCATTGCGTCGATCCGAAATCGGTCGTCTGCATCGCTGCCGCATAGAGATAGTTCGACGCTGTGGTTTCCACGCTCCGCTTCACCGCCCCGCCGGGCGAAGCGAGGATATCGAGCTGATAGAGTTCGCTCTCCTCGGCGAGCGGCACCTCGAGACCAATCCAGCTATCGCCGCCGATCCGAGCCCTCCGTGTCCATACGAAGGTCCAGTCGCCAGTCGCAGGGTTGCGCTTCCCTTGCAGATGCACGGGCGAGAGCGGCCTCAAGCCGAGTCCCTGAAAGGCGTGCGCCTCCCCTCCATAAGACGGCTCGTCGAGCCCCTCGCTGGCCGGCCCGTATTTGTAGTTGAGCGCGAGCCCCACCTCGTCGGGCCTGAGATTGACTGGGGTCACCGCGCTGTTGATCAGAATGAACCGGGCACCTCCCGCCACTGGATTGCGCATGGCGTGCTCGGTACCTCCCTGCCCGCGCAATAGGAGCTCGAGATCGTAAGTGGCGGGCGCGACCAGCGTCGCCGTCTGAAACTGAATCAGCTCCCACTCACCATCTTCATTCTCGATCGCCGCGTAGTTCGCGCCGTTGAGAAGCGCCTCCTCGGTGACCGAGGCAAGCTCGCCATAGTCGAGCGTGACGCGGAGCACATTGCTCTTATCGTAGCGATAGAGCGGTCCCGAATAGAAGCCGAACACTGTCTTGCCGAGTGTCGGTCGCGCGCCAACGATAGCGTTGAGCTCGTAACCGCTCAAGGAGGGCGAGCGGTAGAAGGCCACCGCGCCCGGCCACGGATCGGCGTTGGCGGTGACATAGCCCGTCTGCGGCGCCTCATCGCCGCGCAGTAGCGGCAGGTCGAGGAAGAATGCCGATGTCGGACCATAGACGGTGACGACATCGAATGGTCGCCGCCGCTGCGGCGTCGGCAGCGCATCGAAGCTGAACGGCTCGACCGAGCGCGCCTCGATGGATTTGAACGCGCTGTCGCGGGTTTCGGTGATGCGAAGCGGATAGGTCCTGCTGCCCACTCCTAGCGTGACGACATCGCCGGGCTCGAGCGCGAGCCGGCTCGACGGCAGAGCGAAGCTCGCGCGCTCGCGTGCGGCCCAGCTGTCTTGCAGCCAGCTCTCGGCGATGGCCTGCGCCGCACCCTGGCCCATTGCGATCGGCAGCTCGGCTCCCGCCACGCGATCGCTCCTCACGCCAAGCTTGCGCGCCTCGACGGCGGCTTGCGCGTAGTCTTGGCTTGCGTCGATATACGTGACCTTGGCCGAGAGCGGCAGCTCGGTCTCCTGCCCGCGCGTCAGCGTATAGAGCTGCGCCTCTGCATCCGTCTCGACGAGGTCGTCAGGCGCGACCGTCGCTAGAGAGCCGATCAGCCCGCGATGGGCGAACTGGATCAACCCACCCAACTCTGTCGCATCGAATAGATAAGCGAGCCCGAGCGGCTGAAGCGCCTCGCGCGCCGACATGATGCGATCGATGATGAAGCCGTCGAGAAAGCCGTAGAGATGGCTCACCTCGTAGCGGGTGAAGGCGTAATCCTCGAGGATCTGCCGCACGATCGCGGCGAGCGCGCCACCGCCAACTCGGCCCGTCAGCCAATGGCCGAGCTCCCAATTGCCGCCATCGGCCCACACCGACAAGGCGTAGGGAAATGCGGGATAGGGCCGCGCGTCCCAGGTGTAGGCGAAGATGCGGTCGATATCGACCATGCGCCCGCCATACGTGCCCGAGACAGGATTTGAGCCCGCGACGTAGTCCTCGTGTGTCGGATCGAAGAAAGTGTAGATCGCGGTGAGATAGCGGCGCTGGATCAAATCGTCCCTGACGCTGCGCGAAAAATAGGGCGCGAAGGACTCAGAGCTTTTCGGGTCGATGAACACGTTTGGCTGGTTCGCGCCCTTGTCCACCGCCGGGCAGCCGACCTCGGTGAACCACACCGGTTTCGCTTCCGGCGCCCACGCCGTGGGGCTTCCGGACTCGACGCCGCCGGGGCGATCGTAGTGCAAGTTCTGCCACCACTCCTTCAGCGCCTTGGGCTTGTAGATCCATGGCTTCCCGTAGGCACCATCGGCGATCGAGAGCCGCGTTTGCGCGATGCGCTCTACGCTCGCCTCGTTGCCCGTCACACCCGCGGCCGGATAGTACCAATCGAACCCTTCGCCTCCCCTGATATTGCTGCGGAGATAATCGAGGTCGTAGATCGACCGCCAGCCGGCCTGATGGTCGAGATGCGCCTCGCCGTCGCGCCAGTCGGACAGCGGCCAATAGACGTCGATGCCGACCGCATCGATCGCGCTCGAGGCCCACAGCGGATCGAGATGGAAATAGACGTCGCCCGAGCCGTCTTGCGGCTGATGCCCGCGATGCTCGGTCCAATCTGCCCCATAGGTGATCTTGGCGCCGGGCGACAGCACGCTCCGCACGTCTGCCGCGAGGTCCGCAAGCGCGGTGACGAAGGGAAAGGTCGAGCTGTCCGACCTGAGCGTGGTCGCGCCCCGCATCTCCGAGCCGATGATGAAGGCGTCGACACCTCCCGCCGCTTCGCAGAGATGCGCATAGTGCAGAATAAACCTGCGGAATGACCATTCGTCGGGACCTGAATAGAGCACCGTGTCGCCGGCGATGTCGAAGTCGGCGACCGCGGCATCGCCCGCAAAGGCCGCGACCTGACTGCCGCAGGCGGCCGTCTTGTCCACGCTGCCGCCGGCGCCTGGCGCCGGATCGCAGGTGATGCGCCCGCGCCAGGGATAAGGCGGCTGGCCGGTCTCCCCGCTATAGGGATCGGGCAGTGAATTGCCGGCGGCCACGTCCATCGAGATGAACGGGTAGAACGTCACGCTAAGCCCGCGCGCCTTGAGGTCCTGGATCGCCGAGACCACGGCCTTATCCGCCGGAGTCCCGCCATAGGCCGGTCTCCCGTCGACTTGCGAGACGACGTAAGCGTCCTCGCGCGCGACGCCGCCCACCGACCAGGCATAAGGCTGCGTCGTCTTCTCCGGGACCTCGACGCCGGGCCTCACCTCGCAATGGCCGATGCGCAAATCCGTGCCGAACCAGCTCACCACCAGCGACACCTGGCCGGCATTTGGCAGCTGATCCTTGAGCTGATTGAGCGCGACCTTCCAGTCGGTGCCACCCTGCGCCGTGTGCAGATTCTCGGAGATGGTTTGGCCGGCATCGACGCGGATGACGCTGTCGTCCTCGTAGACGAACTCGCCCGCGCTTGGGATGAGCGTCACCGCCCGCACCAGCTTCTCGAAATCGTCGACGGCGCGGAACACCTCGAAATTGAGTTGCGGCAGCCGGTTGCCGAAATCGGCAAGCGGCATGGTGTCGAACACGACATAGGCCGTGCCGCGATAGGCCGGCGTCTCGTCGCTGCCGCCTTCCTTGCCCGCGATCAGCCCGTCGGCGTCCTGGTCCTCATCGCCGCGATAGACCCTGATCGTGTAGTCGGATTGGTGGAGCTCCTGACCGTCGGCCCAGATGCGCCCGATGCGCGTGATCTCCCCTTCGCAGACGGCATAGGCCGCGTTGGCGTAATAGCGGTACTCGATGCTCTGCACGGTTTCGCTCTTGCCCTGCGCGTGCGCGCCTGGCTGATCGAAGACGTTCTTGCCGCCTTTCGCTTGGCCGCCGCCAGTCGTCTGGGTGGTGACGATCACATCCTCTTTGAAGCGCGTCGCCCAGATGAGCTGACCGGGCAGTCGCATACGCCCATAGACGCGAGGCAACGGTGCACCCTCACTCGAGGCGCCGAGCTTGAGGTCGAACAGGCGCGGGCCCTGGTCGATACGCGTCTGTCCCGAGGCGTTCGCGAGCGGACCGAGCAGCGCCTGGTCGATGACCGAGCCGCCGATCGCGCCGAGCGCGCCGCCGAGTGCCGCGCCGGAGAGCGTCGTGCCGAGAATGCTGACGCCGCCCGGCAGTAGCGCGCCGCCGACCGCCGACCCGACCGCTCCAAGAACCAAGGTCGCCATCAAAATGACTCCCCCTCTCCCCGCTGGGGAGAGGGTTGGGGTGAGGGATCGGGAGTCGGTAGCCCCCTCGCCCGGCGCGCGATGCGCTCAAGCAGCGAAGCGGTAGCGCAAACTAAGATTGCGCGCCGACCTCTCCCCGGCGGGAAGAGGTTAATTCAACTCCAGGAAACTGAAAGGCCGCAACGGCGCGTCGCCGCCACCAAAGTCCAAGCGAGATTTCGACCACGCCCAGCCCTTCTTGCGCGTGCACCAGCCGCGAAGGGCCGGTGAGAATCCCCGCGCGTTTGGCAACGCCGCTATCGCGCATGCGAAACACCAGCACGTCGCCCGGCACCGCGGCGCTCACATCGGCGAGCTTCACCAGATGCCGTGACGCGGCGGCGAGCAGAGTCTCCGAGCCCGTGGCACTCCCCCAGTCTTGCGTGTAGGGCGGCATGGCCTCCGGCTCTTCGCCGTACAGCTCGCGCCAGATTCCCCTGATAAGGCCGAGACAGTCTGAGCCCACGCCGCGCAAGCTCGCCTGATGGTGATAGGGCGTGCCGAGCCAGCCGCGAGCGGCCTTAACGATAGCGCTGCGTAGAATCATGACTGCAACATGACTTGGGGTAGACTTCATCATGCCGTTGCCTCGGCGCCCCGCCCGTCGGATAAGGGCGGCGCCGAGCCAGTGCTTGCGAGGGCTGCCGCCATGCTCGAAGGCGATGACGAGACCCCGATTGCGCGCCGCAACTTTCTCAAGGGCGCGAGCGTTGCCGGTGCTGCTATGCTGACGCCGACGCTCGCCAGCGCCGGGGCTACGGTGCCGACGCCCGATCAACAGCCGTCTCTCGTCAATCCGGAAAAGCCTGTGCCCGAAAATACCACCGCCGACGAGATCAGGACGCTGCTCAAGCTCGAGCCGAATGCGACCTGCGGCTTCGTGCGCGAGACCTACAAGAGCGAGCTAAACATCGCGCCGGGCGGATTGCCCGCCCCGTTCGAGGGCGGACGCCCGTTAGGCTCGGCGCTCTATTTCATGGTGACGCCCGAGGCGCCGGTGAAGCTCCACCGCATCGAGAACGATCAGCTCTACCATTATTATCTCGGCGACCCGATCGAGGTGTTGTTGCTGCACGAAGGCGGCACGAGCGAGCTGGTCGTGGTCGGGCCGAATCTCCCGGGCGGCGAGCTGGTGCAGCTCTTCATACCCGGCGGCACGTTCCACACCGCGCGCGTCACCGGCAAGAAGCGCTGGTTCCTAGGCGCGAGCACCGAATGGCCTGGCGTCGATCCGGCGCAAGATGTCGAGATGGGCAATATCGAGGCGCTCGCTGTCAAATACCCGGAAGCCGCCGCAGACCTCCGCACCTTCCCCCTCCCCGCCAAGCAAAAGGGGACTTGAGTCCACACTCAGCTGAATTGGCTGTTGCCGTCGTTCTTGCCCTGCCGGGTCGCGACACTCAGCATGAAGTCGTTGCCCGGCACATGCGGGAAGCCGCGGAAGTTGGCGACATTGTCGAACTTCGCCTTGCAGGTCGAAAATTGCTTGTCGCAACCCGCGACGATGCTGAACTGATCACCAGGCGCGATCGTCTCGCTCGTGCGCTGCCAGAGCTCGATGCCGACCGAGCCGTTCGCCTTTACGTGCACCTTCACCTGAGCGGTGCGTCCCGCATTCGCGCCCGAGAGCCAGGTGATGAGCCCGCGCGAGAACCAATCGTTGGCGTAAGCGTCGAGGCCCGAGGCCGCGAACAGCCGGGACGATCCACTGAGGTTCGCAACCACGCCGCCGTCGCTGCGGTAAGCCGGCTGGTTGAGATTGATCCTGCAGCGCTGATCGCCGAGATCGGCATCGCAGCCATATTGCACGATGCGGCCCTTGGGCTGCTGCAGCTCATGCGCAAGCCCCCTCACCTCGCAGCTGAAATGATGTTGCCCGCGGCTGACCTCGCCGAGATTGCCGTAGCGCATCAGCACGCGCTGCGCCGGGTCCTCCCAGTTCACCCGATAGATCTCGATCAGCGCATTGTCGTAAAGGCCGGCGGCGAGATTGGCCTCGTTCAACCGCTCGGACTTGAGCGCGCCCTCGACGTCGAGCGTATCGACATTGAGGCCGACCGAGCCCGCGATCTCGGTACCGGTGAAGCCGGTCGAGGCCTCGAAGCTCGTTCCGTCGAAATCGAGATCGCGGTCGTGGTCGGTGAAGCCGAGCCCGGTGCCATCGTTACGGGTGATGCGCCAACACCAGCAGAGCGTGGTGGCGCCTGAATCGAGATGGTCCTGCAATCCGGATGAAAGCACCCTCATGCTTGCCTCCTACTCCGTCATACCGGCGAAAGCCGGTATCCAGGACCGCGAGCTCCCCGAATGTCGCCCTGGACCCCGGCTTCCGCCGGGGCGACGTACGATTGGAAACGTGGTCCTCACACGCGAATCTCGACGATCGGAATATGTGGGATCGAGCCCGCCTCGATCTGGTTGAGATTGATCTCGAACTGGTCGGTGTCGAAGCGCACCGGCACATCGAACTCGAACCCCGCCGTCACCGCCTGCCCGCTTCCCGGGATGTGCGCCTCGGTGAACGTCACTACGCCGGCCGTCGTGTCGACAACGTAGCCGAGTGGATCGGCCGCGACGCCGCCGACCGCAACCATGACGGCCGCTGCGACGGGCTTCGCGATAGTCCGCGTCCACGGCGCGAAGCTCGAGCCATAGATCTTTACCAGCTGGAACGAGGCGTTGACGCCGTCTCCTAAGCCGAGCGCCTGGTCGCCAGTCGACGGCGTCGCGGAAGGTGCGCAGGATTTGTAATCCGACCAATCCTTCCAGCGGAAGCCATGCAGCCGCCCGCGCCGCTCCTCGAAGAAGGCAATCACGTCGTGCAGATCGTTCGCGCTCTTGATGCCATAGCCGGCATTGTAGCTGCGCTTCGAATCCGCCCAGCGGCTGTTGCGCTCCTCGGCGCCCGAGCCGACGACGACGATCTCCGTGCGCCGCTCCGGCCCGCCCGTTGCGCCAAGTGAGATCCCCGCGGGAAAGCGCACCTCATGAAATGCCATGGCTATCGAGACCTTGTTTCACCTCTCCCCAGTGGGGAGAGGGGGACTTAAAGATTCCGGTTGCCGCGCCCGACCACGCGGGAAAGCATCGCCGCGATCTGGCCCTCCGAGCGGCGGAAGCTCTCGGCGTCCTGCGCCGTCACGTTGAAGGTGACGTTGACGGGCGGCTGGCCGCTGTCGGCGCTGACGCCGAGCCTCCCGTCTCGTCCGCGGGTAAGCGGCAGGATCGCCTCCGGCCCCGCCTCGCCCGCGACGCCTAATCTCTGCCCGCTCAAGGGGAAGGCGATGGGCGAAGCGATAACGCCCCCTTGAGCATGCGCTACCACGGGCGCGGTGCCGCCAAACCGCCTAACAGAGAGCTGATGCCGTTGGCGAAGATCGATGTGATCGGCGATAGCGCCGCTTGAAGCGTCTGCCGCGATAGCGATAGAGCGAGCTGCTTGAGCACGTCGGACAGAGTGCGCCCCTTGATCGCAGCATCCTCGAATGCGCGCGTCAGGTCGTTGGCGAACTTGCCGCTGAGCCGGCTCGCATCGCTGAGCGCGCTCCGAAGCGGCGCGATGTCAGCGCCAACCTGGACGGAAATTCCATCGTTTGTCGCAGCCATCGATTTTTCCTTTGTCATAGCCCGGCTTGACCGGGCGATCCAGTAACCACCACGCTTCACTATCGCGAGGGTCAGTGATTACTGGATGCCCGCCTGCGCGGGCATGACGAGCGTTTCTATTGATCTGGATAGAGAGCCATGAGCGCTGCGAGATCGCTCCGTGACATGAGCGGCGAGCGCACGCCAAAGACACCGCGCAGCGCCGCCTCGAGCTCGCGCGGGGTCATCGCCCAGAACACGCAAGGCGCAAGCCGTAAGGCCCCAAGTCCCGCCTCCATCGCCTCATCCCAGGGGAACGGCTCCGGCTTGGCGTGAACTTGCCCCTCTAATCCGCGAGCGCGCTCCCTGCGAAAGGGCCGATCTCCTCGCGGGCGGCGGCGGTGAAGGTCGCCGCGAGTAGCCGGGCAACGATGTCGACAAAGCCGGCGGCGCCTCCTTCGACGCGCATGGCAGCGACCGCCGCGTCGTCGATCTCGTAGCCTGCGCCGCGCAGGCCAGCTCCGATCATCCTGATCGCATCGCGCGCGGCGATGCGGCCCGCCTCGAAGCGCTCAGCGACCGCAAGCATGTCGTCCTCGCCGAACGCGTGCTCGAGCTCGGCGAGCGCGCCGAGCGTGAGGCAAAGCCGGTAGCTCTTGCCGTCGAGCACGGCCTCGATCTCGCCCCTGTGCCGATTGACCATGATCCCCTCCCCTAAGCTGCTGGCGTGAAGGTCAGCTCGCCTGCCGATTCGAGACTCAAATCGAACGTCACCTCGCCGTCGTGCTGGCCGCCATATTCGAGACTCGCGATCTGGAACAGGCCTTCGACCGTGCCGAGATCGGGCACCATCACGCGGTAGGCGCGGATCGTCCCATTGAAGAAATAAGAGCGCAGCGTCTCGTCGGAGGCGGCGTCCTTGAAGATGCCGCTCCCCGTGATGCGCGCCGTCTTGATGCCGGCGCCTTCCAAGAGCTCGCGCCAGCGTCCCGTCGATTCCTGGTCGGTGATGTCGACGGCGGCCGCGTTGAAGGCGACGGTTCGGGCGCGCAAGCCCGCCACCGTCGAGTAGCTCCCGGCCCCGTTCGAATCGACCTTGAGAAGAAGGTCCTTACCCTTCTGCGCCGTCATGGCTGATCCTCATGTTGGAGAAGCGCGAAAACAAAAAGGGCGGCTCGAGGCCGCCCTCATCCACTGATCTTGTCCCGCTGCTACGTCCGGCTCTCGACGAGCTTCCTCAGTCGCACACGGTCACGGGTCGAGACGCCGAGCAATTCGGAGGCGCGCCACACCAGGTTCGACTCGAACTCATGCAGCACACCGTCCGCCAGAACGATCTCCCACAGCATCTCGACGATGCGCTGGCGACCGTCTTGGTCGAGACCCCGGCAGAGCACGCTGGTGAAACTGTAGAGGTCGACCGAGTCGTGCTCCCTGGCTTCCGCCTCTTTCAACGTCTTGCGCAGCTCATCGTCGTCGATGGCAAAGCGCGATTGCAGCAGGGCCTTGAGCTTCTTGGTTTCTTCGGGATCGACATGGCCGTCGATCATCGAGGCGTGAATGAGAAGCGCTGCAGCGGCAAGCCGCAGCTCGTCCTCGCGAAGATTGCCCGCGCGCTCGCCGTCACCCAGAACGTGATCGACGAGAGCCTTTATTTTGCGCCAAACGGTCACGCCCTGCATCCCTCCCCTCGAACTCGGTCGAGAGGAAGCATGCTAGAACGAATGAAGCAAGAGACTGCGACTAAGCCGCGACCGCGTGCTCGGGCTCGGTCACCGCGCGATAGCGCACGATGCCGTGAAACGTATCGCCGTCAGGATCGAGCCGTGCCTCGGAGAATTCGTGGCGCAGGTTGATCAGATAGTGATCGGACAGCACGAGCGGCTGATCGTGCAGCACGGCCCTGATCGCCTCGATGATCTCGTGCACCTGCTTCTTGCCGCCGGCGCGCGACCAGACATGCAGCGTAAGATCATGCTCGGCGCCGTCCTCGGTGCCCCTGCTCCAATCGCGGACCACGCTCTGACCGAGAGTGATGAAGGGAAAGGCCGCGCCTTGCGGCGCGTCGTCATAGATCCGCGCCCCGCCGAGCAACGTCGTCAGATCGGGGGAGCCGGCGAGCGCCTGATAGACACTGCGCTGGAGCGACCAACTTGCTACTTCCGCCATTGCCAGGTCTCCACGTAAGAAGCGTTAACCAACATATGGGGTGCGTGCGGCACGCTGAAAACCCCCCGCCCCCCATCACCAGTTCGCGATCACACGCCGACTCAGGGACTCTTTGAAGCCGCAAGAGCCAGTTTTCTGAGCCGGTCCTTAATTGCCGGTAAACGGGCCTTAACAATCGGCCAGAGCCAAGGCGTGGCCGGCCGCATCAGCGTGCCGAACTCGGCCGCCCTGCCGGCCGGGTCGGTCGTACCGACGGCGAACGCGAGCGTCTCTCCTTGGCTCACATCCTCGACCGCGATGGTTTGCGCGAACGCAGCCGGCGCTTCGCGGCGGGCCTCGGCGGCAATTGCCTCGGCCTCTTCCCGCAACGCGCTCTGGAAGGCTTCCGTCGCGCTCGCGGCCTCGAACCGCCGGCGTAACGCCTCGATCCCCGTGATCTCGACCGCCGTCACAGGTCGCGCTCCTCGCATAGACATTTGAGCCAGCGATTGCGCTCATCGACATTGATGACGCTCACGATGTGAAATACGCGCGCATCTTCGCGGAAGCGCATCGCAGGCAGGACGCCGGGCAAATAGCGCAGCGCGATCTCGTGGCTGACGGTGCCGGCGGTGCGATCCGCTTCGACCGTCTCGGAGCCCGCAAGCGGGCGCAGGTCGCACCACAGCGTCGCCACCTCGACCCAACTCTCGGTGAAGCCGCCGCCGTCATCGCCCACCCGCTCGAGCTGTTCGAGCATAAGACGATGGCGGAGCTCGCTCGGCAGGAACTCGGTCATAGCCGTAACCGGCGATAGGGAAGCAGAAGCGCCGCGATCGTCGTCGGCACGTCCTGCGCGACGAGACCGAGCGCGACCGGCTCGCGCCGTTCGAACCAATGGGCGACGAGGAGTTTCAGTGCGTGGCGGATCGGTCCCGGCACATTATCTGCCTCGTCGCCGTAGCCCGCGGCGAACGCCACCTCGAACGCATTGAGCTCGCGCGCTTGCGTCGAAGGAACGGCGCCCTTCAGCACAAGCCGCGCCGGCTCCGACAGAGCATCGACGGCGTAGCTCGCTGCGTCGAGCGTGACGGAGCCACCGGCACCGTCGTGGACCTTCACTGCACTCACCGATTGGACCGGCAGAATGGGCAGCGTGATGCAGCCCGCGCTCGGCCAGAAATCCAAAAAGTAGGACCAGCTCTGGGTGATGAGCGCGACCCCGAGGGTCCGCTCGACGAACATCCGCGCCGCCGTGATGAGGGCGGTGAGCAGCGCGTCCTCATCGCTTGCGTCGAGTCTGAGATGCGCCTTGGCTTCGGCGAGCGAAATGGGCTCGACGGCGGGCGCCGTCATCAACACAACGGTCATCTGTGTCGTCCTCTACGGAATCGTTGCAATGGTTAATGGCCGGAGACGTAGCGGCCGATCCCGGCTCGATCTGCGGCAGGCGCCCCGCCTTCAAGAAGGGACTGGAGAACCCCTGCGATTCACCAAACGGTCCAGCCCGGAATCTCGGCGAGCAAGACTTCAATCGCGGCGATATTGATCCACACCGCAACTCCCCGCCTTCTGCTATCGTCCGGCGCTACTTAGTGGATCTCAGGGATTTCAACCAAAGGGCGAAGGAAATGACCAAGTCCAAACGGGTATCGTTTTGCGTTGCCGCAGCGTTCCCCCTTGCATTCGTTCTAGTGCTCTTCGTCAGCGCACCGAGCCACGCCGAAATTCACTGCGCCGGCGGCCACTGCAATTGTAGCGGGGACAAAGACTGCAATGAGATGTTCGAGCATCATTGCGCGCCAACCGGCGGCAGTTGCAACAACGACAACAACACTTGCGTTTGCACGGAGGCGAAGGCCGAGAGTTCCAGCGGTTCCGGCAGTTCCGGCGGTAAGATCAACAAGCATCCAATCGGAACGATGGGCATCAACAAGAAGAATCAGAACCAGCAATAGGCTCTGCTCGACCTGGGACCCGAGCATCGGCCACGCCTTCAGGCAAAGAAAGTGGCGGGCGTGCGCGTGGGAGGGGCGCGTCACGCCCGCCGGCCCGGCCAGGCTTTTCTTCACCTCTCCCCATTGGGGAGAGGTCGTGCCGACGCTTTGCATCGGCGCGGGTGAGGGGTTTTCAGACATCCGAGCCCCCCTCACCCCAGCCCTCTCCCCACTGGGGAGAGGGGGACGCGACGTGCGTTCTGCTACGACGTGCCGAACTTCATAAGCTTGATCGCGTCGAAATCCTGCACGCCGCCGCCCACGCGCTTGGTCGTGTAGAACAAGACGTAAGGCTTGGCGGAATAAGGATCGCGCAGCACGCGAATGCCGGCGCGATCGACCACGAGATAGCCGCGCTGGAAATCGCCGAAGGCGACCGAGTAGCTGTTCGAGGAGACGTCGGGCATGTCCTCGGACTCGGCGATCGGATAGTTCATCAGCGTGGGCGCGAGGTCGGCACGCTCCGGGGGGGCCCACAGATAATTGCCGTCGGCGTCCTTGAACTTGCGGATCGTCGCCTGCGTGGCGCGGTTCATCGCCCAATGCGCGTTCGCCCGATACTCGGACTTCAGCGTATAGATGAAGTCGATCAGGTCGTCCGACGGGTTCGTGGCATCGAAGCCGCCGTCGGTGCCGGTCGCCACGTAGCCGATATTGCCCCACGACCAGGAGCCGTTGGCCACCTTGGTGTAAGCGAGGAAGCCCTTCGGCTTGTTGGTGCCGTCGCCCGAGACGAAGGCGGTGCCCTCCTGCTGGGCGAAGGCGACCTGGATCTCCTCGGCGAGCCACTCGTCGATATTGACCGCCGAGTCGTCGAGCAGAGCCTGCGTCGCTGACGGCATGGCATAGAGCTCCATGGTCGGGAAGGAAAGCTCGGCGAGCGTCGGCGAGTTGGTCTCTGGACGCGTCGCCGTCTCGGCCACCCATCCGGTCGACGGTCCGCTGATGGCGAAAGGTTTCTTGTACACGGAGGCACTCACCGTGCGATTGCCGGCGATGGCGCGGATCGGCGAGATGTCCTTAACGCCTCTGATCACCGCAGCCTCGGTCTCGGCCGGCACGAGATAGCCGCCGTCGGGACCTGAGCCGACCGACAGCGCCTTCTCTTCCAGGAGATGCAGGCCGTTCGCCTCGCCGTGCCGGACGTACGTTTCGAAAGCGGCCTTGTGCTGGAGAGCGGCGCCGCTGCGATAGACGCTTGCCTGCCCAAGCTTCGGCCGCCCCGATTTCAGCACGAGCTCGTCGACCACCGATTTGTGCTCGTCGATGGCGCGGTTGATGCGGTCGAGCTTCTCGGTGGTGAGCACATCCACCGGCAGCCGCTTCTCGAGCTGCTGGATGCGCTGCTCGTTCTCGGCCTTGAACGATTCGAAGGCGCGCATGAAGTCGTCGAAGGCGATGGCCACGTCGTCGCCGGTCGCCGCGGTGCTCGTGCCGGCATCGCTCGCGAGGCCGCTGGCGGCCTTGGTCTCGATCATCTCAGTCTCTGCAGATTCGCTCATGTCGTTCCTCTTCTTTGGGGCGGTCGTCGCCCCACTCAGCTGGCCGTCATGGCGCGTGAAAGCGCCATCCGCGTCTTGATCGGGGCTGGTCTCAAAACACGAATGCCCGCGGGCGAACCCACGGGCATGACGAAATCGGAATTGCAGTGTGTGCTGTCTGCGCCCGCAACCTCAATCAGAACACATGCTCGATTTCGCAAGTGGCGAGGTCGTAAGAAGGGCGGAATTATTCACGGGGGAAATCTCTCTGTCAAACGGGCCGCGGATAGCTAAGAAAGCACCGGTAACACGCTGGCAGAAGTAGCCCTCTGCCCGACGGGCACCCTCACAAGCGTTTGCCAATCATCCTCACCGATCTTCTGTTCGAAGATTACCTCTCCCGCGTGGGGGACGGTTAGGGGAAGGGTAGGAATCACGGAAATCCCTCTGCCAGGCTGAATTCTAAAGACGCCCCCGCCCTCAGTCAGAGTTTCGCCGTCTAGAACAGCCCGCACCGCATTAGCGGCCTCAAATGTGCTGTCGCTTCGTATGAAGCTAACGAGAGATAGTGTGAGCGCGGCTGGGAAAGATGAAACGAGTATATTGGCACCATACACACCGATAAGGATGAGTTTTCCGTTGTCTTCGCGACGGGTATCATCGCATACTAGCGTATACTCAATGACAGGCTTACCCATCAACAATCTCTAGCATCTGTGGTTCAGTTGTTTCTGTTTTTGTAGGCCTTTCTGGTCTCTCTGAAGCTCTCGAAACCTGCCACTGCAGCTGATGAAAGCTTGTGGCTTCTGCCAAAGGATGGATGTAATTTGTCTCAAGGGGGCGATCAATCTCGAGTGAGGTAAAGGCCAATTCCTTCCCGCAGGAAAGCAAAAGGTCGCTTACTGTGTCCAAGGTCCAGTTACCTGGACCGGATAGCCACCTGGTGATCTGTTCCGGCTTTCGGTTCAAGCGTCTAGCAATTTCGGCCTTGCTTATGTTGGCCGATCTAAACGCCTTAATGACCGTTTCGTAGACACGGTTCTTCTGGCGAGCTCGGAAGTAAGAAAGATCGGCTGGAGAGAGCCCACCAATATTGCTACTCATCGTAGTTGCCCTCCCAGTTCATAGTAAGGTAATCTTGAGTGTTTTGACCACTATATGGTGGGTAGTTAGTGAACAGCTGACGCCATATGGCCTGCGCCTGCCGTTTATTCCTTCTCCAGCGATCAAATAGCTCTAGAAATGATCGATATTCCCAATTTGTCCCAATGAACACATTGGGCATAGCGAACCGGCCGAAGAGGCGAATGCTGGGCGACGGCGCGCGGCTCCTGATTTCCCACACTTCGTCTGCACGCTTTCTCAGCGGCTTCATATAGCCCTTGTTAACAAGGCCGCCTGCTACGAAGAAGTCCAGGTCGGCTCTCAGTGCGCTAAAGCGCGCCTCCTGCTTTGCGTCGGCCCACGGGCCGTTTACGAGTGCGTTCAGTTCCGGCGTCACATACATTGGCCGAAGAATCGGGTCAGACGGCAACTTTGGCTGGATCGGGCAGAGACGGCCTTCGACCACCCTAGCCTTGATTTCATCCTCTATTGACATATAAGTCAATAACAGGCCTCTGCAATAGGTGCGATATCTTTCACTCGCTCACCCGAAGGTTAACAAGACTTAAAATACGACATCCGGGTTAGGCAGCTTTGACCGCGCAGCGGAGATCGCTGAGCTTCGCTTCCACGACACGCGCATGCATGAGCCAGCTCACGTCGGGCAAGACCACGACCAGAGCTCTGAATGAATTTCGCTATCCGCGCAGCAGCTGCGTGGCGCGGCGAATGCTCCGCACAAGGCGCGAAGTGTCCCTCCCCTCCCCGGCGGCATGACGCGATCCCGCCACGAAGCGTGCATGCCGCCGCTTCACGGCGCTCACCCGCGGCCTCGGGCAGCATGGGGGAAGGTGACGATCGAAGCACTTGATCTAGGTCGGTTTGAAGATACCTTCGTCGAGCGCCCGCAGTGTCATGCCTGCGTCGCCCGCTTGGGGAAACTCATGTGACTTCGCGATCTTCTCGATGAGCCTCCGTGCCTCTTCGGGTGCCACGGCCAAGGTCGCTTTCGCCGCACACAATCGGACCTGCGCATTGCGGTGGTCGTACAGGCGTGTCAACGCGCGGCGCTGATCTCCTTGACGCGACTTTAGTTCGTCCTCAACTGCTTCCATCTGCCAAAACAATCGAGCGAACCGTTCATTGTCGTCATCAAGGATCGCTTCGTGCTGGTCTAAGCCCAGCGTTGCAAAGCGCTCGATCAACTCCTCGATCGTTAGCTTCGCCAGACCGACGTCTGTCATGGCTTCAGAACCCGCATTTCAATAAGCGCGTCCAGGCCTACTCTTGTTCGCTCATCCCAACTCTTACCACGTGACGTCGTGCGGCCTCTCCTGCTGAATGTCCCTCAGGCGGTCGGCGGGTCGTTTTGCGCGACCTCAGTCAGCCCACCGCTTGTGCCCCTACCGCCCGTGCCTGTCCATTGGCCACCGTCGGGGTTGCCGGCCGCCACACGAGGCTGATTGGGATCAAAGCCGGCTTTGACGGCGCGTTCGAGATCGCGCAGCCTCGCCTCGACAAGTTCGGCATGCAGGAGCCAGCTTACTCGTCGAAGCGAAGCGCTGAGCTGCCAGCTCACGCCTTGTGGCATCACGGCCGCTGCTCCGACTGAAATTCGCTAGCTGCGCATCAGGCGCGCGGCGCGGCGTATGCTGCGCAGCAGTCGCAGGCGATCTGACCCCTGCCCTGCCACATGACGCGATCCCGCCACGAAGCGTGCCTGCCGCCGCTTTACCGCGCTCACCCGCGCCTCCGGCAGCATCGGGAAGGTCACGACCGAGATCTCCCAGAGATCGATCTGATCGAGACGGCGCACACCGGTGGCGGGGTCGGTGCGGCCCTTCACCGTGCGGAAGCCGATCGAGAGCCCGTCAAGCGCTCCAGCCCGCATCAGCGACAACACCTCACGTGCCCGCGTCACCTCCGGCATGAGCCGACCTCGCGCGAACAGTCCACGACTGTCCTCGGCAAGCTCGAGCCACACCCCGATCGGCTCGTTGGGGTCGTGCTGGAACAGGAGCTTCACGCCTCTTGCACCCCGGAGCCGAAGGCTCTCGCGGAAGGCGCCCGGCATGACCAGGTCCTGGCCGAGATCGACCTCGCCGAACAGGCTGGCATAACCGGTGAAGGTGCCGTCGGCCTCGACCGATTTGAGGTCGCAGGGCGCGAACTTCACCTCGCGCTCTGGCAAGGTGTCGCCGAAGCGTTGCAGCATGTGTTCTGTCTTTCGCAAATTAGCCTTGAGGAGCCGAACCGAGCTGGTCGCCGCCGTCGATGGCGCCATAGCCGACCGCGGCGCGCTTCTCGTTGACGGTGAGGAAATCGCTGCGGCGCACGCGCTCCCACAAGGCCTCGCGCTCGGTGCTCAGCGCCTCGATCGCGTCGAGATCGGGACGAAGCTCGAGCGCGGGCTGCTCCGGCACTGCGCTCGGCTCTGAACCGACGAAGGACGGCGCGAGCCATCCCGACAGCGCCTTGGCGGTGCGCTTCACCACTGGCAGCACCGTCTGGCGCCAGAACGAGCGGTTGGCCTCGGCGTAATTGGAATAAGTATTGTCGCCGGGAATGCCGAGCAGCATCGGCGGCACGCCCAAAGCGAGCGCAACCTCGCGCGCGGCAACGTTCCGCGCCGCGATGAAGTCCATGTCCTTCGGCGAGAAGGCCATCGCCTTCCAGTCGAGGCCGCCTTCGAGCAGGAGCGGCCGGCCTGCGTTCTTCGCCCCCTGGAAGCTCTCCTCGAGCTCGGCCTTGAGCCGGTCGAATTGTTCCGGCGTGAGCTGTCCGTCCTTGGCGGTGTAGACGAGGGCGCCGGAGGGACAGGCGGAATTGTCGAGCAGCGCCTTGTTCCATGCGCCTGACGCATTGTGCAGGTCGATGCCGGTCGCCGCCGGCTCGAGCGGGCTCAAGCCGTAATGGTCGTTGAGCGGGTGGAACAGGCCCATATGCAGGATTGGGCGCACGCCCTCCCCGGCATCCTGCTCGAAGCGCACCGTCTGTCCTCCGACCGTATAGTCGTAAGCCTCGGGCCAGCCGTCAGGCCCCGGCACCACCTTCATGCGGTCGGGGCGAAGCACATGCAGCTCGCGCACAACGCCTGCCACCGATACTGCCTCGAGATAGGAATTGCCCGCGACCATGAGATGCCCGTACCAGGCCTCGAGCAGATCGGGCCCGCATTGCATCGGGTTCGGCCGCGCGAGCAGCGCAAGCAGCGGGTGGGTGTCGATTTCGCGCTCGCCATCGAACAGGAACAGCGGCACGGATGCCGCGGCCTCGGCGATCATGCGCACGGCGCGATAGACGATCGCGTTCTTGGTGAAGCCCTCGCGGGCGAGTGCGGCGAGGTCGCGCGGCGTCCACACCGGCTGGCCGCCCGTCGTCCAGGCGATGAGCTTGGCGGTCTTGCTCGCCTTCCCTTCGAACCCGAGGAATCGCACGAGCCGCTCGCTCAAAGTCATTGGCATGATTCACCTTTGTCGACGGTCATACGAACCGCACGCGGGGCTCTGGCCGCTCGCGCAACAGAAGCTCGGTCAGCGCCCAAACGAGCGCGTCGACGCGGTCGGGACTGCGCCCGCCCGACAAGCCGTCGGGCCCGAAATCGCTCATCTCGTCCTCGAGCTCTGGCAGCGCGCCGACATGGGCGACACGGCCCTGCTCGTAGAGCGCCGCGACCGGCTCGGCGCGCAGCCACTTGCCGCGCGAAGCACGCACCGCGCGCACCGGCACGCTTGCATCGACCTGACGCAGCACCGTCTCGACGAGGTCGCCCCCTTGATTGATCTCGACCACGATGCGGTCGGCCTCGTAGCGCCGATAGGCGCGGATCACCGCGCGCGCCCAGTCGAGCGGCCGCGCATGCTCGACCGTCGCATCGCCAAGCACATAGGCGCGTGCATCCTCCCCAAGCCCCGCCACGACGATGCCGCAGGCATCGGCATGCGGTCCCGACGAGGCCGGCGGATCGACCGCAACGACGATGCGCGTCAGCTCCGGCGCGGCGCTCACGCGAGCAGCCTCGATCAAAGCGCGCGGCCACAGCGCGTCAGCGCGGTCTTCCAGCAGCTCGGCGTCGAGCTCTTGCCGCCCGAGCCGCGTGCCGCGATAGCGCCCGACCACGCTCTCCAAGAAGGAAGGCGCGAGATTGGCGGCGTTCGCCGCGGTCGAGACGCGCGTCACCGCCACGAGCGGATCGGCGATCAGAGATTTGATCAGCTTCGTCGGCCGCGGCGTGGTCGTCACCACCTGGCGAGGGCGCTCCCCCAACCTCAAGCAGAATTGCAGCATGGCCCAGGTCTCGTCGGGCTTCTTCCATTTGCCGAGCTCGTCGCACCAGGCGGCGGAGAATTGCGGGCCGCGCAGAGAATCGGGGTCCTCCGCCGAGAAGAGCTGCGCCACCGCGCCGTTCGCCCAGCTCACCATGCGCTTCGACGGCTCGTAGAGCGGCCGCGCGTCCGGCGCGTGCACGGCGAGCAGACCCGACACGCCCTCGACCATCACGCTCCGCGCATCGGCGAGCGTCTCTCCCACGAGCGCGATCCGCGCCGCGCCGCGGTGATCGTCGCGAGAAGCCGTCGCGATGCTCCGCACCCACTCGGCGCCCGCGCGCGTTTTGCCCGCGCCGCGGCCCCCGAGCATGAGCCAAATGGTCCACGCCCCTCCCCCAAGCGCCGCTTCCGGCGGCAACTGGTCGTCGCGCGCCCACAGCGCGAAATCGTAGTGAAGAAAGCTGAGCTCGCCAGGCGAAAGGCTTGCAAGGAATCGGCTAAGCGTCCCCTGGTCGATCGACGCGCTTAAGGCGGAGCGCAAGATCCTGGCGGAGTCTGTCCGCATCTTCGCTCGTCTCCTTGGCGCTCTCTTGCGTGCTGCCCTGTCCTCCTTGCTTCGCCGCCTCGTCAAGCTCGACGAGCTTGGCGTAAAGCCGCGCAAGCGCCGCGAGGCTGCGCGCGTCGCGCTCGGCGTCGGCCGCGCTCGCCGTCGCCTCTCCGCTTTGTCCTGCTGCCATGCGCTTCTCGATCTCCGTCAACTTGGCGTCCAGCACCTGGAACAGCCGCTGCACCATCTGCCGCCGGCGAAACGGTTTGGGCTTCGCTCGCTTTTCTTTGGGCACGCCCAGTGCTCCCGCGCGCCGCCCCGAGGGCAACGGCTTGGTGCCGACCAGGCGGACCCAGCGCTCTTTCTGCATCCGGGTTCTGATCGTGGTTTCGCCGACGCCGTGCGCTTCCGCGATCCGCTGCAGCGACCAGTCGCCGTCGATGACGGCGTGCTTGATCTCCTCCCAGTCGACGCCGTCGCGATGCGCCGCATGCGCATCCGCTTCGCCCTCGGGCTGAGGGTCGTCCTGCTCCATGTCATTGCCGATGTCGGAAGTGTGGCCGCCGTCGCGCGAGCCTTAAACAAAAACGCCGCCTCCCTTCGGAAGCGGCGGCTCGCGCAACTGTCGTGTTGTAGCTGAACCCTACCCAAACAGCGTCACGCTGTCAAGGACTTTTTTCCTAGGCTATTTTTCACATACCTTTGGGCGCTGTTCCCCTTGGTCGCAACGAGGGAAATCAAAGAAGGTACAACTAATCCTGTTGGGGGTTCGGCACGACTCGGGCACAAGGGGGCAGTTGCGCCAACCGAGGCACTAGCTGCGAGCCTGGGATTGCCACTAGCGTCGCTTTCACTTGCTGGTCAAATCAATGACGGCTGAGATAGCCATCTTGAATAAGACTGCGGTGGCCCTTGCTGCCGACAACGCGGTCACGATATCTGCGGGCCAGAAGCAGGAAAAGATATTCGACACAGCCGACAAATTGTTCGAGCTTTCTCTCACTCAACCCATTGGAATAATGGTGTATAATGGCCTTTCATTCATGGAAATGCCACTACCTTCACTGATAAAAGCTTTCAGAGAGATCCATAACAACTTTGATACCGTTGAGCAGGCGGCTCGCTCTTTTCTAAAATATTTGAATGAAATAGGGCAGGAAAGCCCTGAAAAAGTATTAGAGCGCTCACTGAAGGACGTTACCCCAGTTCTGAAATATATAACTGATGCGCATGAGGACCAGTTTATGGGGGCGCTGTTCAATGATGAGTTTCCAGGAAAATCTGTCGACGAAATCGCGGCTATTGTTTTTTCTCACATAGTTGACCCGTTTATAACCAGTCTATCAAAACGTAAGAAGGCAGATTTTATTGATGCCGCGAAAATTATATTGAGGAAAGAAGATAGAGAGTTCCTTGAAGGGCTGATCGATCCGAGATTTTCTAGCTTTGATGACGGAAGATTGCTCAAAGTTTGCGAGCTTGTTATCACTAAGGATTATTTTTCTAGTTCTCGCACTGGCATTGTCGTTGCTGGTTTTGGAGCAAAGGAACGTTTCCCAAAGCTTATATCCAATGAAATAGATGGCTTACTCATTAGCGCAGTAAAATACAGGGTGACTGGAAAATACGATATTGATCGAGAAGGAGCGAAGGCGGCAGTACTTCCGTTCGCTCAAAAAGAAATGGTGGACAGATTTCTTTACGGCCTCGACGACGAAATACAGAAGGGGGTGAAGGATTTTTGTCGGGAGGGCGTGTCAAAAATATCGGATGAAATCTTCGATAAAGTCAAAGTAAGAAGTAAAGCAAAATTAGATGCCTTAAAGAAAAGCGCCAAGACTGCGGAGGCCTCATTTCTCGCTAGTTTGAACGATAAAGCGTTTAAGACGATAAGAGAGCAGTCACGCAAGGAAATTGAAGATATGGTAGAGTTTATGCCGAAGCCGGAGCTCGCAAAGATGGCAGAGGCATTGGTAGAACTCACCTCCATTAAGCGACGAGTTTCTCGGGGAATGGAAACGGTCGGCGGACCGATCGACGTTGCGGTGATATCTAAGGCAGAGGGCTTTGTTTGGGTGAAAAGGAAGCATTATTTCCCACCAGAACTGAACGCTCGGTACTTCGACCGCGTTAGAAGACCACCAGCCGCGGAGAAGGATGATGGGCCGAAACAATAGCGATCAGCTTTTCATCGACGAGGAGCCGAAGGAGCGTGATAGCCGAGCCGATATGTCGGAAGCATTGCGGCAGGCCATCAAAGAGACCACAGAAGAAATCAGCAAGGCTTTCAGGGACACCAAAGTCGTTTCCGCGACGATTGACGATAAGCCTAGCTGAGACAGTTACGTAGGCGTCTGGTCTGCTCGGCCGTTAACCTTCGCTTCACCAATTCCGCCTCACCATTGCACCCGAGCGATCAGGTGATTCGCGCGCGCTCGTGCCGGCTAACGCCATGGGGGAGCGGCCATGTCCGTGATCGAATTCAACACGCCCGCGAAGCCCGTCAGGCCCGAGCCAGAGGTGTGGCAGTGCCGCTGCGGGTGCTTCACCTTCTGGCTCTCTTCCGACGGCGCCGTCCACTGCTCGGACTGTCAGCAAGAAGCGACCACCATGCGAGGGTTTTGGCAGATCCCCGCGCGTCCTCTGCGTGAAGCGTCGGACGGCATCGCTGACGAGCTCGCCAACGTCGTCTTCATCTTCGACGCAAAGCGCGACCAGCACTCATAGCGTTCGGCCGTCCAAGCACCTCTGTCTTTTCGGAGCTACGCGCCCTTCTCGCGGACCTGGCCGCGCTGCACTTGCGAGGCAAGGTAGCTGTGCTCGGCCCCGCAATGAGGACAGATCAGTGTCCCGCCGGCCGGATGCTCGTCCTCCGCGAGCGGGGACGCTTCCCGAAACATGATCCGTCGGCCGCAGCTCGCGCACGCCACGAAGAAGTACCAGCCTCCCGGCTTGGCGAGGGTCATGCCTCCCGCCTCACATGCCCTTGAGATCGAGCTCGGTGCAGTTCGGGCCCCAGGTCCACTGACCGCGCGCTTGATCGGGATTGCACGGCGCGGCGGCCTCGGCGGGCGGAGGATCGACCGGAGCGCCGAGCGGCTTGATGCAGCCCACATAGCCGGTGACGGGATTGACCTCTGCCACCTCGCATTTCGCCGGTGCTGCCGCCGTGGAGGTCTCGGCCAGCGCCGGGCCGGCCAAAGCCGCGAGCCCGAGCAAGATTGTCGTGATCGTCTTCACCATGACGCTCTCCATGTTTACGCCGGCCCCGCAAGCCATCGGCAGATATCTTATGCCATCGGCACATATCTTAAGAGAGTTCTGCGCCAATGAGGAATGGCATTCGAGAAGAAGCCGCGCGGCAAAGCAACTTTGCTGGGGCGCTTGAGCAAGCTGCTCGGCACCTCGCCGAAGGCGCACCCCTCGCGCGTTGCCCAACCGGGCGCAAGATCGCAAAAAGTCGAGACCTCATCTCGCTCGCACCGCGACGAGGGCTTCGGCAAGCGCAAGCCGCGCAACCGGTAATATTGAATCGAGCGGCGTCGCAGCGACGCAGCGAATGTTCTCGCTTCATAACCAGAAAGAGCGCACTGTTGCTTAGTGCGTGGGTGACCCCCTGAGAGTATGGCCGTCGCTTGCGATGGCGTTCCCCAGTGCAGCGGAGCTCACGCACACCTAATCCAAACTTCGAGATTTCGAAATTGCGCGAAGCGTCAGTTGCTCTTTGCCGGCGGCTCCGCTGCGGCGGAAGATTTCTGCACGCCGCAGGGAATGGCGCTGGCGAAGCATTTTGAGTAGAGCCCCTGCTGCGCGCAGGTGAGACTCAACTCCTTCGCCGTCTCCCAACTCGCGTCGGCATAGATGGCGCGGGCCTTGGCGAGCCAGTCCGCCTTCGCCGTCTCTTGCGAGTGCTCGCGCGAGCTGTCGAAGCCCGGCCCGCTTCCCGTCAGCTCCTTATCGCCACAGGCGAAGCCCGGCGGACGGACCGGCTCGGTGGCTTCAGCCGCTTGGCCATTGGCCAATCCCGCCTCTGCCGCTTGCGACGGCTCCGCGGCGCTGACCTCGATCGCGACGATCGGCAGCGCGACGACGAGCGCGCCGAGAGCGGACCGCGCGAGCGAGGCATAATTCGACATGCCACTTCCTCCCTGGAATCGCGGGTATCATTCCCGCGTGTCATGGGAAATGTAGCATAGCGCGCGAGGCCAGACGCGCGAAGGGCCCGCGCACAGGCGGACCCTTCGATGCCATCCCTTGGGACGCCCGCGAGCGGGCGCCCCAAACTCAAATCGTCCGGCGCTTAGCCTTTGTGCTCGCTCTTGTAGAAGGTCTCGGCCTTGGCAAGATTGGCGTCGGGACTCTTCATGAAGTTCGTTTTGGCGTCGTTGCTGCTGAAGCAGTACGTCTTGCCTTTGAGTGACGCGTTGATGGAGCAATCCGTCTGCACGTCCTTGTGATTGGCGAGGCCCCAGCTGCACATATTGTCGAACTGGCCGGTTGCGGCGAGCGCCACGGTGGCGGCGCCAAGCACGAACGCGCCGGCTAGCGCCGACGTGACATAGGTCCTGATCATGAGATTTACCTTCCTTGGTGAACTGTTCAGTTCTGTCCCATCTGGCCCAGCTCCCCAGGGCGAAGAGGCAACGCCTCTGATCGAAGGCGGTTCCGCGCCGCGACAAGACCGGCGCTTATGTCGCAGGGGCGGCAAACCGCTATTGATAGGGCTTGGCGATCATCCAAGTCTGCGCCGGAATCTTGGCGCAGGAATTGGCGAACACGTCGGTGAGGCCCTTCGTGTTCGGTCCGGGATTCTCGAGGCAGCGGGGGAAGATGCGCATGTCCTCATTGCGGAGCGCGATGCGATCGTTCCACTTCAGCGTCTCCTTGGTCAGATCGTCGAACTTGGCCTGAAGATCTGCGACCTTCTGGGTGAGACAGGCCACGCGCTCGTCGGTGCTGCCGGAATCGCAGTCTGCTGCCGAGGCGCGTTGCGTCATCGCAACCCCTGCCCCCATCAGCACCGCGACATACACGCCAAGCAGCGACACGCGCGCCAGTCCTACCCCAATCGAAAGAATCCTCATCGGAAGAGCCTCCTTGCCAAGTCCCAGGCGAAGATTATGTGGGATGCTAGATGCGCGGGGGTAGCTTGACGAGGGAAACGCCTCGCCCCTCACGCCATCGTGAAACAAACCGAGCCACGACGCCAATCCATGACCGAGCCCTTGGTCCCTGCCCGTCTCCTGCGGAAGTTCGTCATCCGCACGACGATCTGGCTCGTCCTGCTTGCCGTCTTGCTGTTCGCGACGGCTGGGACTTTTCACTGGCCGGGAGCCTGGATCTATCTTGCCTGGGCCGCGATCATCAGCTTCGGCGGAGGCTTTTGGCTCGCCCGCCACGACCCTGCGTTGCTCAACGAACGCTTGGGGTCTCTCATCCAGCGCGACCAGAAGGGTTGGGACAAGCTGTTCATGGCCATGATGCTGGTGCTGTGGTTCGCCTGGATCGCTGTGATGGGGCTCGATGTCCGCTATCGCTGGTCGCATGTCCCGCTCTATGCGGAGATCGTCGGTTTCCTCCTCCTTATCCTCGGCTGCTATCTCGTGTGGCTGACCTTCAGGGCGAACAGCTTCGCCGCGCCCGTGGTCAAGATCCAGAAAGAGCGCGCGCATCGGGTCATCTCGAGCGGACCTTACGCCTATGTTCGCCATCCGATGTATGCCGGGGCGCTGCTGATCAACATCGGCGCGCCGCTTCTCCTCGGCTCGTGGTGGGGGCTTGCTGCCGGGGCCCTGTTCACCGTCTTGATCGGCGTCCGCGCCGTGCTGGAGGAGCGCATGCTCAAGGCCGAGCTTGCCGGCTATGTCGACTACGCGAACCGCGTCCGCTACCGCCTCGTGCCCTATCTCTGGTGACGCCATCAGTGAGGCGCGCTTTTCTGTCGCGCCTTGCCCGCCGATCAAGCGCGCCTTCATCTTTCGGCCTTAACTTTCGCCGAATGACCCTTCGAGTTGAGCGCATTTCCGCCGGGACGCTTAGGCTCGCCATGGCGCGTGCGCACTGAGATACTGTCCGGAGGGGACCGGTCGAGGGTATGGCGAACGTGCAAAGGGCGGTGCTGGTCTATTGTCTGCTCGGGGCCTTGCTTCAGGGCTGTAGCCACACCGAGCCGGCGGCGCGCGACTTCACCCAGGTCAACCAGCGGCCGGAAAAGGCTACCGAGAGCGGCAATACACTGGAGGCGGCCGAGGCCGCTTGCAAGTTGGAGACCGCGAACAAGGGCATTGCCTCCATCACCGCCATTTTTTCCCGCTTCCGCAAGGGTTCGGCTGACCAGGACTATATCGACTGCATGAAGGGCCGCGGCTTCGAGGTACAGCAATAGGTGACGTCCTCTCGGACTGGAATTTGTCGACCTACCAGGGAGTGCCTAAGCCGGCCTCTGGGGCCGGCCCTATGCCACCCCCGTTCAGATTCTCTACAAAACGCCTCAATCGCGGTGTACTTTCGCCTTCGTTATCCCCGTCCAGGCGGTTGATTGGGTGAGGCCAGCCCGCCGGGGCGGTTGCGCGCGCGAGAGGTCGGGGCACGGTGCGGGACATTTTCCAAGGCAGTCGCAGGACTAAGCTGATCGATTGGCTTAAGATCAATTCCTGGATCGATTCAGGCCTCTATAACTCCTGGATAGGATTCCGCGACTGGTGGAGCGCCTACTCCTCCTTCTTCGGAAAGTTCGAGGTCAAGGGCTTCGTCCGCGCACTCGACGAGCTCGCCTGCGAGGCGCTGACGCTCAGCGTCGGCGGACTCCTCGTGGTCACGGCCTTCGCCCTTCCGGCCTTCGAGGTCGCCCAAGGCAAGATCAACCTGTCCGACGAGTATAGCGTCACCTTCCTCGACCGGTACGGCAATGAGATCGGCAAGCGTGGCCTGTTGCGCGACGATTCGGTGCCGCTCGAGGAAATTCCCGACTTCATGATCAAGGCGACGCTCGCGACCGAGGACCGGCGCTTCTTCGAGCATTTCGGCGTAGACGTCATGGGCACCTTCCGCGCGCTTGCCGCCAATGCACAGCACGACACGGTGGTTCAGGGTGGTAGCTCGCTGACCCAGCAGCTCGCCAAGAACATGTTCCTCTCCCCCGAGCGCTCCTTGAGCCGCAAGATCAAGGAAGCGTTCATCGCCATCTATCTCGAGAACCACTACACCAAGCCCGAGATCCTCAAGCTCTATTTCGACCGCGCCTATCTCGGCGGCGGTTCCTACGGGGTCGAGGCTGCGGCCCAATATTATTTCGGCAAGTCGATTCGCGAGGTGAACCTCGCCGAAGCCGCTATGCTTGCCGGCATGTTCAAGGCGCCCACGCGCTATGCCCCGCACGTCAACCTCGCCGCCTCACGCGCCCGCGCCAACGAAGTGCTGAGCAACATGGTCGAGGCCGGCTACATGAGCGAAGGCCAAGTCTATGGCGCCCGCATGAATCCCGCAAAGATCGTCGAGCGCACCGACACCAACACGCCTGACTACTTTCTCGATTGGGCCTTCGAGCAGGTGCAGCGGCTGATGAAGGGTCAGGAAGACCATATCCTCGTCGCCCGCACCACCGTCGATACCGGGCTGCAGAGGATGGCCGAGGATTCGCTCGAAACCACGATCGCCACCTCGGGCCGCGCGCGCCATTTCGAGCAAGGAGCGATGATCGTTATGGAGCTCGACGGTGCGGTGCGTGCGCTTGTCGGCGGCAAGGACTACGGCGACAGCCAGTTCAACCGTGCAACGCACGCTTATCGGCAGCCTGGGTCGTCATTCAAGCCTTACGTCTACCTCACCGCCTTCGAGACCGGAAAGTACACGCCAAACACCGTCGTGAGCGGCGGAGGTGCCGCTTGCGGCCATTGGGCACCGCACAACTTTGCAGCCGGCGAGAGCAACACCATGGCGCTCCACGATGCGCTTGCCCATTCGATCAACACCATCGCGGTCAAAGTCTCGCTCGACGTCGGCCGTGAGAAGGTGCTCGAGACCATGAAAAAGCTTGGCATCACGCGGCTGAAGAAGACCTGCTCGCTTGCGCTCGGTGACCAAGGGCTGACGCCGCTCGAGCATACCACCAATTATGCGGTGTTCGCTTCCGGCGGTCTCGAGGTCCACTCCTACGCCATCGAGGAGATCAAAGGCCTGGCAAGCGGCGAGGTGATTTACAATCACGATCGCGACACGCCGCCTCGCAAACAAATTTTCTCGCGCAAGTCGGTCGAGATGTTGAACACGATGATGCAGCAGGTGGTGCAGGCGGGTACCGCGCGCGCGGCCAACCTCGACTTTACCTATGCGATCGGCAAGACGGGCACGAGCTCGAACTTCCGCGATGCGTGGTTCATGGGCATCACTGGCCAATATGTCGCTGGCGTCTGGCTCGGTAATGACGACTTCACCCCGATGGCGCGCGTGACGGGAGGCAGTTTCCCGGCTCAGACTTGGCATAATTTCATGGTCGCCGCGCACGATACCGACAACATCGCGCAGATCCCCGGCATCGCCGTCCATCCGGTACAGGTGGCCGAGCAGGCGCGACTTGCCGCTGCCGCCGCGCAGAACGCTGCCGCCAATCCGGAAGCGGCGCCCGCCCCCGCACCGGAGAACGTCAAGGACATGTCGCTGGCGACGAAACAGGTCCTCGACAAGATCGCCGCACTGCTCAAGGACGCTCGCCGTCTTGTGCCGAGCGATCAGAAGGCCGACCACGCCGAAGCGGCTCCGCCTCCCGCACCGCCCGCAAACCCCAATCTCGCCGCGGGGGCCGGCAGTGCCGACACGCCACGCCCGGCCACCGCCAGCGCCGCCGATCAGCAGACCTCCCCGCAAGGCTCGCTTTCCGCCGTCAGTGATAGCGGTGCGCCAGCCGCGCATTAGTCGACAGGTCCAACACACCCGCAAGCGAAAGACGACCGCTTGACCAGCGTCCTGCCAGATCAGCCGTTTGGCCTCGCCGCCCCCCGTCCCAGGCCGTGGGCCGAGGAAGGCAGCCATTCGATGCGCTCGCTGGCCTATTTCATTGGCACCTTTGCCGTTGCTCTCATGCTCGGCATCGGCTCCGCCTGGTACATGATCGAGCAGGGCTCCCCGCTGACGACGACGAAGGTAGGTCCGTGGGCGAGCTGGAATGCGCTGGGCAACCCCGTGGCGGACCCTTATACCAAGGCGCATCTCGCCAGGAGCGGCAGGCTCCCGCTGACCTCGACCGTGGCCCGCTATTTCGTGGCGCGCACCGACAGCGTCGGACACGGCCTCACCTCCGCCTGCGAATATCTGATCGTGGGTTCCCCAATCAACGCCAGGTGGTGGTCAGTCGCCCTCTATGACGACAATGGCAGCCTGATCGAGAACCCCTCGGAGCGCTACTCTTTCAACAGCGAGGAAATGCTCCGCCACGCCGACGGGACGTACCGCATTGACGTGGCGCGCACGGCGCGCCCGGAAAATTGGCTCCCGAGCGGAGACGACACCGACCGGAACCTAGTGTTGATGTTGCGCATCTACTCCCCGCGCGACACCGATTCTCTCGGCATCGGTCTCGTGCCCGACGACCGTCTGCCCAAGATCGAGCGTCTGTCATGCGAATAAAGATCCCAGGGCTCTATATCGTTCTCTGCCTCGTGCTTGCGGGCCTGATCCATATCGTCGCCGTGCTCACCCTGCCCGCGCTTGCGCCAAAAAACGCGCAAGCAAGACTTGCGGCACTTGGCCCCGCCAACACGATGATCGAGTTGCCGGCCGCGACACCCGGGAGACAGGCAATGCCGATGATGGCGCCCGATGTGCGTTATGCGTTTTGCCGCTTCGATCTCACCAATGGTCCGATACGGCTGAGTGCGACGATCGCCGACGATCTCTGGTTGATCGGACTCTATACGGCAGAGGGCGACAATTTTTATGCGGTCGCTGGCGCCGATCTGAAGAAACGCGACGTGCAGTTCGTGATCGTTGCGCCCGACCAGACCGTCGAAGAGGCGGGTGTCGATTCTCCCGAAACCTCCGAGGAGATTCTCGTGGTGAATTCCCCTGTCACCGAAGGAATTGCCATGATCCGGGCGCCGCTCAAAGGTCCGAGCCGAGCGGAGCGCGCCGACGAGGCCCTCAAGGCTACGTCGTGCGGTCCCTATACGAAGGCAAGCTAGAGGAAGAATCCTACTTCTTGCGGCCGCGTTGGGCGCGTCTTCGCGACGGAGCCCCTGTCTGCCTCGGCGTATCGCTCGAGGCCCTGCGGTCGATCCGTACTCCGGGGAAGATGATGATCTGACCGAGCGAGCCCTCGACGGGCTTGGCGATTCGGGCTGCGGCTTCTTCGCCACGGCGGAATTCCAGGATGGTGCCCATTCTCGGTCTCCCCAACTAGCTCGCGCTCACCGCGCGCGTGAGGGGCATGCCGCCCTCTCACCTCACCATTAAGACGCGGGTAGGGTTAACGAACTCCTAACCGCATGCGCTCCAAACGAAGGATTGCATCATTCCTCGATCGCGTCATCCCCGAGAAAATGTCGTCCACGTTTGTCTTCGATCTCGATGATCCAGAGATCGGAATCAAACCGACTCTGCCGCGCAAGATAGGTTGAAGCCTCGGGACCGCTCACGGGCTCGCGCTGCAGGCAGCTCACCCAACGCCTCTCGGTCTCGCTGCCCTCGACTCCGGCTGGTGCTGGTCCGTACAGTGTGACGGTGCCGTCGAGACGATCGACGCAAATGAAGATGGCGCCAGCTGCTTCGTCTCCCCGGCGCGCCACAACGGCAGGCACGCCAGCCGCTTGGCAGCGGCGCAAATACGCACTCACCCAGATCTCGCTCTTGACGCGCATGGCGGAAATATAGGCCTTTGCTCAAGGCACCGCTGCCGTCTTGGTGAGGTCGCGGCCGCTGACGCGTTTCAACTCGCGCAACAGCTCGCGAGTGATGCGCCCGGTCTCGCGCATCTTGCGGTCGTGCTGAAACGCGGTGATGGCGTGGGTGGTCGAGGCGCCCATAGCCCCGTCCACCGGCCCGGGTGCGTAGCCGAGTTCGGCGAGGACCTGCTGCACGGCCTCCACCGAAGAGTCGGCAGCGTCGGATTTGCCTTTGGCTGGCGTCGCAGCATCCCCTTCCGGCGTGACCGAGCCGGTGGTGGCGGACGCTGGCTTAGCGCTGTCGCCGAGCAGGATATGGCGGAGCAAATCGTCGGAGGCTTGGCCGGTGACGGGCAGACCCTCGCGCCCCTGATAGGCCGAGATCGCGGCCCGCGTCTTGTCGTTGAGCTTGCCGTCGGCGGGGCCGACATCATAGCCGCGAGTCGAAAGCTCGCGCTGGACGGCCTTGATGAGAAGCTCCGGCGTGCCATCCTGGGCGGCGGGCGGAGGCGAAGGAAGATCAGTACTGACCGGAGGAAGCTTTGCCGCCTCGACAGGCGCAACCGGAGCGGCCGGCCCGGCCGAGACCGATCGAGATGGCGATGTGCTGGCGATGACCTTCAGCGGCTGAGACGATGACATCGCCGCCGGGCCGTGCTGGTCCTGCAAGTAAAGCGCGTTATAGATGATGGTCCCGGTCAAGGCGACAAACGCCAGAAACACAAGACGCTCAATCACGACACCCATCGATCACGGTAAGGTCAGGGTTTCTAAGGGCCGGAAGGCGAAAAATCGCCCCCGTTAACGGCCATCTTGGCGTCCGAAGCTAAAGAGAAGCTAAACGTGGGCGAGACCCCAAGGTCAGCGCCGGTGCATGTCATGCAGCAGAGACCTTGGGCATCGGGGCTTCGACCGATTCGCTTGCACTGTCGAGCGGCAGGAGGATCGATGCGGTCGTCCCGCTTCCAAGCGTGCTGGTCAGCTCGAGCACGCCCCCGTGAAGCTTGGCGAGTCCCTTCACCACCGACAGTCCAAGGCCCGCGCCATCATAGCTCCGGTCATAAGAATTGTTCGCCTGCACGAAGGGCTTGCCGAGTTTGGGCAGGTCAGCTTCGGCGATGCCTATGCCGTTGTCGGCGACGGAAAGCACCACGTTGCGATCCACCACCTTGGCCGAAACTCTGACCCATCCCCCGGGATCGGTGAACTTGATGGCATTGGAGATCACATTGAGCAGCATCTGCTTGCAGGCGCGCTTGTCGGCAGGAAGCTCGGGAATACCAGGCTCGATATCGACGATAAGCGACAATGATCGCTGCTCTGCCGTATGGCGCATGAGATCGCAACAGGACTTCACCAGCGGGCCGACGTCGAATGGCTCCTTCACGATCTTGAATTTGCCCGCCTCGATCTTCGACATGTCGAGAATGTGGTTGACCATATGCAGAAGATGCTCACCACTTTCATGGATGAGGTGCGCATAGTCGCGATAGCGAACTTCGCCAAGCGCGCCGAACAGCTCGCGGCTGAGGATCTCCGAGAAGCCGATCACCGCATTGAGCGGAGTCCTGAGCTCGTGACTCATATTGGCAAGGAACTGAGTCTTGGCGCGGCTCGCGCTTTCGGCCTCGTCGCGTGTCTTGAGCAGCTCGGCCTCCTGCGCCTTGCGATCGGCGATGTCGCGCGTGACAGCGACAATGCCGGTGCGGCCGCGCGCGTCCGCCTCTGGCGGCATTGGCCTGCAGCGCATCTCGACGAAGACGTAGCGTGCCGCTTCGCCGCTCCCTGCCCGGCGCACCCTGAACTCGACTGCGATCGCCTCGTTGTTGGCGAGGCAGCGCGACAGAGCGGTGAGATAGGCCGGCCGGTCGGCGACATGTACGCGCTCGAACAGGCCCTCCCCGAGAATCTTCTGCACTGGCTCCCCGAACAGAGACAGCGCCGCATGCGAAGCGAAGACAACGCGGCCCTTTTCGTCGTGGCGGGTGATCAAGTCAGTGGCATTCTCGGCGAGCAACCGGTAACGCTCTTCGCCCGAGTGCACGGCATTCTCGCTCCGCTTGTGGACGAGCTGGACCATGATTGCGAGACCAGCGGCGTACCCGGTCGCCGTGATGGCGCCGAGCAGCGACAGCATCATCGGCGAAAGCGGCAAGGTCTCTTCCGGCATGTAGAAGCCGTGCCATTGGATGAAGGCGAGGATGCCGAGGCCGAGTCCGGCAACACCGGCTGCCCAGACAACGATACGGCGTTCGGTGGCAAGTGCCGCCTCGAGCGGCACGGCCGCCATCCATGGGATGAGCCAGGAACTCAAGCCACCAGTGAGCCAAGCGGTATAAGTGACGAGAGCCGCGAAATTGGCCGAAGAGGCGAAATGCGCTGCGGCAAACTTCCCCGTCCGCGACAGGAAGATGGCGATGCCGATTGGCGACAATAGCCAAAGGAAGGCCGCCGCGCCAAGCAGTGAGGGTTTGCCGTTGACTACGAGATAGACGGGGAAGACGCAAAGCGCGAGCAGCCCGCCAAGTAGATGCGAGGCGATGAACGACTGGTGGCGCGCGGCCGCGAGCGCGTCGCCGCGGGCCGACACGTGCACGAGCGAGCTGAAATAGGCGGCAAGCCCGCGAACACTTTCGTTTCCGAACACGCGCATCTCGGAGCGGGTGGCCGCCGCTCACGTCCCCAATTGGCTTGGCTTTGGATTATTGTCATGCGCGCTTAAGGAAGCTTAAAACGCGATCGGACTTCTCGCGTCACGCCTCGAGCGATGGCCGCGCTGATCGGAAATCCTCCGGCCAAAGCCGTCCGCCTCATCCAACATGGAGCGCCAAGGGCCTGGCGCACAACGTTGGAAGCTCACGAATAGATAGATGTTCTGTTGAATTGCGCAGCCAAGTTGTTGCCGCGGCGCCCCACCCGATGACCAAACCATCTCCCCCACCTTCTATTTTCGAGACGATCTTTCTCGCCATTCCAAGAACGAGACAGCAATAAATCAATATACGTCAGATTTAGGGAAAAATTAATCTTACTCCACTGGCAACATTAGCCAGAATGCGAAGGTATAGCATCTGATTTGCATCACGCGCGCCTCAATATCGAGACAAATTTTGTCTCAAACTTTATCGATTGCGGTGAAGCTCCCTTATTTTCCCTGCGCTATAGTGTTTGCCTGCGGAGGAATGATAGCGGCGGCAAGTCGCAGGTTTCTCAAACAGAGAGGGCAAGGCAATGATGTTTCTCATAAGGACGGCCTTTTGGCTGATGATCATTATCCTGTTGCTCCCCACCGACGGGCAGCAGCAGAGCAAGGTTTACGGGACCGCCGAGGCGACGGTGAAGGACGTCGTCACCTTCTGCGACCGTAATCCTGACACCTGCACCACGGGACGAGATGCCTTTGAGGTTCTCGTCCATAAGGCAGAGTTCGGAGCCCGCATGCTGATGGGCTTCATCAAGGATGAGACCGGCGGCGGCAATGACGAAGCAGCCTCTTTGAGCGACCCGGCCGCTCCTGCATCGATGAGCGACGTCGCACCTGCGAGCTGGGACGACGGCACCTCGCAAGACACTCTGAACCCCGAGGACCGTGAAGCAGCTTGGGGCGGACCTGACGGCGCTGGAACTTAACCGTCGCGAGCTGCGGCGTTACGCCACGAACGAGGTTCATTGGCAGTCCCCCGCCTGCCAGGGGCGCGCATCCGGGAAGGTTTCTGCCCTTTCCCTCCCAAAATGCGCGCCCCCACTTTTTTTGCGGCCGCGACCATTCCCCCCTATATTGAGGTCATGGACACGCTGAACGACACGCTCGGAGCAACCAGCTTCGAGGAGATTCTCGCCGACTTCGAGCTGCTCGACGATTGGGAGGATCGCTATCGCTACGTCATCGAGCTCGGGAAAAAGCTCGAGCCGCTGCCCGAGGACGAACGCTCCCCCGCCAACAAGGTGCAAGGCTGCGTCAGCCAAGTCTGGCTCTCGACCACCGTGCATCAAGATGGCGGCAACCCGCGCCTGACCTTCATCGGCGATAGTGATGCTCACATCGTAAAAGGACTGATCGCGATTCTGTTTGCGCTCTACTCGGGAAAGAAGGCGAAGGACATTCTAAACGTCGATGCCAATCACGCGCTCGGCCGCCTGCACCTCACGGAGCACCTAACGCCGCAACGCTCAAACGGCCTGATGGCCATGGTTAAGCGGATCAGGACCGACACCGAGCGGTCGCTGAGCCAATCGAAGCCGCATTAGCTATGCGCGAGCTACAAGCGTGGCTTCCTTAAACAAAGCTGCATGATCGGTTCATGCTGGGTTCAGCCAGCCTAGCGCAACCTCACAAGCGTCAGATCCCTGCACTGACATAGCGAACCTTCCTCGGCACCGGGCGCGGAGTTCAGGGGCTCCGCGCCCACCCCCCTTCAGCCACCAGCAAGGTTGCGACTGCCCGCGGCTTGCCTCATCCAGCCGGAACCTTTAGCTTCGGCCAGCATTTCACCTTGAAATCCGCCGGAGCAACGCCCGTGGCCTTCGAACTTCCCCCGCTGCCTTACGCCTATGACGCGCTTCAGCCCTATATGTCGGCCGAGACGCTGCAATATCACCACGACAAGCATCACAAGGCTTACGTCGACAATCTGAACAAGCTGCTGCCCGGCTCAGGGTTCGAAGGCAAGCCTCTCGAGGAGATCGTCAAAGCGAGCTTCGGGAAGAATCCAGGCATCTTCAACAACGCGGGTCAGGACTTCAACCACATCCATTTCTGGCCGTGGATGAAGAAGGACGGCGGCGGCAAGAAAGTGCCGGGCGCCGTGCTCGCCCTGATCGACCGCGATCTCGGCGGCTTCGACAAGTTCCGCAACGACTTCATCGAAGCTGGCAAGACCCAGTTCGGCTCGGGCTGGGCGTGGCTGACGCTGAAAGATGGCAAGCTCGCGGTGACCAAGACGCCGAACGGCGAGAACCCGCTGGTGCAGGGTGGTTGGCCGCTGCTCGGCGTCGACGTGTGGGAGCACTCCTACTACATCGACTACCGCAACGAGCGCCCGAAATACCTCGAGGCCTGGTTCGATCATCTGATCAACTGGGGCCATGTCGAGGAGATGTACGCGCTCGCGCCGAAATAGCCGAGGCGGTTTAGCCTGCCTTCGCTTGTTCTGCGGCCTGGCTCGCTTCGAGCCAGCGTCCTTCGGCGGCTGCGACATCGCGCTCGATCTCGGCACGAATCTTCATCAGCTCGACGACGGACTTGGCCCCGTTCGCCGGAGGTGAGGAGAGTTCAGCGTCGATCTCATCCCTGCGCTGCCACAGTTGTTTGAGCTCTGCCTCGGCCGCGGTTGCGACCTTACGCAGCGCTTTTGCTCGCTCGCTCGCTTCTGCGGCGAGCCGGCGCGCCTCCTTGCGGTCGGATTGGGCTGTTGATTTCCCCCGTCCATCGGCGCGCTTTTCGCCCACGCCGAGCACCATGTCGCGATAGTCGTCGAGACTCCCGTCGAATTCTTTGGCGGTACCGTCCTCGACCAGCACCAACCGGTCGGCGACCAACCCGAGCAGATGACGGTCGTGACTGACCACGACGACGGCGCCTCCGAACTCGGTCAACGCCTCCACCAACGCGTCACGAGCATCGACGTCGAGATGGTTGGTCGGCTCGTCGAGGATCAAGATATGCGGCGCATCGCGGGTGATCAGCGCGAGCGACAGCCGCGCCCTCTCACCGCCAGAGAGCTGGCGGACAGCGAGATTGGCCTTGTCGCCAGAGAATCCGAAGCGGCCGAGCTGCGCGCGCACCTCACCGGGTTTAGCCCCCGGCAGCAGCCGCTCCATGTGCTGGAACGGCGTCTCGTCGGGCACGAGTTCCTCGATCTGGTGTTGAGCGAAATAGCCGACCTGTAATTTGCCGCTCGCTGCGATCGTTCCGCTCATCGGCTTGAGTTGACCTGCAAGCAGACGCGCAAGCGTCGTCTTGCCATTACCGTTGCGGCCAACGAGTGCCAGCCGGTCGTCGGGGTCGATGCGCAAATTGAGCCGCGACAACACCGGCAGGCCGGGGGCGTAGCCTACAGAGGCATTCTCGAGCACGATCAGCGGCGGACGCAGATCCTTTGGGCTCGGAAAGTCGAAGACGAGAGTGGCATCGTCGACGACCGCTTCGGCCACTTGCATGCGGTCAAGGGCCTTGAGCCGACTTTGCGCTTGGCGCGCGGTGTGCGCCTTGTAGCGCCAGCGATCGACATAGGCCCTGAGCTTCTTGGCCCTTGCCTCTTGCTGAGCGCGGAGGGCCTCGGCTTGCGCGCGTCGCGCATGCCTCAACCGCGCGAAAGCATCGTAGTTGCCGGGATAGAGTGTGAGCCCGCCCCGCTCGAGATGGAGAATGTAGTCGACCACATTGTTGAGGAGATCGCGCTCGTGGCTGACCACGATGAGGCTGCGGCGATAGGACTTGAGAAACGCTTCGAGCCAGAGCTCAGCCTCGAGATCGAGATGGTTCGACGGCTCGTCCAGCAAAAGGAGGTCCGGCTCCGAGAACAGCAGAGCGGCAAGGGCAACGCGCATGCGCCAGCCGCCGGAGAACGACGAGAGCGGCTGATGCTGCGCTTCCTCGCCAAAGCCGAGACCTGCAAGGATGCGCGATGCGCGCGCCGGCGCTCCATGCGCATCGATCGCAGTCAGCCTCTCGTGGATCTCCGCAATACGGTGCGCGACGTCAGCGCGCTCAGCCTCCGCCAGAAGCTCGGCGCGCTCGATCGCAGCGGCGAGCACAGTTTCGAACGGCGTCGACTGACCGCCCGGCGCTTCTTGAGCGAGATAGCCGATGCGCGTGCCCGAGGGCGCCTCGATCCCGCCCGCGTCGGCCTCATACATGCCGGCGATCAGCTTCAGCAGTGTCGATTTGCCGGCGCCGTTGCGGCCCACCAACCCGACGCGGGCTCTCGGCGACAGCGATGCCGACGCGTGATCGAGTATGGGGTGGCCGCCTAGGCGGAGCGAGACGCCGTCAACAACGAGCATGAGAGAAACCTAGAATTGGGTCTTCTCATGCTACGTCAGGCACCGAGACGCAAGGCGCCTCTCACTTTTTGCCCTTAAGGAAGCTCTCCAGAACGCGTGTCAGCATCGGCACGCCGGATTTGACCACCTGCTTGACGACGGTCTCCCCGAAGCTGTCGCTGCGCGCGCCGCCGCCGGATTTGGTCCCGGGCTTCTGTCCGGCGTCGGCCGCCTTGGTCTCGGCCTCCTCGGCGCTCCGCTTCTGCAAGATCTCGGAAGCCGACTCGCGGTCGACCGTCTCATCATAGACACCGGCGACAGGGCTTGCCTTCATCACCGCCTTGAGCTCGGCGTCGGTGATGGGCCCGACCCGCGAATTTGGCGGTCTTACTAATGTCTTCTGCACGATGGTCGGTTGACCCTTATCGTCGAGCGTCGATACGAGAGCCTCGCCGGTGCCGAGCTCCATAATCGCCTTTTCCGTGTCGAAGGCTGGATTGGCGCGGAAGGTGGTGGCCGCCGCTTTCACCGCCTTCTGCTCCAAAGGCGAGAACGCGCGCAGCGCGTGCTGGATTCGATTGCCGAGCTGGCGCGAAACGGTATCGGGGATATCGAGCGGATTCTGTGTCACGAGATAGACGCCGACGCCCTTCGACCTGATCAGTCGCACCACCTGTTCGACCTTATCGAGCAGCGCCTTCGGCGCGTCCTTGAACAGGAGGTGCGCCTCGTCGAAGAAGAACACGAGCTTCGGCTTGTCAGGGTCGCCGACCTCTGGCATCTGCTCGAACAGCTGTGACATGAGGAACAGAAGGAACGTCGCGTAAAGCCGCGGGGACTCCATGAGCCTCTCGGCCGAGAGCACGCTGATATAGCCGCGCCCGTCGCGTGCGACCCGCATCAGATCGCTGATCTTGAGCGCGGGCTCGCCGAAGAAATGCTCGGCACCCTGCTGCTGCAACACCAGCAACGAGCGCTGTATCGAGCCGATCGAAGCCTTGGTGATGTTGCCGTATGTGGTCGTAAGCTCGCCCGCACGGTTAGCCAAGTTCTGCAGCAAGTCCTGCATGTCCTTGAGATTGATGAGCGGCAGCTTCTCATCGTCGGCGATCTTGAAGGCGATGTTGAGCACCCCCTCCTGTGCCTCGCTCAAATCCATGAGGCGGGACAGGAGAAGCGGCCCAAGCGAGGATATGGTCGCACGGATCGGATGACCCTTATCGCCGAATAGATCCCAGAAGATCACGGGATAGGCGCGGAAGTTCTGCGTGAAGCCGATCGCCTTGTCGCGGGCCTCAATCCAGGACTTCATCTCGCCTTCCTCGGCGACGCCTGAGAGATCGCCCTTCACGTCGGCACAGAAGACCGGCACGCCCTGATCGGAGAAACCCTCCGCCAGACCCTGAAGGGTGACCGTCTTGCCTGTGCCGGTGGCGCCGGTGACCAGCCCGTGGCGATTGGCAAGACGAAGCAGGATGAACTCGGGCTTGATGCTCTTGCCGATATAGACGCTATCGGCAGGCGCTGTGGCGCTCGTATCGCCGCCCCCGCCCGCGTCGTCCTTCGGCGCTACAGTCTTACGCTTCGCCATTCGCCGCTCCTCCCTTGCGCTCCTTCCTGCACTTTAGCTTCTGCGTGGGGCGCCCGCAAAGCCGCGCGAGGACCCGGGCGTCTCTGCCGCACCGCTTCCGTGTCGCTTCGCCTTCATGCTAGGAGGGGATTTCAGCCCCTTAGAGCTTGAGGAGAATGGTGGAACTGACCCTTGCCCGCAACTTCCCGCCCGCCGACGAGGCAGCGTGGAAGGCCCTTGTGGCAGAGGCGCTGAAGGACGCGCCTTTCGCCTCCCTCCGATCGGAGAGCTATGACGGCATTGCCATCGAGCCTCTCTACCCGCGCGCGCGAGGCGCTGAGCGCATCGCCAGCCGGGCGGCCGCGCCCTGGTCGGTCATGCAGCGGATCGACCTGCCCCACGCGAAGGCCGCCAATACGCAAATCCGCGATGACCTGAGTAATGGCGCGAACGGGATCACCTTCGTCTTCGAAGGCGCTGTCGGCGACTATGGCTATGCGCTACCCGCCACCGAGGAGGCCGTCGCCACGATCCTCGATGGCGTCCATCTCGATGCTGGCATCGGGGTCGAGCTCGATTTCGGTCCGCCCTCCCGGCAGGTCGCGAAGTTGATGGCCGACTATGTCCGGGCGAAAGGTCTCAAGCCATCCGCGTTGGACATGCGCTTTTGCTTCGATCCGCTCGGCGCACGAGCGGTGCGCGGCGCATTCCCCATGCCTTGGGCCAAGCTTGCTCCCGTCGTGACCGGGCTGATCGGCGACCTTATGGCTGAAAGCTTCTCTGGGCCCTTTGCCGTCGCCGATGGAAGACCCGTGCATGCGGCAGGCGGCTCGGAGGCGCAAGAACTTGGCTTTGTGCTGGCCAATGCCCTTGCCTATTTGCGCGCGCTGGAAGCTCAGGGGCTCGATCTCGACCAAGCGCGCCGCGCGATCTTCTTCCGCCTCGCTGCCGACCAGGACCAGTTTCTTACCATGGCCAAGTTCCGCAGCTTGCGGAAGCTCTGGGCACGGATCGAAGAGGCCTGCGGGCTCACCCCTCGCCCTGCCCTCGTCTGTGCCGAGACTGCCTGGCGCATGATGGCCAAGCGCGATCCGCACGGGAATATCGTGCGCGGCACCATCGCGGCCCTCGCCGCTGCTGTCGGCGGTGCCGACGCGATAACGGTGCTCCCGTTCAGCGCCGCGCTCGGCGTGCCCGACGGCTTCGCCCGCCGCATCGCCCGCAACATGCAGACCATTCTGATCGAGGAATTGAATCTCCATCGCGTGGCAGATCCCGCCGCAGGCTCCGGCGCCATCGAGGCGCTGACCGATGCGCTCTGCCAGACGGCGTGGTGGTTCTTCCAGCGGATCGAAAGGGCTGGAGGTGCCGCTGCCGCTCTGGAAGCCGGACTGATCCAACGTGTCGTGGCGAGAGTCCGTGCCGAGCGCGAGACCAACGTCGCCCGGCGCAAGGTGGCGATCGTCGGCACGAGCGACTTCCCCTATCTTCACGAGGGCAAAGTCGAAGTGTTTGCAGAATCGCGTCCGGCAAGAGCAGCGCCTGTGGCGAGCGCGCTGCCGCGCATTCGGCTGGCCGAGCCGTTCGAGCATCTGCGCGACCGGAGCGATACCTATCTCGCCAAGCACGGCACGCGGCCCAAGGTCTTCCTCGCCTGTCTCGGCCGCCCTGCAGATTTCAATGCGCGGGCGAGCTTCGCTAAGAGCCTGTTCGAGGCTGGCGGCATCGAAGCCATGGAAGGAAGCGACGACAACCTTCGAGAACGATTCATGGAATCAGGCGCCCCCCTCGCCTGTCTCTGCTCCTCCGACAAGGTCTATGCACGTGAGGCGGCCGATGCGGCTAAGACTCTCACCGCAGCAGGCGCCAAACACATCTACCTCGCCGGCAAGCCACGAGCCGACCGCGCCGCATTGGAAGGCGCCGGCATTAGAACGTTCCTTCACCAGGGCTGTGATACGCTTTCGATCCTGAACGCAGCCTATGACGAGATCGACCGCAGATGACGCGCATTCCTTCCTTCGCCGAGATGAAATTCGATGCTGCGAGCAGCGCCGACGCCGGAGCGCCAGCGAAGGCCGAGGCCTGGCAGACGCCGGAAGGGATCGCGGTGAAGCCGGCTTATCGGGAGAGTGACCTCGCGGACCTCGACTTCCTCGACGGGATGCCCGGCGTCGCTCCCTATCTGCGTGGTCCGTACCCCACGATGTACGTGCAGAGGCCGTGGACGGTCCGCCAATATTCCGGCTTCTCTACCGCCGAGGACTCCAACGCCTTTTATCGCCGCAACCTCGCTGCAGGCCAGCAAGGCGTGTCCGTCGCCTTCGATCTCGCCACCCATCGCGGCTACGACTCGGATCACCCGCGCGTGACCGGCGATGTCGGCATGGCCGGCGTCGCCATCGATTCGATCTACGACATGCGCACTCTGTTCGACGGCATCCCGCTCGACAAGGTGTCGGTCTCGATGACCATGAACGGTGCGGTGCTCCCCGTGCTCGCGCTCTTCATCGTCGCGGGAGAAGAGCAGGGCGTGCCGCCAGAGCAACTTTCGGGCACGATCCAGAACGACATCCTAAAAGAGTTCATGGTGCGCAACACTTACATCTATCCGCCCGCACCCTCGATGCGCATCGTCTCCGACATCTTCGCCTACACCTCTAAGAAGATGCCGAAATTCAACTCGATCTCGATTTCCGGCTATCACATGCAGGAGGCAGGGGCGACCGCCGACCTCGAGCTTGCCTATACGCTCGCCGACGGCATCGAATATGTGCGCGCTGGTGTCAAAGCCGGGCTCGACGTCGATGCGTTTGCGCCACGGCTCTCCTTCTTCTGGGCGATCGGCATGAACTTCTTCATGGAGATTGCCAAGATGCGCGCAGCGCGCCTCCTCTGGGCGAAGCTGATGGCAGAGGAGTTCAAGCCCAAGGACCCGCGCTCGCTCGCTCTCCGCACCCATTGCCAGACGAGCGGCTGGAGCCTCGCCGCGCAGGATGTGTTCAACAATGTGATCCGCACCTGCGTCGAGGCCATGGCGGCGACCCAAGGCCATACTCAATCGCTGCATACCAACGCGCTCGACGAGGCGCTCGCTTTGCCGACCGATTTCTCCGCGCGCATCGCCCGCAACACCCAGCTGATGCTGCAGCAGGAATCGGGCACAACCCGCATCATCGATCCCTGGGGTGGGAGCTTCTTTGTCGAGCGGCTGACCTACGACCTCGCGGCCCGTGCGCTCGCCCACATCGAGCACGTCGAGAAATTCGGCGGCATGGCACGCGCCATCGAGGCCGGCATCCCCAAGCGCATGATCGAGCAGGCCGCGACCGCAACACAAGGCCGCATCGATTCGCGCAAGCAAACCATCGTCGGGGTGAACAAATATCGCCCTGACAGCGAGGCTGACATCGCCATTCTCAAAGTGGATAACCGCGCCGTGCGCCGCCAGCAGCTCGATAAGCTTACCCGCCTTAAGGCTGAGCGCGACGAAGCCAAGGTCAAGCAGGCCCTTGACGCTTTGACTCAATACGCCGAGACAGGCACCGGCAACCTGCTCGACGCGGCGGTGGAGGCCGCCCGCGCCAAGGCGACCGTCGGCGAGATCTCCTATGCGCTGGAGAAGGTCTACGGCCGCCACAGGGCGGAGGTTTCGGCGATCACCGGGGTTTACAAGGCGGAGATCGGTCGCATGGACGGAAGCTTGACCCGCATCAAGGAGCTGATCGATCGGTTCGAAACCGAGCACGGTCGCCGCCCGCGCATCCTTGTTGCCAAGATGGGCCAGGACGGACACGACCGCGGGCAGAAAGTCATCGCGTCCGCCTTCGCCGATCTCGGCTTCGACGTGGATATCGGCCCCCTGTTCCAGACGCCTGAGGAGGCCGCACGTCAGGCGGTCGAGAATGACGTGCATATCGTCGGGGTGTCGTCGCTTGCTGCCGGCCACCTCACGCTCGTCCCGGCGCTGCGCGAGGCGCTTCAAGAGCAAGGGCGCGGCGATATCATGATCGTCGTCGGTGGGGTGATCCCGCCGCAGGACTATTCCGCGCTGTACGAGGCTGGAGCCAAGGCCATCTTCGGCCCGGGCACCTCGATCGCCGATGCGGCGATCGACCTGCTCGGGAAGCTCGGCTGCGACACCAAGGACAAGTCAAAGCAGGCCGCCGAATAGACTTTCTTGACGACGCGCGCTCTAGTCGCTGGAGCGCGTCAGCGAACTGTCATATCTCTCACCTATCCGTGGGCGCCGAATCCGCGTGATAATGCTCGATCGGCCAGATTCGCGCGGTGAACGAGGCACTAGCGGCGGAGCCTCGACGACTTGTAGAAGCAACTTTCAATGCCGGCCAAAGAGGGTGAAGGGACCGCGAAAAGCGGGATCGCCGCATTTCTCGCGACCTCGTCGCGCGACATTTTCTCTGGCCTGATCGCCAGCGTCCTCGCGATTGCCTACGGACTCTCCTTCGCCGCCCTGATCTTCGCCCCGCCGCTCAGCACCTGGATCGCTTACGGCTTGGCCGCCACGTTCATCACCACGGCCGTGAGTGGTTCGATCGTGGCCGCGCGCAGCTCGATACCGTTCGCCATTGCCGGTCCCGATCCCACCACTGTAGCGGTCACGGCCACCCTCGTGACCGCTCTGTTGGCGAGGTTCGCCAAAGAAGGCGCCCCCGACGACCTGCTCGCTCCGGTCATCATCATCATGGCGCTTTCGGCTTCATTGAGCGGCATCTTGCTGCTCGGCCTCGGCCTTGCCCGTGCCGGCGGGGCCATACGGTTCATTCCCTACCCGGTCATCGGCGGCTTTCTCGGCGCGACTGGCTGCTTGATGATGAGCGGCGCCGTGCGCGTCATCACCGACCACGGGTTGCTGCTCTCGAATCTCGACGCGTTGATAGAGCCCGTTTCCCTCGCCAAGCTTCTGCCGGCCTGCATCATCGCCGTGGTGATCTATTTCGGCGTTCGCTGGCGCAAAGACAGCCCCTATGTGCTGCCCGTCATCCTGTTGAGTGGGCTTGCCGTGGTGCATCTCGCACTGGCAGCGTTTGGCGTGAGTCTCGCAGAGGCTCAAAGCCAAGGCTGGCTCTTCAAGCCGCCGGCTGCGGTCGGTCTGACGCCGACCTGGGATGTGAACGATCTCCGCTCATTTCCCTGGCACGATCTGCCCGGCCTCAGCGGCGAGCTCTTCGCCGTCATGTTCGTGACGGCGATCAGTACTTTGCTCAACACCACCGGCATTGAGTTCATCACCAAGCGTGAAGCCGATCTCCAGCGCGATCTAAAGACGGTTGGCGTCGCCAATTTGGTCGCCGCGGCCCTTGGCGGCTATGTCAGCACTGTCGCCTTGAACCGCACGTCGCTCAATTACGTGGCAGGCGGGCGCGGGCGCCTATCGGGTCTGACCGTGGCAGCCGTTGCGCTGCTGATGCTCACTGTCAATCCCGGTTTCCTCGGCTATGTGCCCAAATCGGTGCTTGGCGCGCTTCTGCTCTATCTCGGTGGCCAGCTCGTCTACGAGTGGCTGATCAACTCGGCGCGGCGGATCTCGCCGATCGAGTACATCTCTCTCCTCGCCATCGCCCTGCTGATTTTGCAGATCGGCTTCATCGCCGGCGTGTTGATCGGCGTGATCATCGGCTGCGCGACCTTTGCCGTCAGCGCAAGCCGGGTGAACGCGATCAAGTTCAGCTTCGACGGCTCGGAATATCGGTCGACCCTTGATCGCGCGCCCGAGGAGCTCACCATATTGTCTAAGCATGGACGCCAGATTCAGGGCATGAGCTTGCAAAGCTATCTGTTCTTCGGGTCAGCCAACCGTCTCTATCAGCAAGTCAAAGCCCTGTTCTCGCGCGAGCCCGTATGCCGCTTTCTCGTCTTCGACTTCCGCCTGGTGACCGGTATTGACTCCTCTGCCATGCACAGCTTCACCCAGATAAAGAGGGCGGCAGAGGAGGCGGGGGCTCGCCTGGTCCTTGTCAATCTCTCGAGCGAGCTCGAGCACGCGTTCCGCACCCGCCGCTTCATCACCGGCGATGTCATCCTGGCCGACGATCTCGATCGCGCGCTCGAATCTTGCGAGAAGGCGGTTATCGTCGCCCATCTGGCTGAGGGAACCGGCGGGAGCACCTTGCGCGACTGGCTCAGCCGTGCACTTGGCAGCCCCAAACTGGGAGAGGAGCTTACAGTTCTTTGCGAGCGGCTCGAAGTCGATAAGGACGGAATCATCGCCGAGCAGGGCGCGCCTGCCGACTCAATGCATTTCATCTTGGAGGGCCGCGTCGGCATCCTCGTCAAGATGGAAGACGGGCGGCACGTTCGCGTACGGAGTCTTGGCCGTCATACCACGATCGGCGAGATGGGACTGATCTCCAAGCAGCTCCGCAGCGCCACCATCCAGGCAGAGGTCCCAAGTATCCTCTATGTGCTGAGCGCCGAGGCCTATGGGCGTATCAAGCGCGAGAACGATGATCTCGCCCAAGCGCTTCTCACCTACGTTGTCAGCGTCATGGCCGAGCGCCTGAGCTTCGCCAGCAAGGTGATCGGCGTCCTGCGCCGCTGAGCGCTGAGTCTTGCGTCGGTTCGCCGCAATTGGGGAATCTAACCCGCCGCATATCAGCAGATTCAGTAAAAAATTCAATTTGTTACCTATGACTCCCTGTCTGGAATCATTATAGGATGTGCGCTCGTCATGACGGCGGTTCCTCACAAGACTTGCGTCTCCCGCCTTGGTTCGTTCATGTTGGGGCGCTGGGCAAAGCAACGTCGCACTCTACCGAGTCCGAAGGAGGACCGAATGCGCCTGCTTTGGCTTGCCCTGCTTGTCTCCTTGGCAATGATTTCGCCCTCGCTTGCAGACGATTTCTCCCTGACCATCAAGGATCACCGCTTCACGCCTGCGGAGCTTGAGGTTCCCGCCGGCAAAGAACTCACGCTCAACGTCACCAACGAGGACGCGACAGCCGAGGAGTTCGAGAGCGAGGATTTCGACGCGGAGAAAGTGATCGTCGGCGGGCAAAGCGCGGTGATCAAGGTCGGTCCACTCGATCCTGGCCGCTACGAGTTTTACGGCGAGTATCACGAGGACACAGCCAAGGGAGCTCTCGTCGCGAAGTAGACCATGCTTGGGGCTCTGATCATCGTCTTTCGCGAGGTCGTCGAGGCTGGCCTCGTCATTGGCATCGTGCTCGCCGCGACCCGCGGCATTGCCGGGCGCGCCTGGTGGGTTTGCCTCGGCATCCTTGCCGGCGTGCTGGGCGCCAGCATCGTCGCCGTCTTTGCCGGCGCCATTTCCGATGCCTTTGCCGGCTCTGGCCAGGAGCTGCTCAATGCGAGCGTGCTCACTATCGCCGTGATCAGTCTCACCTGGCACAATGTGTGGATGGCGGAGCACGGCCGGGAGCTCGTTGCCGAGCTGCGCCAGGTCGGCGCCGACGTCAGCGAGGGCCTGAAACCGCTCACCGCGCTCGCCGTGGTCATCTTCGTCGCGGTGATGCGTGAAGGTTCCGAGATCGTCCTTTTCCTGTATGGGATCGTGGTCGCCGGCACGTCGATGTCGTCCCTGCTCACCGGCGGCCTGCTCGGTCTTGTCGCCGGCGCGGCGATGACGGCTCTGAGCTATTTCGGACTAATCGCGATTCCTACCCGCTATATCTTCCAGGTGACGAGCGTGCTTCTCGCGCTGCTCGCGGCCGGCATGGCGGCGCAGGCTATTCGCTTTCTCCAGGCGGCCGGCGTTGTCACTGCGCTCCAGACACGCCTATGGGATACGTCCTGGCTCTTGTCCGACCAGAGCATCGCCGGTCGCATGCTCCACGTCCTGATCGGCTACACCGCGAAGCCGACCGGGCTTCAGCTGCTCGCCTATCTCGCCACGCTAGCGACGATCGCCATCCTCACGCGTTTCGTTCGCGGAGCGCGCGAGCCGAGGGCAGTTCGCTAACGACGCTCCTCACAACGAACTTGCACTTCGGGGTGTTTGCCCCTACCCCGCATGCCATGCAGGGCGATACTAAAGCGAGACGAGACGCCGACCGGGCCGCTGAGGCCATCCGCTCGGACGACCGGGTGGCGCTTGCCCGTGCCATCACCCTGATCGAAAGTGTCAAGCCGGAGGACCAGGCGCGCGCCGGCGAGCTGCTTGAGCGTCTCCTCCCCTATACCGGCGGTGCAATCCGTGTGGGCATCAGCGGGCCGCCCGGCGCCGGCAAGTCCACGCTGATCGATCAGTTCGGCCTGAACCTCATCGCTCAAGGCCACAAGGTCGCCGTTCTCGCCGTCGACCCCACCTCCTCGCGCAGCGGCGGGTCGATCCTTGGCGATAAGACGCGTATGGGCCGGCTGGCGACCGACCCTGCGGCCTTCATTCGTCCCTCTCCTGCCGGTGACAGCTTGGGAGGTGTCACCAAGACCACACGCGAGACGATCGCTCTCGTGGAGGCTGCCGGCTACGACGTGGTCTTGGTCGAGACGGTGGGCGTCGGGCAGTCCGAGACGGCCGTCGCCAACATGGTTGATGTGTTCGTGGTGATCGCCATCCCTGGCGCGGGCGATGAGCTGCAAGGCATCAAGCGCGGCCTTCTCGAGCTCGCCGACATCATCGCCGTCAACAAGGCCGACGGCGACAATGTCGAGCGCGCCAATCGCGCGGCGGTGGAATACCGCACCGGCCTGCATATCCTCTCCGCCGGTCATGCGAACTGGGAGCCGCAGGTATTGACGCTCTCGGCGCGCGACAATCGTGGCCTCGACGATCTGTGGACGAAGATCAAAGACCGCTATCGCGCGCTGAGCGACTCCGGCGCGCTTGGATCACGCCGCGCCGAGCAGGCCGTCTCCTGGATGCGCGAGATCTTCGAACAGCGCCTGCTTGCGGCCTTCAAGGGCGGCAAACGCGCCGCGCGGCATTTCCGTGAGCTCGAGGAGAAGGTGCGCGACGGCAAAATGACCCCCGGCGCCGCCGCACAGGAGCTTGCCCATCTTGCCGGTGTCAAGGACCACGAGTAACCGCCACGGCAAAATCCCTTCCCTCTAGTCCTTCCCGCGAGTAAGCGAGGGTCATGGTGCGCGTCCTTCTCACCGGGTTCGGACCCTTCCCCGGCGCTTCCGTCAATCCTTCGGCATGGCTGGCGGAGATGCTGCCATCGCGTCTTTCGAAGGGAGACGAAGAGGTCGATGCACGCGTCCTTCCCACGGAGTGGGAGGCAGTGGCCGCGCTCACGCAGCAACTTCGTGAGACGTTCCAACCGCATGTAACGATTCACTTTGGCTTGAGCCAACGCGCCAAAGGATTTCGCATCGAGCGCTCGGCTCATAATCGGGCGAGCCCACGCGCCGACGCCTCGGGTGCCCTGCCGCGCGGCCACGTCATCCTTCCGCGAGGACTCGGACGGCTCGACACCACGTTTCCGGCAAGCGCGCTTGCCGCTCATCTCGAGCAGCGCGGCATCCCTGCCGCTCCCTCGCGCTCGGCAGGAAGCTATCTGTGCAACTTCTTGTATTATCTTTCGCTCGATTGGGCAGCCCGGCAGAACGGAGCTGCCTCGGTCCTCTTCGTGCACATGCCGGCCTACGGTGGATCCCTGAGCGAGGCGGAACTGCTTGACGGCGCGGAGGCGATCTTACGCTTCGCTGTCGCCGACGCTAAGGCGAGAAGCGAATCTCTCGCGTCGCGTATCTCGGCACCAAGCAGAGCGATGCCATGACCATCGGCAGGCGCGATTTGATGTTGGGTGGGATCGGCGCGGGCCTTGCTGCTGCGGCAGGCCCTCGCGCGGCGGCGACGCGCGAAGAGCCGGAGATGCCGGGGCCCTTCAGCACCTATGGCATCGTACCAAGTGGTGGCATCGATCAGACCGCAAGCCTCCAGGAGGCGGCAGACAGGGCCGCGCAATCGGGCACGCCCTTCTTTCTTCCGCCAGGGGACTACACGACCGCAAAGCTCGCGCTGAAATCAGGCACCGAGATCCAAGGCGTGCCAGGGAAATCCGTGCTTCGCTACAATGGCGGCGGCGCGCTGATCTCGATCGAAGATGCGGTGGGCATCCGCCTCACCGGGCTCACGCTGCAAGGCGAAGCAAAACCGATCGACGGCGGCGCGCTGCTCGTCGCCGAGGGCGTCAAAGGCCTCACGTTATCGGACTGCCGCATCGTCGGCAGCGCTCAGGACGGCGTCGTGCTGCGCAAGGTCTCGGGCCGTATCACCGACTGCGAGATCGGCGATATCCGCGGCGGCGGCCTCTTCAGCGAGGACGCCGGGGGCCTTGAAATCGGCCATAACCACGTGCGCGACTGCGGCGACAACGCCATCCTCGTCTGGCGCTCCGCAGTCGGCGAGGACGGCACCATCGTCACCGCCAACCGCATTGAGCGCATCACGGCAAAGAGCGGCGGCAGCGGGCAAAACGGCAACGGGGTCAATGTGTTTCGCGCAGGCTCGGTGATGGTGAGCAACAACCGCATCACCGATTGCGCCTTCTCGGCGATCCGTTCCAATTCCGGCTCGAACTGTCAAATGATCGGCAATTCCTGCGCGCGACTCGGTGAGGTCGCGCTCTATGCGGAATTTGCCTTCGAGGGCGCGGTGATTTCCAACAACATCGTCGATGACGCGGCGATGGGCATCTCTGTGACCAATTTCAACGAAGGCGGCCGGCTCGCCGTCGTGCAGGGTAACCTCATCCGCAACATCTTTTTCCGCAAGGATGCCGACTCGCGCGGCGTCGGCATCGCGGTTGAGGCCGACAGCGTTGTGAGCGGCAACGTCATCGAGGCCGCTCCGGGCTACGGCATCATGATCGGCTGGGGTCGCTATCTCCGCGATGTGAGCGTGACGGGCAATCTGATCCGCAATGCCCATATTGGCATCGGCGTCTCGACCGACATTTTGGCTGGCACCGCGCTCATCACTGACAATCTGATCACCGGCGCCAAGGCTGGAGCGATCCGCGCCATGAACGGCCCGACGCCGACCGGCCCCGATCTCACTACAGCAAGCACCGAGGCGTATCGTAACCTCGTCGTCTCTTCCAACGTCGCACGCTAACGCGCGAGCGCGAGCTCATCAGTCGCACGCTGCAGCCCCTCGCTCGGTGCGACGCGGCCGACAACGATGCCCCGCCAGTTCAACATTTCCCCAGTAAGCTGACCGATAAGACTCCGCTTCGCCTCAGGCAGAAGCGCCACGATGATCTCGCTCATGACAAACTCCGCCGCGCGCTTCGCGCCATCGTCGATCTTGAGTGCGACCCCGAGTCCGAGCTCCGGAAACGCCGCGCAATGCACGCCTTCGGCGCCACCCTTGGTGAAGCAGCCGGGCGCGAGGGCCCTGAGCACGATCGTGTCGAAGCGCCCCTCGCCCGCGACGTGGGTGGGCTCTGAGAAGCAGGCATGGAACAGTCTTCGTGCAGCCGATGCTCGCTCAGGGGCGAGCGCCTCTCCGCTGCCGAGCCGTGCAAAACCCACGGACAAGGCCCCGAGCGGCAATGCGAAGGTCGGCACCGAGCAACCGTCGATGCCCATGCAAGAGCGGTCCAACGCGATTCCGCAAGTCTCTGAAAAGATTCGCGCGATCGTGATCTGCACTTCATGGTCAGGGCGCTCATACCCCTTTGGCTCGAAGCCAAGATGTACCGCCGTGGCGAGCATGCCCGCATGCTTGCCCGAGCAATTATTGTGGATCGCGCGCGGGCGCTGGCGCCTGCTCAGGAGCTCGCGCGTCGCATCCTCGCTGATTGGCCAGTGCGCGCCGCAAGCAAGATAGCTCTCGTCGAGACCGGCCTTGGCGAGCAGGCTTCGCACCGCCTCGATATGCTCTCTGTCGCCGCTGTGAGAGGCGCAAGCGACCGCAAGCTCGTCCTCGCTAAGTGCGAACGCGTCTGCCGCTCCGCTTTCGATCAGCGGCAACGCCTGCATCGCCTTGACCGCTGAGCGCGGATAGATGGGATGCTCGACGTCGCCCACTGCGAGCAGAAGACGTCCCTTCGGATCGGCAACGGCAATCGCGCCGGTATGGCTGCTTTCGACGAGCGGTCCTCTGATCACCTCGACCAGGACAGGGTTATTGGAAGTGGAAATGCTCATACGACACACTAAGCGCGATCGCGCCGATCAGCTTCGCGCGCGCATCGTCGCAGCAGCGCCCTCACCTGCGAGCTCAAGCGGCACCCCAGCCGCATGCTTGGAGGCACGGATCACGAGTGAGGTCTTCACGCTCGCCACGTTCGGTGCCGCGGTCAACTCATGAATGATGAAGTCCTGAAATGCGCTTAAGTCCGGTGCCACGCATTTCAGCAGGAAATCAATTTCGCCCGACAGCATGTAGCAGTCGCGGACGATCGGGGAGCTCCGCGCGCGCTCCTCGAAGGCGATGAGATCCGCCTCGGCCTGGCTATGCAGCCTGATCATGGCAAAGGCGGTGACGTCAAAACCGAGCGCCCTGTCGTTCAGGATGGCGGTGAAACCCTTGACGATACCGGCCTCCTCTAGCGCACGCACGCGGCGTAAGCACGGTGGCGCCGAGATGCCCACTTTGCGGGCAAGCTCGACATTGGTGATACGCCCGTCGGCGAGAAGTTCGCGCAGGATCAGCCAGTCGGTTGCATCAAGGCGAGCTCGACGCATGTGGAACCTTCCTCTCACTCAAAGCCGCCAAAGTTCAGCCTCTCCCTGGACGATCGGAGCCCCCACGCGTTAGAAGGCGCCCAGACCTCGTGCCGCGCATGGTCGGCTCATACGCAATTTTACGTCCTCTAGGCAAAAGAATCGAAAAGAAATTGAGCGTTCAACATTCCGGAAATTCTAATCAAGGAGGCGTGATGCCTGCCGAGCGAACGAAAACCGCTCCCCGCAGTGCTGAGGCGCTGATCGCCGCGAGCCGAAAAGCCAGGGCGGAAAAGACCTGGATCGTCACTGACGGCTCTGTCGGCATGGAGGCGCAAGGCATTGCCGTAGCCGAAGCCGTCGGCCTCCCCTTCAGCCTGAAGCGAGTGCGCGTCAAAGGCGCCATGCGGTTGCTGCCGGCGAGACTTCAGATCTATCTTGCGCCCGAACGGCTGCTCCGCTCGGTCGTCTCGAACGAGCCACTTCAGGAACCGTGGCCCCGGCTCGTTATCTCCGTCGGGCGGCGAAGTGCACCCGTCGCGCTCGCGATCAAGCGCATCGGCCACGCCTACGGCCTGCACATTCAAAATCCGAAAGTGCCACCGCAACTCTTCGATCTCGTGGCGGCTCCCGTTCATGACAATTTCGAGGGGCCTAACGTGGTGACCACGTTCGGGGCCGTGCACAGCGTCACTCAAGCGCGTCTCGCCGAGGCAGCGAAGCGCTTCTCGCCGCGCACCGATCCTCTTCCCCATCCTCGCATCGCCGTCCTGCTCGGCGGCGAGAGCGCTGCCTTCAGCCTTCCCCCCGATCTTGCCGCCAGTTTCGGCGCGAGGCTGGCTGCGCTCATTCGCGCAGGAGGCGGGTCGCTGCTCGTCACGCCCTCGCGGCGCACCCGAACCGATTCGCTTGAAGCACTGTCCGTTGCCATCAAGGATGTGCCGCATCTCGTCTGGGATGGAACGGGCGACAATCCCTATTTCGCTTTCCTCGCGCTCGCGGACGCGATCGTTACCACCGAGGATTCTGTCAACATGGTCACCGAGGCGGCGGGCACCGGCAAGCCGGTCTACGTGCAGCGGCTCAAAGGTAACTCGCGGCGGCTCGCGCGCTTCCACGAGCTGATGCGCGAGCGCGGCGTGACGCGTCCCTTCGAAGGCAAGCTCGAGAGCTGGACCTATGCACCGATCAACGACACCGAGGTGGTGGCTTCCACCATCAGGCGCGCGCTTCACCTTGAAACGAAAAGTTAAATTGCCGATCACCAAGCCGTGCGTGTCTGCCGCTTGCGCCGAACCGTCCGTGCGCTTACCTCTTGCCAACCTTCGTAAGCTATGAGGGCTCCATGGCGAACCGCCACGCTAAGCTGATCATCATCGGTTCCGGACCTGCCGGCTACACGGCAGCCATCTATGCTGCGCGTGCCATGCTGAAGCCGCTTCTGATTGAAGGTCTCCACGCCGGCGGCCAGATGACCACCACCACCGACGTCGAGAACTATCCGGGCTTTCCCGACGTGATTCAGGGGCCGTGGCTCATGGAGCAGATGAGGCTCCAAGCCGAACATGTCGGTACCGAGATGATTCGCGACCATATCGTCGAAGCCGATCTCAGCCGACGCCCATTTCGGCTCAAGGGCGACAGTGGCACTGAATATACCACCGACACGCTGGTGATCGCGACCGGCGCGCAAGCCCGCTGGCTCGGACTGCCGTCGGAACACAAGTTCCAGGGCTATGGCGTCTCGGCCTGCGCGACTTGCGACGGATTCTTCTACCGCGGCAAGAACGTGATCGTGGTGGGCGGGGGCAACACTGCCGTCGAGGAGGCTCTGTACCTGGCCAATATCACCAGCCAAGTGATCCTTGTGCACCGCAGAGGCGTGCTCCGTGCCGAGAAGATCCTGCAGGAACGGTTGTTCAAGAACGATAAGATCGACATCATGTGGAATACCGAGCTTGACGAGGTGCTGGGTCACCACGACCCGCTCGGCGTGACCGGCGTCAAGCTCAAGAGCACGCTCACCGGCGAGATCATCGAGCTCCCGATCGATGGCGTGTTCATCGCCATCGGGCACACGCCGCAGAGCGACCTGTTCAAAGGTCAGATCGACATGAAGACGTCTGGCTACATCATTACACATCCCCGCTCGACGGCGACGAGCGTGCCTGGCGTGTTCGCCGCCGGCGATGTAGCCGACGACGTCTACCGCCAAGCGGTCACTGCCGCGGGCATGGGTTGCATGGCGGCGCTCGACGCCGAGCGCTATCTCGCCGGTATCGAGCAAGTCGCCGAAGCCGCCGAGTAGACACTCCGTGTCCTTCCCGAGAGGCTCACGCGGGGAAAAGGGCGAAATTGCTCTCCAATCTTCCCGCCCGGGGACATTGCCAAGCCACGCGCCATCGCGATAGCTTGTGGCCCGCTGGGGGGCGACCACGCCGGGAACGGGTGGGTCCGGCGCTCTTCTTGGTGCGCGACGTGGAGGGACAAACCTCGATGACGGACATGCGGATTGGCGTGGCGGCTTCGTCTGTTGCTGCTTTGTTGCTTGCCACCCCGGTTACGGCGGCTCCCTGCGGGAATACATCGGCGGGCTTCGAGAATTGGAAGGCAATCTTCGCCAGGGAGGCACAAGGGCGAGGCGTCGGGTCACAGGCGATCTCAGCCTTGATGGACACGACCTATTCCGTCGGGACGATTAGGGCGGACCGCGGCCAGCACAGTTTCAAGCTGTCGCTCGACGAGTTCATGGCCAAGCGTGGCGCACCCGCTATCGCCGCCAAGGGCAGGTCGATGAAATCCGCTAATGCCGCACTGTTCAACGCCATCGAGAAGCGCTACGGGGTGCCACCGGGACCGCTTCTCACCATCTGGGGCATGGAGACGGGGTTCGGCACCTTCATGGGCAATCAGCCGACCGTCTCGGCCGTGGCGACGCTCGCTTATGATTGTCGCCGTCCGGAATATTTCACCGACCAGCTTTACGCGGCGCTCGAACTCGTCGATCGCGGCGTGATGAGCTCGGGAACGCGCGGCGCCATGCATGGCGAGGTGGGACAGACCCAGTTCCTGCCGAAGAACATCCTGCTCTTCGGCGTCGACGGCGACGGCAACGGCGTCGTCAATCTGAACTCCAAGGCTGATGCGCTCGCGTCAACCGCGAACTTCCTCAAAGGCCACGGCTGGATCAGAGGTGCCGGCTACCAGCCCGGCGAGCCGAACTTCGCGGCGATAGAGGGTTGGAACGCAGCCGGAGTTTACCAGCAGACGATCGCCATCGTCGGCAAACGTATCGACGGGAACTGATCCTACGTGGCTGGTGCTCCACGCGCCGAGCAACCGTCTTCGCCTTCAGGATTTGGCGTCGCGCGGGCCTCTTGCGAGAGTCCTCAGCACGCCACCGCGAGATGGTCCGCGCGTGACCGGCGTCTCCAGACCCTGCGCCGCCGTCTCACTATCGGCTGGTCCAACGGCTTGGCGCGTGCGATAGGGCATGGCGAAACCGTTGGCGGTTGCTACGGCACACGTGATGACATCCCGATGTTCCCGCATGGTGCCCTCCTTGTTTCGCTGACAAACGCGACCGGAGCCAGACAGGTTCCCATACTCGTCGAAGTTAACCACCTCGGCCGATAGCCTCATGGCACCAATCCTCGCTTCGGACATTCTCAAACGCTACCGCGTCACCACTGGAAGCGGGTTCAAGCTCGCGCGCTTCGACCCCTCTGACCATTGCGGACTCGATATTGAGAAGGACGAGGCCAAGGCGCTCCTTGCCGACGGCGTGAAGCGGCTCTCGAATCTCCAGGAGCGGCTCTACGCCGAGCACCAATGGTCGATCCTCGTCGTGCTTCAGGGGCTGGACGCCGCCGGCAAGGATGGCGTCATCAAGCACGTAATGTCGGGCGTCAACCCACAAGGCTGCGAGGTTCATCCTTTCAAGCAGCCGAGCCCTCTCGAACTCGATCACGATTTCCTCTGGCGCGCCGCCGTCGCACTTCCCAGACGGGGACATATCGGCATCTTCAACCGCTCCTACTATGAGGAAGTGTTGGTGGTGCGCGTGCACAAGGAGATCCTCGAGCACCAGGGGCTGCCGCCCAAGCTCATTACCAAGAACATCTGGACCGAGCGCTACGAGGACATCGATGGCTTCGAGCGCCATCTCGCGCGCAGTGGCACCGCAATCATCAAGGTGTTCCTCAACATCTCGAAGACCGAGCAACAGAAGCGCTTGCTGAAGCGCATCGACGATCCGGCCAAACGCTACAAGTTCAACGCCGGCGACATCGGCGAGCGCCAGCTCTGGGACGAATATCAAGCGGCCTACGAGGAGATGATCTGCGGGACCGCGACCGAGGACGCCCCATGGTATGTCGTCCCCGCAGACCACAAATGGTTCACCCGCATCGTGGTCGCCGCGGCGATCGTGGACCGGATTGAGGCGATAAACCCTCAGTTCCCCACCCTCAGCGAAGAGCAGTTGCGCGCGCTCGCGGGCGTTCGCGCAGGGCTCATCGCCGATTGATGTGGAGTGGCGGCGGCACCGAATCTGCGCTACCTGCTTGACCTGTGACTGACCAAAAGACCGAGGACACCGGGGACAAGGGACAATCCTCAAAGGCGCTTGCCCAGTCGCTCGGCAAGCTGATCGCGCTCGCCCTCGTTGTGATCGTGGCGCTCCTCGTCGAGCATTATTGCAGCTACAAACCTCCGGCCTTTGGGCCAGACGCCAAAATCGCGGCGATCGACGGCGACACGCTCCGCGCCGGCAACGGCGATCAGTACCGCATCTTCGGCATCGACGCCCCCGAGCTGCATCAGACCTGTAAGGATGCGAGCGGCAAGTCGTGGCTCTGCGGGCGCGCGGCAAAAGCCAAGCTGACCACGCTCATGAAGACGGGCGGCGTGAACTGCGAGGCGCGCTCGAACGACAGCTATGGGCACATCGTCGCGGTCTGTAGCGCCCAGGGCACCCCCGATCTCGGCGACGCGATGGTGCGGGCGGGCTACGCCATCGATCTTGGCGGAGAGGCCGGCAATCCCTATCAGGCCGCAGAGGCCGAGGCGAAGGATGCGAAGCGGGGCATCTGGCGCGGGACCTTCGACCGCCCCTCTGATTGGCGTCAAGCCCATCCTCGCGAGGATTGAGCGGAGCCGTCCGCTTAGATCAGTCGCAGAGGCCGATGAACTCGAAAGCCATGTCACGGCAGAGATAGCGGGCGTCGTCCTCGCTGTCGGCCTCGATCACCACGCGCACCGTCCCCTCGAGAGCGCAAAACCGCACGCGCGGCAGGGCTCGCCTGAGCCTGCGGCCCGGCATTTTCACAACACCGACGGCTACATGAGCCTGCATCCGCTCGGCAGCGATCCTCGCCATGGCAGATCCCCATAGTCCATACCTGAGTTCTTGTTCTGTTCTTTCACGATTCGGGGAACCCATGCAAGCCGGAAGGGGCTGCAGCACGACATAGGCGAGAGAATATCCGTTTTGGCCGGGCGGAGGCCCTACCCGACCGCCGCCTCTTTAGGCCGCGCCGCGAGGATTGCGGCAAGCTCGTCGAGCGTGGCGATCGTGTCTCGCAAAGCCGCGGCCACTTGGTCCTCGCTGTCGGCTTCGACCCGCAGCCGATCGTCGATGAAGAGATAGCCATCGAGGATCACGAGCGCCCGTTCCATCGAGGAGACCGCCTCTTCGTTCTTCTTGATGTGGTCCTTGCTCGAGCGCTCGTGCCAATCGAGCACGCGCGCAAGCATGTTGTCGGCGCCTTCAGCCTTACGCCTGACCCGCGCGCGCAGCTTCGCCGTGCGCTCGATAGCCCTGCTCTGCTCGGCGATGCTCGCCTGCCGCCGCGCGATGTCGTCGCGGATAGACCGTTCAATCAGGGTGCCGATATCGAGTTCAGACAATTCCAATTCGGCATAGATGATGAGCCCAAGCTTCTGCGCGATGACCTCGACCGCACTGCCGTCGAAATTGTTGGGTTTGACCAGCTCGATCTCGCCGGTCGTGTCGTATTTCTCGCGTCGCCTTTCATCCGACAGCACCTCGTGCGCCACCGTGAGCGCGCTGAACGCTTCCGCCGATCCGCCTTTGTCGGGATGGGAGATTTTGGCCTTGCGCCGATAGGCCTTACGCACTTCATCCTTGGTCGCGCCCCGCTTGACGCCCAAGAGGCGATAAAGATCGATCATAGACTTTCCCCCGAACGTGCCTCTTCCCTCAAGGGATAACGCGCGAGACCGACTGTCGGGTTCAGTTGTGGCCAAAATTTAGCGAGGTCGTGGGTTTCGCGTGATCTCTCGCCCGGGCCCCCGCTCCCCTTACGGAGGGCATATGTGTATGCTGCAAAAAGCGGCAGACAGGCCGGGGAGGCGTACTCAACAGGCTGGTAACCAAGTATGAGGGATGAAATGACGCGTCTCATTCTTGCTCTCGTTTTTTGCGGATTTGCGCTCAACGCGGCCCAGGCGGCCGAGTCAGAGGGGCGCAGGATGCTTATCTTCGCCATTTATGGGGCGTCCGGGGCCACCGGCAGCGCGGCGACAACCACCGTCGTCGACTTCACGACCATGGTTGCCTGCCGGGAAGCGCGGATCGCTTTGCAGCACGACGACCACCTTAAGACGCCGGGGTTCCACGTCTTCGCGACTTGCGTCGAACCGTGATGGGCCTGCGCGCGGCCGCTTCGCGCTCGAGGCTAGAGCTGATGAGGGCTTAGTGTCGGATTTCGACGTCGCTCTATCGGTAGCGCTCGGCATCGGACTCGCCGCGGCGACTGGCTTCCGCCTATTCCTACCGATGCTCGTGGTAAGCATTGCCGCCAATACCGGCCATCTTCCCCTCGCCGAGAGCTTCGCCTGGCTCGGCACGCCGTCAGCCCTGATCTTGCTCGGCGTCGCGGCGGCAGCCGAGATCCTCGGCTATTACATTCCGGGCGTCGACAATCTGCTCGACACTTTGGCAACGCCGGCCGCACTCGTGGCCGGCACGGTCATATCGGCTGCTGTTATCACCGATCTCCCCCCGATGGTGAAATGGGCGACGGCGATCATCGCCGGGGGCGGCGTCGCCGGCCTCATCCAGAGCACGACGGCTCTGCTTCGGGCGAAGTCCACGGTCTTTACCGGCGGCCTCGGCAACCCTGTCGTTGCGACGACCGAACTTGGCGGGTCGTTGCTCGTGTCGATTCTCGCCCTTGCCGCGCCATTGATCGCGCTGCTTCTGGTTGTTCTATTCTTGTGGCTCGCGTTGCGCCTGCTGCTGCGCCTCACGCGGAAGGAGCAGCCCTCCCCCGACTAAGGCACGCTTCATCGCCTCGCCGCGCTTCCGCGCGAGGTCATGTCAAAGAGCAGCTTGTCCACGACCCTCTCCCGAGGGGATGGCGCGCCGAAAAGCGCAAACCTATGGTTCCGCGCCCGTTGCCGGACGCGGCGGGCGCCTCTCGGCGCGCCACATGCGCTCAAGTAGCGAAGCGGTAGCGCATGCCATTTTGCGACGTCTTTACGGCGACGGGCCGCGCTTCAGCTTGAATACGACGCGCATTCAGCCTGTAAGCCAGCTCCTGGCAGGATCTCGTAGTGGACCCGGGCGGAGCCCCGGTCGCCGACCGAGTGCTTGACGTGCGTCGTCAAGCCCGCGGGCGCCGCACCTCGTCCCGCCTCACGAACGCCTCATGATGCGCCCTTCAAGTGGACGAGGTGATGCGATGATACGGGAGGTTTGAAGGACGGGGATTTCTTCTTGGACTGAGGACGTGAATGCGCCCGACGGCGCCGCAGACACCCGACCTTCCCTTGCGGGCAGGTCCGACGCGGTGGAGGATAAATGCGCGTCCGCACCGAAGCGGCAGCGCAAGGAACCCCACCCGGATCGCTTCGCGATCCGGCCCCCGTCAAGGGGAGGCTAGGAGCCAGTGGCTAGGAGCGCGGACAAAACGCCGGCGGAACGAAATCAGGATTTGCGCATCATCTTCTTGGCGATGCTCTCGGCCTCGCGCGCATCCTTCTGCGGAATGATCGGCTTGGAACTCCAGCCCGGCCGCGACAGCGACGGGCCGCGCTCGCCTGGCTCGCACTTCGTCACCGGATGCGCCGCGATCTCTAATGCCAAGCGCGCCGCCTCCTCTTCCCGCGTCTCGCCGATCAACTCCCGCTTGTTCGACGTCCGCTGCAGAGGATACGGCGTCTTCCTGTTAGAGCTCATCGAGTCATTTCTCCTGATGCCTATGTTGGCGCCGACCCTAGCACGGGGAAACGATGCGTCACGGCTTATGTTGCTGGGGCAATTCGGCAATGAAGGCAGGCAAGAGCAGCTCCTGGCGAGGACTCCTAGTGGTCCCGGGAGGAGCTCCGATGCCGCCCGAGTGCTCGACGTGCGTCGTCAAGCCCGCGGGCGCCGCCCCTCATCCCGCTCTCACGAACGCCTCATGATCGCGCCCTTCAACCGGACAAGTTGATGCGGATGATAATTGAGGTTCGGAGCGCGGGGATTAGTTTGTTTGAGGTGCAAATTGACTACGCAGCATTTTATGCTGCGACATCTCTTCCCATATAAGGAAACGCTTTCCGGTTGGACATCTCTTCGCGCCAAATGAACTCGTCACGAACCCCACGACCAAATGATCCGAGAAGAGTCGACGATGGTCCTGCGCGCGCCGCCATAAAGCGCGGGTTCGGGGTTACAAAATCTGAGAGCTACCTCGCCAAGTTAGCAGAACGTAACTTTCTGAACCTCTGGTCTTATCCAAACACATTCATTGATAAGAAGGTTCGCAACAAGGGCGACGGGAAGGAACTCTGTGACTTACTGGTTGTTTGCGGAGACCATGTCCTAATTTTTAGCGACAAGACGGTTGGTTGGCCCACAGTTAAAGACGTGAGACTTGGGTGGCGCCGCTGGTACAAGCGCGCCATTCGAAAGTCTCTCGATCAAATCAGAGGGGCCGAGCGGTGGATGTCGCAATACCCAGAGCGAATCTTCCTAGACAGGCAATGCACGCAGCGACTTCCTCTTTCACTTCCGCCGCAAGACCTCAGAAAGGTACACGGAATAATAGTGGCAAATGGAGCCGCTGCGGAGTGCCAGTCCTACTCCGATGGCAACAACTCTAGTCTGAAACTCGTGCCTGCCATCCGGGGAACGGCACACTACGAGGCGGACCTTGTTGAGCCCTTCGCGATTGGTGACGTCGACCCCGGTGGGGCATTCGTCCACGTTTTTGACGAGAAAACTCTCAACGTGGTTATGGCAGAACTCGATACCATCACTGATTTCACATCCTATTTGGTCAAAAAGGAGCGCTTTTTTCGGTCTGGTCGCTTTCTGTCAGCAGCCGGCGAAGAAGAACTGGTTGCCCATTACATGACCCACATGAACGGGCAACACGAACACGACTTCACGCAGCCAGACGGAACCGAATGGGGCGCAGAGGATAGAGTCGTTTTCAGCAAGGGCAGCTATGCAAATCTAGTCCGGAACCCTCGATACCTCGCCAAGAAACACGCTGATGAGGTGTCCTACAGCTGGGACCGCTTGATTACCGTTTTTACAGCCCACATGTTGGACGGAACCTCTCTCGTCCCTGATGGGCAGTCCGCCGAGATATCTGAACTCGAGTTGGGCGTGCGTCACATGGCGCTGTTGCCACGATTCGAGCGGCGCTCCTACGCGGCTGGCGTTCTTCAGGCTCTCGAAGAGGTTCAGAAGACCGACAAGTTTATGCGAGCATTTATCGATGAACGGTCGGCTAAAACCGGGTTCTTTTACTTAACAGTCAAGGTGCCTCGGGTCGAGGTCAGGGGTGGGTACCAGGGCTATCGCGCATTGCGCACGAACCTGCTTCAGACGTACGCATTAAACCTGTTGCGTAAGTTTCCACACCTCAAATGCATCGTTGGGATCGCCAGTGAGCCCAAACCGGATAGTCCTGAGATGCCTGGCTCGTCAGAAGACTTAGTCTATGTCGAGGTGGGTGAGTGGACTGATGAGCTACTGGCCGAACCGGAGGAACGGAAGAAGAGTTTCGGCATCGATCAACCAGGAAACCAGCGGTATCGCGCCGTCAGTGACCGCGAATTTCCCGAGATTGCGCTCGAGCCCGAAAATCCTAAATTAAGCAATAAGAGGAATCGTAAGCAACGTCGCGCATTTGCATCCGAGCGTTGGCGTCAAAATCGCAAGTCGCGCTAGCATTGCGGCCGTCATTTCCTAACGACGGCCGCCCTGGCCTTAAGCCGCTTTGGCGTAGTACGACTTGAGCTGGTTCATCACCTTCTGCTTGTCGAACTCCGCGCCCATGGCGAGCATGGCGTCGGCAAAGCGGCTGACGATCTCGTTGATTTGCTCGGGGCTCAGCTGATTCAAGATGCCGATGCGCACCTGCACCGGCTCTGACAGCGTCGGCCAGATGCCGAAGCCCTGCGCGCGGGCGCCCTGCACGAGCTCCTTCTCCTTGCCCTTGAGCTTACCAGGCAGGTTGAGCACGATGAGGCTGGTCATATTGGACGTGACATCGCAGCCCATGGCCTCGACCGCCTGGCGGAGAGCCTTCTCGTGATAGGCGTAGTCCGACGCCTTGCGGCGGCGCCCATAGCCCAAGATGATGCGCAACGCCTCGTGGAACGCGGCCACCGCATAGCAGGAATGGGTCTGGTGATAGGCGGGCGCGCCGTCCTTGCCGTCGATGATGCCCCAATGGCGCGCGTCGAGGATCGGGTGATGCACATAGGTGCGGCAGCCGCGCTTCCGCACCATCTCGATCGCCTTGTCGGTGAAGCTGACCGGCGCATAAGTGAGCGGCAGCGAAAGCACGCCCTTTTGCGGACACGAGGCCCAGGCGACCACGCCCGGATAATCGTCGATGTTGAAATCGGCGACGCCGAGGCTCGATACGGCATCGCAGATGCCCATCACCCCATGCTTCAGGCAAGCATCGCTGAAGCCCTTGAGGTCGTTGATGCGGCCCGAGCCCGTCTCCCAATGCGCCATGAACGCCCACATCGGCTTGGCTCCCGCAAGCGCCTTGTCGACGATCTCGCCGGTGACGGACTGGCCGTGCGGCGTCTCGACGACGGTCACGCTCTTCGGCTTCGGGTTGAGGGAATCGGCCGCCAACTCCTCGGCGGTCGCCGCCTTCATGCGGATGGTGAGGGTGTCGATGCCGGAGAAGGTGCCGTTGGGGAAGGCCACGACCTTGTCGCCCGGGAGGATCAGCGAGAGCACGCAATCGAGTCCCGAGAAGCCCGTGCCGGCGACGCCATAGGTATAGACGTTCTTGGTGCCCCACAGCTCGCGCAGCATCTCCTTGGCCTCGAGCATGCCGCGCAGCACGTCCTTCTGCATGTGGTCGGCCACGCCCGTCTTGGCGAAGCGCTCGAGCACGCGGGGGTCGGTGTTGCCCGGCCCAGGGCCGGCGGCAAGGGTCTCAGGGATGTCAAGCTGCGGATAAATCTTCGTCATTGGAACGCTCCCGGATGTCTAACGGTCGTCGCACAGATAATCGGCACATTCGTCTAGCGGGCGAAACGCCCCGCCGCAAGTCCGGCGAGCCGTGAAGCGGGGAGTTAGGCGGCCTTGGCGCCGCGGCCGGCCAACACCCGGTCCGCCTCCTTGCCGATCAGCTCGGCGAGGTGGTCGAATTTGGCGCTGAACGTGCCGACGCCGGAGGTGGCCGACCTGACCTCGACGATCAGCATCTGGATCTCGGCCTCGGGGATATTGGCCTGCACCACGTCCCAGCCCGCCCAGCCCGGCCGCGCGTCGAAGCCAAGGATCTGGCCGCGATGAGAGGAGACGATCGAGTTGATCTTGGCCGTCGCCTCCGACGGCACCGCGATCTCGACCGCCATCACCGGCTCGAGCAGCACTGGCGAGCATTGCGGCATGCCCTCGCTCATGGCGATGCGCCCAGCTTGGCGGAACGCCATGTCGGAGCTATCGACCGAGTGATAGGAGCCGTCGATCAAACAAACCGCGACATCCACCACGGTGAAGCCGAGCGGTCCGCGGCCGAGATAGTCGCGCACCCCGATCTCGACGCTCGGGATGTAATTCTTCGGCACCACTCCACCGGTGATCTCGTCGGCAAATTGAAAGCCCGCGCCGCGCGGCTGCGGCTTGATGGTGACCACCACGTCGCCGAACTGGCCGTGTCCGCCCGATTGTTTCTTGTGGCGGCCGCGCACCTCGACCGACTTGCGGATGGTCTCCTTGTAGGGAATTTGCCGGGGCCGCGTCGAAGCATCGATACCGTATTTTCGCACCAGCCGCTCAAGCGCGACGCGCAGATGCATCTCCCCTTGCCCCCACAGCACCATCTCGCCCATGTCCTGGCTGTGGGTGAGCGAAATCGAGGGGTCCTCCTCGATGATCTTGGCGATCGCCGCGGTCAGCTTCACCTCGTCCTTCTTCTCCTTGGCGGCTATTGCCAAGCCAAACACCGGCCGAGGGGGTGCCGGCGTCTCGATCTTCTTCACCTTCCCCTTTTCCTCGGTCAGCGTGTCGCCTGTCTTCACGCTGTCGAGTCGGCCGAAGGCGACCGTGTCGCCGGCCTTCGCCTCGCCACGCTTCACCGGCTCCTGGCCCATGACGGTGAAGATGCCGGAGATGCGCTCCTCGTCAGCGCCGCCATAGACCGTGCTGCCATCGGCGAACGAGCCAGTCAGCACGCGCGCGAGCGAGAGCTTGCCGCCATGGGCGGTGTGGAAGGTCTTGGCCACGAAGGCACACGACAGCGTCTTGTCCACACCGAGCCGCTTGGCGGTCACGCCGACGAAGGGTACCTCGTGACGCAGCGCTTTGAGCAGCCGCAAGATGCCGTTGCCGTGCTCGGCAGATCCGAGCAGCACCGGGCAGATCAGCCCGTCGTGGAGCTCCTTGCTGAGATCGTCGAACACGCGGTCGCGTGGTGGCGGCACATCCTCGAGCAGCTGCTCCATGAGCGCGTCGTCATAGTCGGCGAGTTTCTCGAGCATCGAGAAGCGCGCTTCCTGTTTATGTGCGGACAGCGCATCGGGAATGGCCATCACCTCGCTCGGCGCGTGCTCGCGATAGACGTAGGCTCGCTCCAGCGCGAGATCGATGAAGCCGGTGACGATATCGTTTTCCCAGATCGGGATTTGGCGGAGCACGAGCGGCTTGCCGCTCGCCGGCTGCAACATCGGCACGATGTCGCGCACGCGCGCTTCTGCCTTGTCGATCTTGTTGATGAAGAGGAAATGCGGAATGCCGCGATCCTCGAGCTGCTTCAGGATGAGCTGCAGCGCAGGTACCTTCTTCTCGTCTGGCTCGCACACCACGACCGCTGCGTCGCACGTGGTCAGCGCGTCGGCGGCGTCGGCCTGAAACTCGATCGAACCGGGGCAATCGAGGAAGGTGAAACTGTCGCCGAGAAAATCGACGGTTGCTGCGTTGAGCTCGACGCTCATGCCGTGATGACGCGCCTCATCGGAGGCATCGCCTATTGTATTGGCGCCGGCCATCGACCCTTGGCGGCCGATCGCTCCGGTGCGCGCGAGGATGGCTTCGAGAAGTGTCGTCTTGCCGCTGAGATAGGGGCCAACCAGTGCGATGCAGCGGGCGCTGCGGGCTGGCTGGCCCTGCGCTTGGCCCATGATCTCCTCCCTTGGCGGTTATGACCCCGCGCGGGAGAAGGCTCCTGACGCACCCCTACTCGCGCTCGGCCTTTTAGTGACGCTATCGTGTCAAGAGGAAGCGCCTCTGGCAAGAGGCCCGATTCGGGACGGCGGGGCCCTAATTGGGCCAGCATCCGGCGAGCATGTCCGGACGCCGCCACGTCTGACTGTTCTCATCGGCTTCCTGTGTCTATGCTCGTGACTTGATCGGGTCGGAGTTCCATGCGTCTCGTTTACGCCCTTGCGCTTGCCGCTTCACTGTGGGTGCTGCCGATGGCCCTTTTCGGCGACCGCGCGCTCGCGATCTTTCAATGCGGAATGTTCGAGGGAAGCTTCTCGTGCCGTGCGTCTCCGGGCGGTGAGATCCATGGCAAGAACGCCAACCCGACCCCCACCACACCCGACGCCACGCCGCAAGCCGACACGGGCGCTCCGCCGGGGGGCGCACTCCCGCCGGCAACGAGCTCTGGCACTCCTAGCGAGGGCCAAGGAACCCAGGGCGCCCCTGTAGAATATGGGACGGCGAAGCCTGGCGAGCATGCCTGCCCGCCCGGCTACACCGTCCTCGCGGCGCCGGGTAAGGATGGCTATTGCCAGCCGCCAGGAGGAACGGCCGAGGCGGCCTCAGGCGCCTGCCAGCATGGCATGGTAGGCACGCCACCCAACTGTCACTGCCCGAAGAGTTCAGAGTTGCTGGGCGGCAACTGCGTCCACTACACCGCGACCATGTGTCAGAACGAGTTGCCGGTGAATGTGAACCCGGAGCCGTGCCAGGACGTCGAAGCGAAGCTCTCGTGCAAAATGCGCCAGGACGGTTTGAAGGATTGCTGCTGCCTGACCTACGACAAGCTCTAAAGGCGTGCGGGTCCTTCGGAGTTGACGACGAGAGCGGCCTAGGCCACCGCGTTCACGGTCGACTTCCGCTCAAGCTTGTTCCAGCCGACGAGCGGTCCGAACAGGGCGGCGAAGCTCGCCTTGATGACGATGTAATACATCAGCTGGCGATAGCCGAACCGCTGCAGCACGAGCCAGGGCAAGAGCTTCACGTCCTCCTTGCGTTCCATGGCGATGGCGAGCGCGGCGCTGCACAGATCGACGACCACGAAAAGGAGATAATAGAAAAGCACCTTCTGCAAAGTCTGGCCGTCGAATTGGCTTCGGTGCTCGATGAAACCGAACGCGGACAGTGCCAGACGCCAGACGAGAACGAGGTCGACGAACGGGGAGAGCAACGACAACCAGAATTGGAACAGCCAAGTCTGCGGCATCGCGATCATCCCCAGCGATCCGTAGCGCGGCCTGAAGGCAGCGTGGCGGTGCTTCCACAGACATTGCAGCGTGCCGAAAGCCCAGCGGAAGCGCTGCTTCATCAACCCGCTGACGGTGTCCGGCGCTTCGGTCCAGGCGAGCGCCGTGCTGTCGTAAAGCACATTGTAACCGGCCTTGAGCAAGGAAATGGTCAGGTCCTGGTCCTCGGCAAGCGTGTCTAACGGGAAGCCACCGAGCCTCTGAAGCACCTCGCGGCGCCAGGCACCGATCGCGCCGGGAACCACCGTGATGCACCCAAGCGACGCGAGCATCCGGCGCTCGAGGCTCTGGCTCGTGATGTATTCGAGCGCCTGCCAGCGCGTGATCACGTTGACCCGATTGCCGACCTTGGCGTTCCCGGCCACGGCGCCGACCTTGGGGTCTTCGAACCAGCGAACGAGCTTTCCGATCGAGTCGCTTGGGAAATAGGTGTCGGCATCGAGTGCCACCACGAGGTTTCCCCTCGCCTCGGCGAGACCGCGATTGAGCGCGGCCGCCTTGCCGCCATTGGCCATGGTGATAAGCCGCACCCGTGGATCGCTTGCGAATGCGCTGTGCACGACCTCAGCGGTCTCATCCTTGGATCCGTCGTCGATGACAATGACCTCGAGATTGGGATAGTCGCTGGCAAGGATGTGGCGGACCGTCTCGGCGATCACCATGGCCTCGTTATGGGCCGGGATGAGCACGGACTGCAAAGGCGGCTCGGCCGGCAGAGCGGGAGCGACGCGCCGGGACTCGACCCACCAATTCCACAGTGAGATCAGGCAGAGAAACACAAGACGAAGGACTCCGAGGCAGATGGCGATGAAGAACAGCGTGGTGATGGCGTGTCCCATCCAGCCATACGTTAGAAAGACCGGGAGACCTACGATGCGCGCGAGCGATTTGGGGGGGAGCAACGGCATCGCCTGATCATGGGTCATACCGGCGAGTTCCGACACAGGCACAAATTCGTAGCCTCTTGCCCTCATGGCATCGATGAGCTTCGGCAGCGCCTCGACCGTGGCCGATCTGTCCCCGCCTGAGTCGTGCAATAGGATGACATGCCCTCTCACGTCGGGATCGGGGTCGGTCGCTTGCGCGATCACGCGTTCAACGATCTGGTCCGCCGTCGGACGCTGCCAGTCGTTGGGGTCGACATGCAGTCCGACCGAGAGATAGCCCATGCCTTGCGCTATCTTGATGGGCACGATCTCGTCGGCCGTGGTGGGCTCGGCATCGCCGAGATAGGGCGCCCTGAACAGCTTCATGGATCGGCCAGTAAGCGCCTCGAACAGGCGCTCGGTCGCGTTGATTTCCAGCGTGACGAGCGCGTTCGGGAGTTCCCCGAGATTGGGATGGGTGAATGTGTGGTTGCCCACATCGTGGCCCTCGGCGACGAGGCGCTGGACCAGACTCGGGTAAGCGGCGGCGTTCTGCCCGATAATGAAGAAGCTGGCATGCACGCCCTTCTCCTTGAGGATATCGAGGATCTTCGGCGTAAAGTCAGGATCGGGACCGTCGTCGAAAGTCAGCGCAAGCTTGCCCGGAGTTGTCCCCTTGCGCTCAATGACGAAAGGGGTTGGCACCGCCGTATATTTCTCGTCGACGATTTGTCCCGTGTCGCCGTCGACTTCAAATGAGCGCTTGCCTTTGACTGGATCTTCGGCCACGTGCAGGATCTCGCCCTCACCTTCGAAGTCGATGTCCTGGCTTCTCCCAATGCGGTGTAGGTCCTCCGGCGCGGCCGCGCCGTAGTTGCGGCCAAGGGTCGACCATATTGAGGGGTCCTCCGAGCCGAGGCGCCACACCGCATAACCGGCGGGCTGATAGTCGTCTGCGGCATGGATCTCATTGAACGCAGTGGCGCCGTCGAGAAACCACACGTCGTGACGTTTTCCATCATCCTCGATGAAGGAGAAATGCGGGTTCGAGGTTTCCGGATCGAAAGCGATATCGGCCTCGGAATCGCGCGCCGACAGCACGGCCTCTTCGAAGGTGAGGCTGGTCGCTTCTTGGCCCTTGACCCAGTCATAACCGTAAGCGCCGAGGGCGATGATGGTGTGCTCGGGGTCGAGGTTCTTCATGCGCTTGTCGAGCGTCTCCTCGAACCAGCTTTGCCCGGCGATGCTACCCGGCTTATCCGCGTCCGAATGCTGGTCGTAGCCCATGAGCAGCATGAAATCGACGATGTTGGCATAGCTCGTGTAGGGCCAGCTGTCGTCATCGAACGGAACCGCGAGCACGATGGCATAATCGTGAGGAACGAAGGCGGCATGGAGCTCGGTGAGGAACTGCTCCAGGTTCTTGTGCGCCGAGTCAGGAACATCCTCGAAATCGACCGTCAAACCCTGGAATTTGTACTTGTCGAGAAATGCCACGATCTGCCCGATACGCTCGGCGCGCGCGGATGGATCGGCGAGCATCTTCGCGAGCCCTGTGCCATTCCATTGGCCGCCGGCGGCGTTCTGGATCATCGGCAGGATCGCAGTGTCGGGCTTCTTGTCCTGGATGTAGTCGAGCACGCGACCATCGACGGTCGCGCTGAGCGTCAAGTCCGGACCCTGAAAGCTGAGCCAGCTCGGAACCACCCAGTCGAGACGCGGCAGCGCCCGCTTCAACGCAGGATAGCTGTTGTCGTCCCAGCCTACATAGAAGCCGATGCTGAGCGGGCGCCCCTCGGGCCTCACAAGCGCGGCAGGCAGCGCGCGGCGTTCGATGACCCGAGCCTGCGGACGATGATAGAGGTCTCGCTCGTCTTCGCGAAGCTCGGCGGCAAGCCGGGTTGCGCTTCTGAGCGCCTCGGGGTCAGCCGCGGTTGGTACGGAAAGCCCATGTGCGTTCGAGCAGCTCGGCGCCCAAGCGCAGCGGATCGACACGTGGCTATCCGCGGCCGGTTCGGCTGCGGGCCGATGCACGATGAGCAATGTCGCGACGAAGGCCGTCAGGACGAATGCACCGAGTGCGCCGATGGCCCACGCAAGCCTGGTGAGCGCGCGGCCTCGCTTGCCCGTCGGATCGAAGAAGATTGGTTTGCCGGTCATGCGAGCTCGCGCTGGAAAAGCCTTACGTGAAACAGCCTCGTTTGCCGGTTCACCCATGTAGGCTGCTTCGGCTCGCGCGGCCTAGCGCCAGAACGCCGCAGAGACATAACGATGGCAGCAGCAAATTGACGCGGGAGAGGAGGCACTCGCTTGGCGGCTCCTAGCTGCGAAGCACCGCCCTGACCGTATCAAGTATGTGGGCGAAGTTACCAAAACCCCAATAATGTCCGGCTTCCTGGATGACATCGAGCCGGCAGTTGGGTAATTGCGCCGCCAAATGATATGCCGCGCTCGCCGGGACGATCGTGTCGTCGCTCCCCTGCCACATCACCGCTGGAACGTCGATGTCGGCGAGCGGCAGGCCCCAAGGCGAGCAAAACAGCCGCAAATCTTGGAGTGCGCCCTTGATGCCGGGACGAAGCCCCTCGCGGATCGCCGCCTGCAGGTTAGCCTTCACCTCGGACTGTCTCAGCACGTCCTGATCCGAGCGGGTCACGCGTTGCTGCAGGGCTCGATAGGCGACGCCCGGCACCCATCTCACCATGCTGCGAAGAGACCAGAAGAAGGAGGCGCAGGCCGGTGGCGACCGTCCCATTTTAGTGAAAATGAGGCGATGCATTCGCGACATCCGGATCTGCTTGCGGCATTCGGCAATGGGGCCGACCGGCGAGATGAGTGCGAGCAGAGCCACGCGCTCCGGAATTGCTGAGGCGGTCGCGATTGCGTGCGGTCCGCCGCCCGAGACGCCGATGACGGCTAGCCGCCCGACCCCCAGTCCATCGACGAGCGCGACGAAGTCCTCGGCCGATCGCATGAGAGACAGGTTCCGCCGGTAATCCGAACGGCCGTAGCCCGGGCGGTCGGGGGCGATAATGCGCAATCCCCGGTCGCGGGCGGCGCCATCAGTCAACCCGAACATGAAGCGCGACCCGGGCGTGCCGTGGATGGCCAGCACCGGCAGCCCCTGTGAATCGCCGAACTCCGCATAGGACAAGCGCCTGCCATCAGAGAGACGAAGGGTCCGTGAGGTGCGGTCTTCGGCGTTGGCGCCAGCAGGTCTCACGATGGTGTCCATCGATGAAAGAGCCCGGCAGACGAGATTATGCGTTCCCGTCCCCCTACTCGCACCCGATGATGATGTCACCGGGGTTGATCATCAAGATCACGGGCTTGCCCTCGTAGAGCTTGAGCGTCTCGAGCGCCGGAATGGTGACGCTGACCTCGATCGTCGTATCGCCGGGGACGGTAACATAGACGATCGCGGTCACGCCTCCTTTGCGGATCTCCATGATCTTGCCTTGGATCTGATTACCCGTGCTGAATTTCATGTCGATCTCCGTCGTCGTCGCGAGACAAAAATGCCTCGGATCAGCTGAGACTCGCACAGAAGCGCTGGATGCGCCGGCAGGCTTCTTCCAGCGCTTGGATGCCGGTCGCGTAGGAGATGCGGAAGAAGGGCGAGAGTCCGAACGCCGCCCCCTGCACGACGGCAACCCCCTCCTCCTCGAGCAGGACCGTGGCGAACTCCTCGTCACTACCGATGCGCTTGCCCGCTTGCGTGCTCTTGCCGATCACGCCCGCGCAGGACGGATAGACATAGAACGCGCCTTCAGGCTTCGGGCAGGAGAGACCCGTCGCCTGATTGAGCATGGAGACGACGAGGTCGCGCCGCTCTTGGAAGGAGGCCACCCAATCCTGCAAGAAGCCTTGCGGGCCTTTCAGCGCCTCGACCGCCGCCCATTGGCTGATCGAGCACGGGTTCGAGGTCGACTGCGACTGAAGCGTCGCGATCGCCTTCACGAGCGGCTCCGGCGCGCCGCCATAGCCGATGCGCCAGCCGGTCATCGAATAGGCCTTTGACACCCCGTTCAGCGTGAGCGTGCGCGCCTTCAGTCGGGGTTCGACCGCAGCGGGTGTCGTGAAGCGGAAGCCGTCATAGACGAGATGCTCGTAAATGTCGTCTGACAGCACCCATACTCGCTCGTGCTTCACCAGCACATCGGTGAGAGCCTTGATCTCGCCCTCGGTATAGGCCGCGCCGGTCGGGTTCGACGGCGAGTTGAAGATGAACCACTTGGTTTTGGGCGTGATCGCGCGAGCGAGCGCCTCAGGGCTGAGCTTGAAGCCATCCTCGAGCTTGGTCTCGACGATGACGGGCTCGGCGCCTGCGAGCAGCACGATGTCGGGATAGCTCACCCAAAAGGGCGACGGGATGATCACCTGGTCACCCGGATCGAGCGTCGCAACCAGCGCGTTATAGAGCACCTGCTTGCCGCCCGAGCCGACGGTGATCTCAGACGGCCGGTAGCTCACGCCGTTCTCGCGCTCGAACTTCTCGCAGATCGCCCGCTTGAGCTCGGGGATGCCGTCGACGGCGGTATATTTCGTCTCGCCGCGCTTGATCGCCTCGATGGCCGCCTGCTTGATGTTGTCGGGCGTATCGAAGTCGGGCTCGCCGGCGCCAAGGCCGATGACATCGAACCCGGCCGCCTTCATCTCACGCGCCTTGGCCGTGATCGCCAAGGTCGGCGAGGGCTTAACCCGTTCGAGCGTGCGGGCAACCAATCCCATAATCATCTCCCAAAATTGCGTGAAATTCCGGCGGCCAGGACGCGCAGAACCTAAGCGGGGCGGCCTGCGCCCGCAAGGGTCAGACCGCAACTATCCTGGCCAAAATGAAGCAGCGCGAGCCTCGCGACCCACGCTGCTTCATCCTTGGGCATTCCCAAGTTTGAGTGGCGCTAAGCGGCCTGGCGGTTCAGGCCTGACTCGGCCAGCTTGGTGAGGTGCTTGTCGGCATTGTACTCCTGCTCGAGCGTCTGCTGGAGCAGCCTTGCCGCCTCGTTCATGCCAAGCTGGTTGGCCCAAGCTATCATCGTGCCGTAGCGGGCGATCTCGTAATGCTCGACAGCCTGGGCGTCGGCGATCATGCCGGCATCGAGCACGTCGGGGTCCTTGGCCTCCTTCATGTCCTCCTCGCCCTCTTCGAGAATGCCTTTGATCGCAGGACAGGTCTTGGCCGTGGGTTTCAGCGCGCACAGAGCGAAAACCTGCTCCAGACGCTGCACTTGGCCTTCGGTCTCCTTCAGATGATGCTCGAAGGCTTGGCGGAGATCGTCAGAGTCGGCTTTCTTCGCCATCTTCGGCAATGCTTTCAGGATCTGCTTTTCGGCGAAATAGATGTCCTTGAGCAGGTTTACGAAGAGATCCTGCAAACTTTTCGTAGCGGCCATGGGTGTAGCTCCTTGGGTTAGGCGTGATCAAGCGTTGGGGGTTGAGCCTGCGCGATCCGGCGCATGCCTTCAGGGCTAACGACCCGCGTGGCATGGGGTTCCCGCGTCGAGGCTAGGGTCGTCCCCGTGTGCACAATCGCAATTGCGCCATGACTGTGGCGAGTTCGCCATGCGAAGCACGCGGCCGAGCCACAATGACATGGTTAGTTTTGCTTCGTGCCGATAACGAGGGCCAACTCGATGACCATGCGGCGCCAAGCTCTGCTCTCACGCGAGCCTTTGGTAACTTTGTCTTTCTTTTCACTGATCCTCGCTCTTTTCTTCACGCTGCCCAGCATGCTCGCCCGCGCAGAAGACATGCCGGCGGGTTCCGACAGGACCGCTTACGTTCAGCCCGGCGACATGAATACCGGCGCGCTCCTGCTTCAGTCCGGAGAGGACGGGGGCTTCGTCGAGGCTCCGCGGCTCAACACCGACGCGGCCATCACCGTCAACGGCACCATCGCCCGCGTCGTCGTCACTCAGCGCTTCGAGAACCCCTCCGACCGCTGGCTCGAGGGCATCTATGTGTTTCCCCTCCCCGAGCAGTCGGCGGTCGATGCGCTGCACATGGAGATCGGCTCGCGCATGATCGAGGGAGAGATCAAGGGCCGCCAGGAGGCTCAGCAGCTTTACGAGGCGGCCAAGGATAACGGCCAAAAGGCAAGCCTGGTCGAAGAAGAGCGCCCGAACATCTTCACCAACTCCGTCGCCAATATCGGCCCGCATGAATCGATCGTGATCCGCATCGAATATCAAGAGACCGTGAAGCAGGACGGCGGCGTCTATTCACTGCGTTTTCCGCTGGTTGTCGCGCCCCGCTACAATCCGGCGCCGAGCAACGTCGACATCGTGGACTACGGCGGCAAATACGCGCCGAACGATCCGGTGCCGGACCGCGACCGCATCACCCCGCCGGTGCTCGATCCCGCCAAGGCCCCCAAGATCAACCCCGTGTCGATCGAAGTGAAGCTCAACGCAGGGTTCGTGCTGGGCGACGTCACGAGCTCCTTTCACAAGATCAGCCTGAACCGGTCGGGCGATGAGACGGCGACCTTGAGCCTGGCCGACGGCACCGTCCCCGCCGACAAGGATTTCGAGCTTGTGTGGCGTCCGAAGGCTGCCGCCGTTCCGCAGACAGCCTTGTTCCACGAACTCGTCAACGGCCAGGATTACCTACTGGCCATGGTCACGCCGCCGTCGCTTGACCAGGCGCCGAAGCAGCTCCCGCGCGAGCTGATCTTCGTCATCGATAATTCCGGTTCGATGGCCGGCACCTCGATCAACCAGGCAAAACAAAGCCTGCTGCTTGCGCTCGACCGTCTGCGTCCCGGCGACAAGTTCAACGTGATCCGCTTCGACGACACCATGGACGTCCTGTTCAAGAGCGCCGTCGACGTCACGCCTGAGAATTCGGCGACAGCCAAGAATTTCGTGTCACGGCTCGATGCGGAGGGTGGCACCGAGATGCTTCCGGCGCTGAAGGCCGCGCTCGGGGACGCCAATCCCTCCGACACAAGCCGCCTTCGTCAAGTCGTGTTCCTGACCGACGGAGCGGTCGGCAACGAGGCGCAGCTCTTCCAGGAGATCGCCGAACATATCGGGCGCTCGCGCCTATTCACTGTCGGGATCGGCTCGGCGCCCAACACCTATTTCATGCGGCGCGCGGCTGAGCTCGGCCGCGGGACCTTCACCGAGATCGGCTCCGAGGATCAGGTGCTCGAGCGCATGAGCGCGCTCTTCGCCAAGCTCGAAAAGCCGGTCATGGTCGGGCTGAAGGCCTCGTGGCCCGACGGGACTGCGGTCGAGACCTGGCCTGATCCCCTCCCCGACCTCTATGCGGGCGAGCCGGTCGTGCTCTCCGCGAAGGTCTCCTCGATGAGCGGCGAACTGCACTTCTCCGGGACATTTGACGGCAAGCCATGGACCGCGGCTTTGAAGATCTCCGATGCGATCGACGGAGCTGGAGTCGCCAAGCTTTGGGCGCGGAGTAAGATCGCAGCACTCGAAGCCAAGGCCTATACAGATCCGAACGACCAAGGGATCGAGAAAGCGATCGAGACGGTTGCTCTCGAACACCATCTCGTTTCGAGCCAGACGAGCCTCGTCGCCATCGACAAGGTAAAGTCGCGGCCTGACGGCGAGGGTGTGTCGAGCGTCGACATGCCGCTCAATCTCCCCGACGGCTGGGTCTATAACAAAGTGTTCGGCGCGCCGACCTCGACGCGACAATACAAGGCGATGGGTGGTGGCCTTAACCAGTCGCTGGCGCCAATGCCCGCGGCTCCAGGTGCACAGAATTACGCGTTCGACGGCGGAAAGCCCGGCCCGGCAACAGACGCCATGGTGCAGACCGAAGCGGCACCTCCGCATGTTGGCGTGACCCAGGCGCCTGACACCTCGACAATGCCGGCCGACGCCGGTCCCGCCCTCCCTGACGTCGATACGAGCGGCACGCCGACCGTGTCGGCCGACGGAAATGCGGAGGCGCAAGCTCCGCAGTCTTATCCGCTCCTGCCGCTGACCGTCATTCCGAAGCCCGACGCGAGTCCCATGGCCTCGCTCAAGGCGCCGAACGACATCACGGAGCGCCTTGTCGTCCTTGCTCTATTGCTCACCATTCTAAGCGCGGTGACGCTGGTCATGTGGCGTTACCACCGCCGCGACTATGCCTCCCCGCGGCGGACTGGGAGGAGGTTCTGATGACGAAACGGGGGTCGAGTCAGTTCCTCCTCCTCTTCTTCCGCCCGAGCGTGCGGCTCGGGTGGAGGATCGGGGGCACCATCGCTCTCATCGCTTTGATCGCCCTCGCAGGAGCGGGCCTCGTCCCGGTGCTGCATCAAAGCGCTTGGCAGCATGCTCTTGCGGGCGACAACTCGCAGCAAGCATGGCCGTGGGAAAGCACGTCACTTCCGGCCCGGACCGAGGTGCCGCGGCTTGGCTTGAGCGCCGCTCTCAACGAGGGCGGCCCTGAGGTGGAGATCACGCCCGCCGAACCGCAGCATGGCCAAGGCGATCATCTCTCCCGCCGACAGCTTGGTGATGTTGCCATCGGAGATCGCATCACCGTCACCGGAGCTGATGGATCATCACGCGATTATCGCGTGACGGGGCGCAAGGTCGTCGATCCTCATCTTGCTGAAGGTGACAGCGTCGCTCCAACTGGAGGCACGGTTTCGCCCGTCACCTGCTGGCCACTCGACGCGGTGACGAACTCCCTCCGTCTCATTATCCAGGCAACAAGAGTTGATCAGCCGAAGGTGCCTCAGCGCAGCGTCGAGCAAAAGCTGTAGAGAGCGGCGACGATGCTTCGCCTTGTCCTATTGCTGCTTGCGGCGCTTGGTGGACTTCTTTGGCGGTTGGACAGGGGCCGGCGTGACGGCTTCAGCAGTTGGCTGTGCTGCTTGCGTGCCGGAAGCCTGAGCCGTACCGGTTGGGGCGCCTGAGGCGGTCGCAGACCCTGTCGCGCCAGGAGCACCTGCCGGCAGCGCCGCCGAAGGCTGTTCGGTCTGAGCCGATGATCCGCCTGGCGCTACCTGCGGGACGAGACCAGCGGCTGGGGCCGTCGGACGCCGATCCTCGTCGATTTTAGCCTTCAGCTTGTCGAGGCCCGCGCGATACTCGGCTCCGACGAATCCATCGAGGGCGAGAGCCTTCCACCGCTTGAGCGGGCTCGATCCGGATTCATAGCCGAAGCTCCACGTCACCTTGCTGCCGGAGCCGGAGGGTGAGATGTCGAACACGCTCGTTCCTTCGACCCCATTGAAATTCACCGCAAGCTCAATCGTCTTGTTGGGATCGGCGTTGGTGATCTCCATGCTGCCGGTGCCGATCGACCTCACCTGACTGACCCAATCGATACGCGCGCCCTTGCCCGATTCGGGTCCGGAATAGGTGAGCTGCAATTGCGGATCGCGATCGGCCCACGGTGACCAGTCGTGGAAGTGATGCAGATTGGCGAGATACGGAAAGACGGCCGACTCCGGGGTGTTGGTCACAACCGATCGCGCCACGGTCACATGTGGCGGGAGCCCGACGGCGACGGCCGCCAAAATCCCACCGAGGGCTGCAAGCCCAAGCACCAACCGCGTCATGGGACGCATCACCTCGCCTCCTTCTCGTCGAGCTTTTCGACCGCCGCTAGCCCAGAGGGTGGCCCTCTTATCCCGCGATGTCACTCGCTTTTTGAGAGAAAACGATTACAGTCCGCTCGTCAACAAAGAGGGAGGGCTGGAGATGAATTTAACACCCCCGTCGACAGCGGTCGCCGTGATCTCGCTGATTTTGGCGGCGTTGGCCATCGTTGGCAAATTCGTGGCAATTCCCTTTATCAGCGAACACGCGTTCTGGGTCGCCATCATCGCCTATGTCGTGCTGGCGGTCGGCAATCTGTTCAGAGGCGTCTAGCCTGACGCGGCCCTCCGGACGGCTCTCGCGTCGTCTCCGGAGGCCCATCCTGCAATCTTTCCCTCTCCCCGCAAGATAGCCGAATAGTCGAAGAGGATCAGGGCTGGCCCCGAAACACGAGCATCGCGCCGAGCGCGATCAGGGCGAAGCCGGCGCCTTGCATCCAGCTGAGCGGCTCGTCGAAATAGATCCAGGTGAAAAGCGCGAAGACGATGAGGGTGATGACCTCCTGCATCGTCTTGAGCTCCGCCGGCGAATAAACCGCACTGCCAAAGCGGTTCGCAGGCACGGCGAAGCAATATTCGACAAAGGCGATGCCCCAGCTCACCAAGATGACGGTGACGAGGGGGACCGCCTTGAATTTGAGGTGGCCATACCAGGCCAGTGTCATGAACACGTTCGAGCAGGCAAGCAACAGCAGCGGGGCGAGATAGGGCCAGAGCCCCGGTGTAGTGAGCGTCATGGAAGCCTTTCACGAGATAGGACGAGCGCAGTCCGGCTGGACTTGCCGATAGTGCAAGCCCGCAGATTAGCGTCCTATCCGTGGCGCGCGCAAACCGCCTTGCGCAAGCGAACGGGCCGGCGAACAGCCGGCCCATCCGTCACATCGGCTAAAGATCGTCGTCGTCTCTTGCCCAAGAGGGACGGTAGGGCTGCGGGGTCCCGCCTGCGGGCGGCGATGCTGGCCTTGGCGGGCTTGACGGTGCGGGAGAGCCGCCCATCGGACTCGCGGGCTTCGGCGCCATACCACCAGAGGCGAGGCCGCTAGAGGGCGGCGTCATGGGCCGGACAGGAGCAGGCTGCGGCGCTGGCGCCGCTGCTGGCTTCATGGGCGCCGGAGCCGCCGGTTTCGGTGCGGGCACGGCGGTCGGCTTCACCGCAACAGCCGGCTTAGGCGCCGGCATCATGGGCTTCGCCGCTGGTGTCTTAGCCGCGGCGGACTTCCGAGCCGGAGCCTTGCGCGCGGCGGGCTTCTTCGCTGCGGTCTTGCGAGCTACCGTCTTGCGCGCTGCTGTCTTGCGTGCCGGCGCCTTCTTCTTGGCGCTGCTTTTCCTAGCGGCACTCTTGCGCGCGCTTGCTGCTTTCTTGGCGGTCGCCCTACCGGTCTTGCGCACGGTACGCGCGGTTTTGCGCGCGGTCTTGCGGACCGTGCGCCCGGTCTTCCGCGCGCCTCTGCGCGCGCTTGCTTTAGTTGCTGTGCGTTTCTTCCCACTCGTTTTCGTTGCCATGGCTTCTGCTCCGATGCTGCTCTGTTTGCCGCACTCGACCCCTCAAACGGGCGCTTACTTGCGCGAATCAACGCCTCCACTTGGTCCAGGCTTGCCGTCCCACATGGCGAGTCAATCGTTTTTTCTCATTATACGCAGATCGACACAGAGATCGCGATAGAAAGTGGCATGCGGCGGTTACTTCGTGCAAACGTGACAGCCCTTTTCGCCTCCAACTCACCGGAGAGCGGTGCCGTCGTTACCGTTAGCCGTTGCAACCGCGCCGAGAATGTCCTCGATCGCCATGCGGTGGCGGAAATCAGGGTCGACGAAGCGCGCCTTGACGAGGCCGTCCTGGCCAACGACGAGGGTCGCCGGGATTGGCAGGAACCACCCGCCATTTCCTTGGAATCGCTCAAGATCAATGCCAAAGCCCTGATAGGTTTGCTTGATCTTCTCGCCCACCCAGAAAACCAGCCCGAGCGTCAGCGCATACGCGAGATCGAGGTCGGTCAGCACGCGAAAGGGTAGATCGCGGACATTCCGCAAGTTGTCGGCGTATCTGCCCGTCTCGGGGACGATGGAGACGACTTCACCGCCCGCCGCCACGATCTCGGGATAGGCGCGGGCGAGCGCGTTCAGTTCAAGCCCGCAATAGTCGCACCACGGCCCCCGATTGAAGCTGACCACGACGGGCCCTTTGGCGATGAGCGAGGAAAGCCCAACCAGCCGGCCCCCGCTGTCGGTCATGAGAAAATTCGGCAGACGCTCACCAATGGCGGGGACCATAGCATCGGCCCCATTGCCGCGAATGCGCTCAACCAGTTGATCGTAGGTCGCCTCAAGATCGGGAAGCAGCTTGCGCGACTCGCCAAGATAGAAGGAAAGGCGCTTGCTGAGCGGCGCCGTGAGCGTATCGGCCTGTTGAAATGCCTCGCTGAGCGACTGCTCGAGCGATTTCGCTTCGGTCAAGAGTGTCTCCTAGGACGATTCGCGGACCCACCGGTCTGGCGGCTAAAGCCGCCTTAGGGCGCCCCAATGCCCTTGAGTGCTACACCAAAACCCGTGGTCGGAACCTCCTTCGAGCCGATATAGGAGTGAGCAAGGGCAAGAGTTGAGCGCATTACTTATTCCGAGCGAGTGCCTCAGTGTCCACCTAAGGCGAAGACCCGTTAAGCGGCATTTGCTCGAGAGCCTGGTCGAAGGGAAGAGGCGAGATTTTGACGCTGCCGGTGAAGGGATAGTCGAAGGCGATGGCGAGCAGAAGCGAGAGCGCGACAAGCGCCGCAAGCGCTGCGGTCATCAGCGTCTGCGCCAGGAGATTGAACGCTCCGAAAAAGGCCGGATAGCCCAGAGTGACGCCCGCGCCAACAATCAGCACGAACCAGAGCAGCCCCGACATCGAGCCGTCGGCGCCGTCCAGCCGCTCGTTCCGATTATCCGCGATCACCGCGAGAAGCCTGAGCGCCGCCTGGTAGAGCATGAGCTGCCTATAGCCTTGAGGCTCTAGTTCGAAGATCGCCGAGCTAAGCTGATCGAGATCCTTAGAGGCATCCTCGCTCGGCTTCCCACGGGCCATGGTCGGCCACTCATATTTGCGGACGTGGTCGATATAGGTGACGAGGAGCTGCCTGATCTTGACGCCCGCCTCGAAAGGGAGGGCAACGGTAACGCGGTGGAGGTCGACGGCGGCCTTCGCCTCGTTGCGAACCGCCGTCTCCGTGTTGCGATACTCATCCCAAACGGCGATGACGACGAAAGCAAGCAGCACCCCATAGAACAGCCCAACCACCGCGAATTTGAACCCCGCCACCTCATTGTTGAGCTTGAGGCGCTCAACGCCGGAGAGAGCCCGCGTCAGCAGCATGAGCCCGACGGCGAAGATCTCGGCCACAGCCGTGAGGGCAAGCCCCACGATCCAGGTCGGCACATGGTTCATCACATCGATCAAGGGCTTCGGGCCTCCAACAGCGGGACTACGGCGCTTCTTCTAATCCAAAGCCTTATGGAAATCAGCCCATGCCACGCGCCGCGCCGACTTGACAGGGGGACCTGAGGGACTTCCATCCCCCGCCTCGAGTCGCCATATTCGCTGCATGCCCCATCGCATTGCCAAGACCTTCGGCTCACGCGCCGAGCCGCGCGCCGTTACGGGCGAATCCGGCTTGCCGACGGGCGCCCCCCTGCCGGACGGCGCTGACCGCCGCCCGCCGGGCTTCGGTGAGGCGCCGCAGCCCTTGATGCAGGAGCACCCGCTGGTCTCCGGCACCGGCGGCCCGGACTTCGTTCCCCACCGCCCTCCCCGTCCCGAGAAAAGCGAGGGCGGCATTCCCTTGCGCATCCAATCGGAGCTCGAGCCCAAGGGCGACCAGCCGAGCGCGATCGCCGAGCTTGTCGCTCAGGTGAATGCGCATGAGCGCGACCAAGTGCTGCTCGGCGTCACCGGCTCCGGCAAGACCTTCACCATGGCCAAGGTGATCGAGGCGACCCAGCGCCCTTCCCTCGTGCTCGCCCCCAACAAGACGCTCGCGGCGCAGCTCTATGGCGAGTTCAGGAGTTTCTTCCCGGAGAACGCCGTCGAGTATTTCGTCTCTTATTACGACTACTACCAGCCCGAGGCGTACATCCCGCGCACCGACACCTATATCGAGAAGGATTCATCCATCAACGAGCAGATCGACCGCATGCGCCATGCGGCGACTCGCGCGCTGGTCGAGCGCGACGACGTAATCATCGTGGCGAGTGTGTCGTGCATCTACGGTATCGGCTCGGTCGAGACCTATACCGCCATGACCTTCAGCCTGAAGCGCGGTGATCAGGTGCAGCAGCGCCAGCTGATGGCCGACCTCGTCGCCCTGCAATACCGGCGCAACGATGCGAATTTCGTGCGCGGCAGCTTCCGCGTGCGCGGCGACACGATCGAGCTGTGGCCCGCCCACTTGGAGGATCGCGCCTGGCGTATTTCTTTGTTCGGCGACACGATCGAGAGCTTGACCGAGTTCGATCCTCTGACAGGTGCCAAGACCGACGCGTTCAGCATGGTCAAGGTCTACGCCAATTCGCACTACGTGACGCCGAAGCCGACGCTGAAGCAGGCGATCCGCGGTATCAAGGACGAGCTCAAGCTTCGCTTGAATGAGCTGCATGGGGCAGGACGGCTCCTGGAAGCGCAGCGACTTGAGCAGCGGAGTCTGTTCGACCTCGAGATGATCGAGGCGACCGGCTCATGCGCCGGCATCGAGAACTATTCGCGCTATCTCACCGGGCGGAAACCTGGCGAGCCGCCGCCGACTCTGTTCGAATATCTCCCTGACAACGCGCTCGTCTTCGTCGACGAGAGCCATGTTACCATCCCCCAGATCGGCGGCATGTTCCGCGGCGACTACCGGCGCAAATCCACGCTCGCCGAATATGGCTTCCGCCTCCCCTCTTGCATGGACAACCGCCCGCTCCGATTCGAGGAATGGGACGCGATGCGGCCGGAGACGGTCTACGTCTCGGCAACTCCTGGCAGCTGGGAGCTCGAGCAGACCGGCGGCGTGTTCGCCGAGCAGGTGATCCGACCGACCGGCCTCGTCGATCCGCCGGTCCTGGTGCGCCCAGCCTCTACGCAGGTGGACGACCTCATCGACGAAACGCGGAAAGTGGTGGCGCAAGGCTATCGCGTGCTCGTCACCACTCTGACCAAGCGCATGGCCGAGGATCTCACCGAGTACATGCATGAGCAGGGCATCCGCGTACGCTACATGCATTCGGATGTCGAGACGCTCGAGCGCATCGAGATCATCCGCGATCTCAGGCTTGGCGCGTTCGACGTGCTGGTTGGAATCAACTTGCTGCGCGAAGGCCTCGACATTCCTGAATGCGCGCTGGTCGCCATTCTCGATGCTGATAAAGAAGGTTTCCTCCGCTCCGAGACGTCCCTCATCCAAACCATCGGTCGCGCCGCGCGCAATGTCGACGGGCGCGTGATCCTTTATGCCGACGGCGTGACCGGCTCGATGGAACGGGCGATGGCCGAGACCGCGCGACGGCGCGAGAAGCAGACGGCGTGGAACGAGGCGAACGGAATCACGCCTGAGAGCGTGAAAAAGCATATCGGCGACATCCTCGCCAGCGTGTACGAGCGCGACCACGTGCTGGTCGACGCCGGCGCCGGTTTCGCCGAAGAGGATCAAGCGCTGATCGGCCACAATCTCGAGAGCGTCGTCGCCGACATGGAGAAGCGCATGCGTGCGGCAGCTGCCGACCTCGAATTCGAGGAGGCTGCACGGCTGCGCGACGAGGTCAAGCGCTTGCGTCAAATGGAGCTCGCCATCGCCAACGACCCGCTCGCGCGCCAGACCGAGCTCGAAAGCACCGCGAGCGGAATCGACCCAGACGCACCTCAGCTCTTACCGGCAAATCCCCTCACCCGTCCGCACAAGCCGACGCTCGACGAGATGGGTCCGCACAACCGCGAGATGCCGTTGAGGACCGGGCGCCCCCGCTCCAAATCGGGCAAGCCCGGCACTCGCGCCTTCAAGGGTAAGAGTCGTTAACCCCTTCGCGAGTCTCTTGCGGCTAGCATGGCGTCTAACCAACTGGACGAGATGCCATGCCGAAATCTGCCGAGGCCTTACTGACGGACTTTTACGACGCTTGGCGAGCGCACGATCTCGACTTGATGGGCACGTACCTACCGGACGATTTTTCGCATTCCTTGAACATTCCCGCCGAAACCCTGTCTGTGGGCGGCATGCGTCAGGGCAAGTACGCTTCGCTCAAGCGGCTCGCCGCGATCTTCCAGGGCTTTGACACGCAATATCTGGAGCCAAGCCAGATGATCGTGCGCGGCTCGCAGGCCATCGTCGAAGTCCACACTCGTTGCAAGCACCGCGCGAGCGGCGTCTGGCTCGATACCAGGAAGCAGCATGTTTGGCTGCTCGAGGACGGATGGCCGGTGAGGCTCTCTGAGTTCTACGACGTCGAGCAGTTCAAGAGTTTTATGAGCAGCGCACGCAGTTAGCCGCTAAGCCGCGCCTTGCTGCTTGTCCCGCGCCTCGCTCTGGATAAAGGCAGGCCAGAATTTGCGGAGCTCAAGCGGGAACATGCCGGCGAGCTTGACCGCCTCGCCGCGATCGACATGTTTTGCGAGCACATCCAGAACAGCGCTAACGCCCTGCTCCACCTCGATCGTATCGGCGCGCGGCAGCTCCCGGGCGACGTGGGCCAGGAACGCCAACTCGTGCCTCTCCTTCGTCGGCTTTCCCGTCGGGTCCCACCCTTCGTAATAGAGACCGCGCAGGAGCATCGGCAATTGCGCGCCAAGATGGGCCGCACTCTCGGCGCCAATGCGGTCGCGCAGAGCATGCAGCAGCGCACGCAAGGTCGAATAAGCGTGATGGCGGTCGTTGGTGCCGAGCCGCTCCATGATGTCTTTGAGCCAGAGATTGGATTCCTGAACCGTCTTGTCGAAGACGTCGAGGCCTGTGGTCATGTCGCTACTCCTCGAAGAGCTGGTCCGAGAGGCTAAAGCGGGCCGAAGCGACCGCCTTGACGTGCATCAAGCGCTATTTCGGCCGCTCGATATGCTTCGGCAGCTCGCGGATGACGTCGGTCGCTTTCTTGTCGGTTCTCAAGCCCAGAAACACGGGATGGCGCATCTCCCCTGCCGTAGTCCATTCGGTGAACTTGACCTCGGCGACGAGCTTCGGCTTCACCCAGGTCGTGTTCGCCTCGTCCGGGACCTTCTCCGCCACCGGCTTCTTGGCGGTGATGAGCGGAACCATCTTCTGGTGCAGCGAGCGCAAAGTCTCGGCATTGAAGCCTGTTCCGGCTCGGCCGGCATATTCCCAGCGCTTTCCTTCGCGCACCGCAAGCACCAGCGCGCCGAAATATTTGCGGCTACGGCGCGGCGCGGTGAACCCCACGATCACCACCTCCTGCTCCTGGCTTGCCTTGACCTTCAGCCAGTCGCGCGTGCGCACTCCCGAGTGGTAGCGGCTGGTGGCGAGCTTCGCCATGACGCCCTCTTCCCCCGCGCGCTTGGCGCGCGCGAAGGCTTTCAGCCCCGCGCCCACGACATCAGCGCTGTAACGCAGCAGTGGGCTCTTGGGCAGAACCTCTTCAAGCAACTCCTTGCGCTTGAGGAGCGGCAGGGAGCGCAAATCCTTCCCGTCGAGATAGAGCAGGTCGAACACGCAATAGAGCAGGCGAGTTGGCTCGCGCTCGGCATTCTGTAACAACTGGAAGCGCGAGCGGCCGTGCTCATCGAGCGCCACGAGTTCGCCGTCGAGTACAGCCTCTTGTGAAATGGATGAAAGCGCCTCGCAGACCGTCGGATATTTGCGCGAGATGTCGATCAGATTGCGCGAATAGAGCGATGCATGTCCCGGCCTTGCCGCAGCGATAGCGCGAAAGCCGTCCCACTTCGTCTCGAAGATCCAATCCGGATCGTCGAACGGCTTGTCGGTGAGCGTGGCAAGCATGGGACGGAGGTCGGGTTCGCTCATGATGATCCTTCAACGACGCGGGCTCCGCTCAAGCCTCCTGTCATAAATAACATCCGGCGATAAAAAGTCAGTGGACGGAGAGATGCTGTCCGATGCGCAAAGCGCGCAGGGCATGCTAGCCTAATCGGGGCTGTGGTGGGGGAGCACATGACCAAGACCGAGGTCGTCATCACGGACATTTACGACGCTTGGCGCAGCCAGGACCTCGACCGGCTCGCCAGCTACCTGCCCGACGATTTTTGCCACGTCATCTACATCCCTACCGAAGTGCATCCTTTAGGCGGCGTCTCCAACGGCAAGCGAGCCTCCGTGGAGCGCCTCGGCCTGATCGCCCGGGAATTCGACTTCCTGTGCTTCGATACCAGCGAGCTGATCATCCAGAAGGAGCGCGCCGGCGTCGAAATCCCGATCCGCTACCGCCACCGTCGGACCGGCGTCGTGCTCGAGACCAAGATCGCCAATTTCTGGACCTTCGAGGAGGGCTGGCCGGTCAAGCTCTCGGAATATCATGACATCAGCCGCATCCAAGCTTTCACTGCGAGCATGGCGGCTCTGGCGCAAGCGTAGTTCGGGGTTCGGCGCGCGCCCGGTCTCGCTGACAATGTCATGACGACGCCTTCTGTGTTGGCATCGCGCTCTGGCGTGAGACGAAGGACTGCGAAGGTAAGAAAGGCTGGGTGGTCCTCGTCGAAAAGGGGCGCCCGCTCCTCGAAGCGAACGCCCCCCCTGCTAGACACTAGACGCTAGGGATGCGGATTGAAGCTGCTATTGGCACTCGCGCGTCGTCGCCATGGCCTTATGCGCCGCCTTCATCGATGAAAACTTGCCCATCGACTTGAAGAATTTCGCATCTGGGACGGCGCCCATCATCATCACGCAGCGACCGCTGGCGAGATCGACGGCGACGTAGAAATCCTCGGCGAGAGCGGGAGTGACGAAGGCGACGGTCAGAAGAGCTGCGATCAGATATTTGCGCATGGGGGGTTCTCCTAGAAGAGTGGTTAAGGGGCCCGGCAGCCCGGGCCCTTGGCCAGTCACGCCGGCCGGAAACGAGGTCAGGCTAAGGGTGCTTCACACCACTTCCCAATACCTTCTGGCTATGGTTCGCCGAGACAGCGCGAAGCCCGCGCCTGGCGCGCGCGCCGCCGTTCGCGGATAGCGTTCGGCTATCAAGATAGAAGCCAACCGGCATTTCCGTTGTGGACGGCTTGGGCCGATCTTGCTGCCATCGCCGCGGCCGTCCCTTTCGGCCGGAGCAATAGCCAAAGGAGAAACGGAAATGTTCCAAAGCAAAGAGAAAGGCCGCCTCGGCCGCAACCTTCTATTCGCCGGTGCAGCGCTCGGTGCCTGCCTGGCAGCGTCCGCCGCCTTCGCCGATGGATGCCCCGCCGATCAGAAGAAGCCCGACGCGCGTGGCCCCGTGGACTTCAAGCCGGTCGGCGTCACCGACACCGTGATTGCCTCAATCGACGTGTCGAAAGCGCCCTTCGACATCAAGGGTCGCAATTTCCGCATGCGCAAGCTCACCATCGAGCCGATGGGCATCGTGCCTTGGCACAGCCATGCCGACCGCCCGGCCATCATCTACATCATCGAAGGCGAGATCGTCGAATACGCGTCGAACTGCGCCGTGCCGATCGTGCACAAGGCCGGCGATGTCGTCGCCGAGACTCCTGACGTCTCTCATTGGTGGAAGAACCTCGGCGATAAGACTGTCGTGCTGCTCTCCGCCGATCTGCTGAAGGATCCCAACGACAAGAATATGTAACGCGCTTTCCCCCCTGGATGTGACGCCCTCCCTCCCCCCAAAAGGGCGTCACGTCCACCCTTTCCAGGAGCTCCGCCATGAACGAGCTTTCCCCCGCCGTCGCAGCTCCTGAACTCGGTGTTAAGGCGCACTCAGCAGATGCCATCCTCCGCTTCATCGTCATCGCGCTGACGGCCTTCTTGACCGTCGTCGATCTTTTCGCCACCCAGGCTATTCTCCCCTCGCTCGCCAAGCATTACGGCGTCGGCCCCGCCGCCATGGGATTTGCCGTCAACGCAAGCACCATGGGCATGGCGGTGTCGGGCCTCGCCGTCGGCTATTTCAGCCGCGCGATCGACCGGAGGAAGGGGATCCTGTTCAGCCTCATCGTGCTCGCGATCCCCACGACTTTGCTCGCTCATGCGCCCGACCTCACCACCTTTACCCTGCTTCGCGTGACCCAGGGGCTCTGCATGGCGGCCGCCTTCACTCTCACCCTTGCTTATCTCGGCGAGCATTACAGCGCAGCCAACTCTGCGAGCGCGTTTGCCGCCTACATCACCGGCAACGTGGCCAGCAACCTTATCGGGCGCCTGATCTCGGCGGCCGTCGCCGACCATTTCGGTATCGCCGCGAATTTCTACTTCTTCGCCTCGCTTAATCTACTCGGCGCCGCGCTCGTCTATTTCACCGTCGAGAAGGCGCCGCCGATGAAGGACATGGGCGGAGGCATGAGCTCGCACTTCGAGGCGTGGATCATGCATCTCAAGAATCCGTCCCTGCGCGCGAGCTTCGCCATCGGCTTCTGCATCCTCTTCGCGTTCATCGGCACCTTCACCTTTGTGAACTTCGTCCTGGTCCAGCCGCCGATCGGCGTGGGCTCGATGACGCTCGGCTTCGTCTATTTCGTGTTCCTGCCGTCTATCGCCACCACGCCTCTGGCCGGACGCGCGGTGAAGCGCTTCGGAACGCGCCCCACCTTCTGGGGTGCGCTGCTCGTGGCCGTGCTCGGTCTGCCGTTGCTCGTCCTGCCGAACCTGCCGGCGGTGCTGCTCGGCATGGTGCTGGTCGGCGTCGGCACCTTCTTTGCTCAGGCCATCGCCACGGGCTTCGTCGGCCGCGCGGCGACCTCCAATCGAGGCTCGGCGAGCGGGCTTTATCTTGCGAGCTATTTCTTCGGCGGTCTGATCGGCAGCGCCGTGCTCGGCGTGATCTTCGACATGTTCGGCTGGATGGCCTGCGTCGCCGGCATCGCGGTCTCCCTCGCGGTTGCCGCACTGCTTGCCGTCTTCCTCAAGACGCCAATGTCTCCGGCGACCAGCTAGGGGCCCGAGGGGCGGGAGACGCCTTTCCACCGCGCCTCTCCACCCTACCTTCGTTGATCTGGCGCAAAGATTTACCGCGGCCGCCCTCTAGGCTCCTCCGAGGTGGAGCGGAGTTGGGGGTTTTGCCCGCTCCAATTGGTGGTCTCGACCGATCGGCGAACGCAAAGTCGGGACCACCGGTATTTCCTGGATCTCGTAGGGCTTCCCCGCATCTACGCCCATCCAGGTTCGCGTGCCGCAATAAGCAAGAACAACGAGAAGCCCGGCCCTTGCCGGGCTTCTTCGTGCCGTGCCCTGCCCTCAGTTCCAATTTGGCTCGCGCATTAACCATTTTCTAAGCGGATCGGAGTGAGATGGGCGCCAGTTCCGCGTACCAAAGTCGAGTTCAGTACCAAGTAGAGGGATCGAGTCATGCGCACCATCGTTGTTCTTGCCGTCATCGCCATATCCTTGGCGTTGGGTGGCTGCTTCCACCACGACCAGGTCTATGCGACCGAGCTTCCCCCGGCGACCACGCCCCTGAAATAAGGCGAAGCCAGCGTCCTCGCATCTCGGCAACGCCCGGGCTGCAGGACGATCAACGTCCATGGCCGAACCCGATCTTGAGCAAGCGTCTCAAGATCGGTTCGGCCATTGGCATTTTGCCTGAAAACAGCGGCGCTCGTGCCCTTCTGTGTGGCCGGTCTGCATCGCGATGAAAAAAAGCCTGACATCGCGGAACTCCGGCCTTGTCCATTGCTTTTCCCTTGCAGCAGGCGAGCTCACCGAGCTGTCCGTCCGCTGGTGAGGAGAGGATCGAGACATGCCGTTGTTCGAGAGCGTATCGGCGAATGAGAAATTCGTGCTGCCAAAGCAAAGCTGGCTCATTGCCGGCCTGACGCTTGGCGTAAGCTTGGTGGCGGTGGCGCTTGCCTTCGCCTAGCGGACCGCGCACCTAGAGCGCGCCACCGCTGCAGGAGCTCACCCACACGAGGAGCAGGATCGCGGCGCCTGCCGCGCCGATAGCCACAAAGGCGTTCAGCCAATTCTGCTTGCGAAGCGCGCCGGCGATGTCGCCGTCATGGAGTTCTCTCGGCACTCGCACCCAAAACACATCGAGCGAGACCACGGCGAGCAGGAAGGTCACGGCCACGAGGAGGATTTGGATCGCCGATATGCCGCTGCACGCGTTCATGGCCGCCCTCGACGCCTCATTCTGCCGCGAGCTTTTGCGATGATGTGTCCGTGGTGGATGGCTTCCCCGGCTCGATCTCTGCCGCGGGCTCTGCGCCCGGCTCGGGCTCGTGAAGGATGACGCCATCGAGCAAACCCCACTCGCCAATCCAAGCCTGCCGCTGAAGAGCGCGCCTGGTATCAGCCAGACCGGATTCCCAGCGGCTGGTAATGCCGGCGGGTGAGAAATCGATGTCCTTGGTATGAGTCTCGTTGCTGAGCTTGGGGCTCAGCAGGCGCACCACATGCATACGCGTGTCGCAGTGGTAACCGGCCAGCTCCTTGTAGAGCGGATCGTTCTTTTCCTCCTCCGGTACGAACTCGAGGAGGTTGGTGATGACGTGCCTGAGCTTGTGCGTCTCGCGCTGACGTACGATGTGGCTTGCGATCCTGCTCGAATATTGGATGTCCTTCTGACGGTTGAGGATTTGCCAGATGGTCTCCGGTTCATCGCCGGTGGGATGCCACAGATGCACTGCGAAGATCAGCGAGTTACGGCGAGGCGAATCGTCGAAAATACGCTCGGTCGGCGTATTGGAAAGAATGCCGCCGTCCCAATAGAGCTCGCCGTCGATGCGCACTGCCGGAAAGGCTGGCGGCAGTGCACCGGATGCCATGACATGAATCGGTCCGATCTCCATCTCCTTGGAGTCGAAATAGCGCATCATGCTGTTACCCACATTGGCGGCGCCGACAGTGAGCCGCGGATGGCCCTTATTGATGAGAGAGAAATCGACGAGCTCTTCGAGCGTGCGGCGCAGCGGCTCGGTCGAGTAGAAGCCGGCGTTGTCGGCACCAAGCGGCACATGCGCGCCGAGGAAAGCCCGGAAATTCGTCTCGAAGAATCCCGGAATGCCGCTTGTGAGCGTCGTCCATGAGGACAATGCTTCGGTAACCCCCGTCCAGGCGGGAAAGGCGCCCCAGAACGAGCTGCTCTCCACGCGGCGCCAGAACTTCTGGAGCGTCGCGAGCCGATCCTCAACGCGATTGCCGGCGATGATGGCCGCGTTGATGGCACCGATCGAGGTGCCGATGACCCAGTCGGGCTCCACTCCCGCCTCGTGCAGCGCCTGATAGACACCGCATTGGTAGGCACCAAGCGCGCCGCCGCCTTGCAGCACGAGCACAACCTGGCCGTTATTGTTGTTGCGGACCTCGTTGACCGCTTGCAGCGGAGTGAGACTTCTCGATTTCACAGTCATGGCGTGATCCTTCCGGGTCAATGCGCCGTCCAGCCGCCGTCGACTGGAAGTGCTACCCCCGTGATTGATGCAGCGGCGTCCGTAGCGAGGAAGACGGCAATGCCGCCAAGCTCGTCCGTGGTGGCGAATCGCTTATTGGGCTGCTGAGCGAGCAGCACATCGCGGATCACCTTCTCGCGCGGTATGCCGTGGGCTTTGGCTTGGCCCTCGATCTGCGCCTCGACCAACGGGGTATACACATAGCCCGGGCAGATCGCGTTGCAGGTGATGCCCATCTCGGCCGTCTCGAGCGCGGTGACCTTGGTCAGACCGAGCATGCCGTGTTTGGCCGCCACATAGGCTGACTTGAACGGTGAGCCCACGAGCCCGTGCGCCGAGGCGATATTGATGATGCGTCCCCATTTCTTAACGAACATTGAGGGCAGAGCGAGCCGCGTGGTGTGGAATGCCGAGCTCAAATTGATGGCGATGATCGCGTCCCACTTCGCGACCGGAAACTCCTGCAACGGCGCGACGTGCTGAATTCCCGCATTGTTGACGAGCACGTCGAGGCTGCCGAACATGTCGAGCGCCATCCGGACCATCTCGGCGATCTGCTCGGGCTTCGTCATATCGGCGCCGGAAAAGGCAACCGGAACTCCGAAATCAGCCCCAATGCTGGCTTGCGTAGCCTTGATCTCCTCAGGGGAGCCGAAGCCGTTGAGCACGACCGCCGAGCCTGCGGCTGCGAGCGCCCGGGCAATTCCGAGCCCGATGCCGCTGGTCGAGCCAGTGACCAGGGAGACCTTGTCTTTGAGTGGCATTGCGGCAGAAACAGCCCGCTCAGTCAGGGCAATCGTCATGGCCGGACACCTCTCCTCTTGGTTACCGGTTCGCGCGTGTCGCAGGCACGCTTTGTTCGAGGGTGATCATGCCCGGACCACCCCGCTCGCGGGAAATGCCCTTTGGCTAAGGAGTCGATAGGGGTGCGCTATCGCCCCGGGGGAGCTTGTCGACAGGGTGAGAAATGCCGGTTTTCCGCCAATCTGCAACGCTGGCAGTTGCGGAAAAAAGGCGAATGGGCGTCAAATGAACTCGACGAGAAAGCGCTATCAATCGTACAACTCGGCGACACAAGGCGCGAACCAAGCATTTCCAGGCCAAATGACCCTTCGCATCGTGAGCCATCAGGCCAGATCCCTCGCGGCCTGGGCTGGAACTACGCGGCGACCATGTCCGCCGCTATTTCGCCGAGTTCACCCCTAGGTTAGGCAGCGGGGCGCATCTCCCATGGAAATGCATCAGGTCCGCTACTTCCTCGCGGTGGCGCGGGCGCTCAATTTCACGCGCGCGGCCGAGGAGTGCCACGTCGCTCAGCCCTCCCTAACCCGCGCCATCCGTCAGCTCGAGGGCGAGCTCGGGGGCGATCTGTTCCGCCGCGAGCGGCCCCAGGCCCAGCTAACCGAGCTCGGCCAGCGCATGCTGCCGCTGTTGAAGCAGTGTTACGACAGCGCAGTCAGCGCCCGCTCTCTGGCCTCCGCCATCAAGAAGGGCGAGGTGGGCTCGCTCCGCCTCGCCGTCTCAAGCACCATCGACCCTTCCCTCGTTACCCACCACGTCGTCGAGCTCAGCAAGCTGTTCGAGGGCCTCGACCTGAAGCTGTTGCGAGGCACCGGCAGTCAGGTGCTCGACTACCTCAAAAAGGGCGAAGTCGAGCTCGCTCTTGCCGCCACGGTCGAGGACGATTGGGATCGCCTCGACAGCTGGGCGCTTTTCACCGAGGACTTCCAGCTCTTCGTCCACTCCATGCATGCCTTCGCCAACCAGGCGAGCATCGCGCTTGATGATCTCCGGCCGGAGCGGTTGATGGTGCGCACCTATTGCGAAACAACGCCTGCGCTGCTCGACCTCTTGCGCGCGCGGGAATTCGACGTGACGCGTTTCCACGAGGTCAGCACCGACCTCGACCTCATCTCGCTGCTCGAAGCGGGGCTCGGCGTGGCGCTCGTTCCGCGCAGTACGCAGAGCCCGGCAACCGTGCTGCGCATCGCCGTTACCGACATCGACCTCAAGCGCACCATTCATCTCTACGGCGTAGCCGGACGCCAGCGCACGGCGGTAGCCTCCGCAATGATGAAGATGCTGCGCGCCTATGATTGGTCGCGCTACGGCACTAGCCTCGGATGAGTTCGCTCTAGTGCGCGGCCTTGAGCGCCGCGAGCAGATCCTCGATGGTCATGCGCTTGCGGTAGTCGGGATCGACGAACCGCGCCTTGACTTCGCCGTCTGTGCCGACCACGAAGGTCGCGGGAATCGGCAGCAACCAGGTGTCGCTTCCCTGCGAGGGAGCGACGTCCCAACCCGCCTGGCACATGAGCTTCTGCATTTCCTCTCCCACCCAGAAAGCGAGATTGAGCGAGAGCGCGTAGCCGTTGTCGATGTCGGTAAGGATCGGGAACGGCGCCTCAGACTCGGCCTTGAGCTCCGACGCGAAGTGCTCCCGGTCGGGCATGATGGCGGCGACTTGTCCGCCTTGGGCCGCTATCTGGTCTTGCGCCTCGGCGAGCGCCTTGGTGTTGATGCGGCAGTAGGGGCACCACCGGCCGCGATGGAAGGTGACAGCGACCGGACCCTTCTGCAACAACTGATCGAGGCCGACGAGCTGCCCTTTCTCATCGGGCAGGACGAAATTCGGCATCTTCTCGCCAGGCTTGGGAGCGTTGTCGCCGACGTCGTGCGCTCGGAGCCTCGCCACCAGATCGTCCACAGAGGACTGAAAGATCGGGCCAAGATCCCTTACCGCGTCGGCAAAGGCCTGCAGCCTCTCGGCCAGCGACGCGTCCATGTCGCGACACTGAACGAACGCCTCTTCCAGCAGCTCCGAAAGCGGTTTCGAGTTCATCCCCAAGCTCCTGAGGAAGCGCCGGCACGACGCCGGTCGCTCACCTCTGGAAGACCCAGATTATTCAAGCTTATCCGACAATTTTTCATAGCATCCGATTGTTCCAATGAACAGGCGAGAATTGGCGAAGGTTCACGCCTTTAGCTTTGATTATCGGCCGAAAGTGCGGCTGTTAGGGCCGCCAGCAATTCAGCGATCGTCATGCGGTTGCGATAGTCGGGATCGATGAAGCGGGTGGTGACAACCCCGTCGCGGCCGACAACGAAAGTCGCGGGGATGGGCATGACCCACGTTTGGTTGCCCTGGTACTTGGGCACGGCCCGGCCGCCTGATTCCAAGATCTCCTGCATCTCGTCGCCGACCCACACCGCCAGGTTCAGCGACAGCGCATAGCCGTTGTCGATGTCGGTCAGGACCGGATAACGCACCTCCCCTTCGGCCTTGAACGCCGCGGCGAAGTGTTGCCGGTCGGGCATGATTGCGGCGAGGTGGGCGCCGTCCGCGGCGATCTTTTCCTGGGCTTCCGCAAGCACCCGCGTGTTGATGCGGCAATAGGGACACCAATGGCCGCGATGGAAGGTCATTGCCAGCGGCCCATCGCTAAGCAACGCATCAAGGGTGACAAGATGCCCCTGCTCGTCCGGCATGGCGAAGGGCGGCATCTTCTCTCCCGGCTTCGGAGCGGTTTGACCGGCGTCATACGATTTGAAGCGGCCGACCATGCGATCCACCGCCTCCTGATATCCCGGGATGAGATAGCGTGTGGCTTCGCTGAAAGCCTCGAGCCTTTCGTTAAGAGATGCGTCCATGTCGCGGCAGTAGCGGAAGGCTTCATCGAGAGTGGCGAAGGCCGGATGTTTCATTCACGGCCCTCCTCCCGTCGGCCCATGGATTCGCGTCCGAACGCGCTTCTTCAGCCTTCGTTATCGCCCGCGCGTCCTCATTGGGTCCAATAGCGACCGGCTATCGTGTCAATCATCGATCAGCATTTCCGCGCGAGCCCCTCTTTAGGGCACGCCCTGCATTCGTCTTCGTAGGCGCCCGAGGGCTATTTGATCAGCGCCTGGAGCTCCTTGAAGGCTGGCGTTCCGGCCCGCTCCAGCCATTCGAACAGCACCATTTCGCTGTCGACAATATCGGCGCCGGCCTTGAGCAGCCGCGTCAGCGCAAGCTTGCGGCTGTCCTTGGAGCGCGAGCCGGTGGCGTCGGCCACCACGAAGGCCTCGAAACCCTGAGCCTCGAGGTCGATCGCCGTTTGCAGAACGCAGACATGGGCCTCGATACCGGCCACCACCACCTGAGGCCTGCCCTCGCGGCGGAGCCCGTGCAGCCGCTCGCGCAGCAGCTCGCTTTTGAGGCAGGAGAACTCGACTTTGTCAGCGACGAAGGCCGCATTGGCGAGCGCATCGCGGATCGAATCGACGGTGGGTCCGAGCCCTTGCGGATATTGCTCCGACACGGTGATCGGAACGTCGAGCGCCCTCGCCGCGCGCACTAGCCTGATGCAGCGGTCGACGACGCGGTCCTTGCCCGAGATCGCGCCGAGGAGCTTGTCCTGCACATCGACAATGAGAAGCTGGGACTTATCGCGAGCAAGCAGCATGGCAGGAATGTCGCACAGGTTCCGCTGAGTCGCCTAGTGCAACACAAAAAGTGGAAATCCTAGGCGCGGCCGGCGATTTTCAACGCGAAGGCGTAAGCAAGAGCAACTTCTTTCAGCCGTTCGAAGCGTCCTGACGCCCCTGCGTGCCCCGCCTCCATATTGGTGCGAAACAGGAGCAGAGAGTCGCCGCTATCGAGCTCGCGCAGCTTCGCCATCCATTTCGCCGGCTCCCAATAGGTCACGCGCGGGTCGGTGAGCCCGGCCAGCGCCAAAATGTGCGGATGGGCGACGGCGCGCACATTGTCGTAGGGCGAGTAGGCGGCGATGGTGCGGTAGTCGGCGTCGCTTTCGATCGGGTTTCCCCATTCAGGCCACTCCGGCGGGGTAAGCGGCAGGCTCGTATCGAGCATGGTGGTCAGCACGTCGACGAAAGGAACCTCGGCGATGATGCCGAGAAAAAGGTCGGGCGCCATGTTGGCGACCGCGCCCATCAGCATGCCGCCCGCGCTTCCGCCATGCGCGACGATGCGGCCACGCGTAGTGAAATCCCTGTTCGGCGAGAAATTCACCCGCGGCGATGAAGTCGGTGAAGGTATTAACCTTCCTCTCGCGCTTGCCGTCCTTGTACCAGCGATAGCCTTTGTCTTTCCCGCCGCGCACATGGGCAATGGCGTAGACGAAGCCGCGATCCACGAGCGATAGCGCGTTGGTCGAGAAGCCGGCTGGGATGCTCATGCCGTAAGCGCCATAGCCGTAGAGCAGAAGCGGCGCGGATCCATCGAGCTGCGTTTCCTTGCGATAAAGAAGAGAGACAGGCACGGTCTCGCCGTCTTTTGCCGGAGCCATGACGCGGCGCGTGACATAGAGCGAGGGATCGTGGCCGCTCGGCACCTCTTGAGTCTTGCGCAGCACGCGCGTGCGCGCTCCCATGTCGTAATCGAACACCTGGGCGGGCGTCGTCATAGACGAATAGGTGAAGCGAAGAGTCGCCGTGTCGTATTCGTAGCCGGCCGAGAGGCCGAGCGAATAGGCCTCCTCGTCGAAGGCAATCTCGTGCTCCTCGCCGTCGGCAAAGCGCCGCACGACGATGCGCGGCAGTCCGTCCTCGCGCTCGAGCCGCACCAGGAAGTCCTTGTAGGCAACCACATCGAGAATGAGCCGCCCCGGGCGGTACGGTTCGATCTCGCGCCAATGCTCGGGACCAGGAGTCTCCACCGGCGCCTCGACGATGCGGTAGTCCTCCGCGCCTCCCGAATTGGTGAGGATGATGAGGCGCCCGTCGTGGTGATCGACCGAATAATCGTGCTCGGCCTTGCGCGGCGCGACCAGAAGCGGCGGCGCCGAAGGATCCGCCGCATCGATCAGGCTGATCTCGGCGGTCTCGTGGTCGTGCACGCTGAGCAGGAGATAGCGCCGGTCCTGCGTCGTGCCGATACCGAGGAAGAAGCCGGGATCGTTTTGCTCATGGATGAGCTCGTCGGAGCCCATCGCACCGATCGCATGGCTGAGCAGCTTACGCGGACGATGCTCGTCATCGACCCAGATATAGAGCAGGCTTTGGCTGTCGCTTGCCCATTCGAGCGATCCGTTATTGTCGGCGATGCGCGCGTCGACCAACTTGCCGGTCGCCGCCTCGATGACGTTCACCGCATAGAACTCGGAGCCCTTGGTATCGACGGCATAGGCGATGAGGCTGTGGTCTGGGCTATGAGAGACGCCGGCGATGCGAAAATAAGCATGCGGCTTGGCGAGCGCATTGCCGTCAACCAGCACCTGCTCCTCGCCGCCTTCGCGCGGCTTGCGGCAGAAGAGCGGGTGCTGTCCGCCGATTACGTAGCGCGTGCAATAGGCGAACGCTCCGTCTGATGCGGGGACCGTTGCATCGTCCTCCTTGATACGCCCCTTCATCTCGGCGAACAGCCGCTCCTGAAGCGAAACTGCGTCTGCCATGACCGACGCCGTATAGGCATTCTCGGCCTCGAGATGCACCCTGATCGCGGGATCGAGCTGCGCCGGATCGCGCATCACCGCTTGCCAATTCGAGGCGCGGAGCCACGCGTAGTCGTCGATGCGCTTGATGCCGTGATGCGACGACACGAACGGAATGCGGCGGGCACGAGGGGCTTTTGGCCCGCTCGAGCCCGCGCGGGAAGGACCGACATTCATGACTAGAGGACTATGCCTTGGTCTTGCCGCTCTCGTCGCCCGTTTCGAAGTCGAGCGCAGCGCCATTGATGCAATAACGCGCGCCGGTAGGCTTCGGGCCATCGGGGAACACATGACCAAGATGCGCCTCGCATTTGGCACAGCGGACCTCGGTGCGGTGCATGAAGAACGAGCGGTCCTCGCGCGCGCTCACCGAGTCTTCGTTTGCCGGCGCATAGAAGCTCGGCCACCCCGTCCCGGAATTGTATTTGGTCTCTGAGCTGAACAGAGGCTCCCCACAGCAAACGCAGCGATACATCCCCTCCTGCTTCTCCTTGTAATAGGGGTGGCTAAAGGCGCGCTCTGTGCCGTGCTCCCGCGTCACATGATACTGCTCGGGCGAAAGCTTCTGGCGCCACTCAGCCTCAGTTGTTGCCATTTTGTCTTTGGTGCTTTTCGCGATTTTCTCAGTTTTGCTCATTGTCGGGAACCACCTCGGGGCTGCTTGCATTGTCTTCACCGTAATATAGTCACTGCGGACGACCTTCCGAAGAGGGTGACTCCACTGCTCACGGAGGCTTGATTCTCGGAATAATTGCGCTGGCACAAGCAGCGGTTGGAGCCGCAACAGCGTGAGAAATGTCATGAGCGGCTGCGAGGGGACCTAAGCAGCAGCGCGAAGGCGTTTGCGTAAACAAAAGTCCTGCCTTCATTTATCATATTTGGTTAGTGAACAGTTTTCATCAGATCAAACGCGTTGCGTGCTTGAGAGAAAGTGCTATAGAGAGCAAATCAGTTAGGCCCCGTAGCACCGAGCACATTCTCTAGTTGAGAAACATTGCAAGTTCAACGTCACAAAATCGGCGTAATCTGGTGACTCAAGAGTATGGTGGGCCCGGGAGATGCGTAAGCACCAGTGGTTTGTGTGCTGGCTTACTAGGACCGGGGATTAGGCAGGATCAAGGAGCCATTTCATGGAAGCGAATTTGGAGAAGAACGAACTCGTAGAACTTACCGCCGAGATCGTCTCCGCTTATGTCAGCAACAACACGGTCGTCGCGACAGACCTTCCGGGCGTGATTCATAATGTCTTCGATGCACTGAGCAAGGCGTCGAGCGCTTCAGGCGCGCCTGCCAGGGAGGAGCTGAAACCTGCCGTGCCGGTCAAAAAGTCGGTCACGCCCGAATACATTATCTGCCTCGAAGACGGTAAGAAGTTCAAATCGCTGAAGCGGCACCTGCGCACGCATTACGATCTCTCGCCCGAGGAATATCGTGAGAAATGGGGCTTGCCGCACGATTATCCGATGGTCGCTCCGAACTATGCCGCAGCGCGCTCCGACCTCGCCAAGCGCATGGGGCTTGGGCAGCGGCGGCGATAAAGTTCGCAGAGGCTGCATGAATGCTCGGGCGCGGCAGCTTACGCCGCGCACGCACCCCAACATTTCCCAAGATCGGGTAGCCGCCTCAAATATTACTACAAGCCATTGTGATTCTTAGTGAATCCGCCTCTCTCGTCTTGCCAGCGGCGAGTGAACTCCACATAGTCGGACAATGTCGCGGTGATTCGCGCGGGGCCACAGGCCCCCAAGGCGGGGGATGCCGATGTCCGGACGAGCCTTTCGGGCGCAGTTGGTGGTACGAGGAGAGCGCGATCTCTTTGACTATTGGCTTCGCTCGGCTGGCACGAGGCGGATGCCTGCGAGATCCGATCTCGATCCTCTGAAAGTCCCTCAACTCCTGCCTTATCTTGGGTTGATCGATGTCCGGAACGGGCTCGATCAGGCATCTTTCCGCCTCGCAGGCACGCGGCTGTGGGACGTCTACGGTCAGGAAATCACCGGCAAGCGGGTTGATGACGTCTTCGCGGGCGATCGCTCGGATTATTGGCACCGGATTCATGAGCGCGTCGTAAGCCTCGGTGAGCCGCTGCATGGGGTGGTGCGCGGCCCGGCACTGGGGCGTGACCACATCGTCTTGTTCTGGCTCAGGCTTCCGCTGTCGGAGGATGGCGGACGCGTCGACAGGATCTTATGCCATGACATGGCCGCATCCGCCGAGAGCGAGCGGAGCGAGGTCGAACGGATCCTCCTGCATTATCCCCGTTACAGGGCGGACTTCAGCTCTCGACCGCGACGGGCGCAGTTGGCCTGAGCCTCGCCTCCTCGGCCTCGAGCCGCGCAAGCTCTGCCTTATGGGCGGTGACGAGGGCGAGATGCCGGTTGAGGTCGTAGCTCCAATGGCCTGAGCTTGCTCGGCGTCGCTCGGCGCGAAGCGCCCGGCGAAGCTTGCCGAGCACAAGCCGGCATCCTTCCGCGCTTTCATCGTCAAGCTCACGCGGCCAGAGCGCGATGAGCTTCGGCAGGTCGCGGGGCCGCGAATAGGATCGCACGCCGGCTGCCGCCATGGTGCCGAAGATGCGCTTCGCCGGCGCGCGCTCGCGCGCCCGCCGCGCGCCACGGCTCGCCTCTGGTTCGTCATCGGCGCGTCTTTGCTCGTCACCCACTCGCCAGTCTCCATTCATCGGGAGACGCGAGCATGCGCCCGCCGGGGGCGCCGGGGATGCGGAGGGGATAACAGGGCGATGAGCGCCCTCGCCTCTCGCGATGCACGAAGGCTTTATCCCCCGGAACTCATCGGAGCCTTATCCCCGCCGGTCACTTCCCGCTTAGAGTGTGATAGGTTTTTATTCCTATCTAGGGAGAGGCCGATGGCAGAGGTTCGAACGATGGAGCGGCGCTTGGCACTTCGGTCGGAAACGAGAAAGACGCCGATCGGCATGGCCCGGGCCTCGGCGCGTCAGGCGATCGATCCCGCCGTGGCGGCTGTGTTCGACGTCGAGATCGCCGACCTCCGCGCGCCGACCCGCTCATCGCCGCAAGCGGCATTCGCCCGCCAAGTGGCGATGTATCTCGCCCATGTGGTGTGCGGCCTGAGCCTCACCGAGATCGGCACGCTGTTTCAGCGGGACCGCACGACCGTCGCGCATGCTTGTCGCGTGGTGGAGGACAGGCGCGACGACCTCGAACTCGACGCGCGGCTCGAGCATCTCGAGCGGGCGGTCGCGTCCCTGATCGACGCTCTTGGCTCGCGGCGCGGCTGCCGGCAATGAGGGGCTCCAAGCTCGCCGCAAGAGGAAACGTGGGAGAACGCGCCCGCGAGATCCGCTCCTTGCTCGCAAAACTCGCGGCCGGAGCCACGCTGACCCGTGACGGCGAACACGGCTTCCGTCTCATCACTGGCACTGCCCATTCTTCCGCCACGCCGGGAGATTTCGTGGCGGTGGAGCTAGTCGAAGTCTGCCTCGCGCAAGATTGGCTCGAGCGGGACGGCGAGAGGCTTTGCCTCTCCCATGTTGGCAGGGCGTGGCTGCGCCGGTCGGTGGCCGAAGGCGATGCGTTCCGCGCGCAGCATCAGGTGCGAGCGAGCGGCGAGCGCGAGATCGACGGCACGCGCCGCCCGGTTCTGCTGAACGAGGCCGAGAGCCCTCTCGGCTGGCTGAAGAGCCGCAAGGACCGCAATGGAATGCCACTGCTCACCCAGCAACAATATGAGGCCGGTGAGCGCCTTCGCGCCGACTATTGGTTTGCGCAGATGAGCCCGCGCGTGACGGCGAACTGGTCGGCTCTCGCGCCCTCCGATCATTCGCGCCGCGGAGCGCCGTCGAGCGCGGCCGATCTTCGCGACGAGGTGATCGCCGCCAAGGAGCGGGTCATGCGCGCGCTGGACGAGGTCGGCGTCGAGGTGGGCGGCATCCTCGTCGACATCTGCTGCGAGCTGAAAGGACTAGAGGAGGCCGAGAAGGCGAATGGCTGGCCGCAGCGCGCCGGCAAGGTCGTGCTCCAGATCGCTCTGATCCGGCTCGCGCGCCATTACGGGCTGATCGGCGACGACCGGCAATCGCGGCGCGAGAGGCGCGGTCTCCGCCATTGGGGCAGCGCCGACTACCGCCCGACGCTCGATGCGTGGAGCAAAGACAAGACCGCTTCCGGCGAGTCTTAATGGGCGTCCGCCGGCGACGCCGGCACCTGCGTCGCGGTTGCTCCCTGTGCCACGAGTTCGACCCGGCGGTTCTTGGCGCGGCCCTCTTCAGTATCGTTAGAGGCAATCGGCTGCTACAAGCTCCCTCTGGGTTAGTTAGCCGGCACTAGACCGCAGGCCTTGCCGAGGTAGGCCACCAAGGCTTCTGGCACTGTCGAAATTTGTAGATCGGGTTGTGTCGCGGCGAAGCTAAGAACATTGTCCGCAAGTTGACCGTCGCTCATTTTTGCAGACGCAACGCATTCGCTGTAATGCGTGACCAGCTTTAATGCCACGGTACCAGTGGCTTCCGATATGAGTTCGTCAAATGCCCCCGCGATATAGATGGTTCGATCGCGTGGCGACAACGCAGCCCATTGTGAGTAAGTGAGGAAAGTCGCCGATGCGGGAAGCGTTCCAAGTAGCAGCCACGCTAAGGCAATGAGCTTCCTCATAGGAGAGAGCGTAGCATACGGCCCAGCGCCTTGCGGAGCTAAATCAAGGCGACCTTCGCGGCTCTGAACCGCCTCTTGCCTCGGATTAAAGTACAGTCACGAGAGCATGACTACGAACTTGGCTTCGTGGGCGCCGTCGTCCTCTTGCGGCGGTCCATGGAGCGCGGATGCAAAACTCGCGGGGTCGGGCTGGAACGAGAAAGAAGGAGCAGGCGCGAGACCGGGTTCCGTCGGCGTGAAATCGGCTCCGATTAGTGATGTTCTCGCAAGATGGGCGGCGCGCTTCAGGGGGTGATTGGTTTCACCGTCTGCTTTGGGTCATGCGCGGACATTCCACACGCTGAGGCATGTCCGCTTTTCGACCGAAACCAGACCTCACGAGGCGATCGGCTGAACGTCCGCTAAGTGCCAAGAAGCAGAACGTAAGACGCTCGCGCGAAAGTGCCTACGGACAGCGCCAATAAATTCGACCATAAGCATCGACCGCCTGGTAGCAACCCGGTGCATATGCGGCCGCCGCACCCACCGCGACACCCGTAGCGACCGCTCGGCGCGTTGTTCTGCGCGCGACCCCGGCATAGCTCATAGGGGTGAGCGGCCGTCCGATGCGGGCATGGGCCTCCGAAAGCAGAGATCCGGATTGCCTGAGCGCACCGCTGTCACTAAGCGAAAGGCATCCCGCACTTAGGATCGCCACTAACGTGATGCGCAAACACCAATAAAGAGCGTGAGTCATTCGTGCTCTCCCTTCGCTACTCCTGGCGGTACCTCGTCGATGTCTCCGAGAGCCTTGAAATCGACTTTCTTTGCGTCGGCCGGCGGCTGAAAGGCGAAGGCGTCAGCGCCTGGTTCTACGTCCGTCTTCCAATCCTTGATAACCAGCGTGTACTGCGGTGCTGCGGCTGTCGCCTTGCTGGTTATGACGAACTTGCGTGGAACCGGATGGTCACCCGTCTCGACCCAAAGCTGCCAATCCGTGTCCTGATTGCGGAAGGCAAGATGCTCGCACTCGACGCCGTCGATCACTCCCTGGCCAATATGCTTGGCCGTGATGACGTCCGGCATCAACGCCTCATAGGGATTAGACACCAGGAGATCAGCTCCAGGTAGCTCAAGTCCATATTGGTTTCTCAAGAGATCGACTAACTGATCTATCGTGCCTGGAGCGTCCGCTTGCGCATAGGCATTGAGGTTCTTGCCGAGCACCGAGACGGTCTTGCCGTCGAAGACAAGTTCGACGTCGGCGTAGCCACCCGTCCGACTTGCACGGAGCTTGTCCGGCCGGCTGAGCACTAGCTTGCCGGAACTGGCGAACTGAAGTTTTTGGATCTCGGGGGTGATCACCTCTATGTCCGTATCAAAGGAGAGCGAGATGGACTTTTGGCTCGCCATGTAGTCGGACATCGCCTTGAGAATTTTGGCGGCATCATCATCCTGAGCCCGAGCTGCGGGGGCAGCAACCAACACTGCAAGCACCAAGAAGAAGAAGGTGCTCGCGCTCCGGCGCGGCGATCGACCTCGCCAAGAAACAGGCATCAAGCTCATCACGTCCTCCTCGCGGCTAGGCCAGGCCACAGCGTTAGCCGGCCATGGCGAGAACCATCACAACTTTGCGGCAAATGCGGGTCCGCTACGGAACCTTTGCCGACCCAGCGCCGGAAGGCGTGATTGAACGCGCTGACATCGGCCACCCACGCGCGTGCGAACGCGGCAATAAGTGAAGCTTTGCGACCGACCACTATGCCAGTCTTGTGGCTCGTCCTGTTGGACCACCTCGGTGTCCTGCGGCGCGTATCGCGCCCATCCACCTCAGGTGCGGCAGAAGCGGGAGCTTCTCGTCGAGGCCTTCCCTGCCAATTGCCCGTTAGAGGACATGGCAGGCGATTCTTACAGCTTACAATTTCAGACTGGATCGTTCGTGGCAGGTGCGCCTGAGGCAGGATCGGCCTCACCGACCCAACCCCGTCGCAACAAGGAGGAAACGCTGTGAGCAACGATAGCTTGAGTGAAACGTCGAACGTACCTCCAGACGAAACATCATGGCTGAGAAGCAGTCTCGCGCAGTTGCGGCCTGTTTCCCTCGCGATGTTGATGGGCGCGACAGCCCTCGCATCTGTCGTCGCGTCAGATTTCGCCAGCGCCGCGCCGGCACAAAAGCAGCCGAATATCCTCGTCATCATGGGCGACGATGTCGGCTGGTTCAACATCGGCGCCTATCACCAAGGCATCATGTCGGGCAAGACGCCGAACCTCGACGGACTTGCCTCCGCAGGGCATGCGCTTCACCGACTACTACGCCGAGGCGAGCTGCACGGCGGGTCGGGCGAACTTCATTACCGGCGAACTGCCGATCCGCACCGGCTTGACGACCGTCGGGCAGGCTGGAACTGACGTGGGTCTGCCAGCCGAGGCTGCCACGCTCGCCACGGCTCTTAAGTCGTTGGGTTACGAGACCGGGCAGTTCGGCAAGAACCATCTCGGCGACTTGAATAAGTATCTGCCCTGCGTGCATGGCTTCGATGAATTCTTCGGCTACCTGTACCATCTCGATGCGATGTCGGACCCGTACTGGTTTCGACCTACCCGCAGGACTGGATACGACAAGACCGGGCCGCGCGACTTGGTGCACTGTTGGGCGACGGATACCGACGACCGTACGGATCAGCCGCGATGGGGCGCCATCGGAAAACAGAAGATCGAAGATGAAGGACCCTTGGCGCCGTTCCCCAACATGGCGGGGCGCCAGAATTTGCAGGAGGGTCGCAAGGCCAAGTACGACATGGAGACCTTCGATGATGTGTTGGTGAAGGCCTCAAGCGACTTCATGGATAAGGCCAAAACGGACGGCAAGCCTTTCTTCCTCTGGCACAACACGACGCGGATGCACGTGTTCACCTACATCCCCCCGAAGTACCAGGCGATGATGAATTATCAGAGTAACTACGGCCTGGAAGAGGCGGGCATGGCGCAGATGGACGACAGCATTGGCGCGCTGCTCAAGCACTTGGACGATATCGGCGAGGCTGACAACACCATCGTCATCTTCACCACCGACAACGGCGCGGAGGTGTTCACCTGGCCGGACGGCGGTATGACGCCGTTCAAAGCCACCAAGGGCACCGTCTTCGAGGGCGGCTTCCGCGTGCCGTGCTATCATCCGTTGGCCAGGCATGGTTAAGCCGGGCACGGTCGAGAACGGCATCTTCTCGGGACTCGATTGGTTCCCCACCCTGATGGCTGCCGCCGGCAACCCTGACATCACGAACCAACTTCTGGCGGGGGTGAAGCTGGGCGACCGCACCTACAAGAATCACCTCGACGGCTACAATCAGATGGACCTCTTGCTGGGCAAGGGGCCATCTGCTCGCCACGAGCTGTTCTATTTTGGCGGCGCTAAGCTGGGTGCTTTGCGCATCGATGACTTCAAGTACCAGTTCTACCAGCAACCGCTGGGCTGGCCTGGCCCCAAGACCACGACCGACATGCCGCTCATTTACAACATCCGCCAGGATCCGTTTGAGCGAACTCCGTCCATCAACGCCGAAACTCTGAACAATCTCGGCGGCGGATACATGAACGACTTTTATGCCCGCGAGTTTTGGCGTTTCGTCTCCGTGCAGCAGAGGGTGGCGGAGCTCGCGAAAACGGCTATCGAGTTTCCTCCAATGCAGGCTCCGGCCAGTTTCAATCTGGAAGCTGTAAAGGCCCAGGTTGATGAGATGATCAAGAGCCAGGCCGGACAATAGGCCAAACTATCGAAGCGCTCGGGCGGTCCGAAAGGGCCGCCCGTTTGCCTCCAAGCTTGGCCGAATAAGGAGGTCACATGCTTAGATACATGAACGTCTTGGCCGCGCTCGTAATGGGCTTCGGATTGCTCGGCTATGCAGCAGCGTCCGACGCGCAGGAAAACCCAGTCACGGCCATCGACATCGCGCTGGAACCGGACGCAACCATGATCGAGCACGCGGAGGCCGCGAACGCTCGTTTGCTCAAGGTTTTCCCGAAGGGCTTCGCACTGGATGCCACGCACCATCCTCACATCTCGATGCTGCAGCGGTACGTCCGTACGGCGGACCTCGACAAAGTCTACGCTGCGGCAGGCAAGGTTCTGGCCGACGAGAAGGTCGCCAGTTGGAAGCTGAAGGCGTTCACGTACTACTACATACCCTGGAAGGACATTGGCCTTGGGGGCATCGTGGTCGAGCCGACAGACGACCTTTTGAGGTTGCAGCAAGAACTAATCGACGCCGTTGCGCCTTTCACTGAGAAAACAGGGACCGCCGCGGCGTACGTCACCACGCCAGAGGACCCGGAGATCAATCAGCCAACCATCGACTACGTCGCGGCGTTCGTTCCGAACGAAACGGCCAAAAATTTCAATCCGCATGTCACCATCGGCGTCGCACCTCAGGATTACCTCAAGGAGATGCTCGCCGAACCGTTTGATGCATTCACGTTCTCGCCAGCTGGCGGCGTCCGTCTATCACCTTGGCAACTTCGGGACGGCTCGGAAGGAACTCAAGGCGTGGGATTTGAAGCCATGAAGCCTATCAGTCGGCGCAGCTTGATCGCATCGCTGGCCGCGCTGGCCGTCACGTTCGGCCTGCTCCTCCCCACAGCCGCATCGGCGCAGTCAGACCCGTTGCCCTCATGGAATGACGGTCCCGCAAAGCAAGCAATCGTGAATTTCGTGAAGGCCACGACCGATGCGTCGAACCCGAACTTCGTGCCGCCCGAGGCGCGGATCGCCACCTTCGATCAGGATGGGACGCTGTGGGTCGAGCATCCGATGTACACCCAGGTGGAGTACTGCCTGGAGCGGGTCCCGGCCCTGGTCAAGGCCAAGCCGGAACTTGCCAATGTCGAGCCCTTCAAGACGGTGCTGTCCGGTGACCGCGAGGCAATGGCAAAGCTGTCAACGCCCGACCTCGAAAAAATCCTCTACGCCACGCTCACTGGCATGACGGTGGACGATTTCAACGCAGAAGTCGAGAAGTGGATCGCGACAGCCAAGGACGGGCGCTGGAAGCGGCCGTACACCGAACTCACCTACCAGCCGATGCAGGAGGTGCTGAGCTACCTGCGAGCCAACGGCTTCAAAACTTACATCGTCACCGGTGGCGGCCAGGATTTCGTGCGTGTTTATTCCGAGCGCGTCTACGGCATCCCGCCGGAACAGGTGGTAGGCACCATGGGCGGCACTTCGTACAGCTATGACAAGGACGGCAAGCCGATCTTGACCAAAGACCCGAAGCTCCTCCTCAACGACAACAACGCCGGTAAGCCCAGGGCATTCACCTGATGATCGGGCGTCGGCCTGTTGCGGCGTTTGGCAACTCGCACCGGCGATCAACAGATGCTGGAATACACCGGAGCCGGCGACGGCGTGCGGCTCGAAATGCTCGTCCTCCACGACGACCCGACGCGCGAATATGCCTATGGGCCAGCCGAGGGCCTTCCCGACACTAAGGTCGGCACGTTTACCCAGGAGCTGTTCGACGAGGCGAAGAAGGACGGCTGGACCGTGATCAGCATGAAGAACGACTGGAAGCGTATCTTCGGATTCGAAAGCCTTCCGTGAGGAGCGGCCGAGGCTCGGGGCTCGGCATGTCCGCAATGAGGTCAGAAGGCAGAGAGCTGATCACCACGTGCGCCGCAGCGCTCCGGTAACTGTGTAGGTCTGCGACCCGCAGGCGAACTCGCCATCGAACTTGGCAAGCAGTGCCACGCGGTCGGCAAGGCGCAGTTCGAGGCCTGCCGAGCGGAGTCGTTCAATTCGATCCCCTAGCGGGCGGCTCCGACGTCTTCGCTGCGGCGGATTTGCCATGAACCGCGCGTAGTCGACGATAATCGCCCGGCGATTGGCCGACCCAGCGCCGGAAGGCGTGATTGAACGCGCTGACTTCGGAGTAGCCGAGCGCAAAGGCGATTTCCGCCAGCGCCAGAGTTCTCGTTTTCCAAAAGGTTCAGCGCCAGCGTCTTGCGCACGTCGTTCTGCAGGTCGGAGTAGTTCACGCCGGCATCCTTCAGTGGCCGCGTAGGTGGTCGCAATGAACCCTCCTCAGTGCAACATCGAGCGCCTTCGCCGGGCGGAGTTGCCTGTGGCAACGATGGAGCTTGCGCGGTATCTGATCGGGAAGACGCTGGTCCACGAGCTGCCGACAGCGAGGCTCAGCGGAGTCATCGTTGAAACATAGTGCCAACGACGGAACTGACGGATAAGGTTGATAGCCACTTGGTGAGCAACACTGCGGCGAATTGCCCTTTGTCTAGCAACCCCTTCGGGACTTAGCTGCACCATCAGGAGGAGGGCGCCCTTGGCGCTCCGACCCACCTAGTCTCCCGACGCTGCGGTTGGGGCTGCTCTGAGTTGTCGCTTTCCTCACGCGGATGGTTGGACCCCTCCGCGCGTCTTTATCTGTCCCGCGCGGACGACCGAGATGGAGGAAGCCATGGGTGTAATCGACCAAGCGCTGAAAGCAAACGAACACTATGCCAAGACGTATGACCCGAAGTGGGGGGCGGGGCCGCCCAAGCCGAAAATTGCGGTCGTGACTTGCATGGATCCTCGGCTCTCAGACCTTCCCGGGATTCTCGGATTGAAGCACGCCGACCTTGACGTCATCCGAACCGGAGGGCCTGCCGTCACCGAGGACGTTCTGGCAGAGCTAATCGTCTCAACGCGCGTGCTTGGCTCCAAAGAGATCATGATCCTCAATCACACTGGATGCGGATTTACGACCTTTACCGATGCAGAGTTGAACGCCAAACTCTCCAAGCTGACTGGAGATGCAACGCCCGCCCCGATGCGCTTCTTTGCCTTCAAGGACCCGGAGCAGCAAACTAAGGACCAGATCGAGATGGTCAGGTCGCATCCCTGGATTTCGAAAGAAGTTCCTGTGCGGGGCTTCATTTTCGATGTCAATACGGGCCGTTTGCGAGAGGTGCTGGCCTACGCCGAGGCGGTCTCCTGACGCTAACCACACGGAGTGTCGAGCCTGTGCGCCGGACGGAATTGCCTGTGGCAACGATGGAGCTCGCGCGGTATCTGATCGGGAAGACGCTGGTCCACGAGCTTCCGACAGCGAGGCTCAGCGGAGTCATCGTTGAAACGGAGGCCTATCCGCCTGGCGACGCCGCCGGCCACGCTTTCCGAGGCAAGACACGAGGCAACCAGTCTTTATTTCTCGGTCCTGGCTACTGCTATGTCTATTTCACTTATGGCTCCTCGTTCATGGTCAACGTTAGCAGCGAGGAACCCGGCGTCGGCGCGGGCGTGCTTTTGCGTGCGCTGGAACCTCTCGAAGGCATCGAGATCATGCAGCGCTTTCGGAAGACGACGCGTGCTCGCGATATTGCGCGCGGCCCTGGACGCCTCGCCCAAGCCATGCACATAGACAAGCGCTATGACGGCGTCGATCTCTGTGCCGGGGACGCTCTTTGGCTCGGCACGGCGGCACGGCGCATAAGTCCAATCCGGAGCAGCACGCGCATCGGCCTGACTCGCGAAGTCGATCGCAAGCGTCGCTTTTTCGAGTCCGGCAATCCCTATGTCAGCGGGCCGAGGTCGCTGTCCTCATGAGAGAAGCCAGGACCTACCCGTTGCGCATGCGGTCCAACAGCTCTTCGCTCGGATAGCCGTCGGGCGGGAGCCCAAACTTGACTTGCATGCTGCGGATCGCGTCCCGCGTGCTCGCGCCGACGACGCCATCGATCTTGCCGACATCGAAGCCGCGCTTGGCGAGAAGCTGCTGCAGCTCCTTGATCTCTGGCAGGCTCAAGGTCTCGACCGGCGCGTTCCCTTGACTGAGCGCCGGCGCACCGGCAAGGCGCGACGCGTAATAAGCAGCGGTCGTCGAATAGACGAGCGACTTGTTCCACTCGAGATAGACGTCGAAATTGGGATAAGTGATAAAGGCAGGGCCGTTCCGGCCCATGGGCAGATGCAGCCCGACCTGTACGTTGTCGGCCGGGATCGGCTTGCCGCTCGGATAAGTCACGCCGTGCTGCGCCCAGAACGCGCGCGGCTTCTTGATGGTGACATCGGCCTGATCCCACGGAAGATTGGCCGGCACGCGCACTTCCTCGATCCACGGTTGGTTCGGCTGCCAGCCGAGGCCGTTGAGATAGTTCGCCGCCGAAGCGAGCGCGTCGGGCGTATCGCTGATGAGATTGCGGGTACCGTCGCCGTCGAAATCGACGGCGTATTTGTAATAGACGCTCGGCACGAATTGGAACTGGCCGACCTCCCCGGCCCACGGCCCGTGCATCTCGCTTGGGCTGAGATCGCCGCGCTGGATAACGCGCAACGCATCCATCAACTGCTCTTTGAACTCGTCGGGACGCCGGCAATCGAACGCCAGCGTGGCGAGCGAGCGCAACGTGTCCATGTTGCCCATCACTTTGCCGAAATCGGTTTCGAGCCCCCAGAAGCCGACCAGCACGGGACCCGGCACGCCGTATTGCTGCTGGATCTTGGCGAAGGTCGCCGCATTCCTCTTGAGCAAAGCCGATCCCATGCTGAGCCGGTTGCCATTGACCATGCGCCCCGAGAACTGGAGGAAGCTCTGCGCGAACACGGCCTGACCGCGGTCCTTGGCGATCACGGCGGGGTCGTAGGTCAACCCATCCAGCGCTTCCGACACGACTTGCGGCGAGATGCCTTGCGCGATGGCGTCTTTCTTGAAGCCTTGCAGCCAAGTGGGGAACGTGGCCGGGCTCGCGCATCCGGCGGCATAGGCGCTCGGCGTGAGTGCGCTGGGCGCCAAGATGAGCGCCGCTGCGAGGCCGAGAATTGAAGTGATGGCGGAGGTGGACGTGGAGAACCAGGCGAGGAAGGAGGGTTTGCGCATAGCCTCACTGTGCCGATGGCTGATGGTCAGTCAAGGGGAAGGACTTTTGTGTAACGCTCATGAACCGGGAGTCTGCTCGAAGGGAAGCTTCGAGGGAAGGATGAGCAAGATGAGGAGCGGAATTGGCCCAAGTAAGGCAGCCACCCACATCCAGCCCAGGCGCGAGCGGCCCTTGCGGATGGCCACGGCCTGCGCCGCGTACACCGCAAGGAAGGTCACGCCGAGCGCGATTAGGGGGAGGATGTCCTCCATCTGAGGCTTACGGATCGCCCTTCTGATAGGTGGCCATGAGCTCGGCCCTACCCAGCACGTGGCCCTGCATCGCCGCCTCGAGCTCGGCCTTGCCGAGAGCCTTGGCGGGCAGCGTCACGTCGAGCGCATAGAGCTTGTGGAAATAGCGATGCCGCCCGATCGGTGGGCAAGGGCCGCCATATGTCTTGCTCTGAAAATCGTTCACGCCTTGCACGGCGCCCTTGGGAAGCCCGGCCGCCGATGCATTCTCCTCAAGCCGCTTGGTGTCAGTGGGAAGATTGAACACGACCCAATGCACCCAGACATGCTTCGGAGCCTTGGGGTCCGGCGCGTCCGGGTCGTCGATGACGAGCGCAAGCGACTTGGTGCCTTGCGGAACGCCCTCGAACACGAGCGGTGGCGAGACGTCGTTGCCTTCGCACGTATAGCTCGATGGAATCTTGCCACCTTGCTTGAAGGCTGGGGAAGTGAGCGTAAGAGCCATCGCGTTGCCCGCACCAGTGCCAATGAGCAGAACGTCGACGCCGATGAGCAAAGAGCCGAGCAGAAGCACGCTGGCCGCACGCGGCCATCCCATCGCCAACCCCTCACGCGCCCGCCGGCACCTCATCCAGGCGCTTGCCGGCAGGCCTAATCGGTGTGTGGCGGCAACTCACCAAGCCTGAGCCGCTCCATGAGCGCCTCGATGCGCTTGGAGGCTTCGCGCTTGGTCAGGCCCTGCCTATAGGCCCCAGGTTCGCGGGCCTCGTTAGCCAGCGTCTGGAGGTAAGCAGCTTGCGCACCGGTCATGGGCTCTCGCCCGGTGTACTCGCCCGCCGAGAGCTGCTGGCTCTCCTGCGGCTCTTGAGTCTTCTTCTTCTGCGTCATCGCAGTTGGTCCTCGAGTCCTTTCCTTGGCGTTGGCGTTCCTCTGTAAGCGACACTCTGACAATAAACATTGAAAAGGGCAAGGATTAGGCAGGATTTGGCCAAGGATTGAACAGCTTTCTTAGCTGCTTAGGAAGCGAGCATGCTCAATTCAGCCTGTAGTACCGGCGCCGCTATCAAGTCCCTCTGACGCCGATCAGGCCTCCAACATCAATTCTGCTTTGTTGCTCTGCGAAAGCGGGGCCCGGCTGCTTTCGCGGGTGCGAAAGAGACCGTATGGGGCCTTTTCTTCCTGGCCGCCGTCAACCTTAACAAAAGAAAAACAGGCCCTGCCCATACATCGCCCCTCAATGACCCTTGCCTAGCCCATTTTTTGCCTACTTGAGCAGTAGCTTACCGCACTGCACCAACGAGTGCGGCCGGCTCGAGTTCTTCGTCGGCCTCCTAACCTCCCAGACAATCGAATAAGGAGCACTAAGCGTATGTTCAGTATGCGAGCCAAGATGATTAGCGTGGGGCTTCTCGGCACCGCTGCATTGCTACCTCTCGATGTCGCCAAGGCGGACCAGGTCGGCCATGCCTCCTGGTACTCGCTGCCGGCAAATGTCACGGCAAGTGGCGAGCGAATGAACCCGAACGAGCTCACGGCCGCACATCGTTCGCTGCCGTTCGGAACGAGGGTATTGGTCCAGAACTTGACCAATGGTCGCTCGGTGGTCGTGCGAATCAACGACCGCGGACCCTTTATCGGGGGTCGAATCATCGATCTATCCAAGGCGGCCGCTGCAAGCATTGGCATGCTTGGCGCGGGCACCGCCCAGGTACGGATCAGCACCACAGCACCCGATGGCGGCAGCGCTCTCGCTGCTTTGGGTGAAGCGACCGCGAAGGCGAAGAAGGGCGTGGCGCTCGCGGCCAAGGAGAGTGCTGCGGCTGAGCCGCATCATGCGGCAAACACTGCCGCCCCGGCACGGCTGATCGAGGCGAGGAATCGCCCGACCAAGACCCTCAAGCCTACGGCCGTGGCTTCGCTGTCGCCGGTCCATGCGAAGACCAAAGTTGCAGTCGCCTCGATCAAGACGAAGAAAGTCACCGTGGGTCATAACTCTCAGGCCAAGATCGCTGTCGCTTGGGAGCCGCCGCGCTCGAAGAAGATGGCACGAATGGCAGCGAACAGCGCCCGCTCGACGCACGTTGCCGTCTCCTATTCCTACAAGCCTGGCGCTCGGGCCTCGGCGCGCGGGCACGCGGTGGTCTCGGCGCATCCTTATGCGATCTTCGTGAGCACCCCGGGCTTCATGCAGCCTGCGGCGTCGTAATCGCCAACGCCTGACGCCGCCAGCGGACAAACGCTGGCGGCGGGCCGATTTGCCGGCTTATTCCGCCAAGGTCCGAGGCACCCCGCCTAAGGGGGCATGGGTGGCAGGGGCGGCCAGTCCCGGCTGGGCCGGCCTAAGCCTGCCGCTGGCCCCCTGCCCGTCCCGTCCAGACCTGCCCGCCCCTCCCGGGGGAAAACGTTGCGTCACAACATCGCGCGCCTTGAGCCCCTCGGGGCAAGTGCTGGAAATACCTGCAAAACGCGAAAATCGTCATCTTCACGTAACATCTAAGCGTTGCATGGAAGCGCTAGGCAGAGAATGGCGGAAATAGCATAGTCCGCCCGGCGGAAGACTCCGCCAACTCACTCAACAGGGGGAACACGATGATCAAGAAATTTCTAATTGCCGGCGCCGCACTTGCTGCGATTTCCGCCTATTCGGTCGCCTCGCAGCCGGTCGAGGCCGGAAGCTGCACTGTCGCTTCGGCCAAAGCGCGCGCCTTGAACGATGCCAAGGCCACCGATAAGTCGATGAAGCACCTGAAGCACGAGATCAGCCACTGGGCGCACAAGAACAAGGACAAGATCGTCAAGGTCGGCAAGAGCCACACCACCTGCGCGAAAAAGGGCCCGCTTGCCGTTTGCACGAGTTCCGCTAAAGTTTGCGGGTAACGCGGAAGCCCATTCGAATCTTGCGAAGGCGCGGGTGACACTATGGTAACCAACACCGATCAGAGTGAGGGGTGATCCGAGGGACGATTCGAAACGTTCCGCCTCCAACCGCATTATCAGGTGATCGGTGATGCTTCCCGCCCTTCGCAAGCTTCTTCCCCTCACCGCCGTCCTCGCGGCCGCCGCGCTGCCTGTCGGCCGGCGAGGTCTCCGCCGGAGCGGAACGGGCGCCGGCCCCGCGCAAGCTCCAGGGCGGCTACGTGGTGCGCGAGCGCGGCGTGGGCGGCTATTCGCTGACCTTGCGGGACGTTTGGGGGCCGGCCAAGATGCCCCCCGCGCCCACCGACTTCGGGCCGCATTTTGATTTTCCGCCTGAGCCTCTGACGGCGGACTTACGCACGATCCCTACCCGAATTAGACAATTTTCGGCTTCCATTCTCGCCGAGAACGCGAACCACATGGGTCTTGCGCTTGGCCCGCTCGCGCCCCTAGAGTGAGGCGTTTTGCGGGCAGACTGCGAACCCGGGTGGAGAACTGGCCGCGTGCGCTCGTTGGGAGGCGACGCTCTTTCTTTTCCCGAATTCTGAACTCGCCTGATTTTCTGCGTGCGCTCGGCACGCGGGTCATTTGGAAGGGGAAAAGGAGCTTCCCATGCGTCAGACCGGGACGGTCAAGTTCTTCAATCATTCGCGGGGGTTCGGCTTCATCACGCCGGACGATGGTGGCAAGGATGTGTTTTTGCACATCTCTGCATTGCAGCGCTCGGGCCTGCCGGCGCCGGATGAAGGTGCGCGGGTATCGTTCGAGACCGAGCCGGATCGCCGTGGCAAGGGTCCGCAGGCCATCAACGTGCAGCTCGGCGAGTAGCTCTCCCCCACATTCGAGCCTTCTTCCATCCGCCCCGATAGCGGCATCGCATCACGCGGTTATCGGTGTGGGGCTCGTTTTCTCGCGCGTAGCTCAGCGACCGCGCCCGACCGACAAGCCATGACCATCGACGGACGCAACGCGAGGGCTTGCGCTTGCGCGCACGTCCTCGACCGCCTCGCCAAGCACGAGGCGGCCTCGCTCGAGCGGCTGTTCCAGCTGCTCGCCATCCCGAGCGTCTCGACCGATCCTTCCCATCACGAGGCTTGCGTGGCCGCCGCCGCATGGTGCGCCGAAGCCTTGCGCGAGATCGGCTTCGACGCCCGCGTCGAGCCCACTCTCGGCAAACCGATGGTGGTCGCGCATTGGCGCGCGAAGGACGCCGGAGAGAGGCGCCCGCATGTGCTGTTCTACGGCCATTACGACGTCCAGCCGCCCGACCCGTTGGAGGAATGGGACGCGCCGCCTTTCGCTCCGCGCCTCGTCGAGGACCCGCGCCACGGCAAGATGATCGTCGCCCGCGGCGCTTCCGACGACAAAGGCCAGGTGATGACCTTCATCGAGGCCTGCCGCGCCTGGCTTTCCGAGCACGGCTCCCTGCCCGTCGATGTCAGCGTGCTGATCGAGGGCGAGGAGGAATCGGGAAGCCCGAGCCTCGCGCCGTTCCTCGCGGCCCATGGCGATGAGCTCAAGGCCGACCTCGCGCTCGTCTGCGACACCGGGCAATGGGACGTGGACAGCCCGGCCGTCACCGCCTTCTTGCGCGGGCTTGCCTATTCCGAGATCACCGTCACCGGGCCGTCGCGCGACCTTCATTCAGGTCTTTACGGCGGCCCTGCGCGCAATCCGCTCCAGGCGCTGTCGCAGCTTCTGTCGGGCTTGCACGACAAAGACGGCCGCGTCGCCATTCCCGGCTTCTACGACAGCGTCCGCCAGCCCCCGCCCGGCGAGCTTGCCGCCTGGCGCGCGCTCGGCTTCGACGAAGCGGGCTTTCTCGGCGGCGTCGGCTTGAGCACGCCTTCCGGCGAGACCGGCTTCAGCATCCTCGAGCAGCTCTGGTCGCGCCCGACCGCCGAGATCAACGGCATTCATGGCGGCTATGGCGGCCCCGGCAACAAGACGGTGATCCCCTCGCGCGCGACCGCCAAGCTGTCCTTCCGCCTGGTTCCTGGACAGGAGCCCGACAAGATCATCGCGGCCTGGCATCGTTTCGTCGAACAGCGCCTGCCGTCTGACGCCAGCGCCACCTTCGCCGGCGAAGGCGGATCGCCGGCAGTCGGCTTCGACACCAGCGCGCCTGCTTTTCGTTCCGCGGCGCGGGCGCTTCAGGCCGAATGGGGCAAGCCGCCGGTGATGATCGGCTGCGGCGCATCGATCCCGATCGTCGAATTGTTCCGCTCGCGGCTCGGCATGGATGTGCTGTTGATCGGCTTTGCGCTCGACGACGACCGCATCCATTCGCCGAACGAGAAGTATAATCTCCGCAGCTTCACCAAGGGCGCGCGGAGCTGGGCGCGCATCCTGGCCGAGCTCGGTCGCAACGCATGACGCCGTCGCGATCCAACTTCGCCGCCGCCGCGATTATCGCGATCGCGCTCATTGCCATCTACGCGATGCGTGGCACGAACGGGCCGGAGCCAGTGCGCCAAAACCAGGTGCGCCCGGCCCAAGCACTTCGGCCACGACGATACGGGAACGTTCGACTATTACGCGCTCGTGCTCGGCTGGGCGCCGACCTATTGCCTGACCAAAGGCGATCTCCGCAACGACGCGGAATGCGACGACCCCACGCCCCATGCTTTCACCTTGCACGGGCTCTGGCCGCAATATGAGAAAGGCTGGCCCGAGAACTGCCGGACGGAGACCAAGATCTGGGTGCCGAGCGAGGTGATCGCGAACATGCGCGATATCATGCCAAGCAAGAACCTCGTCATCCATGAGTACCGCACGCACGGCACCTGCTCGGGGCTCGATCCCGAGCGCTATTTCGCCGTGTCGCGCCAGCTTTACGAGCGCATCGCCGTGCCGCCCGAATTCAAGGCAACCGATACGCCGCTCCAACTCTCGGCAGACGAGATCGAGCGCCAATTCCTCGCCGCCAACCCCTGGCTCAAGCCGGAGATGATCTCCATCACTTGCCGCAAGGGGAAGCTTCTCGATATCCGCGTCTGCTTCGGCCGCGATCTTGCGCCGCGAGGCTGCGGCGCGAACGAGGACCAGGACCGGCTGTGCCGCGAGCGAGATCGCCGTGCCCCCGGTCGCGCACTGACGCCGTCATGCCCGGCCTTGTGCCGGCATCCCCGCGTCTTACGCGCAAGAACAATCGTGATGGCCGGAAGGGTGGTCCCTCGCCCGGCATGACGAAGTCTGAAACGGCTTCCGTCTGGGCTAGAAGCGGTAGATCAGCGAGCCGCGATAGGTGTTGGCATCGGGATCGTAGGTCACCGAGCCGCCCGGATAGTTGACCTTCTCCGAGGAGAAATCGGTGAACTGATAGTCGAAGCGCGCGCTCCAATTCGGATTGAGCGCGACCTCGGCGCCGCCGCCGACGCTCCAGCCGAAGAAGTCGGCGCTACCGCCGCTGCCGCCTGGACCTTTGATCGGCAGATCGGCACTGGCCCACGCGCCGCCGAACGTGCCGAACAAGAGCACGCGCGGGGTGATGGCATAGCCGGCACGCAAGCGGAGATCGGCCATGGTATCAATGTCTGGGCTCGCCAGATTCGCACCGCCGTTGAAGTGGCGGCTGCCGCTGATATCGGCGGCGAGGATGTCGCCTTCGACGCCGGCCACCCACGGCCCCCTCTGCCAGCTCCACCCGCCGATGACGCCGCCGAGCACCCCGCTCGTGTCGACCGACCCGTCGGCCGGGGAGAAGTCGTAGCTCACCGTGGCGCCGCCGATCGTGCCGCCGAGATACCAACCCTCGAACACATTCTCGGGCGGCAGCGGCTGCTCGTAGATCGGGGTCAGCGGCGCAGGTGGAAGGTCGGCACTAAGAACTGGGCTTGAGGCCGTGGCGCTGGCCATTAGCACGGCAGCAAAAGCCACAACCTGGTTCAATCGCGTACGCATAACAGATTCCCTCACGATCGGAAGGCTCCGGTCCGCCGTCGCGCCAGCACGAAGGTGCACTGGACCAAGCGCTCACGGCCCCAGGGTAGTGCCCTACCCTTACCAAGGGTTAACCGTGAACCTGGGCGAAACTTCGCATGGTAAGCGGCAGGTTAATGACCATCCCAAGGCGGGATCGCCGCCAATGCCCGGAAAACCGCCCTCGCCTCCAGCTTATGGGCGCACGGCGCGAAATAAAGCGACGCAACCCTGGCGCTCGATCTCGACCTTTGCGAAGCGGCGCCGCAGCCCGTCGGACAATGTCTCGAAATCGTCTTCGCGATTGTTGAACACGCCTTTCGAATTGTAGAGATCGAGCAGCGCCCGCGCCGCCCCGTTCGGCGCGATGCCGCGCCCGAGAATGGTGGCGCCGAACAGCACCGCGCGCTGGCCCATCGCGGGGCGAAGATGATCGAGGCACGCGAGCTTCTCGCTCAGGCGGCCGGGCAGGCAATGCAGCACGTAAGTGAGCCCGACGCTGTCGAAAGCCTGAAGCCGCGGCTCGATCGGCGCGAGCAGATTCGCTTCGCGAAGCACCGGCGAGAAGCGCGCAAGCCTTCGCGCCGCGCGGTCGAGGCAGTGGCGATTGATGTCGAGCAGGACAAGGCGCTCGAAGCTTCGCTCTCCGGCGCGGTCGAGGAAGAAGCCGGTGCCGACACCTGCCTCCAGATGATTGGACGAAAGATTGGCGCGATAGAGGTCGAGCAGCCGCCGCGTCGGGCAGCGCCAGGCGAGATGGTTCGACAGCCCATGCACGAGCAGGTCGTAGATCGACAGCATGGACGGCGTGTAGACCGCGTGCGCTCGCGCGATGTCGGCGTCGCTCACGGCGTCGGTCTTTTCCGTGCGCTCGTCGCCAGCCGCATCTTCCGTCCGCGCCAGTCTCACAGCTTCACCATCACGTGGCGGACGACGGTGTAGTCCTCGAGCGCGTAGATCGACAGGTCCTTGCCGTAGCCGGACTGTTTCATGCCGCCATGCGGCATCTCGTTGACCAGCATGAAGTGGCAGTTGATCCAGGTGCAGCCGTACTGCAGCCGCGCCGCGACCGCCATCGCCTTGCGCGACGTCCTTGGTCCACACCGACGAGGCGAGGCCGTAGTCGGAATCGTTGGCCCAGGCGACCGCCTCGTCGACGTCGGTGAAGCGCGTGACCGAGACGACCGGGCCGAACACCTCGCGCGCACGATCTCGTCGTCCTGCCGCGCGCCGGCGACGACCGTCGGCTCGTAGAAGAAGCCCTTGCCGCTCGCGGACTTTGCCGCCGGTCGACGATCTCGACGTGCTTCGCTCGCGCCGCGCGCTCGACGAAGCCGGCACGCGCTCGCGCTGGCGCCGCGAGATGAGCGGCCCGATCTCGTTCTCGTCGTCGTCGGCGCGGTCGTACTTGATGCTCGACGACGGCGCTGGCGAGGTCGGCGACGAGCTTGTCGTAGATCTTCTTGCCGGCATAGATGCGGCAGGCGGCGGTGCAATCCTGGCCGGCATTGTAGTAGCCGAAGGTCTTGCAGCCCGGCGACCACCGCATCGATATCGGCGTCGTCGAACACGATGACCGGCGCCTTGCCGCCGAGCTCGAGATGCGTGCGCTTGATCGTCGCCGGGCGGCCTGCAGCACCTTCTGGCCGGTGGCGATGCTCGCCGGTCAGCGAGACCATCGCGACCTTCGGGATGGTTGATCAGCGCGTTGCCCGGTCGTCGCGCCGCGGCCGACGACGACGTTGACGACGCCTTCGGGCAAGATCTCGGCGACGATCTTGGCGAGCTTCAGCGTCGTGAGCGGCGTCTGCTCCGACGGCTTGAGCACCATGGTGTTGCCGGCGGCCAGCGCCGGCGCGATCTTCCACGCCGCCATCATCAGCGGATAGTTCCACGGCGCGATCGAGCCGACGACGCCGATCGGATCGCGGCGGATCATCGAGGTGAAGCCCGGCAGATACTCGCCGGCGGCGGCGTCCGGGCATGACGCGCGCGGCGCCGGCGAAGAAGCGGAAGCAGTCGACGATCGCCGGCATCTCGTCGCTGCAGGACGCGGATCGATCGGCTTGCCGCAATTCAGCGCCTCGAGCGCGGCGAAGCCTCGGCGTCGCGCCTCGATCCGGTCGGCGAGCTTCAGCAGCAGCGCCGAGCGCTCGGCCGGCGTCGTGCGCGACCAGGTCGCGAACGCCTTCGGCCGCGGCATCGACCGCGGCGTCGACCTGGGCCGGCGATGGCCTCCGGGAGGCTCGACGATCGTCTCGCCGGTCTTCGGGATTGAGGATCGGCCTCGTCTGGCGCCTCGGTGCCGTCGATCGAAGATTCGGCGCCGATCAGCATTTGCGTGTCGAGCATGCGACTTTCCTCCCTTGACGGCGTGGCTATGCCGGCTATTTCGCCGATCCGCCACGGTCTGCTCGCCCTCGCGCGTCAGGTAGTAGGCGGCGAGGATCGGCAGGAACGTGACGGCGATGACGAAGACGGCGACGACGTTGGTGACCGGCCGCTGGCGCGGCCGGATCAGCTCGCGACAGCATCCAGATCGGCAGCGTCGTCTGCTGGCCGGCGGTGAAGGTGGTGACGATCACCTCGTCGAACGACAGCGCGAAGGCGAGCATGCCGCCGGCGAGCAGCGCCGTGGCGAGGTTGCGGCAGGACCACGTAGCGGAAGGTCTGGAAGCCGTCGGCGCCGAGATCCATCGACGCCTCGATCAGCGCCCGACGTGCGGCGGAACCGCGCGACGGCGTTGTTGTAGACGACGACGATGCAGAACGTGGCGTGGCCGAGCACGATGGTCCAGAACGAGAACGGGATGTCCACCAGGTCGAAGGCCGAGCGGAGCGAGATGCCGGTGATGATGCCGGGCAGCGCGATCGGCAGGACGAAGAGCAGCGAGATCGCCTCGCGGCCGAAGAAGCTGCGCGCGCGACAGCGCCGCGGCGGCGAGCGTGCCGAGCACCAGCGCGAGCAGCGTCGCGATCGCCGCGACCTCGAGCGAGAGACAGAGCGGCGGCCAGATGTCGGGCCGCTCCCAGGCGACGGCGAACCATTTGCGTGGTGAAGCCGGGCGGCGGGAACTGGAAGCTCTTCTCCTCGGTGGTGAAGGCGTAGAGGATGATCAGCAGCCAGCGGCAGGTGCAGGAACAGCAGCCCGCCGATCGCCGCGATGCGGAGGCCGAGCGGCTTGCGCGGTTCGCGCTCAGAGCGCATCGAAGGCCCCCATGCGCTTGGCGACCGAGAGATAGACGCCCATGATCACGATCGGCACGACCGTGAAGGCGGCGGCGAGCGGGATGTTCCCGGCGGTGCCCTGCTGCGTGTAGACCGCCTGGCCGATGAACAGCCGCGAGGTGCCGACGATCTGCGGGATGATGTAGTCGCCGAGCGTCAGCGAGAAGGTGAAGATCGAGCCGGCGACGATGCCGGGCAGCGCCAGCGGCAGGATCACCGTGCGGAAGGTCTGCCGCGGCTGCGGCGCCGAGATCGGCCGAGGCCTCGATCAGAGTTGGCGGGCACGCGCTCGAGCGCCGCCTGGATCGGCAGGATCATGTAAGGGCAGCCAGAGATAGACGAAGACGAGGAACGTGCCGATATAGCTGATCGACAGCGACGGGCCGCCGATCACCGGCAGCGCCAGCAAGCGTCGAGCAGCCACGTCAGATGCAGGCCCTTGGCGACGCCAGGTGAGGATGCCTTCCTTGGCGAGGATCAGCTTCCAGGCATAGACCTGGACGAGATAGCTCGACCACAGCGGCAGCATGACCGCGAGATAGAACAGCGCCTTGCCACCGGCCGCGGGCATAGCGCGCCGCGTAGTAGGCGATCGGGAAGGCGATCGATCGCGCAGGCGAGCGTCACCAGCGCCGCCATCAGCACCGTGCGGACGATGATGTCGAGATTGGCCGGCTGGAGCAGCTCGCGCGTAGGTCGTGAGCGTGAACTCGCGGACGATGAGGCCGGAGAAATCGTCGATCGAAAAGAAGCTCTGCAGCAGGAGCGCGAACAGCGAGCCGACATAGACGACGCCGAGCCAGAGCAGCGGCGGCAGCAACAGCACGAGCGTCAGGAGCTTCGGGCGCGCGAAGAACAGATCGGAGATGCGCGAGCGACCCCGTCTGCGCGGCGCGGCCGTCACCGCGTGGCTCACGCGCCGTCCTCCATGGTGACCATGGCCGACTTGGGCCAGATCAGCCGCACGCTGTCGCCCTGCGTTGAAGCGCGTCGCGTCGGCCGGCACCTCGGCGATGATCCGCGTGCCCTCGGCCTCGACGCTGAACCGCGTCGCCGCGCCTTGGTAGCTGACCGATCTTGACCTCGCCGTCGGTGTGCGCAGTCGCTCGCCGGCACGTGCGCGCCCGCCGGCGAAGACGCCGATCTTCTCAGGCCTGAGGCTGGTCCACTTGGCCGCGCCGCCATGGCTCGCGGCGAAGTCGGGCGACAGACGTTCGACGAGCCGACGAAGTCGGCGACGAAGCGCGAGCGGGGCCGCTCGTAGATGTCGGCCGGCGTGCCGACCTGGACGATCCTGCCGTCGTTGAAGACGGCGACGCGGTCGGCCATCGACAGCGCCTCGCCCTGGTCGTGGGTGACGAAGACGAAGGTGATGCCGAGCTTCTGCTGCAGCGCCTTCAGCTCCTCCTGCATCTGCTCGCGGAGCTTGAGGTCGAGCGCGCCGAGCGGCTCGTCGAGCAGCAGCACCTTGGGCCCGTTGACCAGCGCGCGGGCGAGCGCCACGCGCTGGCGCTGGCCGCCGGAGAGCTGCGCGGGCCGGCGCTCGCCGTAGCCGGCGAGCTTGACCATGGCGAGCGCGTCTCGCGGCCTTGGCCTCGCGCTCGGCCTTGCCGACGCCCTTGATCATCAGCCCGTAGGCGACGTTGTCGCCGACCGTCATATGCGGGAAGAGCGCGTAGTCCTGGAAGACCGTGTTGACGTTGCGCCGGTAGGGCGGCACGCCCTCGGCCGTCTCGCCGAAGATCTCGATGTGGCCCGCGGTCGGCTGCTCGAAGCCGGCGATCAGGCGCAGGCAGGTCGTCTTGCCCGAGCCCGAGGGCCCGAGCATGGCGAAGAACTCGCCCTCGGCGATGTCGAGCGTCGACGCCGTCGACGGCGCGGACCGCGCCGAAATGGCGAGAGACGTTGACGAATGTAACGGCAGGCGACATGGGCTGCGCCATCGCGGGAGCGGCCCCGCTCATTGGAGTGGGGACCGCTCTTGATTAGACGCATCACCTGCCGAGGATGGCGATGTAGTCCTTCACCCATGCGAGTAGGGCACGCAGCTGCCCTCCTTCTCGCACTTGGCCGTCGGCGTCTGCCAGAACTAGATCTTGTCGAAATTGTCGAAGCCGTTGGTGGCGCAGCCGGCATCGGTCAGGAGCGCGTTGCCCTTGCAGGCGGCCGGCACCGACGGGCACCGAGCCGAACCAGGCCGCGACGTCGCCCTGCACCTTCGGGCTCAGCGAATGCTCCATCCACATATAGGCGCAGTTCGGATGCGCGGCGTCGGCGTGCATCATGGTGGTGTCGGCCCAGCCGGTCGCGCCTTCCTCGGGAATGGTCGAGGCGATCGGCTTCTTGTCGGCCTGCAGGAGGTTGACCTGATACGGCCACGACGAGGAGGCGACGACGCCTTCGTTCTTGAAGTCGTCGACCTGCACCATGGCGTCGTGCCAGTAGCGGCCGACCAGCGCGCGCTGCGCCTGCAAGCAGGTCGATCGCCGCTGCATACTGGTCCTCGTCAGCTCGTAGGGATCCTTGATGCCGAGCTCGGGCTTCTTCTTCATCAGATAGAGGGCGGCGTCGGCGATGTAGATCGGGCCGTCATAGGCCTGCACGCGGCCCTTGTTGCTCTTGCCGTCGGGAAGCGTCTGCTCCTCGAAGACGACGCGCCAGCTCTTCGGCGCCTCCTTGAAGACCTCGGTGTTGTACGTGAGCACGTTCGGCCCCCACTGATAGGGGACGCCGTAATGGACGCCGTCGACCGTGTGCCAGGGCGCGTCCTTGAGCCGGTCGTCGACGGTCTTCCAGCTCGGGATCAGGTCGACATTGACCGGCTGCACCTTCTTGCCGGCGACCAGCCGGAGCGAGGCGTCGCCCGAGGCGGTGACGAGATCGAAGCCGCCCTGGTTCATCAGCGTGACCATCTCGTCGGAGGTGGCGGCGGTCTTGACGTTGACCTTGCAGCCGGTCTCCTTCTCGAAGTCGGTGACCCAGTCGTAGGCCTTGTCGGTCTCGCCGCGCTCGATGTAGCCGGGCCAGGCGACGATATCGACCTCGCCTTCGCCGGCGCCGACCGCCTTGGGCATCTCGGCGAGAGCGGTGCCGCCAAGGGCAAACAGAGCGACGGCAGCTGCTACGACACTGAAAGTGGGCTTCATTCGACTGTCTCCTCAAACGAGATACGGCCATCCCCTCAAACGAGGCGCGAGCGACCGCAGATTTTTCGGATTATGGGTTTGGACAGGACGCGCAACCCCCCGATAAACCACGAAGAATGTTAGTCCAGCACGGGGCCGAGCGCCACAGGAAAGCAACCGTTTCGCCACAGTGAATCGGCCGACGTGCCGGTCACATTTACTTGTGCAGTGCCATCATCTTGATCAGCGCGGCGGAGGCGCGGTTTCCGCTCTGCACGCCACCGTTCATAAAGCCGAGAAACTCGCTGCTCGTGTGCTCGCCGGCAAATTGCAGGCGCCCGTCCAGAGCCGGCTCCGGCGCCACGTCGAGCAGCGTGGTGTATTGGCCCACTTTGGCACTGGCGTAGCTGCCGAGCGTGAAGGGATAGACGGCCCAGAACCACGAGGTGACCGCAGTCGGGTCGAGACTGTCGGCCATCTTCTGCGACATCTTGGGGAGGTCGGCGCGGAAGGCGTCGAGCGCGGACTTCGCGTCGGTCAGGCCAGGCTTGGCGCCGAGATAGTTGGTGATGATGCCGGCGTCGCCCGGCTGCGCGCGGCTCGAGTCCCACAGGGTTCTGGAAGCCGAGATCGGAATAGAAGGTGCCGTTCGACGGCGCCGGAAGGCCCGTGTCGGGGCCCCGCCACGCGCGCGACGTGGTGCCGTTCATGATCTTGGCATTGATCCCGTAGCCGAGCTCGCGAATGCATTTCAGCTTCTCGGCTCCAGGCTCAAGACGCTCCAAGCCCTTCGACCTGCCGCAGCTTGGTGAACGGCAAAGCGAGGATCACGGCGTCGTAGCTCACCGATTCGCGCGCCTCCGGGAGCATCGAAGCTCATGACGATCTGCTTGTCCTTTTGATCGAGCGCCGTCAACGCGAAGCCCTGCTTCATCTCGATCTTGTTCTGGAGCGCGTTCACCAGAGCGGTGATCAGCGCCGACGAGCCGCCCTTGATGCGGTAGATTTCGTCGCTGGGGCCGAACATCGAGAAGGGCTTGCTCATGTCGGTGGTGATGAAATCCACCAAAGCCAGGCTGGACTGGTCCTCGGTCAGCAGCCCGTATTCGATGTTGTAGGCCACATCGAGCACGATCGATCGTCCAGTCGTCGGTCTTGCCGCGAAACTGCTCCAGATAGGCCTTCAGGCTCATCGTTATCGAGCTTGCGCGCATGCGCCGTCCAGTTGTCGTCCTTGTCGGTGAGCTTGGCGGCGTCCTTGGCGATCTGCTTGGCGATCGGCGCAAAGGCGCCGCGTCTTCTTTGCCGGGTCGATCATGTCCTTCGGCGTATGGAACACGCCCTTGAAGAAATAGAGATCGTCGCCGCCGTCGGCGGTGAGCTTCTGCATCTCCACGCCGAGCTTCCTTGGCGAGCTTCTGCAAATCCTCGTGATCGGTGTCGACGAACTCGCCGCCGAGCTCGCAGAACATGCCCTTGTAGAAATCGTATTGGGTGAACATGCGCCCACCCCAACGATTGCTCGCCTCGAACAGAACCGGCGACGCGCCGGCGGCGTGCAGAGCGATAGGCCGCGGTCAGACCGGCAACGCCGCCGCCGACGATGGCGACGGTATGCGGCACGGGTTCCTTGTGCCGCTTCGGCTTCTTGGCATAGGCGCTCCAATCGCGTGACGGGCGCCAGCGCCGCTGCGCCGGCCGCGGCCGCCGAGAGCCGCAACAGGCTCCGCTGCGTCAGCGCCGAGGATCGCGGAAAGACCACACCGTTGCTCATGAGACGCTTGGGCAAGGGCTCTCTTTACGGCGGCGAATAACGGCGTGCGCGACATGGAATGGCCCTCCCCTCTTCAGTGCGGAGTTTGTCACAGACGGCGGCGATGGTGAAGCAACCGAATGACACCGCGCCCTAACATTTGCGTGAAGGCAACAGGCACGAAGCGGGCAGCGGCTTGCTGGTGACATCCCTGAGCGCGAAGCTCGACTTCAGCCGCGCGACGCCCGGCAGCCGCGAGAGCTGCTCTTTATGGATGCGCTCGAAATCGGCGAGGTCGCGCGCCATGACGGTGACGAGATAGTCGTCCTCGCCCGACATCAGATGACAGGAGACGACCGACGGCGCCGAGCGACGGCCTCCTCGAAGGCCTTGAGCAGATCCTCGTTCTGGCTCTTGAGGCCGATCTGCACGATCACCGTCATGCTGAGACCGAGCGCCTGCCGGCTGATGCGCGCCTGGTAGCCTTGAATCACCCCCTCCTCCTCGAGCGCGCGAATGCGCCGGGCGATGGCGGTCGCCGAGAGCGGAATGCGCTCGGCAAGCTCGACCTGGCTCAGACGGCCGTCCTCGAGCAGGGCGCCGAGGATCGCGCGATCCAGCGCATCCAGCTCCATTTCTTTCATTTTCGGCGCTCTATAGCTATTTAACGCAGGAATCGTGCGTTAATTTAGCATCTTGCTGAGTCAAACGCCAACAATCTTTTCCCGATTTCTGGCAATCTCGTTCACCCGAAACTTTCCCCATGCGGAGGTCATCATGCGCATCGGCGTTCCGACTGAGATCAAATGCAATGAGTTCAGGGTTGGGCTCGTGCCGGGCTCGGTTCGCGAGTTCGGCGCGCGGCCACGAGGTCGTGGTGCAGTCAGGCGCCGGCGCCGGCATCTTCGCCGACGACGCGGACTACGAGAAGGCCGGCGCCCGCATCCTGCCGACGGCCGAAGCCGTGTTCGCCGACGCCGACATGATCGTCAAGGTCAAGGAGCCGCAGGCGGTCGAGTATCGCCGGCTGAAGCCGCACCAGATCCTCTTCACCTATCTTCATCTCGCTCCCGATCCGGAACAGGCCCGCGGCCTGCTGGCATCCGGCGCGACGGCCATCGCCTATGAGACCGTGACCGATGCCGCCGGCGGTCTTCCGCTGCTCGCGCCGATGAGCGAGGTCGCCGGCCGTCTGGCCATCGAGGCCGCGGCCATTGCGCTGCGCCGCCCGACCGGCGGGCGCGGCGTGCTCATGGGCGGCGTCCCCGGCGTTCGCCCGGCCAAGGTCGTGGTGCTCGGCGGCGGCGTGGTCGGCACGCATGCCGCGCGCATGGCCGCCGGCCTTGGCGCCGACGTTTCGATCATCGATCGCTCGCTGCCGCGTCTCCGTCAGCTCGACGAGCTGTTCGAGGGCCGCGTGCGGACGCTCGCCTCGACCATGGAGACCGTCGAGACCGAAGTGCTCGGCGCCGATGTGGTGGTGGGCGCCGTGCTCGTCGCCGGCGCGAGTGCGCCGAAGCTCGTCACCCGCGACATGCTCCCCCGCATGAAGCGCGGCGCCGTGCTCGTCGATGTGTCGATCGACCAGGGCGGATGCTTCGAGACCTCGCGGCCGACCACGCATGACGATCCGACCTTCGAGGTCGACGGCATCATTCATTACTGCGTGGCGAACATGCCGGGCGCGGTTCCCGTCACCTCGGCGCAGGCGCTCAACAACGCGACGCTGCCTTTCGTGATCAAGCTTGCCGACAAGGGCCTGGCCGCCTTCGATGACGACAAGCACCTTGCCGCCGGGCTCAATGTCCGCGACGGGCGCATCACGCATGCGGCGGTCGCCGCCTCGCTCGGCTTCGATCGGCTTTCGACCGACCGGATAAGGTGCTCCGCGCCGCCTAACGTCGCGACTGTAACCCCAACGGACGCGTTCCCCCCATCGCGTCCGTCATAGCCGGTCCGCTCCATCCCTCGAGCGGGCCGGCTCTTTATTTCAGGCTCGGGAAATTGAATTCGGCACCGGCGCGGATGCCGTTCGGCCAGCGCGCGGTCACGGTCTTGAGGCGCGTGTAGAAGCGCACGCCTTCTGGGCCGTAGATGGAATGATCGCCGAACAACGACCGCTTCCAGCCGCCGAATGAGTGATACGCGACGGGAACCGGGATCGGCACGTTGATGCCGACCATGCCCACCTCAATGGAAGCCGCGAAGGCGCGGGCAACATCGCCGTCGCGGGTGAAGATGGCAGTGCCATTGCCGTATTCGTGGCTGTTGACGAGATCGGCGGCCTCTTCGAACCGCATCCGTCCGCACCACGCAGAGGACCGGCCCGAAGATTTCTTCTCTGTAGATCGTCATGTCCTTGGTGACGCGGTCGAACAGCGTGCCGCCGAGGAAGAAGCCGTTCTCGTAGCCTTGGAGCTTAAGCCCGCGCCCATCGACGACGAGCTCGGCCCCTTCGCTCACGCCTTGACCGATGAGACCCTCGATCCGGCGCTTGGCCTCCGCGGTGATGACCGGCCCCATCTCCGACTGAGGGTCGGTGGCGGGACCGACCTTCATCGTGCGGATCTTGGGCGCGAGCGCCTCGACCAGACGGTCCGCCGTCTTCTCGCCGACCGGCACCGCGACCGAGATCGCCATGCAGCGCTCGCCGGCCGAGCCGAAGCCCGCTCCCATCAGCGCATCGACGGCCTGGTCCATATCGGCGTCCGGCATGACGATCATGTGGTTTTTGGCGCCGCCCAAAGCCTGTACGCGTTTGCCCGAGGCCGAGCCTCGCGCAAAGACGTGCTCGGCGACGGGCGTCGAGCCGACGAAGCTCACCGCCTTGACGTCGGGGTGGTCGAGAATGGCATCGACCGCTTCTCTGTCGCCGTGGACGACGTTCAGCACGCCGGGCGGGAAGCCGGCCTCATTGAACAGCTCCCAGATCAGCACCGAGGCGGACGGATCGCGCTCCGACGGCTTGAGGACAAAGGTGTTTCCGCAGGCGATAGCGACCGGATACATCCACATCGGCACCATGGCGGGGAAATTGAATGGCGTGATCCCGGCGACCACCCCAAGCGGCTGCCGATCGGACCAGCTGTCGATCTCGGGCCCGACATTGCGGCTGTATTCGCCCTTCAAGAGATGCGGAATGCCGCACGCGAAATCGACGACGTCGATGCCGCGAGCAAGCTCGCCCTGCGCGTCGGCGTGCGTCTTGCCGTGCTCCTTCGAGATCGCGTGCGCAATGGCTTCAGCGTTCTTCTGCAGAAGCTCCTTGAAACGAAACATAGGCTGGACCCGCTTGAGCGGCGGCGTGTTGCCCCAGCTGGCGGCTGCCTTCTTGGCTGCCGCCACGGCCGAGCCCACCTCGCTCGCCGTCGACAGCTTCACCTCGGCCGTCTGCTCTCCGGTTGCCGGGTCGTAGACGGGAGCGGTGCGCCGTGAGGACGACGCGATTTTGCGTCCGTCGATGGCGTTCTGGATGATGTCCATGTGAGCGATGATCCCTGCGTCTCAATTCGCCGTCTTGAGCACGCCAGAAAGAATATCGAAGAGCTGGTCGATCTCGCGCTTTTCGATAATGAGCGGCGGCGAAAGCGCGATGATGTCGCCGGTGGCACGGACGAGAAGGCCTCGACTGAACGCCTCGACAAAAAGCGCATGCGCCCGCTTCCCCGGCTCTCCTGGGATAGGATCGAACTCGATGGCGCCGATCAGCCCGATATTGCGGAGGTCGATGATGTGCGGAAAGCCCTTGAGTGAATGAACCGCATCCTCCCAATAGGGCGCAAGCTCGGCAGCACGGGTCAGCAGGCCCTCTTCTATATATGTCTCTAGCGTCGCGATGGCAGCGGCGCAGGCGACGGGGTGACCCGAATAGGTATAGCCGTGGAAGAGATCGATGACCTCTTCCGGACCCTGCACGAACGCGTCGTGGACCTTGGTCTTCACGAACACCGCGCCCATCGGAATGGTGCCGTTGGTGATGCCCTTGGCGGTGGTAATAATGTCAGGCGAGACGCCGAAATAGTCTGCGCCGAACGGCGTGCCGAGGCGGCCGAAGGCGGTGATGACCTCATCGAAGATGAGCAGAATGTCGTGCCGGGCGCAGATCGCCGCGAGGCGCTTGAGATAGCCCTTGGGTGGGATCAGCACCCCGGTCGAGCACGCGACCGGCTCGACGATCACGGCGGCGATGGTCGAGGCGTCATGCAGCGCGACCAGCCGTTCGAGATCGTCGGCAAGCTCGGCGCCATGCTCGGGCTCGCCGCGGGTGAAGGCGTTGCGCGCAAGATCATGAGTGTGACGGATATGGTCGACGCCACTCAGCATCGTGCCGAACCATTTGCGGTTGTTGGCGATGCCGCCGACAGACGTGCCCCCGAAATTCACGCCATGATAGCCGCGCTCGCGACCGATCAGACGGACCTTTGACGCGTTGCCCTTGGCACGGTGATAAGCGAGCGCGATCTTGAGCGCGGTCTCGACCGATTCAGAGCCCGAGTTGGTGAAGAACACATGGTCGAACCCCGGCGGGGCGATATTGACGAGCTTGGAGGCACACTCGAAGGCGAGCGGATGGCCCATCTGGAAGTTGCCAGCAAAATCGAGCTCGCCAACCTGCTTGCGGACCGCCTCGACGATCTTCGGGCGGCAATGGCCGGCATTGACGCACCACAAGCCGGATGTTCCGTCGAGCACGCGGCGCCCGTCATTCGTGGTGTAGTGCGTGCGCTCGGCGCTGACGAGCAGGCGCGGCGACTTCTTGTACTCGCGGTTCGCCGTAAACGGCATCCAGAACGCTTCGAGATCGTTGGTCGCAAGCTTCGCGCTCATGTGAGGCCCTGATGACCGTGTTGACCCAGAAATATGAAGCTCACGCGACTCGCGTCACGGCTTCGGTGAGGCTCGCCTCGAAGATGTCCATGCCCTCGCGAACGAGCGCATCGCTCGCGGTCAGCGGGACGAGGAAGCGTACAACGTTCCCGTAGGTACCACAGGACAGAAGAATGAGTCCGTTCTCGTTGGCGACCTTCATCAAGGCTTGCGTGAGTTGCGGCGCCGGCTCGGCGCTGGCAGCGTCCTTCACCAGCTCGATGGCGCACATGGCGCCGAGCCCCCTCACGTCTCCCACGCAATTGAGGTTTGAGCTCTTTACCTTGTCGCAGCGATCAAGGATGATCTTGCCGATCGCATTGGAGCGGTCGCAAAGCTTTTCGTCCTCGATCACGTCCAACACGGCATGCGCCGCCGCGCAAGCGATCGGATTGCCGGCGTAAGTACCGCCAAGCCCCCCGGGATTGGACGCATCCATGACATCGGCGCGTCCGGTGATGGCCGATAGCGGAAACCCGCCGGCCAAGCCTTTCGCCATGGTCACCACGTCGGCCTTGACGCCGGAATGCTCGAGCCCGAACATTTTTCCGGTGCGGGCAAAGCCTGTCTGAATTTCGTCGGCGATCAGCAGAATACCGTGCTCGTCACACAAGGCTCGCAGCGCGCGCAAGAAATCGAACGGCGCGATGTAGAAGCCGCCCTCCCCCTGCACCGGCTCGATGATGATCGCGGCGATGCTCGAGGGGTCTGCCGTATATTTGAACAGGGCCTTCAGCGCGGCGAGGCTCTCTTCGCCGCTGACCCCGTGGTAAGTGTTGGGAAACGCAACATTGTAGACGTCGGCGGGGAATGGCCCGAACCCCTTCTTGTAAGGGACGACCTTGCCGGTCAGCGCCATTCCCATGAGCGTGCGGCCGTGAAAGCCGCCGCTGAACGAAACAATTCCGGGGCGGCTCGTAAAGGCGCGCGCGACCTTCACCGCGTTCTCGACGGCTTCCGCGCCGGTCGAGATCAGCATGGTCTTGGCAGGACCCATGACGGGGGCGAGCGCGTTCAGTCGCTCGGCCAACCGCACGTAGGATTCGTAGGGCGTGACCTGGAAGCAGACATGGCTGAACGCCTTCATCTGCTCCTCGACGGCGGCCATGATCCTCGGATGCTGATGGCCGGTATTGACCACGGCGATGCCGGCGCCGAAGTCGATATAGCGTTTGCCGTCCTCGCTCCAGATCTCCGCATTCTTGGCGCGCTTGGCGTAGATCGCGGTCGCTTGGCTCACGCCGCGCGGCACGGCCGCCAATCTGCGCTCATGAAGCTCCGCTGACGTTGGCATTGGACGTTTCGCTCTCCCGGGGAACTCTTAGTCTTTTTGAAGTATAAGACGTCAGGACTGAAGCACGACCGGGCTCGAGCCGACCCAGCTCACCCAAACCTTCTCGCCCCAGCCAAAATCGTCCTGGTCGAAGCGGGAACGGTTCGGGCGGGATATCCGGATCAGCCGACCGTTGGTAAGCAGGACGTGGTAGATGGAAATATCGCCGAGATAAGAGATCTCCTTGATCTCTCCTTTGGCAACGTTGTGGGCCTCCGGACATTCGGGCACTGCGGGCGGCGCGGCGGCATCCTTGTGCAGGTTCATCTTCTCAGGGCGGATCGCGACCCAGACCGTCGACGACTCCTGACCAGCCACCGAATGCGGCACGTGAACGCGATGCGGCTCGAGCTCGGGGCAGGCAACAGTGGCCTCGTCCGGCTTGTCTTCGATCAGCGTGCCCTCGAACATGTTCACCGAGCCGATGAAGTCGGCGACGAAACGGGAGCTGGGAAATTCGTAGAGGTCTGACGGGGTGCCGATCTGGGCGATCGAGCCCTTGTTCATGACGGCGACGCGCGAGGCAATCGCTAGCGCCTCGGTCTGGTCGTGGGTCACCATGATGAAAGTGATTCCGACCTTCTGTTGCAGCTGCGACAGCTCGAAGCGCATCGCCTCGCGCAATTTGGCGTCGAGTGCCGAAAGCGGCTCGTCGAGCAAGAGAACCTTCGGCTTTTTCACCAACGCGCGGGCAAGCGCAACACGCTGACGCTGGCCGCCCGACAATTGGTCCGGCATGCGCGCGCCGAGGTGACCGAGTTGGACGAGTTCGAGGGCTTCCTCCACGCGCCGGTCCCGCTCGGCCTGAGGAACCCCTTCGATCTTGAGTCCGTAGGCGACGTTGTTGGCGACCGTCATATGCGGAAAGACGGCATAGGACTGGAACACCATGTTCACGGCGCGCTTGTTGGGCGGGATGTTGCCCATGTCCTGGCCGTCAATCAGGATGTGGCCCTCGGTCGGGATTTCGAGCCCGGCCAGCATGCGCAGCAACGTCGTCTTGCCGCAGCCCGAGGGCCCGAGAAGTGCGAAGAACTCTCCCGGCTCGATGTCGAGGCTGACATTGTCCACCCCGACCGTCGACCCCCATCGCTTGGTAATGTTGCGAAAGCTGATAATCGGCTTAACGGTGCCCTTGGCGGCATTGGCTAGCGGCTGGTCCAATTCATCCACCCCTACTTACGCTCTCGACCCTGAATGGCCATCATCAGCGCCATGAGTGCGATCGTGAGCACGATCAGCATCGTCGATGCGGCGTTGACCTCCGGCGTCACGGAGAAGCGCAGCATCGAATAGACCTTAACCGGAAAAGTGATCGTGTCAGGCCCCGACGTGAAGAAGGTGATCACGAAGTCGTCGAGGGACAGCGTGAATGAGAGCAGGGCGCCTGCGATCAACGCTGGGCGCATATGCGGCAGGAGCACATCGCGGAACGCCTGCCAATCGTTAGCGCCGAGATCACGCGCCGCCTCCTCCTGCTCCTTGTTGAAACTCGCGAGCCGCGCGCCGACGACGAGTGCGACGAAGGGGAAGCAGAACGATACGTGCGCGATTGTGATCGAGCCAAGACTGAACGGCCATATGAGATCGTTGGGCCAGGGCACGACGCGGGTGAAGAACAGCAGCATGGAGACGCCCATGCAGATTTCCGGCACAACGATAGGCAAGGTGAAGGCGCCTTCCACGGCCGTTTTGCCGATGAAGCGATAGCGCCACAGCAACACCGCCGCGGCCGCGCCGATGACGAGAGATATGAGTGTCGCCATCAGAGCGATCGTCAGCGAATTGGCGAAGGCGATCAGAAGGCTCTGGTCATTGAACAGCTTGTGGTAGTAGTTGAGCGTGAAGCCGCGCCAGACGGTATTGCGCTTGCTGTCGTTGAAGCTGAAGGCGATCAGCGCGACGAGCGGCGCGTAGAGGAAGAAGAAGACGGCAAGCAGCCAAGCCCGCATCTGCCATGTGCGGTTATAGTCGAGCGGTGCGCGTCTTCTCGCCATGCCTAGATCCCGTGAGCGTCGGCGGTCTTGCCGCGGCTGAAATAGGCGCGGAGCGCGATCGCGCCGAAGGTCGCATACATCAGCAAGAAGGAAAGGGCTGCACCGAAGGGCCAGTCATTGGCGACCTTAAATTGCCGCTCGATCACGTTTGCGATCATCTGGCTGTCGGGACCGCCGAGCAGGTCGGGGGTGAGATAGGCGCCGAGAGCCGGGACGAAGGTGATGATGATGCCGGAGACGATGCCCGGCATGGCGAGAGGCATCACGATCGAGAACATCGTACGTGTATGGCCCGCGCCGAGGTCGAGGCTCGCTTCGATCAGCGATCTGTCGAGCCGGTCGAGGGCGGCGTAGAGCGGCAGCACCATGAACGGCAGATGGACGTAGACCAGTCCCACCACCACGGCGAAGTTGTTGTAGAGTAATTGTAGCGGCGTGAAGTCGCCGAGTGGCTGCAAGCCCACCAGCGTCATCAGCCAACTCGCCTTGTCCCACAGCCATGCGAGCGTGAAGTTTACGTAGCCTTCGGTGCGCAGCACCGCCATCAGCGCATAGGTTCGGATCAGGAGATTGGTCCAGAACGGCAACATGATCAGCAAGAGCAGCCACGCCCGCCACTTCTCGCTGGCGAAGACGATCGCCAACGCCACCGGGAAGCCGATGATAAGGCAGAGCAGCGTCGTCAGCCCGGCAACGACGACCGACTTGGCAAAGATGCCGAGATAAAGCGGCTGCAGCGCGCGTATGTAGTTGGCGAAGGTGCCATTGATTTCGACATCGGTCAGGCCCGCATTCTCGCCGAAGCTGTAGGCCCAGACGATTGCGAGAGGAGCGAGGAAGAAAAGGACAACCCAGGCGATCGGCGGAACGGCCGTCACCAGAAAGGCGAGCCTTCGCTCTTGAGTCTGGGTCGCCATCGGAGTCGTCCCTCTTCGCTCGCTACCTCAAGTCAGCTCGTCATCCTCCGAACGTCGGCCTGTTACGCTGCGCGCAACCTCGTCATGGCCTCGTCGAGAAGACGCGTGAATTCCGGGCCGAGGTAACGCGGATACTCGCATTTCGCCATGAGGTCCGCCGGCGGGAAGATCACCGGATTGTCCTTGTACGATGCCGGCATCAGCGCCACGGCTGCGGCGTTGGGCGACGGGTATTTGATGGTCGATGAGATCTCGGCCCCGACCTTGGCATCCAGGATGAAGTTGATGAACTTCAGCGCGTTGTCGGGGTGCGGCGCGCCTTTCGGAATGGCGAGCGTATCGGATTGCTTCATGGCGCCTTCCTTCGGCACGACAAAGTCCAGGTCGTCGTCCTCGGCCATGACTTGCGCGATATCGCCGTTATATTCCATCACCACGTCGACCTCGCCTGCGGCCAGCAGGTCCTGACCATTGTCCTCGTGGAACGACTTGATGTTCGGCTTCTGCTTAATCAACAGCGCCTCGGCCTGCTTGATCAGCTCGGGCGATGAGTCGTTGATGGACTTGCCGAGATATTTGAAACAGTTGCGGAACAACTCGCTCGCGTCGGACATGACGGCGATCTTGCCTTTGTACTCGTCGGAATCGAAGAGATACTTCCAGCTGTCGGGGACGCCTTTCACCTTGGACTTGCGATAACCGATACCGATGACGAGCCAAGTATAGGGCATCGAGTATTTGCGGCCGGGATCGTATGGCGCGTCGTTGATGAACTCGGGCGAGATATTCTTGATGTTCGGGATCTTTGCGTGATCGAGCGGTTCGAGCAGGTTGGCCTGGATCATGCGCTCGACGAACTCGCTGCCCGGAACGATGACGTCGTAACCCGGATTGCCGGCGCGGAGTTTGGCGAACAACTCGTCGTTGGTCGCGAACAGGCTCATATTGACGTCGATACCGCTCGCGTTCTTGAAGTCCTCGAGCGTGGTCTCGCCGATATACGTGTCCCAATTGTAGAAGTTGAGCTTCTTCTCCTCGTCGGCCAAAGCGCGCCGTGTCTTGCCGGTGAGAGTGATACCGATCGCGGCAACGCCGAGACCTTTCAAAATCGAGCGGCGGGATGCTGCGAAGGATTTACGATGCTGGGCGTCGGTCATACTAACTTCTCCCCTGTGCTTACTGACGGCTAGTTCACTCCTGAAGTCTGTGCTCTGCCCACAACTGAGTATGACCGCTGGCGACCGCCCTGGCCAAGCTCAATCCATAGGCAATTTCTGTCTTTGAGTGACCAATCATGCATCGATGCCACCCAGGCAGATGTATTTGATCTCAAGATACTCCTCCAAACCTTCGGCAGCGCCCTCGCGGCCAAGGCCGGATTCCTTGACGCCTCCAAAGGGCACCACCTCGTTCGAGAAGATGCCTTCGTTGACGCCGACCATGCCGGCGTCGAGCTTCTCAGCGACCCGCCAGGCGCGGGCGAGGTTCTGGCTGAACAGATAGGCTGCGAGCCCGAATGGCGTATCGTTGGCAAGCTCGATGGCGTCGGCCTCGGTCTCGAAGCGCACCAGCGCCGCGACGGGGCCGAAGATCTCCTCCCGCACGATTTCCATGTCCGGGGTCACATCGCCCACGACAGACGGGCGGTAGAACAGGGGACCGGCTTTATCGAGCGAGCCGCCGACGAGAACTTTCGCACCCTTCTTGACGGCATCCGCCACGAGGCTCTCGACTTTGGAGATCGCTTCGCTCGTAATCAGCGGGCCGATGGTGGTGCCCTGCTCCATGCCCGGCCCGACCGCGAGCTTCTTGACCGCTTCGACCAGCGCCGACGCGAAGCGGTCGTAGATGCCGGACTGAACGAGAATGCGGTTGGCGCAGACGCAGGTCTGGCCAGCGTTGCGGTACTTGGAGGCCATGGCGCCCGCCACCGCCTGGCCGAGATCGGCATCGTCGAAAACGAGAAGCGGTGCATTGCCGCCGAGCTCGAGCGTGAGCTTCTTCACCGTGTTGGCGCATTGCCGGTAGAGGATCTTGCCGACCTCGGTCGAGCCGGTGAAGGAGAGCTTGCGCACCCTTCCATCGTCGCAGAACACCTTGCCGACGGCCGGCGCGTCCCTCGTGGTGACGATGTTGAGCACGCCCGGCGGCAGACCTGCGTCCATTCCGAGTTTGGCGATGGCAAGCGCGCAAAGCGGAGTCTCAGCCGCCGGCTTGACCACGATGGTACAGCCGGAGGCGAGCGCCGGCGCCACCTTCCGCGTGATCATGGCGATGGGAAAATTCCACGGCGCGATCGCGGCGACGACGCCGATCGGCTGCTTGATGGTGATGTAGCGCTTGGAGGCGGCGGTGGTCGGGATAGTTCGCCCGTAAGCGCGCTTGCCCTCCTCGGCGAACCACTCGATGAACGAGGCCCCATAAGCTACCTCGGCGCGCGCTTCGGCGAGCGGCTTGCCCTGCTCGGTGGTCATCAGCTGAGCGAGGCTTTCGGTCTCGGCGGTGATGAGATCGAACCAGCGCCTGAGGATCGCAGCCCGCTCCTTCGCCGTCTTGGCGGACCAGACAGGCAACGCGCGGGCCGCGGCGTCGATTGCCAACGCCGCCTCCTTGGCGCCAAGGTCCGGAACGGTCGCAACTTCCGCGCCCGTCGCCGGGTCGGTCACGGAAAAGGTCTTGGCCGAGGTGATCCACTCGCCATCGATCAAGGCCGCGGCGGGAAACTTCTTGAAGATCATGTTCATCGGCAGTCTCTCGAGCATATTGCCATGGATCGACTCACGCGACTCGTGAGTACCAGAGGTGATCGAGCGGGGTGACGATGCGCTCGAAATTGTTGCGCTCGCCGTGCTTCAGGCGAGAGAATACATCCTGGAAGGGTTCTCCGAACGCCCCCCGCACGATTTCCGAGCGCTGAAAGAGATCGAGCGAGTTGACCCAGGCGGTCGGCAGTGGGGGAGCCTCTATCGTCTCCGCGTTGCCCTCGACAGCTGGCCCCGGCTCGATCTTGTTGGCGATGCCATGACCCATGCCGGCGAGAATGGCGGCGATGACGAGATAGGGATTAGCGTCGGCGCCGGCGACCCGATGCTCGATGCGCGTCGCGGCACCATTGCCGCGGGGAATACGCAAGGCCACGGTGCGATTGTTGAAGCCCCAATGCGCTGCCAGGGAGACATAGGATTTCGGCACATAGCGCCGGTATGCGTTCGCCGACTGGGCCCAGATCGCCATGAAATCGGCCATTGTCTCGCGCATCCCGCCCAATGCGTGGCGGAACAACGTCGAGATGGGATCACCGGCGAACACGTTCTGACCCGATTGGTCGAGAAGGCTTAAGTGGATATGCATGCCCGAGCCCGCCCAGTCGTGATGCGGCTTGGCCATGAAGGTGGCTTCGAGCTGATGCGCCCGCGCCGCTGCCTTCACCGCGCGCTTTAGCAGCAAGCCGTCGAGGGCTGCACCGAGGGCATCCGGGCGATGCTTTAGATTGATCTCAAACTGACCTGGACCGGACTCCTGCATGATCGAGTCGACAAGGAGACCCTGGACCTCACAGACGCGGTAGATGTCGTCGATCAGAGGGGATAGCGCGTCCATCTCCTCGAAGCCGAAAGTGAGCGGCCGGCGGGGATCGTCGGAGAGACCCTCGGGTGTTTTCAGCTCGAAGGCGCCATTCGTGCCCCTGCGCGTGACGTAGAACTCGAGCTCAACGGCGACCACTGGCGTTTGACCGGCGCGGGTGAATCGCTCGACTTGTCCGGCCAGCACTGTGCGCGGGTCGAGTTCTTCCTTAGCGTCAACGACCATCACGACTTGGGCATGCCTTTCGTCGCCGACGGGGACTTCGACCAGAGTCCCGCCGAGGAGATGGCATTGGTGATCGGGGTCGCCGGTCTCCCACAAGCGTCCGGTCTCCTCCATGCAATTGCCGAGAGGATCCATGATGAACACCGAGACCGGCATCATGAGACCCTTCTTAGCGACGCCAACGAGGTCAGAACGCCGGATGCGCTTGCCGCGCGGAACCCCATTCATATCGAACAGGAAGGCGTCGACCCATTGCACCTTCGGATTCGCGTCGAGAAAGGCCTGGGCCTCGTCACTGGTGAGCCGCGCAGCCGTCATGATGCGCTGCCTTTCGCTGCCGCGCCGAAGCGGCGGAACAAGGATTTCGATACCTCGTTCGACTTCGCTGACCATTCGGGGTGCCACTGCACGCCCAAGCAAAACGCTGCTTCGTCGGGCCCGCGCACAGCTTCGATCAGTCCATCCTCGGCGAACGCCTCGGGTTTCAAACCATCGGCGAGGCGAGCGATGCCCTGCCAGTGCAGCGAGTTGACCATGATCTCGTCGCGTCCGACCCAGTCGCGCAATTTGCCCCGCAGAATGACCGGGTGCACCGGACCATAGGCCTCGTCGAGCGGGACATCCGGCTTGGCGCGGTGGTCCTTGTGTCCATTCACGTCATGAACGGCCTGATACAGGCTGCCGCCGAGCGCGACGTTCAGCTCCTGGAAGCCGCGGCAAATGGCAAAGAGAGGCGTCTTGCGCTCGACCGCCGCCCTGATGAGCGGAAGGGTCAGGGCGTCGCGCAGTGGATCGAGTTGATCGGGCTTGATCGGAAACTCCTCGCCATAATGCTCAGGCGCCACATTCGAGCGGCTGCCCGAAAGCAGAATCGCGTCGGCGATCTCCAACACGGCGCCGATATCCGTCGTGCCGGCGCCAAGGGGCACGAGCAGAGGCTGGCATTCGGCGACCTCGGCGATTGCCGCAGAGTATTTGCGGCCCACCGCGTCGAAAATGTCCTCTTCGATCACCTTGGTGCAGGCTGGGATAACGACGACGGGACGGCTCATGCGGCAACCTCGCCGGCGACATCGCTGAGCGTCAGATCGAGCACGCGGCGGATCACCGCCTCGGCCTCGTCGAACTGGTCTTTCGTCCAGATGAGCGGGGGCGCCATGACCATGGTGTCGAACACCGCGCGCATGATGAACCCTTGGCGGAAGAAATGATCGCGGCAAATAAGACCGACGCGGCCGGGATCGGCGAAACGACGCCGCGTCCGCTTGTCGGCAACGAGCTCTATCGCGCCGAGCAGCCCGATGGAGCGCGCCTCACCGACGAGTGGATGGCCGGCGAACTTGGCGAGCATCTTGGCGAGCGCCGGCGCACCGAACTCCTTCACGCGCGGAAGGAGCCTCTCTTCTTCCATGATTTCGAGGTTCTTCAGCGCGACGGCACACGCGACGGGATGGCCGGAGAACGTATAGCCGTGATTGAAGTCGTCGTCCTGAGCCGTCAGCGCGTCGACGATCTCGTCGTCGACGATGACGCCTGACAGCGGGATGTAGCCAGAGGTCACCGCCTTGGCGAAGGTGATGAGGTTCGGCCTGATGCCGTAATATTGCGAGGCGAACCACGTGCCGAGACGGCCGAAACCGGTGATCACCTCATCGGCGAGCATCAGGATCCCGTATTTGTCGACAATGCGCTGCACCTCGGGCCAATAGCTCGCAGGCGCAATCTTGACGCCGCCCGCGCCTTGCACCGGTTCGCCCGCGAAAGCGGCGACATTCTCGGGACCGACCGCCAGGATCTCGTCCTCGAGCGCGCGCGCGGCGCGAAGGCCGAAGGCTTCGGCAGACTCGCCGTCCTTTGCCTCGCCGTACCAATAAGGGTCGACGATGTGGCGGAATCCTTCGTAGACCGGATAGCTGTGCGCGTGCACATGCGCCATGCCGCCCATCGAGCCTGCGGCGATGGTCGAGCCGTGATAAGCGTTCTTGCGCGAGATGATGATGCGCCGCTTGGGCTCGCCTTTGAGCGCCCAATAATGCCGGATCAAGCGGATGGCGGTGTCGTTCGCTTCCGATCCTGACGAGCCGAAGAAGATTTGATTGAGATTATCCGGGGCGAGCTCCGCGAGCTTGCGCGCCAGCGCCACCACCGGGGGATGCGTCGTCTTGAAGAACGTATTGTAGAAGGGGAGCTCGACCATCTGGTCGTAAGCCGCCTGCGCCAGCTCCTTGCGGCCATAACCAATGTTGCAGGTCCATAGTCCCGCCATGCCGTCGAGGATGCGCGTGCCTTCGCTGTCGAAGATGTATGGTCCCTCCCCGCGGACGATGACGCGCGCGCCGCTCGCCCGGAGCGACTTGTGATCGGTGAAAGGGTGCAAATGGTGGAGAGCGTCGAACTCTCTCAATTGCGTGGTGTGATATTGATTCGTCACCTTCAAAACCTCCAGCAAAGCGTGACCCCGAGGGCCGACCCAATCAGCGCTGGAAGCTCGCGTGAGGCGTGTAGCCGATACGGGCACAGAGCAGCAGGAGGAGCGCCTTCTCGCAGGGTCCGCTCGAAGCAGTCGAAGTTCGGGATGCCAACATATTAAGCCCGCGCCCACACTCCCTACCCGCTCGGGGCAGCCTTGACAGGGGCCGATCGGCGGGTATGGCTACGGTGAAGACTTTATTGGCTACGGTGTAGAATTGTCAACGCCAACAGCACGCAAGGCCAATGCGCGCCCCCGCGGACGGCGGGGGCTCGACAAAAATGCGATCCTCGATGCGGCCTTTGCCATGCTGTCGCGCGACGGCGAGACGGGCTTTTCCGTGCGCAAGCTTGGCCTTCGTATCGGCGTCGACCCGATGACGGTGCTGCATCATTTCGGCTCGAAAGAAGAGTTGTTGCGGCGTGTCGCCGACCAGGCGCTCGCGACGGTCGAGCTGCCGCCCCCGAGCCGCGACTGGCGCGCCGATCTCCGCCATGTCGCTGCCGCCTATCGCGACCTCGCCCATCGCCATCCGCGCATCTTTCATCTGCACTTCCGATTTCACGCCACGGGGCCCGCAGACCATGCCTCGAGCGAGGTCGTGTACCGCGCGCTTAAGGGCGCCGGGTTGAGCGACGCCGAGGCAGCCGGGCTTGGGCTCGCCTTCTACGCCTTCATCCTCGGCTACGCCTTGGCCGAGGCCGAAGGACTATTGCGCCCGATCGATACCGACGACGAAAGGGAGCTCGGGGCGCTCGACCCCCTCGCCTACCCGGCGACGCGCGCGCTCATACCGGCGTTCAAGTCGCTCGACCGCGATCAAGCCTTCGCCGCCTCGGTCGACGCCTTCATCGACGGAGTTTCGTGCCGGTGCAAATCTCGTGCGCGAAAGCGTCGGCCAGCGTGATCAGACGTCGCGAAGGTGAAAGCTCTTCGGCTGGGTCAGAGTGTCGAAGCCATATTTCGAGAGCGTCGTGCCACGCCCGGTATCCTTGATACCGGTCCAGGTCAGGTGCGGGTCGAGGTAATCGCACCGGTTCATGAAGACCGTGCCCGTCTCCACGCGTGAGCCGATCTCGGCGGCGCGATCCATGTCTTGCGTCCAGATCGAGGCCGTCAGCCCGTAGGGACTGTCGTTCATCAGAGTGATCGCCTCCTCGTCGTCACGCACCTTCATGATGCCGACGACCGGGCCGAAGCTCTCCTCCCGCATCACCTCCATCTGATGATCGACATTGGTCAGCACCTCAGGTGCAAGATAGGGCGAGCCAGCACGGTCGCCCTCCACCTTCATGTTGATGAGAGCCGTAGCGCCTTTGCGCCGCGCCTCGGCGATTTGCTCCCTCACCGTGTCGGCAAAGGAGCCACGCGCCATCGGCCCCATCGTGGTCGCGGTATCGAGCGGATTACCCACCACATATTTCCGGGTGAGGTCGGCAAAGCCCGCGACGAAGTCATCGTAGACTCGAGCATCGACGTAGATCCGCTCCACCCCGCAGCAGCATTGGCCCGAGTTGTAGAAGGCGCCGTCGACGAGATTTTCGATGGCATGATCGAGCTTGGCGTCGCAGCGCACATAGGCGGGATCCTTGCCGCCGAGCTCGAGCCCGAGCGAGGCAAACGTGCCTGCCGTGGCGCGCTCGATGGCGCGGCCGCCGGCGACCGACCCCGTGAAATTGACATGATCGATGCGGCCGGAACCGATGAGCTTCTCGGTCTGCTCGTGGCTCATCACTAGATTGTGGAAGAGCCCTTTGGGCAGATCGGCGCGCCGGAAGGCCTCGGCGAGGCGCTCGCCGACGAGCAACGTCTGCGCCGCATGCTTCAAGATAATGGCGTTGCCGGCGAGAAGGCCGGGCACGATCGTGTTGATAGCCGTGAGATAGGGATAGTTCCACGGGGCGACGACCATCACGATGCCCAAGGGCTCGCGCGCGATGTAGCGGCGGAAGCCGGCAATCTCGGGCGGGTAGTAAGGCTTGAGCGCCTCCTCGGCCATCGCCGACACGGCCCGAACACGCTCGACGGCGGCACCCTTCTCGCCGCCATAGCGAACCGGGCGGCCCATCTGCCAAGCGAGCTCGACCGTCACCGCATCGTTCAGGGCAACGAGCGCATCGATGAACGCGAGCATGTAACGCGCGCGCTCTCGCACCGAAACAGTCTTCCATTCGGCCAGCGCGCCGCGCGCCGACGATACGGCGGCGTCGATGTCGGCGTCGCGTGCGATCGGCCGCTCGGCATAGACCGAGCCGTCGACGGGAGAGATAATCTTCAATGTCTGCTCAGTCATCGTCTGAAGCGCCTTCGCGGATGGGAATGAGTTCGCTAAAGCAGATCGGCGCGGAGCGCATCAGTGTTAAGCGTGGTTGTCAATACCGCGCGAAACCGCGCGTCAGTTCCGATTTTGCGCAGGCCCTCGCCGAGCCCTCGCCGTAACGCGAAGAGCCGGCCCACTGGAAAGCGGACCGGCTCTTATGGCGCGTTCCGTTCGCGACGTTACTTCAGCGCAGCCGCACCTTCGCGGTGCTTCACGGCGAACGCCTCCTCGGGCGAGAAGACGAGCGTCTTCCGGCCGTAGGCGGCGAAGTAGACGATTGCCAGGATGTACCAAATGGCCACGCCGATGACGCCCTGGCGATAAAGCGGATCGGTCAGCTGGAAGTAGATCGTCACCAGCGCGATGATCACCGTCAGGGAGGCGCCGATGACACCGAACGGGCTCCGATAGGGACGCTCGATGCCCGGGAACTTGCGCCTGAGCTGCAGGAACGTCAGCGCCTGCAGCAGATAGGAGAACATGGCGCCGAACACCGCCATGTTGAGGAGCACGCTGCCGATGAAGGTGCCCGCCGCCTCGCCGCCCAGGGCGAACCACACTACCAGCATGACCGCCAAGCCAATCACCCCACCCGTGATGAGAGCAGTGTTCGGCGTCTTGTGCTCACCGTGGGTGACCGACAGGAAGTGCGGGAAGTAGCCGGCACGCGACAGCGAGTAAATCTGCCGGCCATAGGCGAAAATGATCGCGTGGAAGCTGGCGACCAGACCGGCAACCGCGAACAGCGACAGGAGCTTCGCCCAGTTGCTGCCATAGATGACGGCGAAGCCGTCGAGGATGGGCTGGCCCGAGGTCCCGTAGGCGAAGGAGCCTCCGGGGATCGCCGGGTTGATAATCAGCACAGCAAACCCCAACGCGATCAGGGTGAACATGCCGAGCATGATGCCCTTCGGCATGTCGCGCTTGGGATCGACCGACTCTTCCGACGCGAGCGGCAGCTGCTCGATCGCCAGGAACAGCCACACCGCAAAGGGCAGTGAGGCGAGAATGCCGTGCATGCCGAAGGGCAAGAACGGCCCGTGGCCGTCAGGCAGCGCCACCGCCGCGCCGTCAGGGCCGACACCGATATTCATCGCCCATTTGGCGAAATCGAACTGGCCGGAGAAGAGCGCGCTCAGCAGGAAGAAGAGCAGGATGGCGATGGCGATCAGCGTCACGATGACGGTCACCTTGAAGGACAATGCCACGCCGCGTACGTTGAGCCCGACGAAGATGATGTAACCGATGATCCACCAGCCCGGCTGAAACCAGTCAGGCGTACCGGTGATCGCCGTCATGTAGGTGCCGATGAAGTAGACGACCACCGCCGGCGTCAGCACGTATTCGATGTTCTCGGCGATGCCGGTGATGAAGCCGCCCCACGGTCCGAAGGCCGTGCGCGCGAAGGAATAGGCGCCGCCCGTGTGCGGCAGAGCCGGGCTCATCTCGGCGATCGAATAGGTGAGGCCAAGATACATGATCGCGATGATGACGGTGCCGACGAACATGCCGCCCCAGCCGCCAACGGCAAAGCCGAGGTTCCACCCAGAGAAGTCGCCGGAGATAACCGCGCCGACGCCAAGCGCCCAGAGCGCGAAGACTCCAGCGTGACGCTTAAGCTCGCGCTTCTCGAAATAATCTTTCGCGGGGATATGATAAGAGACCCCGCCTTCGTGTCTTTTCTCAGCCATTGTCCAAACCCCCCGTTTGTCGCCAGGGACGATCGTCAGCCCCAAAAATCATAGCACGGCATTGCCCGAAGTGAGCAGAGTTCTCTTGCAATAAACGCGTCTCGCACATGAGGGGTCGCCAACAAGCCTGGCCGCAACGACCGAGAAAAAAAGGGCGCCGCAAGGGCGCCCCTTTAGGTGGGAAGTGCTTTTGGGGAAGCTGTGAAGCCCTAGAAGGTCGCCTTGATGGTACCCACCACCGTTGCGTCGCAATTGTCCTGCGCGCCGCTGTTAATGAAGCAGTCCGCTTTGCTGTAGTCCGTGTCATAGTAGCGGACGTCAGCGGACCAATGATCCATGAAGCCCAGGGTCACGCCGGCATTCCAATACAGATAGTTGGGGACGACGTTTTGGTCCTCATACATCTGCGAGCCAATCGCACCGCTGATGCTCGGCGTGAAGAAGTTCCAGATTTTGCCGCTGAAGGTATAGCCGACATCGCCCTCGACCGCGTCCGACTGGACGTCCAAGGCGAAATTATTCGGCGACCAGTAATTGTAGAGGCCAATGGACCACGGACCCGAGGCCCAGGCCACGGAGGTCTTGAGTTCGAAATAGTCCGTCTCGCTGTCCTTGCCCGGATAAGTGTATTCGAGGCCGCCGACGGTGAAGGTAAAGTCGTGCCACTTGGGCGAAATGCCGGCGCCGTAGTCGATCTCGATGTGATCGCCGAACGCGGTGTTGGATCCCCACATGTAAGCCCAGAACATGCCGTATCCCAGATCGAACTCGGGCTGTACCGCTGGGTCGTTGCTGCTGTTCGAAACGCTGCGGAATTCATAATTCGTCGTGAACGACGCAGATCCTGACAGCGTCAGCTTGTTGTCGTCGGCGAAGGCGGCCGTCGCCAGCCCCACGGAAAGAACCGCCCCGAGAACACACGCTTTGATCATCCCCGCTTCCCTGTCGCGCCGAGTCATTTTTCAGTCTCCTGATTTTATCGCTTCCCTGCGATCGAATGCTTCATCAGGATGCCGCCCCCGCTTCCCCCGCGGTGCAACGTCCCCCTGTCTTGTGATGACAGAATAGGACGCCCCACTTCCGAAGCAATGGAAAATCCCAGAAATCCGAAAACATCTTGAGGAGTGTGACTATTCTGCAATGGTGCAAGGGCTTTGACGCCACATTGGGCTTTTGGCGCGTTTCCGGCAGCACAAATACTCAATCGAGACTGCTTAGCCTTGAGGCAATTGCCTAACTTGAAGGCGAACTCTCGATCGATTCAACAATTCAGAGGGTTGACCTCAGAATGCTAGAGTTCCGTGTGCACCCGACCCAACCTTGTTCAGACTCCCCCACTCACTTAGAGTAACCCCCGCTGGCAGATCGTGATTCACCGGCCGATTCGCCCGAGAGCTCACCCAAAAGACCGCATGGCTCAGGACCAGGGACCCGCGACCGCTCTTGTGACCGGGGCAGGCCGCCGCCTCGGCCGGGCGATCGCCCTCGACCTCGCGCGGCGCGGCTGGAGCGTCGGCGTCCACTACCATTCCTCGGCGGCAGAGGCCTTGGCGGTGGTGGAAGAAATCGAATCAGAGGGCGGTCAAGCGGCGGCCTTTGCCGCGGATCTCGCCCGGTTGGAGGCCCCCGAACCCCTGATCGAGACCTGCACGGCAACTTTGGGCCCCATCACCTGCCTCATCAACAGCGCCGCCTGTTACGAGTGGGACGACATCCAAACGCTCGACCGCGATAGCTGGCAGGCTCATTTGGACGCCAATCTGCGCGCGCCCATCTTCCTTGCTCAGGCCCTCGCCCGCAGGCTTCCGCAGGGTGTATTTGGCAACGTCATCAACGTCATCGACCAGAAGGTGTTGCGACCCGATCCCGAGTTCTTCTCCTACACCATCGCCAAATCCGCGTTGTGGACCGCAACGCAAACGCTCGCGCAAGGATTGGCGCCGCAGATCAGAGTCAATGCGATTGCCCCGGGCCCCGTCCTGCCGAGTCTGAAGCAGACCGAAGAGGAATTCGCGCGCGAATGCCGCGCGACCTTGCTCCGGCGCGGCGTGAACATAGAAGAGGTCACGGGCGCCGTTCGCTTCCTCCTCGAGACTCCCTCGATCACGGGTCAGATGATTGCTCTCGATTCCGGCCAGCATCTCGTCTGGCGGAACAAATCCGAGGCCTGAGGCGAGCTGGGCCTTGAAGGCGGTCATGCTTAGACCTTACCTTCATTTATGATGCATGCTCCGAGCATGCCGAAAAGCTCCATGATCCCATGCCGTTAGAGAATCCCGATAGCGCCAGGGCGTCGCTCGCCGAGCGCGTGAAAGACGCCCTGCTCGGACCCGAGACGGGCGCCCCGGTAATTGCGCGCTACGCCAAGACGGCGCCGGCGGGTCCCGGCGTCTACCGCATGATCGATGGGGCGGGCGAGGTGCTCTATGTCGGCAAGGCGCGACATCTCAAGAAGCGGGTGCAGAGCTATGTGCGGGGGGCCGGGCACAACAACCGCATCGCCCGCATGATCGCCGACACGGCGAGCATGGAGTTCGTGACCACTTCGACCGAGATCGAGGCACTGCTGCTCGAGGCGAACCTGATCAAGCGGCTGAAGCCGCGCTTCAACGTCGTGCTGCGCGACGACAAGTCGTTCCCCTTCATCCTCATCGCCCGCGACCATCCCGTGCCGCAGATCCTCAAGCATCGCGGCGCGCGGAACCGCAAAGGAGACTATTTCGGGCCGTTCGCCTCGGCAGGCGCCGTCGGCCGCACCATCAACACGCTGCAGCGCGCCTTCCTGCTCAGGTCCTGCTCGGATGCCTATTACGAGACGAGGGTCAGGCCCTGCCTCTTGTTCCAGATCAAGCGCTGCAGCGCGCCCTGCACTGGAGAAATCTCCGTCGAGGACTATGGCGCGCTGGTGGACGAGGCGCTCGGCTTCCTGCGCGGGGAGAGCGACGAGGTGAAGCTCAGGCTGCATCGGCTCATGGACGAGGCGAGTCTGAAGCAGGATTACGAGCGCGCGGCGAGCTTCCGCGACCGGCTTACCGCCCTCTCGCATATCCAGTCGCGGCAAGGCATCAACCCGCTGACGCTCAAGGAGGCCGACGTGTTCGCCGCCCATCAGGAAGCAGGCCAGACCTGCGTCCAGGTGTTCTTCTTCAGGAGCGGCAACAATTGGGGCAACCGCCCCTATTTCCCTCGCGCCGATAAGAGTCTCGACGTGGAGGAGGTGCTCGAATCGTTCATCGCCCAGTTCTACGACGATAAGACGCCGCCGAAGCTCGTGCTGCTGTCGCACGACATCGCCGGACGACGTCTGCTGGCCGAGGCGCTTTCGCTGCGAGCAGGGCGTAAGATCGAGGTCGGCAAGCCGGCGCGGGGCGAGAGGCGCGATCTCGTCGAGCATGCTCTGATCAATGCCCGCGAAGCCCTCGCCCGAAGGCTCGCCGATGCGTCCTCGCAAGCCGCGATCTTCACCCGCCTCGCCGAGCTCGTCGATCTCGACGAAACGCCAGAGCGCATAGAGGTTTACGACAACAGCCACATCTCCGGTACGAACCCGGTCGGGGCCATGATCGTGGCCGGCGCTGAAGGCTTCATCAAAAACCAATACCGGAAGTTCAACATGAAGAGCGAAGACCTTGCTCCTGGTGACGACTACGCCATGATGCGGGAGATGTTGACGAGGCGCTTCAGCAAGCTCGCCAAGGCCAAAGGCGACGTGGAAGGATGGGCCGCGCCCGATCTCGTTCTGATCGACGGCGGCCCTGGCCAGCTCGCCGCCGCCCATGCCGTGCTCGATGAGCTCGGCCTCGACGACATCAAGGTCGCCGCCGTCGCCAAGGGACCCGACCGCAACGCCGGCCGCGAGCGCATTCATATTCGCGGCAAGGAGCCCATATTGCTGGAGCCGCGCGACCCCGTGCTCTATTGCATCCAGAAGCTCAGGGACGAGGCGCACCGATTTGCCATCGGCGCACATCGCGCCAAGCGCAAGAAGGCCATCACCGCCTCCCCGCTCGATGAGGTGCCCGGTATCGGACCGTCGCGGAAACGAGCGCTGCTCAAGCATTTCGGCTCTGCCAAGGCGGTGAGTCGCGCCGGCATCGCCGATCTCGAGGGAGTCTTGGGCATCAGCGCGCAAATGGCCAAGACCATCTATGATCACTTCCATGAGCGCGGGTAGCTTGACGTGAGCGGACAGCTAGACACTGCGAGACAAGGCGTGGCGGCAGAGAGAGATGCGCCGCGCGGGCAGCGCCGCGGCCGCTTCGCGAGCCTGCCCAATCTGCTCACCTATTTCCGCATCGTCGCCATCCCGGCGCTCGTCGCCTGCTTCTTCGTCCACGGCGATTGGGGCCGCTGGACCGCCATGTGGATCTTCATCGCCGCCGGCGTCAGCGATTTCCTCGACGGCTATCTCGCCCGCGCCTGGGAGCAGCAAAGCGCGATCGGCCGCATGCTCGATCCGATCGCCGACAAGCTGATCGTCGCCGCGGCGCTTCTGATGCTCGCCGCCGACGGCACCATCGCCGGCTGGTCGCTGTGGGCGGGCGTCATCATCCTCTGCCGCGAAATTCTGGTGTCGGGCTTGCGCGAGTTCCTCGGCACGCTCGCCGTTCCCGTCCCCGTCACGGCGCTGGCCAAATGGAAGACCGTGGTGCAGATGGTCGCGATCGGCTTTTTGCTCGCCGGCAGCGCCGGCGACAAGATCTGGCCCTACACGACTTTGTTCGGGCTGACGCTCTTGTGGATCGCTGCGATCTTCACCCTCTATACCGGCTACGACTATCTTCGCGCCGCGGTCGGCCACGTGATGACTGACGAGGAGTAAGCATGATCCGGAAAAGCGGGAACCGGTTTTCCGATAAGATCATGCGACAACAAAGAGATTAGCGATGCGGCTGCTCTATTTCGCTTGGGTCAAGGACAAGGTGGGCAGAGCCTCCGAGGAGATCGCGCTGCCTTCAGAGATCGCGACCATCGGCGAGCTGATCGCCTGGCTCAAGACGCGTGGCCCCGAATTCGCCAATGCGTTCGCGCGCGACGACGTGATCCGCGCCGCCATCGACCAGAGCCATGTGCGCCACGATGCGATGATCGGAAAGGCGCGTGAGATCGCCTTCTTCCCGCCGGTGACCGGAGGCTGATGTGATCCGCGTCCAGCACGAGGACTTCGACATCGGCGCCGAGATCGCGCGCCTCAAGCACGGCCGCACCGATATCGGCGCCATCGTGAGCTTCATCGGCACCGTGCGCGACCAGATGGGCGCGGTCGACGAGATGATGCTCGAGCATTATCCCGGCATGACCGAGGCCGAGCTTGAGCGCATCGAGGCCGAGGCGAAGGCGCGTTGGCCGCTCCAGGCATCGCTCATCGTGCATCGCATCGGCAGCTTGAAGCCCGGCGACAACATCGTCCTGGTCATCACCGCGTCGGAGCATCGCGACGCCGCCTTCGATGCCGCGCGCTTCCTGATGGACTATCTCAAGACGCGTGCGCCGTTCTGGAAGCGCGAGACCGGCAAGGGCGGAAGCCGCTGGGTCGAGGCCTCTGCCGGGGACGATACAGCAACCACCCGCTGGCAGAAGAACGCCGCCGAGTAAGCGCGACTGCCATTCGTCTGCTTCATGGACTAATATGAGACGCCCCTCACCCCTGAACCCCGTCCGCAAGGGAGCTCGTCAATGTCTTCCGGTCAGCTCGAAGCGATGATCCGCGCTTATCTCGACGAAGTGTTCAACCGGCACGATCTCTCGCGGCTCGATCGTTACATGAGCGCCGATCTCGTCTCCACCTGGTTCGGCGACCGCACGCTGCGCGGCATGCCGGCCTGGAGAGACGCCATGGCCGGCTTCTTCACCGCCTTCCCCGATGCCGCCTTCACCTTGGACGACATCTTCTTCGCCGGCGACAAGGGCGCATGGCGCGGGACCTGGCGCGCGACGCAGCGCGGCGAATGGGAAGGCATCGCCCCCACCGGCCGTAAGGTAACGCTGGAGCGTCATCATCATCGGCCGCTTTGCCGGCGGCAAAATGGTCGAAGACTGGGTCGAGTATGACCGGTACAAGATGCTGAGCCAGCTCGGCGCCATTCACAAGTGACCTCGCCCCCGTGCTGGAGAGCGATCACGAGACGATGGCCGCAAGGATCCCAGCCGCGAATATCAAGTTGAAGCGGGCCTATGACCCGCCGTCACCGGACGACGGCACGCGCATCCTCGTCGATAGGCTGTGGCCGCGCGGAATCTCGAAAGAGAAGGCTGCGCTCGATCGGTGGATGAAGGAGATCGCGCCATCCACCGAGCTCCGCAAATGGTTCGGTCACGACCCAAAGCGGTGGACGGAATTTCGCCGCCGCTACGCCGAAGAATTGCGCGAGCATCGCGACCTTGTCGCCGAATTACGCTCGTTCGCCCGGCAACGTCCGCTAACGCTTGTCTATGCGGCCCACGACGAAACGCACAACGATGCGGTCGTGTTGCGTGACGTGCTCCTCGGCCGCTAGCTTCGACGCGAGGGAAGACAACCCATGACAGATGACCCGGTCGCTGATCTCCTGGCCGATCCTCGCTTCAAGGGCTCACCCATCACCTGGGAAATCACACCCGAGGGCTACGACACGATCAGGCGCGCCTGGCTTACTCACGTCGAGGCCGAAGAGGTGTTGTTCAAACCGTTCACCGAGGAGGTGTTCCAGGCGCAGATGGAAATCATGCTCGGCGTCTTCACCGACGATTGCGTGATGGAGCTGGTGCAGACGGGACAGCGCTGGCAACGCTACGAGCAGGCAGCCGCCTTCTATCGGGTGTTCCTCAGCTCGTTCCTCGACATGGCCTGGGTGCCGCAGGCCCTGGTCGTCGGCCCGCAAGGCGTGCTCGACGTGGTGAACATGACCGCCACGCTCGCCAAGCCCTTCGCAGGCTTCACTGAGGTCGGCAAGCGCGTGCACCTGCAATGGGTGATTTACTTCCCCTGGCTGCCGAACGAGGACAAGTTCAAGGGGGAGACGATCTACTCGATCCGGCCGCTGTAGCCGTCCGCGTCTGTCCTGCCAGCTATTGGACTTGGATGATGCGGGCGCCGCGCGGTAGACATTTGAGCGCCGGGCTCCACACGCAGACATCGCCCCATTGGCAGAGCCCGCGAATGCATTGCTGCTGATAGGAGCAGGAACGGCATTTGTAGACCGGGCGGCAGCCGTTGCACTGCGCGATCTCCTGGCAGTCCTTCCAGATGAGCGCGCTCGCCTCGCCTGTGCTCAACGCCACGAGACCGGCCGCCACCAGGCCGGCCAAGCCAAGCATGCAGAAGACTTTGCGCATGGCGCGCCCCCCTTCAGGCGAGGGCCGGTTGCCCCCAATGCTCTCGCCTGACCCAAGAGTGCCGCTTGATCGGCCCGCAATCAAGCGACGAAAGCGCCCTGTCATTGCCCTGCTTGACCGGGCAATCCAGTAATTTCGGCACTCGAAAGATGAGCGAGAACGGTGATTACTGGATTCCCGCTTTCGCGGGAATGACATGGAGTTAGCGGTAAAGCACGGCCCCTTCCGGCGGATGGCGGTGCTCCCAGCCCGCGCGCTCGAGCGCCGGCGTGTCGTCGGCGGCAATCGGGTAACCCATGCAGAGATGCCCGATGAAGGTCCATGCGCGCGGCACATCGAGGATGGCGGCGACGCGCGCGGGATCGAGGATCGACACCCACCCCATGCCGATCCCTTCGGCGCGGGCGGCGAGCCAGAGCGTGTGGATGGCGTTGACCACGGAGTAATCGAGCGTCTCGGGCATGGTGAGGCTGCCGAGCCCCTTCCCTTGCGCGGTCCCGTGATCTGAGAAGACGGCGATCTGGCACGGCGCATCGTCGAGACCGGCGAGCTTGAGCCGCGCATAGAGAGCGGCGCGGTCCGGCGACTGCATCTGCAAAGCCTCGCGATTGCAATCCTCGAAACATTGGCGGATGGCGGCGCGGCGCGCTTGGTCCTCGACGAGAACGAAGCGCCACGGCTCCGACAGTCCGACCGAAGGAGAGAGGCAGGCGATTCCGATCAGCCGCTCGATCGCGCCATCGGGAAGCTTGGTGCGCTGGAAGCGGCGCACGTCGCGGCGCCATCTGAGCAGATCGAGCAGCCTCTGCCGGAACGCGGCATCGAACTCCGGCGGCTGTTCCCGCCTCTCCGCGACTTCAATCTCACCCACGCGATTCATGCCGTGAGACTAGCACGAGCCGAGCGCGCTTATCCCCGCCACGCGAGATAAGAATAAAATCCTAGTCGATTCGAGGCGAGCTAGGAGCGGTCAGTGCCGGAATCGGAAGCAAGCTGGCAGGTCAGTACGCGGCTCCGCACCATCCGCTCACTCCTCCTGGCGAAAGTCGTGGAGGAAAAGCTCCGCAATCTCGAGCGCGCGGTCAAGGCCAATTTCGATCCCAACCAGCCGCGCGTGCCACGCGGCAATCCCGACGGCGGCCAATGGGCTGGCACCGGCGGGAGCGGCGGACGCACACGTCTCGCCCAAATGCCTCGGGGTGGTGGCCGCATCGGCAGCGATGCAGAGACCACGCCCGAGCAGGAAGCGAGGCTCGTTGCCGAGGAGGTCCAGGCTCAGGAGGCGATAAGGCGCGTTCAGGAGATCGATCCCCATTGGAAGCCACAGGAAAGCCTGATCGACCCAAACTCGATCGAAGGCCAAATCGCAACAGCGCGTGGGCAGAGAGAAGAGGCCGAGGACCGGCTGATCGAACTCGCGAAGCAACCCGCTGACTCGCTCATCGATGCCTATCGACGGCAGCAGGGCTTAGACTTGTTGGGCGAGCCTAATTGGTCTCGACGCGAAAATAGTGTTGCGCTCTGCAAGGTTGGCGACCAGCCATTCATCGGCGTAAATTCTCAGGCGATCACTTACACCAAAGGCGATAACGCTTCAGCCGAGCGGCTGCGGGATACGATGCTAAAATCGTTTCCGGAGACGATGAATACGACCAATATCGGCCAGTATCCCAATGACGCACTATTCCATGCCGAAACGACGTGTCTGTTGAGAGCGGCCCGGGCTAACGGCGGCACGCTGGCAGGAAAAATGGTCGACGTGACTGTCGATCGGGAAATGTGTTGGAGTTGCGAACGTGTCCTGCCCTTGATCGGCCTGAAGCTAGGTGATCCCACAGTGAAGTTTACTGATTCTCTCGGGCGCGTTCGAATCATGCGTGACGGGAATTGGATCAGATAGGCAGCACACATGAAAAGATGGACCACTTTCGACAGACACTATCATGAAGGTTGGCCTGACCCGCGCGAGTTGAAGCCCTACTTTTTCGCTCCACCCGGTCAGGAGTGGTTCAATCACGGCGGTAACGACACGGCTGGCATGTCAGCAACAGGTCTCTACGGAACCGAGAAAGGAAGCCCCGGCAAGACGCGAACGGATCTTTATTTCGAGATGTACGGGATGCCGGGACTGGGCGTTCTGCTGATCTATCACAAGTACGGTGGCGGCTTCAGTGAGGCCTACACCTCGAAGGGCGACATGAGCCGGCTTCGCGAGTGGGTGCGCAACCTGCACAACGATCCGTTGCCTGTCGGGCTCTTCATTCCCTTCGAGACCGCATGGCTTGCGGTAAAGGAATTTATCGAGACAGAGGGCGCGCTGCCGAAGAGCATCGAGTGGGTCGCCAACAAGGACCTGCCGGCCGGCACCTTCCCCGATCCTGGATCGCCGCACCTCGACGCGCAAAAATGAAGAAGCCCCGGACGGGGGCGCACGGGGCTTCTTCGGTTCCTCTTTGCGGGAACTCGTATTTGGGAGGGAGAGAATCCCCAAAAATGAAGAAGCCCCGCACGGGGGGGAGCGGGGCTGTCTTCGGTTCCTTTGGGGGGAACGATGATGGGGAGGGAAGACCCATCAAGACTGGTAAATGGGCACGCCCGAGCGATTTTCAACCCCCTGCCGATTGATCGGAATTGGCGAGCGCCGACAGAGAGTTAGGCTACCACCCGTCAATGTGCCTCGACGCGCCGCGACAGAGACGCATCGGAAATGTCGAGCTGCGGATGGGCTCGCTTGAAGCGGTTGTCGGCCTCGGTCTCGGCCGCGAGCTGGGTGAGCGCGGTGATGGTGTAGCGCTGCACCTCTCTGCCGCTCTTCTCGTAGCTGACGGTGAAAGCCTGTTTCAGGGGTGGGCGTCCCATGGCACGCGTCCTCTCTCATGTCGTTTAGCGATGAGGAAGCGTGGGCCTAGATCGGCCGGCGCGTCCCACGTCTCGGCGCGACCCCCTACCCTGCAGCGGCGACTTCCTTCGCCGGGTGCACCAACGCGGTGAAGTCGTCCATCAGCGTGCGCGTGATGTCGCCGATGGCGAATTTATATGGCCCGATCTCCGAGACGGGCGTCACTTCCGCCGCCGTTCCGGTGATGAAGCACTCGGAGAAGCCGGCGAGCTCCTCGGGCATGATCGCCCGCTCGATCACCTTCAACCCGCGCTGCTTCGCAAGGCCGATCACGGCGCGCCGCGTGATGCCGTCGAGGAAGCAATCGGGGAGCGGCGTGTGCAACACACCGTTTTGCACGAAGAAGATGTTGGCGCCAGTCGCTTCGGCGACCTGCCCGCGCCAGTCGAGCATCAGCGCATCGTTATAGCCCGCGCGCTCTGCCCTGTGCTTCTCGATGGTGCAGATCATATAGAGCCCGGTCGCCTTGCTCTTGGTCGGCGCGGTGCGCGGGTCCGGCCGGCGGAACTCGCCGATTTTCAACCTGAGCCCCTTCGCGCGCGCGGCGGGGTCGAAATAAGAGCCCCAATCCCACGCGGCGATGGCGACATTGGTCTTGGCCTGTTGCGCGGCCACTCCCATCTGCTCGCTGCCGCGCCAGGCAATCGGGCGGACATAGGCGTCGGTGAGCTTGTTCGCGCGTATGACCTCGCGCGCCGCCTTGTCGAGCTCGGCGACCGAATAGGGAATCTCGAAGTCGAGGATCTTGGCGGATTCGTGCAGGCGCTGATTGTGGTCGGTCAGCTTGAAGATCTGCGCGTCATAGGCGCGCATCCCCTCGAACACCGCGCTCGCGTAGTGGAGGCCGTGGGTCAGCACATGCACGCGCGCATCGCCCCACGGGACGAGCTGGCCGTTCAGCCAGATAAATCCTTCGCGCTGATCGTAAGGGACGATAGGCATGAGCTTCCTCCAGAGAGAGCCGGCCTTCTTGCACGAGCCGGAAAGGCCGGGAAACGCCTCTCATAGCACCTTGAACGGCAATTGCGCGAGCAGGCGGCGAGGCGTATCAAGGACCGCAATAAGTCAACATGGCTGACATAACGGACCACGAAAACTAAGTCAACATGACTGACCTAAATGAACCTCTAACCGGCGGCGTGAAGGCCGAAACCAAACGGCGCGGCAACGGTGAGCCGGCGCGCAAAGCCACGTCTCCCTCGGAGGCGAAGCTCCTCGAATTTGCCGAGCTCTTGTTCTTCGCCTACCGCGATTTCACCCGCGATCCTGACGCCATCCTCGCCGATTTCGGTTTCGGCCGCGCCCATCACCGCGTGCTGCATTTCGTCAATCGCCATTCGGGCTTGCGCGTGGCCGACCTGCTCGACGTGCTCAACATCACCAAGCAGAGTCTCTCCCGCGTGCTGAAGCAATTGATCGACAAGGGCTATGTCGTGCAGCGCGCCGGAAGCTCCGATCGCCGCGAGCGGCAGCTCTTTCCCACCGACAAGGGCCGCGCCCTCGCCGAGCGGCTCGCGGCGCCGCAATCCGTCCGCCTCGCCGCTGCCCTGCAGTCGGCCGGCCCCGGCGCCGAGGCCTCCGTCCGCCGCTTCCTCGAAGCGATGGTCAATGCCGAAGAACGGCCCAAAGTCTCCTCCATCATGGCGTCCTCCCCAGTCCCGCTCAAGGAGGGCGGCAAGGCAGGAGAGTCATGACTCTGCCGACGCCGATCAAGGCCCAGAGGAAAGCGGCGCCCGACGACAACGCGCCGCATATCCTCGTGGTCGACGACGATAGCCGCATCCGCGACCTGCTCGCCCGCTATCTCCAGGACAATGGCTTCCGCGTCACCACGGCGATCGACGCCGCGAGCGCGCGCGCCTGCATGCGCAGCCTTTCCTTCGACCTTCTTATTCTCGACGTGATGATGCCGCAGGAATCGGGCCTCGATTTCGCCCGCACGCTCAGGACCTCATCACAGGTGCCGATCCTCATGCTGACCGCACGCGCCGAGCCAGAGCAGCGCATCGAGGGGCTCGAGACCGGCGTCGACGATTATCTCGCCAAGCCCTTCGACCCGCGCGAGCTCCTGCTCCGCGTGTCGAACGTGCTCCGCCGCGGCGGCACCTCTCCCTCCGGCGAGGTGCGCATGGGCGAGTTCGTGTTCCACATCTCGCGCGGCGAGCTGAAGCGTCAGGGCGAGACGGTGCGGCTCACCGAGCGCGAGCGCGATCTGCTGCGCTATTTCGCCCAGCGCCCCGGCATCCCCGTCTCCCGCCAGGAGCTTGCCAAGGACGCCGACTCTGGTGGCGAGCGCGCGGTCGACGTGCAGATCAATCGGCTTAGGCGCAAGATCGAGCACGACCCTGCCAATCCGGTCTATCTCCAGACCGTGCGCGGCAAGGGCTACATTCTGTATCCCGAGTGATGGACGCGATCTCCGGAGCCCCGCCCCTCGTGCCCGAGCGCCGCTCGCTCTACCGGCGCGTTACCGGGGCAATCGGCAATCAGATGCCCAAGGGGCTCTATGCCCGCGCTCTGATCATCATCATCGCGCCGATGGTGCTGCTGCAATCGGTGCTCACCTTCGTGTTTCTCGAGCGGCATTGGCAGACGGTTACGCGACGCCTGTCGACGGTCACCGTGCAGAACATCGCCTTCCTGATCGACATCTATCGCGAGTATCCGCAGGACGCGAACGCCGACACGCTGACGCGGCTCGCCGAGGAAGATCTCGGCTTACGCGTGCGCTTCGTGCCCGGCGAGGAATTGCCGATCGCCAACTCCAAGCCCTTCTTCGACCTGCTCGACACGACCCTCTCCGACGAGCTCACGCGCCAGATCGGCCGCCCGTTCTGGATCGACACGGTCGGCCGCTCCAATATCGTCGACATCCGCATCAAGCTCGACGACGGCGTGATGCACGTGCTCGCCAGGCGAAGTCAGACCTATGCGTCGAACTCGCAGATCTTTCTCCTGTGGATGGTCGGCACCTCGCTCGTGCTGTTGACCGTCGCCATCCTTTTCCTACGCAACCAGATCAAGCCGATCCTGCGCCTGTCGGAGGCGGCCGAGAGCTTCGGCAAGGGGCGCCCGCCGCCAGACGACTTCCGCCCGCGCGGGGCACGCGAGGTGCGCCAGGCCGCCAATGCCTTCATCGAGATGCGCGATCGTATCGAGCGCCATGTCGAGCAGCGGACGGTCATGCTGGCCGGCGTAAGTCACGACCTCCGCACCGTGCTGACGCGCTTTCGCCTGCAACTCGCTCTGTTCGAGGACAGTCCCGAGCTCGAGGCGTTGCGCAGCGATGTCGACGAGATGCAGGCGATGCTCGAAGACTATATGGCCTTCGCCAAAGGAGGCTCGACCGAGGAGATCGTGCGCGTCGATATCGGCGACATCTTGGGCGAGGTGAAATCGCAAGCTCACGGCGCCAAGGACATCACGATCGAGATCGATAACGCTCCGCTGATCGTGCCGCTGCGCCGGCATGCTTTCAAGCGCGCGGTTGCCAATCTCGTCAACAACGCCGCGCGCTTCGCCGAGCACGTCAAGGTCACCGCCGAGCGCCAGGATGGCTCGCTCACCGTCACCGTCGAAGACGACGGCCCGGGCATCCCCGAGGCTCAGCGCGAGCACGTGTTCCGCCCCTTCTATCGGCTTGACCACGCGCGCAACCAGGATTCGGGCTCGACCGGGCTTGGGCTCGCGATTGCCCGCGACATCGCTCGCATCCATGGCGGCGACATCACGCTCGACCGCGCGCCGCTCGGCGGACTGAAAGCCGTGCTAAAGGTGCCGGTCTGAACCGACCCACAACAGACAAGGAGAACGCCGAATGCGACGAGTGGCTGTCGGACTGGCGAGCCTCCTCGCCATATCCTTCACCGGGCCCGCGGCCGGCGAGTCCGAACTCGACCAGATTCAGGACGCCGAGCAGCCGGGCTCGCAGATCAATTTCACCTTCGGCGGCGGCGGCGTACAGGTCCGGCGCGCCAATGGCGGTCCGTTGTTCGGCGGCGTCGGCCGCTCTCTGTTCGGCGCGGGCAGCGGAGCGTCTGACGGTCTGGAGCTTCCCGACCCCGACACGACGCTCGCGGACGATCCCGTCGACAACGCTCTGCCCGGCGAAGGCCCCGAGGACCTGTCGGGTCCCGGCGACGAGTCCTACCCGGAATAGGACACGTCGCTTGTCGTACTACGTTGCGGCAGCCGCACCCGCCTCCGGTGCAGGCTTGGACGGCGTTTCTGCCCTGTCGCCACGCTTCCAGCCGCGTGGCAGGAACCCGCAGGCGAAGCGACAGAAATTCGTGCAGCACGATTCCGCTTTGGCGAGCATGCGCTCTCCCTTGGCGAGCCGCTTGTCGAGCGCTGCCATGGTTTTGTCGAGCGACGGCGAGTTATCGTCGAGCCAGACCTCGAACACCTTGGCGTAGATCGCCGTGAGGCCGCCGACGCGCAAGGCCGCGCCCGCGCCGTCGAGCTTCGCCCCAGCGCCTGCCAGCATCCAATATTGCGAGGCGAGCGTCGAGCAGGCGAGGCTCGCGGCTTCGCCTGGGCGGCAAGAGAGATAGGCTGAGATGCGCTTTAGCGCGCCTTTATAGGGCGCCAGCACATCGAACCGCGTCATGATGAGATCGAACAGCCGGTCGCGCGGGCTTTGCTCGCCGCCGGACTTCGCCTTGGCAAGCACCTCTCCATCGACCTCGGCCTGGAAGGCGCTGAGAATGTCGCTCTTGCAAGTAAACTCGGCCCTCAGATCGGAGAGGCTAAGGCCCGCAGCTTGGGCGATGTCGATGAGGGTCGTGTCGCGCCAGCCCTTTTTCTCTGCCAGGTCGAACGCTGCCCGCACCGCTTTGGAACGCTTGGAGAAATCGTCGAACATGGGTTTGGCTCCTTTACCCCAAACATAGGAGCTTTTGTGCGCTGCTGTAAGTCTCAGCTATCCGTGCCCAAGAGCCTTGGCGAATGAAACTCGAAGACGAGATAGCGGGCCGGCTCGCTACCTCCGTTCATCATCCCGTGCGGTTCTCCAGCCGCGTAATAGATCGAGCCGCCCGGACCCACCGTTGTCCCTAACGTCTCGACGCAGCCAGAGAATACGACAATGGCGACATCGTAGTCGTCGACATGTGCTGGATACCCCGCACCGGGCTGTAGATCCGTGACGTGTGCATGAAGCTTGGTGAGGTAGTGCGTAGGTGATTCAAACAAAACACGCATCGCCATCGGATTTGAGTTCGCTGGGGGCGAGGTGTTTATGTCGAAGATGCTCGTTTCCAGCGGCGGGGTAGTGTCCGCCAACGCTCGCTGCCACTTGAACATGAGATAGGTGACCGGGGCATCCGAGGAATTTTGGATCGTATGATACTGATAGGCTGGGTAGTAGACGAAAGATCCCGCGCCCAGGCGTTCGACCCTCGCGTCACCAACCTCGGAACTCTTGGCAATTAGAATTTCCGCTTCGCCTTTCAGCACGATGAGAAGCTCTTCCTCCACGTGACAATGGGGAGGATGCGGCGAGTGCCCCGGACTGAGCACCGATACATGCGATTCCACAGCGGCAAAGATCGGCGTGGGGCCATGCAGTAGGGGATAAGGTATCCAGCCGTCGGCGCTCTCGGCGAAGCCATGGCCGGTGTGAGTGTGTATGCTGATCGGACTGGCGCCCGCACCCGGCGAAGGCGGAGGGACCACGTCGCTTTTCCCGCAATCGCCCGAGATCAGAACGCTCGGAGGCGAGTCGGCGGTAAAGCGGAAAGGCCATTCCACATGGTCGAATGCGGGGATGGCGATGGGCGTTCCGGCCGCTGCGTATTGCAAAAGCAGAGCCGAGCGTCGCCGCTTCGAAGAGTTGTGAGAGCCGTGCCACAGGCGACCATCAAGCAGAAGCACTTGGCCATCGTGCATCTCTGGCTGATGGAACTCGGCGCTTGCATCATGCTCACGCGCCCACGCGATGATCATCTCGTTGGTCGCTTCCCCTCGGCGAAAACCGCGCTCGTGAACCTCCTGCTGAATTGGCCTGCCGATAGCGTGCGATCGGGAAATGAGCTGGAGCGCCGATTCCTGACACGTGTTCTCGAGTCCTACCCAGACAGTGACGAAGCGCCCGTCCGGCGTGGCGGTTTCGATATCACTATGCCAGATATGCGTTTGGCCCGGCTCGCGTTCGACGACACTCGCGCCCCACAAAATAATATCGTTCCCGAGCAGCGGTTTGAGACGGCTCACCAGCTGAGGATGACTTGCCAGATCGTAGAAAAATCGATCCGTAGTCGCTAGGTCTTTGGGCCAGTTCCGCCGCCCTCTTCGCGCCCCAAGCCGGTGATGAGCGAGGACAAGTCGACATTGCACCGGAGTAAGAAGATCGACGGGTCCGACGAAGCCATCGCGAAGAAAGGCCGCGCGTTCATCACTGGCTGAACTGCAGGCCGGTTGGCCAAACGCAACCTTCTTTTTTTTGACCGCTTCGGACCGATTTGCCAGGCGATGCGCAAACGACGAGCATATTTTTCCGGCGGCACGCATCGGGGCCGTTAATCGCCAGCTTGCGGACGTTTGTAGAGCTTTGTTCTGTCGCTTCTGTTCGGCTAGAGCTTTCTTGAGCTTGGCGCGCGCTGTATTCAGCCTCTCATTCCTCCGCTCGAGTTTGCCAAGACGTGCGATCACGTAGGTCGGCAAAGCCGCGCGCGGGCTTCGAGATTTCTTACGCCCCGCGATATGCGGCCACGAATGAAATGGCGAGCTGAAATTATCGATCTCTAATATCTGCGGTTTGAGTCCCTCGCGTCTGAGCGCGACGTTGATGGACAGCTGATCGCGCCGCGAGTAGCGCTGCACATACGCCCACCACAACTCCAGCATTGCCCGCACTCTTGCGTTGCGATGATCACGGAGCAAAATGCCGGTCCAAAAGGGCTGCTCTTCCAGGACCCCTGGATCCTCGACCAGGTAGTGCGTCAGCTGCTCAAGGATGCGCGCCGGGTCGTCGAGACCTCCTTCCTCGACGGCAATGAACTCATCGCGCAAGCTTTTGTGAAACCCATGCCGGGGAACAGAAAAACCGGAGTCCCCGAGATATTCCTCGATCAGCCACTCGGGTTTGCTTTTCAGGAGGACGGAATTGTCGATGTACAGCGAGGCGTCGAAGTCCGGCAGATATTCGTGGGGGCGAAGCTTGAGCGCACGCTGACTGCGGACTGGATCCATGGCGAATAGCGGCCGCACCTGACGTATCTGCCAAGTCTCACTGCGAAGCCGTGGATTGTCGGTGAGGCAAATGAAGGGCAGACGAGAAGACCGAGCGACCTCCTGCTCGTTAAGCGGTTCATAGTCGCCGAGGAGCGCGGTGTAGACGCAGGCCAGCCGCGTTCGAGCCAACTCTTTTGTCTGCCCCTGGCTAACGCCGAGCACGTTCACTTGAGCCCACCCGTTTAATCTCCGTTGCCCCGAATGACGGACGCAATTTGCGCAGAGCGACCGCCGCGGCGAAGGCACGATTATGTTAGCATAGAAGCTCCGCCACGCCGCTACAGCCTAATGCCAGGCTAGGACGACAGTTCGCGCGAGCGCTTGGCCGCGGCGGCGACGGCGCGGGTAAGCAGCTCCTCGAAGCCGCCCTTTCGAAGCGTCGCTCATGGTGCTGCTAATGGTTCCATTGACGAGCAGAACGCCGAAGGCTCATCGTTTCACGCTCATTGAAAAAGGGAGGAACTCCGTGAAGAAGACCCTCGTCGTTTTGATTGCCCTCATCAGCGTGGCTACCCCTGCTCTTGCCGCCGGCGCAAAGTTCTACGTTGAGATGGATACGGTCGGGAATTGCTCTGTCGTCGATTCAAAACCTGGCGCCAGCGCGGGGATGACGATCCTCGGCAACAAGGACGGCTATACGTCGAAAGAGGATGCCACGAAGGCCCTGAAGGGGTTGCCAAAGGGCAAATGCAAGGGGGTCGTCGGATAGCGCCACCTGACTACGACGAGAGCTCGCGCGAGCGCTTGGCTGCGGCGGCGACGGCGCGGCTTAGCAGTTCCTTGAAGCCGCTCTTCCCCATCAGCACTTCGAGCGCCGCCGCGGTCGTTCCTTTGGGCGAAGTTACATTCTCCCTGAGCTTTGCCGCGCTGACGTCCGAGCGGCTCAGGAGCGCGCCGGCACCAGAGACTGTCGCGCGCGCGAGTTGACTCGCGAGCTCTTCATCGAGCCCTGCCTCGCGTCCGGCCTCCGCGAGACATTCGGCGAGCAGGAACACATAAGCAGGCCCGCTGCCGGACACCGCGGTAACGGCGTCCATCAAGCTCTCGTCCTCGATCCACATCACCTCGCCGACCGCCTCGAGAAGCGAGTTGCATTCAAGCGCTTGATCGCGCGACACCGCATCGTTGGCGCAAGCAACCGTCATGCTGTGGCCGACAGCGGCAGCAGTGTTCGGCATCGCCCGCACGATCGCCGTGCCCTTCGGCAGGGTGCGCGCGAGATTGGCAAGCGTCCGGCCTGCAGCAATCGACAGCACCACGGTTCCCTTGCCGATCTTCGGCGTGAGCACTTTGAGGGTGTCCTCAACGAGCTGAGGCTTGACGGCGATGACGATGGCAGAGGGCTTCGCCGGGAGCTCGGCCGTCTCAATCCTGTGTCCCGCGATCAGCGCGGCGACATCCTCCGGGGGCGAGGGATCGCTCACGAAAACATGAGCCGGATCGAGGCCTTGCCGCAGCCAGCCCTCGAGGAGAGCCCCACCCATCTTCCCCGCTCCCACCAGCAGCAGCGGGCCGGCGAGGCGGAGGCTCATGCCTGGCCTTGCGTCTCGAGCATGGTGGCGGCGAGCGACTGCTCCGCCGATTTCCCCGCCCACAGCACGAACTGGAAGGATTGATAATAGCGCTCGGATGCCTCAAGCGCCGACCTGAGCAGCGCCTCGCATTGCGCAGCGTGGCTCTCGGCACCGGCGAGCAGGAGCCCGTGGCGATAGAGCAACATCCCGTCCTCCTTCCACAGGTCGAAATGACCGAGCCAGAGCTGCTCGTTGATCAGAGCGAGCAGCCGGTAGATTTCCGGCAGCCTCTGCCTGGTGACCTTGAAGTCGAAGGCGCACGCCAAGTGCAGCGCCTCAAGATCATCCCGCCATGTGAGCGAGATATGATAGTCGCACCAAGAGCCCGACACGGTGAGCGTCAACTCATCGGGGGCGCTCCGCTCGAAAGTCCAGTCATGGATGGTCGCGATATGCTCGACCATGTCTACAGGGTTGGTGAGTTGGTCAAAGTTGAACTGTGCCGTAGCCATGCGTTCCCTCTGTGGCCTCTAGAGAGTTCCGTGCTACCCAAGACGACGCCGCGAATCACTTTGTGAATCAGTTATATAATGGGAGAGTCAGCCGCACCAACGGGGCCTGAGTCGCGTCAATCCGAATGCTGTGGACCACCCAAAGATAGTTGTGGATGAAATTGGAGCCCCCAGCTGTAGAACGGCACCGATTCGCTGGGACTGGGCAACGCGCCGCAACTCGCCAGTCAAGGGGAGACTGCGTGCCTGCGCCTCGTCTAATGGTCTTGATTGGCCAGACCTTTGACGATCGCCGCTTCGAGCGCAGCGATGCGCGCCATTAGCGCGTCATTCTCCTCCCGCGCCTTTTGCGCCATGGCCTTCACTGCCTCGAACTCCTCGCGCTGCACCACATCGAGATCGCGCAAGACCCGCTCGGCCTGAGCGCGCACCACGCCCTCAATCTCCTTGCGCACGCCATCGGCGGCTCCCGCCGCATCGGTGATGAGCTTGCCGAGCTCGTCAAAGAACCGTCCCGTGGTCTGCGTCATGAAAGGAACCTTCGTCACGAGGACAACGCCTTGAACCAATACGACTATGGGGTGCCGCGGCGCCCCGCGCAAGACAGCGGCCCTTCGGCGCCTTGACAGGCAAGCGGTGCCGGTCAAGGGTCCGCCCGTTCAGGAAACGCGGGCTCGAGCGCATGGAATTTTTCGTCATTCCCTATCCGGTCATCGATCCGGTTGCGCTCCAGATCGGGCCGGTCTCCATCCGTTGGTACGGGCTTGCCTACATGGCCGGCATCCTGTGCGGCTGGCTGTATGGGCGCTATCTCGTCTCGCGCGATGCGCTGTGGGGCGGCAAGTCGCCCATGACCGTCCCGCAGGCCGACGACTTTCTCCTCTGGATCACGCTCGGCATCGTGGTCGGCGGCAGGCTCGGTTTCGTGCTGTTCTACGAGCCGAGCTTCTTCTGGCACAACCCTTCCGAGATTCCCGCGGTGTGGAATGGCGGGATGTCATTTCACGGAGGACTGCTCGGCGTCGTGCTCGCCGTCTATGTCTTCTCGCGCGTCAAGCACATCAACCCTCTGTCGCTTGGCGACGTCGCCTCGGCGGCGACCCCCTTCGGACTCTTCTTCGGCCGCATCGCCAATTTCATCAATGCCGAAGTGGTCGGGCGGGTCACCGACGTGCCCTGGGCGATGGTCTTTCCCGGCGCCGGCGATCTTCCCCGTCACCCGAGCCAGCTTTACGAGTCCTTCCTCGAAGGCATCGTGCTGTTCATTATTCTGCGCATCGCCACCCACCGCTATCACGCGCTCGAGCGCCCAGGCACGGTGTTTGGTCTGTTCCTGATCTTCTATGGAATCTTCCGGAGCCTGGTTGAGGAATTCGCGCGCGAGCCGCACGCTGGACATCCCATGGATGTCGGCATCTTCACGCCGGGGATCGTCTATTCGATCCCCATGATCCTGATCGGCGCCTGGCTCGTCTGGCGTGCGAGGCGCAAGCCCGCGCTCGCATCGTGATGGGCGCGCGACCGAAACTCGCTGGCACTTCCACGGCCCCGCTTGCCGAGCGCCTGCGCGTGCGGATCGCCCGTGACGGGCCGATCAGCATTGCTGACTATATGCAGGCCTGCCTATCGGACGCCCGCGAAGGCTACTACGCGACCCGCGATCCGCTCGGTGGTGCCGGCGATTTCGTGACCTCTCCGGAAGTGAGCCAGATCTTCGGCGAGCTCCTTGGTCTCTGGGCGGTTGCAGTTTGGCAATCGATGGGCGCGCCCAAATCGATCGTCGTTGCCGAGCTCGGGCCAGGGCGCGGCACGTTGCTCGCCGATGCTTCGCGCGCTTGGCGGACCGTGAGGCAATTCGCTGGATGCGTCTCCCTTGCGCTTGTCGAGACGAGCCCAGCGCTCCGCGAGATCCAGGGGAAGTCCTTGCGTGTCTCGCATCAGCCCGTTCAGTGGTGCGAATCCATCGACGACGTGCCGCGGGGGCGTCCGCTTATCGTGCTCGCCAATGAGTTTCTCGATGCGCTTCCCATCCGCCAGTTCGTGCGGCGCGCGGGCATGTGGCGCGAGCGGTGTATTGGCTCGGGGCCGCGAGGCGCCTTGACCTTCGCCGATGGCGATATCGTTGATGACCATATGTTCCCTGTCGCGCCTGACGGCGCCATCTTGGAGATGCGCCCGGGGACAGCCCCACTACTCGCCTCGCTCGCGCAGCGCGCATCGGAAGCGCCGCTCGCCGCGCTCTTCATCGACTACGGCCACGCGAAGAGCGGCCTCGGCGACACGCTGCAGGCCGTGCGCCGTCATCGCTACGCGGACCCGCTCGCTTTGCCGGGGGAGACCGATCTCACCGCTCACGTCGACTTCGGTGCCTTGAAGCGCGAGGCGGCCGCGCTCGGGCTTCGAACCTATGGCCCCATGCCGCAAGGCGAGTTCTTGCTAAAGCTCGGACTTGGCGAGCGGCGCGACCGGCTGCTCGAAGGGGCACAGCCCGAGCAGAGAGAGTTGATCTCCTCCGGCGCGGGCCGGCTTGTCGACCCGAGCCAAATGGGTGTGCTGTTCAAAGTGCTCGCGCTCGCAAGCGATGGGCTTGCTCCGCCGCCGCCCTTCGGTGACATTTAACGCAACTCTCTCGTCAGCCATGGTGACCCAAGACAAGATGAGGCTTTGCGCTTCGAGCCTCGCCGCAATCGGCGGGATCGCTCATGGATTCTTCACGCGTCAGGGCGGTGTCTCGGGCGGTATCTATGCCTCGCTCAATTGCGGGCCCGGTTCAAACGACGATACCGCCAGCGTTCACGAGAACCGCGCACGCGTCGCCGAAATCCTTGGCGCCAAGTCTTCACACCTGCTCACCGTCTTTCAGAAGCACAGCGCCACGGCGGTGATCGCAAAAGCGCCGTGGGAGGCAGGCGAGACGCCAGAGGCCGACGCCCTCGTCACGGCGACGCCCGGCCTCGCCATCGGCGTGCTTACCGCCGATTGCGCGCCGGTATTGTTCTGCGACGGGGAGGCGCGCGTCGTCGGCGCCGCTCATGCGGGCTGGCGCGGCGCGCTGTCTGGCATCGTCGAGGCGACGGTCGAGGCCATGCAGAAGCTCGGTGCCAAGCCGGAGCGCATCGTCGCGGTCATCGGTCCCGCCATCTCGCAAAGGGCTTATGAGGTCGGCACCGACTATGTCGAGCGCTTCCTCGCCGAGGAGCCGGCAAGCGCCGCCTTCTTTGCCACCGACGACAGCTCAGGCGAGCCGCATTTCGACCTGCCGGGCTTATGTAGACGAACGGCTAAAGCGTGCCGGGGTGGGCACCGTCTCTGACCTGGGTCTGTGCACCTATTGCGAGGAATCCAGGCTGTTCAGCTATCGGAGGTCCCAGCATCACGGGGAGCCCGATTACGGTCGTCAAATTTCCGCCATCCTGCTTACCTGACTAGAGTTCACCATAGGTCGCAAGGGGCCCAAGACAGTCCACGCAAAAACTGGACGCGAGCGGGCCGAGACAGGTAAGCTATTGTTTACTAGAGGGTTGGGAGTCCCGCCACGACCCGTTTGTCGCGAGCGGTTCTGTGCGGCCAACAGAGGGAGAGTTTTGTTGGGCGCGGACTCAACGCATCTGCGCGGCCGTTTAGGGCATACCGCATCGATCGCGCTTGCCGCCTTGGCACTCCTTTGCCTCGCGGGCTGTGGCGGGGGTCCGAGCACGAGCAGCTTCTTTAGCAGCGCAACCAGCCTCTTTGGCAGCTCGACCAAGATTGCTCTCGCCCCCATCGTCGGCGCGCCGCAGCCGGTCGCCGAGCAGTTTACCCAAGCGCTCGTTGCGGCAGGCAAGGACCGCCATCTCACCATCCTCCCCGGGGGAGGCAGTGCCAACTACACGCTGCGCGGCTACCTGCTCGCTTCGAGCGAGAAGGGTGGTTCGAAGATCTCGTATATCTGGGATGTGACCGACGCCAAGGGTACGCGGGTGGCACGCGTATCGGGCGACGAGCTGATTCCAGGCCGCGCCGCCGACCCGTGGGACGCCGTCAACGGCACCGTGCTTAACACCATCGCCGGCAAGACCACGTCCCAGCTTGCGGCAAGCCTGCCGCACGGCAGCGCAACGCCGGTGGCGGTCTCGGAAGGAAGTCCCGCCGCCACCGCCTCCGCAGCGCCGCCGCCGGTAGCCGCCTTGGCGCGAGCGAATGGCGTGCTTGTAGCCCCCGTGTCGGGTGCGCCTGGCGACGGGCAGAGATCCCTCACCACAGCGCTTAAGAAGCGCCTCTACGCCGGTGGCATCAAGCTCGCCAACGGCACGACTGACAACGTCTATATGGTAAAAGGCAGCGTGGTGCTGGCCGACGCGAGTGGCGGCAAGCAGAGCATCCGCATCGACTGGCTGGTGCTGGACCCGACCGGCAGGCGGCTCGGCACCGTCTCGCAGCAAAATACCATCCCCCGAGGGTCTCTGAACGGCCCGTGGGGCGCTATTGCCGATGCGGCCGCCGGCGCCGCCGCCGACGGCATCATCAAGCTCCTCCCCAAGTCGAGCTGATCCCGTTCACCGGCTTGCGTCACAGCGCGAGTTTACAGCGCCCCTAAGCCCTTGTTAAAAGCCGGGCGTGATGCAAAGACCGTCCGGGACTGAGGGGTCGAGGAGCGATCGAATGAAGCTGGTCGCAGGCAACAGCAATCGCCCCCTCGCCGAGGCCATCGCAACCTATCTCAATATCCCCCTCGCCAAATGCATCGTGCGGCGCTTCGCCGACATGGAGATTTTCGTCGAGGTGCAGGAGAACGTCCGCGGCGAGGACGTGTTCGTCATCCAGTCGACCTCGTTCCCCGCCAACGACCATCTGATGGAGCTGCTCATCATCATCGACGCGTTGAAGCGCGCATCGGCGCGGCGCGTGACTGCTGTCGTGCCTTATTTCGGCTATGCCCGCCAGGACCGTAAGCCCGGCCCCCGCACCCCGATCTCCGCCAAGCTCGTCGCCAATATGATCGTGCGCGCCGGCGCCGACCGTGTTCTCACTCTCGACCTCCATGCCGGACAGATCCAGGGCTTCTTCGACATCCCGACCGACAATCTGTTCGCCGCTCCGGTGATGGTCCAGGACATCAAGCAGCTGTTCGGCACCAACAACCTCATGGTGGTGTCGCCCGACGTCGGAGGCGTGGTGCGCGCCCGCGGTCTGGCCAAGCGTATCGATGCGCCCCTCGCCATCGTCGACAAGCGTCGCGAGCGCCCCGGCGATTCCGAGGTGATGAACGTGATCGGTGACGTGACCGGCCGCACCTGCATCCTTGTCGACGACATCGTCGATTTAGGCGGGACGCTGGTGAACGCGGCGGAGGCCTTGCTCGATCACGGCGCCACCATGGTCACCGCCTATATCACCCACGGCGTGCTGTCCGGCGGCGCGGTGGCCCGCATCATGGCCTCCCGGTTGAAGGAGCTGGTCATCACCGACTCGATTCTGCCGAGCGAGTCGGTGCGCAACGCGCACAATATCCGCGTCCTGCCCATCGCTCCCCTACTCGGCGAAGCAATCGCTCGCACCGCCGAGGAGAAGTCGGTGTCGAGCCTGTTCTATTAGGCCGTTCCACTCGCCGCTCGCGCCTAAGTCTCCATCACGATCTTGCCGCGCGGCTTAGGCCGTATGCCTTCCATCATTTCATGCGCAACGCGGAGTTGATGAAGCGGCAGGACGTCGCCGATCGAAGCCCCGACCTTGCCATCATCGACAAGGCTCGCGATCTTGGCGAGAGCGGGCGTCGTCACGTCGACGAGCATGAAGCCTGCATATACAGAGCGCCGCTCGGCTTCTTGCGCATTTGGCTTGGAGACCGCGGAGATCAGTCTTCCGCCGGGCTTGAGCACGGTGAAGGAGCGCCTCTGCACGCCGCCCCCGACCGTGTCGATTACGACATCGATGTTCTTCAACTCCTCCTCGAAGCGCTGCGCGCGGAAGTCGATGACCTTGTCGGCGCCAAGCCCGAGGACCTTATCAATATCTTGCGCCGAGGCGGTCGCGATCACGTGCGCACCCGCAAGATGAGCGAACTGCACCGCGTAGGACCCGACATTGCCGCCAGCTCCGTGCACCAGCACGGTCTGACCGGATGCGAGCTCGCCGTGGTCGAACAGCATCTGCCAGGCGGTGACGGCGACCACCGGCATGGAAGCCGCATAGAGATAAGTGAGCTTGTGCGGCTTCATCGCGATCATGGCTGTTGAGGCCACGGCGTATTCGGCGTTAGCACCGGTGAAGCGGGCATTAGTGACGCCGAACACCTCATCACCCGGCTTGAAGGCGACGACCGAGGGTCCGACCGCCTCGACCACTCCGGCAAGGTCGGAGCCGAGCGTGAGCGGCAAAGGCTGCGGCAAGACGCTGCTCCCTGCCCGTACCCAGCAATCCCAGGGACCCGCACCCGATGCTGCGACCTTGACCAGGACCTCGCCGAACCTGGGGACGGGCATCTCGGCCTCCTCGAAGACGATGACCTCCGGAGGGCCGTAGAGATGGATACGATTCGCCTTCATTCCCTACTTGTCGAAGGTGGTAAGTTCCGCCCCGTCATCGGCAATGAAGATCGCAAGCAGGCTCGCTGGCTCGGCCGCGCTTGCGTTCTCGCTGACGAGATGCTCGCTACCCGGAGGCTCGAAGAAGCTCTCGCCGGCCTTGTAGACTTTCGCTGGTCCCGTGGCCGAGTTCTCCGAGCGGATTTCCCCCGACAGCACATAGACGAGCACGCTTCCCGCGTGGTGATGCTTCACGGACTTGCCGCCAGGCTCGTAGCTCACCACGACCGCACTCACGCTCTTGCCCGGCACATTGGGAAGCTTCGCCGAAGCGACAAGCTTGATTGTCTCCTCGGTATTTGGCTCGGCCTCGGATTGCGCCGCCGTCAACAAGACAACGCTCGCAATAAGTCCTGCGCCGACGCGCATGGCGCACCCTATCGTTGTCCTCATCTTGGACCCCTCAGTATCTGGATGGCTAGATTACGCCCCCTGCTGGCAGTGGCAATGGCGCTGTCTCTCGTGGAGGTCCGAGTGCGAATGAGGCCTAAATTGCTCCGGTGGTGCAGGCGCTCACCCAGAACAGGAGCAAGATCGCCGCGCCAACCGCGCCGAGCGCCACAAATGCGTTGAGCCAGCTGCGCTTCCGGAACGCGGCGGCAAGGTCGCCGTCACGCAGATCTTCGGCGATGCCGACCCACACTGTTTCGAGCCAGAGCACCATGAGCAAGAAGGTCAAGGCCGCGCCCAAAAGCTGAATAGCCGAGGTCGCCGTGCATGCGTTCATGGCCTTCCTTCCTATTTGGCATCGGGCTGCCCGTGACGCCGCGCAAAGGAGATGGGATAGGCCTCGCTTCGAGCCGTGATCATGGGATCGGCGGGCTCGATGCCCGGGAGCAACGCGGCAGGCAGAAAGATCAGGTTGCGCTGCGCGGCGTCACTGTCGGGGTCGACTTTGTCGATGACGATTTCGCCGAGCTCGACTTTCTTGCGGCTGTCGGGCCAAGCAACCGTTGGATCGTCGATCTTGTCGGCCGGCTCCGCCACTTGCGCCACCAACTTGAAGCGGACCGGTCCGTCTCCCACACGCTTTTGGATTTCCTCGATGAGATAGTTGGGGCCGGCGGCGGCAAGTTGATCCTTCGTGAGATATTGCGCGCCTGCTTCTGGGAGGATCTGGTAGCGAATGAAAGTCGTGTCGCCCTTGTCGTTGGTGAATTTGAAGCTGTTGACTCCGAAATAGGGCAGCGTCGCGTAACTCACCGGCGCCGGCTTCTCAGCTGTCAAAAAGGCCTTCGCGGCCGGATGCGTCTCCAAGAACTTGTCGAGCTCGGTCGGCTTAGCCGCATTAGGACCGCTCGCGGCGAGCGCAATCAACAGCTGGCGGAATTCGTCAGCCGTTGCGGAGGGGAAGCCATTGAATGAGTGCGTCACCAAGTCCGTGAATGAACCGTCGGGCAGTTTGAAATCCACCGCCATGCCGCGTGGGCTGGCGAGCCCGTCGGTGTCGGACACCGTCGGTATGCCGGCGAAGTCTGAGAAACGCACCGTGATGGGAACGTCCGGGCCCGCGAAATGAGCCGCCTTGCTTAATGTGGCGGCATCCGCGCTCGGCGTGAACTTGCCGTGAAGCACGACGCCCTTGGCGTGCACCGCGCGGTTATCGGTTTGCTTGCCGAAGACACCGTTCAATGCATCGACCAGCTCGGCCGGTGTGGATTTCTGATTGGGATCGCTCTGAGCAAATGCGCTGGGCGCAAGGAGAAGCGACAGCACAAACGGCACGAGATGAAGAAGTGGCTTCGCCGGCATTGTTGGCTCCATTCGGTTACGGAGCTACGATCTCCCGAAACGCATAACTCCGTATTTTGCAAAACCCGCGATATTTTTTATTTTTGCGCTCAAATGCCCACAACCGGCCACCACTGTCTTCCGTTATATTGAGCCGTCGGCCTTGCCGGAGACGGTCATCATGCCTGCCCCCGTTGCCTACGGCGCTGATCTTGGAGCCTGCTTTGGCTTGAATCGTGCGCCGGTCCTCGTCTCGCGAACGCTTCGCAATACGACGATCGCAGCAACTGAGGTTCGGTGCGACAGCCCTCTCCATGGTCTAACCACTCCCCTTCCCGCGGAGGATGCGTTTTTCGTCGCGCTACAGATACGCGAGTACCCGGTGCACGAGATTCAGCGCAATGGAAAATCGATCCAAGCAGGGCCCTTCAGTCCTTTCATGACATCGTTTTATGATCTGAAGGAGCAACCGGTTGCGCGACTGGACCACGCTTCCCATGCGGTGTTTTTCTACATCCCACGAGCCGCCCTCGACTTGATTGCCGATGGCGCAAACACCCGGAACATCGAGACACTGCGCCTGCAAACAGGCATGGGAATAGACGATCCCCTTATTCGGCATTTGACGTGTGCCTTACTCCCCGCATTCGCGCGACCGGAAGAGGCAAGCACACTGTTCGTTGACTACGTCACTCTGGCCGCCGGCGCGCATGTCGCCCATACCTATGGCGAAATGGGTCCCGCTCGCCGCGTGCGGGGCGGTCTCGCAGCCTGGCAGGAGCGCCGCGCCAAGGAACTGATGAGTGCGAACCTGGACGGCGAGACTTCGATTGCCGACCTGGCGCAAGAATGCGGATTATTGCTCAGCTATTTCACGCGCGCCTTCCGTGCCACGACGGGCGTGCCGCCACATCGCTGGCTGATGCAATGCCGCGTCGACAAGGCCAAGGACATGCTCCGGAATTCAACGCTTTCGCTGAGCGAGATCGCGCTCGCCTGCGGCTTTGCCGATCAGAGTCACTTCACGACGGCCTTCACCAAATGGGTCGGCACGAGTCCCGGCGCCTGGCGCCGCGCGCAAAGAAGCGAACCGGCGTCGAGCCAGCTGTGATCGCAGCGCGGCTCAGTGGCCCCCCTCATATTTGAACGAGACCTTGAGCTTGGTGCGGTAGGCCTCGACCTTGCCATCGGTGATGACGAGGTCCTGTTCGACCACTTCCGCCACGCGCAAATCGCGCAAATGCTCACCGGTGAGTTCGACGGCGCTCTTGGCGGCCTCTTCCCAGGACTTGGTGCTGGTGCCGATGACTTCGACAACCTTGTAGACGCTCTGCGGCATGGCGCTTCTCCTTCTGCACGCGTGACCCTGCGACACCAACGAGACTTGGTTCCAAGCGTCGCGCTCCCATATCAACGCCCATCCTACGCCGAATGACGCGTGTTGTGTCGCCACCAAAACGATGCCTGGCGCGTTTACTCTTTGGCCCCACTTCCGGGCTATCACTTAGCCCCTTCCCCACAACCAGGAGACTTAGCCCATGCACGTGAATTTAGAGAATGCCGAGAAGGCGATCGCGGCGGCCCGCAAGAAGGCGATCGAGCTGAAGACGCAAATGTGCATCGCCGTGGTGGATTCCGGCGCGAACCTCAAGGCCTTCATGCGCATGGACGATGCCTGGGTGGGTTCGATCGACATTGCCATCAAGAAGGCGAAGACGGCTTGCTTTTTCGGCATGGCGACCGGGCAGCTCGGCAAGCTCTCGCAGCCGGGCAAGCCGCTCTACGGCATCGAGCATTCCAATGAGGGGCTGATCACCTTTCCGGGTGGCGTCCCGATCGTCGACGAGAACGGCGTGCTCATGGGCGCCATCGGTGTCAGCGGAAGCATTGTCGAGAACGACCACAAGGTGGCCGAGGCCGGCGTGAAGGTCTTGGGTGTGACCGAGCTTCCCGAGCACCCCTGGCGAACCTAAGCTTTCCACGCTTTAGCGGATTGTCAGGGCCCCGGCTGAGGCGCTATAAGCCTGCTCGAATTCGCTGCGAGCGGCGCTTTAGGCGCCCTGCCCGTCTATGTGGGGCCGTTTCCGGCCCCTCATTATTTCTAGCTCTTGGAGGCCATGATGGCTGAGGCAATTGAACTCAAGGCATGGGCGCGCGGGCGCTCAGGCAAAGGCGGGGCGCGGGCCACGCGCCGCGAGGGGCGCATCCCAGGCATTCTCTATGGCGACAAGAGGGAGCCCGAGAGCATCGCCGTTGACTATCGCGCCATCTCGCAGCAGCTCCACACCGGCCATTTCCAAAGCACCATCTTCACCCTCGACGTCGACGGGACGAAGACGCGAGTGATCCCCCGCAGCGTGCAGCTCGATCCCATTCGCGACTTCCCGATCCACGTCGACTTCATGCGCGTTGGCAAGGATGCGCTCGTCAATGTCGATGTGCCGGTGCGCTTCCTCAACGAAGCGGCCTCGCCCGGGCTTAAGCGCGGCGGCGTGCTCAACATCGTGCGCCACGAGATCGCGGTACGCTGCCCTGCCGACGCCATTCCTGATCATTTCGAGGTCGACCTGACGGGTCTCGAGATCGGTGACTCGGTGCATATCTCGGCCATCGCGCTGCCCAAGGGCGTGCGCCCAACCATCTCCGAGCGCAACTTCACGGTGGCGACCATTGTCGGCCGCTCGGCCGAAGAGCCCGCCGCCGGCGCGCCTGCGGCTGCCGAGGCAGCCGTGGTGGGCGCCGAGGGAGCCGCTGCTCCGGCCGAAGGCGCCGCCGCCCCCGCCGAGAAGGAGAAGCCGAAGGAAGAGAAGAAGAAGTAGCTTCTTTCTTCCCGCGCGGACGATTGATAGCGTCTGATAGCGTCCGCTCGCGCCTAGGCTCAGGGTGATTCCGATGAAGCTTTTTGTCGGCCTCGGCAATCCCGGGGGACAATACGCCTTGAACCGTCACAACGTGGGCTTCATGGCGATCGACGCCATTGCCGCGACACACGACTTCCCCGCTTGGCGCAAGCGCTTTTCCGGATTAGCGGCCGAGGGCAAGCTCGGGAACGAGTTCGTGCTCCTGTTCAAGCCGCAGACCTTCATGAACGAGTCTGGCCGCGCGGTCGGCGAGGCGGTGCGCTTCTACAAGCTCGCACTTGGCGACGTCATCGTCTTTCACGACGAGCTCGATCTCGCGCCGGGCAAGGTGCGCGTGAAGACGGGCGGGGGCGTCGCCGGCCACAACGGACTGAAATCGCTCACTTCCCACATCGGCAACGACTACGTGCGCGTGCGCATCGGCATCGGCCATCCCGGAGCTAAGGATCTCGTCACGGGCCATGTGCTGCGTGACTTCGCCAAGGCCGAGCATGACTGGCTTGAACCTCTGCTTGGCGCGATCGCGGCTGAAGCGCCTTATCTCGCCGAAGGTGCCAACGACAAATTTCAGTCGCGCGTCGCTCACGCCATGCAGCCCGAACCTGAGGAGACCGAGAAGCCGGCTCCGCGTGAGAAGGCCGCGTCCCGCCGCAAGGAGCCGAGGACTGAAGCCTCGAACGAGCAGCCTGAGGGAACGCTCGCCAGCAAGCTCCGCCGCTGGCTCGGCTCGCGATAGGAACGCAAAACCATGGGATTCAAATGCGGGATCGTCGGGCTGCCCAATGTCGGCAAGTCCACCCTGTTCAATGCTCTGACCGAGAGCGCTGCGGCTCAGGCCGCCAACTACCCGTTCTGCACCATCGAGCCGAATGTCGGCGACGTCCCCGTCCCCGATCCTCGGCTCGATCGGCTTGCCGCCATCGCCAAATCCGCTCAGGTCGTGCCCACGCGACTGACCTTCGTCGACATTGCCGGCCTCGTGCGCGGTGCATCCAAGGGCGAAGGTCTTGGCAATCAGTTTCTTGCAGCAATCCGCGAGGTCGATGCCATAGCCTACGTGCTGCGCTGCTTCGAGGATAGCGACGTGATCCATGTAGAGGGCCGCGTCGATCCGATCGCCGACGCCGAAACGATCGAGACCGAGCTGATGCTTGCCGATCTTGACAGTCTCGAGCGGCGCGTGCCGATCCTCGAGAAGAAGATCCGGGGTCAGGACAAGGAAGCGAAGCAGACGCTTGCGCTGCTCGAGCGCGCGCTCGTCCTTTTGCGCGAGGGAAAGCCCGCAAGGCTCGCCGCCGCCAGCGAGGAAGAGCAAACCGCATTCAAGAGCCTCGGCCTTTTGACGTCCAAGCCCGTGCTCTATGTGTGCAATGTCGATGAGGCGTCTGCCGTGACCGGCAACGTCCATTCAACTCGCGTCGAGGCCCTGGCTAAGGCCGAAGGCGCCGGCTGCATCATCATCTCTGCCAAGATCGAGGCCGAGCTTGCCGAGCTCGCCACTGACGAGCGGAAGGTCTATCTCGGAGAGCTTGGGCTCGCCGAACCCGGCCTGAACCGCCTTATCCGCGAAGGCTATAAGCTCTTGGGTCTCATTACCTATTTTACCGCCGGGCCAAAGGAAGCGCGAGCCTGGACCGTGACCGAGGGCACCCGCGCCCCGCAGGCCGCCGGCGTGATCCATACCGATTTCGAGAAGGGCTTCATCCGCGCCGAGACCATTGCCTACGACGACTATGTGGCGCTTTCGGGCGAGGCTGGCGCGCGCGACGCAGGCAAGCTCAGGCTCGAAGGAAAGGATTACGTGGTGAAGGACGGCGACGTCCTTCACTTCCGCTTCGCTACCTAAGTGGGAATCCTCTCTGCAAAAAGAACACGGCGGCGGGTTCTTGCGACCCGTCGCCGCTTCCTCAAATCAGAACGACTTGCGTTTAGGCCTTCGAGCAGGTCTTCGTCGCGTCATCCCACTTCATCTTGGCCTTCTCGCAGGCCGCCTTCGTCTTCGGCTCGGCGGCATAGGAGGCAGCGGGTACGACAGCCACTGCAAAGCCAAGAACCATAAGCGTCAGAATAACTTTCTTCATGATCGCATCTCCTCCGTGAGACTACCTTTCTGGTAGCCACAGATCGATAGTGCAAAAAAAAGCGCCGACCCCTGAGACGAACGATCGCTGAGACCAAGGTATCCCTGAGGCAAAATGCCTAATCGGCGGGCAATCTTTTTGCCTTATTTCGCCGCGGGGCTTTTGCTTGCCTGGCGGCAGCGGACTCGGGGGCCGCGGGCATGGCAACGGCGGCGTCACGCCCATCGACACATAGACATTCATCAGCCGCTCGACGCCGCCCTCGGCCGGCTTCACCCAACTCGCCGGAACATAGATCAGCGCGCCGCCGAACGGCACCGGCGCGGACGGCACGAGAATACCGAGATAGTTGTGCTCGCCGATGGCGACCGGCTGATGTGAGGGCATGAGCGCGAGCACGGCGGCGCTCCCCTCGCCTCCGAAGAAGCACCACACCGGGCTCATGCTCTTGAGGTCACCTTGATCGCCGCGATCGACGATGGCGACGAAGCGCTTCGACAGATCGTAGATATTGGAGACGAGCGGGATACGCATCATCAACCAGTCGAAACTGTCGGAGATGATGGATCTGAGCCCCGACTCGACGAGGAGGCCGAGCAGAAAAATCGCGCCGAGGATAATCGCAAGTCCGAGAAGATAGGCCGCGGTGGAGCTCGGCTCGATGTCGAGGCCAAGCGAGGTGCCAAGAGCGGTGATGATGCGGCCGATGAAGCTGCCGGGCCCGGCATAACTCGCCACCAGCGCGCCGACCCAGGCGGTGACGAACACCGTGACGGCAATCGGCAAAAGGGCGAGAACGCCTGCGAGAAAGGTGCGCAAGATGCGGGCCAAGCGTCTCCCTCCACGCCAATTCAAGCCTGGAAGGAGCTTCGCCCGCAGGGCTCGCTGCCGTCAACCTTCTAGCGTTTGCAACCGGTCTCAGCCTGCCCGTTTCAGCTGATCGGCAGCCGCCACCTGGCGCAGGAAGTTCTCGACCGTGTGGCGGAGCTGCTCGGCCTGGCGCGACAGATCGCGGCTCACCTGCAACATCTGCGTCGCCGATTGGCTCGTCTCGTCGACGGCCTTGGTCACGCCGGGCATGTGCGCAACGACGTCCTCGGTGCCGCGCGCCGCTTGGCGCACGCTATGGGAGATTTCCGAGGTCGCCGCCGATTGCTGCTGCACGGCGCCGGCGATCTCCTGAGTGTTGCGGTTGACCTCGCCCATGGTGGTGACGATCGACTGCATGGCGTCGACTGCGCCGTTGGTCGAGTTCTGGATCGCGGCGATTTGCTGCTTGATGTCGTCGGTCGCCTTGGCGGTCTGGTCGGCGAGCGTCTTCACCTCGCTCGCCACCACGGCGAAGCCCCTGCCCGCCTCACCTGCGCGTGCCGCCTCGATGGTGGCGTTGAGCGCGAGTAGATTGGTCTGAGCGGCGACGTCCTGGATCAGGCTGACCACGTCGCCGATCCTTTGCGCGGCGGTGGCAAGCCCTTCGACCTTGTGATTGGCCATGCGCGCGTTCTCGGTGACCTGGCTCACGATGCGGCTCGCGGTCGAAACGCGCGTGCCGATCTCGCCCACCGAGACGGCAAGCTCTTCAGCCGTCGCTGCCACGGTCTGCACATTGGCGGAGGCCTCGTCGGAGGCCGAGGCGACTGCGCCTACCCGCTCATTGGTGTCGCTCGCGAGCGTCGAAAGAGAGCGTGCCGTCTCGTCCATCGACCGCGCGCTATCGGCGAAGGCGCCGAGAATGCCGGCGATGGTGCCGCGGAACTGGTGGATCAACTCCTCGGTCCGCTGTTGGGAGGCAAGCCGGCCCTGGACCTGGCTGTCCTGCTCGCTCTTGTGGCTCTCGCTCCATCTGATGGCGTCGGCCTGGAACGCCTTGAGGGCCTTGGCGATCTCGCCTACCTCGTCGGTACGCGCGGCGTGCGGGACCGTGCCCTCCATGTCCCACTTGATGAAGCGCAGGACCACGTTGGTGAGATCGAGCAGCGCCCGGGCGATCTGCCGCCGAAGATATAGCCGTAGCCTGCTCCGAGAGCTCCGCTAACGACCATGGCGAGCAAGGCGGCAAGTAGCGTGCCGGGGATCAGGGAAGCGAGTGCGAACGACACGACCACGGCCATTATCGCCGTGGCGGCGAAAGCGAGCGTGATTTTCAAGCGCAGAGCCATCGGGAATCTCTCGAATTATGAGGACGCGCAAAGTGCCCCTCGCCGCTCGACGCCGCCCTGTCGGACGAATCTCGCGCACGAAGTTGTGGCCGTAAGACTCTCTGCTTGTGGTTAAAACTCTCTTAGGAAAGGCCGCATCTTAGGCGGTGCCGTGACAATAATCTCACCTACCTAAGTGCAGCGGCAATATTGCCCCCGTCGACCGTCTCGACATGCCCGGTCGTCTTGCGCGCCAATGCGAGTTGCACGAAGGCTTGCGCAACATCTTCGGCAAGCACCTCGCGATTGAGCAGATTGCCGGCCATATATTCCGCCTCTGACAAACCGCGCGCCTTGGCCCTCGCTGCAATCATCGCGTCCGTCAAGAGCCCGCTCCGCACGCGGTCGGCATTGACGCCGTTCGAGCGGATGCCGTCTGCGCCGTAATCGAGAGCGTATTGGCGCATGAGCAGCATTGTCGCCGCCTTGGGCAAACCGTAAGGACCAAAATTTGCTCCCGGATTCACCGCCTGCTTCGAGATGTTGAACAAGAGCACCCCGCCGGTGCCCTGCTTCAGCATGATACGCACCGCCTCCTGCGCCACGGTCTGATGGGCAAAGAAGTTGAGCTCGAAGCTCTTGCGCAACAGCTCGTCGGAAACCTCGCCGATCCGGCCCTGCCAGGCGGCACCTGCATTGGAGACGAGTATGTCGACGCCGCCGAAGCGCGCGCAGACAAGCGCGAAAGCAGCACGCACCTGCTCGGGCTTGGTCACGTCGCATTCCATGCCAAGGCCTTTGATGGCGGCGGCGGCTTTCTTCGCCGCCTCCCCGTCGATATCGACAATGGCAACGGCAGCGCCTTGCGCCGCTAACGCCTTTGCCGTAGCGGCGCCGATTGCGCCAGCGCCCGTGACCAAGGCGACCTGCCCGGTGAGCGGCTTCACCACGGCGCCTTTCAATTTCGCCTGCTCAAGGCTCCAATATTCCAGCGCGAACAGGTCGCTCTCTGGGAGAGGCTCGTAGCGGCCGATGGCTTCAGCATCCGTCACCACCTTGACCGTATTCTCGGCAAGGTCGGCGGCCATGTTGGCATCCTTCGCCGTGCGTCCAAGCCCGAACAGGCCGACGCCGGGAACGAGAACCACACGTGGTGCGCTGTCGAGCTTGGATTTGACCCCTCCTACTCGGGCGTTCTCGCGGGCGAAATAACCATCGTACTCGGCGACGAACTTAGCGACCCTCTCGCGGAGCGCCTTGGCGAACTCATCGAGCTTGCCGGCTTCCGGCGGCGGCACCACCAACGGCTTGTTCTTGGTCCGGATGATGTGATCGGGCGTCACCACGCCGCGTTGGCTGTAGGAGGCAAGCTCTACACCGTTCACATAATCGAGGATCTCCAGTGCCGTGCGGAAGTCGGTGATGAAGCGGATCGGCTCCTCGCCCTCCTTGCGGATCGCGCACGCGCCGCGGATCAGCGGTGCGATCTCGGCGGCCGACGCCACTGCGCCGGCGATCTGACGCGCCGGGAAGACGATAGGCCGGCCCTGGCGCAGCCGGCTCTCGGCGAGCGAGACCATCTCGATCATGCGCTCATAGGCCTCGCGCGCGCTTTCGCCAAAGGTGAAGATGCCGTGCTTGTGGAGAATGAAACCTTCGACGCGCGGATCGGCCTCGAACACCTCGGCGGCCGCCTTGGCGAGACCAAAGCCCGGCGCGATATAGGGCACGATCCCCATGCGACCGTCATAGACCTCGCGCGCCAGCGCCTCCCCGTCGGGCTGATCGACGAGGGCAAGCACCGAGGCCGCATGCGTATGGTCGACGAATTTATGGGGCAGAAAAGCATGGAGCAGCGTCTCGACCGAAGGATTGGGCGCGGTCGAGTCGAGCAGATTCAGCCGCTGTACATTAACCATGGCCTCGTCCGGCAAGGCCTCGAGCGTGCGCAACTCGCGCAGGGGCGCGAGCTTTACCGCCGGCAGGCCCCAGGGCTCGATATCGGCCATGTCGGCGCCAGAGCCCTTGACCGCGATCACCTCATGCTCGACGCCGAGATCGTCGCGTGTGCAAGTCTTAACCGAGGTGTTGCCGCCGCCATGCAGCACGAGGAGCGGATCGCGGCCTAAGAGCCGCGTGGTGTAGACCCGAAGCGCGATGTCGGGGCCGATCCCTTTCGCCTCATAGGCTGCGACAATTTCGTCAGCAGCTTTATCATTCCATTTGCTTTGCATGGCGCGCGTTGTTGCAGAGATGACCTTTAACTTCAAGCATGGCGCACCCATATCAAAAGTGGAAGATGACTCCCCTCTAGTGAACCCGAGAAAATGGTCTCGTTTCCGCCACGCTTCCTTACCGATTTACAACATATTCTCCCGTATTCTCCATGGCTTACGGGCTTTGTCGGAGCGAGGCATTAAAGTGGGAAGGTTCCGCGATTCCTATCGGCCTGAGCAACATTACATGCGCGGCCCCGGCCCGAAATGGCATGAGAAGCATCGGGCATCGTTTCGCATGGCCGCCAGCGTCCAACCGAAGGACGAGACCGAGCGTGAGCTGCTCGCTAAATCGGCTCAAGCAATCCAAGCTCCCGTCAAGAAGCACGAGCTGCACTATGCAATGTGGGTCGTGCCGGTTACCGTCGCCGCGCTGGTGGGCGCCGTGGCCGTCGCCCTCGCTTCAGGCCTGCCACACCCTTAGAGCAGCAGCGCCGCGGCAAGACCCACCGCTAAAGTCACGCTCGTAGCGGCCAGTAGCTTCTTCCCAAGCCCCTCCCCACCGAGCACGAAGCCCATCCCGCACTTCACGATCGTGTTGGAGAGCGACGCGATGACGATAGCGATCACCGCAACCCTCGCCTCGCCGCTTTGCGCGAATTGCGACATCGACAGCGTGATGGCATCGACGTCGGTCAGCCCGGCGAGAGCGGCGACCGCGTAGAGCCCGCTCGGCGGGAAATGCTCCTGCACGATCTTGACCGCGAGCAGCACCACGGCGAAGAGCGCGGCGAACTTCGCCGCCGCGGTCAGGCTGAAGGGGTTCTCGATCTCCACCTCGGCTTTCGGCGCAGTGCCGTCGACCGAGCTGTCGCGGAAGTAGAGAAAGGCCGCATAACCGCCCGAGGCGAGCCCCATCAAAAGAAAGGGGACGAGGATCTCAGGCAGCAGCTTGCGATTGACCACGGCCACAAGCACGATCACGCGGAAGAACATGACAGCCCAGGCAAGCAGGATGCCGCAGGCTAAAGCGGCGACGTTTTGCGCGTTGTCCCGCGCTTCTCGCGCGAACGACAAGGTGACCGCGGTCGACGATACGAGCCCGCCCGTCAATCCGGTCAGCGCCGTTCCTCTCGCCGGCCCGAGCCATCGGGTCAGCACATAGCCGACAAGCGACAGGCTCGAGATCAGAATGACGAGCAGCCAGAGCTCGTAAGGGTTGAGCGCACCCCACGGGTCGATGGTGCGGTTGGGTAGGAGCGGCAGCGCGATGAAGGTCGCAATGAGGAGCCTGAGGCCCGCATAGACATCGTCCCAGCCGAGCTTCTCGACGAAGCCATGCAGCGGCTGCTTGTAGGCGAGCACGGCAGCCGTGACCACGCCGAGCGCAATGGCGAGCTCGCGCTCGCCGAACATGACCATGGCCCCGAGCAGGAACACGACGATCGCCGCGGTTTCGGTGGTGAGCCCCTTGCCGCCGCCGCTCGACCGCGCCGTGACGAAATAACCGGCAACGATGAAGGCGCCGACGATGAGAAGCGCCGCAGCGAGGATCCAGGGCGAGGACAGACTCTTGGAGAGAAAGCCGGCGGCCGCGCCGAGCAGGGCCAGCAGGGTGAAGGTCCGCAAGCCCGCGATGTGGCCCGGCTCTTGCTCCTCGGCTTTGCGCTTCTCGCGCTCGATGCCGACAAGCGCGCCGAGCAGGATGGCGATGGCGAAATCGCCGGCAACCACGAGAAACTCTTGCTGATTCACCGCCTTAGCCCTTGAGAGTGTTAGGCGTCATGCCCGGACTTGATCCGGCCATCCATGCCGTTACCGCTCAGTGAAGGGAAACGCCAGTGGAATGGAACGCCGCGCCTGAGTGATCAGGCTGCCCGCCCTTTGCGGTGCTCGGGGTAAAGGGTCACGAGCCCGTCGCGGGTAGCGGGAGTGACGCCGCGCTCGGTGATGAACCCGGAGACGAGCCTCGCCGGCGTCACGTCGAAGCCGAAATTGGCGGCGGAACTCCCCTCTGGCGCGATCAGCACGCTCGCGATCGAGCCGTCGGGAAGCTTGCCCGAGACATGCGTGACCTCGTTCGCGTCGCGCTCCTCGATGGGAATGGTGCTGCCGTCTTCGAGGCTCCAGTCGATGGTCGAATAAGGCAGCGCCACGAAGAAGGGGATGTCGTTGTCGCGCGCCGCGAGCGCCTTGAGATAGGTGCCGATCTTGTTGGCGACATCGCCGGTCGCCGTGGTGCGGTCGGTGCCGACGATGCAGAGATCGACTTGCTTCTTCTGCATCAGATGGCCCCCGGCATTGTCGGCGATCAGCGTATGCGGCACGCCATGCGCGCCGAGCTCGAACGCGGTGAGCGATGCGCCCTGATTGCGCGGGCGCGTCTCGTCGACCCACACATGAAGGTCGATGCCCTCATCGTATGCGCGATAGACCGGCGCGAGCGCGGTGCCCCAATCCACGCAAGCGAGCCAGCCCGCGTTGCAATGGGTGAGGATATTGACGCGTTTGCCGCCCTTCTTCTCGGCATGCGCCTGGATCAAACCGAGCCCATGCTGGCCGATCTTGCGATTGGTCTCGACGTCCTCGTCGCAGATCGCGGCGGCGCGAGCGTAAGCCGCGGCGACGCGCGCCTCGCGCGGCTGATTGCGCACGGCCTTTTGCATCTCGTCGAGCGCCCAGCGGAGATTGATGGCGGTCGGGCGCGTCGCTGCGAGCTTCTCGCAGGCGTGATCGAGCCCCTCGTCTGAAGGGTTGGCGCGGAGGGCGAGCGCGACGCCGTAAGCCGCCGTCGCACCGATCAGCGGCGCGCCGCGCACTTGCATCGACTTGATCGCGTGCGCGGCATCCTCGAGCGTGTTTAAGCTCAGCGTCTCGAACCTGTGAGGAAGCTTGGTCTGATCGATGATCTCGACCGTCTCGCCATCCTCGTTGAGCCAGATGGTGAGGTAAGGTTTGCCGTCGATCTTCATGGCGGGGGTCTCAGTCCCCCTCGAATGCGATCAGGCTGTGGCACGGGACGCCGAGCTTGGCGAGACGTGCCGCGCCGCCGAGATCGGGGAGGTCGATGACGAAGGCGGCGCCCACCACATCGGCCTTAAGCTTGCGCAAGAGCTTGACCGCGGCCTCGGCCGTGCCGCCGGTCGCGATCAGATCGTCGACCAGGAGCACGGGATCGCCCGCGCCGATCGCGTCCTCGTGGATCTCGATGACGTCAATGCCGTATTCGAGCTTGTAGTCCTGGCCGATGGCCTTCGCCGGGAGCTTGCCCTTCTTCCTGATCGGCACGAAGCCGCAGCAGAGCCGATCGGCGACCGCTCCCCCGAGAATGAAGCCGCGCGCCTCGATACCGGCGACCGCCTGCACCCGTCGATTGATGAAGGGCTGCACCAATTGCTCGACGCAGGCGCGGAAGCCGTTGGCGTGACCGAGCAGCGTCGTGATGTCACGGAACATGATGCCCGGCTTCGGGTAGTCGGGTATGGTGCGCACGAGGTCCTTGAGATCGATTTCGGCAGTCAGATTCATGCAGGATCTCCGCGAAATTGTCGGGCTCTCTGGCGGCGGCAAAGCCATCGGTCCTTGAGCCTATAGTCGAACGAAACGCGGCTGGCTAGTCGCCGTCGCCGCGAAATCGAAGGGGGCATGGTAATGGCAGACGGCTCTAATCTCGTGACCATCCGCGACATCGACGTCCCGTTCTTCCGGATCGTGGCGATCCTCATCAAATGGTCGCTCGCAGCAATTCCCGCGATCCTCATCGCGGCCATTCTCTACGCATTGCTGTTCGCTCTGATCGCCGGCGTCGTCGGGAATATTGCCGGGATCATCAACAGCCTGCTCCAAGCGCTCGGTGTGCCGATCCCTCCCCCAGCCTGACGCATTCTTGTGCAGTCATGACCATGCGACGAAGAGCCCGTCTCGAGACGGCCTGCGCCGACAAACTGCGCAGGCTATAGTCGCAAGGACCTGAGCGTTGGAGGCATCCTATGAACGTCATCGATCGGAGCTTCGCGGCGGAGGCTGATCGGCTTGCGAAAGCGGCGCGTGCGGCAAAGAAGCGTCAGAAGAGGCTCGTCATCATCGCAGCGCTCGCCGTCAGCTTTGTGGCTCTCGCCTATTATGTCTGGGCGACGACGCTTTGCGGCGATTGCGGCGCGCCGGTGCCGCTCCCTCCGCCGTCCTAGCGGACCTACATCAGAACGCGGTTCAGCACGCGTCCCGCGACGGCGTCGAGCTTCTTGATGAGCTCGGGGTCGCGTGCCTCGGGTGCCGTGATGATCGCCGTGTCGAGAGCACGGTCTGAGCCGATCGGACAGGGCTCGTGCTCACGCGGAAAGTCGCGCGCGAGCCGCGCCACCAGGCGCTGCGCCTTCTCAGCATTCGCCGTGAGCACCTTGATGATGTCGGTGACGGTGACGGCATCATGGTCCGGGTGCCAGCAATCGAAATCGGTGACCATGGCGACCGTCGCGTAGCAAATCTCCGCTTCGCGGGCGAGCTTGGCCTCGGGGATATTGGTCATGCCGATCACTGAATAGCCGAGCCCCTTATAGGTCAGACTCTCCGCAAGAGTAGAGAACTGCGGGCCCTCGATGCAGACATAGGTCCCGTCGCGCACGACATTGAGGCCTTCTGCCATCGCCGCCTCGGCCAAATGGATGCGCAAGCGCGGGGAGACCGGATGCGCCATCGACACATGCGCCACGCATCCTGTGCCGAAAAAGGAATTGGGGCGATGGTAGGTCCGGTCGACGAACTGATCGACGAGGACGAAGGTGCCCGGCGGCAGCTCCTCCTTGAACGAGCCGCAGGCTGACAGCGAGACGAGGTCGGTGACGCCTGCCCGCTTCATCACGTCGATATTGGCGCGGTAGTTGATGTCGGTTGGCGACAGGCGATGGCCTTTGTCGTGGCGCGACATAAACACGATGGGGAGCCCTTGGATGTCGCCAATTCTGAGCGGCGCCGACGGCTCGCCCCACGGGCTCGCGATGCGTTCCTCGTGGACATTTTGCAAGCCGGGCAGATCGTAAAGTCCCGAGCCACCGATGATGCCGAGCACCGCTTTCGTCATCTCACCCCCTCATTGACCACGCTGATCATTCGTCCCCGACATGGATATAGGACAGCGCCCAGACCCAATGGCCTTCATGCGTGTCGGTCGGCTTGAAATCGGGCGAGCGCGTATTGATCAGCCAGAGCGGCCCCTGCTGCCCGATGCCGAGCGGAGCGCCATTCGCCTCAAGGGCGATGATCCAGTCAGATGAATTGATGTCCTCAGGCGTAAGCCAGCCGGTATAGCCGTCCACCGCGGTGAAGCTGACCTTGACCTTGGCCGCCTCGACATGGCCAAGAACCTCGCGGAGCAGAGGTCCCTTGAAGGTCGCGGGCGCATCGAACTCCGGGGGCTGCGCCGTCACCGTGCCCTGCTCGAGCGAGAGGAGCGTCGGACGGTCGAAGGCGAAGGCGTTCTTGAAGGACGCCTTCTGCGCCGCCAGCAGACTGTCCTTGCGCGGATCGAGGGGTCCGCGATTGGTGTTGCCGATGAGCCCCCCGACGGTAAGCAGAACCATCTCCTTCCGCGGCGGATATCCTTCCGCTTTGTCCGCGGCGAGAGCGGGCAGAGTCGCGAGAGCAATGAAGAGAGCGAGCAGCAGTCGCTTCATGTGTTCTCCCTGTTATGCGCGGCCAACTTGCCACAAGCCGTCATTCCGGCGAAAGCCGGAATCCAGCGTGACGAGAGAGAATGTGAATCCTGGATACCGGCTTGGGCCGGTATGACGAAACCGTTGCAGGCCGACGAACAAGCCTCACGCCGAATGCGGCGCGTCGTCGTGACGATGCAGCCTGGCCCAGACCGTGCGCTTGGCAAGATACATGATCGCGGCAAACACGGCGAGGAACAGCAGCACCCGCACGCCGGTCTTGTGGCGCTCCTCGAGCTTGGGCTCCGCGGCCCACATCAGATAGGCCGAGACGTCGCGCGCGTAATTGTCGAGCGTCCCCTTGGTGCCATCGGTGTAGGAGATGACCCCGTCGCTCAGCGGCGGCGGCATGGCGATCTGGTGTCCCGGGAAGGCCTTGTTGTAGTGCATGCCCTGGGCGACCTGGAAACCTGCGGGCGGGGCAGTGTAGCCGGTGAGGAGCGCGTAGATATAGTCCGGGCCTCCCTCGCGCGCCTTGGCCATTACCGAGAGATCGGGCGGCAGCGCGCCGTTATTGGCGAGCCGCGCGAGCTGCTCGTTGGCGAAGGGCGAGCGGAAATGGTCTGAGGGCTTCCCGGGCCGCTGAAACATCTCGCCCTTGTCGTTCGGCCCGTCGGTCACTTGCACCTGGCTCGCGAGCGCCGTGACCGCCTTCGGCGAGAATTCCGGTCCGCCCGGCTCGCCGAGATTGCGGTAGGACAGCAGCCGCATCGAATGGCAGTTCGAGCAGATCTCCTTGTAGACCTGGAAGCCGCGCTGCAGCTGGGCATTGTCGAAAGTCCCGAACGGCGGGGAGAAGGTCCAGTCCTGATGGGCGATCTCCGGCGCCTCATTGGGGGGCTCTGGCGTAGCGGCGTTCTGATCCTTGGCGAGACCCGTGGCCGGAAGCGCAAGCGCGAGCAAGAACGAGGCTGCACGCATCACCGAAGAGAGCGTCATCACAGCACCTCCGCGGGCTTGCGCTGCTGCGCAGGCGTTGGAGGAGGAGGAGGAGCTGCCTCGGTTTCCTCTTCGTGGCCGAGAACTGCCTCGGTGATGCTGCCGGGAAGCCGTCTTGGCGTCTCGATCAATCCGACCACGGGCATGATCACAAGGAAGAAGGTGAAATAATAGGCGGTGAGAAGGCGCCCGAAGATGAGGTACCAGCCTTCAGGTTGTTGCGAGCCGAGATAGCCGAGCGCAATCGCGGTCAGCACGAACGCCCAGAAGAACCATTTGTAGATCGGCCGGTAGCTGGTCGAGCGCACCTTGGAAGTGTCGAGCCAGGGAATGAAGAACAGGACGGCGATCGAGGACAGCAGCGCGATGACGCCGAACAGCTTGTTCGGGATGGCGCGCAGGATCGCGTAGAACGGCAGGAAATACCATTCGGGTACGATATGCGGCGGTGTCTGCAGGGGATTGGCCGGAACGTAATTGTCGGGATGGCCGAGCCAGTTCGGCGCATAGAACACGACAGCCGCGAACAACATCACGAACATCACGAGCGCGAAGCCGTCTTTGATCGTGTAGTAGGGATGGAACGGCACCGTCTCCTTCGGCGACTTCACATCGATCCCGGTTGGATTGTTGTTGCCGGGCACATGCAGCGCCCAGATATGCAGGATCACAAGGCCGAGGATGACGAACGGGAAAAGATAGTGCAGCGCGTAGAGCCGGTTCAGCGTGGGCGCGCCGACCGCAAACCCGCCCCAGATCCATTGCACGAGCGTGGTGCCGAGCCCGGGGATCACCGCATCGAGCGATGAGAACAGGTTGGTGATCACCGTCACCGCCCAGAAGCTCATCTGCCCCCAAACGAGCGAATAGCCCATGAAGGCGGTCGCGATCATCATGAGAAGGATCATCACGCCGATGATCCACAATACCTCGCGCGGCGCCTTGTAAGAGCCGTAATACATGCCGCGGAACAGATGGATGTAGACGGCGAAGAAGAACAACGAGGCGCCGACCGCGTGGGAGTAGCGGAGAAACCACCCCCAGTTCACGTCGCGCATGATCTTCTCGACCGAGTCGAAGGCGTGCTCGGGCGTCGGCACATAGTGCATGGCGAGCACGATGCCTGTCGCGATCTGCGCGATGAGCATGAAGGTGAGGATGCCGCCGAAGGTCCACCAGTAATTCAAGTTCCGCGGCGTCGGGAACACCATGAACTGGTCGTGCATCACGCGCACGACGGGGAGCCTCGAGTCGAGCCAACGTTCGAAGCCGCTGCCCGGCTGATAGGTTGATTCATGCGCCATGGCCGGCTCTATCCGATCTTGATTTTGCTGTCGGAGGCGAAGGTGTAAGGCGGGATCGCGAGGTTCTGCGGTGCCGGTCCGAGACGGATGCGTCCGGCGGTGTCGTATTGCGAGCCGTGGCAGGGACAAAACCAACCGCCGAACTCGCCCTTGTAATCGCCGACCGCCTGGCCCTTGGGAATGCAGCCGAGATGGGTGCAGATGCCGATCATCACCAACCAAGGCTCGCGGTCCTTGGCGGCGCGGTTGTCGTCGGTCGCCGGCGCGCTCTCGGGAAGATTGGCATTGCGCGCGAGCGGATCGCGCAGATCGTCGACGTTGACGTCCTTGCCCTTGGTGATCTCATCCTCGGTACGGTGGCGAATGAAGATCGGTTTGCCGCGCCACATGACCGTGATCGCCTGGCCCGTCTCGACATGGGAGATGTCGACCTCGGTCGAGGAGAGCGAGAGCGCCGACTCGTCCGGGTTCATCTGATCGAGCAGAGGCCATAACGCCGCTGCGGCGCCGATCGCAGCAAAGCCGCTCGCCGCGATCAGGATGACGTCGCGCCGTGTAGGCTCGTTGCCGGGGTCGTCGGTTGGATCGAGGGAGGTCTCGTGGGCTGCCACCGTGCCAAGGCTCCTTGCGCAAATAATCAAAACGACTGCCGCGACCGTGACACACAAGAGGCGAAAACCCCCGCCCCCGGCGTCGCGGCCGTTTTCAAACCCTTGCCTTCGAGCTGTTGCCTCCCACTGCCGGTCGTGGCTCGTACGACAGGCTTTTTTGCTGTGGTTTTTTTACATTCACGCGCAAACTTGTCCAGCGCCACGCTGTTAGGCAAATTGGCGCACAAGACTTTCTGTCGAAAACTCGCGACCCAGGAAGCATTTCGCGAGGGTTTGGCCTTTGATCCTGGTCAAGGCTCGCTGCCTTCTCCGAACCATTCTGAACAACTGGCTGAAAAAATCCGCGTCTCCAGGCTAATTTAGATCGATGGCAGTCATGGACCAGAAAGCCGACCGGAAAACCCCCAACGAGACCGGCCTGTCCGGGACCTTCAGCGAGGCGAGGAAAGAGCGCGCCCGCGCCTGGTTTTCCGAGCTTCAGGGGCTCGTCTGTGCGAGTCTCGAGGCGGTCGAGGACGCGGCGGAAGGGCTTCCCGGCTGTGAGGGCAAGCCGGCCGGCCGCTTCGCGAAGACCCCCTGGAGCCGCAAGGACCATAGCGGCGCTGACGGCGGCGGCGGCGTCATGGCGCTGATGACTGGCCGCGTGTTCGAGAAGGTCGGCTGCCACGCCTCGACCGTCTATGGCACCTTCGCACCGGAATTCGCCAAGCAGATCCCAGGCGCCGACAAAGACCCCCGCTTCTGGGCGAGCGGCATCTCCTTCATCGCCCATCCCGTGAACCCCAACGCGCCGACCGCTCACATGAACACGCGCATGGTGGCGACGTCCAAGGGCTGGTTCGGCGGAGGCGGCGACCTCACTCCGGTGCTGATGCGCCGCCGCACCCAAGAGGACGCAGATTCCAAAGACTTCCACGCAGCGATGAAGAGCGCTTGCGAAGGCGCGTCCTCGGCCGACTATCCGCGCTTCAAACAATGGTGCAATGAATATTTCTATCTGCCGCACAGGGGCGAGATGCGGGGCATCGGCGGCATCTTCTACGATTATATCAACACGGGAGACTGGGAGGCCGACTTCGCCTTCACCGAGAAGGTCGGGCGCACCTTTCTCGACATCTATCCGAAGATCGTCCGCCGCAACATGGTGACGCCGTGGACCCAGGAAGACCGCGAGGAGCAGCTTGTCCGCCGCGGCCGCTATGTCGAGTTCAACCTGCTTTACGACCGCGGCACCATCTTCGGGCTCAAGACCGGCGGCAATGTCGAGGCGATCCTCTCCTCCATGCCGCCCCTGGTGAGGTGGCCTTAGATCGCACCTATTGGTTCTGATCAATCCCCGGTTGCGCCGAATCAATCTCACTAGTAATCAGCAGTTGAGGGGATTGATGGAGGTTGCGATGACCGGCAAGAAAAGCTTCGTAATTGTTCCTACTGCCGCCGGTTGGACCGTGCGAAAAGAAAGCGGTTCGCGGGCCGCCGGAGTCTATTCAACACAAGCCGAAGCTTGGAGCGAAGGTCGTCGGCGAGCTTTGGGCTTAGGCGGCGAAGCAGTCCTTCATGGCAAGGACGGGCGCGTAAAGGCGCGGAATCTCTATGGAACTGATCCTACGCCGCGTAAAGATCGATCATGATCTGCCTAAATGACCAAGAAAGTCCCTCTTGCCATAGCGTATGATTTCGACGGGACCCTCGCTCCCGGAAATATGCAAGACCACATTTTCATTCCCGCCATTGGAATGTCCAAAAAGGCCTTTTGGGCCAAGGTCAAAGAGCTCTCGCGAGAGCACAACGCGGATAACATCCTCATATACATGGGGCTGATGTTGCAAAAAGCTATCGCTGCCGACGTGCCCGTGCGGAAAAGCGACTTCAAAAAATACGGTAAGGACCTGCCCTTGTTCGAGGGCGTATCTGAATGGTTCGGCAGAATTAACGACTATGGGAAGCTCAGTGGTGTCCGAGTTGATCACTACATAATTTCGTCCGGGCTTCGGGAGATCATCGAGGGCACAGACATCTCGCGAAAATTCAAAGCGATCTTCGCGTCAGGATTTTGGTATGACTCAAACAATGTGGCGAAAGCTCCGGCACTGGCATTAAATTATACGACCAAGACGCAGTATCTATTCCGCATCAACAAGGGCTGCTTAGACATATTTGATCATGAAACGATAAACAAATGGGTCCCGAAAAATGAAAGACCAGTTCCGTTTGAGAATATCATCTACATCGGGGACGGAGAGACCGATGTTCCCTGCTTTCGCCTCGTGAAGGACCAGGGTGGACATGCGATTGCGGTGTTCAAGCCGTGGCACAAGGCTGCACGGGAGCGGTGCGAGGCAGTGCTCCGAGACGGTCGCGTCAATCTGATCGCTCCAGCTGACTTCACGGACGGCAGTAGATTGGATAGACAAGCTCGCAATTGACTCTTATCTCGGCCGACTGATCGCCGCGAAGCAACTGTATGCTCATCACTGACCGCTTAGCCTCATCCCCTGATGCCGGCATACACGAAGGGTGGCGTGGTGGGCGTTTCCGCATCGACCAGGAGCTCGATCCCACGCTCGCCGACGCGCGTCTGCACCATCGGCGCCTTGTAGACGAGGCGGGCGAGAAGCATGACGGTCACGGTCAGCAAAAGGATCGCAACGATCTTCCACATTTGGAACCTCCGGAGCTCGGCAGCTCAGCGCCTCCCGCGCCATCTGCTGCCTGCTCTAGAGGGTTCCGACTGAACCCGGCCTGAGGCTCCCATTCATCTAAGGTTTAGATTCGGATAGAGTTTGTGATCGCCGCAACCCACTTCGGGCTTGCCAAAAACCCCACTTTCGCCCATCTTTAAGGCACCGGGCGCCCAAGGCTTTGGGCGCGGACTTGGACGACGGCAAGTGACTATCGCGCCAGAAGAGCACGACCTTTCCTGACATCTCAAGACGCCGAAGGACTCCCCTTTCGGGGGCCCTGTGGCCCGTTTGTGTTTAACTTCAACGGGAAAGGAAATTCCCAAATGGCTCGTGTCAACGGCACAGTGAAATTCTTCAATCATGCGCGCGGCTTCGGCTTCATTCAGCCCGAAGACGGCGGCAAGGACGTATTCGTGCACGCTTCCGCTCTCGAGCGGAGTGGCGTGCCTGCCCTCAACGAGGGCGACAAGGTCTCCTTCGAGATCGAGGACGATCGCCGCGGCCGCGGCAAGCAGGCCGCCAACGTCCAGCTCGCCAACTAGCGCGCTTCAGACGATTGAATAAGAGCCGCCGGGCCCCGTGCCCGGCGGTTTTTTATTGGCCGGAAGGAACCGCAGCGGCGTCGCCGCGCTTCGTCCGGTGTCCATTCATCCTGCGTTCAGGCGGCATGGCGCATTGAGAATGCCGATGGCCGGCGAGTCCGGGCGTCGACAAAGGAAAAGGTCGTCAGCACAAAAGCCCAATCCTTAACGGGCGATTCACTTTGGGGGCTCTATTTTGCCAAAAAGCAGGTGCAAATTTTATGCATCCCAATCCCTGGGGCACCTCCCGGCTCTCATCAGAGAGATGCGAGCCCAACGCTAACTCGGATACGACAATGACCATGACATCCATGAAAGCGATCGCCGCCGCTGCGCTGATCGGGACGGCCGCGCTGACTATGTCAGCCCCGGCAGAGGCGGGTCGCGGCTACTACTACCATGGCGGCGGCAATGCCTGGGGCGCAGGCCTGCTCGGCTTCGGCATCGGCGCCGTGGTCGGCAGTGCGCTCGCGCCAAGCAGGGTCTATGTGGCACCGCCGCCTGCCTATTACGGCCCCGCAGCCTACGGGCCCCCGCCATGGAGCCCCGCTTGGTACAACTATTGCCGCAGCATTCACGGCCCCTATTTCAATCCCAACACGGGTTATTTCCAGGGCGCTGACGGCGGTTGGTATTTCTGCCGCTAGGCTAAGGCGAGCTTTGCTTCAAACGATTCGGGCCGGCGCGAGCCGGCCCGCGCCAGCTTCTGTTCGGATCGGATCCTCACGTCGTCCGCCGACCGGCAGGGTCCCGCTAACCGGCTTGCAACCTTCGATAAATCTTCAGGATTTGACCCGCTATTTACCCCTGCGGCAAATGGGTCACAGATGCTGCCGCATTGTGGCTTGTCCTGAGCGGCCTCACAGGCCAAAATCCGCGCGTTCCGGGACGAGTCCCAATGAGAGCGCCGGCCGGCCCGCAACAGGGTGGGGAGCGGTGCCGATTTAGGGTGACTGAAGAAGGACTCTTAGGGCTATGAATTTCGCCACTGCCGTTGGCCCCGAAGTCGAAACTCCCCGCGACGCACCGAACGTTCCCTCCGACCGACAGGCGCTCACCCTCGTCAAGCGCTATCAGGGCATGGTGGCGTGGCCGACCGTGCTGGTTGCGCTCGGTATCGTCGTCGCCTTCGCGCTCGTCTGCACGCTCGCGACCATGCGCATCATCCCGCTTTGGCTTGGCCTGATCCTCAACACGCTGATCCTCTATGCCGACCAGACGCCGCTGCATGAGGCTTGCCATGGCAATATCGCCGGCAAGGACTCCAATTGGCTCTGGCTCAACCATCTCGTCGGCTATGTGTGCGGCGCCATCTTGCTGCATGAGTACAAGGCGTTCCGCTACATGCATCTCGCTCATCACCGCGATACCAACAACGAGGAGATCGACCCCGATCATTGGGTGGCGGTCGAGGGTCCGTTCAATATCCTGTTCCGCTGCCTCACCATCGTCTTCTGGTATCAGCGCTATTTCTGGCGGCACATCGCCTTTCATGCCCACATTCCCGGCATGCGCCCGCTGACGCTGCACATCGTGGCGATGTATTCGCTATTTTATGGAATCGCGCTCGGCCTTTCGCTGTTCGGCTATTGGCGCGAGGTGCTGATGCTGTGGATCTTTCCGCACATCCTCGCCTCTGCGCTGATCATCTATTTCTTCGCCTATCTCACCCACAAGCCGCACGAGGTGCATGAGCGCTATCGCGACACCAATATCTTCTGGGTGCGGGGCAAGATCATCGAGCCGGTGGTGAATTGGCTTTATATGTTCCAGAACTTCCATCTCATCCACCACCTCTTCCCGCGCATCCCGTTCTATCTCTACCCAAATGCGTTCCAGTCGCTCGAGCCCGTGCTCGAGAAGGAGCATGCCCACATCTACGTCTACGATTTCGGGCCTGAGCGCCGGAGCCTTTCGCCAACCCATCATCAATCGAATTAGGACTGGGTGGAACCCAGCCGGCCTTGTAGATTGGCTCCTCTTTGAGGATGAGCCATGAGGAACGCTGCCACGATCCGCACCACGTGCCCGCGAGATTGCTACGATGCGTGCGGGGTGCTGGTGAAGACATCGACAGACGGCACGATCAACGTCGTGGGCGATCCTGACCACGACGTCAGTCGCGGCGCTCTGTGCGGCAAATGTTCGATCGCCTATAACGGCATCTGGCGCGATCCGCATGTTCGTTTGACCCGTCCTTTGCAGCGGGTTGGGCCCAAAGGCTCAGGCCATTTCCAACCGGTCAGCTGGGACGAGGCGCTCGGTGACATCGGGCAGCGTCTCAACACCATCCGAAGCCGCGACGGCGGCTCGGCCATTTTGCAGACCCACTACACGGGAACGTGCTCGCTGATCGCCGGCAGCTTCCCGCTGCGCTTGTTCAATCGTATCGGCGCCACCGAGGTCGACCCGGATACGGTGTGCAACAAGGCAGGCCACGCGGCGCTGCAGCTCATGTACGGAGAATCGACGCGCGGCTTCGATCCGCGCACCATCGACGGTGCGAAATGCGTGATGATTTGGGGCGCCAATCCGTCGGCGTCAGCGCCACATGTGCACCAGTATTGGCTTGGCGAGACGACCGTGCCCAAGATCGTCGTCGATCCTATCCGGCACGAGACGGCAGCAGCGGCCGATATACACTTGCAGCCCTACCCAGGGACCGACGGCGCGCTCGCCTTCGCGATGCTGCACGTCATCGCCGCGGCGGGCCTCATCGACCGGACCTTCCTCGCTGCACACACACAGGGCTTCGAGGAGATCGAATGCCAGCTGCCCGCCTGCACTCCGGCATGGGGTGAAGCGACAACCGGCGTGCCGGCACGCCTCATCGAAGACGCAGCGCTGCTCTATGCGACAGGGCCCTCGCTATTGTGGATGGGGCAAGGTTTCCAGCGCCAGTCGTTCGGCGGCAATGCCATGCGCGCCGTCGGGCTGTCTGCCCGCCGCCACCGGAAATATCGGTCGGTACGGAGCGGGGTTTCTTTATCTCAACGGCTGGGACACGCGGGGCGTTGATGCGGGCTATCTGACAGCCGCGCACCTGAAACCCGCGTCGGCGCAATCGATCAGCCATATGGATCTCGCCAGCCGGATCGAGTCGCCTGAGACGAAGGCGCTAATCACCTGGAACAACAACATTGCGGTGTCGAGCCCCGAGCAGCGACGCTTGCGCAAAGCCCTGGAGCGCGAAGATTTGCTGCAAGTCACGCTCGATCTGTTTCAGACCGACACCGCCAATTATGCCGACTACGTGCTTCCCGCCGCGAGCTTTCTCGAGTTCGACGATGTGGTCATGTCCTATTTCAACGCCAGCATCTCGGCGCAAGCGCAGGCCATCCCGCCGCTCGAGGAGGCGCTGCCCAACCAGGAAATTTTCCGACGTCTGGCGGCGGCCATGGAATTGACCGATGCGGAGCTGTTCGAGACTGACGCCGGCATGATCGCCACGCTTCTCGACCAGGCAAAACCCGGCCTGACCTTCGCGGCGCTCGCTGAGGCGGGCACGATCGAATATCCGGCTGAACCCGTCGTGCAGTTCGAGCGGCATGACTATCGGACTCCGTCGGGCAAGATCGAGTTGGCCGGAAGCGCCTTCATTGCCGCTGGGCTGCCGCGTGCGCCCTTCGCCTCGGCCGAGGCGCGGCCGGTAGATGGCGAGCTCCGCCTTCTCTCCCCGGCCTCGAAATGGCTCATGAACAGCAGCTTTGGCAACGACCCCAAAGTGCTGAAGCAGCTCGGAGAGGACGCGGCCTTCGTGCATCCCGATGAGGCTAAGTCGCGAGGGATTGCCAATGGCGCACGCGTAAGGATCGCCAATCCGACTGGCGCGATTACGCTGCGCCTTGCCGTCTCGGCCGACGTGCCGAGGGGCGTCATTCTGGCCTATAAGAGCCGCTGGACGGGAGATGGCGTCGCGAGCAACGTCAACGCCCTCAATCCGGGCAAGAAGGCGGATCTCGCCGAGAGTTGCGCCGTGCACAGCATCAACGTCTCGCTGGTTCCGGCCTAACACGCCACGCCGTGCTGCTAGTGAAGCCTGAGCTCGCCTTTGACGAAGCTGAACTCGGCCGGGGCGATCAGGCGACGATGCGCAACGCGGATGCGATAGAGCGCGCCCTCTAGATTGGCCGCCCAGAAATCGAGGAAGTCGGTGAGCTTCGGAAAGCGAGGCGCGACGTCGTAGTCCTGCCAGATATAGCTTTGCAGAAGCTTCGGGTGGTCCGGGAAGCGATAGAGGATCTCGGCGGTGGTCAGCGAGAAGCCGTCGATCTGGCGCAGGAAGCCATTGTCCATGCGTGAACCCTGCCGTTTGAGTCTTTTTCAGTTTTATAAGTCTTAATCGCAGATCTCGGTTACGTCCAGACTGTTTCATGAATTGAATCAGCATGTTGGCAGCAATTGCGAAGAATTGCTAACGGCTGGCACTCTACCCTTGAAAGTGCCAAAACGCCCATCTACATAGCCTGCAGGGTGCGTCTTCGAAGGGACGCCCTTCCCATTCACATGTCTGGAGGAGGAGCAAGATGAAGTTTCGTCCACTGCATGACCGCGTGGTCGTACGCCGCATCGACGAGGACGAGAAGACGCGGGGCGGCATCATCATTCCCGATACCGCAAAGGAGAAGCCGCAACAGGGCGAGATTGTCGCTGTCGGCCCCGGCGCTCTCAACGAGAAGGGCGAGGTGCAGGCTCTCGATGTGAAGCCCGGTGACCGGGTGCTGTTCGGCAAGTGGTCGGGCACCGAGGTGAAGATCGACGGGCAAGAGCTGCTCATCATGAAAGAGAGCGACATTCTCGGCGTGCTCGAAGGCGCCGTAGCCAAGAAAAAGGCCGCCTAGGCCAAATCCCCCAACGGAGTAAACAGCAATGGCTGCTAAGGAAGTGAAATTTGGACAGGATGCCCGCGAGCGCATGCTGCATGGCGTCGACGTCTTGGCCAACGCGGTCAGGGTGACGCTCGGGCCTAAAGGCCGCAATGTCGTGCTCGAGAAATCCTTCGGCCCCCCGCGCATCACCAAAGATGGCGTAACGGTCGCTAAGGAGATCGAGCTCGACGACAAATTCGAGAATATGGGCGCACAGATGGTGCGCGAAGTAGCGTCCAAGACCTCCGACACCGCCGGCGACGGCACAACGACGGCGACGGTTCTCGCTCAGGCGATCGTGAAAGAGGGCGCCAAGTCTGTCGCTGCCGGCGCCAATCCGATGGACCTGAAGCGCGGCATCGACCTCGCTGTCAGTGCCGTGATCGCCGAGCTGAGCGCCAAGGCCAAGAAGGTCACCTCGAGCGAGGAGATAGCCCAGGTCGGCACCATCTCCGCCAATGGCGACCAGGAGATCGGCGCCATGATCGCCAAGGCCATGCAGAAGGTCGGCAATGACGGTGTCATCACCGTCGAGGAGGCCAAGGCCTTCGAGACCGAGCTGGACGTGGTCGAGGGCATGCAGTTCGACCGCGGCTACATTTCCCCTTATTTCATCACCGACGCCGACAAAATGAGGGTCGAGCTCGAAAACCCCTACATCCTCATCAACGAGAAGAAGCTCTCGAACCTCCAGTCGATCCTGCCGCTGCTCGAGTTCGTCGTTCAGTCCGGCAAGCCGCTTCTCGTGATCGCAGAGGACGTCGAGGGCGAGGCTCTCGCCACGCTCGTGGTCAACAAGCTGCGCGGGGGCCTCAAGGTCGCTGCCGTGAAGGCTCCGGGCTTCGGCGACCGCCGCAAGGCGATGCTCCAGGATGTCGCCGTGCTCACCGCCGGCCAGGTGATCTCCGAGGATCTCGGCATCAAGCTCGAGAATGTCACGCTCGACATGCTCGGCCGCGCCAAGAAGGTGGTGATCACCAAGGACGACACCACCATCGTCGACGGCGCCGGCAAGAAGGCCGACATCGAGGCGCGCGTCGCGCAGATCCGTCAGCAGATCGAGGACACGACCTCCGACTATGATCGCGAGAAGTTGCAGGAGCGGCTGGCCAAGCTCTCCGGCGGCGTCGCTGTGATCAAAGTCGGCGGCGTGACCGAGATGGAGGTGAAGGAGAAGAAGGATCGCGTCGACGATGCGTTGAACGCAACTCGCGCGGCGGTCGAGGAGGGCATTCTTCCCGGCGGCGGCGTCGCGCTCATCCGCAGCCAGAAGGTGCTCGACAAGCTCAATACCGCGAACGACGACCAGAAGGTCGGCGTGAACATCGTACGGCGCGCTCTGCAGACGCCGGCGCGGCAGATTGCCGAGAATGCTGGCGAGGACGGTGCCGTGGTCGTGGGCAAGATCATCGACAAGGACGATTATTCCTTCGGCTTCAACGCTGCCACCGGAGAGTACGGCAACCTCGTCAAGCAGGGCGTGATCGATCCGGCCAAGGTGGTGCGCACGGCGTTGCAGGATGCCGGCTCAGTCGCTGGTCTCCTGATCACGACCGAAGCGATGGTTGCCGAGAAGCCGAAGAAACAAGGGTCCGCTCCGGCCATGCCCGGTGGCGGCGGCATGGGCGGCATGGACTTCTAAGTCCTGACTGCCCAAGTAAGCGTAGGTTGCGTAGCGTTGTTTGGGTTCCCTGCGTAATGTACCCCTCGCGTATTGAGCCGCGCCTTCGGGCGCGGCTCTTTGCTTTTGCGATATGCATTGCCGCGCTAACGTACTCGGCATGGCGAAATCGCAACAGCCGAAGTCAACCGCAAAGTCCGGCCAAATCCGCGTCGGCATCGGCGGGTGGATCTATGCGCCGTGGCGCGGCACCTTTTATCCCAAAGGCCTAAAGCAGGCTGACGAGCTCGCTTACGCCGCAAGCCGTCTCACTTCGATCGAGATCAACGCCACCCATTACCGCCTGCAATCGCCGGCGAGCTTCCGCAAATGGGCCGCGGCCGCGCCCGACGGGTTTAAGTTCTCGGTCAAGGGCCCGCGCCTCGTCACCCAGCAGAAGCTGCTCGCCGAGACGGGTAGCTTCATCAAGCGCTTCATAGGCTCCGGTCTCGCCGAGCTCGGCGACAAGCTCGGGCCGGTGCTCTGGCAGTTCGCGCCGTTCAAGAGATTCGACAGGCAAGACTTCGCCAGGTTCCTCGACCATCTGCCGCGCGAGCTTGACGGACACGCGCTGAACCACGTGGTGGAGGCGCGCCATGCGAACTTCGGCGCGCCCGAGTTTGTTGAACTCTTGCGCGACGCCGGCGTCGGCGCCGTTTTCACCGAAGCCGAGGACTTTCCCTCGATCGCCGATCTCACCAGCGATGTGGTTTATGCCCGGCTGCAGAGAGGCGACGATTCACTTCCCGCCGCCTATCCGCCCGCAGAGCTTGACCAATGGGCGAAGCGTGCGCGCCTCTGGGCCAAAGGCGGAGTGCCTGAAGACCTTCCGCTCGTCGACGCCGCGCACAGGCCCGAGGCCAAGCCGCGCGACGTATTCATCTATTTCATCCACGAGGGGAAGCTGCGCGCGCCTGCCGCCGCCGGGGCTCTGATCGAGCGCCTCGACTGAGCGCGATTGCCGCACCCCGCGGCGATTTGACGGGTCGGAAATCAGCAACCTTGCGCGTTTCTCTAGATCGCTGACGGGAGGCTCTGCCGGCAACTCAGGAGCCGCTGATGTCAAATCCCTTGCCCATCGAGCCGGCTGACGCATCGCGCATCGCGCCCGAGACAAAGGACAGCCGAACCGCAACCGAGACCGGCGTTCATACCGTCGTCGCTGAGATCGCCGTCGGCGCCGCGCTCTGGTTCATCGTCATGGCCTGGCTCGACTTCGCCCGCGGCGGCGAGATCGACTATCTGCTCGTGATCGTCACGCTGTTCTTCGTAATGTTCTTCGGGCTGTTCCTGCTGACGGCCTCCTACACGCTGCACGATCCGCGCTGGCCCTTGCGCGACACGAGCTTCCGCGAGTTCCTGCGCGCCAAGGTCGGCACCGCGACCGGCACCATGCGCGGACGCGACGTGCTGATTGAGATCGCGCTCGTCCCCGTGTCGCTTGCCTTTGCCGCAACGGTGATCGGGCTCGTCTGGTCAGCCCTTCACTAGCTGCCTCGCCTTGGCGAGCAACGCGTCGCGGTCGAGCCTGAAGTCTGAGGCAATCCATTCGGCCTCGAGTTGCCCCAGCATGTCGCCGATCTGCGGCCCCTTCACATCGCCGAGCGCGGTGATGTCAGGCCCGCGCAACGGGAACTCCGGCGCCTGCCAACGATCACCGAGACGGAGCGCCTGCCGCCAGCGCTGATCATCGGGAGATATTCCCTCGTCAGCCGAAGCGAGCAGCACACGTGCCTCGAACTTGCAAGGACCGAGCTGGTAGAGCGCCCGGTGTGCTGCCGCTTCCTCGGGGAGCTCGCCCGTATCATGGTCGGCGGCGCCAAGCAGAAGCACAGCCTGCTCGGCATTGGAGAGGCGAAAGCGCTGGGCAAGGCGTGCGGCATCCTCCTCTACGAAGACGGCGAGCGCGGCGAGCCGGAGCGCCGCATCGGGGGCGAACCCCAGCGCCTCCTCGGCGGCGACCAGCCGGGCGAAGCGCGTCATGCGCGGCACGCCCCCGAGCAACTCTGTGAGAAGCCCGTAGTCCAACAGAGCCTCGATCGCTCGCACCGCTTGAGGTGCCACAAGGATGCGGCGAAGCTCGCCCGCCACGCGTTCCGCCGAAAGCTGGCCAAGACCTGTACGGAACCTCACGCAGGCGGACAATCCGTCCGGATCGAACGAGCCCTTGCCGTAATAAGCGTTGAAGCGGAAGAAGCGGAGGATGCGCAAATAATCTTCCTTGATGCGCTCTTCTGCTTCGCCGATGAAGCGCACGCGTCCTTCGACGAGATCGCCGTAACCGCCGAGCGGATCGAACACGGTTCCGTCGCGGTCGGCATAAAGTGCGTTCAGCGCGAAGTCCCGCCGCCGCGCGTCCTCCTCCCAATTCTCCGTGAAGGCGACCGTGGCGTGCCGCCCATATGTCTCGACGTCGCGTCTGAGCGTCGTCACCTCGAATGGCATGCCGTCAACGATCACCGTCACCGTGCCGTGCTCGATCCCCGTCGGCACGGCCTTGAGCCCGTCAGCCCTCGCAAGCGCCATCACGCGATCAGGCAGAGCTGTCGTCGCGAGGTCGATCTCGGTGACGGGAATTCCAAGCAGCGTGTTGCGCACCGCGCCACCCACGGCGCGGGTCGTCACACCGTCCTTGCTCAAAGCGGAAAACACTCGCGCGACTTGCGGCCGCTTCAACCATTCAGCATCCTTGAGCGAAGGAGCGGCGCGCTCTAACTCATGCTCGGGCATTGCAACCCCGCAATCAGTCGATCTCGCCGGGCTTGATCACGCCGTTCTGCACGCTCGGCGGATGATAGACGCCGCCCGGCTTACCACCCGAGAACTGGATCAACATCGCCATGGCGACGAGCAGCAATCCGCACCCTGCCCCGAGCAGCCAGACCACCGGCGCGCCCTGCCAAAGGCTCGCAGGCGCCACGCCTTTCACCGAGACCATATAGGCACCGTAAAGCAGAAACGGCAGCGAGAAGAGAAAAATATCAATCAGCGCAATGCGCAACATCGAGGGGCGAGACCTCCATCGCGCAAGACCGCTTCGGGCAAGCGCGGACCGCACCATAGCGATGGTCGGTAAACAAAGCGAGTGGCGCGGCGTCGCTCTCGTTTTCAGGCTTCCGCCTCACCCGGAAACGGAAAGAACGTCCCTGCGCTCCATACGCCCGCGCCGTTGCCGCCGCTCGCAGTCATGGCAAGCGCCGCCAGCTCGTAATAGACCGGCCGCGCCAGCCGCGCGGTCAGGTCTCCGCGAACGACGATGAAAGGAACGAAGCTCTCATTGCTCCCCCGGTCGAAGCCAAGCGGATGCTCGCGATCGGCAACCACGACGTCGTCGACATTGGTGCGGAAGGTGAGACGCTGTGTCTTGCCGCTTCCCTCCTTCCACATCTCGACGGCGATAAACGGCGTAGTCTCGACCTCGATGGGCACCTTCTCGACGGGAGTCAGGAGAAAATAGCCGCTGTCCTCCTTGCGCAGAACCGAGGCGAAAAGCTTGACGAGCGGCTTTCTGCCGATCGGACTTCCTTGATAGGACCACGTGCCGTCGCGCCCGATTTTCAGACCGATGTCGCCGCAAACATTAAGCTTTGGCAATGGTCGCGAAGGCGGTTTGCCGCGGACCTTGGCAAGTGCTACGAGAATGGCTCTTTTGTCTTGGTCAGGCATCGCTTTTTACCGCCTTTGACCCAGCACCTTGTGCACGAGAGCGAGAGTGAGCCCGGAATCAACGTTATTTGACCAGGTCCTCGCGCAAAGTGCTTCAGCCTAGCCCGGGCTTTGGCCCTATAGTCCCCTAGACCTAAGGATTGAGCGAAACTATAGCCATGACAACACTCGCCTCCACCGAGACACAGCTCGTCGATCGCATCGAGGAGGTCGGCGCCAAGATCCAGAAGGTGCGCGACACCACCGCCTCGATCATTTTCGGCCAGGACCGCGTCATCGACCTGGCGCTCATCACACTCTTGTCGGGCGGTCACGCGCTCCTTATCGGCGTTCCCGGCCTCGCCAAGACGAGCCTGGTCGAGACGCTCGGCGCCGTGCTCGGGCTTGAGAACAAGCGTATCCAGTTCACCCCCGACTTGATGCCCTCCGACATCGTCGGCTCCGAGGTGCTCGAAGAGGAAACCGGAGGCCGCAGGAGCTTCCGCTTCGTCAAGGGCCCCATCTTCACCCAGCTCCTCATGGCTGACGAGATCAACCGCGCGAGCCCCAAGACCCAATCCGCTCTGCTCCAGGCGATGCAGGAGCACCATGTCACCGTGGCCGGCGTCCGTCATGACGTGCCCCGCCCCTTCCATGTGCTCGCGACGCAGAACCCGCTCGAACAGGAAGGCACTTATCCTCTCCCCGAGGCGCAGCTCGACCGCTTCCTCCTTCAGATCGACGTGACCTATCCCGACGCGGCCGCCGAGCGTCGCATGCTGTTCGCAACGACTGGCGTTGAGGACCGCTCGTTCAAGACCATCCTGTCCGCCGAGGAGCTGATGGTCGCGCAACGACTGGTCAGGCAGCTCCCCGTCGGCGACAAGGTGGTCGATGCCATCCTGAAGCTCGTGCGCTCCGCCCGTCCCGGCACCGGGATCGACCAAGAGCTCGACGACATGATCGCCTGGGGCCCAGGGCCACGCGCGAGCCAAGCGCTGATGCTTGCGGTCCGCGCCAAAGCGATGATCGACGGCAGGCTCGCGCCGTCCGTCGACGACGTGATCGAGCTTGCCGAGCCCGTGCTCAAGCACCGCATGGCGCTCACCTTCGCCGCCCGCGCCGAAGGGATCGAGATGAGCGACATGGTCGCCAAGCTCGTCGAGCCGCTAGGGTGATGTGAGCTTGGCGAACGCGCGGGAAAGAAAGCTTCAGCCCTTTCCGGCCGAGGAATCCGAGGCCCATGGATTGGCGGCGCGCATGCCTGCGCTCCTCATCGAGGCGCAGCGTGTGGCGCATACCGTCGCGCACGGCACCCACGGGCGGCGGCGCGCCGGCCCCGGAGAGACCTTCTGGCAGTTCCGCCTTTACGACCGGAACGACCCGGCGACCGGCATCGACTGGCGCCGCTCGGCGAGCTCGGATCGTCTCTTCGTGCGTGAGCGCGAGTGGGAAGCCGCCCACACCGCCTGGCTCTGGGTCGATCTTTCACCCTCGATGCGCTTCCGCTCACAGCTTACCAAGACCTCCAAGGAGAGCCGTGCCGTCGTGCTCGCTCTTGCCATGACCGAGCTTCTCTCGCGCGGCGGCGAGCGCGTCGGGCTGATCGGCGGCCGTCCCTACAGAGGCCGCAACGCCACACGCAGGGTCGCCGAGATTCTCATGGGCGAGACCGGCGCGGAGAGCCTGCCGCCCGCCGCGAGGCTCAGCCGCTTCTCGGAGTGCCTGTTGTTCAGCGATTTTCTTGAGCCGGTGGCGGAGACCAGCGAACGGCTGGAGGAGATCGCGGCGCAAGGGGTGCGCGGGCATCTCGTCGAGGTGCTCGATCCCGCCGAGGAGACGCTTCCTTATGCCGGCCGCACCGAGTTCGCCGCTAGCGAAGGGCGCGAGCGGGTGATCGCCGGCCGCGCCGAGACATTGCGCGAGCGCTACCGGGAACGGCTGAAGCAGCATCGCAAGGATCTCGCGGCGATGACTGAGCGGTTGGGCTGGTCCTTTATGGTGCACCACACCGACCGGCCTCCGGAGGAGGTCGTGCTCACCCTGCATAACCGCCTCGCCGGGCTCGAGCGCGACTATCGCTACCGCCCCCCGAAGGCCTTGACCGGAAGCGAGGCTACAACGGATCGGGCGCCATGATCACCATCGGCTCGATCGGCTTCCTCCAGCCCTGGATCCTGGCCGCGCTTGCCGCGCTCCCCGCCATTTGGTGGTTGTTGCGCTTCACGCCGCCAAGCCCGCACGTCGTCGTGTTCCCGCCGACGCGGCTCCTCAAGGACCTCAAGACCACGGAGGAGACGCCGGCGCATAGCCCGTGGTGGCTGACGGCGCTTCGCATGCTGCTCGCGGCGCTGATCATCCTCGCCCTCGCGCGTCCCGTGCTCAACCCCGACCGCCAGACCTTTGCTGGAACCGGCCCCCTCGTCCTGATCATCGACAATGGCTGGGCCTCTGCCGCGCATTGGCCCGAGCGTCGCGAGGCGATCGAGGCTGCGATAGACCGCGCCGGACGCGACGGGCGCCCGATCCTGCTTGCCCCGACCGCCCCGGGTCAGCCGGTGAGCGATCCCTTGACGCCCGATGAGGCGCGTGAGCGCCTCGCCGGACTGACACCTCAGCCCTACGCGCCTGACCGCGCCGCTCTAGCCGCGACGCTCGATCGCGATCTTGCCGGCAAGACGGATTACAGCGTGCTCTGGCTTTCCGACGGTCTCGACTATGGCGAGGGCGACGCGCTCACCACGACCATCGCCAAGCTCAGAGGCACGACCGGCAGCTTTGCCATGTTGCAACCGGGGAAGGACGACCAGGCCCTCGCGCTCGGCCACGCGGTCGGCGAAGGTGGCGGGCTTGCCGCGAGGGTGCTCTCGAGCGGAGGTGGTCCGCGCGTAGGCGTGGTGAAGGCCGTGACTGGACGCGGCGAACCGCTCGGCGATGCGCAGTTCGCCCTTGGCGATGGCGCCAAGGAGGCGACTGCCAAATTCGATCTGCCGCTCGAGATCAGGAACCAGGTCGCACGCCTCGAGATCGCCGGCGAGCACTCGGCCGGCGCCGTCCATCTCATGGATGCCCGCTCGCAATGGCATCGCGTCGGCATCGTGTCGGGCGAATCGCGCGAGGCGGCGCAGCCTCTTCTCTCGCCTCTCTATTATGTGCAGCGCGCGCTCTCGCCCTACGCCGATGTCGTCACGCCGGCAGAGGGTAACGTCGCGACCGCAGTTCACGAGCTGATCGATCAGCAGAAGGTCTCGACCATCGTGCTCGCCGATATCGGTAAGCTGGTCCCCGGCACGCAGGAGGAGCTGAGCGCTTGGCTCAAGGCCGGCGGCATTCTCATTCGCTTCGCCGGACCGAGACTCGAGCAGGGCGGCGATGAGCTTCTTCCGGTACCCTTGCGCCGCGGCGGCCGCTCGCTCGGCGGCTCGCTCTCGTGGAGCACGCCGCAGCCGCTTGCGCCGTTCGAGGAGAAGAGCCCATTCCGCGGGCTTGCCGTCCCTGACGACGTCAAGGTGAACCGCCAGGTGCTGGCCGACCCCACCATGGCGTCGGACGCCGAAGTGTGGGCCACTCTTGCCGATGGCACTCCGCTCGTCACCGCCGCGAAGCAGGGGCAAGGCTATATCGTGCTGTTCCATGTGACGGCGAACTCGGACTGGTCGAACCTCCCCCTCTCGGGCCTTTTCGTCGAGATGCTCCGCCGCGTGGTCACGCTTGGCCCGAGCCAGGTGACGCTCGCCACTGCCGACAAAAGCGATGGCCTCGTAGCGGCACCGCAAACGGCGAGCGGATCGGCCACCTCATCGACCGCGCTTCCACCAATCCAAACGCTTGATGGGTTCGGTCAACTCACCGCCCCGCCGCTCCGTGCCGCACCGATCGCCACGGACAAGATCGATGCGACCGTCCCCGGGCCCGATCATCCGCCCGGCTATTACGGTCCGGCTGGCGCCGCGCACGCGTTCAACATCGTCACGACTAAGACCGAGCTTAAGCCTCTTAAGGTCAACGACGCCGCGGGGGCTGTCGGCGGCTACACGCTCAAGAAGCCGCGCGCGCTCGAGCCTTGGCTTTATCTCGCCGCGCTCGCGATCTTCGCCATCGACGTACTCGCCGTGCTCATGCTGAGCACCGGCCTGCGGTTACGCCGCCGCATCGCCGCGACATCCGCCGTCATCCTGCTCGCGCTTACGCTGCTGCCGCAGGTGCTTCTCGCCTCTGAGGCCGAGCAGGCCCCTCCCACAACGGGCAACGCCGCTGACGACTTCGCGCTCAAGGCCTCGCTTCAGACGCATCTCGCTTACGTCATCACCGGCGACCCCGATATCGATCGCGTCAGCGAGGAAGGTTTGTCGGGTCTGAGCAAGGTGTTGCGCGCGCGCACGGCACTCGAGCCGGCCGACCCGATGGGAGTCGACATCGACAAGGACGAGCTCGCCTTCTTCCCATTGCTTTACTGGCCTGTGCGCGAGGACGCCGAACCCCTCTCCGATGCCACGCTCGCCAAGGTGGATGCCTTCATGAAGCAGGGCGGGCTCATCATCTTCGACACGCGCGACCAGGGGCTCTCAGCCGTCGATACCGGCACGCAGAATAAGGCGTTGACCCGCCTCATCGGCCAACTCGACATTCCTCCGCTCGAGCCTGTTCCCGAAAACCATGTGCTGACCAAGTCTTTCTACCTGATGCGGAGCTTCCCCGGCCGCTATGACGGCGGCGCGCTCTGGGTCGAGGCCGAGCCGCAAGACGAGACCGAGCGCAGCGAGCGCTCACGCCGTACCGACGGTGTGAGCTCGATCGTCATCACCTCGAACGACCTCGCCTCGGCCTGGGCGCTCGACGACGCGAACCGGCCGCTCTATCCCGCCGTGCCGGGCGGCGAGGTGCAACGCGAGATGGCGTTCCGCGCCGGGGTCAACATCGTGATGTACGCGCTGACCGGCAACTACAAGGCCGATCAGGTGCACGTCCCTGCCCTGCTCGAGCGATTGGGGCAATGAGCCAATGAGCTGGTCGGTCGAGTTCTTGCCGTTCGTTCCCTGGCCCGTCCTGTGGGGCATCGCCGGCGCCGGTGCAATCTTGCTCGCGCTTCTCTTCTGGCGCTCGCGGCGGGGCGCAGTATTGCGTCTCCTCAGCTTCTCGCTCCTCCTGCTCGCCGTCGCCAACCCACATTTGAAGCAAGAGGACCGCGAGCCGCTGAACGACGTGCTTGCGGTCGTGGTCGACGACAGCCAAAGCCAGGCGATCGCCGGACGCACCGCGCGCACCGACGAGGTCCGCAAATCGCTCGAGGACAAGCTGAAGTCGATCTCCAATCTCGACGTGCGCTGGGTGCATTCCAACTCGACCTCTGCCGACAGCGAGCGCGACGGCACCATGCTGTTCACCGATCTTGCCCAGGCGCTGTCAGACGTGCCGCCCGATCGGCTTGCGGGCGTGATCATGATCACCGACGGCGAGGTGCATGACGTCCCGGCGTCGGCCGCGGCCCTCGGCTTCGATGCACCGGTGCACGCGCTTCTGACCGGCAAGGAAGGCGAGTTCGACCGCAGGCTTCAGGTGACGACGGCGCCTCGCTTCGGCATCGTCGGCAGCTCTCAGAACATCGAGGTCAAGGTCACCGAGACGACGCCGTCAACCAACCCAGCACCGGTTAAACTCACCATCTCCCAACAGGGGGGCGCGCCTACCGTCAAGAGCGTGCATATCGGCGAGAAGGTGCAAATTCCCGTCGCCATTGATCATGCGGGACCAAATATCGTCGAGATCGAGGCGGAGGCGGCGCCCGGCGAGCTCACCACCGTCAACAATCGCGTCGTGCTGACGGTCGAGGGCGTACGCGAGAATTTACGCGTGCTCCTTGTCTCCGGCGAGCCGCATGCCGGCGAGCGTACCTGGCGCAACATGCTGAAATCCGATGCCTCGGTCGACCTCGTGCATTTCACCATCCTGCGCCCGCCCGAGAAGCAAGACGGCACGCCCATCAATCAGCTGTCGCTGATCGCCTTTCCCACGCGCGAGCTGTTCCAGGAGAAACTCGACCAGTTCGACCTGATCATTTTCGACCGCTATCAGCGGCGGGGCGTGCTGCCGCTGCTCTATCTCGAGAACGTCGCGCGCTATGTCGAGCGCGGCGGCGCCGTTCTCGTATCGGCCGGCGACGACTACGCCTCGCCGCTCAGCCTCTATCGCACGCCACTCGGCGAAATCCTGCCCGCGGTGCCAACTGGCCGCGTAATCGAGGAGCCGTTCAAGCCGAAACTCACCGAGCTCGGCGAGAAGCACCCGGTGACCAACGACTTGCCGGGGTCAGCGGGTCCCGAGCCTTCCTGGGGACGCTGGTTCCGCGTGGTCGATACCGACCCGCGCGACGGCGAGGTGCTGATGAAGGGCGCCGACGACAAGCCCCTGCTCGTGATCGGCGAGCGCGGTCAAGGCCGCGTGGCACTGCTCCTGTCGGACCACACCTGGCTCTGGGCGCGCGGCTATGAGGGCGGAGGCCCCTACACCGAGCTTCTGCGCCGCCTCGCCCACTGGCTGATGAAGGAGCCAGACCTCGAGGAGGAGACGCTCAAGGCCACGAGCCGCGGCCAGACTCTCACCATCGAGCGCGGCTCGATCAAGGACACGATCGACCCCGTCACGCTGACGTCGCCCTCAGGCAAGGAAGAGACCATCACCCTCGAAAAGGCCGAGCACGGGCAGTGGCGGAAATCGATGACCGTGACCGAGCAAGGTGTCTACCGCGTGACGTCGGGCAAGCTCGCCAATGTCGTCACCGTCGGCAACGCCAACGCGCGCGAGCTATCGGCCGTGACGGCGACCGACAAGCCGCTCGCTCCCATCCTCGAGGCGACAGGGGGCGGCAGCTTCTGGCTCGGGCGGAACGACGCCGAAGCGGCGAGCCTGCCTCGCCTCGTCATGATGCGAAGCGGCCATGTGATGCATGGCGAGGACTGGCTCGGGCTGCACAAGCGCGACGCCTACCATGTGACGGGAGTGCGGCTGTTCCCGCTCTTCACCGGCTTCCTTGCGCTTGGTCTGCTGCTCGGACTGCTCGCCCTCACCTGGTTCCGCGAAGGCAATTAGCGGGCATAGCCCTTGATCTCGCCGACGGAGGTTGCAAGCGCGCCAGGGACGAGTTCGTGGGCGAGCAACCGCCCTGGATCGACCGGCCCCGGCAGCGTGATCTGCCCCAGCCTGACCGGAGAGAAGCCGAAGCGCCCGTAATAGGGCATGTCGCCGACGAGCAGCACGAGGGCGAAGCCTTCCGCCTTCGCGCGGCTTAGCCCCTCCTCGACGAGCGCCCGGCCGAAGCCCTTGCCCTTCTCTGCGGGATCCACCACGAGCGGGCCAAGCAGCAGTGCATTCTTCTGCCCTCCGATGCGGATGGCGGTGAACCGGATGCCCCCCACGAGACGATCCTCGCGCCGGCCGACGAGGGATAGGGCGGCAACGGGCGAGATGCCTTCCCGCACGCGATAAGCGCTTCTGGCGAAGCGACCTGGGCCAAAGGCCTCTGCCGAGAGTTGCGAGAGCGCTAGTGCGTCGCCGTCAGTTTCGAGGCGGATATGGAAGCTTGACATGTGTAGTCCGGACAGGCTGATGGGAAAGGTCCCTCAGCCGCTTCGTGAGCACCAGACCCGAATTTATGAGAGAAAGGCGAGGTGTCGGCGACGAGGGGCTAGCTTGCGAGCGCGATGCGCGCGCGGCCTCGTCGTCGCGGGAGCATAAGCTGGTTGTTGAGCCTCGGTCTCATGGCGGGCGCTGCCATATCACGTCGGGATGGATGGGTCCAGGGTATTGCCCCAGAATCTGCTCAATGCCGCGAATTCGCCGCACGTTCGGGCGTTGTTATCGCCTCTCGCCAGAACTTTGAAACTGCTGCTAAACTTATGGCCAGGCGGGGAGGGGCGGCATCGGTTTGGCGCCCCTTTGAGTGAAGCGGGGGCATCATCACATGGCTGACATCGCGCGACTGCTCGTTCTTTATCACTCCTCCTACGGACATGTTGAGACGCTCTCTTATGCCGTGGCCCATGGCGTGCGGGCGGTCGAAGGCGTTCATGTCAGCGTCAAGCGCGTCCCCGAGCTGATCCCGGAGGACGTCATGCGCCAGGCCGGCATGAAGGTCGACCAGCCGGCGCCGATCGCCGACCCGCAAGAGCTCGCCAATTACGACGGCATCATTTTCGGAACGGCCTCGCGCTTCGGCAATATGAGCTCGCAGATGCGGAACTTCCTCGACCAGACCGGGCCGCTCTGGGTGAGCGGCGCGCTGATCGGCAAGGTCGGCAGCGTCTTCACCTCGACCTCGACCGGGGGCGGCAACGAGACCACTATCGTCTCCGTCCATTGGACCTTGTTGCACCACGGCATGATCTTGGTTGGGCTGCCCTACTCCGCGCCCGATCTCACCGACATCAGCGAGGTCCGCGGCGGCTCGCCCTACGGCGCCTCCACCATCGCCGCACCCGACGGCTCGCGGCTGCCCTCGCAAAAGGAGCTCAACCTCGCGAGCTTCCAGGGCCATCACGTCGCCAAGATCGTCAAACGTCTCTCGCAGAGCCAGTAAAGTCACCAGAGCGGCTTGAGCGGTACGCCATCGAAGATCTCGGCGATGCGCAAGCGTGTGCCCGGATCGATGCGCTCCGGCAAGTCCTCTCGCGCGAACATGCGCGCCTCGGCGATCTCGCCCCGCTTCCAATAATCGCCACGCCGCTTGAACTGCCGCACCACGAACACGGCGATATGGTCTCCAGCGAAGCTCGCATTATTGGAGAAGATACCGTGCAGCCCGGGAGGCCCTGTGAGGCTCACCCCCACCTCCTCCTCGAGTTCGCGCGCGAGCGCCGTCTCGATGGTCTCGCCCCATTCGACGCCGCCGCCCGGAAACCACCAGCCAGGCCGATAGCCGTGGCGCACGAGCAGCACGCGGCCCTCCTCATTGATGACCGCTCCTTGCGCGCCGAGAGTCATGCCGCGACGCATGCGCCAGATCGGGCGCGCCATCGCCGTGATCACCCGATTGGGCCGCAGACGTTGTAAGAATGTTGGCTTCGTCAGTCTCGCCTCCTCGCGTGAGCGGCTCATTCGTCAAACGCTGGAAGGGCGCCCGGCGCTAAGCCGGTAAGCCATAGCATGCCTTGCTATTTCTTGCTCACCGACGAGCCCGCTATTGTTGGCCTTCGGGCCGGCATTCGCATAAGAGTGTCAAACCAAAAAACACCACGAATCCGTTCGCACATCGTGTTCACCCTCGCCCATCTCTCCGACATTCATTTGAGCCCCATGCCGCGCGCACGCCGCAGCGAGCTCATGTGCAAGCGCGTGCTTGGTTATGTGAACTGGCATCGCGGGCGCAAATACGTGCATCGGCGCGAGATCCTCGACCTTCTGACCCGCGACCTCATCGAGCGGAAGCCGGACCACATCGCGGTGACCGGCGATCTCGTCAATCTCGGGCTACCGGAGGAATTCCTGCGTGCGGCCGAATGGCTGCATCATCTCGGGCCGCCGTCCCACGTGACAGCGATCCCCGGCAATCACGACGCCTATGTCAGGATGCACCCTAAGGCCGGCACCACGCATTGGCGCCCGTACATGGAGTCAAATCCTGCCGGCGAGGTGCTGGTGCCGACTCCACCGACGCTCTTTCCCTTCGTGCGGCGCTTCGGCGATGTCGCCATCGTAGCGCTGTCCTCGGCCGTGCCGACCATGCCATTCGTCGCCGCGGGCAAAATCGGCTCGCTCCAGCGCCGCCTGCTCGCCGAGGCCTTGGCCCGGCTCGGACGCGAAGGCCTGTTCCGCGTGGTGCTCATCCATCATCCTCCACTTCCCGGTCAGGCGAGCTGGCGCCGCGGGCTTCGCGATGCCGGGCGCACGACCCAGGTCCTGAAGCAGAACGGCGCCGAGCTCGTTCTGCATGGCCACGATCACCAGCAAACCGTGCATGAGATCGAGACGGTGAGCGGTCCCGCCTTCGTCATTGGCGTGCCGTCAGCCTCGGAGGCGGTCGGACGGGCGCGCGCCCGCGGCCCGCTACAACGAATATTGCATCGGGCGGAATGGGAATGGCTGGAGGATAGAGATGATCGGACGCTCGGTCGCGGCGGCGCCTGAGCATGTCTGGGAGAGCGAGCGCCGCGTTCTCAGGGAGCGGTGAGCCAGACCGCGGCGAACAACCCGACAGCTCCGGTCAGGAGGCCGATCACGAATGCCGCGACGACAATTCCCGTGCTTGAGCCCGGTGACCTCCCCTCGCCTTCTAACAGGTCGTTGCGGGCAGAATCGACGAGTGCTCCCTCGAGACGCTCGCGCCGCACGATCTCGCGCGCCATGTAGCTCGTGACGCGGTCGGCCATCTCGGCGACATTGGTCGAGCTGAACAGCGTGCGCCGCCCGTTCTCGCTGTTGCGCACGAAGAGATAGGCGCCGGAGCCCTCGTCGATCGCGGCATAAGTGAAGAGATCGATCCACAACCGCGCCGGCCGGCTCGGCACGAGCGCAAGATTGAAACGGTCGTCATGAGAGGGAAGCTCCGAGAAGACTGTCTCGAGCTCCGCCTTGAGCAGCTCAAGCCGTGCGATCTCGCCGTCGCGAACGTCCGCGGTGCGATCGAGCTGCTCGGCCTCGTCGAGGCGAGCTTTCCGGACCGCCTCGCGCAGCGACCGGCTTGCGGCTGGTCGCGCCAGTGACTTGACGCTCTCTTCCATCCCCGTAGCCCCTTGATGTTGCTGGGCTATGGCCTCGTTTGCCTATTGGGCCTTGGCTTGAGCATATCGCCCCAAGGGGCGGAAACGCGACCGAAATTTGTGTCCCGAACGCGCGCGTTTATCCCTCCCCTTGATGGGGAGGGTGGCTCGGCCGCAGGGCCGAGCCGGGTGGGGTGGATGGCACTGCGCAAGCCCCCACCCCGACGTCGCGCGTAGCGCGCCGTCGGACCTCCCCACGAGGGGGAGGTATAAGGCCAGAGATCGGGGCAACCTGAGAGGGGCTACTTAGAGGAGAGCACGACCGAGGCGCGCGCGTCGTCGAACCATTTGTCGATCGCCGTATCGATATTGGCCTCAAGGCTCGACTTCCAGGTGGTGATGGTCGAATCGAGCGCCTCCTCGTTGGCGGCGACAAAGCTCTCGCGGTTGATCGCCTCGCTGGCGGCATTGGAGAGATAATCCACCGCCGCTCCGATCAGGACACCGAGCGCAGCGCCCACCACCTGGCCGCCCATCGGCTGCACCACGGTGCCGGCCACCGCCCCGCCCTCGGCGAGCGTAACGCGCGCAGCGAGCGAGGTCGCGACGCGACGCGAGATTTGGGCGAAGCTTTGTGCGAGCACGCCATTGATGGCTGGCCCGAGCGCGAGCGCGCCGACAGTGCCGCCGGCCGCCGCGGCGCCGAGACCGGCGATGCCGTCAAAAGCGCGATCCTCCATAAGATAGGTTGGCGCCTTCCATTTCTGCGCATCCCAATCGAGCCTGACATTGGTCATGGGGGTCGCGGGCGGGATGTCTTCGAGATGGTCGGTATGCTGGGCGAGAAAGAGCTGGAGGCGCATGTCGCCATTGGCAATCACGCGACGATAGCTGTCATGGGCATGGCGCACCGCCTGCTCGACGCCCTTGGTGATGGTCTCATCGCGCAGCTCGGGCTTCAGCACCTGCTCCTTGTAGTTGCGCAGGAAGTAGTCCTTGACGTCGGCTTCGATAGCCTCGTTCAACGACTCGTATTTGCCGGCCTCGAAGAAGCGCGTGATGGCCGAGCTGATCGTCTCCTTCAGCACCACGTAAGAGCGCTTCCACTCGAAGAACCAATCGGCGTAGGCCGAGATCGCACTCTCGCGATCCTGGAAGGCCATGGCGAAGGTCCGGTCGAGATCCTCGTGCGCCGCTTTCTTGATGCGGGCGCGCTCGTCGTCGAGCATCAGGATGGTGTCGTTGACGAACTTGTCGGTCTCGGACTTGCTCGCCACCACCTTGTGCAGATTGCCGTCGACGTCCTTGACGATGAGATCGACCGCGTCCGGCGGAAGGCTATGATCACCGAGAAAGATGTCGAGCACGCTCTTGTCGGGATGCACCGCGGTGCTGTGGTCGAGATGATTCTGATAGCTGCGATAGAAGGTGGTGCCGAGCGAGAGCAGCGCGTAGGCGATGAGCACGACGCCGATCGCGATTCCGATTGGCCTGAGCAACATGCCGAGCGCGCTCGGCCGTACGACTTTCTCTTTAGGAACGCGGGATCGGCGCGCGAGCTTGGTCAAGACGCGGCCTCGCCGGTTCATCGACGAGATCGGCGATGTCGTTGTCCGAATGGGCGACGAGAGCGGAACTTTCGCGTTGTGGCATGTCGTCCATGTCTTTTGACACCCTCAGGTGCGATCTAACCGGTCAAGCCCGCATGGATATAGGATTTGGCGGTTCGGCTTGTAAGCCTTGGAGCGATCGCGTTTGCCACGCTTGGCAGAAAAAGGTTAGCTCACGAGATCCCGTGAGGGAACACCTCGCCAAGCCCTCTCGTTCAATTGATGAGGTGGCAAAATGGCGGCGAGATGGCCTGATCCTGAGCTTCCCCTGTTTGCCGAGAAGCGCATCAACGATCCGAGCGCGGCGCTTAAAGCTGCTCGCGGAGGAGGCGCGCGGCTGCACCCGCTGCGACCTCTACAAGAACGCGACCCAGACTGTATTCGGCGAGGGTCCGGCCGACGCTCATATGATGTTGGTCGGCGAGCAGCCGGGCGATCAGGAGGATCTGACCGGGCGTCCCTTCGTCGGTCCCGCCGGCAAGGTCCTCGATGCGGCGCTCGAGGCGGCCGGCATCGAGCGCTCGGGAGTCTACATCACCAATGCCGTCAAGCATTTCAAGAACGAGCCGCGCGGCAAGCGGCGCCTCCACAAGAAGCCCGACACGAGCGAGATCGATATCTGCCGCTTCTGGCTCGACAATGAGATCGAGATCGTACGGCCGCGCATCGTCGTGGCGCTCGGCGCGACCGCAGCGCGCGGGCTCATGCGCAAATCGCTCACCATCAACGCCAATCGCGGGCGCGTCATCACCCTTCCCAGTGGGTTGCGCGGCCTTCATCACCGTCCATCCCTCTTACCTCTTGAGGCTCGAGGAGGAGCGCGACAAGCGGCGCGAGTTCGACCTCCTGGTCAAGGACTTGCGGCTTGCACACGAGGCTTCAAGCCGCGCGCGCGACTGAACTCGCTCACACCTGCGCGTGGGAGATCTCGGCGACGATGATCGAGACGCCCCACCTGATCACCAGAAACAGCGCGATGGCGAGGCCGATATTGACGGAACGGTTGAGACCATGAGCGATGTCCCGATTGGAAAGAAAGCTGAACAGGTTGATGTACCACTGGTCGGCGTAAGAGAGGCAATAGAGGAAGATCACGAGAAGCGCGAACTCGTGCAGATAGAACAGGACCGCGCTGCCCGACTTCTCGTAGAAATATTTCAATCCCCCAACCAGCACGAAATTGCGCAACAGGTCGAAGAACCATTGGGAGAAATTGCGCACCAATTGCCAGAGCGCGATCTCCCCTTGGCGCTGCTCGAGCAGCTGCTTGCGGTAGAGGGTGAAATCCACGGGGCTAGATCACAGCGCGTCGGCGCCCATCTCGCCGGTGCGGATGCGCATCGATCCTTCGAGGGGAAGCACGAACACCTTGCCGTCGCCGATATGTCCGGTCCGTGCAGCGTTGCCGATGGCGTCGACCACTGAATCGGCAATCGCGGCGCTCACGGCGAGCTCGATCTTCACCTTCGGCACGAAGTTCATGGTGTATTCGGCGCCGCGGTAAATCTCGGTCTGCCCCTTCTGCCGGCCGAAGCCGCGCACTTCGGTGACCGTCATGCCTTGCACGCCCATGGCCGAGAGGGCCTCGCGCACGGCGTCGAGCCGATACGGCTGAATCACTGCAATGATATATTTCATCGCGCTCGTTCCCGATCACATGTCGTAGCCGCGTTCGCTGACCCTAGCATGTGAGGGTTTGAGCCGGCAGAGGAAGCAGACCCGCAAAGGCGCAATCGTCCACAAAGGACGAATACAACCTGAACGCTTGCGCCACAATCGAAGGGGTGTGCCGTGGTATAGTTGCACCCATGAGCAAGGCCTTTACCAAAGAGGCCGAGGGAGGTGACGTCTATGAGGACCTCCCGGACCGCCCGGTCTCGCCCCACAACCTCGTGACCCCTAAGGGGCTCGAGCTGATCGAGGCCGAATTGGCTCGCCTTCATGAGGAACACGCGGCCGCGCAAGAGGCAGACGACAAAGCGCTGATGGCCAAGATCAATCGGGACTTGCGCTATTGGACTTCGCGCCGGGCGACTGCTCAAGTGGCGGCACCGCCGCACGATGCCAAAGAGGTGCGGTTCGGATCGACGGTAACCATCCTGCGTGAGGACGGGCGGCGGCAAACGTATCGGATCGTTGGAGAGGACGAGGCAGACCCCGCGCTTGGCACGCTGTCTTACGTGTCTCCCGTGGCCCAGGCGCTGATAGGCAAAGAGCTCGGCGACGTCGTGCAAGCCGGCGTCGCAGAGGCCGAGATCGTCGCCATCTCTTGAGGCAATCAGCCCCGCGTCGTCTTCGGCTTGGTGGGAGGTTTTTCCAGCATCAGCTGTCCCTGCCTCTGCACCAACTCCTTCGCCTTGTTGGCAAGAAGAGAGAGCATCCAGGGAAGCTGTACCTCGAGCCGTACGTGATCGTCCGCGACGTCCACCGTTCCGGTTGTCGCTTGACCGAGCAGGCTCGCGCGGAAATCGACATGGTCCCCGGCCCAATCGTCCTTCAGCACGACGAATTTCTCGCCGAACGTGGAACGCACGTTTTTGAAGCCCGCTTGCAGGCGCCTGGTCGCCTCCTGCTTGCCGAGCCTGTGGGGAATGGTGACCACGACGGGCTGAGACATGCGCGATTCCAACCTCTTGGGTAACCGTCTTGTTCCAGCCTCATGTGGGAGAAGCGGGGGCGATCTTCCAGGGGGCAAGTCCCCGCTCCCCCCGCAAAACTCGCGGGCGCTTGGTCTCGACCCTCGCGCCCGCGCAAAGCATCAGCCCACGGCGTTACCAAAGCCAAGGGGGTCGCCGATCTCGGCAAAGGCCCAAACCTGCGCATCGGCGGTCGCGTCACAAAGATAAGTGTGCCCGCCGCTTTCTATGAAGACGAAGTAGCCGGGCACGAACTTCTCGGCGAGGCCGTCCTGGCCCCTGCCGACCACCTTGGTCGGATCATCGCCGGGGAAATAGGCCTTGCAGGCAAGCTCGGCGATGTCGAGCGGGTTCGGGTCGGGTAGTGGCACGCTATATTCGTCATCGTCGAAAAACTCGTCTGGCACGAGGCTCGCGCCCGCGCCTTGCAGCAGGTCTCCCGTCATAATGACATAGGCATAAATCTTGCCGGCGGCGTCGGCGCTACAGAACCAAAGATCGGCATTGCCGTCGGTCAGCCAGACGAGGCTCCCGCCGCGGCCGTCATCGATGGCGGTGACGAGGCTCGCGGGCTGATGCTCGTTGGCCGTGGTGCAGGCCTTGACGGCAGTCCCGTGCGGATCGGCCTCGGCGCCCGCCCCGATCCCGGCGAAGGCCGAGAGCGCGAGCACGACAAGGCCGGCGCCCGAAGACAAATGACCTAAATTCATTGATGACAATCCTTTGCGCTCCCGAAGGCGGGATTACCCCCCGGATTGGTAGGAGATGGCGCCTCAAGCGGGGGCGCTTTGTGAGCCCCCTCACAAAGGGGGGCGCGCCTCGAAGTTACGGCTCGGGAGTCTTCGCCTCGACATGGCCGAGGTCGCGCTCTGGCGCCACCTCGTCGCGCACCAGCTGCTTCAGCTCCTTCATCTCAGGGAAGCGGCCGTGGTCCTTGCGCGACCAGATCAGCTTGCCGTCGACCTTAACCTCGAACACCCCGCCGGTATCGTCAGGAATGAGGGTGACGGAGCCGAGCTCGGCAGCGAAGGTCGATAGCAGCTCCTGCGCGGTCCAGCCGGCCCTGAGCAGCCAATTGCAGAGCCGGCAATAGGTAATCTCGACATTGGGGCTTGGCGCCATGGAACAGGACCCCTCTTCCGGTATGCGCGGAACAAGAACTTTAGACGGCGAAGCGCCCCGAAAAACAAGGGCCACGGGGTTTGAGGCCGATCAAGGCGCGAATTCGCAAAAGATGGCAGTGCTCTCTGCAATGCGGCCTCGGCCGCCGAAAATGTCGGACGGAGTCGACCATGCCACAGACCGCGAATCAAGCGAGCCACCCTCGCCTTCCCAACCCGCTTCTCGATCTCACCATCGCCGGCCTCGAGGCGCAGCTGAAAGCATGGCAGGCCTATCAGGTAGAAGGCGCGCATTTCATCGCCAAGCGGCTCCGCGCCAATCTCGAGCTCTTGAGAGCCTTTGGCCATTGCACGGAGCCCGAGTACATCGGCGAATGCCACCGGGCCTGGGTGCGCGAGCTGCAAGGCGATTATGCCGAGGAATGGGGCCGAATCGTCGCCACGACCTTCTCGCTCTGCTTCGCCGATCTCGCTGCCATGGGCCTTCTGTTCGGTCCGCGCACGACAAAGCTCTGGCCAAATGTCCAGCCCGACCCAGAGGTTGAGCCGCGGCGGGCCAGCGAGGCAAAGCTTCACGCGGCGGCGTGAACCCTATTTTTGACTTGAAAGATGTTGCCGCGGCGCCCTTAGCACGCCGCGAGGTCATCATTTCGTCATAGCAATCCTGGCTTGTCCGGGGACGCAAAATGCCGAAAGTGAGACCCATGCGACCCCCGATTCGCCGCGTAGCTCTATTGCGCCTGATCCCTGCCTTTGCCGCGGCAGCGCTCTTGCTTGCTCCCGTTGCCGCCGCCGACGCCGGCACCCCCTTCGATACCCTGCTCGGCTCCTGGCGAGGAAGCGGTCAGATCGAGCTCGATCAGGGGCGCCGCGAGCGTCTCAAATGCAACGCCTACTACACCGGCGGCGGCTCCCAACTTCGCATGGCCATCCTCTGCCAAAGCGAAAGCTCTAACGTCCAGATCAGGAGCGCTCTCAGCGAGAGCGGCGGCCGCATCAGCGGAACGTGGGAAGAGCGCACTTACAACGCGCAAGGCAATGCGTCTGGCCAGGTCAGTAACGGCAAACTCAGCCTTTCCATCAGCGGCGGCGTTACCGGGACGATGATAGTAACCTTCACGTCCTCGCGCCAAAGCGTTGCGATTACAACGCAAGGAGTCGCTCTAAAGAGCGTGTCCATCGATCTGACGCGTAGCTAGTCCGCCACTTTTGCGGCTCTCTCGAGCTTGGCTCCGCTACAGGCAGGAAGGAGCATTGCCATGGGCGAAATCTTGCTGAGGAGCGAATGGAAGGGAGAGCGTCTGGAACTCACCGGCTACGGCTCGTGGACCGCGCCACACGCCCGCGAACTCGAGACGCTGGTCGACGGCATCGCTGGCGAAGCCGCCAAGGCCAAGAACGTTTCGATCGACATGGCTGGCGTGAGCGAGTTCGACACGTTCGGCGCGTGGCTGCTTGAGCGTCTCACCCGCGAGGGGCAATCGGCCGGGCGGGAGCCTGAGATTCTCGGCCTCCCCGCGCATGACCGCGGTCTCCTCAAAGAGATGCACGGCGTCAATCGCGCGGGCCCGCCAAAGCCAAAGCATGACAACCCTGTCATCGGTTCGCTTGCCGCGGTCGGCCGGGGCGGCGTGGGGCTCGCCAATGGTCTTCTCGTCTTTGCCGACATGCTCGGTGCTCTCGGTGTGGCGACAGCACGCATGGTGCTGCGCCCACGCGAGTTCAGGCTTACCTCGACGGTCAATCAGCTCGACCGCGTCGCCTGGCAGGCGGTGCCCATCATCCTGCTCATTACCTTCCTCATCGGCGCGATCATCTCCCAGCAGGGTATCTTCCATTTCCGCAAATTCGGCGCCGAGCTCTATTCGGTCGACCTCGTCGGCATCCTTGTACTGCGCGAGATCGGCGTCTTGATCGTCGCCATCATGGTCGCCGGCCGCTCGGGCAGCTCCTACACCGCGGAGCTTGGTTCCATGAAGATGCGCGAGGAGATCGACGCGCTTCGCACCATGGGATTCGATCCCGTCGAGGTGCTGATACTGCCGCGCATCATCGTTCTGATCATTGCCCTTCCCGTGCTCACCTTCTTGGGCTCGCTGGCGGCCCTCTACGGCGGTGGCCTCGTGGCCTGGCTTTATGGCGGCATCAGTCCCGACATTTATATCTCGCGCCTGACCGAGGCGATCTCTCTCACTCATTTCAAGGTGGGGATGATCAAGGCGCCCTTTATGGGTCTGGTGATCGGAGTCGTGGCCTGCGCAGAAGGCCTGCGGGTGAAAGGCAGCGCCGAGTCACTTGGCCTCCAGACCACCAAGTCGGTCGTGGAATCGATCTTCCTGGTCATCGTGCTCGATGGCCTGTTCGCCATCTTCTTCGCCTCAATCGGGATGTGAGCAGCATGGCGGAGAAGATCGTCATCAAGGTGCGCGACCTCGTCGTCGGCTTTGGCGCGCAGACCGTGCTCGACCATCTGTCCCTCGACGTCCGTGGCGGCGAGATTCTCGGCCTTGTGGGCGGCTCGGGCAGCGGCAAGTCGGTGCTCTTGCGTACGATCATTGGTCTATTGCCGAAGCGTCACGGCTCGATCGAGGTGCTTGGCGTCGATCTTGACCGGGCGAACGAGCAAGAGCGCCGCGCGCTCGAGCGCCGCTGGGGCGTATTGTTCCAGCAGGGCGCGCTGTTCTCCTCGCTCACCGTTCGCCAGAACGTGCAATTCCCCATGCGCGAGAATCTCGACATCTCCCAGCGGCTGATGGACGAGATGGCGTTGGCCAAGCTGGAAATGGTCGGACTCACGCCTCAGGACGCCGACAAGTTCCCCTCCGAGCTCTCCGGCGGCATGACCAAGCGCGTGGCGCTCGCAAGAGCTCTCGCGCTCGACCCCGAGATCGTGTTTCTCGACGAGCCCACTTCGGGGCTCGATCCGATCTCGGCGGGCGATTTCGACGAGCTGATCCGCACGCTCCAGCAGACATTGGAGATCACCGTGTTCATGGTGACGCATGATCTGGAAAGCTTATACACCGCCTGCGACCGCATTGCCGCGCTCGCCGACGGCAAGATCGTGGCCGAAGGACCCATACCGGTCATGCTCGAATGCGAGCACCCGTGGGTGAAGACTTATTTCCAGGGGAAGCGCGGCGGCATGCTGGCTGACCGTCGCGTGAGCGCATGAGACAAGGAACTTAGAGCGATGGAAACCCGTGCCCGCTATGCCCTGATCGGACTGTTCATGCTCGCCGTGATCCTCGGCAGTTTCGCTTTCGTCTATTGGCTCGAGAACAAAGGCGGGTTCGGCCAGCGCGAGGCCTATCAGATCCGCTTCCAGGGCTCGGTGTCCGGCCTGTTGATCGGCTCGGCGGTGTTGTTCAATGGCATTCGCGTCGGTGAGGTCACCAACCTCTCGCTTTCCGCAGACGCTCCCGACCAGGTGATCGCCACCATCGGGGTCGATCCGAACACACCCATCAGCAGCGACACCCAGGTCGGTCTGGAAACGCAAGGGCTCACTGGCGGCGCCGCGGTGACACTCCGAGGCGGTAGCGCCGGCACTCCACTTGCACCGGGAGAAGGAGGCTCGCCCCCCATGTTGATCGCAGCGCCGCTCGCCAGCCAGGACTGGACCGAGGCGGCGCGCGACACTTTCCAGCACGTCGACACCATCCTCTCCGAGAACTCCGACTCCTTGCACAGCGCCATCAAGAACATCGACACTTTCGCTGGCGCGCTTGCGCGGAACTCCGACAAGGTCGACGGCATCCTTGCCGGGATCGAGCGCATGACCGGAGGGGGCACGAGCCAGGCAGAGATTCCCACTTACGATCTCGTCGCCGCGAGCGGCTTCCCTCCTCCGCCGGAGGCGCCCAGCTGGCTTCTCGTGGTGCCCGAACCGACGACGTTGATGGGCTTCAACACCGACAAGATCCTGCTTCAGCCGGCGAGCGGGGAGAGCGTGCCCCTCGGCAATGCGCGGTGGAGCGACAACCTCCCTGTTCTGTTCCAATCGAAGGTGATCCAGAGCTTCGAGAACGCGGGCTACGCAAAGGAAGTCAGCCGGACACGTGAAGGCGTCATCGGCAATTATCAGCTTCTGATCGACATGCGGCGCTTCCATATTGCGACGTCGGATGGTGCCGAGGCCGATATCGACTTCGTGGCGAAGCTGCTCGATCAGGATGGCAAGATCCTCGCCGCGCACGAGTTCGGCGCAACCGCCCCCGCCTCGGGAAGCGATGCGAAGGCCTATGTGAGCGCATTTAACGGTGCCTTGGGCAAGTTGCTTACCGACCTGATCGACTGGAGCACCAAGGCAATCGCCGCCGCACCGCCACCGTCGCCGCCGCCACCCACCGAACCGCCAGCACCGGAGGCATCGCCTCAAGGCGAGCCTCCTGCCCCAACTCCTTGATCTGGCTCAACGCGGGAAGCGCTCTCGGGCGGGATCGTGGTGGAAGCCACTCATCCTATCGCTCCCTCCCGGGAATGGAGCCTGGTCGCGACAATGGAGCTTTTGCAAGCCATCAATGACCGCCGGTCGGTGCGCGAATATTCCGCCGAGCCCGTCGACGACGCTCTGGTGCGCGAGCTGATCGACGCCGCGGTCCAAGCGCCAAGCGCCATCAACAAGCAGCCTTGGTGTTTCATCGTCGTCGAGCGCCCGAAATTACTCGCCGAGATCTCAGACAAGGCCAAGGCCCACATGCTCAAGATCTCTCTCAACGCGCCGGCCCACCCCATCAGCGATATGCTGAGCGACCCGAAGTTTAACATCTTCTATCACGCGCCGGTGCTGATCGTGATCGCCACGGCCGAGCCGACGGACTGGGCGGTCGAGGATTGCGCGCTCGCCGCGCAGAACCTGATGCTGAGGGCTCATGAAGCGGGGCTCGGCACGTGCTGGATCGGCTTCGCCCAGCATTGGCTCGGGACCCCAGAAGGGAAGGCCGCGCTTGGCCTGCCGGCGTCCTATCTTCCGGTGGCCCCGATCATCGTCGGGCATCCGCTCCGCAAGCCCGCGCCCGTTCCCCGCAAAGCCCCAAACATCAGGTGGCTCGACCCCACGGACCACTAGCGCGTGACCTTGAGGCGCGGGCGCAATATTCCCTCACTCGATGGCGATCGCATCACCGCGACAAGGGAGCGGCTGGTGGAATCGGACAAGATCCCGCGCGACGAAGCGGTGCCCACCCACGCGCTTCCCGCCGATGTCGTGCTGCGGCGCAAGGGCGTGAGCCCAGCTCTTGGGCTCAGCGATGCGGAAGCCGCCTCACGGCTCACACGTTACGGGCCGAATGCGCTCCTTGCTCATGCACCCCGGACCCCGCTCGCCATTTTCGCCGACCAGCTCAACAGCCCCGTGGTGTGGCTGCTTTCGGTGGCAGCGGCGCTCGCGGCGGCCTTCAGCGAGTGGAAAGAAGCCGCCGCCATCCTCATCGTGCTCGTCATCAACACCCTGATCGGCTTCTTCACCGAGATCCGCGCGGTGCGCTCCATGGAGGCGCTGCGCAAGCTTGGCACCCGCTCCTCTCGCGTGCGGCGGGACGGCAAGCTCAAGACCATCCAGGCCGAACTGGTCGTACCGGGCGACATCGTGCTGCTCGAAAGCGGCGATGTGGTCACGGCCGATATCCGCCTCGTCGAGGCGCGCAATCTCTCTTGCGATGAATCGACGCTCACCGGTGAATCCGTACCGGTCGAGAAGTCCGTGCAAGCTGTCTCCGCCGACGCCATCCTCGCCGAGCGGACCTCGATGCTGCACAAGGGCACGGCCATCACCCGTGGCACCGGCGAAGGCGTGGTGGTGGCGACCGGCATGGCGACCGAGCTCGGGCTTACCACGCGGCTCGTGATCGAGGCCGAGAGCGAGTCATCTCCGCTCGAACGGAAGCTCGCTGAGCTGACGCGGCAGCTCGTCATCGCAATCCTTGTCATCACCGCCCTGATCGCTGCCGCCGGCATGGCATCCGGGCGCAACCTCATGCTCATGATCGAGGCGTCAATCGCGCTCGCCGTCGCCGCCATTCCCGAGGGCTTGCCGATCGTGGCCACAATGGCGCTCGCGCGCGGCATGTGGCGCATGGCGAAGCGAAACGTCGTGGTCGAGCGCCTCGCCGCCGTCGAGACGCTTGGCGCCACCACTGTCATCTGCACCGACAAGACCGGCACCCTCACCGAAAATCGCATGACCGTTGAGCGGTTTTGGCTGACATCGGGGGATTACAGGCTCGACGATGCGCGGACGAAGATCCTTGACGACGCGAGCAATGAGGCCGAGCTCGATGCTCCGCTCCGGCGCGCGCTGGAGGTCAGTGTCCTGTGCGGCACGGCGACGCTCCCTTCTTCCGGCGATGGCGGCGTGGGCGACCCGATGGAGCTTGCGTTGCAGAGGTTCGGCCGGCTTGCAGGATTGGAACGCGAGAAGCTGCTCGCAGCCTGGCCAAAGCAGCACGAGATTGCCTTCGATACGGAGACGAAGATGATGGCGACGGCGCATCGGTGCCAAGACCGTCTCTCCGTCGCGGTGAAGGGGGCGCCCGAGTCTGTGATGGCGGCCTCGACCACGCTTGGCGAGGATAGGACGCACATCAGCGGAGAGGAGCGCGAGGAATGGCTGAGGCGCGCCGGCGCTTTAGCCGCGGAGGGCTTGCGCGTCCTTGCGCTTGCCGAGGCCACCATCCCGCTCGAGGCCATCCCCGCCTATGAGAGCTTAAACTTTCTCGGCCTGGTCGGGTTCCGTGACCCGCCGCGCATCGATGTCAAAGAGGCGATCGCCGACTGCAGGCACGCGGGCATCCGCGTGGTCATGGTCACTGGCGATCATGCCTCGACCGCGCGCGCCATCGCCGAGATGCTCGGCCTCAGCTCTCCCGGAGATTCTATCCTCGTCGAGGGACGCGAGCTCGAGGCCCTTGCCGCGCTTGGCGAGCGGGAGCGCGCCCGCGTGCTCACGGCACAAGTGTTCGCCCGCGTGACGCCAGCGCAGAAGCTCGATCTCGTCAGGCTCTATCAGTCAGCGGGCGAGGTCGTGGCCATGACGGGCGACGGGGTCAACGATGCGCCAGCGCTGCAAAAGGCCGATATCGGCGTTGCCATGGGATTGCGCGGAACGGAGGTCGCGCGCGAAGCTGCCGACATCGTGCTCAGGGACGATGCGTTCGGCAGCATCGTCGCCGCGGTTCGCGAGGGACGGGTCATCTTCAGCAATCTGAGGCGGTTCCTGATCTATCTCCTCTCCTGCAATATCAGCGAGGTCATGGTGGTCGCACTCGCTGTGGTCACAGGGCTGCCGCTGCCCCTACTCCCTTTGCAGATCCTGTTCCTCAACCTCGTCACCGACGTGCTTCCGGCCTTTGCGCTCGCCACCGGCGAAGGTGAGGAGGACGTCTTGCGCCAACCCCCGCGCAATCCGCGCGAACCGCTTCTCGGCAACGCGCAATGGCGGTTCATCGCCGTCTATGGCGCCCTACTGACGATCTCGACACTCGCGAGCCTCCTCATCGGCCATTATTGGCTCGAACTTCACGGAGACGCTCTCGTCAGCGCGTCGTTCCTCACGCTCGCCTTTGCCCAGCTCTTCCACGTGTTCAACATGCGCGGGCGGAGGTCGGGGCTATTCGTCAACGCGGTCACGCGCAACGCTTACGTCTGGATCGCCGTCGCTCTCTGCTCGGCGCTGCTCTTGCTCGCTGTCTATGCGCCGCCGCTCGCAAGCGCGCTTCGCCTCGAGGCACCCGATCTCGAGGGCTGGATCCTTGTCATCGTCGCGAGCATCGCCCCCCTCCTCTTGGGGATGATCATCGGCGCGATCAGTCACTTGCTCCGGCGCGGCAAGATCAGTGTGAGCCCGTCATAAGCGATGCTCGCCTCGATCCCACGCGCCTCGCAGAGAGCAGCGACGCGGGCAGAGATCTCGCGCGCATCGCTCTTGACGATGCCGCTCCCGCAATGGGTGAAGATCGCCGCGCGCCTTGACGATGATGTAGAATGCCGTCTCCGGGGAGATCGCCAGTTGATCAGAGACTGAGTTCTCGTCATTCGGTTCCATGCAACACCAATAGGCTCGGACGCACCGCCTCGGCCTTGACATGGCTGGCGTGTCCCGACGCGCAGAAAGCTAAGGTCAAGCGGCTTGCTTCTCGAGGTCGGGCGACCACTTGCCCATCGACGCGAGCCCGTTCATCGCTGCGCGGTGAGCGAAGGCCGCTTGCGCCGCGGCGACATTCTCCACCTTGCCGGACCAGGCCTTCTGCGGCGCGGCCTGGAGCGCACGGCTATAGGAGAAGGTAATCTTCCAAGGGCCGCCTCCCAAGCGGTTCATGGCGTCGAGCCGCGCCGTCGCGTCGATGTCAGACTGACCGCCGGAGAGGAACGCGATCCCAGGCACCGCGGCCGGCACGCACTCCTTCAGCACGCGCAGCGTCTTCTCGGCGACTTCGCCGACGGAAGCCTGCTTCGGACTCTTCTTGCCCGACACCACCATGTTCGGCTTGAGCACCATACCCTCAAGCTTCACATGAGCGAGGTAGAGCTCCTGAAACACCGTCTTCAGCGTCTTCTCGGTGACCTCGAAGCAACGATCGATGCCGTGGTCGCCGTCCATCAGCACCTCGGGCTCGACGATCGGCACCAATCCCTCATCCTGGCAAAGGGCGGCGTAACGCGCGAGCGCGGCCGCGTTCGCCCTGACGCAGTAATAGCTGGGAATGCCGGGCCCGATTTCGATCACGGCGCGCCATTTGCAGAACTTTGCGCCGAGATCGCGATACTCGATGAGCCGCTCGCGCAAGCCGTCGAGGCCCTCGGTGATCACCTCGCCCGGGAAGAACGGCAAGGGCTTGGTGCCCTTATCCACCTTGATGCCCGGCAGCGAGCCGGCCTGCTCGATGATGCAGGCGAGCGGCGTTCCGTCCTTGGCCTTCTGCCGGATGGTCTCGTCGAACAGGATCACGCCAGAGATATTAGACATGCCCTTTGAGCGGAATAGGAGCTCGCGGTAATCGCGCCGGTTCTCCTCGGTGCATTCGACCCCGATCACCTCGAAGCGCTTCTTGACGGTGCCCGACGATTCGTCCGCCGCGAGCACTCCCCTGCCCGGCGCCACCATGGCGTTCGCCACCCTGTTCAACTCGACCAAATCCATGTGTTCCACTCCCAAAAAACGGCGTTCCGCGCCTATTTACGGGAGGAAGGCGCGAGGCTCAAGCGGGGCAAAAGCCGTCATCAATGCCCTGCCATGCGCGGCGGCGTCCCCTTCCACGGATAGCCTGCTTGCGCCAAGCGGTAGCCGAGATCATACAGCTTCGCCATGTAGACCGGGTCGAAAGACTCCGTGCTCGTGTCGAGGATGTCGCCCGGTATGTAGGCGAGGTTGAAGTCGGTGCCTCAGGACTTCCACTCGTTGCGATCGCACCCATGTCCCAGATCACCGGACGCCTCGAGCGCTACCGGTACGGGGTTGCGCGCGATGGCAAGCGCCAAGCCGAGCGCGATCAGGCACGACGCTCGCACCAACCCCGACGCATGAACGCGCTTCCCCGTTCCCGCTAGGCCATATCGCGGGTTTTCCCTTTAGCACCAGAACACTAGCGCAAAACTGCGGCGCCAGGCGGTTTTTTAGGCGGCCCCCGCGAAAGCCCGGCTTTCTGAGCTACCACAAGGGTTCCGTCTTTTGCGCTAAAGTCTCGCATCGACCGCGGCCGTTGGGCGCGCCATAACGTTCGTCCTCGTGACTCGTCCTGGGAGGTTTCCTTGCGAACAATGATCGTTGCACTTTTTGCGCTCACCCTCACGCTAGCTGCGCTCTCGTCCAGAGCGAAAGCCGAGGAGCATTGCATGACCGGGGACTCAGCGGTTTGCGCGCAAGATCCCGCCTGCCACTGGGACTACGCCAAGCGCGGCTGCTACGAAGGCGCTGCCGAACGCGTGGATCCATGCGGCGCGCATGGCGACAAGACGATCTGCGACCAGGATGTCTCCATCGGCTGCAAGTGGAGCGCCAACGATAACAAGTGCGAGCAGGCGAATTAGCCGGGCGACTCTTCAGCCTCCGACCTTCTCGATCTCGCCAGGTTTCCAGCTCTTCTCGAAGAAAGGCTCCAGCGGACTGTAAAGCCGCAAGATCACGAACCAGCCCTTTCCCGGCAATGTCTCGATGAAATTGCCATCCTTCACGCTGTCGGGCTTTTTCGGTCCGAAATAGACGGTGGTCGATCCGTCCGCGTCCGCTTCCGCGGCGGGACTCGGAAAGCTCTGGCTGCCCGCGCGCGGGAAGCGCTGGTCTGTCTGCAGCATTGAGCGAGTCTGGTTGTCGTAGACTGTGAACGACCAGAACTTCGCCGCAGGAATGTTCGGTGGCAGTGTAACTTTGTAAGTCTTGGCGCCATCGAACGGCTCGCCGTCGCTATCGAGAATGCCGAACAGATATTGCGAGCCGATCTCCGGAAGCCGCATGATCATCGCGGGCGTCACGCCGGTCGCCATGTAAAAGAACGCAGCACGCGCATCGAGCGTGCGCGCGCCCGTGTAGGGAAACGGTTTGACCCCCTCCTTGGTGATCTCGGGCGGCGGCCGCATGAATTCATAACCGCTGACGAAAAGCGGATTCAGCCATTTCGACTGGGGGCCGTAATAGCCGAAGCCTTCAGACTCGCGTGGGGTGAAGCTGACCGTGCGTGCGGCGCCGTTCGCCACGGCAATCGCGTCGGTGAGAATCTTGCGCATGCGCGCATCGGGGTCGAACGGCTCGCCCTTCTTTATCCCGATCGCGGCGAACTGCCCGCCAATCTCGGGCTGCAACGCCTCGGCCGGCTGCTCCTGCACGAGAGCGTCGAGCATCTCGTAATAGGAGAAGTCGTTGGGCGGGATCGTGTTCATGGCAAGGCCCGTGCCCTCAACAAAGGTGAGCGGCTTTGGCTCGCTGAGCGGTGCGAGCGGCCCCTTCCCCCTGAGGAACGTGCCGATGCTCGTTCCGAAGGAGCCCGGCACATAAGGATAAATCTTGAGATATTTCTTGATGACCTCGACCGTCGGCTTGGGGTCGTTGTTCGCGAGAAACGCCCGACCGAGCAGCGCGACCGAAGTCGTGGTGGGTCGGCCGATGAAATAGCCGCCATCCGGCCGCGGCCCGTCATAACCGGGCGGAAGCAAGAGATATTTGCCGCCGAGCCCCCGATCGGGACCGGGCGTGCCGAAGTCGACCACCCACCGGAACCAGAGATCGTCGAACAGCCCAAGCACCCCTGGCGGCGTCTCGATCACCATCGGTCCCTTGGTGAGATCGATATTGGCGATGAAATACACCGTGTCGGCGTTGGCGGTGAGAAACAGCGAGCGCGAATCCATCAAGCCGGAGAAGATCAGGACCCCCTCATTGTCCTTCACCCCCGCAGCCCTGATGCCCTGCCGCGCCGCAAAGATCGACACGCCGCGGAGCCCGTTGAGGAAGGCGGAGACGCCACGCTGCAAGTCGAGCTGGTCATAGACCTTGTCGGCCGTCGCCTGGTCGGGCACGCCGTCGCGGAACTTGAGCGTGCCGATCGAGGTCTCGACCTGATCAGGCGTCGTGAGCGATGGCGGGATGGGCGTGTCACTCTCGGCGAGCCCCGGCGATGAGAGAAACGCGGCGAGACCAAGCGCCATCACGCAATGCACCAGATGCCGAAGCCTTGGCGTTGGGATCATCAACTCATCGTCCTTTCGCGTTTGATGCAGCGGAAACCGAGATGGCAGGTCGAAGTGTCGATCGGCTCGGCGTGGCGCGCGGCGGGCCGGTAGCGGCGGCAATAGTTCGGCGCGCAGAGATGCGAGCCGCCCTTGATCACTTTGCGCGGAATCTTGATGTTAGGCTGGCAAGGATCGTAGCTTTCTTCCGCACGCGGCCCCCGCGGATTGACCGGCATGCAGCAAGACTTCTGCTGCTGATGGGTGGAGGCATACCAATCAGTGGTCCATTCCCACACATTGCCGATCATGTCGTGGAGGCCATAGCCATTCGGCGGATAGGCGCCAACCGGAGAGGTGCCCTCGTAGCCATCCTTGAGCAGGTTCTGCCACGGGAACTCGCCCTGCCAGGTATTGGCAACGCATTTGCCGCCGGGCTCGAGCTCATCGCCCCAGGCAAACTCCTTGCCTTCAAGGCCGCCGCGCGCGGCGAACTCCCACTCCGCCTCGGTCGGCAGCTCCTTGCCAGCCCATCTGGCGTAAGCCTCGGCATCGCGATAGGCGACGTGCACGACAGGATAGTCGTCGAGTCCTTTGATTGAGCTGCCAGGCCCATATGGATGCAGCCAGTCGGCGCCGAAGGTGAAGCTCCACCAATTCGACCAGTTGGTAAGGTCGACCGGACCCTTTTGCTTCACGAACACGAGCGAGCCCGCGCGGAGCATATGCGGTAGAGCGCCGGGATAATCCTTGGGATCGGGCGCAATCTCGGCAAAGGTGACATGGCCGGTCTCTTTGACGAAGCGACGGAACTCGGCATTCGTCACCGGCGTATTGTCGATCCAAAAGCCATCAACCTTGACAGAATGAGCGGGCTTTTCTTCCGCGTAGTGATGATCCGAGCCCATGGTGAACTCGCCGCCCGGGATATGGATCATCTCGGGCCTCGGCCTCACCCTCAGGCCGCCTGATCGTCTCGCCTTGCGCGCGATGCTCATCCTCGCCTCTTAAGGGTTCGCCTTCGCCGGCGGGAAGATCGTCTTCCAGTCGTTCTTCATGTCGACAACGGTCCAGCCTTTGGCAATCGCCTCGTCGAGCGCCTTGTCGAGCTTGCCGACATCGGAATTCCGATCATAGGCATATTCGCGTGACCCGTCTGTATGATGCACGAGCCCCATGAAGCAGAGGTGCTGACAAGCCGCTGTCCATTCCAGCATCTCCTTGTCTCCATCGGAATTGCCGAAGGCGAAGATCGGCTGGCGCCCGATGAAATGGTTGATGCCTTCCGGTTTGCCCGGGCCGTCGTCGACGAACAGAACTTTCGGCATCTTTATCAGCACCGGCTTCTCGTCCCACGTCCCATATTGGGTGACGCCGGAGGAGCCGATGACCTGCTCGGGCGGGATGCCGTAGGTCTTGTCGGCAAAGGTGCGCATGAACTCGACACCGCCGCCGGAGACGATGAACGTCTTGAAGCCGTTGGCGCGGAGATAGTCGAGCAGCTCGATCATCGGCTGATAGACGAGGTCGGTGTAGAGCACTTTGAAGCGCGGATGCTTGGCGGTTGCGAGCCACTGCTTGACCGTCTCGTTGAAATCGGTGGTGGTCATGCCTGAATGGGTCGCCGCCACGATCTCGACCATTCCCTTCTGGCCCATCGCCGCAATCGCCTTCATGTCGCCGGCGAGCACGGATTTGAACGGCTCCTTGGACTTCCATTCGGGATGCTGATTGGCCTGGCGCTTCACTTCGTCGATGGCGAAGATGAACTGCGTGTACATCGGCTGCTCAACCCAGAGCGTGCCGTCATTGTCGATGGTGGCGAGGCGATCCTTGGGATCGACGTAATCCGCACCGCCTTGCTTCGTCACGCGCGTCACGTAGTCGATAATCGACTGCTTGGTGGCGCCCTCACTCCATGAGGGCAGTGGATCAGTGGCTTCGGCCCCTGCACGCGCACTCGCCCATCCGCAAAGGAGCACCCCAACGAGCGCGATAAACGCGAGGCGCCCGGTCGTCGATTTCAACATGAGAAACCTCCTCGAGGCGCAGAGATCGCGGCTTGCATGATAGCCGCGTGAGGCATCAGCGGTTCGCCACGTGTCTGGATGAATAAGCGGGCGCCTCGAATGAGACGCCCGCTTTGCTATGCGTCTCAGTTGCCAGGCTTTCCTTTGGCGATTGCGGCTTCGACCTGCTCCTTCACGGCCTGAAGATTGAACGAAGCGCCTTTCTGCATCGGCGGGAACTCGATGGCCGTTTGCGCCAGCTCTCCGACCTTTTGTTGCACGTACACGAAACGCCAGAATTCACGCGCGTAGAAGTCGTTGAAGTAAGCTGGGGAACCTTCCAGCAGATTCGAAACCGGCAGTCGCTCGAAGGGATCCTGCTTTATATTTTCCAGGATCGGCATGTTGATGGGAACCTTCGGCCCCGGCCAGCCTTCGGGCTGATCGATGAACCGATACTTGAACTCATCGAGTCGCAAGCCGCCGAGATTGGATTCGGCGAAGTACCAGATCTCATGCCGGTTCGACGGTCCCTTGCCGGTGAGCAGGTCCAATTGGTCGTAACCGTCAAGGTGGACCTTGTAGTTCGCGCCGCCAAGATCCTTGCCGGCCTTTAGCTCGTCGACAATGTTGGGGTTTCCTGCCGCCGCGACGAAGGTCGGGAACCAGTCGAGCCCCGAGAAGATGCCGTTTTCAACCTTGCCCGCGGGGACCTTTCCCGGCCAACGAACGATCGCCGGCACGCGGAACCCGCCTTCATAAACCGTGCCCTTTGTTGCCCGAAATGGAGTCATGGCGCCGTCGGGCCAGGTGAACACCTCTGCACCGTTATCGGTCGTAAACACGACGATGGTGTTGTCGGCGATGCCGAGATCGTCGAGGGCCTTGAGCAGATCACCGACATCGTCATCGAGCTGCGCCATCCCCGCTTCTTCCATCCCGTAGTTGGTCTCGGGGTTCATCATCGCCTTGTACCTTTCGGCGAGGAAGGTGAACACATGCATGCGCGTGGTGTTGTGCCAAAGGAAGAAGGGCTTGCCGCTATCCTTGGCCCTCTTCATGAAGTCGATCGAATCCTTGACGAGTACCTCATCGAAGGTGGTCATATCGTATTTGGCGTCGCCGACTCCCTCGCCCTCTCCGCCATAGGGCGTGCGTCCGGTGTTGGGCCCTGGCGCGAGAGGTCCCTCGTCGACGATCTTTTGCTTTCCGATCGCGCCCCAGCGCGGCTGGACGGTTGGATCGTCCGTGTCGCTCGCCCAGCAATGAACGAGATTTCGGGGCCCGACAGCGTTTCGGATGGCTGGATCCGTCGGATAGGAATACCAATACGGATCGGACATGGCGTCGAGGTGATACAGATAGCCGAAGAACTCATCGAAGCCGTGCACGCAGGGAAGATATTTATTCAGGTCGCCGAGATGATTCTTGCCAAACTGGCCGGTGGTGTAGCCCATCGCCTTGAGCGCCGTAGCGATGGTTGGTGCTTGCGCTGGCAAACCGACATCGGCGCCTGCCTGACCTACCGTGGTCAGCCCCGTGCGGATTGGAAGCTCGCCCGTAATGAAATTCGCGCGACCTGCAGTGCAGCTTGCTTCAGCATAGTAGTCGGTAAAGCGCATTCCTTGCGACGCCAGCTTGTCGAGGTTCGGCGTCTTTCCTGACATGATACCTTGATGGTAAGCGCCGATGTTGAACCAGCCGATGTCGTCGCCCATGATAAATAGGATGTTGGGAAGCTTCTCCTGGGCAGTCGCCGGAGAGACCGGTGCAACCGCCGACAAACCGGCCACTAGAATTGCCGCCAAGGCGGTCGATGCTTTCGGGTAATGGCGCTTTGCTTGAGCAGGCTGCTCTTCTCCTACATAAACAGGGATCTCACTCATCGTCTCCTCCACTGGTTTACCAAACGCGACACGCCGCTGAGGAAAACACTCAGCGGTGTCGAATTCGCGCTTGAGACTTTGGCCTAACGCCGGTACTCGCAAACTCGTTGTCTATGGACCTCTCCTCTCGTTGAGATTGTCGCCGGTTCAGTGCGTCGCCCGCATATTGGCTGGTGTTTGTGACGCCAGGAGCTTCGCTTGGCAAGCCGCCCTACACGAGATTTGATCGAATAGCCAACCGACGGCGCGGGGGGGCCCATACCTCATTGTGACAAATCGGCATCCCTTGACGAGACAATCATTTCCACAAGGGGCAAGCGAATAGAAATGGGCCATGAGATGCCCTAAGTTTTTCGGGCATCGTCCGGGGGAAGCCTATGTCGCGCGGTAGCGCAACTGCGTTGATTGGCGTTGCGACGCTCTTGACCCTTGGGGGCATGGGAAATGTTCGCGCCGCTGAATACGGCATGGGCCCGTGGGTCAAGGGCTATACCGATATTTTCGGCGGTGTCCTTCCGTCCCAGCCCGGCTTCTATTCCCGCACCGACGCCTATCACTACAACGGCAGCGTCGATACGACGATCTTCGACGGCCGCATCGCGCTCAACGTGGATCAGGACTACACGGCCACGCTCTTTGCGCTGAGCTACGTGACGCCGTGGAAGATCCTGGGGGGAACCTACGCCGTCGCCGTCGTGCCGAGCGCGGTCGCCATGGATGTCGACGTCGGCATCAGACTTCCACCCCTCACCGGTCCGCGCGGCAGGACCGTCGGCCCGTTCGACCTCAACGTCGGCGACACCGAGTTCTCCCAAGGCGACACGGCTTTCGCTCCTGTTATCCTTGGCTGGAACGCAGGCAATTTCCACTGGAACATCGGCGTCTTCGGCTTCGCCCCGACCGGCGAATACGACAAAAAGAATCTCGCCAACACGAGCCTCAATCATTGGGCGGTGATGCCGCGTCTTGCCATGACTTGGTTCGATCCGAAGAGTGGATGGCAAGTCGACGGAGCCGCCATCTACTCGGTGAACTGGGAGAACACCGCAACCGACTACGAGACTGGAAACATCCTCAATCTCGAAGGGGCGATGACCAAGAACTTCGGTCCGCTCGGGATCGGCGTGGTCAGCTACGCAATGATCCAGACGACCGGCGACAGCGGATCGGGCGCCCGGCTCGGCTCTTTCGAATCGCGCGTCTATGGCGTGGGTCCGATCGTGAGCTTTACCACCAGCGCGGACCCGTCAAAGGCGCTGACGGTTCTCGCCAAGTGGTATAGCGAATTCGACGCCGAGCACACATTCGAAGGCAACACGGTCGACGTCGCCGTAAGCTTCAAGTTCTAGCGCGCCAAAGTCGGCAATTTCAACGCCCGCAATTGCTCGCCCGTGCATAAGCAAATCATAAGCAAATCTTCGGCTGTCGCAGTGCTGATCGATCGTTTGCGCTATTCTCCCCCGCATTCGAATCACTATTCACTTGGAGAAACGCCCCTAATGACCAACATCCGTATCGCCGGCCTCGCCCTCGCAGGCCTCATCTGCGCATCCTTTCCAGCGCTCGCTGAGGATGCCATCAGCCATCCCGCCAGCAAGACCATTGGCGCATCGAGCAGCGAGATGGTCGCCTCGCTCGGCGTCATCAACGCAGACGGCGCGAGCCTCGAAGGCAACAAGCTCACGCTCACCGGCGTGTCGACGAACACCATCGTCTTCGCCGATCGCCCGGTGAGAGCGGCCGGTCACGTGCTGACAGCGCATTTCATCAGAGAGTGGGACGAAGGCAATGAGAGCTTCGCCAAGACCCCGCCGAACGCCACCATCTCCGTGTTCAGCAAGGACGGCGCATCGGTCAAGGATGCCGTCGTCGTGCTCAAGACGCCAAAGCTCGAGGGCGACAAGCTGACCTTCGATGTTTCCGTCCTCGAAGGCGATCTCGCCGGCGCAAACGAAGACGGCGCGGCAGCGCTCTTCATCGACCGGTTCGCCGTTCATTATGGCGGCGGCGGATGGGGTCACGGCACGGTCGTCGTCGGCAGAGGCCCGGCTTGGCATGGGGCTTGGTATGCGCATCCGGGCGCGGCATTCGCCACGGGCGCGGCAGTTGGCGCGGCGGTCGGAGCGGCAGCTGCGACGCCGGGCTACTACGGAGCGCCGTGCGGCTATTACCCCTACCCGCCCTGCTACTGAGGCGCGCCTGATAATTAAGTCAGACTTCGAATGAATCGGCGGCGGCTCGTTCCGCCGCCGATTTCATCTTCTCGCCGAGATCGCGGCGTATACTTCTAAGATCTCCGCATCAGGAGAACCTGAAAAGAGAACCCTGAACGGGCGACAACAAACGGGGAGGAGCGGCCATGAAGAAAGAGTTGCTTGCGCTTTCGCTCGGACTTCTCGTCGGCACTGCATTGACTTTCCCGGCGGCCGCGCAGGAGGTCACCGGCACACCGGGCTCGCCTGACGCCACTACCACCATCGACGGGACTCAGATTCCACCGCCGCCGCAAGAGTTCGGCGGCAAGATCGAACGGAACGTGGCGGGATCAACGCCCTACTGGCCCGCGCGCATCGTGCCGCCTAAGGGCGCGCCAAACATTCTTCTGATCATGACCGACGATAGCGGCTTCGGTGTGCCCAGCACCTTCGGGGGAGTCATTCCGACGCCAACGCTCGACCGCATAGCAAGCAATGGGCTGCGCTACACCAACTTCAACTCGACCGCTTTGTGCTCACCGACAAGGGCCGCGCTGATCACCGGGCGCAATCATCACTCGATGGGCTTCGGCGTGGTCGCCGAGCAGGCGACCGGCTATCCCGGCTACGACAGCTTCATGACGCGGGACAAGGCGACGATCGGTAAGATCCTGAAGGCCAATGGCTACTGGACCTCGTGGTTCGGCAAGGACCACAACACGCCGGACTTCCAGGCCAGCCCGGCCGGGCCTTTCGATCAGTGGCCGGTCGGAATGGGCTTCGACTATTTCTACGGTTTCGTCGGCGGCGACGCTAATCAGTGGCAGCCCAATCTGTTCCGCAACACCACCGCGATCTATCCCTATTACGGCCAGCCTAAGTGGAACCTGATCACCGCGATGGCAGACGACGCTATCGAGTACCTTAATCGCATCACAGCCATCAACTCCGAGCAGCCCTTCTTCGTCTATTACGTGCCGGGTGGCACGCACGCGCCGCACCATCCGACGCCGGAGTGGATCAAGAAGATCAGCGACATGCATTTGTTCGACGAAGGTTGGAACAAGCTCCGCGACACGATCTTCGCCAATCAGAAGCGACTAGGCGTGATCCCGGAGGGCGCGAAGCTCACGCCCTGGCCGCATGACCTGCTGAAGAATTGGGACGAGCTCGGCCCCGTCGAGAAGAAGCTATTCATCCGCCAGGCCGACGTATTCGCCGCCTACGTCGCCTACACCGATCACGAGATCGGACGCGTGATCCAGGCGATCGACGACATGGGCAAGCTCGACAACACGCTGATCATTTATATCAACGGCGACAACGGCAATAGCGCCGAGGGCACCTTGGTCGGCACGCCGAACGAGGTCGCCGCGCTGAACGGCGTCCAGATTCCGGTGGCCGAGCAACTCAAATTCTATGAGGCCTGGGGCTCGGATCAGACTTATCCGCATATGGCCGTGGGATGGACTTGGGCCTTCGACACGCCCTTCTCGTGGACCAAGCAGATCGCCTCGCATTTCGGCGGCGTGCGCCAGGGCATGGCCATCTCTTGGCCTGCGCGCATCACCGACAAGGGCGGCACCCGCAACCAGTTCTGTCACGTCATCGACATCGTGCCGACCATCCTCGAGGCGACCGGCATTCCGGCGCCGAAAGCCGTCGACGGCATTCCGCAGTCGCCGATCGAGGGCGCGAGCCTGGCTTATACCTTCGACAAGGCCAATGCCGATGCGCCCTCGCAGCACACGACCCAATATTTCGAGATGATGGGTGACCACGCGATCTATCACGACGGCTGGATCGCCAGCACCAAGGTGATGCGGCCGCCATGGGTGCTCGCGGGCGCGGTGAGCCAGAACCCGGCGAGCTTCCCCTACGAGCTCTACGATCTCACCAAGGACTGGACCCAGTCCGACAACCTCGCCGACAAATTCCCTGACAAGGTCAAGGAGATGGACAATCTGTTTTGGGTGGAAGCCAAGAAGTATCAGGTTGAACCGCTCGATGCGTCGGTGGCAACGCGGCTGGTACAGCCTCGTCCCAACCTCGCAGCGGGGCGCGACACGTTCACCTGGTCGGGCGAGGTCACCGGCACGCCAAATGGTGATGCGCCGAACATCCTCAACGCGTCCTTCAATTACAAGGCCGAGGTCGAGATTCCCGAAGGTGGAGCTGAGGGAATGATCGTGACCCAAGGCGGGCGTTTTGCCGGCTACGGCTTCTACCTGCTCAAGAGCAAGCCGGTGTTCCTCTACAACCTCTTCGATCTCGAAAGAGTTCGCTGGGAGGGGTCTGAGGCGCTGACACCCGGCAAGCACACGCTCGAATTCGACTTCAAATATGACGGTCTCGGCGCGGGCACGCTCGCCTTCAACAATGTGAGCGGCATCGGTCGCGGAGGCACCGGCGTGCTCAAGGTCGACGGCAAGGAGGTCGCCATGCAAAAGATGGAGCACACGGTTCCGCTCATCATGCAGTGGGACGAGAACTTCGACATCGGCGCGGATACCGGAACGCCCGTGGACGACGCCGATTACCAGGTGCCGTTCGAGTTCACCGGCACGCTCGACAAGCTGACGCTCGTCATCGACCGGCCGCAGCTCTCGCCAGAGGACATCGCGAAACTGCAGGAAGCTCAGCGCGACAACAAATCGAGCGAATAGGCGGGCATCGCGGACAGGGCTTGCTCCGGCCCAAATGTGGTTGTGAACTAGGCTCGATAAGGGTGAGACCAAAACTGGTCTCGCTTGCGGAGCCGCATGAACGCAGAGCCACGCAAGAGAGAGAAGCAGGGGCGGAAGCCTCTTGTGGCACTGACCGGAGCCACGGGCTTCATCGGCCAATATCTGCTGAAGGAACTTCCAAAGCGCGGCTATCGCCTGCGCGTTCTCTTGCGCCGCCCGACTAATCTGCCGTCAGGCTGCGCCAGCGCCGTCATCGGCGACCTCGCCAAGCCCTACAACATGTCGGAAGCGCTCGCCGACGTTGACGCGGTGATCCACACCGCAGGCCTCGCCGAGACCATGTCTGGCGTGCCGGAAGACGATTATCGCCTGTTCAATACCGAGGCCACGATCGGCTTCGCCAAGGCGGCCGAGCGGGCGCGCGTCAATCGTTTCGTGTTCCTGTCATCGATCAGGGCGCAATCGGGCCCGACGGCTAACCGCGTTCTCACCGAGGAGCACGAGCCTGCGCCAACCGACCCTTATGGCAGATCCAAGCTTGCGGCCGAGCAAGGTCTCCGCGACACCGGTCTCGACTGGGTCGCGCTCAGGCTTGCTCTCGTCTATGGCCCGGGCGTGCAGGGAAACATGGCCAAGCTCGCCAAGCTCGCGCGTTCCCCCTACCCGCTCCCCCTTGCCGGGCTCAAAGGCGAGCACTCTCTCCTTGCCCTCGACAATCTGGTCGAGGCGGTCGACAAGGTTCTGACCGCGCCTGCCCCACTGAAACGCCCGCTCATCGTCGCCGATCCGAAGCCCCTCACCGTCGGTGCGATCATCGCCGCCATGCGCCAAGGCCTCGGTCGGCGCCCCGGACTGTTCTATGTCCCAGGTCCCCTTCTGGCGGCGAGCCTCCGCGCGGCGCGCGGGTCACGCGCGTACACGCCGCTCTTCGGCTCGCTCGTCGCCGATCCTGCTGCGCTGCAGCGTCTGAATTGGAGGCCTCGCGTCGCGACGGAGGCCGGACTCGCAGCACTGTTGCGCGAAGATGCTGAGCGCTAGTTGCGCTGCACAAAACGCCGAGACTTTTATGTGCTTTGGAAACGAAGCGTCTTACCTTCGTCGCATTTTTTTGCTACTGTGTTTAATGGCTGACGGGGGTCGCCATCGGAGCAAGGCTTTTGCCTTGAAGGCCGCGACTCTGAAGCTTTCATAACATCAGAGCGCACCTTCTGGGTAAGCCCGAGGAGGTGGGAATGGCACTCCCGAAAATCGTCCTGCGCGGCAGGAAGATCATTCTGCTGAGCGGCTTCAAAGATGAAGCGTGGGACAACAGCACCCAGCACCGCAAAGTCGTCGTCAATGCCGAGGACAAGCTTCGGCAGGCTGCCAAGGCGAATCCCGACGCCTGCGCGTTCGGCTATGTGGCCGGCGAGTGGATCGCTTCGGCTTGAGGTTTTGGGCATCGAGGCGCGCAAACATCGCTAGGCGGCGCTGATGCGCGCCTGCCTAAAGCGCGCCCGGCTCAATTAGGCGAAATGGTCACGCCCCACGGCGCATCGCCCACCGCGATGGATTTCACCACAGTCAGGCTCGGCACATCGATCACCGACACGTCGTTGCTATTTCCATTGGTGACGAACAAGAGCTTGTCGTCCGGCGTAAAGGCGAGCTGCCACACTCTCTGACCGACCAGGAGATATTTCTCCACCTCGAGCGTCTTCGCATCTATGACCGCGACGCGATTGGCTGGACCTAGCGCGACAAAGGCGCGCGTTCCGTCTTTGGTGATGCGCACGCCGACCGGCTGGATTTGCTCGGGCTGCACGCCCGGGATCTGAAAGCCGATTGTCTTGATAATCTTCCGCGTCTTCACGTCGATGACCGAAACCGTGCCGGCCACCTCGGAAGTGACCCAAAGCTGCGTCCCGTCCGAGGTGAACTCGGCGAAGCGCGGACGCGATCCGACAAGCACATTGTCGGTCAGCTCGTAGGTCTCGGTGTCGATGAAATGCGCCATGTTGGACGTCTCCGACGTCGCGATGAGGATTTTGCCGTCTGGACTGACGCCGACGCCCTCCGGCTCAACCCCGACCGGCACCTCAGCCACGACCTTCTTGTCCTTGAGGTCGATCGCTGTCATCAGCGCATCGTCCTCGTTGGCGACATAGACCGGGCTCCCCGAGGGGTGGATGTTGAGCTGCTCGGGGTCGGGTCCGGACGGCAAATCCCCAACGATCTCGCGGCTCGCCACATCGAGAATCTGCACCGTATCGTCGTCGCTCGCACAGATCAGCACCTGCTTGCCGTCCTTCGTCATCATGATCCCGCGCGGCCGCTGCCCCACGGGAATGGTGGCCTGCACCTTTAGCGTCTTGCTGTCGATCACCGTGAACGAGTTGCCCTTCTCGTTGGAGACATAGACGGTGTAAGCGGTGGCCGGCGACGCCGCGAAGACGACGATCCCCGCGACCGCCAAGGCAAAACGAGTTGTGCTCATCGCTGTTACGCCATCCTCATTTCAGCTTGCACTTGGTCTCGGGCTCGTCGATGCCGAGCGTGTCGACCTCGGCATGCTCGTGCAGAAAGCCCTCTTGCGGTGACATCGACACTGGCAGGTCGGGACCGGCGATGATGATCGGCTGCCGGAGCTGTCCATCCCACGCGCGGAACGTCACCTTCTGGCCCTTGAACGCCGCGAGGTCGAACTTGTCGCTTCTGATATAGGCGTTGACCGGAGCGAGATCGGCCGAGCCGGTGCGCGTCACGCCCTCTCCGATAGCGCGCACCGCGACCCAGGCTTGATAATCGAGCGGCAGCATGAACCGCTTGGCGAAACGCTCGAAGCGGTTCTGCATCTGTGTGGCGCCCCATTGCTCATGCGCCGGGTGCCAGCTCATGGCTTTGAGACCGGCGGTGCCGGCGATGGGGCGTGGGTCCCAGCTGCGATAAGGGAGATAAGGACCGAACACCTCGTTCTCATCGGCGACAATGAGCACGTCATAGTCGGGCGCGCCTTGCGTCAGCGTCGGCATTTGCTGCTGGATCTGCTGCTGGCCTGAATCGCTGCGGCGTGCCTCCAACGTGCCCTTATATTCGCGCTCCTCGACGATCTTTCCGCCAAAGCGCTTGGCCGCCCGCTCTACCGCCGCGAGATAATCGAGGTCCTCTGGGAACGTCCCCTTCACCACGAACCAGCGCGTCCATTTCTTCCACACGAGATATTGCGCAAGAGCATCTGCGAGCATGGCGCGGTCGGGAGCGACATGCAGCACATTGGCGCGGCAATCCTCCTGGCGGAGGCTCACGTCCGGCGCGCTGATATTGAACAGAAGCGCATCCTTGCCCTTCGCTGCGTCGGCGAGACCGAGCAGGATCTTCGCCGGCGCATCGACGAGGATAAAATGATGTCCGCTCTCGACGAGTTTTTCCAGCGCGGCAACGGCGTCGCCACCAACCGGCACGCGTTCGACATCGAGAGTGAATTGCTGCTTGGTAAAGCGTCCGGTCGTATTGTTGTCCTTGAGAGCGAGCTCTGCGCCTGCGACGCCGAGATCGTCCGGCGGAATATTGAGCCGTGAGATGGGCAGCGGTCGCTTGACCTCCTGCTCGAGATAGCCGATCGGCACCGTCACGACGTCGCCCGAGGGCGCCGGCTCCACCGCGCTCGGCTTACTCTCATCCTCGGCGAGAGCCGGCCCCTGAAAGGCGAGGAGAAGCGCCAGAGCCAGCGCTTGGCAAAGCCAGGAGAGGGTGCTTGCCGGACGAAGCGGCTCGCGCGGTTGTCGGGACTGCATACGCGAAGAACCTACTGACTTGACCCGGACCTCGTTCAGCCGCCGCTGTGCGACCACCCCCAAAATGTACCCGCTCCCTGACCCGCAAAATAGCAAGTCACACAGTCAGAAGTAGCAATCCTGTTGCAAGCGAGCAGCCCGCATTGGGCCGTTAAGCAAGGCGTTTGTTGACAAATGGCAAGCCCGCGAGCAGTGTTTTTCTCGTGAAGACCCGACTGGAGCACCCGGACAAACGGGAGATGCGGGACCACATCAAGGGAGGACAACATGGTGAGTTGGAAAGTGCGTGGCGCGCTAACGGGTGCGCTCGTGTTAGGCGTTGCTGGAACAGTCAGTCCCGCATTGTCAGCAGACGCGGGGGCGCCCGCGACACCTGTCACGCAAGATCAGCTCAATGCTGCGGCGAGTGACCAGAACAACTTCCTGCACACTAACGGCAACTACGACCAAACCCGCTATTATCCCGGCAAGCAGATCGACACGTCAAACGTCGGCAAGCTGCATCCCGCCTGGATCTTCCAGACTGAGGTGAAGGAGTCGCAGGAGACGACGCCGATCGTCGTCAACGGCGTGATGTATATCACGACCTCCTTCGACCACGTCTATGCGCTCAACGCCAAGACCGGCGAGGAGTACTGGCACTACAAGCACAATATGGGGCCCATCACGACCTATTGCTGCGGCCCGAACAACCGCGGCGTCGCCGTCTATGACGACAAGGTCTATCTCGCAACGCTCGACTCCCAGCTCGTCGCCCTCGATGCCAAGACCGGCAGCGTGGCGTGGCAGACGCAGATTGCCGATCCGACTCTCGGCTATAGCGAGACCATGGCGCCGACCGCCGTCAACGGAAAGATCCTGATCGGCACCAACGGCGGCGAGTACGGCATCCGCGGCTTCGTGCGCGCCTATGATGCCAAGACCGGCAAGATGATCTGGAACTTCGACACGACGCCCGAGAACTCGGTCGGCGCGTGGGCGACCGCCGACGCCACGGGCAAAGACCTGCATCGTGACATCGCGGCCGAGAAGGCACAGCTCGCCAAGGCCGGCGACCCGTACAAGATCCTCGGCGGCGGCGTGTGGCAGAACCCGTCGGTCGACCTCAAGACCAACCGTATCTATTTCGTGGTCGGCAATCCTTCGCCTGATCTCGACGGCGCGATCCGGCCCGGCGACAATCTCTATACGGAGTCGCTGGTATCGCTCGATCTCGATAGCGGCAAATATGTCTGCCACTTCCAGTATATCCCGCACGACGTATGGGATCTCGACGACACGAGCCCGACCGTCCTGGTCGACGCCAAGGACAAGGACGGCAACGTCGTCCCTGCCGTTATTCACGGCGGCAAGACCGGGCACGTCTATGTCAATAGCCGCAAGGATTGCAGCCTCATCCGCTTCTCTGAGCCGATGGTGTCGCAAGAGGGCATGTACACATTGCCCACCGCTACGGGCGCGCGCATGCTGCCCGGCGCCAATGGCGGCGTTGAGTGGTCGGTGATGGCGATCAATCCCGAGCTCGGGCTGACCTATGCTGTCAACCTGCACCAGCCGATGACCTATCAGGTCCAGAGCTCGCCCTATCCGGGCGGCAAGCTCTGGCTCGGCGGCGCCTTCAAGGTGATCGCGACCGAGGAATCGTTCGGCAACGTCACCGCCGTCGACTACAACACGGGCAAGATCGCCTGGCAGGTCAAAACGCCTCTGCCCATGATGGGTGGCGCGCTGACCACGGCCGGCGGGCTCATGTTCACCGGCGAAGGCACTGGCTGGTTCAGGGCCTACGATGCCAAGGACGGCAAGGTTCTTTGGTCGTTCTTCGCCGGCGCGGGCGTCAATGCGCCAGCGGCCGCCTATCAGGTGGACGGCAAGGAATACATCGTGGTCGGCGCGGGTGGTAACACCCAGATCGACTTCAAGCGTGGGAACAACATCATCGCTTTCACGACCGATTGATCGTTCCTTTGCTTCACGTGATGGGACATGATGGGACGGGGCAGCAATGCCCCGTCCTTTTCTTATGAAATGGAGCTAGTGATAATGAAGCAAGGGGCCGGTGCAGTTTTAGCCTTGTTCGTTGGGGCGCTCGTTCTTTCGGGCCGAGGCGCGCTCGCCGCCGACGAGCCTCCGGCTCAGATTGCGGACAAGGTCAAGCTCTGCGCCGGCTGTCACGGCGAGCAAGGCGTCCCCATCCAAAAGATCATTCCCGTGATCTGGGGCCAGAACGCCGGCTATCTCTTCTACCAGCTCCGCGACTTCAAGAGCGGCGCGCGCAAGAACGGCATCATGTCGCCGATCGCCGCAAGTCTCGATCAATCCGACCTGCTGCCGATCGCGGAATATTTCTCCAAGCTGAAATGGCCTAATCTCGGGCAGCCGCCTGCTCCCGATGATGTCGCGAAGAAGGCGCAAGCCGCCGCCGCATCGATTGGCTGCCCCGGTTGCCATCTCGCTTATTTTCAGGGCGACGGCACGACCGCGCGGCTTGCCGGGCAGAACCACGATTATTTGTTCAAGACCATGAACGATTTCCGTGACGGCACGCGCGGCAACAATCCCGGCATGTCCGATCTAATGAAGGCGACCTCGCCTGACGATATCGCCGCACTCGCGCAATATCTCGCCGGGCTCCAGATCGAGGCCTATCTGAACCAGGGTCACTAAGCGCTGTCAGTTGGGATTGGCGGCGAGCTTGTCGCGGAGCGCCGTGAGCGTCGTCAAGTCGCTCGCTCTCTTGCCTTCTTTGTCCTTGAGCGTCTTGTCCGCCCCGCGCGCGATGAGGAGATCGACCGCTTCCGCGTGGTTGAGCTCGGCTGCAATCATGAGCGCGGTGCGCCCGCGATTATCCGCGTCATCGATATGCCCGCCGCTATCGAGCAGCATGGTCATGACCGCGATCGCGTCTTGCACCCCGGCCTCTTCCGAATAGCCGGCAGCCCACATCAGCGCTGTGAGATCGTTGCCATAGCGCGCATTGACGTCCACACCGTGGTCGAGCAAGAGATGCACCACCGGCGAGAAGCCGCGACCCGCGGCGTAGATGATCGCGGCCTTTCCCGTATTGTCGGGGGTCTTGGCGTCGGCGCCCTTCTCCATCAAGAGTTCGATGATGGGCACGCTGCCCATATAGGCCGCTGCTGAAAGCGGCGTAATCCCGCTGCGGCCCGGAAGGCCAACATTCGCGCCGCGCTCGACGAGCAGCTTAACGACAGGAAGCCGGCCATTCTCGGCGGCTTGAAACAGCGCGGACGACCCCTCGAGATTCTGGGCATCGATCGCAGCACCCCGATCAAGAAAGAGCGTGACCATCTCAACCTCTCCCGCCACGGCAGCTCGTGCAAGCGGTCTTGCGCCCGTGCGGTCGCGCGCATCGAGCGAGGCGCCCAACTCAAGCAGCTTGCGAGCGAGGTCGGTGCAGCCCTTGTCGGCCGCCGAGAACAGCGCCGCATTGATTTCGACAGACGTGGGATCGCGCTCGATCTGCTCGTAGCGCTGCTCCTGGCTGCGGCAGACCTTCGCGTTGGCGACAGCGGCTGACGTGGCGAACGCGATGGAGGCGACCAATACAGCCCCCGAGGCCGCAAGTTGAAGGCGATACGCAGACATGACATGCTTCTTAGTGGCTTATCGTGGCTGCGTCGAGAGCCCATGGTTCAGCGCACAAGCGGACCATTTGCATGTTGCCAGGCGCGTATCCCGCCTTGGATGTGGCGCGCGGTTTGAAGACCCTCAGTTTGCGCCGCCTGCACCGCCATGGCCGAGCGCTGGCCGAAGGTGCAATAGAATAAGAGCTGTTTCCCCGCGGACTTGGCGAGCGTGTGCAGGAGACCGTCGGCCTTCAGGCTCTGCGCGACCTCGGGATAGGGAACGTGAAGCGACCCCGGGATGACCCCGTCCCTGCTTCGCTCCTGGTCCTCCCTGAGGTCGATCAAGGCGATATCCGATTTGCCCAAGACGGCTTTTGCCTCGTCGGGCGTCAGCGTCCAACCGCGCTTGATAGCGATGTCGCGTGCAAGCCCGATCCGCATATTGGCCGGAACGGCGACGTCCATCATCTTCGGATTGGGCAGATTGAGATGGTTCATCAGGTCGACATATTCGTCGACCGACTTCACCTGAAGCCGCGGATTGAACGCCTTCTCTTCGCCGATGGTGCTGACCGTGTCGCCTTTATAATCGTGCGCGGGATAGACCAATGTCTCATTGGGAAGCTTGAGCAGACGGCCGAATAGGGAATCGTACTGCGACCTCGCGCTGCCGTTCTGGAAGTCGGTTCGCCCCGTGCCACGAATGAGCAGCGTATCGCCGCTGAACACGCGATCGGGCATGATGTAGCTGTAGGAATCGTCGGTGTGGCCAGGTGTATAGATCGCCTCGAGGCTGAGACCCTCGATATCAACTTTGTCGCCATCGGTGACGCGCATCGAGACAACTTCAGCCTTGCTCTGCTCGCCCATCACCGTGATGCAACGCGTGCGCTCGCTCAGCGCCTCGAGCCCGGTGATATGGTCAGCGTGGAGGTGAGTGTCGATCGCCTTCACCAGCCGGAGGTCGAGCTCGCGCAGGAGCTGGATGTAGCGATCCACCCGCTCCAGCACGGGATCGATGATCAGAGCCTCTCCGCCATGGCGGCTGGCCAGGAGATAGGTGTAGGTGCTGGAGGTGCTGTCGAAGAGCTGCCGGAAAATCATGAAGTTCCTCGTCAAAACGCAGTGTCGGCTCCGATCGTAGCGGAACCGCGGCATGTCTGAAATCGTCCTTTCCCCGAAGAGATCGAAGACCTACTACTAGGCCTCAGTTGAGGGGATGGAGATGGGCGATTCAGAGGAGCTGATGGTCCTGGTCGATGCTGATGATCACATCATCGGCACGGGCGAGAAGCTCGAGACCCACCGCAAGGGCGCGCTGCACCGCGCCTTTTCGGTGATCGTCTGGGACAGCACGAACCACCTCCTCCTCCAAAAACGCGCCACCCGCAAGTATCACTCGGGCGGATTGTGGACCAATGCCTGCTGCGGTCATCCCCGTCCCGAGGAGAACATTGAAGCTGCTGCGCGCCGCCGTCTCAAGGAAGAGATGGGCTTCACCTGCAAATTGAGCCCGCTCGGGACGATCACCTACCGCGCCGAGCTCAAGGGCGGCATGACCGAGCACGAGCTCGTGCATGTCTTCAGAGGGCGTTATGACGGAAAGGTCGCGCCTGACCCCAACGAAGCCGAAGGCTATCAATGGGCAAGCCTTGCGAATGTCAGGGCCGACATCGCTGCCATGCCGGAGCGCTACAGCGTCTGGTTCCGCGAGTATATCGCCGCGCAATGGCCGCTCGCTTGAATGTAAATCCTCCTTTGCGCAATTAAGGCACTCTCTATAGGTAGGGCGTCATGAGAGATGCCGTGATGGACACATCGATTGTTCCGCCGGAGTGGGCCCCGCAAAAAGCGATCTGGACCGCGTGGCCCGCCGACCTTGAGGAATGGAACGGAGACCTCGCCGCGCCGCGCCGCGATGTCGCCGCGCTGGTGCGCGCGCTTGCGCCGACGAACCGGGTGCGGCTGCTGGTGAACGGCGCCGAGATTGAAACGACTGCGCGCGAGGAGCTTGGGGACACCGCTGAGTTCGTGCATGCGAAGTACGGCGACATATGGCTGCGCGATACCGGCCCGATCTTCGCGCGAAGCAACGGGGACGAACTCGCGCTCCGCTTCAAGTTCAATGGTTGGGGCGGCAAGTTCGACCTCCCAGACGATCAGACCGTCGGCGACGACATCGCCAAGCTTGCCGGCGACCGGGCCCGGAAATTCGATTTCGTGCTCGAAGGCGGCGCTATCGACCAGGACGGGACCGGCACGATCCTCGCCACCCGCCAAACTCTGCTTAACGCCAACCGCAACGATTGGAGCGAGCAAGAGGCCGAAGCTGCGCTTTACGAGGCCTTCAACGCGCGCAAGATCATTTGGCTCGATCAGGGTCTCGCTAACGACCACACCGACGGTCATATCGACAATGTGGCGCGCTTCGTGGCTCCGGGCCGTGTCCTCTGCCAGTCTCCTTCCGGTGCCGATGATCCCAATGCCGAGATCCTCGAGAGTGTCGCCGAGACGCTCTCGAACGCGACTGATGCGCAAGGTCGCAAGCTCGACATCGTGCGGATCCCGAGTCCCGGCCTCATCGCTAACACCCTGGGCGAAGCCCTACCCGCCTCCCACATGAATTTCGTCATCGCCAATGGCGTCGTGGTCGTGCCCGTTTACGGAACGCCATCGGCGCCACTCGCGCTCGATGGACTTCAAGCTCTTTTCCCCACCCGCAAGGTCATCGGCCTCCCCTCGCATGGTCTGCTCGGCTCCGGCATGTCGGGCGGCGGTTCGTTCCATTGCATCACGCAACAGGAGCCTTCGTGATGAGCGAGCGCAAGGTTGCCGTCGCCGCCATCCAAACCTCTTACGGCCACGACATGGCGGCCAATATCGCCAAGACAGCCGAGCTCGTGCGCGAGGCCGCCCAGCTGGGCGCACAGATCGTGCTCCCGTCGGAGCTGTTCCAGAGCATCTACTTTCCGACGCGGCAAGACCCGAAATGGTTCGCGACCGCTCATCCAACCAACGATCATCCCTCGGTGATTACGCTTCGCAAGCTCGCCGAGGAGCTCGACATCGTCATCCCCATTTCGTTCTTCGAGAAGGATGGTCCCCGTTATTACAACAGCGTGGCGATCGCCGATGCCGGCGGCGAGATCCTCGGCATTTATCGCAAGAGCCACATTCCCGACGGGCCTGGCTATCAGGAGAAATATTATTTCCGCCCCGGCGACACCGGCTTCAGAGCGTGGAAGACGAAGCACGGGGTGATCGGCGTCGGCATCTGCTGGGACCAGTGGTACCCGGAAGCGGCGCGCGCCATGGTCTTGCAGGGCGCCGAGCTCCTGCTCTATCCAACGGCAATAGGCTCCGAGCCCTACGACCTCACCCTCGATACCCACAAGCAATGGCAACGCGCGATGCAGGGGCATGCGGTAGCGAACGCCGTGCCGGTCATCGCCGCGAACCGCATCGGGCGTGAAGAGAACGACGGCGCGAACCAGACTTATTACGGCCATTCCTTCATGGCCGACCATTTGGGCGAGATTGTCGCGAGCTTCGGCGCCAAGGAGGAAGGCGTGTTGATCGGGAGTTTCGATCTCGCGGCGATCGAGCGCTATCGTGCCGAGTGGGGCTTCTTCCGCGACCGCCGCACCGACCTCTACGCGAAAACTCTTATCTAGATTAGTGGGGTAGTCGCTTAAGGGACGGCGACCATCACATCTGACGACTTGATCACGGCATGAACCTTGTCGCCGACTTTCAGCCCAAGCTCCTCGACCAACTCGTTGGTGATCGAGGCGGTCACGACGGTGCCGTTCACGTCGATGCGCACATGGGCGGTGGTGGTACCCTTTTTGATGTCGATAATCTTGCCCGGAAGTGCGTTGCGTGCAGAAATCTTCATGACCGTTCCTTTAAGCTGGAAAATTGGACCCCTGCCGAGATTTATCTATATCGCCCGCGATATAGCTCCCTGTCAAATCGGCTCAAGCTCGATGGTTGCTCTTCGGGAAATGCACGTTGACCGCCAGGAATTGATCCCTGGCCTTCATTGCCAACGGGTGCGGCCTTGAGCACCGAGCAGGCAAAACCACGACCGGTCCAGGCGAAGGTCATCGCGGCGAAGACGCCATCCTTAGCCACGACCCTGGATGCTCGTGTTCTCCGCCATGACGAGGTGCATGGTCTCTCGACGCTCTATTTCGGCGACGGAGAGCTGCGCGTGCCACTCGTCCCGGTGCCCGTCAATTCCGGCGTGAAGGTCACGATCTACGCGCGCGACGTCTCGATCGCTCTCTCGCGCCCCATGGACGTGTCGATCACTAATCGCCTTCCCGGCATGATCGTCGCCATCGAGCCGCTCGCGCTTCCCTATGTGCGCGTCACCTTCGATCTCGGGTCGACGCGCCTCAATTCTCTGGTGACGACCGAGTCGGTCGAGCGGCTTGGGCTCGAGAATGGGCTTCGCGCCTGGGCCATGATCAAGACCGTCGCAATCGGGAAGGACGCGGTTGAGCCTGATCGCCTCTCTGAGCCTCGGAGCTGGCCCTCGGGCGAAAAGAAGGATCGAGCGAAGCGGTGAGCTCGGCGAGGCCTTGCGCGCTTGCGCTCCGTGCCCTCCGCTCCATCGAGCGATAAAGGGCAACGAGCCTCTCACCGAAATCGGTGAGCTCGGCCCCACTGCCTCTCCGGCCGGGAAAGGTCGCGAACACGGGCGTCTCGAAGGTCCGGTTCAGCGCATCGACCATCAGCCAGCATTTGCGATAGGAAACGCCCGTCGCCCGGCTCGCGCCGAGGATCGAGCGGGACGCGCGAATGGCATCGATTAGTGCGATATCTTCCGGCATGAGACAGCCGCCATTGGCGAATCTCACGATCACATCCAAACGCGAAGCGCCAGACTGCACCGCCACCGTCTCCTTCCGAGCATCTACTTTTTGATAACGACCCGGCGATGGCCTGCCAAGCTCGTTTCGCCGCGGCGATGCGGATCGGCCTTGTCACTCAGCCGGAGCGAGCACCCCAGTCTTTTTGCGGCTCTCCCGCTTCCGGCCTGTGAGCCTGTTTTGCAGCCGCGCGAGGTAGAGATAGACGATCGGCGTCGTATAAAGCGTCAGCACCTGCGATAACGCCAAGCCGCCCACCATCGCATAGCCGAGCGGCTGGCGGAGCTCCGAGCCGGCGCCGTGAACGAGCATTAGCGGCACCCCGCCGAGCATCGCCGCCATCGTGGTCATCAGGATAGGCCGGAAGCGGAGCAGGCAGGCTTCGCGGATGGCTTCCTGCGGAAGCCTTCCGTCGCGTTCGCGCTGGATGGCGAAATCGATCAGCATGATCCCGTTCTTCTTGACGATGCCGATCAGGAGAATGATGCCGATGATGCCGATGACCGAGAGGTCGAAACCCCCGAGCATCAGTGCAAGCAGCGCGCCGACACCCGCCGACGGGAGGGTCGAGAGGATGGTCAGCGGATGGATGAAGCTTTCATAGAGCATGCCGAGGATGAGATAGACGGTGACGAGCGCGGCGGCGATCAGCACCGGTTCGCTGGAGAGCAAGTCCTGAAAGGCCTGAGCGTTGCCCTGGAACGTTCCGTTCACCGTAACGGGTACGCCCATGCTCATGACGGCATTGTTGACCGCGTCGATCGCTTCGCCAAGCGCGACGCCCGGCGGCAAGTTGAAGGAGATTGTGATCGCCGGAAATTGCCCCTGATGCGACACCGACAGCGGACCCACCTGCGTGTTGTCGATGGTGACCAGCGTCGAGAGCGGAACCGAGGTGCCAGTCGACGGCGATTTCACATAGATGCGGTCGAGCGTATTCGGGTCACCCTGCATCTCGGGGGGCACTTCAAGGATCACTTCATATGTGTTGGTCTGCGTGTAGTACTGCGCTACCTGCCTCTGCCCGAAGGCGTCGTTCAGCGTGGCATCGATCACCTCAGGCTGGATTCCGAAGCGCGCGGCCTGGTCGCGATTGATGCTGACCATGAGCTGGGGCGCATTGCCCTGCTGATCGGTCGTCACATCGGCAAGCTCGGGTAGGGTCCGGAGCTTGGCGAGGATCTTCGGCGCCCATTCGTTGAGCTCACCGATATCGGCGTCCTGCAACGTGTATTGGAACTGGCCGCGGCTGATGCGACCGCCGACCCTGATGTCCTGTGAGGACTGCAGCGTCAGCTTGACACCCTCGACCTGCGCAAGTTGAGGGCGCAGCCGATTGATGATCTCGTTCGCGTCGGCTGCACGCTTATCGCGCGGCTTGAGGCCGATGAAGAAGCGCCCGGTGTTGGCCGTCTGCGCGCTTCCCGTGCTTCCCATGGCACTACCCACGCCGGCGATATCGGGATCCTTCGCCAAGACGTCGCCGAGCTGCACCATCAGACGCGCCATCTCCTGCGGTGAGATGTCCTGCCCCGCTTCGGCGAAGCCGGTGATCAGTCCGGTGTCCTGGAGGGGGAAGAAGCCCTTGGGGATGACGACATAGAGATAGACGCTCGCCGCCATCGTGGCGAAAAAAACCATGAGCGTAACGAAGGGGTGCAGCAGCACCCTGTCGAGCGTGCGGCTATAGAAGGAGAGCATCCCATCGAACACCGACTCGATCGCCCGCCAGACGAGCCCGTGCCGCTCGCTTTCGCGGTGCAGGAAGCGCGCGCACAGCATCGGCGCCAGAATCAACGACACGAGCGCCGAAACGGCGATCGCCGCCGTCACCGTGATGGAGAACTCGCGGAACAGCCGCCCGACGATACCGCCCATCAACAGCAGCGGGATGAACACCGCAACCAGCGAGACGCTGATCGATACCACGGTGAAGCCAATCTCGCGTGATCCTTTGAGGGCCGCCTCTTTCGGAGTCATGCCGTCTTCGATATGGCGGTAGATGTTCTCGACCACCACGATGGCGTCGTCGACCACGAAGCCCACCGAGATGGTAAGTGCCATTAGCGAGATATTGTCGAGGCTGAAGCCGAAGAGATACATGGCCGCAAGCGCGCCGAGCAACGAAAGCGGAACGACAACTCCAGGGATCATCGTCACGCGCAGATTGCGCAGGAACAGCAGGATCACCAGCACGACGAGGGCGATGGTTACTCCGAGAGTGAACTCGACATCGTCGACCGAAGTGCGGATGGTTTCGGTGCGGTCCGACAGCACGTCTATGCTGATGGCGGACGGTATGGCGGCGCGAAGCTGCGGCAGCGCTGCCATGACCTTGTCGACCGTCTCGATGACGTTGGCGCCGGGCTGCTTGAAGACGACGAGCAGGACCGCGCGCTTACCGTTGGCCCAGGCACCGGTATAGAGGTTCTCGGGCCCTTGGACCGCATCCCCGACATCCTTGATCCTGACCGCAGCGCCGTTCCGATACGCCACGATGACGTTGGCATAGTCCTCAGCCTTGGAGAGTTGGTCGTTGGAGGCGAGGGTGAGGCTGCGATTTTCGCTATAGAGCGTACCCTTGGCGGCGTTCGTCGTCGCCGCCGCAATAACCGAGCGAAGATCCTCGAGCGTGAGATTCTTGGCAGCGAGCTTGGCGGGATCGACCTGAACCCTGACCGCAGGCTTCTGCTCACCGCCGATTGAGACCTGCGCCACGCCGTCGATCTGCGACATCTGTTGGGCGAGGATCGTGTCGGCGTAGTCGTCGACCACCGTGAGCGGGAGCGTATCGGAATGAACCCCCATCACCAGAATAGGCGAGTCGGCTGGGTTCACCTTACGGTAGGTCGGGGGTGACGGCATATCCGTCGGCAGTTGCCGACTTGCGGCAGCAATCGCCGATTGCACGTCCTGCGCCGCCGAATCGATGTCGCGGTTGAGCTCGAACTGAAGCGCGATGGATGTGGCGCCGAGCGTGCTAGTCGACGTCATCTGCGTGACGCCCGCAATCTGCGAGAACTGGCGCTCGAGCGGTTGCGCCACCGCCGACGCCATGGTCTCCGGACTCGCGCCCGGCAGCGAGGCCGAGACGTTGATGGTAGGGAAGTCGACCTTGGGCAGCGGCGCCACCGGCAGAAGCGGGAAGGCCACGGCGCCGGCAAAGGCGACCGCGACCATGAGCAAGGTGGTCGCAACCGGACGATTGATGAATGGCGCCGAAATATTCATGGCGCAGCCTTTTCAGTGGACTCGATGCGCGGCGGCGCCGCCTTTGGCATCAAGCTGCTCGTGCCTTCCGCCTGCGACTCGGCTTGCGGCGTGACGAAACTGACCTTCGCGCCCGGCCGCAGGCGATATTGCCCACTGACCACCACGCGTTCGCCGGCCTTGAGCCCGCTCTTGACCACCGTCATGCCGGCGACGGTCGGACCTCCCACGATCGGACGGTCCTCCGCGGTGTCGTCGGGATTGATGACCCAGACCAGCAGGCCTTGAGAATTCCGCTGTACGGCCGCCTGCGGGATCGTTACCGCATCCTTCAGCGTCTCGACGAGCACCCGGGCCCTGACGAACTCGCCGGGCCATAGCCGCTCGTCTTCATTGGGGAACGAGGCCTTCATCTTGATCGTGCTCGTGGTCTGGTCGATCTGATTGTCGACGAGCAGGAGCTTGCCCGTGCCGAGCTCGTGCACATTGTCCTGGTCCATGGCGATGACCGTCACTTCGCCCTTTGCCATGGCGTCTTGCACCGACACGAGATCACGCTGCGGCAGGGTAAAGACGACCATTGTGGGAGTGAGGTTGGTGAGCACAGTGATCGGGGTCTGGTCATTGGCGTGAACAATGTTGCCGGCATCCACTTGACGGAATCCGACATGCCCGCCGATGGGAGCGGTGATCGTCGCGTAGCTAAGCTGGGTCTCGGCATTCTCGATGCCGGCCTGATCGGCGGCGATGGTTGCCTTCAGCGCATCGACCTTCGCCTGCTGCTGATCGACGGCCTGTTGCGTCCCCGCCCCTTTCTTCACTAGGTCCTGGAAGCGCGCGAGGTCCTTCGCGTCCGAGACGAGCTGCGCCTCGTCCTGCGCCTTCTTGGCCTTGGTCTGATCGAGCGCGGCCTGGAACGGTCGTGGATCGACGATCGCGAGCACATCGCCTGCCTTGACCCGTTGTCCCTCGACAAAGTTCACGCTCTGCAGCTTGCCGTCCACCTGACTATGGATCGCAACCGTGTTCGAGGCCTGCACCGTTCCGAGGCCATCGAAGTAGATCGGGACATCCTGCGTCCCGACCTCGGCGATGGTGACTGGTACCGGAGGGGCTTGCTTCGCTGTCGGAACGGTCGACGTCTCCTGCTGCGGTTGACGGTCAACCACGAGGGCAACCCCTGTGGCGAGAACCACAAGGCCAATGAGCCAGGCAAATGCGCTTCGCTTGCGCCTTGGCTCAACCGTGTCATCTCGATTGCCGACCTCATCATCGACAACCAAGCCAACCGGGCGTTTGAGCTCAGTCGCAGGCTTCGTCTCGCTCTGCTTAACGTGACGCTGCATCAAGGTCTTATTCCCTGCCCGAGGTCCCCTGACTAATGTAGTGGGCAAAATGCCAATCGGCGCGCCTGCCGTGGCAGAACGTCGCGAAAATTAATTTTCGGCAATGGGACGCTCATTCATCGCCCGTTCAGGTCGAGCTGGCGTTAGTTCCTCCAGCGAGGGATGAAATTTCCTGGCGTCAATGTATACGGTTGTGTCCCGTCCTCAACGCCCTTTGCTCCCGTGCACCGATCATTGGACCCTGACTTCTTCGCGCTACTGACCGGAAGCTATGAGCGGCTCGTCGGCAAGACGCTCGTTCCCGAGGGCGCGGATGCCAAGTGGCTTTATGCCAAGGGCGCCCTTTGCCGTCCTGGCGCACGACCCATCTGAAGACCCTAAATTCATTTATGCCAACAGTTGTGCGCAAGCCTGCTTCGAGTACGACTGGGACGAGATCACAAAACTGCCATCGCGACTTTCGGCCGAGCCAGTTGACCGGGCCGAGCGGCAGACCCTTCTTGATGCGGTCGCAAGGCACGGCTTCATGTCGGGCTACCGGGGCATCCGCGTTGCGAAGTCGGGCCGGCGCTTTGTCATCGAGGACGGAATCGTCTGGGAGCTAATCGACGCCGATGGGACGAGGCAGGGGCAAGCCGCCACCTTCTCCTCCTGGCGGAGCGTTTGACATCTTGATTCCTCATCGCTAGGTCGGCCAGAGCTTGCTCTGGCTCGCCCTTGCGCGGGTCAAGTCTTGGGGTTTGCATGAGCCGACAGGAGCCACTGATCTTCATCGTCTCTGGCGAGACGTCCGGCGACAATCTCGCCGGGCGGCTAATGGCTGCGCTCAAAGCCGAGACGGGCGGGCGTGTGCGCTTCGCCGGCGTCGGGGGGCCGCAGAGCGAAGCGCAAGGGTTGACCAGCCTTTTTCCCATGCGCGAGCTTTCGCTGATGGGTTTCGCAGAAGTGCTGCCTCATCTCCCCCGCCTCATCAAGCGGCTCAACCAGACGACCGAAGCGGTTCTGACGTTGAAGCCTGACGTGGTGGTCACCGTCAATTCACCGGACTTTTGTCTCCGCGTCGCCCATCGTCTCCATGGTTCGGGGATTCCGGTGGTCCACTACGTGGCCCCGCAGCTCTGGGCCTGGCGACCCGGCCGCGCTCGCAGGCTTGCCAAGCGCATCGACCATCTTATGGCGTTGCTTCCTTTCGAGGTTGCCTTCTTCGCCAAATACGGCATCAGCAGCACCTTCGTCGGCCATCCCGCGATCGAGTCTGGCGCAGGCCGGGGGAACGGTCCCGCCTTCAGGGCCAAGCACTCAATCCCAGCGGAGGCCACGCTCCTGTCCGTGGTCCCAGGTAGCAGGCCTGGGGAAGCGCGGCGGATGCTGCCCATCTTTGGCCCGGCGCTTAACATGATCAGGGAGAAGCACCCCGATTTGCGCGTCGTCATTCCGGTGGCTGACGCGGCGGCTGACCTCGTCTCTCTCCTCACGCGCGATTGGCCGTTTCCCGTCGTGTTCGCCTCCCCGGCCGATCGCTTCGACGCGTTTGCCGCCTCCGATGCGGCAATGGCAAAATCGGGTACCGTCACCCTCGAGCTCGCGCTCGCCGATGTCCCCATGGTGGTCGCCTACCGCGTTAGTCCGGCGACCGCCTTCGTCGTCCGCCGCCTGATCAGCATCAAGTACGCCTCGCTCGTCAACCTGCTCAACGAGCGCGAAGTGGTACCGGAGTTCTTGCAGGAAAATTGCACGCCGGAGCGCCTTGCCGCCGGCGTGGAAGCGCTACTCTCCTCCAGCGAGGTTCGCGACGCGCAACATCAGGGCTTCCGCCAAATGGCGAAGGCGCTAGGCGACGCCCGCCCAAGCCCGAGCGAGCGGGCGGCCAAAGTCGTGCTCGACATCATCGCCAGCCGCAATCCCTAAGCCGGCGGCTGCCCACCGCTCCCAGGCCCCGCAAAGCCGGGGCGCGCACGCACGATGCGCAGATGCTCCTCGATGCTCTCGTTGATCATGCTGGCGACGCGCAGCGCCTCCGAGCCGGCGCGGCCATCGACCAACGGCTTCTTGCCGGTCGCGATACAGTCGAGGAACGAGTCAATCTCGTTGGCAAGACTGTCCTCTTTTTGAATCTCGTGCGTCTCGGTGCCGATCGCCGCCAGCCCTTGGGTCATCGGATCGCCGCGCAGCCGATAGCCGAAGATCTTCCCTTCGCCGAGATCGCAGTTGAAATATTGATGGCGAGCGAAGACACGCATGCGCCGTTCGGTCTTGTAGCTCACGCGGCTCGCCGTGACGTTGGCGACGCAGCCCGATTCGAAGGTGATGCGGGCATTGGCGAGATCGATGCTTCGGCCGAGGACCGGCGTGCCGACGGCATCGACCGTGGTCGACCCGCGACGGGACGAGGCCCATGATCATGTCGATATCGTGGATCATCAGGTCGAGGATCACATCGACCTCGATGCCGCGCGGCTTCCACGGCGCGATGCGGTAGCTCTCGAAATAAAGAGGATCGGCGATGAGAGTGGAGAGCGCGCGATAGGAGCTGGAAAAGCGCTCGATCTGCCCCACCTGAAGAACCACGTTCCGCTCCTCGGCGAGCTTGGTGAGCGCGGTTGCGCTCTCGAAGGTCTCGGTGATCGGCTTCTCGATGAGTACGTTGATGCCGGCCTCGATCAGAGGGCGCGCGACCTCGTAATGCAGCGTGGTAGGAACCGCCACGCTCGCGGCATCGATGCGGCCAATGACGCTGCGGTAATCGAAGGCGGGCTCGGCACCGAACTCGGCGGCTACCGCCCGCGCGCGCTCTTCGTTGGCATCGACCACCGCGACGAGCTTGGCGCGCGGATTGCGCGAATAGTGATTGGCGTGAAAGCGCCCGAAATAGCCAGTTCCTACAACGGCGACGCGGATCTGGTCTGACATGGTCCCTACTCGGCGGCGACGCCCGCCTTGAGCGACCGAATGACACTTCGCACCGTTTCGATAATGCGATCCTGCGTCTCGGGCGCGAGGTATGCATGCATCGGCAGACTGATCACGCGGCGTGCCAAGCTGTCGGCATGGCGCAGGCCGGGAGCCTTCGGGAACTCGCGGTAAGAGGGGAGCACGTGAATGGCGCTGAGATAGTGGATCGCTGTCGGCACGCCCGCCTCGCGGCAGGCTTTGGCGAATTCGTCGCGGCGCTCTACCAGGATCGTGTATTGCGCCCAAACGGATGTCGCCCCGTTCACTAGCGTCGGCACTGGCACCAACCCGCCGAGACCCTCTGCGTAGCGGTCGGCGACCGCCTGGCGCGCTGCAATCTCGTTCGGGAACACGCGAAGCTTCTGGAGAAGGATCGCCGCCTGGATCGTGTCGAGCCGGCTGTTGAGACCGACATACTCACTCTCCGGCTGATCCGGCGCCTTGCCGTGGCAGCGGAGTGAGATCAGGAGTTCTGCCTTCTCGTCACTGTCGGTGAAGATGGCGCCGCCATCGCCATACCCGCCGAGCGGCTTAGAGGGGTAGAAACTCGTCGCGGTATAGTCGCCAAGGGTACCGACCTTCTCGCCGTTGAAGCCTGCGCCGAAGCTCTGCGCAGCATCGGCCAGCACGATGAGATCATTCGCCTTGGCGATCCGACTGATTGCCGGGTAATCGGCCGGCTGACCGTAAAGATCCACCGGAATGACCGCGCGAGGCTTGAGCCCACGCCGCTTAGCCTCGCCGATAGCGGCAACGTGGCTCGCGACATCCATATTGAAGCTGTCGGGATTAACATCGACCAAGACGGGCGTGGCACCGGCAAGCACCACTACCTCCGCAGTGGCGACGAAGGTGAAGTCGGGAACGAACACCGCATCGCCCGGACCGATCCCCTCGGCCATCAGCACGAGCAGCAGCGCATCCGTGCCATTGGCGCAGGTGATGCAATGCTTCGCCCCGCAGAATTCGGCGAGCTTCCGCTCGAGCTCGGTGACTTCTGGCCCCAAGACATATTGGCCATGTTTCAACACGGCGGCGATCGCCTTCTCGACGCTGTCGCCGAGATGCTCACGCTGCGCTGCCAAGTCGATGAAGGCCGCAATCGGCCGTGCGCGGTCTTTATTCATGCGTTGTTATCGAACTCCCTGCGCAAACCTACCACGGGATAAGGCCGCGCGGGCCCAACCCGAACCTTGCGGGCGCGGCTTTTCGCGTTATTAGGAGAACCCCAAGGCTTCCTGTCGCCCCCGCCGCCGACTACCATAGCATGATCGAAGTTTCAAACCCGCCAGCCTGCGTCCAAACCTCTCTGCATCGAAAAGAAGGCAAAAAGAGCTTCATGCCGCGATCGCCAGCCTTGATGACGCCGCTCCCCTGTCCGGCCTGCTCCCGCTGCTAACGCCATGCTGCTCGGTTCAGAACGACTGCTCGCCTCTTCGCGCCTCGACGGGCTCAAGGTCGGCATCCTCGCCAACCCGGCCTCGATCGATCACAATTTCACCCACATCGTCGACCGGCTCACCGCGTCGACCAGCTTCAAGCTCGGCGCGATCTTCGGCCCTCAGCATGGTTTCCGCTCCGACCTTCAGGACAACATGATCGAGACGCCGCACGTCGAGGACCCGCGCCACAACGTGCCGATCTTCTCGCTCTACAGCGAAACGCGCGAGCCGACTCCGGAGATGCTCGGCCTGATCGATGTCCTCGTCATCGACATTCAGGATGTCGGCGCACGCATCTACACCTTCATCTACACCATGGCGAATTGCCTCCGCGCCGCTTCGCGCGCCGGCCTTCCCGTCATCGTGTGCGATCGCCCTAATCCGATCGGCGGGGTCAAGGTGGAAGGGCCAACGCTGGAACCGGCCTACGAATCCTTTGTCGGCCAGTTTCGCATGCCCATGCGCCACGGCATGACCGTTGCTGAGCTTGCACGTCTGTTCGACGAGCATTTCAATATTGGCGCCGACCTCGAGACCGTCCCGATGGAAGGCTGGTCGCGGGAGATGTACTTCGACGCAACCGACGTTCCTTGGGTGATGCCCTCCCCCAACATGCCCACTCTCGACACGGCCATCGTCTATCCTGGCACGGTGCTGCTCGAAGGCACGTTGCTGTCGGAGGGACGCGGCACCACGCGGCCCTTCGAGCTGATCGGCGCGCCATTTCTCGATGGCGAAGCGCTCGCAGCTCGCCTGAACGGAATCGGGCTGGAAGGCGCGCACTTCCGCGAGGCGACATTCGAGCCAACCTTCCAGAAGCACGCGAAGACCACTTGCGGCGGCTGCCAGATCCATGTGACTTCACGCGGCGAATTCGCGCCGGTCGCCGCTGGCGTGGCCGTCTTGCGCGAAAGCTACGGCTTGGCACCTGATCGCTTCCAATGGCGCGCGCCGCCTTACGAGTACGAGCACGACAAGATGCCGATCGACATTCTGGCGGGATCGCCAAAGCTCCGCGGGCAGATCGAACAGCAAGTGCCGCTCGATGAGATCCTCGCCAGCTGGCAGCCAGGCGAAGCGGAGTTTGCCGAGATCAGACGCCCTTATCTCCTCTATTGACGGAGGCGGAGGGAGGGCTCTGCTCGGGACAGGTCGCGCATCGACAGCATCGGACAGCCGAGCGTCTTCTCTAGCGCGTCGATCAAATCCTGCTTTGATTCCGTGCTGATATAGAGGCCGCCATTTTCCTCGGCCAGGCACTTGGCATCGAGGATGCTCTGCTCACCCGTCCAGCTGAAGTCCTTCATGCGGTAGCCGATGATATGGACCGTGAGTTGCGCTGCCGACGCGTGTAATTCCTTGCCGAGGTCGCATGGCGATCCGCCGCAAGTCTCCTCGCCATCGGTCAGCACGACGATCAGGCCAGGCTTGTGGCGGTAGTCGAGCACCTCTGCGGCGTTCTTCACCGCGGCGGTGAGTGGGGTCTTGCCGGCCGGGTTCAGCGCATTCACCTCCTGCATGATGATTCCGGCCGCGTTTTCCGTCGGCTTGAGGTTGAGTTGCACGTTGCACTGCTGGTAGGGCCCCGGACCGTAGGTGATCAGTCCGACGCGGCGGGCGCGGGTGACGGTGGGGAGCACGGACGCCAGCGCGCCCCTCACCTCATCGATGCGCGGAATGATGGTGGCGATGCCTTGATCGACGTTGCCGGCCATCGAGCCCGACGCATCGAACACGATCATCGCGTCTTGGGTACAGGGATTGTGGTCGCCCTGGTCTCCTGCGCGCGCGGTGACTGCGCCGGCGAGCGAGAGGATGATCACAAGCGCCAGCGGGGCGGCAGGTCGGATTGACGGCAAGAGGTATCTCCTTAGAACGAACTCTAGCCCAAAAGCCCAGCCTGCGGAGGAAGTCGCAAGGTCACAGCCACAAATCGCGCAAAGCGGGGATTTCGAGGGTCATCGGAACCCGAGCGCGCAGCCGCTTGTAACGCCTTAAGCGGAGGACTAGCTTCCGGCCATTCCGACGACTTGCGGAGCAAGCGCCTTTGCCTAAGCCCATTGTCCGCGTTTCGCGCTCGATCTGGCGGGCATCCGGCCTCACCGAGGGCGAACGCGTGATCCCCGAGGAGACCGCGATCGCCTTCACCTTCAACACCGCGACCTACGCGGTGATGATGGCGACACCGCAAGACCTCGAGGATTTCGCCGTCGGCTTCAGCCTGACCGAAGGTGTGATCTCCTCGATCGACGCCCTTGACTCCATCGACATCGTTGAGGAGGAGATCGGCATCGAGCTCCGCATCTGGCTGAAGGCGCGCGAGGCCACCGAGTTTCTCGGCCGGCGCAGGAAGATGGCCGGCCCCACCGGCTGCGGGCTGTGCGGCATCGAGAGTCTCACCGAGGCGATGCGTCCGCCGCCTAAGGTCGAAGAGGGTTGCGCCTTCACACCTGGTCAGATCATGAGCGCGATCGACGCGCTCTTTCCCATGCAGGTGCTGAATCATGAGACGCGCGCGGTGCATGCCGCCGGTTTCTACGAGCCGGGGCGCGGGCTTGTAGCGCTCCGCGAGGATGTCGGGCGCCACAATGCGCTCGACAAGCTTGCTGGCGCGCTCGCTCGCGATGGCACGAGCGCGCGCGACGGGCTTGTGGTGCTGACGAGCCGCGTCTCGATCGAGATGGTGCAGAAGGCGGCGATGATCGGCGCGCCGGTTCTTGCGGCAGTCTCGGCGCCGACGGCTCTTGCCGTGCGCATGGCCGATGCTGCTGGCATGACGCTGATCGCAATCGCACGCAAGGATGGCTTCGAAGTCTTCACCCATCCGCATCGCGTGAAGGGCGAGATCGCGAGCCACGTGGCCTAGCGCGTCCGCTCAAGAGGCCTTGAGCAATGCCTCCGCCTTGGCGAGATCCTCGGGCCGGTTGATGTTGAAGAAGGGATCGACCGCTTTGCCGTTGATTTCGCTTTGTGGGAATGAGACCTCGACCGCCGATTGCAGCTCCGCCCAGGCACCGACCTTGCGCATGCCCTGCTTAAGCGCTTCCCTCAGGTCGGGGGCAATCTCGACCGGCCAGAGGCCAATCACCGGATGTACGCCGCTCTCCGACCGCGCCACGAGCGGCCTCGCCTGTTGCATCGGCTCAGCCAGGAACCGGGCGACGAGATCCAGTGGAAAGAACGGTGTGTCGGTCGGCACGCTGGCGACGCGACGAATATCGGGCCGGTGCTCAGCGTGCCACTCAAGCCCGGCAAGCAGACCGGCAAGCGGCCCGGAATATTCGGCGAGGCTATCGGCGATGACCGGGAGCCCGAACGGAGTGAGGCGGGAAAGATCGCCGTTCGCACTGATAACCATGGTCGAGACCTGCGGCGCAAGCCGCGCAATCGCATGGGTGAGCAACGGCTTTCCGGCAAGCGGCAAGAGCGTTTTATCGGCGCCTCCCATACGGCTCGCTCTGCCGCCGGCGAGAATAACGCTACCAACGGTGTTGGCCACTTGCTGGTCGCTTTGTTTCTCTAACACCATGCGTTAGCGTGCCGCTCCTCGCGCGGAACTGTTGGTAGGCACAAGCATTCAGAACATGAGACAAGGTCTCGATCAATGCAGAGAGACCACCTAACTTATTGGCCTGGAGAGTAAAAAGACGCAATGCAGATGGACACCACGCCTCACCGGGAATGCGCGGACCTTTTATCGCCTGACAGTATCGATCTCAACCGCACCGCGCTGCTGCTTGATGTCGACGGCACGCTCATCGAGATTGCCGAAAAGCCCGAGAACGTCTTTGTTCCGCCCGCCCTCCTCGATACTTTGCAGGACCTGCTCACGCGCTCGAATGGAGCGGTTGCACTCGTAAGCGGACGGACCGTCGAGACGCTTGACCATCTCTTTCGGCCGCTTCTCATGCCGGCGGTCGGACAGCACGGCGCCGAAATGCAACTCTCGCCTCACGGCCCCTTGCTGCGCAACGCCGCCTCGCTCGATCAAGGGCTCAAGGACCAGGTACACCTCCTGGCGAAAATCGACCCCTGCGTCCTCGTGGAGGAGAAGTCGCATTCGCTGGCAGTGCACTATCGACTTGCCCCCCAGCACGAAGCCCTCCTCAAAAAAGAGGTTGCCAAAATCGTGGGGGCTGAAGCAGAGCCAGATAGCATCGAAGTCATGTTCGGCAAGGCCGTGATCGATATCAAGCCCCGGATCTTCAGCAAGGGCTCTGCCGTTCGCGAGGCGATGGCTTCGTCGCCATTCGCCGGGCGCCGCCTCATGTTCGTCGGCGACGACACGACCGACGAGTCCGTCTTTGCCATCCTGCCCGAGCTGAACGGCATCGGATTTGCGGTCGGCAGGACGGTGCGAGGCACGCACGGGACCTTCGCGTCGCCCGCTCACTTCCGCTCGTGGCTCGCTCGCGTCGCGACCGGCACGAGATCCTGATCATGGAGGATTTTGGCCTCGACCTGGCCGTTCTCGGCAACGGCCAAACGGCCGCATTGATCGACCCCACCGGACGGATCGTTTGGTGGTGCTATCCGCGCTTCGATGGTGATCCCATCTTCTCGCGCTTGCTGGCCGGGAATGACGACAAGGGATTCTGCGATGTCGTTCTCGACAATATGGTGCACTTCGCGTCCGAGTATGAGCGCAACACCGCCGTCGTCTCGACAACTCTGACCGATGCTCAAGGCGCTTCGGTCAAGATCACTGATTTCGCACCACGCTTTCGCAATTTCGGCAGAATGTTCCGGCCGCCTCAGCTTATGCGCATCATCGAGCCGATGGCCGGCCTTCCGCGCATTACTATTCGCGTTCGCCCGACATGCGACTACGGCAAACCCATCACCGACCGTTCGCAGGGCAGCAATCACATCAGCTATCGTTGCAAAGATCTCGCCATCAGGCTCACCACTGATGGACCGCTCCCCTACATCGAAAGCGAGACGGCGTTCGTTCTGACCAAGCCCATCTACATTGTCCTCGGACCTGACGAGCCCTTCGCTGAGGATATCGTCGCGACCTGCCGCGAGTTCGTTGAGCGCACGCGCGATTTCTGGATGGATTGGGTCCGGCGGCTGTGGATCGCTTATGATTGGCAAGACGCCATCATTCGCGCAGCCATCACCCTCAAGCTTTCCAATTTCGAGGAGACCGGGGGAATCGTCGCCGCGCTCACGACCTCGATTCCCGAAGCACCAAGCTCGGGCAGGACCTGGGACTACCGCTTTTGCTGGCTGCGGGACGCCTATTTTGTGGTGAAGGCGCTTAACCGCCTCGGCGCCACCGAAACGATGGAGAACTTCATCTCCTTCATCCTCACCGTCGCTTCCGAAGAAGCCGTGCGGCCGGTCTATGGCGTCGTGCCGAGCACGTCGCTGGAGGAGACGATTGCGCCGAACCTCAAGGGCTATCGCAGCGAGGGACCGGTTCGCATCGGCAATGCCGCGACTCATCAACAGCAGCACGACAGTTACGGCAGCATCATCCTCGCGGCGATGCCCATGTTCTTCGATCGCAGGCTACCTCGACCGGGAAATGAGGACTTGTTCCGTCTCCTCGAATCGCTCGGCGTCAAAGCGGCCGAGGTTGCTTTCACTCCCGATGCCGGCATCTGGGAGTATCGCGGCCGAACCCACGTTCATACTTATTCTGCTGCGATGTGCTGGGCGGCATGCAATCGTCTCGCCGCGATCGCCGCCCATCTCGGACTCGCCGAGCGAGCCGCGCGATGGGCCGAACAAGCAAATAGCATTCACAGAACGGTCATGGAGCAGGCTTGGAGCGAGAAGCGAGGCTCGTTTACGGCAGCGTTTGGGCGCGACGATCTTGATGCGAGTATTCTGCTCTTACCTGAGATCGGCATGATTGAGCCCAACGATCCGCGTTTCGTCCACACTGTCACAGCGATCGAGCGGGAACTTTTGCGCGGCAAGCATGTAATGCGCTATATGAATGAAGATGATTTCGGCATGCCCGAGGCGGCGTTCCTCGCTTGCCGATTCTGGCTGATTGACGCTTGGTGGTGGCTCGGTCGCGGTGAAGAGGCGCGCGATCTCTTCGTAGACGCTCTCGCGCATCGCAACCGATATGGACTTTTGGCGGAGGACATTCATCCCCAAACCGGACAGATGTGGGGCAACTTCCCGCAGACCTATTCGATGGCGGGGCTCATCCTGACGGCCATGCGGCTGTCGCGATCCTGGGAGGACAGATATTGGCGAGGCTAATTCTCGTCTCCAACCGGGTCACTATGCCGGATGCCGACAAGTCCCAACGCGTCGGTGGGTTAGAGGTTGCGCTCAAGCGAGTCCTAAAGAATATCGAAACCGTCTGGTTCGGCTGGAGTGGAAAGGTCGTCGAGTTGGGCAATGTCGCGACCCACACCCTCGATCGCCCACGCTCGCGCTACGTCGTTACCGATCTTTCCGACGAAGACTACCTGGAATACTATAACGGGTTTGCCAACCGCGTGCTGTGGCCGATCCTCCATTATCGGATCGACCTGACCGAGTTCAATCGTCGCGACCTCAGCGGCTATTTTCGCGTAAACCGGCATTTCGCCACCGAACTCGCCAAAATCCTGCGACCCGATGACGTGATCTGGGTGCACGATTATCACCTCATCCCCATCGCCAACGAGCTGCGCCAGCGTGGTTTCACCAACCGGATAGGCTTTTTCCTGCACGTGCCCTTCCCTGCTCCCGAAGTCATGGCCGTGCTGCCAAATCACCAGCGTCTGCTGCCCTTGCTGCTCCAATACGACCTGGTGGGTTTCCAGACCGAGACCGACGCCGGCAACTTCGTCCGCTATCTCCTTACCGAGTACCGCGGCCCGAGCCGCCGTGTGTTCGAGGCTACGGATGGTCAACTGGTGTTCAGCTATGCCGGACGCCAGACTCGTATCGGCGCCTTCCCCGTCGGGATCGACGTCGATGAATTTCAGCGGTTAGCCCGCAGAGCGGTTCGCTCCCCGTTTGTGCGTGACGTTATTGAAAGTCTCGGCGATCGTGCGCTCGTGATCGGCGTCGACCGGCTCGATTATTCGAAAGGTCTGATCCAGCGGATGGAAGCCTTTGAGCACTTCCTGACGCTCCATCCTGAACGGACAGGCAAGGTCACCTATCTTCAGATCTCCCCGACGAGCCGATCAGAGATTCCCGAATATCACGATCTTGAACACGAAGTCGGAGCCGCCGCCGGGCGCATCAACGGCAAGTACGGCGATGTCTCGTGGACGCCGATTCGCTATCTCAATCGTGCCTATAGCCGGTCCGGCCTCGCCGGTCTCTACCGCTCGGCGCGCGCAGCGCTCGTCACGCCACTACGCGACGGCATGAATCTCGTGGCAAAGGAGTACATCGCCTCACAAGACGAGGAAGATCCTGGTGTGCTCGTGCTTTCACGTTTCGCAGGCTCTGCTCCTGAATGTGTTGGTGCACTACTGGTCAACCCCTACGATGCCGAGTCTGTCGGGAGCGCGCTCGCAACGGCTTTGGAAATGCCGCTGGCGGAGCGTCGGGAACGTCACGCCGCTTCGCTCGCGCGGCTCAGGCAAAACGGCGGCGACGTATGGAGTGAAAATTTCCTCCACTCTCTCCACCTCGATCCGGCGGGCGACGCACTTCCGATCGAGGAGAACCCAAGTGCCGAGTGGACGCGATCACGGCGCGAGCCTCGGACGGCCACGCAACACTGATCGAGCGATTTATGTCTTTTTTTATGTCGCGCGCCGTCGATTTGCAGCTTGACCAGACCAACTGCGACGTATCAGAAGCGGAGCACGTTCTTAGACTAGTCCATCACGATTCGTCGGGAGGCTCCCGTCATGACCATATTGTTGAGAGCGCTTTGTCTTATTCTCATTGTCACAACCGTAAGCGTTACGGCGCCTGAGAGAAGCAAGGCTGCCTCAGCCGCCGAGATTGATGCCGACGTTCGCACCACCGCGGACAAATTTGCACTTCAGGTGCGCGGCGCGCGGGAGCTTGCTTCCAAGGCCGAGGGCGTGCTTGTGTTTCCGTCTGTCGTCAAGGCCGGGTTCGGCTTCGGCGGGGAATATGGCGAAGGCGCCCTGCTCGTGCGCGGGCGACCAAACACCTACTACAACATCATCTCGGCTTCATTCGGCTTCCAGCTCGGCGTGCAATCGCGCTCGATCATCATCATGTTCATGACGCGTGACGCGCTCGACCAGTTCGATCGCACGGCAGGATGGAAGGTTGGCGTCGACGGATCGGTAGTGCTGGTCACGCTCGGGGCCGACGGCTCGATCGACACGAACAATCTTACGAGCCCGGTGATCGGCTTCGTGCTCGATCAGAAGGGGCTGATGTACAACCTGACCCTTGAAGGGTCGAAGATCACCCGCATCACTCCTTGATCTTGCCAGGACGGCTCGGTCCGCCAGCGCCACGCTTGCGGGTCCGAGCACCGCGTCCTGCGGTCGTAGGCCTCTCCCGCTATTTCAGCGGCGGAAGCGGCTGGGCGACGACGGCCTGATTGTGGTGGAAGAAACAGCCCCCTAGCGCCATAGGCGCCAACAGGACCGCCAACAAGACGATCACACGCATTACTGCCCCCGACTCATAACGCGACATTACTGTACCCCTTAGCCAAGCACATTTCGCAGCTAAGCTGGTGACAGATTTGCAACACTCGCGAGGGACTCTTGAGCCCTCCCGGCACGGTGCAACAAATTCTTATGGCGCATTTACCATTGGTTAACCATATGGGCTTGTTATCTCTTTTGTGTCAGAGAACCGATTTCTCCAATCTTTTTCAGCGCTCCTCGCGGGCGCCATCCTCGTGTCAGGCACGCATCTGCTGCTGATCGCGAGCACGAACTACGACGTGCGGAGACTTGAGGCCGAGATGCCTCGAGCGACGACGCCTGCGCCTGCACTACCCGTTCCGGCGAGCCCCAAGGTTGCCGAGAACTTTGTCGAGCGCCACGCGTCTTCCACACCATCGACTGCGGGCGAGACTATCGATCCGGAAATCACCGCCTCGACGTCGAGTCCGCCGCACCAGGATGGAACCCACCTCACGGGCGACCAAGCACCGGAGGTGCCGTCGGACGGCGCCGCCTCTGTTGAGCCTAGCGCGACCGCCCAGAGTGAGCCCGTCGAAGAGGCCGAGATCGATACGGCCTCACCTGATACCACAGCCATCCCACCCGTTGAGGATGAGGCCGCGGCCGAAGCGCCTACACCCGCCGCACCAGCAGTTGAGACAAGCGAATCGCCGGTGAAAGACGAGCCCAAAGCGACGGCAAGTGCCGATTCCGCAGATAACGCCCAACCCGCGCCGCAAGCTGCCGAAACTGAGCAGGCCACAGAGTCCGAGCCCGCCACGCCACAAATTGCACAGCCTGAAACGGCGCCATCTGAGCCTGCGCAATCGGAGGCGGCCGCGCCGTCAACCGCTCCAGCCGAGGCGACCGCTCTACCAACTGCTCAGACCGAGCCGGCCCCGACATCGCCTGCACAGGCCGAGCCGACCACGCCGCAGATTGCGCAGCCACAGCCGGTCGCATCACCGACACCTCAGCACGAGCAGGCTGTGTCGCAAGCATCACAAGCGATACCCGTCGCGCCGAGCGCGCCGGCAAAAGTCAAGGGCGAGCCCTCGACGGTCAAAGGCGCACAGACGAAGACGGCCGAGACCAATACTCCGGCGCCGCAAGCGTCACATGCCAAGGCGACTGCGCAGAACGCCCCAAAAACCGCCAAGGCGGAGCCCGCTGCTCAACCGAGCGCTGACGTCGCGAAGCCTCAGCCGGCCGCTCAAGTTAGTGGCTCGACCAAACCGAAGCCCGCGGCGAAACCTCCGGTCACGGCTCCGCGCGAGCAAGACGCAGCGACCGAACAGAAACCGGCCTGGGTCCCGATGGCGCTCGCTCCCGCCGACAAGGACACGGTGGGCAAGCCCAAGGTCGCGCCAAAACGCGTCGAGGCTGGGAGCTACAACGCGAAGATCTGGTCGGCGCTCGCGCGCCACAAGCCGAGGATCGGCAAGAGCGGAAGCGCGACAGTGACCTTCTCCATCGGAGCCGGTGGAGGCCTTCGCTCCGTCAAAATCAGCGGATCAAGCGGCGATTCGAAGCTCGATCAGACGGCGATCGCGACCGTGCGCGGTGCCGCGCCTTTCCCGCCGCCACCGGACCCCGACTCGGCGTCCTATACTATCCGCATTTATTTCCGCTGACGCCAAACGTCCCCGCTTTGCGCTACCATGATTGAGGCGCGGGCCCCTTCCGCCGCCGATCAACATCAATTCCAAGCAATCGATCGCGCGCTCGCAAGCACCGGGAACCACGCAGTTTGAAGCTCGACCGCGAAACGGAAGCGTTGCTTTATTGGTCATCTTCGGCGACGGCGACGCCGCTCTGGACCCTCTCCCCCAGTGCCGCCCGTGATGAATATCGCCGGACCTTGTCCAAGACTGAGATCGCTCCGCCCGAAATCGGCGAGGCCCGCGATCTCACCATCCCCGGTCAAGCCGGCGAGATGCGTGTGCGCAAATATTTACCGACCGCCCCGGGCACCGCTGCCGAAGCCGCGATTCTGTTCATGCATGGCGGCGGCTGTGTGCTTGGCAATATCGAAAGCCACGACGTCTTCTGCCGCACGCTCTGCCACGACACAGGTGCGACCGTCTTCTCGCTCGACTACCGGCTTGCGCCCGAGCACCCCTTCCCGGCGGCAGTCGAGGACACTGTCGCGACGCTGATGTGGCTGTCGCATGAGGCCGGAGACATTGATCCGACGCGCATTGCCGTTGCCGGCGACAGTGCCGGCGGAGGACTCGCAGCCGTCGCGCTGCACGAGACCAAGGGTGAGCTCACGGCGCCCGCGCGCGCCCAGGCTCTCATCTATCCTGCTCTCGATCTCCGCGGACGCATGCCTTCGCGGACCGAGCTCGCCGATCATTTCCCCATTCCGCGCGAGATGATCGGCTGGTTCTTCGGCCACTATTTCGGCACCGCCTGGCCCTTCACCGACCCGCGCGCGATTCCATCTCTATACGAAGACTACTCCGGCCTTCCCCCTGCGCTGATCATCACCGCGGGTCACGATCCCTTGCGCGACGAGGGAGAGGATTATGGGAAGACGCTCGCCGCAGCAGGGGTGCCGGTCGCGTATGAGTGCTGCGAAGGCACAATTCACGGCTTCATGAACATGGGCCGCGTGCTCCGCTCCTCTCATGGCCGAGCCCGGCGACGGCTCGCCGAGTGGCTCACCGAGCAGCTGCGTGCATAAGACCACAGGAAGGAGGAAGCTGGTAGCGGAGGAGCGAATCCGCCGTAATCATCCTTTCCTGAAATTTGAGGTGTAGGTTCGATCCGGGACCCGCAGCCACCCAAAACCGAACACGGTTCCTTTACGCCTATGCGGAAGGCTCTAGAAACTCGAAAGCGTGACCTCCGATTTTCCTGAACGGACCAAAAATTCGTGTTCGCCAACCAGTGTGGCCTTGAGAAAGAGTCCGTGCTGCTCATCCGTTTGCCTTCACCGCATCAGCCGGGGCTGTCCCAAAGGGAGGGCCTTAACCGCTCCGAAAGCGCCGTCGCTCTATGTCTAGGTGCATCCTGGGAATAGAACCCGGAGGCGAAGGTTATGCGTGTAAAAGCCGCCCTCACCGTAGGTTTGGTACTATTTGCCGTTGGAGCAGGCTGTTCTCGTCCTTGGCAAGCATCCACGTCCGACCTGGCACCACTAAACGCTCCGCCCTACGGGCAAACGCGTAATTCCATCGATCTCCCTTCACAGTACTCCGACGGTGAACGGGCGTCGTCTCCGAACTCATCTGGCCCTTTGTCGGAACCGCAACCTCCGCCTGCGTGGCCGGGCGCACGCAAGGTCAAAACGATAACCATTCCGGCCCCCGCCAACCGACAGTAGTAGGGATCCAATGTCCGCTAACGGCACTTAGCGGACGTTGCGTGCGCTAGCCTGCATGTCCGCTCTTAGGTGTAAAGCCGACATCTGTGACGCGCGTCCCCAAGGTCCGCTAGTGACCCAGAGCGGACTTCTCATCTAGCGGCGGTGGCTCTTGCAGCTTCGAAGTGAGCGGTCCTTTGCGGCCCAGCGTGACTGGGACTGCGGCGAATCCGCACCAAGCATGGACATACCACTCAGCGTGCCTTAGGAGCGTCTCCACGACGAGCGCCGCCGGCGTGCACCCTTAATGGGAGGACCGGGCAAGGGGGGCCGTTGCACCAACGGTTTTTGCAACTCTGCCGGCCACCCATGATCAAGCGCATCGCCACCGTTGGCGGGCTCACGCTCGTCTCTCGCGTTACCGGTTTCATGCGCGATGTGGTCATGGCGGCCGTGTTGGGCGCCGGTCCGGTCGCTGATGCCTTCTTCGTTGCTTTCAGGCTACCCAACCACTTCCGGGCGATAGTCGCCGAGGGCGCCTTCAATGCAGCCTTCGTGCCATCCTATGCACGGACGCTTGAGAATGCTGGGCTGCCGGCGGCGCGGCTGTTTTCCGACCGCATCGCCGCCGCGCTGCTCGCCATCAATCTCTTGCTTCTGGCGGTGGCGCTGGTCTGCACACCGTGGGTCGTGAGTTTACTTGCGCCAGGCCTCGACCAGAATCCAGCCCGCTACGATCTCGCGGTGATGCTCACCCGCGTAACTTTCCCCTCTCTGCTACTCGTCTCGATGCAAACCATGATCTCAGGCGAGCTGAACGCCAATGGCAGGTTCGCAGCCGCCGCCGGCGCGCCGATCCTGCTTAACATCTGCATGGTCGTGACCCTCAGTCTCTCTTATTGGTTCCCTAATGCCGGGCTCGCTGCTGCTTGGGGCGTGCTGATTGCCGGCGTGGCGCAAGTACTGCTGGTCGGCGTCGACGCCGAGAGGTCCGGCTTCGGTCTTAGATTTCGTGCACCACGGCTCGACGGTCCGACCCGCCGTTTCCTCAAGGCACTCGGCCCCGCCATCATTGGCGCAGGCGGCGTGCAGCTTGCTTTGTTTGCCGATACGATGATCGCATCTTATCTGCCGACTGGTGCGCTCTCGGCCCTCTACTACGCCGATCGCATCAATCAATTGCCCATCGGTGTGGTAGGGATCGCCGTCGGTACTGTGCTCTTACCCGAGATGTCCCGGCGGCTTGCGGCGGGCGACCGTCGGGGGGCCGCATTGGCCCAGGCACGGGGAATCCAATTGGCCCTTCTGCTCACTGTGCCTTGCGCCGCCGCTTCTCTCGCCGTGCCCGACCTAATCATGCGCGCGCTGTTCGCTCGCGGCGCCTTTACCTCTGCCGACGCTGCGGCCGCCGGCGCGACCCTCGCCGCGTATGCTGTTGGTCTTCTGCCCTTTGTCATGCTCCGGAGTTTCACCGCGCCGTTCTTTGCCCGCGGTGACACCTTGACCCCGGTCAAGGCCGCGCTGCTTGCAGCGACCGTCAACATTGCGCTGAAGATCGCTCTCATGGATTGGCTTGCCCAAGTCGGCCTCGCCTTCGCCACCAGCGCGGGGGCATGGATCAACTTGACCCTGCTTTGGTTTTTCGCACGTCGCCAGGGCTTCGCCATTTCCGGCGCGGGTTTGCGGCCAGTTCTAAAGCTGTTTGCAGCGGGCACGGTGCTGGGCTTTGCTCTCTACTTCGGCGAGGTGGCAATCACTCACACCCTGGCAGGAATGTCCCATTTCCGCCAGGAGACCACGCTGGCGCTTCTAATCGTTCTAGGGGGCGCGATTTATGCCGCGGTCGTGTTGCTGTTGCTCGGTCGCAGTTGGCTGCATGATCTGCTGAAAGACGTGGGTCCCACGGCCGATTTAGTCTTGCCGCCAAAGCAGGGGCCCGCCCCCTCAGACCGCACGGGAATAGCGGCGGTTGATGTAGCTAAAGGGACTTCGCCTGGCCGCGAAGACATTCTTGAGAGCGCGTAACTGAGCGACATTTGATTTCTTGGACGGCCGGCCGAGGCCATCATCTGCGCTTTGGCGGCCCGGCAAGGCGGATCTTGAATTCAGAGACCTTTACCGGCGACTTCGCGTCGCAGCCCTTCGGGGTGCTGGCTGCCATTCGCGGCTGGCTCACGACGAATCATACCGTTACAAACGGAGCCGAGTACCGCACTAGATCAAACGCCTGGAAAGGCTTCAAGAATGCGCCGAAAATTCAAATCCGCCCTGTGGGCGCTTCTGGTGTTGGGCCTGGTCGCAACCGGTTCCACAATCGTCAGCTTGGCGCGGAGCCCGTCGGCCTCGGGCGGCGACTCGGAATTCTATCGTCAGGTTGCTCTTTTCGGTGAGGTGCTTGAGCGTGTGCGCTCGGATTATGTCGAAAAGCCCAATGATCAGCAGCTTATTGAAGACGCCATCAACGGCATGCTGACGGCGCTCGATCCACATTCTTCTTATCTGAATCCAAAGAACTTCCGCGACATGCAGGTTCAGACACGCGGCGAGTTCGGCGGCCTTGGTCTTGAGGTTACGATGGAGAACGGCCTGCTCAAGGTGGTCTCTCCCATCGAGGATACGCCGGCAGCCAAAGCGGGGGTGATGAGTGACGATGTCATTACCGCTCTCGATAAGGAGCAGATCCAAAGCCTTACTCTGCAGCAAGCCGTCGAAAAAATGCGTGGTCCGGTAAATTCACCGATTACGCTCACCATCATGCGCCGCGGCGTAGACCACCCCTTCGACGTGAAGCTGGTCCGCGACGTCATCCACATCAAGCCGGTAAAGTACGAGGCGGAGAACGACGTAGGCTATGTGCAAATCACCAGCTTCAACGAACAGACCACCGCCGACCTGCAAACGGCGGTTGAGAATCTGAAGAAGCAGATCGGTCCCAAGCTCAAGGGCTACATCATCGACCTACGCAACAATCCGGGCGGCTTGCTTGATCAGGCGATCTCGGTGTCTGATGCCTTCCTCGATCAGGGCGCGATCGTGCTCACCAAGGGCCGCAATCTCGAGGAGACGCAGCGCTCCAACGCGCGGCCGGGCGATCTGACTGACGGCAAGCCGCTCATCGTACTGATCAACGGTGGCTCGGCCTCAGCATCGGAAATCGTTGCCGGTGCGCTTCAGGACCATCACCGGGCGACCATCCTCGGTACGCGGTCCTTCGGCAAGGGTTCCGTGCAGACCATCATTCCGCTCGGCTCGAACGGCGCGCTGCGTCTAACCACGGCTCGCTACTACACGCCCTCCGGGCGCTCGATCCAGGCCAAGGGCATCGAACCCGAGGTCGTGGTCGAGGAGGAGTTGCCTGACGATCTCAAGAAGAAGGCTGATGACCTGAGCACGCGCGGCGAAGCCAATCTGCGGGGCCACCTCAAGATCGAGGGCGCGGACGGCGCAGCCGAAGCCTCACGAGGAGGAGTCCGGAAGCTCGTCCTACGTCGCTCCCCAGAAGGACAAGGATACTCAGCTGAAATACGCACTGGATCTGTTGCGGGCTTCCAAAACGGTAGGCACGGACCCTAAGACCAAAACTTGACTAAGGAAGCCCCGCTCCAAGCATGACGAGCGCGCGATAGCTTCAGTAGCGAGGCGACGCATCATGAGAGAGGAGTTCAGCATGGCTACGACCGTTCAGGACTTTGTCGATTCGATCGCGACGAAGGCTGGTGTGGATCCAGCCACGGCAGAAACCGCTATTGGAACTATCTTGTCGGCAATTCAACAAGAAGGCGACGCAACAAAAGTTGGTCAACTATTCAACCAAATCCCCGGCGCGGCAGATCTTGCTCAGAAGCATGCTGTCGTTGTTGGGTCGGGTGGTGGCGTGCTCGGAACGCTGAGCGGTCTTGCCAGCAGCGTTGTAGGTAAGGACGCTGGCGTTATGGTCGCTGCGATTGGTCAACTCGAAGAGACGAACCTCAGCATGGAGCAGATCAAGAAGATCGGCGCGGCCGTGCTCTCCTATCTCAAAGAGAGCGCCAATCCCGCGCTGGCGAAAGAGGTTGTCGATTCGATACCAAGTTTGCGCGAGCACTCCGGTCACGCTTGAACGCGATGTCTGGGCCAGGCGTCATTGGAGCAGTGCTTTTTTGTGACTTAATCTGGTTCTAGTCTGCCGCTTCCCATCGAATTGCGCATTCCCGCGCCTAGCCATCCGAGTCTTGAGCGAGGAGTAATTCAATGACGGCAATCGATCGTCGTAGAATCCTAATCGGACTCCTATGCGGCGGTGCTATTGCCATCGCAGGGGCTTTAGTTCCACACACCGCGAACTCCGCGCCATTAGGAATAAGCAAATCAGATTTTGTGAGACCGAACGCTCTCGTCCGGCAGGCTCGGGTGACTGTTACCGTAGGTCCGCGCCGACATCATCGCCATCGCCATCGTCACTGGCGCTGCTGGTGGCACCGTGGACGCCACGTATGCGGCTGGCGGCACTGGTAACCCAAAACATCTCCCGAATCAAAGGAGCGTAAATGACGAACCAACGCGCGATACTGCTCGTTGTCTTTGCTGTGATCGTCTTCACCGCTGGCTCGGCCATGGCCGGCAAGCGGCAATGCGCCGAGGATTACCGGAGGTTTTGTAGCAGTGGGGGCTAGAAACCAGAGGTCTCGAAAACTGCATGCGCCGGCACGGCGACTATCTGAGCAAGCGGTGCGTCAAAGGACTGATCCAGGCAGGTGCGGTCTCCCAAGCCGAGGTGAATCGCAGGAGAGCAGCCCTCGGCCGCTGAAATAGGGCGCTCCGCCGTTTGACGACTGGTGTGGGAGGATTGCGATGCTCTTTCAAGGTGGCTTCAGTTTTGCCAATTTCCTAACTGACGTCCTCGCGGTGTTCGTCTTCGTCGTTTGGTTTTGGCTACTCATTACAGTTTATGCCGACCTATTCCGAAGACATGACATCTCCGGCTGGGGTAAGGCGCTGTGGGTAATAGTGGTGCTGGTGTTCCCCTACTTTGGCGTATTTGCATACCTGATCTCCCAGGGAAGGGGCATGGCGGAACGCAACAGCCTGCAAGCTCAGCAGGCCCGCGACGAGCTCCGTCGTGTGGTTGGTTTCAGTGCCGCTGATGAGATCGCCAAGCTCGACCAACTCAAGAAATCGGGGGCAATCACGGGTGACGAATACGGGCGGCTGCGCGCCAAGCTAGTTCAGTAGAGAGCAAGGAGAGCGCCGTGCGTAAGCTGCTGGTCGCTGTAGGGTTGGTATCTGCCCTAGTTCGCGGACGATCCACGCCGCAAGCGCTTTTCAGAAACCTTCGCCGACGAGGGTGACCGAGAAGGAAATTGATCGCCGCAGCGTACTCACCCGCATCCTATGTGGTGGTGCCATCGCCACTATCGGCTTGACATGCCCAAAGCCGCGAAATCTGCACGGCTGGTGCTGTCGTAGATTGGCGGGCATAACAAACAAATTTTTTTCGAATGGAGTTCGCTTCCTCGAGTGCTAAGAGTTTGTACGGCAACGAACAAGAAAGCCCGGCGGGACAAACTCGGAAGACGCCGCCACCCGCAACGAGGATCCGAAGTTACTAAATAGTATAAAGTCGGAAAAAGCGCAGTTGCCGCGCAGCCAATTTCTCACCCCATTGATGGATTTTTTTGAGCCCGATCTCAAGAGCGTGCGCGCTTCAAGTGGGTGGGCGAAGCAAATGCGGGTCACGCCGAATTTCGGCGATTGGGTTTCGGCTTATTACGTCCGTCGCCGCTTTGCTTCGAGACCCGGAGCTGAGCACATCGCGACAAGACGGGCCCTTGCTTGTCTATCCGCCGTCGTTAGGCTTCACGAGCCCGAGACAGTGCTTGAGTTTGGCATGGGCATTGGCACAATCACATATCTTCTGCTCAGCATGCTGCCAAAGCTAAACGTGATCGGGCTTGAAACGAATCCCTTCTGCCTTACACAGCTTGATCGGAACATTCCTGACGAGCTAAAGCCTAGGCTGAGGGTTGTTACCGAGCGCAATGCGACGCTTGACGGTCCCTTCGACCTCGTTGTGATCGACGGTCGTCTCCCAGAGGCCGATAACTGGTCCTTTCTACGTCAAGGAACTATCTTTTTCGTCGAAGGGAACCGCGCGGGCCAGTGTGCGACTCTGATCCGGAGCGCAAACTCAAAAAACCTCGTATTCGATCTCGAGAAGCAATCTATCGGGGAAGCATGTTTATCCTGGCGGAAAACGCGACTGGGCATTCCTCGACCGATCCGAGCGCGCAGAAAGACGTGCAGGATTGGGGTTGCACTGAATGCTGAAGACAAGGCTGTTATTGCTGAGCTGGCAATAGGCCCGCGCGAGCTGGCCCCGGGTACGCATTCCTGTTCGCGCAGTTCGAAGTCAATTAGCTGAAGCGCGACTGGTAAGCGTTGTTTGAGGTTGCTCGGGCAAAAGGAGAGGAGCTCGTGGTTCCTGCCCGAAATCGAAGTCCTGATGGAGATCGCCGAGAATTGATTCGGCTTCACGGACGTCAGGTCGCGGATCGGGGCGGCCGTCGGTTTTCGGGTCAAGCCGCGCTCCTTCAAGAAAATCGTCCTCAATAAATTTCAAGTAGCTGTCGAAACTGAGAGTCTGGTGGTCGACAAACCCTTTTTTGGCATAGGGGCTTATCACCAGCGCGGGCACGCGAATTCCGTATCCGAGCGCGTCAACTTGCGGCGGCTGCACATGGTCATAGAAGCCACCCCAATCGTCCCAGCTTAGGAAAATTGCCGTGCTGCTCCATTCCGGACCTTGCATGATGGCATTGACTAAGCGCGTCACGTAGCTTTGGCCCGCGCTCACCTTTGCATTGGGATGTTCGCTGTCTTTCTTATTGGGCGCGATCCATGAGACGGACGGAAGAGTTCCCGCTTTGACGGCAGCAAGGAAAATGTCTAGCGGCTGAACATTCCCGGACTGTTGGTCCTCGTGGATATCGGTGAAACGCGGCAGGATGTTCCAAATGGGTGGAACGCCATTCTTATGTCCCGGTTCTCTGGCCCCGCCATCCAAATAATAAGCCCATGAGACGTGGTGCCGATTGAGCAGCCAGGTCAGATCAGTCCAGGCGAATGGCGTGTCCAACGCATTTTCGGCATGCGTCCGTGCGAGGTCGCTTCGGCAGCTTGCTGCATCGTTCTGATCAGCGCATTCGGCCGACCAGGCCGACACCAAGTAAAGGTGCGATGGCAAACTCCACGAGGCTACAGGCTCAAACATGTGATCCTCGAGAACAAACTCCCTTGCATACGTCCAGTAGTTAGGAATGTCGGATTCGACATGATAGGCCATCACTCGCTGCGGACTGAGACCGCCATCTTCGCCGCAGTTTGGATCGACACTGTTGCCACACCCTTTGCGCGGCACAGCGGCGGCGGCTACCGCTACGAACCCGTCCATTTTACCGGCATCTATGTCCTGTTTTGCCGCATCCGCACTGTGGGGCGCGCCACCATTGCGGTCGCTATGGTCTACATAAGGCCGAAAGCAGGTGCTCGAGCCTGGGACTGACAGGCAGGCCGTCGGCGTTCCGTTCTGCATGGATATGCCGTCAGCGCCGGGGAACGTGCCGAAGTAATGATCAAAGGAGCGATTTTCCTGCATGATGATGATCACGTGGCGAATTTTGTGAATTCCTTCCGCGTCGTTTGCGTCCTGGCCAGCAGCGCCAACGGTGCTAGGCGCGATCAGAAAAACCGCCGCAACTATTACGCCTGCTTGTCGTCTCATAAGCGATTCCGCAAAGATAGCCTGACTAGAGACTAGCTCTCGAGAAGAGCGCCAGTGCAGCGATACCTTTCCGGCCAACACGGCGCGCAGCAAGTCGGAGCCACGACGCGTGCGGCTATGTCGCGGAACTCTCATCGAGCCAATTCTTGGGGCGAGAGAGACAGCCCCAAACGGCTCGTTCACGCGAACCCCGTCCATTCCTCAAAACGGCTGAGGCGCTCGCGAACAATGGTCGCTACTCGTTCAGTCTCGTTCGGTGGATCATAGGACCATCGTTGGATCATCCCTAAGAACGGACGCGTAATACCGTCATCCATTAGCGCCTTGTGAAACCGCCCCAGCTTCTTCGGTCCCTCTCCGAGAGTGAAGATGTGGACAGGCTTGCCCGTGGCACAAGCCTCGGACACCATTGACACGGAATCGTTGGTAACGACGATGGCATCGGCGAGCGCGAGGAAACCCAAATAAGGGTTCTCCTCTTTGCCATCCCAGAACAATAGCGGGATGCCGTTCAGGCCTTCGCGCAGTATTGCCTCATTCTGCTTACCAGTCCGCCGTGAGGTTGTGACCGCGAGAGAACCACCGCACTCTCGTACGGCCCGTAGCAATTGATTCGCCATTCGACTCATCGCCTCAGGCGAGCATTCTAGATGCCGGCGCGAGCCCCCCACGAGGACGGCGATGAGCGGCCGTGGCAGATGCGACAAACGATCGGTGAAAGTTCGCCCTGCCTCGTGGAGCACGGTCTTGGTGACGCGGTGCAGGGCGGTCGTGGTGACTAAGACATTGTCGCCGCGCAGGCCGTCGTGCTGCGGAATGATCACGAGATCGAAGCGGTGACGGTCGACATAGGGGGTTTGGATGTGGATGGAGAACATCCTTCCCGTGCAGCGGCGGCGAATAGCCAGCGCTGCAGCGACGCTGCCGCGGCCGCTCGAAATCAACACGTCGGGCCAGGGAGGAGCCAAAACAGTCCCCTCTGTGGCAGTCTCAAGCGGATTCGGCCAAAAGCGGGGTGGAAGATATCGCAGAGGTGATCGAGGGCGGCTGACACGTTTTATCTCACCAGGGATGCCAATCGCATCTGCAAGTCCGAGGCATTGATTTTCCATCCCAGCAAAGCCCTCGGTCAGGGCCCAGCAGGTAGGACGATCCGGCATTCGCGCGACTCCGGGCTCACCGAGCTCCGAGTTTCTTAAATAACGCGGACCATCGGTGCCTATTAATTTCCCGATCTACGAACCGCTGGTCCGTGACCCAATTCATTTGGATCACTTTGCGCTCTCCCTCGAATGGCAGATGGCCATGGAAGGAATGATCACAGCGTCTGAAAATCAGCAACGTGCCGAATGTCGGTGGAACTTCGGCGACTGACTCTTCGATGTCCACAGCGCTGTTGAGTAGGCGCAATCTTCCGCCTTGATGAGCCCACCGTGGGTTCATATAAAGAAGCACGGTTATTATTTTGCTTTCCGTATCGGTGTGAATCTTTCCGTCGCTCGCCCTGCAGCGGCCGCGTACCGTGAATATCGTCGGTCGCCCCTCAAGGTCGAGCGAAAATTTCTCCTCAACAACGTGCCTGAACTCCGGCCCATCCATGCTATTGATCAGCGCGCCGAAGTCGTCACCGAAATTTGTCGTCGACAACGGGAAGCTTCCACCTTTCCGAATGTGCGGATAGGCGTCGAGCAGACGCTTTTCCCAATTCCGCCGAATGAAATCCGAAACGATCAAATAATCGAAGGGCCGCCTTATCAGTGGCGCTGCACGAAGCTTTTCGAGATCAAGGACTGCCGAGCCAGTCCCTACCCTAATCGGTGTTTTTGTCTGAAGCATCAGTCGCCCTCCGAACCGCAACGCTGAATCGCCGGCGCGGGCCCCGAGTCCGTCGGTTGCTGCGCCCGCGCTTAGGAGACGAGGGTGATCGTGCCTCGAATCTCGAAGCGCTTTAGAGTGTCGATTTGTTTGCTGGGATTTGTGGCGCCCTGGCGTTGGCAGGGTTACAAATACTCACACGGCAGGACCACACTGCGGAGTGATTCCTCGCCGAGGTTGATAGGCGTGCTGACGGTGCTTTTGTCCTGTTTTGCAAAGCCCAAGTTGGAAAGGAAGCCGAGGAAATCTGCAGCCTCTCGGGCAAGAGCAAAATCTTCGCGTTAAGCAACCCTATCTCCGCGAAAGCGGCAGGTTACTGATCGGTATACTCTCGTCCATCATTTGCCAACGCGTCGACCCAATTTGGACGCGATCATAGTGCGCAGTTTATATGTCGGTGAGGGCCAAGTTCCTCGATATTTGGGGCACGGGATGGGGCGCTTAGAGCTGCACGCGCAATCAGCACGAACTCGCGTCCGGCAGCGCCGCTTCTGCAGCAATGAGTGAAGCGGACGGATTATGCGAATCCTTATTATCGAAGATGATGCGGACACGGCCAGTTACGTTGTCGATGGACTCGATAAATCGGGGCATGTGGCTGACCACGCAGCCGACGGCCAAGATGGCTTGGTGCGTGCTGTAAGCGGACGATACGACCTCATGATTGTCGATCGCATGTTGCCGGAGGTTGATGGGCTGCGAGTCGTCAGAACGCTCCGGAGTGTTGGTGTCGATGTCCCGGTCCTCTTCCTTACGGCTCTTGGTGGTGTCGACGATCGCGTCGAGGGTCTGGAGAGCGGGGGGGATGACTATCTCACAAAGCCATTCGCGTTTTCCGAGCTGCTTGCCCGTATCAATGCGCTGGCGCGTCGTCCCCGAATCGCGCCAGTCGAAACAGTGTTAAGAGTTGCAGACCTAGAGATGGATCTGCTCGCTCACCGGGTAAAGCGTGGAGGCATCGATCTCGATCTGCAACCCCGCGAGTTCCAGTTGCTCGAATATTTGATGCGAAATGCCGGGCGCGTCGTTACGCGGACCATGCTCCTTGAAAAGGTATGGGAGTTCCATTTCGACCCCAAAACCAAGATCGTAGAGACCCATATCAGCCGGCTCAGGGCAAAGGTCACCAAGCCAAACGCGCAGGAGCTGATTCATACTATCAGGGGCTTTGGATATGTTATCAGGCCTCCTTCCTAGGCTCGTGCGCACCGTGAGCTTTGGCATGGCACTGCTTTACGCCGCAGTGCTCGCTGCGTCGGTCACCATCATTGGCGCCATCGCCTATTGGACCGTCGAGACATCTCTTGAACGGCAAATGACAGCGCGTATCGAGGCTGAAGTTGGGCTTTTGAAAGAGGAGCTGCGCTCCGAAGGGGATGCGGAGCTGATCGAAGAGGTTCAGAGACGCGACAGCGTGCTTGGCCTCGATTATTTGCTGGTCGATGCTAAGGGGGATCACATCGCCGGCAATTTACCCGTCGATCCCACTCGTCTCGGTTGGAGTGACATTTCCCTCCCGGTCAAGCGCCCTGGCGCCGGAACTGAGCGGACTTTTCACGTTCATACCGTCCAATTAGACAACGGAATGCGTCTCTCCGTTGCGGACGACTATGGATCGATAAAGGACATGCGCCACGCATGGCTCGAAGCTGGTGTCTGGAGTTTATTCGCCTTCATCTTGCTGAGCGTTACGGGGGGATTGCTACTGAGCCGCGGATTCTTGAAGCGTGTCGACACTATAAGGACAACGGCCGAAGCAATCATCGGGGGCGATCTGGACTCCCGCATTCCACTGCGCGGCACAAACGATAATTTTGATCTCCTCTCCTGTACGCTCAATCGCATGCTGGATCGAATTCAAACTTTGATGGGTGGAGCGAGTCACATGGCGAATGATATCGCACATGCACTCCGCACTCCGCTCAGCCGTCTAAAGCAAAAGCTCGAAGCCGCACAAAAAAGCGCAGCGGGCAATCCCGATTGCGAGAGTGCCATTGATGCAGTGCAACTCGAGACCGAGAGAATTCTGAAAACCTTTTCAGCGCTCCTGCGCATCTCGCAAATCGAAGTGGTCGCGCGTCAATCAGGCTTCCGTGAAATCGACCTGAGCGAGCTCATCAAGACAGTCTGTGACGCATACTCCGTCGCAGCCGAAGAACAAGGGAGAACGATCACCACGAGTATCTTACCGTCGCTGAGGATGCGAGGTGACAAAGAGCTCCTAACCGAATTACTAGGCAACCTGCTCGACAATGCGATCAGACACACGCCGGCGAGAACGCATATCGAAGTCTCGCTTTATCGCGACGGCTCTGGACTCGTCTTAAGCGTTGCCGACAATGGATTGGGCGTGCCACAGGAAGCGATGCAGCGTATCTTTCAAAGGTTCTATCGGCTCAAACGTAGCGCGAAGATCGAGGGCACAGGGCTTGGTCTCGCCCTTGTTGCCGCCGTGGCTGGGCTGCACGGCTCGGAATTGATTGTCGACGACAACGCTCCTGGCTTGCGCATCACAATGAGATTTGATGCGTTCCGCGGGGCGAGAGCGGCCTCGGTAAGGAAACCTCGACAGGAGGCGAATTGGCAAACCGAGCGAGCCGCTGAGTTGCTGGGAATTAACACCCTAGATCTTGGACGTTAGAGCGATCTGAGAATGCTCAGCTAAAACGCGGCACCCCGAGACATCGATGGCGGTGACTCGCACCCAAGTTTGACAATTTGTATCCATAGGGGCGCAGCGAAGCCACAAAGTTGGCAGACCGAAGGTTGGCGAGGGCGCTGCCCTTTTTCGGGAACCTCGAGGGGATAAGCAAACCCCATCCGAACGCCTGACTTCGCTGACGCCAATTGCAAACTGATTAAGAGCAAGCAGCAAAAGTGTCCAACTTGGTTGGCCTTGAAAGCACTCAGCGGTTCAGCGGAAAGATCGTCGTCCCAACCTTATTCTTTCTCAGCCCAGTGATAACGGCCGCCGTGCCGCGGTTGACGTGGCTGTTTCTTGCTCTACTGGCTCTCGCACTTATCTTCGCAGCCCAGCGTCGGAATGAGGGCATACGGCTATTCGAATGGAACGCCGCACTCATCGCAGTGCTCATCGTTATCGGGTACGTGTTTCTCAATTCGACGTGGGCGGTCGACTCGCACACTGCCCTTAACAAGGCTCTTCTTATCACGGCAGTATCCTTGAGCACGTTCGCCGTAGCCGCCGCAGTGCCTCGAATTGATTCCTCTACTCTGCGAAAGGCCGCTGTCACTTTCGCCCTTGGCGGGTTCGTCGCTGCGTTTTTTATCACGTTTGAATTGCTGACCGATGGAGCGATCACACGATTGGCATTGAACTCGATCCAGCTGCTCCACAGACCCAACGCGAAGCACGCGACGATCCTCTACGGTCAAATAGCTCACCTCAATCCATCGGACCTCAATCAAAATGTGGCGATTCTGACGCTCAACCTTTGGCCAATGCTTCTTGCGCTTCAAGTCGAGGACCCTGACTGGCGTTCGATGAGGCCGGTGATGTTCTTGGTGATGGCGGGAATCCCCGTACTTCTGTCCGAGCACCAATCCTCGCAATTGGCTCTCGTTCTTTCGAGTGCCGTTTATGTGGTCGCTCGGCTTTGGCCAAGGCCTGTCGTCAGGGGCCTCGCCGCGCTCTGGTGCGCTGCGTTTATGCTCGTGCTCCCGGCAGACTTCTTGGCGTACAAGGCTGGCCTGCACGAGGCGAGTTGGTTGCCGAGCTCCTTCCGGGCGCGGGTGATTATTTGGGAGTACACGGCCGAAAAGGTGTTCGATCATCCATGGCTCGGCATCGGCGCCGATTCCACCCGGGCGCTGAACGAGCTGCATCAAGCCAAGGAAACTCCCCCTGGATTTATCTTTCCGAGAACGAGCGCCTGGCATGCCCATGATCTATTTCTCCAAACTCTTTTCGAGCTTGGCGTCGTCGGAGCCGTTTTAATGGCTATAGCGGGAGCCGCGGCTATCCTTAGGATCTCGCTCTTACCGGCCCCAGCTCAGCCATTTGCAGCCGCCGGCCTCACGTGCTTCCTGACAATCGCCTCCTTTGGCTGGGGGATGTGGCAAACATGGCTCATCTGCGGAGTTGCGCTATTCGTGCTGTACCTGTTGGCCCTTTCGGATCTCTCGAGGAGGGAACGGCACGCAGGACGAAGCTATGAAGCTTGGTTTTAGACCGCGGCTTCAGAAACCGTGCCGATTCAAAGAGTGATGATGGCCTCCCGCGCGGCGGTCGCCGTTTGCTGTGCCGGGGGTCGCGACTGCCGTGACCTTGACGTGACCTGGCCTAAAACGCTTCGATCTTGCGAACAAAAACCAACAAATAAGACACCGAAAAATTTAGGGCGAAGCTGGCTACGGTCGCCAAGAGCTTGGCAGCAAGAACGGGGACGAACATCTTCGCGACGAGGAGGATGGCGGTACCTAACGTCAGACCCGCGACGCCGGCACCAACGAAGCCCATGTATGTCCCCAGCGACACCTTGCGTCCCGACTCTGCCGCAAAGGTCGTGAAGCAATTCATTAAATACGAGCCGGAAGTGGCGACAAACCAGGCCACCACGTTCGCGAGCAGCGGGGACAGCCCTAAAATCAGCCAAGCGAACGAGAAGACACCAAAATCGATGAAGGTATTGACCACACCTACGAGGGCAAAACTGATAGCCTTGAACTTCACCGACCCCTCCGCGCCATCGGCTCATATGTAGCGGGAACGTCGACCGGTTGGGTTCTCAAACATCTAGGTTTACTGATTTGTATACTTTTCGAAGTCCTTAGACCGACTTATCAGCCAACTTTCGGCGCGATCGTGCCCGTGAATCGGGCCCTCCAATTGGGGTCCCACTATGTTTCGGTTGCTATGGCATCGCGCGTCCGCCGGCGTCGGGTGAACCCGTTGCCCTTGGTCCACGTTCAATTGCCGCAATCTTCTCGCGGCACGGCAGATCGGCTGCGGACGTGGCCGGAACCTACAGCGCTTGTGGGCTTGCCTGGCACAAACGTACAACCGGGGCCGTTTCCGGCGCTGGCGCTGCTGGCTATCTTCATAACGATCTGGACGATCTATAGTGCTGTATCCGCCGCACCCGCGGCGATCCACAACGACATGGCTGAGGCCTATGTCTGGGGACGCGAGTTCCAATTTGGTTATGCTAAGCATCCCCCCTTCTGGGCGTGGATCGCAGGCCTCTGGTTTGAGGTGTTTCCGCGTGCTGATTGGGCGTTTGCGCTACTGGCCACCCTGAATGCCGGCCTCGGCCTTTACGGCTCATGGATGCTCATCGGGGACTTCGCCGATGGCAACAGACGGATAACCGCGACAATTCTTCTGCTACTAACGCCGTTCTACACATTCCTGGCGCTGAAATATAACGCCAACTCGATTTTCTTGTCCCTCTGGCCTTGGACAACGCATTTCTTCGTTCGATCGATCGATAAGCGCCGCCTCCCCGATGCAATTTTTTTCGGTTTGTTCATGGGTCTGGCCATGCTGTCCAAGTATTTCGCGCTGATTTTGGCGGCAACGTGCTTCGCCGCAGCAATCGTTCACCCTGCGCGCCGCGCGTATTTTGCCTCTGCGTCGCCTTACGTGTCGGTGCTTGTCGCTGCTTTCCTGTTTGCACCTCACGCTTGGTGGCTCGCACGGAGTAATGCGGCCCCGGTGAACTATTTCATTCACAAGACAGGCCTGGATATGATGTCGGTGGTCCGCTCATGCGTCGTTTTGCTGGCCGGGGTTATCGCGTTCCAGTCGGTCGTCATAGCGCTAATTGCTCTGACAAAAAGAGCCTCGCCGAGGGATTGGCTTGTTGCGCTTAGAGCGCGTTGGCGTGAGCCAAGATTTCGAGTCCTAGTGACCCTCGCTCTCCTACCGCTGGCGCTAACGCTTATCGCGGGATTCGCATTTCGTTTGCGGCCGGACACAAACATGACGATTGCGATTTTCAGTCTGATGCCGCTCCTGTTACTTGAAGTGGCTGGCCGCGAGGGGGATCAGCGACTTTATCGTGTCGGTCTCGCCGTCGTCTCGGGCATGATGCTCGCAGTGCTGGTGCTTTCACCCGCAATCGCCATCGCCAAGATTTGGTTCGCCACTGACATCAACTATGTTGAACCGCGGAAAGAGTTAGCGCGCGAGGCAACGAGGATCTGGCATGAGACCACCGCCTCACCTCTGCTGTATGTTGCCGGAAGCCAACGTTACGATAACGCCGTTGCGTTCTACAGCACCGATCAACCGCATGTTTTTTCACATCTCGATTTCCATCTGGCACCTTGGGTAACGGCTGAGGATCTCGACCGCTCGGGTCTTTTGGTAGTCTGTGCCAAGGAGGATAGAAAGTGCTCCGATTCCGTCGGCAGCATAACAACGCCCGAAACCACCCAAACCGAGTTGACTGTGGCTCACTCTTACTGGGGTTACCGCGCACGGCCGTCGAGCTTCATCATAACCGTCATGCCGCCGCGGCGCTGAGAATCGCTTCACCACAAGGGTCCATCGACTTTGTCGGAGGTGCAGAGGCACTTGTACCGCGCCAAGGCCTGGGTACCCGAATGATCTCCGACGATGCACGAAGTGCCATCGTTTGAGCCACCCCTCTCATCCTTCGGCGGACTGCCGACAATATGGCCGGCGCAAACGTAATATTGGTGCTTGCCGGCAATTGGGACGGCATTTTGCACCGGTGGACTCCCGTTTTCGCCTTTGTCTGCCTTGCAAATATCCGGGCAAGCTTGCTTGTTCGCATCGATCCATTTGAAACCTGCTTCCGCCGACGCGCTCCAAAAGAAGGAAATTGCGACGACGACAAGGATGCTTTGCACCTCAAGAATGAGTCCAAGCGGTCGTAATCCGTTAGGTTCAGTCTTCATTGGCCCGTTTATGCAGCCTCCGCACGAGATACGTCGGGCGCTGCTTGGTCTCCATATAGATTCGGCCCACATACTCGCCGAGTAAGCCAATGCCGAGGAGCTGCAGGCTGCCGAGAAACAAGATTGCCACGAGAATGGAAGCGTAGCCGGGAACATCGACGCCCCGGATTAGCGTGCGCATGAGGATGAAGCCGGCATAGACAAGGGTCGCGACTGCGGTGATGCCTCCGGCATAAGCGCATAATCGCAATGGCTCCGTACTAAAGCTGGTCAATCCCTCAAGGGCGTGGTTCAGAAGCGCCCACCAAGAATATTTTGTGGAACCCGCGTTCCGTGGTTTTCTGCTGTAGGCGACGGTTACCGTGTTAAATCCCACCCAGGCGAAAAGCCCCTTCATGAATCGTTGCCGCTCAGGGAGTTGTTTGAGACCTTCGAGAACCGATTTGTCCAAGAGGCGAAAGTCTCCCACATTTCCGGGTATCTGTACTTTCGACAGCGAGTTGTGCAGACGATAGAACAATGTCGCCGTGGTCCGTTTCAAGAACCCATCCGACTCGCGGTCCACGCGCTCAGCGAGCACAATGTCGGCACCCCTCTGCCACGCCGCGATGAGGGTCGGGATCAACTCAGGAGGATCCTGCAAGTCGGCATCGATTGGAATGACCGCATCGCCTTTGGCTGCATCGAGACCCGCGGTAAGTGCGGCCTCCTTGCCGAAGTTCCGCGAGAGCTCGATGACAGAGAACCGCGCATCCCTATTGGTGAGCATGATCAATCGCTGAAGGGTGTCATCCCGACTGCCGTCGTCTACGCATATGACTTCGAAGCGGGTGTCCGAATGACCGTCGAGCACATCGCTCATTGCCTGGTAGAACGACTCTACGACCTCGCCCTCGTTGTAGAAGGGCGCGACAATCGAAACGAGCGTGGCTTGGCGGGTCGTCATGGTAACGCGAGCCACGTCGGAGAGGTCAGGCGTGTGCAATCCAGGCCCATGCAAACGATTGTCCCCGCCTATCTTCACGAGGTCAATATGGTCGCAAGTTGGCTGCTCCGGTGACAGAGTACTTTCCACCCGGATACACTTCTGTAATTTTTCCCTTGAGGGCGATGAGAGGTCGTCCGGTGCGCTAAAGAAGCGTTACAGGCCGAGTTGCTGAGGCTGGCAAGCCTCGGCAAGAAAGAGGGAAAGGGCGCGCGCATCGCCCCTCGCCCCACCCGCATCGAGATCGCAAGCCGGATAAGCACCCATCGCGAGGCGGTCGCCCGCGAGCTCACGCGGCTCGCGCGGATCGGGCTCGTCGAGCGAGAGAAGAACGCGCTCGTGGTTAAGGATCTCGAACGTCTCGCAGAGATGGTTCACGCCGCGACCGGCGAATGACAGCGAGCGTTACCGCTTCAGCCGCCGCTACGAGTGTATCTACCGATCCAAGGCGAGCTCAAGGAGCTCGGCGAGCAGGGGCCGAGCTCCTCGGCGGCGCCCTCGAAGAACGGCAAGAGCTCCGGCCAGGTCAGATGGCGCTCGATGTTGAGCGCCTTGGCGATGCGGTCGTAGCGCGAGATGCCGAACACCCTGATTGTCGTCTCCCGGGGAGATATTGACAGTGTTAATTACTCTCTCGAACAGCGGCAGTCTTTTCGGCGGGAGCCTAAGACGTCTCAATCCGATCATCGCCTTTTTCGGCTCGGCCTTGGTCCAGCTTTGATCGGGCGAGAATGAGTTGATCTTTTGCGCGACCTTCGCGGTCCTTGGCCCGAGATCCTTCTGGTCGCGGCATGCTGTCGTGTCGAACTGCCAAGAGTAGCCGAGTTACAATTGCAATCTGCACGACAGAAAATTAGGGAGCGAAACCATGGAAGCCGGCCCTCAAATGGCCGTAGATCGGTGATATGCCTAGCAAAGGTGAGGGAGTTGACATTCATCAAGGCCTCTGTCACCTCGCCTCCATAGAGCGTGCGGTATAGTGGAAGGAGGCGGCCATGCTTGAACACACATCCGAAGCTCGCTCAAACGCGGCGCTTGCGCCGTGGACACCCGATCTCGTCAAGGACGCTTGGTCGTATTGGCTTGATGCTTTTCAGCGCGGAGTCCTCTTTCTCGATGTGATGCGGCAGCGCAGCCAGCATCGCGAGGAGCATATCGCCCAGCTCGCGCCCCACGTCCTGAAATTCGGCACCGAGTTGGTCATGGACGGGCGAACCTTGCCACGCCCGGTGAACTACGTGCTGGCGCGCGTCGCTCCGCCGGCCGGTGTCCACATTGACGAAAGCAAGCGGCCCTTCGTTATCGTCGATCCGCGCGCAGGCCATGGTCCCGGCATTGGCGGATTCAAGGCAAAGAGCGAGATCGGCGTGGCATTCAATGCGGGGCACCCCTGCTACTTCATCGGCTTTTTGCCCGAGCCGGTTCCTGGCCAGACCATCGAGGATATTGCCGCGGCGGAAGCCGCTTTCCTCGAGCGCGTGATCGCGCTGCATCCGAAGGCCGACGGCAAGCCGGCCGTTATAGGCAATTGCCAGGCTGGATGGGCCGTGATGATGGTGGCCGCCAAGAGGCCCGAGCTGTTCGGACCCGTCATCGTCGCTGGGTCTCCCCTCTCTTATTGGGCCGGCGTGCGCGGCGAGAACCCCATGCGCTATACCGGCGGGCTGCTCGGCGGCAGTTGGTTGACCGCGCTGATGGGCGACCTCGGCAACGGCATATTCGACGGGGCGTGGCTCGTCAGCAACTTCGAGAGTTCTCAACCCCGCCAACACGTACTGGAGCAAGAGCTACAATCTTTATTCGAAGGTGGACAGCGAGGCTCCGCGCTATCTCGAGTTCGAGGAGTGGTGGAGCGCCCACATCCTGCTCAATGCGGAGGAGATGCAATCGATCGCCGATCAGCTGTTCATCGGCAACAAGCTTGCTACCGCCGAGATCGTTTCATCCGACGGCACGACCATCGACCTGCGCAATATCAAATCGCCGATCGTCGTGTTCTGCTCGAAGGCCGACAACATCACGCCGCCGCCGCAAGCGCTCGATTGGATTCTCGATCTCTATGAGAGCGTCGATGACATTCGTGCGCACGGGCAGACGATCATCTATGCCATACACCCCTCGGCCGGGCACCTCGGTATCTTCGTCTCCGGCTCTGTGGCCAAGAAGGAGCACGACGAATTTGCAAGCAATATCGATCTCATCGACGTGCTCCCGCCAGGTCTCTATGAGGCGGTTATGACGCCGAAGCAGGCAAGCGATGAGACCGCCGATCTCGTCAGCGGCGATTACCTCGTGAGGTTTGAAACGCGCACGCTCGAAGACATCAAAGCTCTCGGCGGCAACAGCCCGGAAGACGAGCGGAACTTTGCCACCGCGGCGCGCATCTCAGAGATCAATCTCGGACTGTATCGCACGTTCGTTCAGCCCTGGATTCAGCTCGCGGCGAGCCCGGGTTTCGCCGATTGGATGAGGCGAATGCAACCGCTTCGTCTCCAATATGACGCGTTTGCTCGCACCAACCCCTTCATGGGCTTGGTGCCGTCAGCAGCGCAAAGCGTGCGGGAACACCGCGAACCAGTCCCGGCGAACAATGTGTTCTGGCAAGCGCAGCAATGGACCTCGAACTGGATCGAAACGTCGCTGAACATCTACCGCGACATGCGCGACCAGTGGTCCGAGACCCTGTTTTACGGCGTGTACGGCTCGCCGGCAGTCCAGGCGTTTGTTGGTCTGAAGGCCTCGGAAACGAGCCCACGCCGGCGCCCGGGTGTCGACAGCGTCTATCGCTCCTTCGTAGCCCACCGCGCCGAAGAGCTGACCTGGGGCATTGGCGAGGGTGGAGCGCGCGCGGCTGCCATCAGGGCGATGCTCTACATCCGCATGCCTGAGGGCATAGCCGACGAGCGCGGCTTCCGCCTTCTGCAGGACATGCGAGAGGAGGCCGGAGCTGGCCTGACGCTGGCCGAATTCAAGAAGGTGGTCCGCGACCAATTCTTCAGCCTGTTGCTCGATCAACGCCGCGCCGTCGCGGCAATTCCAGCCATGCTGGCGAATGAGCCCGATCTTGCTCCCCGCATGGTGGGCGAGCTTCGCCGCCTGCTCAATGTGGTCGGAGTCAAGAGCGAGGCCGGCAAGGCGCGTCGTACCGAGATCGAAGCGCTCATCAAAGAGAAGCCAGGCGCTGCACGAAGCCAGACAGAACAGGCTCAACCACCTGCGTCTGGCGAGGCGAGGCAACAGCGCGCACAGCTGCGAAAAGTGAGCGGCGACTTCGACTGAATCCGCTCGCTGACCCCTGGGCTCGCAACAAGCGCCGCCTCCTTGAGGCGCAATTTCGAGGAGCGACCTGCCATGACCGAAATTGCCAACCCCGTGCGCAAGCACGAGAAATACGATCGGCTGATCGCGGCGGCGAAGAAGCAGCCGCCGCTTGCGACTGCCGTCGCCCACCCCTGCGATGAGACGTCGCTCAAGGGCGCGCTTGAGGCTGCTGAAGCAAAGCTCATCAAGCCAATTCTCGTCGGCCCCAAGGACAAGATTCGCAGCGTCTCCCAGTCCTTCTCCTTGGATCTCGGCGGCTTGGAGATCATCGACGTGCCGCACAGTCAGGCGGCCGCCGAGAAGGCCGTCGAGCTGATCCGTACGGGCAAGGCCGAGCTGCTCATGAAGGGCAGCCTCCACACGGACGAACTTCTGGCGGAAGTCGTGAAACGCGAAACGGGAATACGTACCGGCAGGCGCATCAGCCATGTCTTCGTGATGGACGTGCCGGGCCATCCGCACACTCTGTTCATCACCGATGCCGCGGTGAACATCGCGCCTGACCTGATGACGAAGCGCGACATCATTCAGAATGCCATCGATCTCTTTGCCGGCCTCGGGTTCGGCACGCCGAAGGTCGCAATCCTCTCCGCCGTCGAGACCGTGACCACGAGCATTCCCTCGACCATCGAGGCGGCGGCTCTGTGCAAGATGGCCGATCGCGGGCAGATCACGGGCGGGGAGCTCGATGGCCCGCTTGCCTTCGATAACGCGATCAGCCCCGAGGCTACCCGAATTAAGGGGATCAAATCCCCAGTCGCCGGTCAGGCGCAGATTCTCGTGGTGCCTGATCTCGAAGCCGGCAACATGCTGGCGAAGAACCTCACCTTCCTCTCCCATGCCGATGCGGCGGGCATCGTGCTCGGCGCGCGCGTTCCGATCATCCTAACCTCGCGCGCGGATAATGTCAGGACGCGCATGGCGTCTTGCGCAGTAGCCGCCCTTCTTCGCCATAGCCAATTGAACCAGCCGATCAGGGCCTGATGCCGTGACCGACACGATTCTCGTCGTCAATGCCGGCAGCTCGAGCACCAAGTTCCAGCTCTTTTCGCTCGACGCGCGCGATCAGCTCAGCCGGCTGCTCAAGGGACAGATCGAAGGGATCGGCGTGCACCCCAAGTTGATTGCCAAAGGAATGGATGGGCAGCCGATCGAAGAGGCATGGGCTGGCGCTGAGGTAGCGAATGCGCCCCAGGCGCTCGACAAGCTCGTCGCGTTCCTCAGGGCGCGCTTGGGGACGCTACCGACTGCGATCGGTCATCGCGTCGTACATGGCGGACCGGACTACAGCGAACCCGTCGTGATCGACGACGCCGTGCTCGAGCGGCTCGACACCTTTTCCCCGCTCGCTCCACTGCACCAGCCCAACAATCTCGCCGCGATCAGGGCTGTAAGGGAGCGCCAGCCTAAGTTGCTGCAGGTTGCGTGCTTCGACACCGCCTTTCACCGAGGTCATCCAGAGGTCGCCGACCGCTATGCCCTTCCCGAGCAGCTCTACGCAGAAGGCGTTCGCCGCTACGGGTTTCACGGCCTGTCTTATGAGTACATCGCGAACCGGCTGCCTGAGGTTGCGCCCGGTATCGCGCGCCGACGGGTCGTCGTCGCCCACCTCGGCAGCGGCGCGTCGATGTGCGCGATCTCTGGCGGCAAGAGCGTGGAGAGCACCCTCGGTTTCACCGCGCTCGATGGTCTGCCGATGGGAACGCGGCCTGGCCAACTCGATCCAGGCATCGTTCTCTATCTCATGAGCGAGAAGGGAATGAGCGCCAAAGAGATCGAACGCTTTCTTTACAACGAGTGCGGGTTGAAGGGTCTATCCGGGATCAGCAACGACGTCAGGGAATTGCTCGCGAGCAAGGACCCGCGCGCCAAGCTCGCACTTGACCACTTCGTCTACCGGATATCGCTCTATGCGGGGATGCTGGCGGCGGCGATGGGCGGTATCGACGGGTTCGTCTTCACGGCCGGCATCGGAGAGAACGCACCCGCCATTCGCGAGGCGGTGGCCAGGCGCCTGACCTGGCTCGGTCTCGATTTCGACCCCGAGGCAAATGCCGGCGGAAAGATGCTCATCTCGCGTTCCGGGTCGCGCATCGCTTGCTATGTCATTCCCACCGATGAGGAGCTGATGATCGCCCGCCACACGCTCGCCGTCGTGCGCGCTAAGCGCGATGCTGCTTGAGGAGAAGCCGATATGATTGATCTTTCCACCTTGCCGCTGCTCAAGGGCAAGAAGGCGCTGGTCACCGGAATCGCCAACGACCAGTCTATCGCCTGGGGCTGCGCCAAGGCATTCCGCACCTTCGGCGCCGACCTTGCTATCACCTATTTCAATGACAAGGCCAAACCTCACGTCGAGCCCCTTGCGAAGGAGGTCGGCGCCGAGATCTTCATGCCGCTCAACCTCCAGGTTGAAGGTCAGCTGGAAGCGGTGTTCGATGCGATCAAGCGGAAGTGGGGCAAGCTCGATATCTGCCTCCATTCGATCGCTTTCGCCCCCAAGGAGGATTTGCAGGGCCGCGTGGTCGATTGCTCCAAGGCCGGCTTTCTGACCGCGATGGACATCTCCTGCTGGTCGTTCATTCGCATGGCGAAGCTCGCCGAGCCGCTCATGATCGACGGAGGCACTCTATCCACCATGACCTATTACGGCTCGCAGATGGTGGTCGAGCACTACAACATGATGGGCCCGGTGAAGGCGGCGCTGGAGTCGGCAACCCGCTATCTGGCCGCCGAGCTCGGCCCCAAGGGCATCAGGGTGCATGCCATCTCGCCTGGGCCGCTCAAGACGAGGGCCGCCTCGGGCATCACCGATTTCGATGAGCTGATCGCAAAGGCAGAGGCCAAGGCCCCCGCGCGAAGCCTCGTATCGATCGACGATGTCGGTGTCGCTGTGGCCTTCCTCTGCATGAACGGGGCGAAGCTGATTACCGGCGAAACGCTCTATATCGACGGCGGCTACCACATCATCGATTGAGCATTCAGGTGGCTGATCCTCGCGACTATCTAGCCCACGACGTGCTGAAGGATGGCACCGAGGTCACGGTGCGCGCCATTCGGCGAGAGGATCGAGCGAGTGTGCTCGAGACTTTCAAGGGGCTTGACCGCGAGGCGGTTTACCGGCGCTTCTTCAGCCCCAAAAAGGAGCTGACGGACGCCGACCTCAAACAGCTGACCGAGGTCGATTTCAGCCGTGTTGTCGCGTTGGTCGTCACCACGAAGACAACCAAAGGCGAGACGCTGATCGGGGGCGGGCGCTATGCCGTTGAAGATGCCAAGGCCCCTCGGAGCGCGGAGTTGGCCTTTACTACGGGGGAAGGCTATCGCGGACGCGGAATCGCGAGCCTGCTCTTGAAGCATCTGAAGCGGCTTGCCGAGGACGCGGGCGTGCCGCAATTCGAGGCCGAGGTGCTTGCGGAGAATCAACCGATGCTTGCCGTCTTCAAGCGGTGCGGCTTGCCAATGCGGCAGACGCGCGATGGTAGCGTCTTACACGTGACACTCTCGCTCGATTGAGCCGAACGCTTCGGGTTCAGGCGGGAGCGATGGGGTCGGTTGCAGTTGATCCCTCGATATTGCCGTCCTTTGACAACAAGACGGCAACCCATCGCCAGCCGGGGATATGCGCGCAGATGATCATGACCAGAACCATGATCGGTACGCTCATGAACATGCCGACGATGCCCCAGATCATCCCCCAGAAGGCGAGCGAGAGGATTATGGCGAACGGGCTCATGTTGAGCGATTTGCCCATCAGCATCGGCTCAAGCACGCTGCCGATGGTGAGATTGATCGACGTCAGCAAAACAATGACAAGGACGAACGGACCGAGCGTGTCGAACTGGACAAGCGCGACGAGGGCGGGAAGCGAGACCCCGACAATCGATCCGATATTGGGGATGAAGTTCAGGAAGAAGATAAGCAGCGCCCAGGTGGCGGCAAAATCTATGCCGATCAGGCGCATGACCGCGTAGCAGCAGATGCCGGTCAGCGCGCTCACACCAGTCTTCACCGAGATGTAGCGGCGCACGCTCTCAGAAACGGCGTTCAGCACCTTGCGCGCGTCCTCGCCACGGCGGGTATCGGGAAACATCGCGATGATCTTCTGCCTCATATATGCGCTTTCCACAAAGAGGAACCCGACATAGGCGATGATGAGGAGGAGCGTCACGACGAAGGATTGAGCGGAAGCAAAGGCTGCAGGGAGCCGCCGGGTGACATCGATCTCGGCAAACGCGTTTCGGATCTTCTCCGACTGCTCGGCGCCGAGCCACTGTGTGAGGTCGCCAATGATCGTCTGCAGCCGCGCCACATAGCGCGGCCATGCGGCGGTGACGGCATCGACTTGGCTGAGAAGAATCCAGATCACGAGATAGAGGCCAAGCAGCACGACGGCGATGCCGAGTAGTGCCGCGAGCCACTTTGGGACTTGAAAGCTCCCGAGCCTCAGGCTCGCGAAGCGCTCGATCATCGCCTCCAGCAGGTTCCAGACGAGGATGCTGATGGCAAGCGGGATCAGGAATGTGCGGCCATAGACGAGTCCGGCGAGAACGACGCCGACCGCAATGATCGCGAGGCCTGCGTTCCGGAAACCGTCCCTGCCTTCAGAGGCTTCCATCTCTCCCCCCAGATTCGACCGCGACCGACCAGCCCGCTCTGCAGCCGGCCCGAAGGCTCAGAATTTCTCCGCTATCCAGTTCCGGTCTTTGATGGTCGTCTCGTCGTCATAGGCCCCGCACGATGTTGTTCATTAGCCGACATAAGGGCCCGTTCGATTCGCGTCCGCTTTGCCCCCGATAGCGGACATTCCTCGGTGCGGCTGGGATGTCCGAAAAGTGCCAAAAGGGGACATGCCATATGCACTCCCTACGCCTGCTTGGATCGGGTCGCAAGACACCGGCCGGAGCTCTCACCCGATCCGGCATTCTGCGAAATTAGTGTCCGCCCTAGATCACGGCGCGCATATGGCTCAATCCTTCGGGCCAGCCTTCGTTAAGCCCGCGGGGCTTCCAGATCTCGCTACACTCTTCCGACGAAAGGTTGAACGGCTTGAGGAGAGTCTTGCCGCAGAACCAACCGTCACAACTCAAGCAGCCGCTGTATTGCGCACCTTCATTGACGGAATTGTTCTGCACCCGCGTAAAAATCGAGAGGCCATGCCGATCGAGGTTCATGCGGAGCCCAGTGCTCTATTCCTATCGCCACTGACGGGGACACAGAGGACCGCAACTGGATGATAACGATGGTAGCGGAGGAGGGACTCGAACCCCCGACACGCGGATTATGATTCCGCTGCTCTAACCAGCTGAGCTACTCCGCCATTGGGCCAAGCGCGGTTGCTATTCCGCCGATTGGCTCGCAAGCCGCCGATATAGGGAGCGCCAATAATTGCTGTCAAGCAAACGACGGCAATGCACCAGCGCGCGGGCGACCTGCCACTTCACCCTCACCCTGATCGGCTCCGGCAGCCGCGGCCGGACAGGAGCGAATTGCCTCGACCGTGCCGGCTGCCTCACGCCAAGTGCCGCCTGTGGCGCCACGCCAAAACCAGGCTCCTTGACGAAGCGAAGCATGGTGAACAGTCCGAGGGGACGGAGAGAACGCCGCTCGACCAGCCGCAAATCATCGCACACAAGTACCCGATCGAGCCCAAAGACAGGCCGCCAACCGAGGAGATCGCCAAAGGGTGCGAGCTTTTGCTCGAACCAGCCGCGGACCCCCTCCTCCTCGCTGAAATGGTTGACCAGAATCACCTCGCCGCCGGCGGCGCAGACGCGCTCAAGCTCCCGCATCACCCGCTCGGGCTCCGGCACCACCGTCATGACATACATCGCGACCACCGTATCGAAGCTCTCATCGGGGAACGCGAGCGCGCCGGCATCCATCTCATGCAGGCCGGCGATGTTGTCGAGCCCGCGGCGCTCGACCTTCTCCCGCGCCTTGTCGAGCATCTCAGGCGAAAGATCGATGCCCGTCAGAGTGAGGTGGCTGCCGTAACACGGCAGAGACAGTCCCGTGCCGACACCGACCTCAAGCACGCGGCCCTTGCGACTGTTGATGATCTTGACGGCGTGCTTCCGTCCCGCCTCGGCGATCTGGCCGAAGGTGAAGTCATAGACCGGCGCCCAGCGGCGATAGGCATGGCGCACGGCTGCTGCGTCCATAACAGGTGCTCTCGAGGCCAAGGCTACCCTCTCCAACGTTGTAGGACCGAGTGAGATCGGTCCTAACGCGACCCGGCCGCGATTGTCTCTCCGGCGCCGCGTCGCGTGGGCACCCGAAAGCCATCCTTGGCCAACCACGCTCCTCCTTCGGAGGACTTGATCCATCCACCGCCGAGAAGCCGCTCCCCACCGTCGCTTGCGGCATAGAAAACGCAAGCTTGTCCCGGCGAGACCCCTTCCTCGCCATAGGCGAGATCGACCATCGTCTCGCCATCCTCGAAAGTCACTCGCGCCGGCTGCAACCCCCCGCTCGAGCGAATACGCGCCAGCACTTCATCTCCCGACTGAACAAAGGCCTCGAGAGGCTCATCGCCAAGCCAATTGACGTCGCGGAGCAAGATGCGCCGGGTGCGCAGACACTCTTTCGGCCCAACCACGACCTCCCTGCGGGAGGCGTCGAGCTTCAACACGTAGAGGGGCTCCTGCGCGGGAACGCCGAGCCCCCGCCTCTGGCCGATCGTGTAGTTAATGATCCCACTATGGCGGCCTAGCACGCGGCCGTCGATATGGACGATGTCGCCGGCCTCAGCCGCGCCCGGGCGCAGGCGCTCGATCACTTGCGTATAACGCCCCGTCGGCACGAAGCAGATGTCCTGGCTGTCGGACTTGTCGGCGACCGTCAGTCCAAAATCGCGCGCGAGCCTACGCGTCGCCTCCTTGGGGCGATCGCCGAGTGGAAAGCGCAGGAAGGAAAGCTGCTGGGGCGTGGTCGCGAATAGGAAATAGCTCTGATCGCGCTCCTTGTCGGTGGCGCGGTAAAGCTCCCACCCAAAGGTGCCGGGCTTGCTCCTGACATAATGGCCGGTCGCGAGCGCCGCCGCACCGAGACCCTCGGCGGTCTCCAAGAGATCGCGGAACTTGATCTTCTGGTTGCAAGAGACGCAAGGAACCGGCGTCTCGCCCTGAAGATAGCTGTCCGCAAACTCGCCCATCACCGCTTTGGCGAAGCGCGCCTCGTAATCGAGCACATAATGGGGAATCTTAAGCTTGTCGGCCACGCGGCGGGCATCCTGGATGTCCTGTCCGGCACAGCACGACCCTTTCCGGCCGACCGCCTCTCCGTGATCGTAAAGCTGGAGGGTAATGCCCACGACATCATAGCCCTCCTGCTGCAGGAGGGCCGCCACGACGGAGGAATCCACGCCTCCCGACATGGCAACGACCACGCGGGTCTTGGGCGGGCTCTCGGACAGGTGCAGGCTGTTCAACATACTGGGCTTCGACGATGCCACGGGCTCAAATCTCTCGGATGACGCCGGCCCGGCACTGTCATGGGCCCTTCATAGTATAAACGGTCCGCCGCAGCCGTGTGCCGTTTTCTTCGGCACCCTAGCCTCGCCCGAACATAAGGATGGCGCGCCCGTTAAGCAAGGCAAGGAAGGTCCGCCAAGGCCTTAGACGTGCGGCCTCTTGTGGCGCAACAATGCGCTGTGAATTCAGCAAGTTTTGGCTATTTCCTTGCCGCTTCCTTTACCTGACAGCTTAGGCAAATCTTAAACGCGGCTTGCTAGGGTCCCTCTCAACGTAAGCTCATCGAGCGAGTGTTTGAGTACGATGACCGAGCATTACAGGCCGCGTGTCAGATATGTGATTGGGCCCGATGGCAGCCCCCTCACCGTTGCCGACCTTCCCCCCCGTGATACCAAGCGGTGGGTGATCCGGCGCAAGGCTGAGGTCGTTGCCGCCGTGCGCGGTGGATTGATCAGCCTCGAAGAGGCTTGCGAGCGCTATACGCTGACGGTCGACGAATTCCTCAGCTGGCAGCGCTCGATCGACAAGCACGGCCTTCCCGGCTTGCGGGCGACCCGCATCCAGGACTATCGCGGCTAACCGCCCAATCCTTTCCACCTGACCTCGTCTGCCCGCGCTTTGTCGCGGGCAGATGCCCATTACCGTGCTGCTGAAGCAGCCGCGGCGACCTTGGGCATCGCTTTGCTGCAATTCGTCTCGCCGTGCTTCCAGCGCTCGATGTCGTATTGCATCTTGGCGGCAAGCTCGGGCGCCATGCTAAGATTCTCGGTCGTCACCACCGTGGCGTTGCCCTGCTCGTTGAAATTGATGGCGTAGGTCTCGATGCCGGCGCGGCCCAAGGCAATCTTCTGGTGGATGGTGATCTGTACCTTGTCGCCGTTAGGGCTCACATCGGCGCGATAAACGTGGTTTGGTAGAAGCGGCGCGTCGGCATTGAACCAGCAGCTCTTGATGCGGCCGCCGAGCATCACATAGGCATCGACCGGCTTCGCGGCCGCGATCGCGATCCTGCTCGTCGACGAAGCCGGGACAGGCACCGAGCCCGTGCTCTCCTCCGCCGCTTGGGGCGCTCCGCCGCCGAACATTCCCCCGCCGAGCGAGAGCGCGCCCGTGCGGACGCCGCAACCCGCGAGCGCCACGGCCGCCACGGTCAATCCTAGGGCTAACGGGGCCCACCTCATCAATTTCAGCTCCCCCATCCGCGCCTGCTCAATCGCGAAAATTCAAATATTGCAACGGCAGCTCGATCGAGAGCCCCTTGATGTGCTGGATCACCGCCTGCAGATCGTCGCGCTTCTTGCCCGAAACCCTGAGCTCATCGCCCTGGACCGTGACCTGCACCTTGAACTTCCCGTCTTTAATCTCTTTCACGAGACGCTTGGCGAGATCGCGGTCGATGCCCTGGCGAATGAGTGCCTTCTGCCGCACGGCTTGGCCAGCAGCCTTTTCCAAAGGCTTATAGTCGATCACGCCCACGTCGATTTTGCGGCGGGCAAAATGGCCCTGCAAAAGCTCATGCATCTGCTTGAGCTTGAGCTCGTCGTCGGCGTTGAGCGTGATCTCGGAACCGCTTCGCTCGACTCGTGACTGGGAGTTCTTGAAGTCGTAACGCTGGCTCATCTCGCGCGTCATGTTGGCAAGCGCGTTATCGACCTCGGCGAGGTCGGTTTTCGAGACGATGTCGAATGACGGCATTGAGCCCGGTCCACGGAAACGCGTGGTCATGCCCCGCCGGAGTAGCCGGGCATCCACGAATTGCGAATCATGAGACGTGGATGGCCGGGACAAGCCCGGCCATGACGCCTTTACTGCACTCGCTCACTTAGCGTCTGCTTCGTCGGCCGTTCTGAGCGCCTCAGCTAGCCGCGCGATGCGCGCCAATCTCGACCAGCTCCGGCTGGGGGTTGCGGGCTTGCTCAAGCCTAAGCCGCTCGGCATCGCGCTCTTCCAAGAGCTCGATCCTCTTCAGGTCCTCGATGGCTTCGTCGAGATCCCCGCGGGCGGCGGAGAGCTTTGCCTCGAGGTCCTGGGCGGAGGCGGTCAAATTGTTGCGCCTCTGGATCGCGGCCTTGGCAAAGGTCGGATAGGCGTAATGATTGACGTCGGAAATTCCGGCGCGCTCTTGCTCAATCGCAATCTGCCGGTCGAGATCGGCCGCCATATGGCCGAATTCGCCGATCATCGTCTCGATTTCGGCCACCTTGCGGCGCTTCTCGTCGACCTCGAAGCGCTTCAAGCGGATCACTGCATCTCGTGACTTCATGTCTTCATACCCTCGAGCGAACTCAGACCCCGTAGCGGTGAATTCAATAATTATGCCAGCCCCACGATGCCGCAGGCAGGCCTTGCCGCGGCAGGCAGACCCCCCGTTCGAGCGGAAGCACAAGTCCGGCTCTCCGGCCCTGGCCGGGCGCAAGCGATACCGTCCATGTGCTTGAACAGAATCAGCAATTCGCGCCTCACCGCGACGAAACCACGTCAGGACCGAAAAGCCCCCTGCCCCTCGGGTCTCATCATCGCCAACAGGGCTTAAGGGGCAGTAAACCATATGCATGGCATTTAACCGATGCAGGTTAGGCCGTCGGAAAGGGACGGTTAGCAATTCGCGTTCGGCTTAGCTTTTGTTAACTATTGACCGTTAATTTGTTGATTCGAATTAACCAATCGGTGTGGCGTTATGGGTCAGGGGATAAGCCGGACTGGCTGATGACGGGGGATTTGAAATGCGGGTTCTTCTGATCGAGGACGACAGCGCCACGGCTCAAAGCATCGAGCTGATGCTGCAGTCTGAAGGCTTTAACGTCTATAAGACGGACCTAGGCGAAGAGGGCGTCGACCTCGGCAAGATTTACGACTACGACATTATACTGCTCGACCTGAACCTCCCCGACATGAGCGGGTACGAGGTGCTGAAAACCTTAAGGGTGAGCAAGGTTCAGACCCCAATCCTGATCCTCTCGGGCCTCGCCGGCATCGAGGACAAGGTCAGGGGCCTCGGCTTCGGCGCCGACGACTATATGACCAAGCCCTTCCACAAGGACGAGCTCGTCGCCCGGATCCACGCCATTGTGCGACGATCTAAGGGCCATGCTCAGTCCGTGATCCAGACCGGCGGCTTGAAGGTCAATCTCGACACCAAGACCGTAGACGTTAATGGCCAGCGCGTGCATCTGACCGGCAAGGAATATCAGATGCTTGAGTTGCTCTCCCTGCGCAAAGGCACCACGCTCACCAAGGAGATGTTCTTGAACCATCTCTATGGCGGGATGGACGAGCCCGAGCTCAAGATTATCGACGTCTTCATCTGCAAGCTCAGGAAGAAGCTCGCAGCGGCGACCGGCGGCAAGCACTATATCGAGACCGTCTGGGGCCGCGGCTACGTGCTGCGTAACCCGGAAGACGAATCCGAAGCCGCCTGACGTCCTATACCGAAATCGCTAAAGCAGAGATGGCCGGGCATGTCCCGGCCATCTCTGTTTATCGAACCGGCGAATGTTCGACGATCAGATCGTGCTCGGCCGAGAAAGACGCTGCTCGAGCCCTCCGCGCGACGGCTCTTGGAACGATGCAGGGCTCGCGGCAACGCGTTTGCGCCGGTCGGCCTCCTCGCGTGCGCGCGCCGAGGAAGCCGCTGCGGTGAAGCAGAACACGCCGGCGCGATTTTCGGGCACCGCCATAAACTCATTGCTATGGTTCGTGGTCGTCTCAGCCGCGCCAAGCACAAGATAGCCGTCCGGAGCGAGTTGCGCGGCAAGGCGGGAAAGCACCGCGCTCTTGGTCGCGTCGTCAAAATAGATGAGCACGTTGCGGCAGAAGATGACCTCGAACTTCCCGAAGGCACGGCAATCCTGGAGGAGGTTGTGGGTGCGGAACGTCACCCTCTCGCCGATATCGGGGCTTAATCTCCAGCCTCTCTCACCCTTTTTGAAATATTTGACCAGGAGAGAGATAGGCAGGCCCCTCTGCACCTCGAATTGGCTGTAGACGCCCTTGCGTGCTTTCTCAAGCGTCTCCTCCGCGAAGTCGCTGGCGATAATCTCAACGGTCCAGCCCGAGAGTTGCCGTTTGTGCTCGGCAAGCTCGATCGCGAGCGAATAAGGCTCCTGCCCTGTCGCCGCCGCCGCGCACCACACCCCGATCCTGCGCGACGCTTGCCGCCTTCCCATCAGCCTCGGCAGCATCACATCGATGAAATACTGGAACGGGGTCTTGTCGCGAAAGAAGTAGGACTCGTGCACCGTAACCGCCTGCGCCACGCGCGAGCGCAGGAGATGAGCGTCGGGCTTCATCAGCGCGAGCATGAGATGTGCGGTCGACGGAAGCTTGAGCTCCTTCAGCAAGGGTCTTAGCTTTCCCTCCAGCATGTCCTCTTTGTCGGGGCCGAGATTGAGGCCGGACTGCTCCTTCAAGATCCGGCGCAGCAGGGTGAATTCGTGCGCCATCATGGCCGCACCCCCCGCACGAGCTTGGCGGCCGTCTCGGCGATCGCTGCCGGAGGCAAGAGAGCCGAACAGGCGCCGACGGCGGCCGCCGCGCCCGGCATTCCCCACACCACGCTCGAGCTTTCGTCCTGCGCGATCACGCTGCCGCCGGCATCAGCAATGCTGCGCGCGCCGGCGGCAGCGTCATGGCCCATGCCAGTGAGCACGATGCCGAGCGAAGCCGGACCGAACGTTGCAGCGACGCTTCGAAACAGCGGATCGACGGCCGGCCGGCAAAAATGCAGCGGCGGCTCGTCGCCAATGCGCAAGACCGGACTCGTGGATCGCATGACCGTCATATGATGTCCGCCCGGCGCGACATAGATGGTGCCGGGCCTGACCGGCTCGCCGTTCTTGCCCTCCCTCGCCGCGCGCCCGGTGGCCTTGGCCAACCGCTCTGCCAGGATCGCGGTGAAGACAGGCGGCATATGTTGAGCGATCACCACTGGGACGCGCGACAGAGCCGGCGATAGCATGCCGAGCAGGCTCCCGAGCACCTCCGGGCCGCCCGTCGAGCTCCCAATGGCGATCACACGCGGCGGCACTAGCGAGAAAGGCCGGTAAGAGAAGCCGAGCTCCGCGGGCGCCCCGGTGAGACCCGCATAGCCAGAAACGTCAGGCGCCTCCTTCTCGAGACGTGCGCAGTGCAGCCGCGGCCGGCCAAGGGCCTTGACCTTGCGGACCACCTCGCCGCGGAAGTCCGCGGACAGGGTGAGCTCGGAATTGGAATCCGGCTTCGGCAGATAGTCGATGGCGCCAAGCGCCAGTGCCTTGAAGCTGATCTCCGCGTTGCGCTTGGTGAGAGTGGACACCATCAACACCCGCACCGAAGGCCGCGCCTTGAGCAGGAGGGGCAGCGCCTCCAGCCCGTCCATCACCGGCATTTCGACGTCGAGCAGAATGATGTCGGGTGCGCTTCGTGCCACGTCGGCAACGGCGAGCTTGCCATTGGCGTGGCGGCCGACGACCTCAATGCCCGTCTCCTCGTCGAGCCAGCGCGAGACCAGGCCACGCACCACCGCTGAATCGTCGACGATCATCACCCTGATGGGGGCCTCGCCGACCGGCAGCTCGCCCGCGACGGGCGTCGCAGGAGAGAGAAGTGCGTGCTGATAACTCATGGTCATGAGGGGCTTCAGATCAGCCCGACCTCATGGAACTTGGCTTCGATGATATCCCGGTCGAAGGGTTTCATGATGTATTCGTTGGCTCCGGCCGAAATAGCGCGCGTGATGTGCTCGACATCGTTCTCGGTGGTGCAGAAGATCACCTTGGGCTCGTCGCCGCCCTGCTCCTTGCGCAGCGCCACGAGAAAAGCGATGCCGTCCATGACCGGCATGTTCCAGTCGAGCAGCACCGCATCCGGCATCGACTTTCGGCATTGGTCGAGCGCCTCGCGTCCATTCTCGGCTTCGGAGGACGAGAAGCGCAATTCCTCAAGGATGCGCCGCGCCACCTTTCGGATCACGGCACTGTCGTCCACCACCAGGCAATGTTTCATGCGTTCGTCCTCCGCGAGGTTCTTTGCCTTAGGTCGATCAGACCGTCACGCCGAACTGGGTAAAATCGAGTACTTTATCGACATCGAGCACGACCATGAGCTCATGCTCGAGGCGATGAACGCCGGCGCAGACCCGCGTCCAATGTCCGTCAAGATTGACGGGATTTGCTTCATAGGTAGAGCGCTCGAGGCGGAGCACGTCTCCGACACGGTCGACGATGAGACCATAGAGCTCGCCCCTCTCCTCCATGCCGATCGCGATCGGGGCCAAGCCATCGCTACGCGGTGGCAGCCCGAGTCTTCGCCGCAAATCGATGGCGGTGACGATGCGGCCGCGCAGATTGAGGAGGCCGGCCACTTCCGGGGGCGCGAGCGGTATCTTCGAGAGCCCGCGCGGCACGAACACGTCGCGTACGCGCTCCAGCCGAAGGCCGAAAAGCTGGCCCGCCGTCTCCACCGTGACGTAGCCTTGGCTGGCCTGATCGAGATCTGCCGACATCACGCCGCTTTCCCCCAATGCCTGCAACAGTCCTCAATGGCACGTATCAATTTCTGCCGGTCGAACTTGCCGACGTAGTCCACAAAGCCCGCCGCGCGGCTCCGCTCAATGAGTCGCGGATTCGAGTGGGAGGAGAGCGCGATCAGCGGGGTTTTGCCCCAGGCAGGATCTGCCTTAAGGCGCTCGGCGAGCGCGATGCCGTCCATGCCCGGCATATCGAGATCAGAGACGATAAGATCGAAGAAGACGCCCTTGTCCTTCAGCGCCAGCGCTTCCTCGGCCGAGCCGGCGAGCGTGACCTCATAGCCCCTTGCCGCAAGCAGCGGTGCCAGCATGCTGCGGAAGAACTGGCTGTCATCGATAAGCAGCAGCCTCACCTCGCGCAGTGCCTCCTCGGCCTTGCCGGCAAGGCGCTGGCCGAGTCCACGGCCGAGATAGTGCGAGACATCGATCATCTCGACCGCCTTCCCTTTGATGATCGCCGCGCCGATGATCCCGGGGGCTTCCGCCTCGAGCTCGATGGCAAGTTGCTCATCGACGATATCGACGATCTCATCGACGGCGAGTCCGACATGGAAGTCGCCCTCGGTAAGCACCAGAACAGGCTGCACATCATCGCCGCGCTTGCCCGCCTCGGTCTCGACATAGACGAGCGGCATCAAGGCTCCGCGATATTGGACCACGTCTTCGCCGTTGCAGCGCTCGATTGAGCTGAGCGGGATTTCTTCCAGCCGAGTGATGAGCGAAAGCGGAACAGCCTTGAGCGACGGCGTGCCGGCGCGAAACAGGAGTAGCGCCGTCTTGCCTTCAGTTGCGGCCCGCGCGGGTGCCGCAAAACTCTTGACCGCTTCCGCCTGCACATCGAGCGCGCCGACGCTCGAGCCGAGCGCGTTCGGGTCGATGATCATGATGACGCTGCCATCACCCAAGATGGTGTTGCCGGAGAACATGCTGACGTGGCGCACCAGGCTCGACATCGGTTTCACCACAATTTCCTCGGTACGAAACACGCGATCAACCAGCACGCCGAACAGCCGCGCTCCGGTCTGAATCACTACGGCGGTGAGCACCTTATTGGCGATGCGGTCGAACGTGGAACCGGCGCCTTCGAGTTTTAGCAGCTGCGCGAGGTCGAGTAGCGGCAACAGCTTGTCACGCAGGCGCAGCACGGCCGTATCGTTGATCACCTCAACCTGATGACCTGAGGCGTTGCCCGTACGGACCAGTTCGATCACGCTGAATTGCGGGATGGCGAAACGATGACCGGCGGCCTCGACGATCAGAGCCGCCATGATGGCAAGCGTCAGCGGAATTTTGATGACGAAGGTGGTGCCGGCTTGCGAGGTCGATTTGAGCTCCACCGTCCCGCCGATCAGCTCGATGTTGTTGCGCACGACGTCCATGCCGACGCCCCGGCCAGAGACGCCGCTCACCGCGCTCGCGGTGGAAAAGCCGGGCCTAAAGATGAATTTGAAAGTATCGCTGTCGCTCAAGCGGTCGAGCTCCGCGAGGGAGGAAAGTCCAGTCTCATGCGCCTTGGCGCGGATCCGCTCCGCATCGAGACCGCGCCCGTCGTCGGCCACCTCGATGACGATATAGCCACCCTGCTGATAGGCGCTGAGCTTGATCCGTCCGATCTCGGACTTGCCGGTTCTCACGCGCTCGGCGGGGGATTCGATGCCATGATCGGCCGAGTTGCGGATCATGTGGGTGAGCGGGTCCTTGATCATCTCAAGCACCTGCCGGTCGAGCTCGGTATCCGCGCCGATCATGTCGAGCTCGATCTTCTTGTCGAGCTCGAGCGAGAGCTCGCGCACGAGCCGCGGCAATTTCTGCCAGGCATTTGCGATCGGCTGCATACGCGCCTTCATGATGCCCTCTTGCAGCTCGGCCGTGACGGTGGAGAGGCGCTGCAAGGGAGACTTGAACTCGCTCTCGCCGGTGCGGCGTACGATGTCGAGCAACTGATTGCGCGTGAGAACGAGCTCGCTCACGGTCGTCATTAAGTGCTCGAGGGTGTCGACGGAGACCCGAACGGTCTGCGCCCGGGAATAGGTTTCCCGCGGATTGGCCTCGCCGCTCCCATTCGGTTCGGCCAATTCGAAGTGCTCCGCCTCGGGGCCAGGTGCTGCACGCCAGGCGCGCTCTAGCTCGTCGAGCACGGCGTGGACCGGTAGACGATCGTCCTCGCGGACGGCTTCTGCCGGAGCTGACATGGCCTCCTCGGAGAGAGCGAGCGCTAGCAACCTGCCGATGAGGTCCGCATCGGAGCCCTGCGGCTCGACGCCATCACGCTCAAGCCCTTCGAGGATTTGCTTGATACGATCGATGCTCTTGAGGATGACGCTGACGCCATCGACTGTGACGGGGGCGCCGTCGCGATACTGCCCCATCAGCGTCTCGGCGGCGTGTGCCAGCTTGGCGAGTCGCGTCAGCCCAAGAAAGCCGCAAGTCCCTTTGACCGTATGCACCAACCGGAAGATGGTGTTGAGCATTTCGGCATTGTTGGGGTCCTGCTCGAAGCGGACGAGCTCGACATCGAGCTGGTCGAGGCCTTCGTTGGTTTCGGTAAGGAATTCACCTAACAGCTCGTCCATGGTCCACCCTGGGCGCGCGCGGCAGCGCGTGCCCTAGCCCCCTAGCCACGTGGGGGGATTGTGGGTGGCTCTGGTTTACGTTCCGTTGACCAGCGCCGGAATTCCACCTTGGCAATGCGGATTTGCGCGGCCTCAGCCCGCCTTGAACTCGACCTCTCCGTCGCGGACCTCTGCCGCTACGGTCATGCCGGCGGCCGCCGCCACCAGGCTTGCGTAATAAGGCTGGATCGAGTGGGAATCGATTGCCACCCCATTTCCCCCGAGGAGCAAGCTCCTCACTTGGTCGGTGAGCCTCGCCGCATCGCCTTTGGCCCTGACCGAGAAGCTGACGGCGGGCGGCGTGCCCTCGATCGTCACGCTGATGGCGCCTCCGCGCGGCAGGGCTAGCACCCCGAGCGCCGCGAGGTTGAGCAGAAGCTTGACCTTGTTCTTGGGCAAGGTCACGGCCGGTCCCTGCCAGGCGAGCTGATGCTTGCCGCTTCCCTGCACGAACTCGCGCGCAACCTTCTCGGCGTCGCGGAGGTCGATCTCGGCTCCAGCAGATCCCGCAGCGCCGAACGCGAGACGCGCGAATTGCAGCTTGGCCGAGGCTTGCGCCGCGCTCTTGCGGATCAGGTCCATGGCCGCATCGCGCATCGCCTGGTCAGGCTCTTCGGCGAGCATCTCGAGACCATTGGAGATCGCCGCCACGGGATTGATCACATCGTGGCAAATGCGGCTCGAAACGAGTGCCGCAAGATCGAGATCGCCGAGTGCCGTCGGCTCGGTCATGGCCCCCTCCTTAGCTTCCGCCGTTCGAGCGGACGTGGCCCGCATCTGAATTTCTGCTACAGGAGGGACGCGTCCGTCCGGAAGGCCGGCAAAAAGCTCGGGCCACCACCGAATCAACAAATCACCGTCCCCTCACGAGTATTCTGCCTTGTCAGGCCCAGGACATACAACAGTGACTAGAAGCGGTGGCGCGCTCGATTTTGCCGACGCCGCGACCCGCCTCACCGATATTGCCGCGCGCGCCGGTGCCGCCATCATGGAGCACTTTCGAAGGGCCGCCGAGGTCACGCTCAAGGACGATTCGAGCCCGGTGACGCTTGCCGACAAGGACTCAGAGGCAATCATCCTCGCAGGCCTCAAACGGCTTGCCCCGGACGTTCCCATCATTTCGGAGGAAGCGGTGGACGGGAATAGGGCCGAACTTGGCGACCGCTTCTTTCTCGTCGATCCGCTCGACGGCACCAAGGAGTTCATCAAGAAGCGGAGCGATTTCACCGTGAACATCGCGCTGATCGAGCATGGGCGGCCGAGTTTCGGGTTGGTTTATGCGCCAGCAAGAGCGCTTCTCGCCGTGACCGTCGCCGATGGCGAGGCGATCGAGGCCGCGCTTCCACCAAGCGCCTCGGGCGCAGACCTCGCAAAGCTTCACCAGAAGAAGCTCAAGGTCCGCGCCGCAGATCCCAAAGGACTGACCGCTCTCGTCAGCCTCTCCCATCTCGACCCCGAGACTGAGGCCTTCCTTGCCAAGCTCAAGATCGCCAAGCGCTCGGGCGCCGGCTCGGCGATCAAATTCCTGGAAATCGCAAGGGGGGAGGCTGACGTCTATCCGCGCTTTGGCCCGACGATGGAGTGGGACACGGCGGCAGGTCAGGCCGTGCTCGAAGCAGCAGGCGGCAGGGTCGTCACTACGAAGGGCGATCCGCTCCGCTACGGCAAGACGGAAGCAGGCCTGCGTAACCCGAGCTTTATCGCCTGGGGTGGCTAGCGGCCTCGGTTGGCTGCTCGGCAAACGCTGCCGCGGCAAGCTTCATGGTATGATCGCGAATATCGTGGGGCCATGCGGCCGTGACCTCGCCGAAACGTGCGCGATGTCCCGCAAACAGCGCCCTCGCCGCCTCCTCGAAACCGCGTTCGTTGCCGGCAAGCGCCGACATGAATCGATAGGCGGTCGCTTGTGCCTCGCGCCTTCGGTCCTTCTCGCCGTAGGCCCGTCTTGCCTGATCGACGAGTTTGCGCAAAGCGACCGATGCACCTCCCGGCTGCCGCGCAAGCCATTCCCAATGCCGCGGCAGGAGCGTGACTTCGCGAGCGAGCACGCCGAGCTTCGGGCGCCCCGGTCCGCGTTGCACGGAGGGGGCGGCAGGGAGTGACTCGGAGCGCTCGGTCAGGCGCGCGATGACATTCTCAACGGAGCCCCTGAAATCGACCTCGACCGGTTCAGCCGTGACATCGTCGAAAATGAGGATCATCGACGGGTCACCTCTATCGACGATCGCCTTGACCTTTGCCGCGACCTCCACGAGAGCCCCTGAGGCGATCCGCTTCGCCCCCTGAAATGCCGTGCAACTCTCGCCAGTCATCTTTGCGATCCTCCGGTCGGAGGATGACTTTTTATCCGGGTAAAATATCGGCGTCAATATTTCCCGGGTAAAATAGAAAGGTCCTTTGGGTCAACCAATCGCGGTCAACGCTTCGTTAGCCAGTTTGGTAGCAGGTTTACACAAATCCTGGCTTTCGCTTGGCGCTGACGGAGGCGCGGTGATGCGACCCGAATTTCCCTTCATTGCCCTGTTTTCGGTGCTCCTCTCTGCTGTGCCTGGCGCGGCATCGGCAGAGGACCAGTCTCCAGCATCCGGGCCAATCACGGTGGCTCAGGCCGACGGCCCCATGATCATTACCCCGCAGCCGGACCCTAACCGAAGCTACGCGCCCCCGCCGACTTCGCCACAGGGCACTGCGGATCCGCGTTACAGCCGGGTCCCACAGGGCGAATCAGGCCCGGGCTCCCCTAATCAGCCTTACGTGCCGCCCCAGGCCGAGAGCAACGGCACCTTTTCGGTCGAAGAGATCAATGAGAGTGGACACCGGTTTTTCGGCAAGGTTTCAATGGGTTTCGCCGAGGCTGTGGAATACGCGTTTCACCGCGCGGGACGGCCCAATGGGTACATCCTGGGGGAGGAAGCTGGCGGCGCCTTCATCGCCGGGCTACGCTACGGCGAAGGCACGCTCTACACTAAGGATGCCGGCAGCTTTAAAGTCTATTGGCAGGGTCCATCGCTCGGCTACGATTTCGGGGCCGATGGCTCGAAGACCATGGTCCTGGTCTACGATCTGCAGAGCCCGGGCGAGATCTTTAATACCTATGCAGGGGTGGATGGATCGGCCTATTTTATCGGCGGCGTGGGCATCACCTTCCTGGCCAACGACCATGTAAAGCTGGCGCCGATCAGTTCGGGCATAGGCTTGAGGCTCGGCGCCAATGTGGGCTATCTGAAATATACCCGCGAGCCGACCTGGAATCCGTTCTAAATTGGCGCTAAGGAAACGTTGCGGACGCCCTCGGGGATTGCCGCGCCGCAAAAAGGGCACCAAGTTACGCTTAGGCTCACCTGAGCGCAGTCGCCATTGGCGACGCGAAGGGATGATGCTGGGGAGCGCTGATTTCGATGATCGAGTGGCTGATGTTCGGGGCGCTTGGCTTCCTTCTTGGATGCCTGCTAGCCCTCATGCTCGCCCCTCCCCTGTGGAACCGCGCGGTCAAGCTGACCACCCGCAGGCTCGAGGCGACCATGCCCATGTCGCTGACCGACATTCAGGCCGACAAGGACCAGTTGCGCGCCGAGTTCGCCATTGAACTGCGCAAGGTCGAGGTCGCTCTCGATAAGGCGAAGGACAAGGCGGCGCGCGAGCTGATCGAGGCAAACAAGCGCCGCGTCGATATTCAGGTTCTCAACACCGAGCTCGGCACGGTCAAGAATCAGCTCCAGGAGAACGAGAACGCGAACCGGGTCCTGCAGCAAACGATCAAGCGCCGCCTGCCCGATCTCGACAGCCGCCTCAAGGCCGCCAAGAAGGCGCTCGCCGAGCTCGAATCAGTGAACGCCGAGCTTCGCAACACGCTCGCCTCCCAGTCGGAGGCGCTCAAGGCCGCGCGCGGCACCCTGCACAGCCAACGTGCCGATATCGAGCGCTTGCGCACGGCTCTGGAAGCCGGCGGCGTGCGCGGCTCAGGCAAGGCCGACGCCCGGGCCATCAACGAAAGTCAGCGCCTGAGCGCCGAGTTGTCACGGACGCAAGAAGAGCTCGAGCGCGCGAGGACGAGCGGCGAGGAATATGCCTTTATGCGCCGCGAGATGACGCGGCTCGCCCAGCACATCCTTGCCGCTGCGCGCACCCAAGGAACGACGGTGCCGCAACAGCGCATGGTCGTGGAAGTCGCGCAGGCCTTTCCTCAGTTCGGTGGTCTCGAAGCGCCGGAAGAGCCGCAAGCGCCGGAAGTTGCTCATTACGCGACGAATGGCGGTGGAAACGGCGCCGGTCACGGTCAGGAGGTGGCGACGGCCGAGCCGGAGACGCGCGTCGAGACGGTTGCCATGGAGTACGAGATGGCAGCCCAGCCCGAGGGCATGGTGGCGCCGATCGAGTCCGCTTCCGCCGACGACGAGACCGAAGCCGAGACGCAGCCTTCCTCGATCGCGCAGCGTTTCGCGGCGCGCAGGGAAAGGCGCCGCACGAGCAAGCCAAGCAGCGGGGGAAGCTTGAGGGATCGCCTCCGCGGCCTCGTCGCTGAGCAGCCTAAGGCCTGATCGCTCCCAAGCTTATGTTTGCAGGAAGCGCCTGTCGCTTCCTTCGAGTCGAAGCGCCGTCAACCTCCCGGTGAAACAGGCTCCCGTGTCGATGCCGATGCGGTTCGGTCGCATGACCGGCTCATTCCCTGGGGTGTGGCCGTGCACCACGATCTTGCCGAACGACCCGTCATGATCGAGGAAGGGGCTGCGGATCCAGATAATGTCCGCCTCTCCTTGTGCCGCAAGCGGCACCCCTGGGCGGAGACCTGCATGCACGAAGAGATAGTCCCCGAACGACAGGCGGAGCTCGAGACCCTTGAAGAAGACAAGGTGTGCCGGGGGAAGCGCCTGCGCGAAGGCCGAACGCCAAACGTCGGAGCTCGCGCCTGAACTGACGAGCCGCCCAATGTCGAGGCCATAAGAGGCCATGGTCGCGTCGCCCCCATTGATCCGCCAATGCTCGAGTGGCGTGAGTCCCTGGAGAAAGCCGAGCAGCATCGCCTCGTGATTGCCTTTGAGGAAATGCGAGTCTAAGCCCCAGGGCAGCCCGGTCAGGAGGATGTCGACTACGCCTTTGCTATCGGGCCCGCGATCCACATAGTCGCCAAGAAAAACGAGAGTCTTGGTCCGAGCGCAGCTGCTCGAGGCCGCGTCCGCCGCGATCTCATCGAGGAGACGGCGCAAGAGATCGGACCTGCCGTGAATATCGCCGACCGCGTAGAGCAGTTGGCCTTCTGGCAGCGTCGGCTTGTCTAAACGTTGCGGTGTTGTCAGTGCCATGGGGCGACCCACTCTAATGCAAACGGTGGGAAGCGCCCGTTTATGTATGCTCCGCTTGGCCCGAAAGCTCGTGATAGAGCCGCGCCGGCAGGCCAAAGACCATGGTCACGCAATCGATCCTGAGCCCGATGAAGAGAACCATCTCCCCGTTGCGGAGCTGATCGTCCTCGGTGATGACGTAGAGCTCATCGACATTAAGCGGGGGAAGCCCCTTTGCCGCCGCCGCCCGGCTTTCGAAGGCTTTGAGGTCGGCGCCGGCAAGATAGTCGTATTTGGCGTGCACCTGCTTGATCGCAGCCAAGATCTCGCTTTCCGGCTTGCAGGCGAGCGGCTGGGAGACCGGCCCCTCACCGTTGTAATAGGTGGTGCCGTGCTCCTGGACGAGCGGCCCAAGCCTTTTGGAATAAGCGTTGAAGGCGGCGAAGCCGATCAGAGCCGCGGCAAGGGCAAACCCAACCACAATTCTCGACCAGAGTGGCATCGTCATGCATCCATGTTCGACGACCCGGTCCTGTCGCTACACCCCCACTCTGAACGCTTTCATCCCGCTCCGCCAGAGCTAGATCGCGCTATCCGTCTCGCAAACAACGGTATCGCGATGGCTACATTCAGGAAGCTTGTAGCCGATGACCGTGCCGGTCCGCATATCGACAATGGGAGCCGGGCAGCCGACCCGCCACACGCGCCAGGGAGTGTTCCGGTGCGCCTGATCCCAACTGGTCGCAAGCTGGATTCCGGCGCGCGCACATTGATCGCCCTGAGCGAAGTCAGGATTGAGCGGCGGAGTCGGATCGTCGGTCGGATTGAGCTGCATGCCCTCGGCCGGATCGTAGAGCTGAACCTCGTTCCGGCGGCAGGTCATCATTGAGTTCTCAGTTGCCCATGCCAGGTTTTGCGCGCCGGTGAGCTCGGCATTTTGGTCGGGCGCGCCGGCGAAAGCGACCTTGCACACGATGAGCACGAGAACGGGAGGAATATGCACGGTCATGGCTAGGCCCCCCGCTCGAGCTTGCGGGAAAGGCTTCCGCCCTTCGCAGCAGTCAGTTTCAGGGGTGGTGCCGTCGGCGGCTGCCTGACGGCCTGGGCTGAGAGCACAAGGCTCGCCAGCACCGCTAGCGTGAGGTTTATCAGCATCGATAGGGCCTCCTATGCGAGTTGCCAAAATCAGCAACGCTACGGAACCCAGTCCTTCCTACGAACTGGACTATTGCCCTTGACGCATCCTCCTATGTTGCAACGCGAAAGGAGAGATTCTGGTTTACTCTCGGCTGGCGGTCGCTGATCCTCGTCAGTCGTCCCCTAAGCCACTGTGCTTGCCTCTCATTTTCGGTTCCAATCGCGATGTGGCTGGATCGAGTGATGAACCAAACCATTTCGCAATAGCAATGTTGCACCGCAAAATATGATTCGCAAGACTCCCTTACGGTAGTCCTAACGATCGACGCGGGATAGAGCAGGGCGGCAACACACGACAGACTTTTGGCAGCCCAAGCGTCACGCGCAGCGATTTTTGCTCAATTTAAGAGCAAGATAGGCATGTGCGACCTATTTGGGCATCGACATTTGAAACGGCGTCTTTGCCCTGGACACCTGGACCTGTCCCAACCCTGAGACGTTGCGCCGCAGTCAATAGCAGGCAGAGGAGACCCCGGGGGGTAGGCAAAAGGCGGGTGCAAACAAGAGGAAGCGGCCCATAGGTCGCCCTTCCATTTCCAGACCGGCCCCGCGGCTAAGGAAACTCCTCTCGACCGAAACTCCTCTTCTCGGAAAGTCCGAGAAAGAAACCTCCTGAGGAGAACGAGACCAGGCCACGGCGCGCAAGGACGCGTTGCAGTCTTGAACAAGAAGTCGTGGAACGAGAATCTGAGATTTTAGCCGTTTTTCAGGGTACCAATTGATCTCCCCGCCCTATCCCGCCAGCCGAGGGCAGACTAGAATTTGTCGCGGGCAGATCGGTTTACGGTTCGAGGGTACCGACCAATGCGTAGATTTAGGGAGCAAGCGGAGACGACGACCGCTGCATTGCTACAACTCCTTGCGGCCCGCTCCGGAAAAGTCGACGCCCGAGCGGTCGCCGACATCATCGAGCAGACGCTCTACCAAACCGCGCAAGAACACGAGAAACATGAGCTGCAACGCGTCGCCGACGTTCAAGCATCGGCGCACGCTCATCTGACGCGCCTACTGAACGCGTCGCCCGCGGTGATCTATTGCCGCGAGGCGACAGGAGACTATGAGCCGACTTTTGTGAGCGACAGCGTCACCAGGCTGTTCGGTTGCACGCCTTCCGAATATCTCGCCAATCCCTACCTCTGGCGTGACCGCGTTCATCCGGCCGACGTCCCGCGCATCAATGCCTGGGTCGATCGTATGTTTGAAAGCGACCGGCGTTCGATCGAGTACCGAATCCGCCGCGAGGCCGGCTCCTATTTCTGGGTGCATGACCGCCAGCACGTGGTGCGCAATGCCGAAGGCGTGCCGTTGGAGATCGTCGGCTCATGGACCGACATCACCGAGCGTAAAGAGGCGGAGGCCGCAAGAGAAGAGGCACGGTCTCGGCTGACGCTCTTGCTCGGCGCCGCCCCGTCTGTGATCTACAGCTTCTGTGCGAGCGGCGACTTCGCCCCGACCTTCATCAGCACCAATATCGCGCACATGCTTGGCTACAGCCCCGATCAATATCTGAAGGAATCGGATTTCTGGCGCTCGCGTGTCCATCCTGATGACCTCCCGGAGATCGAGGCGAAGCAGGCCGATCTGTTCGAAAACGGCGAGCATCTCGTCGAATACCGCTTCCGCAAGAAGGACGGCTCCTATTGCTGGGTGAGCGACGAGCAGCACCTGATCCGGGACGCATCGGGGCGTCCCATCGAGGTGGTGGGATCATGGAGCGACATCGACGCGCGGAAAGCAGCCGAACTTGCTCTTCAGGCGTCGCAGGCGGAGCTCGAGAAAGCGACCCGGGCGGCACTCGAGGCGAGCGAAGCCAAGAGCATCTTCCTCGCCAATATGAGCCACGAGATCAGGACGCCGATGAACGCCGTGATCGGGCTCTCGCACCTCGCGCTGAAGACCGACCTCACCCCGCGTCAGCGCGACTATGTTCTCAAGATCAAAAGCTCGGGCCAGCATCTGCTCGGCATCATCAACGACATTCTCGACTTCTCCAAGATCGAGGCGGGCAAGCTCTCGATCGAGAATATCGACTTCGATCTCGACAAGGTCTTGGAGAATGTCGGGAATCTGATGAGCGAGAAGGCGGCCGCTAAGGGTCTTGAGCTGATCTTCGAGGTCGAACCTACCGTGTCCGCTCACTTCCGCGGCGATCCGCTGCGGCTCGGCCAGATCCTGATCAATTTCTGCAACAACGCGGTCAAGTTCACCGATAAGGGCGAAGTCGCTGTCGAGGTGCGCGTACTCGAGGACAATCCCGACAGCCAGCTCGTGGAATTCTCGGTCAGCGATACCGGCATCGGCATGACCGAGGCGCAGATCACGCGCCTGTTCCAGGCCTTCGAGCAGGCCGATGCCTCGACGACCCGCAAATATGGCGGGACAGGTCTCGGCCTCGCCATTTCCAAGCAGCTGACCGAGCTGATGGGCGGCCATGTCACCGTGAAGAGCGAGCCCGGTAAAGGGAGCAAATTCCGCTTCACTGCCAGGCTCGGCAAGGGGGTGGCGACGCAGCGCCCGCGCCTTCTCCAGTCGGATTTGCGCGGCCGGCGCGTGCTCATCATCGACGACAATCCGCACGCGCGTGCCGTCTTGGCCGGCATGCTGACGAACATGACCTTCATCGCCGACGAGGCGGCCTCGGGCGAAGAGGCCATCAACATGGTCCGGCAAGCCGCCAACATCGACCAACGCTACGAGATTGCCTTCATCGATTGGCAGATGCCGGGGCTGAACGGCATCGAGACCGGGAAGCGCATCCTCTCTTTGCCCGATCTTGAGCTTCCGCCCCATCTCGTGATGGTGACCGCCTACGGCCGCGAGGAGGTGCTGAAGCAAGCCGAAGATTTAGGCTTCGAGAACGTGCTCATCAAGCCCGTCACCTCCTCGATCCTCTTCGACACGGCGGTAGTAGCGCTCGGCGCTGACCGCGAGCAGGCCGAGACCGCGCAGTCTGGCCCGTCCTTCGATATCGAGCGGCTGCGTGGCGCCCGGGTGCTCTTGGTCGAGGACAACGAGATCAATCAGGAGGTGGCCATCGGCCAGCTCGAGGACGCCGAGGTATTCGTCGATCTCGCCGAGAACGGTGAGGTTGCGCTCGGCATGATCGCCGGCAACGACTATGACGTCGTGCTGATGGACATGCAGATGCCGGTGATGGACGGCATCGAGGCGACGCGCATCATCAGATCGAACCCGCGCTATGAGAGCCTTCCCATCATCGCCATGACCGCCAACGCCATGGCCTCCGATCGGCAGCTCTGCCTCAATGCCGGCATGAACGATCATATCGCTAAGCCGATCGACCCCGACCAGTTGTTCGGCGTCTTGCTGCGATGGATACACCGCCCGGAAGGTGACGAGCCCGCCGCCCGGCTAGATGGCGTCGCGCTGCCAAAGGCCGCGACCCAAGCATCAGGACCCGAGCTTGTCATTCCCGGGATCGATGTGCGCGCGGGGTTGAAGCGAACCGGCGGCAACCGCAAGCGCTACGAGGCGTTGCTGCGCAAATTCGCTGATCAGCAAGCGGGCACCATCGATGCCATGCGGACGGCCTTCTCCATCGGCGATGCCGGCGCCGCCGAGCGCGCGGCGCACTCTCTTAAGGGCGCCGCCGGCACGCTCGGCGCTGTTTCCTTAGCGGAAACCGCCTCCATTGCCGAGAGCGCCGTCAGGACTAAAGACGGCATCGAAAGCGCCCTTTCCTCCCTCGCGCGCTCGCTTGCAACCGTGCTCCAGGCCATTGGCACCGCCCTCCCCGATGAGTCCGCGGGCAACGGCTCAACTCCTGCACGCGATCCGGCCACCGTCGAGGAGCCTCTCGCCAGGTTGAAGCGGCTGCTGGAGACCGACGATGGCGAGGCCGCCGACTTCATCATCAATGCCGGACCCAATCTTGCCGGCGTGCTGACGCCCGCCGAGATCAAGACGCTTTCCGATCGCGTCGGCAATTTCGATTTCGATGCGGCGCTGGCGTGCCTCTCGGGCATTGCCTCGCGCCTCCAGCTCAACCTCGAGGGCAAATGATGTCGGTTTCTGACCGGAAGCTCGTCCTCATCGTCGACGACACGCCGACCAATGTGGCGGTCGTGTCTGGCGTGCTAAAAGACTCGTTCCGGACCAAGGTCGCCACCAACGGCGAGAAGGCGCTTGCCATCGCCAATGCTCCGGAGAAGCCGGACCTCATCCTGCTCGACGTCATGATGCCGGGCATGGATGGGTTCGAGGTCTGCCGCAGGCTCAAGGATAGCCCCGCGACCCGCGAGATCCCAATTATCTTCCTCACCGCCAAGACCGACGAGGTTGACGAGGAGAAAGGCTTCGACGTCGGCGCCGTCGATTACATCCACAAGCCGTTCTCCGCGCCAATCGTACTCGCGAGGGTGAGAACCCAACTCGCTCTGCAAGAAGCCCTGACCGAGGCCAAGGAGGCGCGCAACCAGGCGGACACGCTCTTGCATGCCCTTCTGCCGAAGAAAGCCGCCGACGAGATCCGCGCGATCGGCACCGTGATCCCGCGGCGCTACGAGAACGTGGCGGTGTTGTTCTGCGACGTGACCAACTTCACCGCCTATTGCGACCAGCACGAGCCCGAGGAGGTGGTGTCGCGTCTCGACGCTCTGTTCGTGATTTTCGAGCGCATCGCCGCCAAACATGGGCTCGAGAAGATCAAGACCATCGGCGACGGCTTCATGGCGGCGGCCGGCCTGCTCCAAAAGGTCAACGATCCGCTTATTGCCGCAGTCCGCTGCGGACTCGAGATGACCTCGACCCTGATCGACGCCCATCTCGGCTGGGAAGTCAGGGTCGGAGTTCATTCAGGTCCCGTAGTCGCGGGCGTCGTCGGCCAGGAGCGCTACCAGTTCGATATCTGGGGAGACACCGTCAATGTCGCGGCGCGCATGGTCGGCATGAGCGCGCCGGGCAGCGTCGCCGCCACCAAGGAGATTTGGGAGCAGATCTCCACGGCCTTCGAGGGCGAGGCGCTCGGCGATCTCGACGTCAAGGGCAAGGGAGCGATCGCCGTCTTTGGCTTGAGACCACGCGGCACTCATTGAACTGTCGCACACGACGCGCATTACCTGGCTCTCCGGTTCGTTGAATTTTGGGGCTGACATGGCGGACCATTTTACCGAGACGACGAGCCAGGGATTCGGCTCGCGGCTGGCAAATTCCTTCGCGGGGCTCCTGATCGGCCCGTTGCTGGTGATCGGCGCGATCGTGCTGCTCTGGTGGAACGAAGGCCGCGCGGTTCAGGCCATCGTCGGCCTCAAGGATGCCGCAAGCCAAGTCGTCGAAGCTGAAGCCTCAGGACCGTCTCCCGCCAATGCGAACAAGCTCATCCACGTTGTCGGCGCCGCCACTGCGCACGCGCCCATCCAGGATGGCGATGTTGGCATCACCTTCACCGATCAGGTAGCCATGGCCCGCACTGTCGAGATGTATCAATGGAAGGAGACTAAGAAGGAAGAGACGAACGAGAATTTGGGGGGCGGAACGACCACCACCACGACCTATGACTACTCGCGCGAATGGTCAGACGAGCCGATCAAATCCTCGGAATTCAAACACCCCGACGGTCATGAGAATCCCGAGATGCCGTTCCGTAGCAAGCGCTTCGCTGCAAGCGACGCGAAATTGGGCGGTTGGAAGCTCGATGCGGGAACGCTTGATCGCATCAGCTACACTCAAGCGCTGACGCCAAGCGCGCCCGCCGGCTGGACGTTAAGCGGCGACAATTATTATCGCGGCGATGGAGCCTCACCCAAAGTCGGCGACACGCGCGTCCGCTATGTCGGCTTGCCCTCTGGCGCGACCATTTCCGTTCTCGCCATGCAGAGCGGCGACGGCTTTTCGCTATTCACCACCAAGAACGGATATCAGCTCGAGCTTGCCGCCGTAGGCGATCACACCGCCGCTGAGCTGATCGAGATCAAGCGCAAGTCGGAAGCAATCCTGACCTGGATCCTGCGTGGCGTCGGTACGCTCGTGATGTTCGTGGGCTTTGCCATATTTCTCGCGCCGCTTTCCACCATGGCAGCGGTCATCCCGCTTCTCGGCGGCGTGGTGCGGGGCGCCGTCGGGCTCGTGGCGCTCGCCCTCGCCGTGCCCTTGAGCATTCTCGTGATCGCCTTCGCCTGGCTCGCCTTCCGGCCTCTGATCGGCGCGGCGTTGATCCTGCTTGCTCTTGCGGTCGGCTACGGACTGTGGCGCTGGCGCAAAGCCCGTGCGCCTGCTCTTCCACCCACTGCTCCCGCCAAAGCCGGATAAGGATCTGGCGGTGGTCGCGGGCTGCTAGAGCCAAGAGGCATCAATCCCCTTTCAGAGGAGGCGCAGTTTCAATGCTGATCGACGGCGTGATGCTGTTGTGGTTCCTGCTGACGGCGCTTTCGGTAGTGTTCGTGGCCATCGACATCCAGAGCACGCCCGAGCATCCGGTGATGAAATGGGCCTTCGTGCTCTTCACCCTCTACTCCGGCCCGTTCGGTGCCTTTCTCTATGTGCTTGGCTGCCGCGAGCCTCTGCCCGGCCTGCACGAGCAATATGTCTCCGCCCGCTGGCGCCAGACGCTCGGCTCGACCATGCACTGTGTCGCCGGCGACGGCATCGGTATTCTCGTCGGCGCGGTGATCGGCGCGCTTGTCGCTCTGCCCATGGCCGCCGACATGGTGCTCGAATATGTGCTCGGCTTCGCCTTCGGCTGGACCATCTTCCAGGCCCTGTTCATGGGAGAAATGTTCGGCTCATATCTGCGCTCGCTCAAAGGCACCTTCACCTCTGAGCTTCTCTCCATGAACTGCCTCATGGGTGGCATGATGCCGGTGTCGGTCACCGCCTTTGCTCACATGCCAGGCGCGCATGATCCCTCACAGCCGCTGTTCTGGTTCCGTATGTCGCTAGCGCTCATGTTTGGCGCTGTCATCGCCTATCCGATGAATTGGTGGCTCGTCGCCCATCACCTGAAGCATGGCATGATGACGATCAGGCCGAAGGGAGGTGCGAGCACCGTATCCGGCATGAAGGGCATGCCCGGGATGGAGCAGAAGATGGCGATGGCCGCATCGAGCGGATCGGCGATCCATTCGCCCTCCCCGCCGGTGTGGGTCATGGCTGCGATATCGTTCGTCGTGCTCGCCATCGGGGCCGGCATCGCACTCACCTTTGGCGGCGGCCACTAGCTGCGCGCCGTCCCTTTCTCTGAAATACTGAATCTCGGTGCGGCTGCATCAAACTCCGATATAAGGTCCGCGACAGCGCGGGCTTTGTATTAATCCCAGAAGTCGGCGTCAGAGGGTGACGCAGCGCTGCTGGAGCTATTCGTTGAGAATGTCCAACCCCTATGTGGTCGTGTGGATAGCGCTTGTCTTGGCGGGCTGCGCCACAACATCGTCGGATGTCGGAAAAGTGAAAGAGATCGAGCCGGGGACTTACAAAATCGGCGTCGGCGCCGCCGGCAACTCCGTCCTCATCGGGGGAAACGACGCAACCAATGCCGCCGTGGAGCAGGCGGGCCAATATTGCCGCGCGAAGGGGCAGAAGCTCGTTATCGTCCCGAGCCAAGGGAGGGACGTGACGTTCCGTTGTGGAGATGCCACCAAACCTGACGAGTGAGGTCTTTACCGATGACCGAGGCTTCGCAGCCTCGCTGGGACGACCTATTGCCTGATTGAAATCCGTGGCGCCCCGTAGGGGTTTCGAACCCCTGTTTCTGGCCTGAGAGGCCCGGGGGTTCGTGAATGAAATCAATCATAGTTTCAACTTTTCAGGAGCCAAAAAGGGGTTCTTAGGAGGCCGAGGTTGAAACTCGGCTACCTCATCGACATTCGACCTAACGTCAGCCTTCCCGTTGATGTCCGAAGTGACCACAGAAGCGGACATTAGAGTGGGGCTCGTTCAATGTCAGCTTAGTGCTAGAAGCGGACATGGTTGGCCGACGCGAACATCGCCACCTTAATCGGGTGCCCTCAGCCGATAGCCGATGCCTGTCTCCGTCAGAATGTATTGAGGCCGCGTAGGGTCAGGTTCGATCTTGTTCCTGAGCTGCCGCACATAGACGCGCAGATATTGCGCATCGATGGGGACGGCCCAAAGTTGGTTCAACAGGAACTTATGGGTGAGAACCTTGCCGGCGTGCTGCACCAGAACGCGCAGCAATTCATATTCCTTCGGCGACAGCTTAACCTCTTGGTCTTTGACCTTGACGATACGGCGGACGAGATCGACCGACAGATCCCCCAATTTGAAGACAGGCCGCTCGCCTTGTGCCTGCAACTGGTGACGGAGTGCGGCGCGCACACGCGCTAACAGCTCCTCCATACCGAAGGGCTTGGTGACGTAGTCGTCGGCGCCGAGATCGAGCGCTTCTACCTTGGCGGCTTCATCCCCGCGGCTGGACAGCACCACGATCGGCAGATCCTTGCGCAGCGCCCGAATCTGGCGCAGCAACTCAAGCCCCTGCATGTCGGGAAGCCCAAGGTCAAGAATGACAAGGTCAGGCTTGCTGGAAATCAACTTGAGAGCGGCTTTGGCGTCTGCCGCGTCGAGGGTCTGATATCCTTGCGTGCCGAGCCCCATGCGCAACAATTTGCGGATGGGCGGCTCGTCATCGACCACCAGCACTTTGAGTGGGGCGGCAGTCATGCAGCCGTTCCCAGATGCGCGACATTCTTGGGAACAGGCATCGTGATGGTGAAGACGGCACCGGGGCGATCGGTGCGGTTCGCGGCGACGATCGATCCACCCATCGCTTCGACAAAGCCACGCGAAATGGCGAGGCCGAGCCCGGTCCCCGCTCGCACCTGATCTCCCTTCTGCGCACGGTGGAACTTGTCGAAGATCCGTTCGAGCTCCTCCGGTGGAATGCCGCTGCCTTCATCAACCACTTCAAGCTTGACCTTGTCGGCCTCCTGCCAACTCGCGACGCGGAGTATCGTGTCAGGCGGCGCGTATTTGGCGGCGTTATCGAGGAGATTGACCAGTACCTGCTCGAACAGGACGGGATCAAGTTCGAGCATGGGCAGGTTACCCGGCACCTCGAGCTCTACCCTGTGTCGGGCCAAAAGCTTGCTCGCGCGCTCTAGCGCCGTCGCAACGACTTCGCCGACATCGTGCAAAGCAGCATTCGGCTTGAACGAACCGGCCTCAAGCCTCGTCATGTCGAGCAGATTGGCAATGAAGCGATTGAGCCGCTCCGACTCCTCGAGAATGGTAGCGAGCAAATCAGCCTTGGCCTTGTTGCTTAGGGAGTCCGATAGATCCTTGAGCGCACCGGCGGCGCCGACAATTGCCGCAAGCGGCGTCTTCAAATCATGCGAGATCGAGGTCAGCAGCGCAGCTCGGAGCCGGTCGGCGTCCATCCGTCGCTCAACCTGGTCGAGATCGTCGACGAGATGGACGCGCTCGATTGCAAGTGCTCCCTGATCGATGAGCGCATCGAGCAGGCGGCGTTGGTCCGGGGTCAGAAGCGGGCCGGTCTTGTCGCGGTCGATGCCAACCACGCCGATGGCGCCCCTTCCGGTGCGCATCGGCAGAAAGAGCCGCTTTGCTCCAGGGAGCGTATCGGCGCCGCGACCTGCCGGCCGATCGTGCTCCCATGCCCATCTCGCCGCGGCGAGATCAGCTTGATCGAGAAGGTCCTCGGGGGGGTATCCGGCCTTGACCTCGATGGAGCCGTTCTCGGGAAGCAGCAAGACGACGCGGACTTTCAGCATGAGCGCGATCTGATAGGCCGTGGCCCAGAGCACGTCATCGAGTGTGCCCACTCCGGAAAGCTTGCGGCTGAACACATAAAGCGACTCGGTAGTGCGTGCCCGGCCCATCGCGGCCAAAGCGAGGCTGCGCGCCCGCGCCGCGACATTGGACACGATGACGGCCACGATGGTGAAGAACAGGATCGCCACCACGTTGCGCGGGTCGGCGACCGAGAAGGTGTAATAAGGCTCGGTGAAGAAGAAATTGTAGCAGAGTGCCGACGCCACGCTGGCGAACAGCGAGGGCCACAAGCCGAAGCGGACTGCGATGCCGACAATCGCCGTCAGGAAGACGAGGTCAGTATTCTCAAGCCCGATCCACGGCCAAAGGATCTCGCTAATGCTCGTCGCGACGCCGACGGCAAGGCAGGCGGTCGAGGTAAGGACGTGGATCAAAAGGCTCGGCTTCGTCAGCAGTGCGGACCGACTTCTTAGGGATGGCGCCCTTGTCCAGCTCCTCGCCGGCGATGACGTGGAGGCTGATATTGCCGCAATGACGCAGGAGGTCGCGCACCACCGAGCCATGCAGAAGCTCGAACATCCGTGACCGCGTCGACTTGCCGATGACGATCTGCGTGATGTTGTTTGCTTGCGCGTAAGCGACGACATCTTCGGCGATGTGGCGGCCGCCGCTCGGAACGGTGACCGGCTCCCCGCCAAGCGCCTGTGCGAGGCGGAGCGTGTCGGCGATGCGATCGCGCTCATCCTCGGAGAGCTGCAGGCTGCGCTTTGTCTCGACGTAAAGCGCCGTCCAAGATGCGTGCAGGCGGTCGGCGAGCCGCTTGGTGTAGCGCACGAGACCTGCAGCGCGAGGGTCCTCGCCGATGCAGACAAGAAGCCGCTCGCCGGCGGCCCATGGACCCGGGATGGCACGCGCCTGCAACTCGCTGAGCAGCTGCTCGTCGACGCGCTCTGCGGTACGCCGGAGCGCCAGCTCGCGCAGCGCCGTCAAATTGGCGGGGGAAAAAAAATGCTCGAGCGCGCGCTCTGCTTGCTGGGGAATGTAGACCTTGCCGTCCCTTAACCGCTGAATCAAATCCTCGGGCGTAATGTCGACAAGCTCGATGGCGTCGGCGCGGTCGAGGATCGAGTCGGGAACCGTCTCGCGCACGCGCACATGGGTGATCTGGGCGACGATGTCGTTGAGGCTCTCGATGTGCTGAATATTCAGCGTGGTGTAGATATCGATGCCGTTGTTGAGGATTTCCTCGACATCGAGATAGCGCTTTGGGTGCCGGCTCCCGGCAGCATTCGTGTGCGCGAGCTCGTCGACGAGGACGAGTTGTGGACGCCGCGCCAGAATGGCGTCGATGTCCATTTCATCCAGCTCGCGATCTTTGTAATCGACGCGCTTGCGGAGGATCGTCTCTAGACCTTCGGTGAGCGCCTCGGTCTCCTTGCGGCCATGGGTCTCGACGACGCCGACGACAACGTCAGCGCCATCTTTCAGCCTCCCGCGTGCTTCTGTGAGCATCTCATAGGTTTTGCCAACACCCGGTGCTGCGCCGAGAAAGATCTTCAGCCGGCCGGCATGGCTTTCCGCCTTGCTCGCCTTGGCGAGCAAAGCGTCGGGCGAAGGACGCTGGTTGGGCTCGCGCCGCTGATCCGCCATGCAATCCCGGTCCTTACGCGGGGTCTCATCCCGCCGGCGACGCTCAAGTGCCGGCTTTGTCCAAAGCGAGGTTTAACTCAAGGACGTTAACGCGTGGCTCGCCGAAAAGGCCGAGCGTGCGGCCTTCGATGTGCTCTGCGATGAGCGCCTGAAGCGTAATTTCCGACAGGTTACGCGCCTTCGCAATACGAGGGACCTGGAAGTAGGCCGCCCCTGGTGAAATATCGGGATCCAAGCCGCTGCCTGAGGTCGTAACCAGGTCGACGGGAACCTGGGCAGAGGGGTTCTCTTGCTTGAGCTTCGCCACGTCGACCGTGACGCGGTCGATTAGGACCTTGCTGGTGGGCCCAAGATTGGAGCCCCCGGAATTGGCCGCGTTGTAAGGCATCGAGATTGTCTTGCTCGGATCGTTGGGATCGGGGCCGAGCGTGGCTGACGGCCGGCCGTGAAAGTAGCGGTCGCTGGTGAATTGCTGACCGATCAGCTCCGATCCAACCAGCTTTCCATCCTTCTCGATCAGGCTTCCTCGCGCCTGATAGGGAAAGATCGCTTCTGCGATGCCGGTCATGATCAGCGGATAGATAAGACCGGTGATGATGGTGAAGGCGAGGAGGAGCACGAGGGCTGGGCGTAGCTCTTTGCGCATGGGAGGAGACCTCTTAAGCGAGATGAAGCGCGGTGACGGCGAGGTCGATCGCCTTGATGCCGAGGAACGGGATGATCATCCCGCCCAGGCCGTAGATAAGGAGATTGCGGCGAAGCAGCGCGGCTGCTCCGATCGGGCGATAAGGCACGCCCTTGAGCGCTAGCGGAATGAGGGCGACGATAATCAGCGCGTTGAAGATGATCGCCGACAGGATCGCGCTTTGCGGCGTGGCGAGGTGCATCACGTTCAGCGCCGAAAGCTGCGGATAGAAGGCGAGAAACATCGCCGGGATGATGGCGAAATATTTGGCGACGTCGTTGGCGATGGAGAAGGTCGTCAGCGCGCCCCGCGTCATCAGCAGCTGCTTGCCGATCTCGACGATCTCGATGAGCTTGGTGGGATTGGAATCGAGGTCCACCATGTTGCCGGCTTCCCGCGCGGCTTGCGTGCCGGCATTCATGGCGACGCCGACATCGGCCTGAGCCAACGCGGGAGCATCGTTGGTGCCGTCGCCGCACATGGCGACGAGCTTCCCCTTTGCCTGCTCGGCGCGAATGAGCTTGAGCTTCTCCTCCGGTGTCGCCTGAGCGAGAAAATCATCGACGCCCGCCTCCGCCGCAATGGCAGCGGCGGTCATTGGATTATCGCCCGTGATCATGATGGTGCGGATGCCCATGCGACGAAGCTCGGCGAAGCGCTCGCGGATTCCGCCCTTGACGATGTCCTTGAGATGGACGACGCCGAGCAGTCGCCCATCTTTCGCGACAGCAAGCGGCGTGCCTCCCGATTTGGCCACGCTTTCGGCCAAGGCGTTGACCTCGCGCGCCATCTCCGCGCTCACGCCCGTCTTGCGCGCCGCGGCGGCGCCAGAAGCGGTCTTCGGTCCGGTGTTCGTGAGATAGTCGAGGATGGCGTCGATGGCTCCTTTTCTGACCCATGAGCCATTGATCTCGACGCCGCTCATGCGGCTTTGCGCCGTGAAGGGGATGAACGTCGCGCCGAGCTCATGAATGTTGCGGCCGCGAATGCCATATTTCTCCTTCGCCAGCACGACGATCGAGCGGCCCTCGGGCGTTTCGTCGGCAAGCGAGGCAAGCTGGGCCGCATCGGCAAGCTCCTGCTCACTCACGCCCTTGACCGGCATGAAGGCCACCGCCTGACGATTGCCGAGCGTGATGGTTCCGGTCTTGTCGAGGAGAAGCGTATCGACGTCGCCTGCCGCTTCGACGGCGCGGCCCGACATGGCGAGCACGTTGAAGCGAACCAACCGGTCCATGCCGGCGATACCGATAGCGGACAAAAGTGCGCCGATCGTGGTCGGGATGAGCGTCACGAACAACGCCACCGCCACGACCACCGAAACGGCTCCGCCGGCATAAGCGGCAAAGCTTGGAATTGTGGCCGTGGCGAACACGAAGATAATGGTCATGCCGGCAAGCAGGATGTTGAGCGCGATCTCGTTCGGCGTCTTTTGCCGCTCGGCGCCCTCGACCAGCGCGATCATGCGATCGAGGAAGGTCGAGCCCTGCGCCGCGGTGATGCGCACCTTGAGCCAATCCGAGACGACAAGCGTGCCGCCGGTGACGGCGGAACGATCGCCGCCGGCCTCTCTGATCACCGGCGCCGACTCACCCGTGATCGCCGCCTCGTTGACCGAGGCCACGCCCTCGATCACCTCGCCGTCCGAGGGGATGAGATCTCCGGCCTCGACCAGGACTACCTGACCAGGCCCGAGCTTGCCGGCGTGCGTCGGCACGATAAGACCCGTCTTCTCGTCAACAATCAGCTTGGCCTTGGTCTCCTCTCGCGTCTGGCGCAGCGTCGCGGCCTGCGCCTTGCCGCGGCCCTCGGCGACAGCTTCGGCGAAATTGGCGAACAGCACGGTGACCCACAGCCAGACAAGGATCTGGAAGGTGAAGCCGAGATGGTCGCCCCCTTGCAGCCAGTTGCGAATGAAGATCACTGTGGTGAGTGCAGCAACGACCTCGACCACGAACATGACCGGATTCTTCATCATCAGGCGTGGATCGAGCTTGGCAAAGGCCGAGCCGATCGCCGGCCAAACGATATTGGGATCGGTCAGTGCGGTGACCGGCATCCCCTTGCGCAAATGAGACGTCTCCATTGAAGTCACTCCGAATTAGAAGAGTTGGCCCGCCGTCATGGCGAAGTGCTCGACGATCGGCCCGAGCGCGAGCGCGGGGAAGAAGGTTAGGCCGCCGAAGATCAGGATGACGCCCACGAGCAATCCGACGAACAGGCCGCCATGGGTCGGGAACGTTCCGGTGGACGGCGCGCTGATCTTCTTGCCGACCAGCGAGCCGGCCACGGCCATCATCGGAACGATTACGAAATAGCGCCCGATCAGCATCGCGAGGCCACCGGTCGTGTTGTACCAGAGCGTGTTGCCGGTGAAGCCGGCGAAGGCCGAGCCGTTATTGCCGGTGCTCGAGGAGAAGAGATAAAGCGCCTCGCTGAAGCCATGCGGGCCGGCATTGGCCATGCTGGAGACGCCGAACGGCAGCACCACCGACACCGCGGTGAAGCCGAGGATCGAGAGCGGCAGGATGAGGATGGCGAGCATCGCCATCTTGACCTCCTTGGCCTCGATCTTCTTTCCGAGATATTCCGGTGTCCGTCCGACCATCAGCCCGGCGACGAACACGGCGATGATGACGAAGAGCAGCATGCCGTAGAGGCCGGAGCCCACGCCGCCATAGATGATCTCTCCGAGCTGGATGTTGAGGAGAGGAATGAGTCCACCGAGCGGCGTGAAGCTGTCATGCATGGCATTGACGGAGCCATTCGAAGCGTCGGAGGTGGCAACCGCCCACAGCGCGGAATTGGAAATGCCGAAGCGGACTTCTTTGCCCTCCATGTTGGACGGGTCGAGCCCGAGCGAAGCGAATTGCGGGTTGCCGGAGCCTTCGGCCCAATAGCAGATGAGGACCCCCACCAGGAAAATGATCGACATGGCGGCGTAGAGCGCCCAGCCCTGGCGCTCGTCCTTGATCATGCGACCGAAGGTGTGAGTCAGTGCCGCAGAGATCAGCAGGATGTAGATCAACTCGACGAAGTCGGTGAGCGGTGTCGGATTCTCATAGGGGACCGACGAGTTCGCGTTCCAGAAACCGCCGCCGTTGGTGCCGAGCTGCTTGATGGCGATCTGCGAGGCCGCTGGCCCCTGACTTAGCGTCTGCTTAGCGCCTTCGAGCGTGGTCGCGTCGACATAGGCGCCGAGATTCTGCGGGACGCCCTGCCAGACGAGAAAGATGGCGGCGACGATAGAGAGCGGCAGCAGCACGTAAAGGGTGCAGCGGGTGAGATCCACCCAGAAATTGCCGACGGTTTTCCCTGAGGCGCGGGCGAACCCACGGATAAGTGCGACAGCGAGCGCGATGCCGGTGGCCGCCGACACGAAGTTTTGCGTGGTCAGCGCCATCATCTGGCTGAGATAGCTCATCGTGCTCTCGCCGCCGTAGTTCTGCCAGTTGGTGTTGGAGGCGAAGCTGACCGCCGTGTTGAAGCTCAGGTCCGGCGCGACCGCCGACATTCCCGCCGGGTTCAACGGCAGCCACGCTTGCAGTCTCAGGATCGCGTAGACCAAGGCGAACCCTGCCGCGTTAAACAGCAGCATCGCCACCGTGTAGGTGATCCATGTCTGCTCGCGCGTCTCGTCGATGCCGGCCAGGCGGTACAGGCCTCGTTCGACCGGTCGCAACACTGGGGCGAGGAAGGTCCACTCGCCCCCGAACACTTGCGCCATATAGCGGCCAAGCGGCACGGCAAGCGCAGTAAGGACGACAAAGTAGAGCGCGATCTGAATCCAGCCATTGAGACTCATTGGAGGGCTCCTAGAATTTCTCGGGCCGGAGCAGCGCGTAGGTGAGGTAGGCGAGAAGTCCGACCGTCACGAGGCCGGCGAGCCAATAGTCGAAAACCATGATGACCTCTTCAGAGCCGATCGCAGAGGAGGACGTAGCCGATCGACAGCGCGAAAAAGGCGATGCCGAGGGCAAGCATGACCAAATCCATCACCGCGCGCTCCTTTCGATGAACGACGCTGCAGAGCTCGCGACAATTACGATTGGCGAAAAAACACCGAGTGGTCCTCGGACGAGCTCTGCTCGCCGAGTTAGGTAGTTTGAAGCGGCGTATGTTTTCGAGATGGAAGGGGCGCTACCGCTATAAAAATCTCATAAGCGGCCGCATGTCTGCTAGGGCAGACATTAGAAAGCGCGTGATCGATGTCCGCTTTACCCCTCAAAGCGGACATGCTCAGCTCTAAATCCTCGAAAGTCGTAAGGGGCGGCTGGCCAGGAAAGTTGAAACCGACCAAGCTGAAAAAGCTAATCGCTTGATTTAATTGGCGCCCCGTAGGGGTTTCGAACCCCTGTTTCCGGCGTGAGAGGCCAGCGTCCTAGGCCACTAGACGAACGGGGCGTTGCTCAGGGCCGAGACAGAATGAAAGCTATAGCTTGGGCCCGCGAACGGGATCAAGGCTTATTCCGGCTTGAGCCTGATGCGGGCGAGCACCTTGCCGGTTGCCACATCGATCACGACGATCTCGCCGCCTTGAGGCGAGTTGAGATGGAGAGCGAGCCGGTTGCCATCGAGAGCAAGAGTGGTGACGCTCGCATCCTTGGGAATTGGGAGCTCGGAAGGAGTTGAGCCCGGCGCAGCCTCCGCTGAAGGCGTGGCTTGCCCTCCCCGCGAAGCTTGATAGACAATGGCCGCCAGCACGAAGGCGAAGCCGCCGACGAGCAGAAGCCCCATGACGATTACGGCGATCTTCAGCACCCGCACCTGGCGCGGGGTGAACACCGTCCCTGGCAATGGCGTATTGTCAGGCTCGCTCGCCGCAGCCATCGTCTTGAGACCTCATGTCGACCGAACGTAAAACAAAAGCGCTGGAGCGCCTCACGGCCGAGGCCGATCAGAGCCATGCAGGGCAGCGTCTCGACCGATTCCTCTCGATGCGCCTGCCGAGCTTGAGCCGGACCCGCGTGCAGACCTTGATCAAGGGCGGGCACGCGAGCTTAAGCGGCGCGACCATAGAGGACGTCACATATAGGGTCAAACCAGGCGACCGCTTCGCGATCGAGCTTCCGCCGGCGGTACCCGCAACGCTCGAGCCGCAAGATATCCCGCTCGACATCGTTTATGAGGACGACGCGCTAGTAGTCATCGACAAGCCCGCGGGGCTCGTGGTGCATCCGGGCGCCGGCAACCCGCAAGGGACGCTCGTCAATGCGCTGATCGCCCATTGCGGGAAAAGCCTCTCGGGCATCGGCGGCGTGGTGAGGCCGGGTATCGTGCATCGCCTCGACAAGGATACGAGCGGGCTGATGGTCGTCGCCAAGACCGATCAGGCGCACCGCGCCCTTGCCAAGCAGTTCGCCGATCATGGCAGGACCGGTGCGCTCGAGCGCGGCTATCTCGCACTTGTCTGGGGCGCGCCGTCACGGCGGCAAGGGATCATCGACGCGGCCGTGGGCCGCCATCCGACGAGCCGGACCAAGATGGCGGTGCTCCCGGGAAAGGGCCGCGAGGCTGTGACTCATTGGCACGTAGTTGAGACCTTCGGACGCGGCGAAGGGCGCGAAGGCCCAGTCGCCTCGCTCATCGAATGCACGCTCGAGACTGGACGCACGCATCAAGTGCGCGTGCACTTGGCCCACATTGGCCACCCGCTGATCGGCGACCCGCTTTACGGCCAGGGCTTCAAATCGAAGCTACGCAAGCTTCCCGCCCCGCTTCAGGAGAAGCTCTCCGGCTTGGGCCGGCAGGCGCTCCATGCCGCCCATCTCGCCTTCGTCCACCCGGTGACCGGCACATTACTAGAATTTAATAGTAAGCTTCCCCCCGATCTCGGCGAGATTGTAGACGAGTTCAACGATCTGTGACGCGCCTGCTCTTTCATCGCGGCGGCAAAGATTCTATAGAGAGGCTCGCCGGGGGGCGGGTGTGAGAAGATTGCGGCCAGTCGCGGCCGCTGGAGACGGGCTCTCATGGCCACAAGAGCATTGCCGAGTGTCGGCGCGCATGGCGGACTGACGCGCTACCTCGAAGAAATCAGACAGTTCCCGATGCTGGAGCCGCAGGAGGAGTACATGCTCGCCAAGAGCTGGCGCGAGCATGGCGACCGCGACGCGGCGCACCGGCTGGTCACCTCGCATCTTCGCCTCGTGGCGCGCATTGCCATGGGCTATCGCGGTTATGGCCTGCCCGTCGGCGAGGTCATCTCCGAGGGTAATGTCGGCCTGATGCAGGCGGTGAAGCGTTTCGATCCTGACAAGGGCTTTCGCCTTGCCACCTACGCCATGTGGTGGATCAGGGCGGCGATCCAGGAATACATCCTGCGCTCCTGGAGCCTGGTGAAGATGGGCACCACGGCAGCGCAGAAGAAGCTCTTCTTCAACCTGCGCAAGATCAAGGGTCAGCTCAAGGCGCTCGAAGAGGGCGACCTCAGGCCCGATCAGGTGAAACTGATTGCGACCAGGCTCGGCGTGACCGAGGAGGATGTCGTCTCCATGAATCGGCGGCTCGCCGGCGATTCGTCGCTCAACGCGCCAGTGCGCAATGACGCCGAGAGCGGTGAGTGGCAGGACTGGCTGGTCGACGAGACCATGGACCAGGAGACGGCGCTTGCGGAATCCGAGGAACGCGACCAGCGCCGTGACATGCTGAACAATGCGCTGAAGGGCCTGAACGAGCGCGAGCGCCGCGTGTTCGAGGCGAGGCGGCTTGCCGACGAGCCGCTGACCCTTGAGGAGCTCTCCGCCGAGTTCGGCGTGAGCCGCGAGCGAATCCGCCAGATCGAGGTGCGCGCCTTCGAGAAGGTGCAAAAGGCGGTGCAGAAGGCCGCTGCGGCCGCCTCACAGCCTGAGCCCGCCGGAGCGGACTAAGCGCAAGCGGCGCGCATATCCATTACGATGGATTCTTGTCATTGCCGAGCCCTACTCGGCAAGTGGGGGAAATCGGCGTTATGGAGCAGCTGACCGTCAACGGCGTCGAGATCGCCTATCTCGACGAGGGCAACGGCCCCGCGATCGTTATCGGCCATTGCTCGAGCGCCTCGCACAAGGAATGGCTGCCGCTCATCGGAGAGCTGCAATCCGACTGGCGGGTGCTTGCTCCCGACTTCATCGGTTATGGCCAATCGGATCCTTGGCCCGCGAGCGAGGTCTTCAGAACAGACGCTGATCTGAGCGTCCTCCTCTCCGTTGCCGAGAAGGCCGAGGGCGAGCTGCATCTGGTCGGCCACTCCTACGGAGCCGCGCTTGCACTCGAGGCGGCCCGGACGCTTGGCTCGCGGGTCAAGAGCCTCGTGCTCATCGAGCCTGTGTCCTTTCATTTGCTGCGCCAAGAGGGACGGCCTGAGTGGACAGAAGTCGAGCAACTCGGCAAGGCGGTGCTCGGCGCCGTCGCCGGGGGCGACGACCGGGCGGCGGCGGCGGCCTTCATGAGCTATTGGCTTGGCCGTTTCCGCTGGTTCATAGCGCCCGAGCGCTTCAAATCGGCCATCGCCGCCACCATCCCCAAAGTGGCGCTCGAATTCGGTATCGTCGTCGAGGCACCGACCACGCTCAAGGATCTCGCCAAGATCACCGTGCCGGCGCTCCTCGTGAAGGGCGGCAAGACGCGCGCTCCGACGCGCGCTGTTGTCGATCTTCTCGGAGAGACGCTGCCGAATGCCACAGTGGTGACGTTGAAGGGCGCCGGCCACATGAGTCCCTTCACCCATCCCGAAGAGATCAACCGGCTGATCCTCGATCATCTCGCGGCCCAGCGCTGACCTTCTCGGGTTCCTGGCGTCGCGGCGCGCCGTCCTCGTCAGGCAGCTCGGCAACGTCGCGCGCGAACAGCTCCTCAAGCTCCTTCGCTTGTGTCAGAGCGTTGGCCCTTACCTTCTCCACGTCCGTATAATATTGATAGTCTTCGTAAAGCCGCCGCTCATCCAGCCGCTGGAACGTTTCCGTCACGCGCTTGACCTCTGCTGAAGGCAGGCCGAGGCCCCGCAACAGCTCTTTGGTCAGTTCGAGTGCGGCGAGGAAGGTCTCGCGCTCGACAATGGTCACGCCGAGATCCATCAGCTTGTGCACGTGGGTGCGGTCGCGCGCACGCGCATAGATCGGCAGGTCGGGAAAATGCGTGCGCACTATCTCGGCCACGCGAAGTGAGGCCTCGACATTGTCGATGGCAAGCACGAAAGCGCGCGCTTTGTCGGCGCCGGCCGCCCGCAGGATATCGAGCCGTCCCGCATCGCCGTAATAGATCTGCGCGCCGAAGCGCCGCACGAAATCAACTTGCTCGACACTCGAGTCGAGCGCCGTGAAGGGAATCTGCTTAGCACGGAGCACGCGCGCCACAATCTGCCCGAAGCGGCCGAAGCCGGCGACGATCACATGCCGCTCACCCCCCGATGGCACCTCGTATTGCGGCGCCTCGGGCTTCGTGGCGCGGATGACCCTATCGTCGATCAAAAGCAGGACCGGGGTTGTTGCCATCGACAAGGTCACGGCGAGCGTAAGCAGGTTAGCCATACCCTGGTCGATCACGCCGGCGAGCGCGCCGGCCCCGAACAGCACGAAGGCAAACTCGCCGCCTTGACTGATCACGAGCCCAAGCCTGCGAGCGGCGACACGATTGAGCCCCCACCACCGGCCCAGCAGATAAAGGATGATCGCTTTGATGACGACCAGGCCGAGCACAATGGCAACAAGCTCCACCGGCCTCGAAACGAGCACGCCGAGATCGATCGACATACCGACGGCAATGAAGAAGACGGCGAGCAGGAGCCCTTCGAACGGGGCGATGTCGGCCTCGATCTGGTGGCGATATTCGGAGTCGGCGAGCAGAGCGCCGGCGATGAACGCTCCGAGCGCGGCAGAAAGCCCGACGGCTTCCATAACGAGAGCGACTCCGATCACCGTCAGGAGCGCGCTCGCCGTCATCGCTTCGCGCACGCCGGTCCTCGCCACGATGCGATAGAGCCTGCTCAACAGAAAGCGTCCCACCACGATCACCCCGGCAATGGTGAGAATGGCGAGAGCGGCTGATTCGAAATCCATCTTGGGCTGCTCGCCGCCAAGGGCGAAAAGCGGCACCAGCGCGATCAACGGGATGGCTGCCAGGTCTTGGAACAGCAGCACGGAGAAGGCGAGCCTGCCGTGACGGGTAGTGAGCTCCCCCTTCTCCTCGAGCACCTGGAGCGCAAAGGCCGTCGAGGATAGAGCGAGCGCAAGCCCGATGAACAGCGCAGGTCCGGTAGAGGAACCAAATGCGACCGCGATCGCGGCCAAGACGAGGCCCGTGACAATGAGCTGCGCCGCGCCCAGCCCGAAGATCGCCGAGCGCATTGCCCATAACCGCACCGGACGGAGCTCGAGCCCGATCACGAACAGCAGCATCACCACGCCGAACTCGCCGAAATGCAGAACCTTATCGACGTCGTTGAGCGCGTAATAAGGACCGAGAACGTAAGGGCCGATGATCATGCCCGCGGCGAGATAGCCGAGCACGGCGCCCATCCGCAGATAGCGGCCGAGCGGCGCCGCGATCGCCGCGGCGGCAAGAAACACCGCCACTTGGATCAATTGCGCCGTCGCCATGAGTCTCTCGTTCGCCTCCTTAAGCCTCTCGGTAACACGCTGCTCTCGAAGTCACTAGCCGAAGCCATAGCGGCGAAGTTGTGCTACGGAGCGAGCGCCCATGGCCGCGGTCGATTCACCTCACCCCACCCTCCCGGAAGCGCTCGCCGTCTGGGCGAAGATCGGCGTCCTATCCTTCGGCGGACCTGCCGGGCAGATCGCTCTGATGCACCGCATGCTGGTAGACGAGCGTCGCTGGATTTCCGAGGATCGCTTCCTGCACGCGCTCAATTTCTGCATGTTGCTGCCTGGACCTGAGGCCATGCAGCTCGCCACCTATATCGGCTGGCGGCTTCACGGGACTCTCGGTGGACTTGCAGCCGGTCTCCTCTTCGTTCTGCCAGGCGCCTTCGTGGTGCTCGCCCTCAGCATCGCCTACGCTTATTTAGGCCAAGTGCCGATCATCCAGGCGGCCTTCGTCGGTATCAAGGCAGCCGTGCTCGTCATCGTCATCGAGGCTTTGCTCAAGGTCGCGCGCCGCGCGCTGCGCGGTCGTTACGATGCGGCCATTGCGACGGCAGCCTTCATCGCCATATTCTTTTTCGCCGTCCCCTTCCCGCTGATCGTCGCGGGCGCCGCCGCGATCGGCTTCTTCTTTCACCAAATGCCGCCACCTCACGACGAGCCGACGAGCGTCGCCGAGCCTCCCGTCACGCTCACGCAAACGCTTCTGACTGCGGCGCTGTGGCTCACAATCTGGATTGGTCCGCTTCTCGTGATTGCGGCACTCTTGGGCCGCGACCATGTGACGACAGACATCGCTCTGTTCTTCTCCAAGCTCGCCGTTGTCACGTTCGGCGGGGCCTATGCCGCTCTCGCCTATATGGCGCAGCGCGCGGTCGAGACCTATGGCTGGCTGAGCGCAAGCGAGATGCTCGATGGTCTCGGACTCGCCGAGACGACGCCCGGTCCGCTCGTCCTGGTGACTGAGTTCGTGGGCTTCCTCGCCGCCTTCCGCAAAGGCGGCGAGCCGGCCCTTGCCTTCGGCATGCTCGGAGCGGCCATCACGCTGTGGGCGACATTCGCGCCCTGCTTCCTCTGGATCTTCGTGGGCGCGCCTTATGTCGAGCGCTTGCAGGCAAGCCCTCGCCTCGCTGGCGCTCTCGCCGCCGTCACCGCCGCCGTGGTCGGCGTGATCCTCAACCTAAGCGTCTGGTTCGCGCTCCACGTCCTGTTCGGCAACGTCACCCCGACGAGGCACGGCCCGCTGCGAATTTGGACGCCAGAATTTGCGACGCTGAATGTCGAAGCGCTTGCACTCGCGGCTTTGGCCGCGGCGCTGCTCTTTGGCTTGCACCGCGGCATCGCGACGACCCTCGCCGTCAACGCGGGAGCCGCCTTAGTCTGGTCGCTGCTCGCCGTCGCGATTTAGTGGGGGTTCCACAGATTGACGAAGGGTGCGCGAACCCAAGTGCCGTAACGGCCGCTATAGACGCGCACGAATGGCGCTGCGACCCAGGTATCCCTGCGCGTGTCGACCTCGGTGAACGGTGCGCGCACATAGGATCCGCTGTCCTGGCCGCCACAGAGGCCGCGACGCCAGGCCTTCTTCGAGCAATAGTAGACGGGCTGCACGTCGGAGGTGTGCGCCGGCATGGCGACGGAGCCGGGCTCTGCGGATGCTGCCGCGGGCAGAAGCGCAAGAGCTGCCACCACCGAAGCTGCCGCAAGACCAAGACCTGCAAATCGCATGGGTATTCTCCTTAAAGGCTTTGACGCTGTGCGCCCACTCCAGCTGGGGGCAATGTGGCCACGCAAGCTTCGGCATGCAAGCGCAAATTAGAGCCAGCCTTTACGTTTGAAATAAATGTAAGGCAATACCGCCGCGAGGACCATGAAGATGAGCGCCAGCGGATAGCCGAACATCCAATTGAGCTCCGGCATATGGTGAAAATTCATGCCGTAGATCGACGCGAGCAGCGTCGGCGGCAGGAACACGACGGCCGCCACCGAGAAGATCTTGATGATGTCGTTCTGCTGGATGTTGATCATGCCGAGCGTGGCGTCGAGCAGGAAGATGATCTTGCCTGACAGGAACGTGGCGTGGTCGGTCAATGACGTCACGTCGCGCGCCGCTGTCCTAATGCGCGCCTGAAGCTGCTTGTCCTCCTTCCGCTCATTGGCGGCATGGGCGAGGAAGGTGAGCAGGCGGCCGAGCGAATGCGCGCTTTCGCGGACCTTCGACGAGATCTCGCCCTCGCGCCCAATCGCGCGCAACATGACGTCGAAGCGCCGCTGGCGCGAGGCAGCCCCGCCTTTGATCTCGAAGATCGAATGCGACAGGCCTTCGACCTCGGCCTGCATGCGCTCGATGAAATCGGCGAGCCGGTCGACGATAGTCTCGATCAGCCCGATCAGGACCGAGACGCCCGTCTTCAGTTCGCTCTCTGATCGGTTGCAACGCGCGACGTAGATGGCGAATGCCCGCGGCTCGGCATAGCGCACGGTGACGAGCCTCTGGCCGGAAAGAATGAAGGTGACGGGCGTGGTCCGCGGCTCTCCTTCGGGCGGCTGGTAGAGTAGCGTCGCCGTCATGAAATGCGCGCCGTCCTCCTGATAGAGGCGGCTCGAGACCTCGATCTCCTGTTGCTCCTCGCGCGTCGGGACGTCGATCTTGAGCGCCTTCTCGACCCGCGCCTCCTCTTCCGGCGTGGGATTGAGAAGATCGATCCAGATCGCCTGCTCCGTGATCTTCGGCTGGCCGGCCTGGGCCTTCAGCTCGCCCGATCTCGTCTCATAGATGGTGAGCATCGGATATTCCCTGCCGCGCGCTCGCGCCGAGCGGACCTTATACCAGCGCTTGCCTGTTGCCACTGAGACATTGCGGCTCGGTCGAGCAATCCCGCTAGTTTTTCTGCACGATGCAGGCGCCGCCCGCCGCCTGCAGATTGGCGCAAAGCTTGGCGGCATCGTCGCGGCTGTCGGCGCCGATCTGCACCATGTAGAGGGAGCGGCGTCCACGGCTGAGATTCCGTTCAGGAAGCACGAAGGGATCGCGGTCGGCGAGCACCGAAGGATATCGCCCCTTGACCCGGGCGAACTGAGCGAGCGCCTTGGCCTTGGAGAAGGCGGTGGAAAGATGCACGCCCCACGGCCGCCAGGCCCCGCTCGCCGTGAGCGGCTCAGTTTCATAGACAGCTCGCACCACGAGAGGCGCGAGGCTCTTGCACGAAGCCAGAACCTCTTCGCCGTCGGCTTTCAGCGCTTGCGGAAGCTCGGTCTCAGGCAGCTTCCATTCTTCCGCCGCGCGGCCAGTGACAAATTCGACATAGGCCTGGGTCTCGAAGGGGAGTCCGCTGTTTCCCGCGAGCCACCCCCTGACCCGCTCAGCGCCGGCGTTATAGGCGGCAGCAGCCAGGCCGAAATTGCCGAATTCCTGGCGGAGATCGGCCAACAGACTCGCCGAATGCACGATCGCGGCTTTCGGCTCGAAGGGATCGTCGAGCCCGCGATCGGCGGCGGTCGCCGGCATGAACTGGGCGATCCCTTGCGCCCCCTTGGGGCTTACGGCGCTCGGATTGAAGCGGCTCTCTTTCCAGATGAGCCGCACGAAAGGCATCGGCGGGAGGCCGTGCTGCTCGGCCTCCTGTTGCATGAGCGGGCAAACGATATCGACGAAGGGCTTGGGACCCGCCAGAGCGGCACCCGTCTCTGTCACCCCCGCCTCGACACTGACGAGCACAGAGGTCTCCTTGCCCCTTACGGGGCCGGCGAGCAGGAGGAGCCCTGCCATCAGGGAGATTGCCGCTGAGATCCGCATTCTGCCCGGAGTTTCCGCCAAGTCGCGAGGCGAGAGAAGCCGGAAATCGGGGTTAGTTTTTCTGTACCACGCAGGCCCCGCCCTTCGCCCTGAGCTTGGCGCAAAGCGCATCCGCGTCGTCGCGGTTGTCGAGCCCGATCCTTGCCGAGTATTGCGGCGCAGTGCCCAAATGCAGGTCGCAATCCTCGACGATCAGCGGCTGGTAGCTTCCGAGCAGATCGGAATATTGCTTCTGCACGCGGGCAAAATCGTCGAGCGCCTCCTGCTTCTCGAAGGACGTGGCAATCTCCACACCCCATGCAGGGCCCGACTCGGTGTTGCCACTCGAGTCGCTGTCATGCTGGACGCAAGGGCCGAGCGGACCCTCGTCCTCCACCGGCGGTCCGGCCAACGCCGGAGCGGTGGCAAGGATGAGACCAAGAAGGAGAAAGAAAGTGCTCTTCATGCAGAGCATGATGAGCCGAGTCGGAGCCGTAATAAAGAGCGTCGTCATCTCAGCCTAAAGCCACTCCTAATAGAATTTCATGTTCAATAATACCCGAGGAATCAGGTTGAAGCCGTTCCAATCGAGGTCGGAGTGCGAGGAGACTTGCTGCGTGAACTTCACGCCCCCGCTCAGGGTGACATCGGGCATGCTGAAATTGCAAGAGCCGATGCCTGCGCCCGGCGATTTGCTCTTGAAGCCGAAGCCGAAAAAGCACCCCCAGCCCAAAGACGTCAAGAATTAGCGACGCTCTTTCTCGGGCCAGGCCGCCATCGCCGTGACGGCGACCGCTTCGAGCTCTTTGCGCGAGGCGCCGCCTGCTGCCTGAACCGCCATGCCTTGCGTGACGGTCGCGATAAAGCGTGCGAGCGCGGCCGGGTCGGTGTTCGCCGGAAGCTCGCCCTCCGCCTTCGCCCGCTTCAGACGCTCGCGAATCGTCTTCTCATTGGCCGCGCGCCTGGCTGACAGCTGATCTCTGATGCACTGGGCATGATCGCCGGCGCCCGCGATCCCCTGCACAAGGAGGCAGCCTGGCGGAGTTGATTTGTTGCTCAGCGCATCGGCCGTCTTGTTCAGCAAGGCCGCAATACCGTCGCGCGCTTTCGGCCGAGCGAGCGCCTCGCGAAGGAACTCGTCGTGCATTTCCACATAGCGGTCGAGCGCCTTACGAAACAATTCCTCCTTGTTGCCGAAAGCCGCATAGAGGCTCGGCGGATTGATGCCCATGGCCGCCGTGAGATCGCAGATGCTCGCGCCCTCGTAGCCCCTGCGCCAAAACACGTCGAGCGCGCGGTCGAGCGCCTCGTTCACATCGAAAGCGCGGGGCCGGCCGATGGTCGCCGGTTTATGCGCTTGCATCTTGGAATTCGCCATTTTTCAGCCCTTTGTAGCGATTGCTATATAAGCCTCTTGACGCAACGGGTCCAGTGCCACATATGTAGCGAACACTAAATAACTCTCTCACCACAGGAGTTGGACCCATGTCGAACGCATCGAAGAAACTCGCAGGCAAGGTTGCTCTCGTCACCGGCGGATCGCGCGGCATCGGCGCGGCCATTGCCCGCGCTCTCGCCGACGATGGCGCCGATGTCGCCATCAGCTACTCTGCCTCGCCCGACAAGGCCAAGGCAGTCGTGAACGACCTGTTGGCCAAGGGCGTCCGCGCGCACGCTTTCAAGGCCGACCAGGCCAATGCCCAGGAGGTGAGCGCCCTCGTCAAGTCGGTAGTCGAGCGCTTTGGCCATCTCGATATCCTCGTCAACAATGCCGGCGTATTCGCGACCGGCCAGGTGCATGACCGGGCCAACAATCTTTCCGAGCTCGATCATCTCTTTGCCGTCAATGTCGGCGGCGTCGCCTCCGCTGTACGGGCCGCAGCGCCCCTTATGAGCGAAGGCGGCCGCATCATCTCGATCGGCTCTGTCGTCGGCGAGCGCTCGCCCTTTCCAGGAATCGGCGACTACAGCGCAACGAAAGCCGCCATCCTCGGTTATACGCGCGGCTGGGCCCGCGATTTCGGCCCAAGGGGCATCACCGTCAACAACGTGCAGCCGGGGCCGATCGACACCGACATGAACCCTGCAGGCAATGGAGACTTCTCGGCTGCCCAGTCGGCGGCCACCGCACTCGGACGCTATGGCAAGCCTGAGGAGGTCGCAGCGGCTGTTGCCTTCCTCGCAAGCCCGGCGGCAGCCTATATCACCGGCACGACGCTCACGGTCGACGGCGGCTTCAACGCCTAGACCCTGACTGAAGGAACGGAGGAACTTATCATGATCGAGAGGAGACCGTTTGGCGCCCTTGGCGGCGCCGACCATGGCTGGCTCAAGGCGAAACATCATTTCTCCTTCGCCCGCTACTACGATCCGAAGCGCTTGGGTCATGGCGCGCTCCGCGTGTGGAACGACGACGAGATCGCCCCTAACACGGGCTTCCCGCCACACCCACACGCCGACATGGAGATCATCACCTATGTCCGCCAGGGCGCGATCACGCACGAAGACAGCCTCGGACATAAAGGCCGGACCGAAGCCGGCGACGTCCAGGTCATGAGCGCGGGCTCAGGCATCCGCCACGCCGAATATAACCGCGAGGCGGTGCCGACCACGCTGTTCCAGATCTGGATCGAGCCGGGCAAGGGAGGCGGCGAGCCGTCGTGGGGCGCCAAGCCCTTCCCCAAGGCGAACCGGTCGGGACATTTCATACCGCTCGCGAGCGGCTTTGCCGGTGACGACGATGCGCTTCCGATCCGCGCCGAGGCGCGCGTTCTCGGCGCCACGCTCAGGGCCGGCGACACCGCCGAATACGAGCTCGGCGCCGAGCGCCACGGCTATCTCGTGCCTTCAGTCGGCAGCATCGAGGTGAACGGCGTTCATCTCGATGCAAGAGACGGTGCCGCGATCAGCGACGAGGAGGTGTTGAAGGTAAAGGCGCTCGAAGACGCAGAGATCGTCCTCGTCGACACGGTCTGAGCAAAAGAAGGCAAGAACCCGCTTAGGGGATTGCCTTCCTCAAGACCACGGCGCGAGGACGCTCGCGCGAAGCCGCCGGTTGCCGCACCCCGTCGCGTAGCCTGCCCGCAAGGCGCGCGGATCGATCGCGGTCATTGCGGCCGACCCAGATCGCCGAACAACGAGTAATTGGCCCTGGGTCCCTCCATGACCAGCGTCCAGTGCGAGAAGTCGCTCGCATCCGTGCAGGAATTACCGTGGCCTTGCACGATCAACGTAAGCCATTGGTTGGGGCCGGTTCCGGGGCGGAACACACCCGACCCTGCCGCCTTTCCTGTCAGCTTCCATTCCTTGTAGAGCGCGGGTCCCGTCCCTCCGCCTGCATCGTCGCGAGGGTCAACCTCGAAGATCGACACCTTGCCCGGCAAAGTGAGTGCGAGCGTGCCCTTGTGCCCTGTGGCGTCCTCGAGCGCGAAGATAAGCGTGCCCCCCAGCCATTCGGTCGTGATCTTGTAGCGTTGCGATGGGGTCGCGATCCCCTCGACCGACTCGGCGTCGGCCTCGCCGAGAAAAAGCTCAGCGCTGTCGGCGAAGCGAAGGCTCGTCAGCGCGTCGCGCTTGGAGGAATCGAGTGCTGTGACTTGCACATTGCGCTGGCCCGGGCTCGTGCAGCAGGCGCAGGCAAAAGCAACATCAGGCACGGCAGGCACCCCGAACGCTGCCAGCGCAAGTAGGAGCCCGTGTTTCGCACTAATCATCCTCGACGGAAGTCTGCGGCCGGTCGGAGCCGGGATCGAGCTCCTCATGCCAGACGCCATCCTTCGTCTCATATTCGATGCCGACGGTCTCGCCCGGCACGCGCTGCTCGCCGGCAGCGCGTTTCGCCGCTTCGAGCGCGGCTTCATGAGTGGGGAATGTCTCGGAGAATGTGCCGCGTGCCCTGTAGGCCCAACCATTCTCGTGCTTCACGATCTTGTAAACGACCTTAGCCATAGGGCCACTCCTTACACTGGCTTGCTTGTGATTCTCGCATTGGCTAGCTCCCACACTTCCACTCGTCGAACAAGATAAACACGCTCTTGTCGGTGGTCCCTCCCTTGGGCGAGACCAGGTCGACTTGAAGAAAGATCCCGCCGTCGAGCTCGGTGACGACCTAGCCTTCGGCAGCAACGTCCAGCTCGTTCCAATTGTTCTTGCTCCGGTTCGGCGCGAAATCGAGCGGATTAGCGCTCTTTAGGATGCGCGCCGTGTCGTCCTTAGGCGCACAGCCGCCGCCCTTCCCGATCTCTGCGATGCTCGGATAGCCCTCTGGTAGCAGCTGAGGCTCTTGCCGCGAGCAGCCGCTCACCACGATAAGCGCAATAGTCATCGTGACGAGGTGCTTGCCCATGGAGCTATTCATGGATCGCGAGCAGGTTCGCGTCGCGCACGAGCAGCCAGCGCCCGTCCTTTTCCTTGCGCAGGATCGACAGCGTATAGCCCGAACGTCTTAGCATCGCCTCCCCGCCCGCCGGCGTCATGGTGATGGTGAGACGATTGCGGAGATAAGCCCAGTCGCCGAACACCTCGATCTCCTGGATGTCGCTCGCGCCTTCGATGCGGAGATCGGTCATGCCACGCGCGGCGGCGGCAAACTCTTCCTTGCCGAAGGGCTCGCGGCCCGGGACCATGAAGACCACGTCGTCGGCCATCAGCGACAGTACGGTATCGGTGTCACCTGTCCTGCTCGCTTCCATCCAGGCGGCGACCAGCTCGCGTATCGCCTTCTCGTCTTCGCTCATTCGGCTTCCCTCATTGCGGGCTCTTGACTGATTCAAAGGCGGGGTGCCAGCGCCACATCGATAGCAGGAAGCCGTGCCCGGGTGCGCCCTTAAAGCTCATTTCACCACGCACCGATGGATCTCGCGGCAATGACGGACGATATTTTCATGCGCGACGACAAATTCCTTCAGCGGCGTCTCGATCTCGTAAAAATAGATATTGGCGATGAAGCCATAGATGGCGGCATCGATGCCAGTCGCCTGCGCGCCATGCAGAAACCCGGAAGGCGGGATGAGGCGCGCCAGCACGCCTAAGTCCGAAAGGCCTCGCGCATAAGCCTCGTCCGGTTCATAGCGGCCGATGCCCTGATAAAAATAGCGCTGCCAATTATAGTCTTGCGCCTTCTTGAGACCCTCCTCGGTGAGCTCAGGGTGCTCGCGCAACAGAGCGTCGCGGAACAGCGGCCAGAAACGCTCATCCTTCCAGCGCGAATAGGACATGACCCAATAAAGGTCGTCGAGCATGCGCGTGATCATCAGGTCTTCGTCGCGCTCTGCCTGGTCTAGTCCCAGGTCGATCGCGAGCCGGTATTTGCGGGTGACAAAGGCGATGATCGCGTTGCTATCGCCGATCGTCTCGCCGCCGTCGACGATATAGGGAAGCTGGCCCCGCGGGGCAGCGCTCGCATCGAACAGATGCTCATGGCGAAAGGGCACCCCGGCAAGCTTCAAGAAGGCGAAGATCTTGAGGCCATAACCATTGTTGTCGGCAACGCCGAACAGCGGCGGATAGGAATAGAGCCTGAGCATCGCATGACCGTCGAGGAGAGTGCGGCGTGACCGTTATACGGTTATGCCGGGTCTAACACCTACTCCCTCATGAGCGCGCCCCTCGACGACGAGGTGGCGGAAAGTGTAATGCTGCGGCGAGAGGCGGGGACAAGTTTCGTCTGTTTTGTGGCATAACGGCTCCGATCCCGCATTGGAGTCGCCATGTCGTCTCGCCTGCTCGCCCTCGCCTGCGCCCTACTCCTGCTGCCTGCCCCGGCACTCGCGGGCATCAAGGAGAAAGTCGCCGCGATGGCCCCATCAGCGCTGATTCTCGTCGTGGACGAAAAGGGCAACGAGCTGATTGCCCAGGCCGTGAATAAGCCCTTCGTCCCCGCCTCCGTCACCAAGCTCGTGACGGCCTGGCTCGCACTCGAGGTCTTGGGCCCCGACTACCGCTTCGAGACAAAATTCTATCTGGACAAGAACCGGGTGCTCTATGTGCGCGGCGGCGGCGATCCTTTCCTGATCTCGGAGGAGCTGGCGCCACTCGCGACGGAGCTCGTCGCCGCCATCGGCAAGGAGCCGATCACTGGCATCGTGCTCGACGCGAGCTACTACCCTTCCAACCTCCGCATCCCCGGCATCGAAGACACCGACGAGTCCTACAATGCGCTGAACTCGGCGCTGGCGGTGAACTTCAACACGATCGCCGCCGTGCGCAAAGGCAACACGGTCAGCTCAGCCGAGGAGCAGACCCCGATCACGCCACTCGCGATCAGCCAGTTCCGGTCGCGTGGCCCTCAGGGACGCGGCCGCATCAGCCTCGCCCAAGACCCCGCGGTGAGCCTGCAATATGCCGGCGAGCTGATCGCCGCATTCATCGAGCGGGCGGGCGGCAGCGTGAAGGGCAAGATCTCAACCGGGACCGTGCCCGAGGACCTCAAGCCGGTCTACGTCCATAAGTCGCGCACCCTTTCTCAGATCCTCGTCCAACTGCTCATTGCCTCGAACAACTACATCGCCAACCAGGTCTTCCTGGAGATCGGCGGGACCCTGGGCGGAGCCGTCAGCCTGGAGAAGTCACTTCAGGTCGCGAACGCGATGCTTGCCGCCAACGGGCTCGGCGACGCCATCCATCTCGAGGAGGGCTCCGGCATCAGCCGCGACAACCACTTCACGGCAAGCGGCCTCGCGCACGTGCTCGAGCTGTTCGCGTCTCACGCCAACCTGCTGCACGGCCATGACGGCGGCATGAACAAGACCGGCACGATGTCCGGCGTCCACACGCTGGCGGGCTACGCCGACACGAAAAGCCACGGGCGGGTGCGCTTCGTGATCTCGACGAAGAACAGCGACGGCGAAATGCGCTTCCGCCTGCTCCACGCCATCGAGGCGGAGCTATAGTTGGAGGCTCGCCCGCTGGTCGATGCCCCCCAAAAGAAGACCGCAGCTCGCGTCCTCGCGAGCGAGGGGTAGGGTGAGTGTAAGGCCGTCGCGAGAGGCAGGATAAGTCGCGGCGTAACGTCCGCTTGGTGCCAACGGCGGATATCGGAATTGAGGGGCATTCAAGATAGGATCATAGTCTTCCCCGAAAGCGGCGCCCCTGCCAACAACAGCCCCCAACGCCGGAGGCAAACAATGAAAAGCATTTTGTGCGCATTGCTCTTGATCGTGCTGACGACCAGCGCTTATGCCGCCTCATTGCCGGGCGATAGCGCCGAGGGGCAGCGCTTGCTCGACGCCAACTGCATGAAATGCCACCAGACTGACATCTTCACTCGCAAAGACCGCAAGGTTCAGTCGTTGGATGCGCTCAAAGAGCAGTTGGTCGCGTGCAGCCATGCGGCAAAAAAGGAATTCTCCGCGAGCGAAATGCAGGACCTCCTCAAATATTTGAACGATCAGTTTTATCACTTCCAGTAGGCCCGGCCCTGAAGGGAGTATGTGATCGCAATGAACCCCCTTCAGTGCAGCCTCGAGCGCCTTCGCCGGGCGGACTTGCCTGTGGGAACGATTGAGCTTGCGCGCTATCTGATCGGCAAGACGCTGGTCCACGAGCTGCCGACGGCGCGGCTAAGCGGAGTCATCGTTGAAACAGAGGCGTATCCGCCTGGCGACGCCGCCGGCCACGCCTTCCGCGGCAAGACACGAGGCAATCAGTCTTTGTTTCTCGGTCCTGGCTACTGTTATGTCTATTTCACCTATGGCTCTTCGTTCATGGTCAACGTCAGCAGCGAGGAACCGGGCATCGGCGCGGGCGTGCTTTTGCGTGCGCTGGAACCGCTCGAAGGCATCGAGATCATGCAGCGCTTTCGCAAAGTGACGAGTCCCCGCGATATTGCGCGTGGCCCCGGACGCCTCGCCCAAGCCATGCAGATCGACAAGCGATATGATGGGATCGATCTCTGTGCCGGGGAAGCTCTTTGGCTCGGCACGGCAGCGCGGCGCACGGGTCCAATCCGTAGCAGCGCGCGCATCGGCCTGACGCGGGAAGTCGATCGCAAGCGCCGGTTTTTCGAGTCTGGCAATCCCTATGTCAGCGGGCCGAAATCGCTCTCTATCGCATGAGAGAAGCGGGAACTTCGCGCCCATCTCTTCCATGCCCTGCTCCCTTGCGAGGTCTACCGCTTCGCTACTCAAGAGCGGACGGAAAGCACTCAGAAAAGAACCCCTTGGGCGCTGTTGCGCCGCAGACCGAATAGGCCGCGGCGCTTGGGCTGCTCTGATGCCGTCGTTTCTGACTGTGTTTCTGCCGTTGCGGCTTTGTGAATGGGCTTGGTTTTCGACGGCGTCGAGGCAATTTTCTTTGTATGGGTGTGCGAGGGTGGATGGGGAGTGGAGGGTATCGACGCTTTCACCTCCTTGGATGCCGTTATCTCCTTATGCGAGCGCAAACTCGGCTTTGGTTGTGACGGAACCGCGGCTAACGGCACGGCCGGAGACTGCCCGAGCGCGCTCTCATCGATCCAGCCCTTGGCGCCGCTTTTCACGTCCTCAAGCTGCGCAAAGCCCGACTCTTCGCCAATCATTCTAAAGCGCCGTCCGGCCGGAAATCCGTACATGGAGGGGGCGGAGGATGACGGACCTGCCAACAGCTTGACCGGCTGCTTGGAGACCAAAATCATGGCTGAGCCTGCGGGAGCCGTCGGGCCACCCTGACTTTCCGTATCGCTGTTCGCCGGTGCGATCGTGGTCTGTTCCGCCGCCGGGCTGCTTTTCGCGCGCACCGTCTCTTGCGCCGCGACGTGTCCACTCACGAAGAGCAGAACGGCCGCCAACACGGTGAGCCTGCAGGATGCGCGGCACGCTATTTGGCGCTCGATCATTTCGGCGTCACGTCCGTGCAATTCGTGAGACCACACGGGTATCCGTCGGAATCTCCCTTTTTGAACGGTCCATCCGCAGCATAGACCTGACGACACGAGCTTGCTCGTAATCTTTGCAGTCGGAGATCCAGACGTCCGCTATCGGTTGTAGGATAAGTGCAGATGTTGAGTGTTGGGCCGCTGGAATCGGCTCCGAAAAGATTCGAACCGGGCGTGGGAACAGCGAGCCGATCATCCGAGTTTGTCCAACCAGAGAATTGACCGCTAAACGATGGGTGAAACCGTGACTTTTCGATTGGCCACTCCGACGACCCCACACGAAGCGAATGTGATGGCTGTCAAATTGTTCTTCCTGTTTGCGGCCATTTTGGCTGGGTTGATCGCCGCTGGGGTACTTTAGGGGACAGTCATCTTTTCCGGCGCGCAGCGCGGTCGATCAGGCCGTGGATAAAGGCAATATGCCGACGGATGCGCCAGCCACATAAGCCTCGGCAGCCTCGGCGCCCTCGCGCGGAATTTGGCGCTTATCTTAAGCGAGCGGCGACGGCGCGATGCGCTTCCACCCGCATCGGAACATCGAGGCTGGGCTCTACCCGAGCCGCCCGCTGCGTCGCGTCCCTTCGCGGCGCTTTTGTCCGCCTTCACCAGGGCCTGACTCCCGTAAGTGTCAGCCTCTACGCCGTGATCCTGAAACGTCCACGGCGGCCAGTGGAGCTACGTTCTTTCGACGATGCCCTTACAGGCGCTGTTATCCGATTTGATCTCGTTCTCCGCGGCGGAAAGGCTCGAATAGCCATCCTTATTGCCGAGAATCTTCAGACCACTGATGCCTTTCGGACTCGGCTGCGAATCGACAACCGCGCAATTGCCGACCGTATCGTCGACAGCCCAGTGATCCTTGGCAACGTAGCTGAAGTTTGAAGCCGTATCTCTCGAGTCTTGCGAGGCCACGTTGGCGGCTAAGGCCGGCGCTGTCAGACCGATAAGCAAGAGACTGGCGATTGCGTATTGTTTCATGGAAGTGCTCCTTCGATTGAGACCCCCCACACCCTTCACATGGGTATTCGGTCGCTCACAAATAACTGAGCGCTTTGTCGCTGCGGTGTTGTGTCCGGTGCGTTAGCAGAAGGAATTGCGGTCGGTGGCGGCGATCTCCTCCTCCTGCGTAGACCTCGGCGGCGCCCGCGCGGCACTCGGCGCTCATCTTAAGTGGGCGAGCGTCATCGCCTCGCCGCGAAATCGCGCGAGGGTATGTCAAACAGCTCCCTCGGTCCTTCGAGACCGGCCTTCGGCCCTCCGGGAGGATGAGGGGATGGCGCGCCGAAAAGCGCAAACCTGTGGTGTCCGCTCTTCCTTGCGGAGGAGCGGCGGGCGCCATTCGGCGCGCCACATGCGCTCAAGTAGCGAAGCGATAGCGCATCAAAAGAAGCGCTAAAGCAGCGAAGCGGTAGCTCATCAAAACTACGCGCCACACACCCGCGCTAAGCAAGCGCATGCTCATTTGCGGTGTTGGTCGGCGGCGGGCCGCGCTTCATCCCCGATCAAGTCAAAATCGGGGACTGTGAGCCAGCTCCTGGCAGGTTCTCGTAGTGGACCCGGGCGGAGCCCCGGCGCCGCCCGAGTGCTCATGCTGCGTGCATGAACGCGCGGGCACCGCACCCCGTCCCGCTGGTCATGACGCCTCATGAGCGCGCCCCTCAAAAGGACGAGGTGACGGCATGATACGCGAGGTTCGGAGCCCGGGGATAACGCCGCCCTTTCGCGTCATTCCGGCGCAAGCCGGAATCCAGGCAGCAGGCAGAAGCATAAGACTTTGGATACCGGCTTTCGCCGGTACGACGAGGATAGGTGGGCGCCAGTGTCTCCCAGGGAGTTGACCAAGGCGCGAGTTCGGATCGAGGATGACGAGGCGCGAGCGAATCGCGGGCAGCCGAGCGGGGGCGAGGCGTGTCAGACTCAGAAAGAGCGGAAGGCCGGCTCCATTCCGAGAAGCCGGCTCGATTCATTGACCGACGGCGTCTTCGCCTTCGCGATGACCTTGCTCGTCATCAATATCGAGCTGCCGGCAGAATTTCACCCGGCGACCAATCGCGAGTTCATCGCCAAGCTCTCGGGCCTCTCCGACACCTTCACCGCCTATCTCATCACCTTCTTCGTCCTCATCGGCTTCTGGTCCGGACGCGCGCAGGAGGAGACCGGAGAAGCGGACATAGCGAGCCCCGCCTATGCGCGGGCGACGCTGTTGCATCTCTTGGGCGTCACCTTCCTGCCGTTCTCGATGCTGGCGGTGAGCCGCTACGATTTGGCGGCAGCCGTCTGGATCTACGGCGCCAATATGATCTGGCTGGCGGTGACGTCGCTCGCCGTCTCGCGCGCCGCCGAACGCGACAGCGGCCGCGCGGGCGAAGCTGACGCACGAATCAAGCTCGGCGTCCTGATTGCGTCCGCCGTGCTGTCCATGCTCGCGAGCCTCTACTCGCCCGACTACGCCATGCTGCTCTATCTGCTCGTCCTCGCCTCCCCGTTCGTGGCGCGCGCTGTGTATCGGCGGTAGCCGATTGCGGAGGCCTCATCCGAGGAGGCACTCCGATCCCGAATCGAGCGAGCTTGCCGAAAAACAAACAGAGAACCTTCTGGCAAGCTTGTGAATTGGCTCCGCAATCTACTCTTGACGTCCCGATTCCGGGTATCCTTCAGCTAGAGCGAATCAGGGGTGCCTCCCGGAGGTTGCGATGGCGGGGTTGAATGGTCAGTCTGACTGGCTGGCGGTAATCGGCAGGTCGCTGGCCTTCCTGTGCCTGTCGAAGGCTATGGAGAGCGAGCCCGGCAAGTACGACACAGTGCTCAAGAAGGTCGCCTTTCTTGAGGGTCTTGGACTGCCGCGCGACGCCGCCGCGCAGGCGGCGGGCAGTTCGGCGGCGTCCGTGGCTGAACTGCATCGGCAGAAGAAGGCAAAGAAGAAGAATGTCACGAAGAAGAAGTAGAAGATCGCCTGCCCCTGACGCGGGGCTGAGGGCTTTCCAGCAGAAGAGAAGATCGCGCGCCTGCTCGCGCTCATGGTCGTGCGCGACATGGAGACCGAGGATGCGGCCCTCAAGCTGGACGACGTCGGCTTCGACGCGCACGAGATATCTCTGCTGCTGGGTGTCGGCTCGAACTACCTCAACGTAGCCAAGCACCGAAAGAAGAAGGGCGGCGCGAAGAAGAAGGCCAAGAAGGCCGCGAGCTGACATGGCGCGCATTCATCCTGAGCTGATCAAGAAGATCGGCGCCAAACAGGGCATCGGGAAGAGCGCGGTCTACGCCCAGATCCAGAAGATCCACAACGAGACTCTTCTTGAGCCCGACTTGGCAGCCCTGGAGCTCGCCAGAAGGTGCGGCATCGGCGTCACCCGCTACTCCACGCCAGAGCAGCGCCAACAGCTTCAGCAGGTCGTAACCGCCGGTGCGTTCTTCGCCGCGGCGCCGCCCTCCCCGGCGCCCACCGCGCCCGCGCGCCCCGTGCGAGGCAAGCCGAACAAGCCCGCCCGCAAGAAGGACAATAGCGTCTTCGTGATAGGCGGTCGTGACACGGCGCTGACCGAATCCATGTACGGGCTTCTCAGCGCGCTCGGCTGCAAGCCCGTCGAGTTTCACCAGGCGGTGAGGAGAGCCAGGGGCAACAGCAACAATCCATTCATCGGCCAGGTGCTCGACGACGTCTTCGGACAGGTCGACGCCCTTGTGGTGATCTTTTCCCCCGACGACGACGTGAAGCTGAAGGATCAGTTCCTCAAGCCGAGCGAGGGGAACACGGAGGGCCGAACCCGTGGCCAGGCGCGGCCCAACGTAATCTTCGAGGCTGGCATGGCGATGGCCCGCCATCCGGAGAAGACTATTATGGTGCAGGTCGGCGACATGAAGAGCTTCAGCGACATCGCCGGCCGACACATAGTGCATCTCGACAACTCCTATGCGAGCCGCAATGACTTCGCCCTGCGGCTGGGAAAGCTATGCAAAATCGACATCACGGGCACCCGCTGGACCGAGGTAGGCAAATTCGTACCAACCAGGGCCGCCAAGCCTCTTAGGAAGAGCAAGGCTCGCAGCTAGCGTAGCGAACTGGATTCCCCCGTAGTCGCGCACCTATTGCGTGATCTCCATCGAGCAGGGGACATATTGCAGGAACCGAACCATCGCGGCATCCTTGACGGGAGCGCAATCGAGTTGGGGGATTCCGATGACTTGGGACGAAAAGTGCTGGGGAGAATATCTATTGGGAGATGCGGTTCGCGGGCATGCAAGGAATAAAGCTCACCTCGGAGCTTGCGGGTCGGCTTCGCGAACAAAGCATTCCTGTGCCGAAGGGCGATTCTATTTACGTCAGAATCCATAACGACGCAGACAACAAGAAGAAGCTTCTATCGCAAGAGGTGGTCCTTAATCACTTTTTCAATATCGCCTTCGACATCGCGGATGACGCAACCGTGTCAGAATTGTTGTGTGACCCGCTCGGCCTTGATGATGCCGGGCCTTCGAGAGTTATGGTCGAGACTTCGGTTTCAAGCGATTTGGTTGGCCTGAACAGGCCAACGTCACCCAACCTGATGGCTTTTTCCTTTCTTCAAACTCCCTGATTGCCGTCGAACTCAAGCTGGAATCGCCCACTCGGCTTGATCAGATTGCCAAGTACCTCGCCATCATGCATCTCGAAGAGAAGCATTCCGGCAAGAGGGGCAATCTGGGCCTTCTGTTTATCGTGCCCGAAAAGGCTCGCGAGAGCATCTTCTCGAAAATCGGAATGAAAGGTGCGACGATCGATAGCGACTTCATGGCGCGCTTGAAAGAAGCCAAAATTCCTCCGCGATTAAAAGCAAGCGCCGAAGAGCTGGAGGACATCGCAAAGCGCGTTCGACTGGTATCCGTGTCATGGACGTGGCTTAGGGATCGCTTGAAGCAAATCGAATCCGACCTTGATGCTCACAACCGCGGTGACCAGAACTCTCCTAAGATTGCTAAGGGGGCTTCGTACTCAGATCGAGAGGCATGAAAAAACCGGAATACCAAAGCCTTCCGATTGCGCAAGCTAATCTCACTCCTCCTTCACATACACCTCGCCGCCAAGCGCGCGGAACTTCTCGCTCATGTCGGCCATGCCTTGCTTCCTTGTCTGCTCTACCGCTTCGCTGCTTGAGAGCGTCTCCTTCTCGGCGAGCTTGGCGGCGTAGTCGCGCACCTGCTGGGTGATCTCCATCGAGCAGAATTTCGGCCCGCACATCGAGCAGAAATGCGCGAGCTTGTGCGCCTCCTTGGGCAGCGTCTCGTCGTGGTACGAGCGCGCGGTGTCGGGATCGAGCGAGAGGTTGAACTGATCCTCCCAGCGGAACTCGAAGCGCGCCTTCGACAGCGCGTCATCCCGCGCGACCGCTCCCGGATGGCCCTTGGCGAGGTCGGCGGCGTGGGCCGCGATCTTGTAGGCGATCACCCCCGCCTTCACGTCGTCGCGGTTGGGCAGGCCGAGATGCTCCTTCGGCGTCACGTAGCAAAGCATGGCGGTGCCGAACCAGCCGATCATCGCCGCGCCGATCGCGCTCGTGATGTGGTCGTAGGCCGGCGCGATGTCGGTGACGAGCGGGCCCAGCGTATAAAACGGCGCCTCGCCGCATTCCGCGAGCTGCTTCTCCACGTTGACCTTGATCTTGTGCATGGGCACGTGGCCGGGCCCTTCGATCATCACCTGGCAGCCATGATCCCAGGCGACCTTGGTCAGCTCGCCAAGCGTCTCGAGCTCGGCGAATTGTGCGCGATCGTTGGCATCGGCAATGGACCCTGGACGAAGTCCATCGCCGAGCGAGAACGACACGTCGTAGCGCCGCATGATCTCGCAGATCTCGTCGAACCGCTCGTAGAGGAAGCTCTCCTTGTGATGCGCCAGGCACCACTTGGCCATGATCGAGCCGCCGCGCGACACGATGCCGGTGACGCGCGGCGCGGTGAGATGGATGTAGCCGAGCCTCACCCCGGCATGGATGGTGAAATAGTCGACGCCCTGCTCGGCCTGCTCGATCAGCGTATCCTTGTAGACCTCGAAGTCGAGCTTGACCGGATCGCCGTGCACCTTCTCGAGCGCCTGATAGATCGGCACCGTGCCGATCGGCACCGGCGAATTCCTGATGATCCATTGGCGCGTGAGGTGGATGTTCTTGCCTGTCGAGAGATCCATGACGGTGTCGGCGCCCCAGCGGATCGCCCACACCATCTTCTCCACCTCCTCCTCGACGGAAGAAGTGACGGCCGAGTTGCCGATATTGGCGTTGATCTTGGTGAGGAAGTTCCGGCCGATGATCATCGGCTCCGATTCTGGGTGGTTGATATTGGCGGGGATGATGGCGCGCCCGCGTGCGACTTCCGAGCGCACGAACTCCGGCGTCACGAAGGCGGGAAGCGCCGCGCCGAAACTCATCCCATCGGCAAGCTGCGCCTCGGCTTCCGCGTCTTGACGTTGCCGTCCGATGTTCTCGCGGTGGGCGATATAGGCCATCTCCTTGGTGACGATGCCGGCCCGTGCCAATTCGAGCTGCGTCACTGGCCCGCCGCGCCGCGCTTCGATCCACGGCGCGCGCAAATGCGGCAGACCGCGCTTCACATCGATTTTGGCCGCCTCGTCCGTGTAAGGGCCAGAGGTGTCGTAGACGCGGAAAGTATTTTCTTGGTCTACCGCTTCGCTGCTTGAGGCCGATGCGCCGCCGCCGAGCGCGATCTCGCGGAATGGCACGCGAAGATCAGTGTCTCCTTCGGGCGATGAATAGACCTTGCGACTTCCGGCGAGCGGTCCGGTCGTGACCTTGGGCGGCTGGACGTCCTTCGGCGATAGCGGCTTGTTCATCGTTCACTCCCAATCGCGCCCTCATGCTGAGGAGGGCCGAAGGCCCGTCTCGAAGCATGGAAGGTCACTCTGCCCGTCCTTCGAGACGGCCGCGTTCCGCGGCCTCCTCAGGACGAGGGATGCAGCCTGGGTCAAATGGCGTGGGGAAGATTAGTTCCTGTCCCTTCGCCGGCATGACCCGGATCAGGTTCGAAGGGTCTTCGCTCCGGCCTTGCCTCCACATGGCAAGACAACGAACTCTCAGCCCCTGCCCGGGGCTCCCCTGGGAACGCAACTAATGTAGACGCGCAGAGCCGCTTGCGAAAGCCCTCCCCGCTCTCGCCTCACCTCGACTTTCGGTGCGGTCTCAGTGCCAGGAAGAAGGGTAGTAATTCCTGAGGTTGGCCTCCGGTAAATCAACGTCCCGGACCGGCTCAAGACCGAGTTTCAAGGAAATCTTGCCGTTGCCCGCCAAGCAGTTTAAGGCTCGTCATCATTCTGCCGTGCTTCACCTTGATTTGCGGGCCCCGAGGGCTGCTACGGCCCACAGCCCCGCCGCCAACCGAGGTATAGAGAAACGTGAATCAGGACGCTTCGACCGTAACGCCCGTGCGCGCGAAGACCAGCACCGCCTCATGGCGATGGATTGCCCTTCTCGTCCTCTTGGCGGCGACGATCGGGGGCGTGCTGCTCTATTGGCGCCACACCGAGATCTATCCCTCCACGGACAACGCCTATACCGGCGCCAACGTGGTGCGCGTCGCTTCGCAGGTCAACGGCGTCGTGATCCATGTCTATGTGCGGGACGACGATAAGGTCGCTTCCGGCGATCCCCTCTTCGATCTCGACCCCACCCTCTACGAAGCTGCCTTGCGCAATGCGCGCGCGCAATTCGATGCCGCGACCGCCGCCGCCGGCACCGCCGCCGATGCTTTGAAAGCGGCGGCCGACAAGCTCGAGACGGCACGCGCGGCCCTTGAGGATGCCATCGGCAAATACCGCGAGGCCAAGGACGCGCAGAAGCCGGGAGAGCCGGCATCTGATCAGCTCACTGCGGCGCTGAAGGGCTGGCACGATGCCTTGCAGACCTTCGACAACGCCGAGAGCGAGTACCAGAAAGCGCAGGACGCCAAGCTCACCGTCACCACGCCGACCACGCAGCTCAGAGCCGCCGCCGCTGGGCTCGACAAGGCCACTCATGACCTCGTGCAAACGCATGTCATCGCGCCGGGGAGCGGGTGGATCACCAATGCCAGCTTGAGGCCCGGCGCCATCGTGCAGGCCGGAACGCCCGTCTTTGCCCTGGTCGAAGAGGGCCATTGGTGGGTGGATGCGAACTTCAAGGAAACCGATCTCGGGCGCATCAGCCCCGGCCAGAAGGCCGCCATCCGTCTCGACATGTATCCTGGATTGACCCTTGACGGCGTGGTCGAGAGCATCAGCGCCGGCTCCGGCGCCACCTTCTCCGTGCTGCCGCCCGAGAACGCAACGGGCAACTGGGTGAAGGTGACTCAGCGCTTCCCGATCCGAATCAAGATCACGAGCGCGCCCAATCCCGACAAGCCGCTCCGCATGGGGTCGAGCGCGAGTGTGACCATCGATACGACTGAGCCTGCGCAAGGCGAGAAATGAGCCAAGCGCAGAGCGGCCGCAAAGGCGGGCGCAAGCGGAAAGCTCCGGCGAAGCCCCCGCCCCCATCGATCAAGACGGCGCCGCTACCGCCGCCCCCGCCACCTCATCAGGACCGCCCGCCGATCCCCCTCGTCATCGCCGTCGTTCTGACGGCGGTGCTCGAGGTGCTCGACATCACCATCGTCAACGTGGCGATCCCGCATATGCTAGGCGCCTTCGGTGCCACCTCCGATCAGATCACCTGGGTTCTGACGTCTTATCTCGTCTCCGCCGCAGTGGTGATGCCGCTTACCGGCTATCTCTCGACCTGGCTCGGGCGCAGGCGCCTCTTGCTCTTCGCCATTTGCGGCTTCGTGCTCACATCGGCCTTGTGCGGCATGGCATGGAACCTCGAGAGCATGGTCGTCTTCCGCCTCGCCCAGGGCATTTGCGGGGCGCCGCTCGTCCCCTTGAGCCAGGCCATTCTGCTCGACGTGTTCCCGCGTGAGCGCCACGGTCAGGCGCTGGCCATTTTCGGCCTCGGCATCATGGTCGCGCCGGTGTTCGGCCCTGTGCTCGGCGGCTACCTCACCGAGACTTATTCCTGGCGCATGGTGTTCTACATCAACGTGCCCCTTGGGATTCTCGCGCTTCTCATGTCCGTTGGCTATCTGCCACAGCGCGCCATCAAGGAGATCAAGACCGATTGGGTCGGGCTAGCCCTCTTGATCCTTGCCGTCGGTGCGCTTCAATTCATCCTCGATCAGGGCCAGATGCGCGACTGGTTCAACTCGCGCCTCATCGTCTCCGGCATCATCGTGACGGTATTCGCCACCGCGGCCTTCTTCCTGAGGGGCTGGAACAAGCCCGACAACATCATCGATCTCTCGCTCTTGAAGGACCGCAATTTCATCGCCGGCACGCTCGCCATCACCGCCTATGGCATCAGTCTATTCGGCTGGATGGCGCTGATGCCTCTCTTCAGCCAGAGGCTCCTCGGCTATCCGCCAGCCATGGCGGGGACGCTGTTCATTCCGCGCGCCGTCGTCAGCGCGATAACGCTGGCGGTGACCGGCAGCATCCTCATCCGCATGTTCGACGCACGCTATCTCGTGACCGCTGGCCTCGTGCTCACGGCGCTCGGCAGCATCCTGATGTCCCACTACTCGCTCTATACCGACTATTGGGGCATTGCGGCGCCTGGCATTTGGTCTGGAATTGGAACGGGGTTGTTCTTCGTGCCGCTGACCGCAGCCGCCTTCGGCAGCATCCGGAAGGCGCAATATGACGAGGCCTCAGGCGTTTATGCTCTGATGCGCGGCATCGGCGGCTCGGCAGGCATCGCCGTGGTGAGCTGGCTGTTCGTGCGGCAAACGCAGATTCACTGGAATGAGCTCTCGGCGCACATCAACCCATACAACCCCGCTCTCATTCCTTATCTCGCGCAGCATGGGCTGAACCCCTACTCGCCCCAAGCAGCTCCCCTTGTCACCTACGAGATCGCTCGTCAGGCGCAAATACTCGCCTTTAACGACCTCTTCTGGTTCATCGGCATCGTCACGCTTGCCATCATCCCGCTGATCTTCCTCATGAAGCGTCCTGAGGGCGTATCCCTTGTGCCAGCCCATTGACGGGCAGCATGCGGAACCACAAACGGTCCCCATAGCGTGTGCCGCGGGACTTCAAGCAGATCCGAGCAAATCTACCAGCAGGCCTTGGCGCCGGAGGTGCAGACATAAGGCGACACCACGCCCTGCCAGCAAACTGTGTAGGACCCCCCTGTCACGATGTCGGGGCGGTAGAACATGTTATCGCTGACATAGGGACGCCAATAAGGTTGAGGCTGAGCGCGCATTGGGCTGACGGAGACCGAGGCGAGGTGCTTTTCAGTCTTGTACTGCTTGATGTAGTCCGCCAGTGCGAGCTGCGCCCGGCTCACCGCAGTTTCCTTGTCGAACCCATCGGCGGTTCCGGACAGGCCGACACAGCCTGCCGACGCCGGCGCGCCTGGAGCCACGCATAACCCCGCCGCCATTAATGCCAACGCCAAGCCGCGCACGTACGACGTCATCGGAACGCCTCCTTCAGCAACTGTAAGATGCGTTAAGATTATCGTGGGAGCGAGAGTGCTCGCCAGTGGCAGGCGGCCCTAGCCGCTGAGTTCCGTTCCCTCTGTAGCGTTTCTGCCACAGTCGCGCGTCAATTTGAAACGGGCGGTAATATGCAGAGGGGCTATGGCTCTCTAGACACGTCCGGAGCGAGGGAACGATGACGTCAAGGCTGGTGCTGGTCACAGGCGCCTCAAGCGGAATCGGCGCGGCGACGGCGCGGCGCTATGGCGCAAGCGGCGCTCATGTGCTGCTGCTCGCCCGCAATGCGGGCCGCCTCGATGAGGTCGTTGGGGCCATTCGCAAGGACGGTGGGACGGCGACGGCCTATCCGGTCGATCTCGCCGACCCTAACGCCATTGAGGAGGTGAGCGCGCGAATGACCCGCGAAGCCGGGACCCCCGACGTTTTGATCAACAATGCCGGCGCCGGGCGCTGGCTCCCCATCGTCGAGACGAGCGCAGAGGAGGCGCTCGCCATGATCGAGGTGCCCTATCTCGCGGCCTTCAATCTCACCCGCGCCTTTCTCCCCAAAATGCGCGCGCGGAGAAGCGGCGCGATCGCCTGCATCACCTCGCCGGCCTCCTATGTCGTCTGGCCTAATGCGGCCGCCTATACCGCAGCACGCCACGCTCTTGCCGGCTTCACCGAAGCGCTCCGCACCGAGGTGAAAGGCTCGGGAATCAGTGTGACTTTCGTCGTCCTCGGAATGGTCGAGAGCCCTTACTGGCAGCACAATCCCGGCAGCCGCGAGCACTCTCCGGTTATCAATCCGAGGATTGCGCCCCCGATGTCCCCCAAGGATGCCGCCGAAGCGATTTTCGCCGGCGTCGAGGGGCATAAGCGAAGCGTGGTCAAGCCGACGATCTTGCGCGCTCTGTTCTTGCTCAACGCTTTGGCTCCCCGCCTCGTCGCGAGCCAGCTCCGCCGCTCAGTACCGAAACGTGAATGAGAGAACTCGATGCACGACGGGGAGCATTCTCCGCCGGCACCGAGCCACAAGGAGGACGGCAATGATCGACTGGCTCCTCAACTTGCATCCAATCTGGATGGCGCTCATCATCTTCGCCGGCACATATCTCACTGCGGCAATCATCCTCGGCGTGGTCACGGGACTAGCGCGCGGCGAGCGGGCGCGAGCATTCAAAGGGCTGTCGCCAGGCATGCTGCCGCCGCTCGGCATCATCTTCGGCCTTCTCGTCGGCTTTATCGCCGCCCAAGTGTGGAGCGACTTCGAGAAGGCCAAGATCGCCGTCGTAACTGAAGCAAGCGCGCTTCGGACGATCGTGCTGTTGAGCGAGGCCTTTCCCGAAGATCAGCAGGCGCAGATACGCTCACGCATCAGGGAACACATCGACATTGCTGTCAGCCAGGAATGGCCGGCGATGTCGCGCCAGAAGGCTTCGCTCGCGTCTATCCCCAGCAAGCTGCTCGAGGCCCTTAAAACGACGCTGTCCCTGTCGCCAACTGATGACGGACAAAGATTGGCTCAGAGGGAGATCGTCGCCAATCTGGAGCAGGCCCTCGATGCCCGCCGCGAGCGCATCATCACCAGCCAATCGAGCGTGAGCCGGCTGAAATGGGCTGGACTCTTGCTTCAGGGGTTGTGCACCCTGGTCGCCATCGCCATGGTCCACAGTGACAACCGCACCACCTGCGCCATCGCGTTGACATTGTTTGCCACCGGCATTGCTATGTCGATCCTCTTGATCGGCTGCTACAGCCGACCCTTCACCGGGGAAATTTCGGTCGGACATGAGCTGTTGGATCAGGTGATGACGGCCCCGGCCGCTAGTCCCTAGCCCAGCCGACGGAGCCCCCGTGACAGGGCCCGGGTCTTGCCGCATGATGCGCCGCGTCATGCTGCGTTCCGAGTTACCTTGGCTTTGCCTCGCCCTTCTCTACGGCGCGCTCCTCTCCATTTATCCAGCACGAGCCGACGAGACCTACAAGGTCGGCATCAAGCAGATCGAATTCGCCGACAACCATTACGGCGAGCGCACCCTTGCCGTGGCGATGTTCTATCCGGCGGTCGTCGACGACAAATCGACGGCACACAACCTGCCGTTCTTCACCAATCTCGAGCTTTACAAGGACGCTCCGATCGCGCCCTCCGACGGCAAGCGCCCGCTGATCATGCTCTCGCATGGGCGTGGCTCTAATCCGCTGCAATATGCCTGGTTCGCGCAAGCCCTCGCCGCGCATGGCTATATCGTCGCCGCGCCCTATCACTACCGGGCCAACACCTATGACGCGACCATCGTCTATCTGGCCAACAAGCTGTGGCAGCGGCCGGTCGATATCTCGCTGATCATCACCGACCTTCTCGACGATCCAGTTTGGGGCAAGGCGATCGATGCCAACCGCATCGGCGTTGCCGGGCATTCGCAAGGCGGCTTCACGTCGCTGTGGATCAGCGGCGCCAAGGTCAATCGCGAGAAGTACCTCGCGTTCCAACAGGGCTGGCATAACAATCAGGCGGTTCCCCGATATCTCCGCGAGGAGCTGCCGCTCGATCCGGCGCCGGCCCTCTCCGTGCACGATCCCCGCATCAAAGCTGCGTTCGCCATGGCGCCCGGCATCATCAAGGCCTTCGGCATGGATGAAGCGGGGCTCGCCGCACTCAAGGTGCCGGTCTACATCACCGTCGGCGCGCGCGACACTCAGGCCCCACCCAAAGAGAATGCCGATTTCGCCGCGAAATACATCGCCGGCGCCGAGCTCGCCGTCATTCCCGGCGATGTCGATCACGAGATCTTCGTCAACGAGTGCGATGACGAAGGCCGCGATGAGTTTCCCGAGGCCTGTATCGACGCGCCGGGCGTCGATCGCCATGCGATCCATCGGAGCGTGGGCGATGCCGCGCTGAGATTCTTCGACAAGAATCTTTCCAAGTAAGCTGGGCCTAGCGGCAAATTTGCCTCCCGTGAGGCGCGCGTCTTGACCACGCCGTGCTGAGGGTGCAGGAGGAGCTATACAGTCCGCGGAAGGTCATGAACGATTTAGCGACATCCACCACGGCAGAGGCAGCGGCCGAGCCCCTCGACGAATCCCGCAACCTCTCGCTCCCCATCCTCGTCGTCTTAGCCATTCTCATCGGCGTCGTGGCCGCGCTCGGCGCGGTAGTGTTCCGCGCCATGATCTCGGGGGTTCATAATCTTTTCTTTCTCGGCAGGCTCGGTCTCGACTACAACGCCAACGCCTTCGACGCGCCGAGTCCATGGGGCCCCTTTATCATCCTGGCGCCCGTCGTCGGCGGTCTGATCGTCGTGTGGCTGGTGCAAACCTTCGCGCCCGAGGCGAAAGGCCACGGCGTGCCGGAGGTGATGTACGCCGTCTACCACAACAAGGGGAACGTGCGCGGCGTCGTGGCCATCGTGAAGTCGCTCGCCTCGGCGATCTCGATCGGGTCGGGCGCCTCGGTCGGCCGTGAGGGTCCCATCATCCAGATCGGCGCATCGTTCGGGTCTACGCTGGCACGCAGTCTCTCGTTGACCCGATGGCAGAAGGTCACGCTTCTTTCGGCCGGTGCCGGCGCCGGCATTGCCGCGACATTCAACACGCCGCTCGGCGGGGTGATGTTCGCCGTCGAGCTCCTCCTACCCGAAGTCAGCAACCGGACCTTCCTACCGGTGGTGGTGGCGACGACCACCGCGACCTCGATCAGCCGATTCGTGTTTGGGCTCGATCCTGCCTTCTACGTGCCGGAGGCAACATGGCCGGTCGAGTTCACATTCAACCCGCCTCTGCTTGCCGGCTTCGCCCTGCTCGGGATCGCGGCCGGCGTCGTCTCCTGGGCCTTTATCCGTTTCCTTGCGCTCTGCGAGGACGTCTTCCCCAAGCTCCCAGGCAACGCCTACACCCAGAACATCATCGGCATGCTGGCCGTGGGCTGTCTCTTCTACGGCTTCCAGGTCACCACCGGCCATCCGCACACCGCAGGGGTCGGCTATGCGACCATCCAGGCGATCCTCAACGGCGCCCTGGATAGCGTCACCATCCTCGCCGCACTGGTCCTCGGCAAATTGATCGCCACCGCGATCAGCCTGGGGGCTGGAGCCTCTGGCGGCGTGTTCTCGCCGTCACTGTTCATCGGCGCAACGCTCGGCGCGGCCTTCGGCGCCCTGGGCGCCTTCTTGTTTCCTGGCGCCGGCTTTTCCGTCGTCGAATTCGCCGTGGTCGGCATGGGCGCGATAGTCGGCGGCGCGACCGGCGCTTCGATGACGGCCATCGTGATGATCTTCGAGATGACCAGGGACTATCATGTGATCGTCCCGCTCGTCCTGGCAGTGGCGCTGTCGACCAGCATCCGGCGGGCGCTCATCGTCGAGAACATCTACACCATCAAGCTCCGCCACCGTGGCCGGCCCATTCCGATCAACCGTCACACCAATATGTATCTCGTCCGCCAGGCGCAGGAACTGATGAATCGGGATTTCATTGTGCTCCCTATCGAAACGTCGATCGCGAGCGCCTTGTCACAGATCGCCGACCGCCCCGATGCGCATGTCATCGTATCGGATGGGCCGCGCATCGCCGGCGTCGCCCGCCTCTCGGCCGGCTCTTATGCGCCCGACCGCTATGCCGGACAGACGCTGCAATCGGTGGTCGCCGAGGATTACGTTATTGCCCCCGAGACCAGCATTCTCAACACCATCATCACCCGCATGAATCGCCGGGACCGCAGTCTCGCCATTGTCGTCAATGGCAAGGCCAGGGTTCCCCGGCCCGAAGACGTGGTGGGCGTGATCGCCGCGTCGGAGATCGCCGCTGCCGTGATCGCCAACCATTATGCGTGAGCCGGGTTCGTTAAGGGTCACCGCCTCCAGGAAACAGGCTTAAGGCTTGGGCTCCATCGGCTTGTCGCCGCCGCGTGCGATCTGTGGCAAGTTCTCGCCGTCATGGGTTGATCGAGGGGCCGAGGCAGCTCGGCTGTTGAGTAATGGGCCGCTCCTTCGTCGCTTGGCTTAGCCGCGCGTCCGCCAAGGCTTCCTGCCTGGTTTTTGCCGTTCTCGTCATCGCCTGTTGCGCAGCCGCTGCCGCCTACGCCGACCCAACCTCGGCAGAGCAGCGCACCACCGAGGAGCTGGAGAGTGTCAGGTCAGAACCGCTGCTGTTGCGCGACTTTCTACTGCGCATGCCGAAGGGCGCCGACCTGCACACCCACTTGACGGGCGCGGCCTACGCCGAGTCGCATATCGAGGCCGCCGCCGAGGACGGTCTCTGCGTCGATCCCATCGCCAAGTCATTCACCAAGTCGCAGCCGGTGATGGCCGGTGCCGAGTGGCAGCCTGTCTGCGAGCAGGGCGACGTGCCGGCGGCGACCGTCCACGCCAATCAGCCGCTCTACAGCGCCCTTATCGACTCATTTTCCATGCGCGGCTTCGTGCCGTCGGAGGGCGTGACCGGACACGACCATTTCTTCGAATCCTTCACCAAGTTCGGCGGGACCGACCCGCGCCATCTCGGGGAATGGCTCGACGAGATCGCTGCCCGCGCCGCCCGTCAGAACGTGCAATATCTCGAAGTGATGGCGACGCCCACCTGGAATCGCCTGAACGACATCACCAAGGGTATCGCCTGGCGCGAGGATCTTGCTTCCCTCCGCGAGGAGCTGCTCGCCAAGGGACTTGCCCAGGACATCCCCGCCGGGAAGCAATTTTGGGATGCAATGGAGACTACGCGGCAAGCGCGCGAGCAGTGCGGGACGGACAGCGGGACGCCCGCTTGCAAGGTGGAAGTCCACTACATCTACCAGGTCTTCCGCAATGCGCCGAAAGAGCTCGTCTTCGCCGCCGCCTTGTTCGGCTTCGAGCTGGCGTCGGCCGATCCGCGCGTGGTCGGCATCAATCTCGTCGGCCAGGAGGACGCCCACGGGTCCATGACCGATTATGCCGAGCATATGCGCATGATCAGCTTCCTGCGCGAGCTCTATCCGCACGTCCATGTCAGCCTGCATGCGGGCGAGCTGACCGAGGGTCTCGTCCCGCCCGAGGGTCTTTGCTGCCACATCCGCATGGCCGTCGAGCAGGCCAAAGCCGATCGCATCGGTCATGGCACCGACATCATGTATGAGGATGACCCCGCGGCGTTGATGAAGAAGATGGCCGACAAGGGAATCCTTGTCGAAATCGCCCTCACCAGCAACGACGACGTTTTGGGCACAAGGGACAAGAACCATCCCTTCCCGCTCTACCGCAAATTCGCTGTGCCGGTGGCGCTTGCGACCGACGACGAGGGGATCGAGCGCATCGACCTCACCAACGAATATGTGAGAGCAGTCAAGGACTACGGCCTCACCTACTCCGATCTCAAGCAGATCGTCCGCAACAGCCTCGAATATGACTTCTTGCCCGGTGCAAGCCTGTGGGACGGAGCCGCCTTCCAGCGCGTCGTTGCCAATTGCAACGGCGACACCCTAGGCGCTGCCGCGCCCTCGCCTGGTTGCGCGGCCTTCCTCAAGGGAAACGACAAGGCGCGGCAGCAATGGGAGCTCGAGCGGCGCTTTGCGGCGTTCGAGGGAGGGCATTGACGTGTGGCAATCGCGTTACTGTGGCTCTTCGTCGCGGCGACAGAAGAGCCGACTTCCGGCTTGAAACGGTGCCATGACGCTTCTGCAAGCCATCATCCTCGGGGTGGTCGAGGGCTTCACCGAGTTCCTGCCGATCTCCTCCACCGGCCACCTGATCCTCGCCAGCCGTCTGCTCGGGCTCGAGCAGACGGACTTTCAGAAGAGCTTCGAGATCTCCATCCAGCTCGGCGCGATCTTGTCGGTGATCGTTCTTTATTGGCGGAAGTTCCTCGACATTGCGGTGCTTACCCGCGTCATCACCGCCTTCATCCCGACCGGAATCATCGGCTTCGCCCTGTACAAGGTGGTGAAGACCTATCTGCTCGAACTCGGAAACGATCGTGCTGTGGTCGCTTTTTCTGGGCGGCGTGGCGCTCATCGTCTTCGAGCTTTTGCATCGTGAGAAGGACGACGCCATCGCCCATGTCGAGGCGATCCCCTATTCGAAATGCGCACTCATCGGATTATTTCAGAGCATCGCCATGATTCCCGGCGTCTCACGCTCCGGTGCGACCATCATCGGCGGTCTGATCCTTAACCTCTCGCGCAGCACCGTCGTCGAGTTCTCCTTCCTGCTCGCCGTGCCGACCATGCTTGCCGCCACGCTCTACGACCTCTACAAGAACGCCGCCACGTTCGCGCCACAGGAATTCGGCGTGCTCGCTGCCGGCTTCATCACCTCGTTCCTGTTCGCGCTGCTGGCCGTCAAATGGCTGCTCGCCTATGTGCGCACCAACACCTTCATCCCCTTCGGCATCTACCGCATCTTGGTGGCAGCCGCCTTCTGGCTTCTGTAGGACGCGCTAAGACGCGAGCTTGAGCTTGGACTCGGGGATGGCGGGACCCTCGAGCTGCATGACGCGCGCCTCGACCGCATCTCCGGCAGGCACGCCGAACTTGCGCAACAGGCGCTTCATGTATCTGCGGAAGCGGTAGTGCTGGATCTCGAATTTGTGCCAGAACGTATTCTGCCAGCGGATGCCGTGGCCGATGTCGGGATGCGCGTACGCCTTCAGCGTCCTGAACCAGTCCGCGCGCCTCGGATCGCTCTCGCAAGCCTTGATGAACGCCGCGATCAGCCGCGCCTGATAGTCGGCGATTTGCCACACGCCGCCTTCCGCCGGCTCGAACAGTCCTGCCATGAAGAAATCATCGAGCTCGCGGTGGAAGGTGTGGATGAAGAGCTTCGACCTCCCCTGCTCGTCGAGAATGTAGGAAGAGTCGATAAAAGGGAAACTGGGCGTGAAACCCGTGGCCCAGACGAGAAGGTCGATCTCCTCCGAGCTCCCATCGGTGAAAATAACGCGCTTGCCGTCGAGCCGCTCGATACCGGGCTTAACGATGGTCCGCCCGTGGATGAGGTGATCGAGATAGGTGTTGCACGCGGTCGGATGCGCCTCGAACAGGTCGTGGTCCGGCCGCTCCAATCCGAAGCGGCGATGCGGACCGACCACGATGCGCATGCCCCAGCGATAAAGGAGCCGCATCAATTTGCGCGGCAGCGGCACGCGGCAGGTGTAATCGATGAACACGTCGGTCGGCTTGCCGAACACCGTCTTGGGGAAAAAGTAATAGGTGCGGCGCATCGAATGCACCACGCGGCCATTCTCGATCGCGGCATCTGACAAAATATCGACGGCGGAGTTTCCGGCCCCGACCACCAGCACGCGCTTGCCTTTGACTTGCTCCTTAGACTTCACGTCGTGCGAGTGAAGCATCTCGCCGTCGAAATGCCCCGGATAGGTGGGGACCTTCGCCTCCCAATGGTGGCCGTTGGCGACGACGAGGCCGGCGTAAAGCCGAGGCGCGCTCTCTCCTTCGATCTTCACCTGCCAGCCCTGCGGCATGCGCTCGGCGCTCGTCACGCGCTTGTCGAAGCTGATCAGCGGATAGAGGCCAAACTCCTTGGCATAGGCACGCAAGTAGCTTTGGGCCTGCGCCCGGCTCGCGTAAGGCGCCCACTCCTCGGGAAACTGGAAGTCGGGATAGCGCGAAAGCTTCTTCGATGAGTTGAGATAGGTCGAGCCATAGACCACATGCGGGCTTTCCGGATTCCAGATACCGCCGACATCGCCGAGCGCCTCGAAGCAGTCGAAGGGAATGCCCTGTTCGGCAAAAGTCTTGGCAACCGCAAGGCCACAGGCCCCCGCCCCGATGATGCAGTAACGCTTCAAATCCTTCACCTCTCGACTGCCTGTTGAGCGCCGCTCCCCGGCCTCGCTTTCGCCGGTCCGCCGAGACCTAAGCATCCCGGCCCTCGACGTTCAACCCACTAGCATCCGTCCGCGGCCTCATTGATCTGTGTCAAATCGGTCGCCGCCCGATACTCGCTCTATGCCATAGGTGCCTGGATTCGGCTGCGCTTTGCTTTATGGTCTGTCGCCGAGCGAGTGTTGAGGGAAGTTCGTTCATGGAAATCAAGCGCGACGTCACCATAAAGACCTGGGACGGTACCTGGACCTACCATCCCAAGGTGATCGTCACGCCGGAGAGCGCCGAGGACATCGTCGAGATCATGACCGACGAGGTGCGCTTCCCCTCGCCGGTCCGCCCCGCGGGCTCGATGCACTCAACCGCGCGCGTGAACGGCGACGACGGCGGCACCATGGTCGACATGAAGGGGATGAATCGCATCCTTCACTTCACCGACGACACGGTGACGGTCGAGGCCGGCGTGACCCATATGGATCTCGCCAAGGCGCTGAAAGACCGCGGGCTCCAGCCTTATGTCACCACCGAGATCGGCAACGTCACCTTGGGCGCGATGGCGACCGCCGCGACCAAGGACTCATCCTTCCCCGGCGGCTTCGGCCAGGTCAGCTCTTATGTGACGGCGGTTCGCCTCGTCACCCCCGACGGTAAGCTCCGCGAGATCACCGAGCGCGACAATCCCAAGGAGATGCAGATCATCCGCTCGAGCTACGGGCTGCTCGGCATCGTCTACGAGGTGACCGTGAAGGTGAGGCCGACCACCGCGCTCGCCGTGCGCCACTATTCGCTGAGCCTGGAAAATTTTCGGCGGTACTTCCCGATCTACAAGGCGCGCGGCTTCGCCGTGATGTATTACATCTTCCCTTACGTGAAGCGCGTCCTGGTCGAGCTGCGCAAGGACAATCCCGAGGTCCAGCCGAACTCGCGTTACCGTTGGGTCTACCGCAACCGCTTCTGGCGGAAATACGGGCCGGCCGTCACCCTATGGATTCAGAGGAACACCAAGAACCCCAAGCTTCGCGCGCTCGCCGACAAGCTGCATTTCTTCCTGCTCCGCCAGGCGCTCGTTCTCGTCGTGCGCAGCGACAGCACCTGGCCGCACGCGCAAATCATCTCCTATCCGCGCGAGCCCGGCGCCAACAAATATCTGTTCAGCATGTGGGCCTTCCGCGAGGGCGGCTTCTTCGACACTCTCGATCAGTACTGCGATTTCTGTCTCGCTTATGAGCGGCAGACAGGATACCGCTGCGACCTGCCGAGCGTCGGCTATGCCATCGCCCGCGACGTCGAGGCGCTGTTCTCCTATAGCTGGGAAGGACCGACGCTGAGCATCGACCCCGCCTCGACCGGCGGCCCCGAATGGGAAGAGTTCCTGCGCCACTACAACGATTTCTGTAGCGAGCGGCGCGGCGTGCCGCTGTTCAACCAGACCCCGTTCCTCACGCGCGAGCAGGCGCGACGCGCTTTCGGCACGCGGCTCCAGCAATTCGGCGCCATCCGCAAGGCGGCCGACCCCAAGAATCGTTTGCTCGACTCTTATTTCCGCGAGCTGCTGTCTTAGGGTCGGGGCTAAGTCCCCGTTGTCTTGGTGAACCAGCGTACGAGCGGGAAGGACAGCGCTCGCGGCAGAGAGCGAACGCTTTTGAGGAAACCCTCCACCTGGGGCGGGAAAGCAATCTCGTAGGGTTTCGCTCCAAGCTTCTCCAGGATCTTCCGCGCGCAGCGCTCCTTGCTCATCACATAGAGCTTCTTCTTGGGATCGTAGGAGGCGTTGAGCGGCGTATCGACGAACCCCGGATTGATGATGGTCACGTCGACCCCGGTTCCCTCGAGCTCGAGCTTGAGACTCTCGGCGAGATTGATCACCGCCGCCTTGCTCGCACCGTAAGAACCGTTGCCCGGCCAGCCGGCATAGCCGAACAGAGAGCCCATGATGGCGATATGACCGCTTCTTCGCGCCAGCATCGCCGGCAGCACGGCGGCCACCGCATTGATCACGCCATCGACATTGAGCGCCATCGAGCGATGGAAGCCGTCGAGATCGATATTCCTGATGTCGAAGGGCGCGTACATGCCGGCTCCGAGCAGCGCGAGATCGATCGGCCCCATGTCGCTCTCGATCTTGGCGACGCAAGCCTTGAGCTCATCTGGCTCCAACACGTCGGCAGGATAGGCCTTGATGCGGTCATTGGCGGCAAGCCGATCGAGCTTCTCGCTTGGCCGCGCGGTTGCCGCGATCTCGATGCCGGCGGCAGCGAGTCTCTTGGCGATCTCGCCGCAAATGGCACCCGACGCGCCGGTGATCCACGCCACCTTCCAGGGATAGCTCGCCTCCGCCACGAGCCCGCTCCTCAATCCACGAAGGGGTCGTGCACGAGGATCGTGTCCTCGCGCTTGGGACTGGTCGAGAGCAGTGCGACCGGAGCGCCAATGAGCTCCTCGAGCCGACGCACATATTTGATGCATTGCGCAGGAAGCTCGGCCCAGGAGCGGGCGCCGCGCGTCGATTGCGTCCAGCCTTCCATCGTCTCGTAGATGGGCTGCACGCGGGCCTGGGCATCCTGCGCCGCCGGGAGATGATCGAGCGGCAATCCGTCGAGCCGGTAGCCCACGCAGATCCTGAGCTCCGGCAGATCATCGAGCACGTCGAGCTTGGTCAGCGCGATGCCGTTGATGCCGCCGACTTTGCGCGTCTGGCGCACGAGGCAAGCGTCGAACCAGCCGCAGCGGCGCGGCCGCCCTGTCACCGTGCCGAACTCGACCCCGCGCTCGCCGATGAGCTTGCCGGTCTCGTCCTTGAGCTCGGTCGGGAACGGCCCCTCCCCCACCCGCGTGGTGTAGGCCTTGGTGATACCGAGCACGTAGTTGATCGCACCAGGGCCGAGCCCCGACCCCGTCGCGGCCTGCGCCGCCACGGTGTTCGATGAGGTGACGAAGGGATATGTCCCGTGGTCGATGTCGAGCAGCGCGCCCTGTGCGCCTTCGAACAGAATGCGCTTGCCTTGGCGGCGCTGTGCGTCGAGCAGAGCCCACACCGTGTCGACGTAAGGAAGAACCTTCGGCGCGATCTCGGCGAGCTGTGCGCAGAGCTCGTCGGCGGAGATTTCGGGCTCGCCCAAGCCTCTGCGCAGCGCATTGTGATGGGTGAGGATGCGATCGATCTTGGGCTTGAGGCTCGGCAGGTCCTGCAAATCCATCACGCGGATCGCGCGTCTGCCGACCTTGTCCTCATAGGCCGGCCCGATGCCGCGCTTGGTCGTGCCGATGCGTCCAGCGCCGGCCGCGGCCTCGCGCAAGGCGTCGAGCTCGCGGTGGAGCGGAAGGATCAGGGTGGCATTCTCGGCGATGCGAAGATTGTCGCGGCTGATGGCGACGCCGAGTTTCTCGATCTTGGCGATCTCGTCGGCGAGCGCCCAGGGATCGACCACGACGCCGTTGCCGATGACCGAGAGCTTGCCCTTGCGCACCACGCCAGAGGGAAGCAGCGAGAGCTTATAGGTGGTGCCGTCGACCACCAGCGTATGACCGGCATTGTGGCCGCCCTGAAAGCGCACCACGATATCGGCGCGCTCCGACAGCCAGTCGACGATCTTGCCCTTGCCCTCATCGCCCCATTGGGAGCCGACGACCACGACATTGGCCAAATTCGCGTTCCTTCGACCTCGTTGAGAAAAAAGCCAAACGGCCCCGCAGGGATCGAGGGGGCCGTGTCACCTTATAGCGACCCGCGGCGTTAGATGCGAGCGCGGTTATTGGCCGTTTTCGCCCCGTCTCCGCTTCAAGACCGCTGCGGCAATTGGCGCTGCGACAGATGGAAAGATGCGACATGTGCGTCCTGCGACACCACGCGAAGCAACGCGGCGCGCGCACGGGTGTTTCCTCACTGCCTAGGCGTCACATGAGGTGGCGCCATGGTTAAGGAGTATCCCCCATGCTCAAGACCACCATCCTAGGACTTGGAGCCGCTGCAGCTTTCTCGCTCGTCGCCGCGGTCACCCCGGCCCTGGCCAGTTACGGCCATTGCAGCGAAGAACCCGATGCCGCGGACTGCCGGACCTACAACATGCCCGGCTTCCCGCCGATGAAGGGCGCTCAGCCGACCGTGAGCAAGCCGATCGTGCATGCGCATAACCACCACCACACGCTTCCGCAGAACGGCTAGTTTGCCTAGGCGTTCGGTGTCGAACCGAAGGTGATCGTTGCCGGAGCCTGCTTCCCCCCGATTAGGACAGGCTCCGGCAATCGATCTCAAGCGGCCTTGAGGAGTGCCTGCTTCTCATGGGCAAAGGCGTAGTCGAGCCACGGCAGAAGCGCTGTGAGATCGCTTGCTTCGACCGTGGCCCCCGTCCAGATGCGAAGCCCAGGCGGCGCGTGCCGATAAGAGGCAATATCTTTGGCGGCATCCTCTCTATCGAGCAGGGCCGCCATGCGGTGGGGAAAGGCGTCGCGTATCTCGGGTGGCAGCGCCGAGACTTCGGGATCGGCAATCCTGAGGCAGGCTGAAGTGTTCGAACGGGTCTCCGGCGCGCGCGCGAGGAACTCGACCCAGGGCGTGCGTGCGACAAAGTCGGAGACGATCGCGGCATTCGCATCGGAACGCGCAATTGTCGCCTCGACGCCGCCAATGCCTTCGACCCATGCGAGCGCATCGAGATAATCTTCGAGGCACAGCATCGACGGCGTGTTGATGGTCGAGCCCTCGAACAGGTCGCGCATCAATCTGCCGTTCTTCGTCATGCGGAAGAGTTTCGGCAACGGCCAGGGCGGCGTGTAACTCTCCAGCCGCTCGACCGCGCGCGGAGAGAGGATCAGAATCCCGTGTTGCGCCTCCCCGCCCAGCACCTTCTGCCAGGAGAAGGTCGCCGTATCGAGCTTCTCCCAATCGATCCTTTGCGCAAAGACGGCGGAGGTCGCATCGCAAATAACGAGCCCCCGCCGATCGTCCGGAATCCACTCCGCGTTCGGCACACGAACGCCGGACGTCGTGCCATTCCACGCAAACACCACATCGCGATCGAAATCGACTTGGCCAAGGTCAGGCAGATCGCCGTACGGGGCGAGCAGCGCGCGCACATCCTTGAGTTTCAATTGCTCGACGATGTCGGTAACCCAGTCGCGGCTGAAAGCCTCCCAGGCAAGCACGTCGACGCCTCTTGGCCCAAGCAGCGACCAGAGCGCCATCTCGACCGCTCCGGTGTCCGAGGCCGGCACGATGGCGACGAGATAGCCGGACGGAAGCTTGAGCAGCTTCCGCGTCCGCTCGAGCGCGAGCGCAAGCCTCGCTTTGCTCTCTGGCGCGCGGTGGTTCCGGCCGAGCAGAGCGCCTCTCAGGGCGTCGGGCGACCAGCCGGGATGCTTGGCGCAAGGGCCGGAGGAGAAGTGCGGATTCTTCGGGCGTAGCGCCGGCTTTGGAAGCGTCGTCATGGGACCGAACTCCGATCGACCGTGCCCTACGTCTTGAGACAGGGCAGGTCAAGACCACCCCTCGCGCAAAAACAAACCGCCCGTCGCGAAGACGGGCGGTTGGAGGGCGTGCAGTCTCGGGTGGTGGGAAAAGCTTATTTGAAGGAAACCGGCATCGGCGCTTGCTGCGAGCCGAGCTTCCAGCGCACGCCGAGCATGACGTCGTTCGAGGTGATGTTGTCGATATTCAAGCTCTTGTACGAGCTCGAATTGTCGAAGGCCGTGACACGTCCGCTGCTCGCATCGCCGAGATCGGTGTAGCGATAGGAGAGGTCGATGGCGAGGCCGGGCGTCACGTCATAGGAGAGGCCCCCATAGACGGCCCAGGCGAAGTTCGTCTGCGTATGGTCGGCGGCGTAGAACACGCTTTCGTTGGGGACGTTGACGTCCTTGAGGCCGTTGACCGAGATCGTCGCGAAGCCGGCGCCGCCGCCGACATAGGGCGTGATGCAGTGATAGGTACCGAGATTGAGATAGGCGTTGGCGAGCCCGACCCAGCTCTGGATATCGGCCGTGTATTCGTTGGTGCCCGGGTTGAAATTGCCTGGAATATCCGTGTTGACACGATTGAAGCCATCGCTACCGGGATATCGGTCCTGAGCGAAGAAAGTCGCATCGCCGCGATATTCGCCGGTGACGTCGAAGCGCAGCCAGCTGTTGAACTCGTAGCCGATGCCGCCGCCGACAAGTGGCGAGCTCTTGATGTCCTTGTGGAAGACCTGAAAGTCGTTGAACTGGAAAAGCTCGCTCGAGATGTCGCCGACCATCGGGTTGGCGCCGCCGACGAAGCCTCTGATGTACCAGGGGCCGGAGCAGCCAACGCAAGGAGCGGGTGTGTCTAGCGGGGGCGGCGGCAGAAGGCCAAGATCAGCGGCATGGGCCGCCGCGGTCTGGCCGAGAACCAGAGCAAGTCCGATGATGATTGAGCGCGTCTGTCCCATCTCCGTCCCCTCTAACTGCAGCCCCGCGTCACACGGGCTGTTTCATTGCGGGACTATGGGCGCAAAAGAATTAATGGAGGCCTAACCGGCGTCCCTGTGCGGGAATCGAGGGATGGAAATGCGCGCCCGGCGCACCGGCGCGCGAGAGCTGCGAAATGCTGAGCGTGAGATTATGCCGCAGCGTCGGACAGGGCGTGCACGATATCCGAGACCACGGTTTTGACCAGCCGCTCGTCGTCGCCTTCCGCCATGACGCGAATCACGGGCTCGGTGCCCGAAGGACGGATGACCAGACGCCCGGACTTGCCGAGCTTGGACTTGCCGGCGCTGATCGCTCGCTGCACACCGACATTATCGAGCGGAGCGCCGCCGTTCTTGTAGCGGACATTCTTCAGCACTTGCGGCAAGGGCTCGAAACGATTGCAGATTTCGCTGACCGGCTTGCCGCTCTGCGCGACCACGGCGAGGAGCTGGAGTGCGGTCACGAGCCCATCGCCGGTGGTTGAGAAGTCGGAGAGCACGATATGGCCGGACTGCTCTCCGCCGACATTGTAGCCATGCTGCCGCATATGCTCGACGACGTAACGGTCGCCGACCGGGGTGCGGGCCAGGCCGAGATCGAGGCCTTCGAGATAGCGCTCGAGCCCGAGATTGGACATGACCGTCGCGACGATGCCGCCGCCGGCAAGCCGTCCGCGCTTCAGCCAGGACTCGGCGATGACCGCCATGAGCTGATCGCCGTCGATGATGTGGCCCTTCTCATCGACGATCACCACGCGGTCCGCGTCACCGTCGAGAGCAATGCCGATATCGGCGCGCACCTCGTTGACCTTGCGGGTCAAATCCTCGGGCGACGTCGAGCCGCAATCCTTGTTGATGTTCAACCCATTGGGATCGACGCCGATTTTGATCACCTCGGCGCCGAGCTCCCACAAAGCTTCCGGCGCCACCTTGTAACCGGCTCCGTTGGCGCAATCGATCACGATCCTGATGCCGTCGAAGCGGATATTCTTGGGCAGCGTTCGCTTGGCGAACTCGATATAGCGCTCCCGCGCGCTGTCGATGCGGGTCGCCCGGCCGATCTTCTCGGGCGCCGCCAGCAGCTCTTGCGAGTCGCCGGCCATCAGCTCCTCGATCTCCTCCTCCTTCTCGTCGGAGAGCTTGTAGCCGTCGGGCCCGAACAGCTTGATGCCGTTATCGACAAAGGGATTATGCGAAGCCGAGATCATCACGCCGAGATCGGCTCTTAGCGAGCGCGTCAGCATGGCGACGGCGGGGGTCGGCATCGGGCCGAGCTGGAACACGTCCATGCCGACGGCGGTGAAGCCCGACACCAGCGCCAACTCGATCATATAGCCCGAGAGCCGCGTATCCTTCCCGATCACCACGCGGTGACGATACTGTCCGTTGGAGAAAAGCTTGCCGGCCGCCATCCCGACTTTGAGCGCGACCTCCGAGGTCATCGGAAAGGAATTGGCGCTGCCACGGATTCCATCCGTGCCAAAATATTTGCGAGCCATGGCGGTGGTCCCCCGGTCCAATCCCCCTGTGGGCGCCTGTTCTGCGCTTTGATCCTTATGGCGCTTCACAAATTATGCTCCTGGTATAGCAGCTTTAGGTTCAAAAAATGTAAGCAATCATTACACCCGAAGGGGCGTCGCGCCTTTATGAATTTTCATTAAGTTTCAATCCCTAACATGCTGGCACGAAAGACATCGAGCGCCTGGCGGGTCGCTGCGACGTCATGCACCCGGAAGATCTGCGCACCCTGCGCCGCGGCAGCGATTGCGGCCGCCTGCGACCCGGGCTCCCGCGACGGCGGCACGTCGCCTCCGGCAATCCCCTTGATGAAGCGCTTGCGCGACGCTCCGATCAGGAGCGGCACGCCGAGCCCGTGGAACAGGCTCGTATGCGAGATCAGGGCAAGGTTATGGGCGAGCGTCTTGCCGAAGCCGAGACCTGGATCAGCCGCTATGCGCGCGCGCGGGATGCCGGCCGCCTCGGCCGCCTCGATGCGCTCTTGCAGATAGTCGTACACTTCGAGCACCACGTCCGCGTAAGTCGGATTGTCCTGCATGGTCTTGGGCTCGCCCTGCGCATGCATGAGCACGATGCTCATGCCGGTCTCGGCCGCGACCGCCAGGCTGCCGGCATCGAATGTCAGCGCCGACACGTCATTGAAGATCTTGGCGCCGGCTTTTGCCGCAGCGCGCGCGACCGAGGCTTTTCCGCGTGTCGATCGAGATCGCGGCGCGGAAGCCTTTGAGGCCCTCGAGCACCGGCAGCACGCGCGCAAGCTCATCCTGCTCATCGATCCCTTCCGAACCCGGCCGCGTCGACTCGCCGCCAATATCGACGATCGCGGCGCCGGCCTGAGCAAGCTCGGCGGCATGCTCGATCGCCCCTTCCGTCGTGTCGTAGAGCCCGCCGTCCGAGAATGAATCCGGCGTGACGTTGACGATGCCCATGAGCACGGGCCTATCGAGCGCGAGACCCGCGAACGGAGGGCGCTTCGCGGTGACACGCGAGAGGAGAGTGGCAAGATAGGCATCACGGGCGCTCTCCTTGGCGAGTGCCGAGGCGGCTATGAGGCGGCGCTCGGAACTGCGAGGCTCACCCTCGATCAGCTCGACGGCTGAGAAGGCAATCGGGCCGCCCGGCAAGCGGCAAGGCTAATTCTTCGGCCACCGCCTGTTCGGCGACAGCGCCATAGAGGAACCCGATAGGTCTGACATAGAGCTTCGCTTCAGCCATGGGCGAGCCTTAGCACGAAGCGCGCAGCCAAAACAAAATGCCCGGCGCGAGGCCGGGCATTTTCATTGCTGTATCGATCGCTCGGCGACTTAAGTCGCGGGCTTGGGCTCCAGGCCTCCGGTATCGGGCTCGGGCGGCGCCTTCTTGCCGCGCCCGGCGGCAGGGACGGCCGAGGCAGGTCCGGGCCGCGTCGTGACATCGGCGGCGAACTCGCGCACCGGCGGCTTGCCCTTCATCAGGTCCTTGATCTCCTCGCCCGACAGCGTCTCGTATTCGAGCAGCCCTCGCGCGATCGTGTGCAAATCATCGAGGTGGGTGGTGATGATCTTGCGCGCATGCTCGAACAATTCGTCGACCAGACGGTGGATCTCCTCATCGACGACGGTTTGGGTCTCGTCCGACAGGTTCTGCGTCCGCGCGATCGAATGGCCGAGGAACACTTCCTCCTCATTGTCGCCATAAGCGAGCGGCCCGAGCTTGTCGCTCATGCCGTATTGCGTGACCATAGCGCGGGCGAGCAGCGTCGCCATCTTGATGTCGGATGAGGCGCCAGAGGTCACCTTGTCGTAGCCGAACACGATCTCCTCGGCCACGCGTCCGCCCATGGCGACGGTGATGTCGGCCTTGAGCTTGGCGCGGGTGTAAGAGAGCATGTCGCGCTCGGGCAGGCGCATGACCATGCCGAGAGCGCGGCCGCGCGGAATGATGGTCGCCTTATGCACGGGATCGGACGCCGGCATGTGCAGAGCGACGAGCGCATGCCCGCCCTCGTGATAGGCGGTCAGCGTCTTCTCCTCCTCGGTCATCACCATGGAGCGGCGCTCGGCGCCCATCATCACCTTGTCCTTGGCGTCCTCGAACTCGAGCTGCATGACCAGGCGCTTCGAGCGGCGCGCCGCAAGCAGCGCCGCCTCGTTGACGAGATTGGCGAGATCGGCGCCGGAGAAGCCCGGCGTGCCGCGCGCGATGACGCGCAAATCCACATCCGGCCCAAGCGGGACCTTGCGCACATGCACTTTCAGGATCTTCTCGCGGCCGATGATGTCGGGACGCGGCACGACGACCTGGCGGTCGAAGCGGCCCGGCCTGAGCAGCGCGGGATCGAGCACGTCGGGGCGGTTGGTCGCGGCGATCAGGATGATGCCTTCATTCGCCTCGAAGCCGTCCATCTCGACCAGGAGCTGATTCAGCGTCTGCTCGCGCTCGTCATTGCCGCCGCCAAGGCCAGCGCCTCTGTGACGGCCGACGGCGTCGATCTCATCGATAAAGATGATGCAGGGCGCGTTCTTCTTCGCCTGATCGAACATGTCGCGCACGCGGGATGCGCCGACGCCGACGAACATCTCGACGAAGTCGGAGCCCGAGATGGTGAAGAAGGGCACGTTCGCCTCGCCGGCGATGGCGCGCGCGAGCAGCGTCTTGCCCGTGCCGGGAGGGCCGACAAGGAGCGCGCCGCGCGGAATGCGCCCGCCGAGCTTCTGGAATTTCTGCGGATCGCGCAGGAACTCGACGATCTCCTGCAAATCCTCCTTGGCCTCGTCGACGCCAGCCACATCGTCAAAGGTCACGCGGCCATGCCGCTCGGTCAGGAGCTTCGCTTTGGACTTGCCGAAGCCCATGGCACGCCCGCCGCCGGACTGCATCTGCCGCATGAAGAAGATCCACACGGCGATGAGCAGCAGCATGGGGAACCATGAGACCAGCACGCCGAGCAGCGACGGCACGTCGTCCTCGGACGGCTTGGCGGTGATCTTGACGCCCTTCTGGTTCAGCTTGTCGACCAGGTTCGGGTCGTTCGGCGCATAGGTCTGGAAGTTGCGGCCGTCGGTGAAGTGCCCCGTGATGGTATTGCCGGCGATGGTCACGTCCTGAATGTTGCCGCCGTCGACCTCCGACAGGAGTTGCGAGAAGCTGATCTCGTTGCCGCGCACATGGACGCCGGGGCTCTGGAACAGGTTGAACAGAGCGACCAGGAGAAGGCCGATGAACACCCAGATGGCAAAGTTACGAAAGTTGGAATTCATGAACTGTCCTGACGGCTCGTTCTTGCGCGCGGGCCTGGCGTGGAAGCCGCGTCCCCCACTGGCACCTCTGGAAGATACTAACGCCGGTTAACATAGGAACCTGCAGCATTTTTGCCAAGTAAAGCTAACGCAAACAGGTGCATGCTTTCTCAACAAATTCACGGCATCGCCGTTCCGCCTTTGACATGCGATTCGGCGCCAATGAAGCTTGCCCGACACGCGAGTGCGGGGCCTTGGGCGAAACCCGACAAAGAGCCGAGAGCCGGGAGACCGATCAAGGCCGCGCCCCTGAAGCAAGCAGGCAGCGTCCGCGACGCAAGTGGCGGCAAAGTGGCGAGGAGGTGAAATCGGTCTCGTAAATCGCGCAAGCCCTGCTCGCCGAGCGCCTTGACCGTGACCGGTTCGCGCTCCTCGGTGCCAAGCTCCATCCTGAAGCGGTTGTCCCACAGCACCTGCGTGCCCGGGTGAAGCACGATCATGGGGAGACCTTTCGCCCTGATCTCGCGGAAGATGCCGAGCCGCTGGCCGAGGGGACCGATCCGGCAGCGGCCGAGCGTGTGGGTCTTGCCAGGACAGGAAGCAAGCGAAGCGAGCAAGGTCTCGACCTTGGCGAGCCGCAACGGCTCCTCACCGCCGCCGACCATGGCGATGAGGCGCGACAGAGCGCGCAAGGCAATCTCCTGCGGCGCGGCAAGAAGTGCCTCCCGATCGACCGTCGCATAGCCTGCCTCACTCACCTCGCTCGACGCCGCAAGGAAGCTCTCGGCGGCTTGATCGAGAGCCTCGCGCGCACGTCGCAAACGCCGCGCCGAGAGCGCGAGCGCCTCCGCCGTGAGACCGAGAGCGGCAAGCGCTCCCGCTTCTCCCCTCACCCGCGCCCGTTCGAAGCGAACATCCGAATTGCTCGGATCGGAGACGAAGCCGATCCCCCGCTCCTGAAGCGTGGCGATCAGTCGCGCCTTCGCCACGTCGAGCAAAGGTCTCTCGACAGCGATTCCCGACCACGCGCCCGTCATCGGAATGGCCGCGAGCCCATCGAGACCGCTGCCCCTCTTGAGCCGCATCAGGAAGGTCTCGGCCTGATCGTCGAGCGTATGCGCGGTGGCGAGCGCGGGAATGTCGTGGGCGTGGCAATAAGCGACCATCAGGTCGTAACGCGCTGCGCGCGCGCGCGCCTGGAGGGCAGTGTGCCTCTCGCCTTGCCGCTCCCACTCGAGGATCGCGTGCGGCAGACCAAGCGCCGACGCCAAGCGACCAACCATCAGCGCCTCCTCGCGCGAGGCTGCGCGAAGTCCATGGTCGACGGTGAGCACGTGGAGCTCCGGCCCTTCCCCACGCGCGGCGCGCCACGTGGCGGCAAGGTGCAACAGAGCGAGACTATCGGGTCCACCGGAGACGGCGAGAGCGAGCTTGGGGTAAAGCGCCAGCCGGTCGAACGCCGCGCCCGACTCGGAAATCGAGAGTGGGGTCGCACTCATCTCAGCATCCTGCCTTTTTGCGCTCGCCTTTGGCCTGGTCGAGGATGTGCTCGGGCGCTTGCGGATATTTGCCGGCAAGCTCGCTGAAGGTCGAGCAGGCCGCATCCTTCTGGCCGAGCTCGGCGAGCGACATGCCGAGCTTCAAAAGCGTGTCGGGCGCCTTGTCGCTTGCTTTGTACTTCTTGTACCCCTTGAGGAAGGCGTCGGCCGCGCTCTTGTACTGGCCGCGCACATAATAGCTCTCGCCGATCCAATATTGCGCGCTGCCGGCGAGCGGATCGTTGGGATAAGAGGCGATCAATTGAGCGAACGCCGCCTCCGCGGCCCCATAGTCATGCTGCAGCATCGATCCGTAGCCCTGCTCGTAAAGGGACTGCGCATCGTTGTTGGGAATCCCCGCGGTTAGGCCTTGAGTGCTCTGATCGGCCGAAGGCGCCCCGCCGGGCGGGGCAAGGGGCTGCGGCTTGCTGTCGCCGGCGGCCGTGGGAGACCCAAACCAGTGCGGCTTCGACGGGTCGTCGTCAGTTGCGGCGAGGGACGGAGGAGCCGCAGGTGGTGGCGCCGCTTCGCTCTGCTGGACCGGCGGTGGGGCCTGAGGCTGTGGGACCTCGGCCTTGGAAGCCGCCGGCAAGGGCGCGGCAGACGCGGTTGCGGCAAGCTTCGCCTCGAGCGCGGACATGTGCTTGCTGATCTGCTCGAGTTGGCTCGTAAGCGCCCCGATTTGGGTCTCAAGCGCGCTGACGCGTGAGGTGAGGTCACCGACCTCGGCCGAGCTTGCCGCGCCACTTGCCGCAGGCCCCGCCGCCTCTTGCGGCAGCACTGCGCCTGGCTTCGAGCGGAGCAGCGATTCGAGCGTCCCGACGCTCACCTGCAGGTCGAGGAATTGCTGCTCGAGCCTGCCGATCCGGCTTGCAGCCGAATCGCTGCCTTGGGACGGGTTTTGCTGGGCATAAGCGGACGGAACGGCGAGACTAAGCGCCAGAAGCACAAGGGCAAAAGCGCCCAGGAAGCGCCGATAGCTGCGCCAAAAACAAATCGATGGGATCACGATGGGGACCTTGCCGCCTAAACCGGCAACGGCGCTTCACGCAAACACGAAACGCCAAACGCGCCAAACCATAGCGCATTTGTCCGCCTTTTTGGGGCTAAACTTTGATTGGCCGGCCGGGCCTCACCCTCCGAGACGGCGCTAAACGCGCCTCCTCAGGGTGAGGAGCAACCCTCATGCTGAGCCGCCGCGGCAGGCGGCGTCTCGAAGCTTGAGGCCCTCAAGCGACTAGTTTCTGGCCACGGCGGCGTTGTTGAGCACCGTCTGGGCGCGGCGGTTCTGGTTCCAGCACGACGGCTCGTCGCAGACGGCAATCGGCCGTTCCTTGCCGTAGGAGATCGTGCGGATACGCGCCACCGCCACCCCGCTGCTCGCGAGGAACCCCTTGACGGCCATCGCCCGGCGCGCGCCAAGCGCCAGGTTGTACTCGCGCGTGCCCCGCTCATCGGCGTGGCCCTCGATGGTCACATCGTACTGGGTATAACGATTGAGCCATCTCACCTGGTTGAGGAGGATGCTCTTAGCCTCGCCGGTCAGCCCGGAGCTGTCTTGCTGGAAATGCACCAGGTCCCCGACATTGACCGCGAATTCCTGGGGCGAGCCTGGCGTCGCCACGGAGCCGGTGCTGCCGAGACCGTATTCCTGGGGCGTCCCATGGCGTGCACAGGCTGCCAGCAGCACGGCAATAACGACCACTCCCGCAAGCTTGCAGGCATGGTTAATCCCACCACTCGAACGCATTACTGGTTACTCCCGACTAGCCGAATTTTAGGGTAAACCGTAAGGTCGAATTCCTTAACGATCTCCTAGTTCCCGCGACGGGAAGGCTAGATTGCGGAAGTGATGAGAAGGGGCCGGAGTGGCGAAATCGCGTCTCTGAAAGAGGCGCTAGATTAAGGAAGGGATGCCTGGGACGCCGCCGCATCTGCTACGGCGTCCCGGCATCCATGTCCCCGTTTCGTGGAAATCCCAGATTTCCGCGATAAATTCTTTGGCTTCGCGTTAGACGCGAACAACCTGCTCGACCACGACATCGGCGGACCCGAGCTTCAGTGGCTGGGTGGCCACGGCCTTCTCGTGGTGGCCGAAGCAGCCACCGAGAGCAACGGTGGCGGCCACGATCGTGGCGACGATGATAACGCCCTTCAAACCCTGCATGGTCTTCTCTCCTTTGGTTAACCGGCAGTAGCCGTCTTTGCATGTACCGGCGCGACGTTTTCAGATCAAGAACGGACTGAAGTCCCTCGACCGTTTTCTCGGTCATTGATGCCAAAATGCCACGCCGAATCTCAACCTCCAGCCCGTTCACGCTATCCTCGCGGAGGATGCCGATCAAGCATGGTTAAGACGCTGAAGCACTTTGCTTAACAAAGGGTAAGCCACTGTTGCAAATTGGCCGCAGGAGAGTTCGGAAGGCCTAATTGATCAGCGGCGACCAGGCTGGGTCGGAGCCAAAAGCGGGCGTGGCGACCTGCCGTTCGTTATAGCCGGTGAGGTCGATCGTATAGAGCTTGGGACCGCCCGTAGCGCCCGGCGATTCCCGGAAGAACATCAGCACCCGACCGTTGGGGGCCCAAGTTGGGCCCTCGTTGTGGAAGCCTTCGGTGAGAATGCGCTCGCCCGATCCGTCGGGCTTCATCACCCCGATCAGGAATTGGCCACCAAGCAGCTTGGTGAAGGCGATGAGATCGCCGCGCGGCGACCAGACCGGCGTCGAGTACGCGCCCTGCCCCCGGCTGATGCGATGCTGGTTCTTGCCATCTTGGTCCATGACGTAGATTTGCTGGGACCCGTCGCGGTCGGACTCGAACACGATCTGCTGCCCGTCAGGTGAGTAGCAGGGTCCCGTGTCGATGGCATCGCTATTGGTGAGTTGCACGGTGCGGCGGCTGCGCAAGTCCATGGCGTACAGATTCGCATTGCCCTCCCGCTCGAGGCTCATGACGATGCGCTGACCGTCGGGCGAGAAACGGGGAGCGAATGTCATGCCCGGGAAGGAGCCCACGATCTCCTTCTGTCCCGTCTCGATATTGAGGAGATAGACCCGCGGGGAGTCGCCCTCATACGACATGTAGGTGATCTCCTGGGTCGACGGGCTGAAGCGTGGAGTCAGCACCAGATCCTGCCCCGTCGTCAGCAACCTCACGTTGAACCCATCCTGATCCATGATGGCAAGCCGCTTGGTCCGCTTGTCCTTGGGTCCCGATTCGTCGACGAACACGATGCGCGTGTCGAAATAGCCCTTTTCGCCGGTGATGCGCTCATAGATCGTGTCGGCGATGATATGGCCGATGCGACGCGCGTCTTTCGGCCGGCTGAAGAATTGCTCACCGGCGAGTTGCTTGCCCGAATAGACGTCCCACAGCCGGAATTCGGCCTTCAGCCTGCCGTCGGCGCTGCCGATGCGGCCCACGACGAGGGCTTGCGCGTTGAGCACGCGCCAATCGTCGAAGGACGGCACGGCATCGGGCGACACGGTTTTCTCGATAAAGGCCGCTTGATCGATGGGAGCGAACAGGCCCGAGGTGCGCAGATCGCTCGCCACGACATCTGAAATTTCGCGGGCCGTCACGGCGTCGACCGATCCGTCGCCGACGAAATCGGGAATGGCGATGGGAAGCGCCTGGATCTTGCCTTGCGTGATGTTGAGTTCAACCACTGCGAAAGCAGGTGCCGCGAGGAACAGCACGCAGCCGAGCAGCCCAGCCGTCACAACCGCAGCGAGAAGGCGGCGCGCCGAGAGGCTATCGGCGAAAACGGAAGCTTGTAAGGGCGATGGCATGTGATTCGGGTCGTGCTAGCCGCTGCGATACATGTCGCTTGGGTCGAAATTGAGGATCATGTCGCGCCAGAGCGCGTATTTCTCGCTCGGCAGCTCATAAGGCTGGCATTGGAAGACGGCCCTCACCGCGCTGTCGGCGGCCGCCTGAAAGAAGGGCGATGAATCGCTGTTGGCGACGGTCGGATAGCCGACCAGAGTTCCATCCTCGTTGAGCTTCAGCCGCAGCTTGATCACGATCTGGTCGGCGCCGAGCCCTCCGGGAGGCGGGCTCCAGCATTGCGCGATGCGGGCCCTGAGAGCGTCGATCTCGTTGACCGACATGGTCATCTCGGTGCCGTTCGATTGGCCTTTCACTTTTTTCGGTGGCGTGTCGTCGTCGGGGATCACCGGCTTCGCCTCATCCGCCGCATCGGGGATCTTGTTGAGCAGCGCGGCGATCCTGTCGGCGTTGAAGTCGTGTTTCTTGGGAGCAGGCTTCCTCGGCTTAGGCTTGGCCTCTGCCGTCTTCTTCGGTTCGGCTTTCTGGTCCGCGGTCTTGGTGTCGGGCTTTGGCTTCTCGTCCTTCGGCTTGTCGGGCTTGGCATCGGTGAGCGCCGCGGTCGCGTCGGGCGGCTTAGGGGTCGCCTCCTTCACCGCTTGCGGCTTCGGCTCCTTGGGCTTGCCGGCAAGCGCGGCATCGTCCTTGGCGTCAGCGCTGCCCGCCTTGAGCTTGGTGACGTCTGACGGCGTGGCCGCGAGATCGATGGGGATGGCAAGCGGCGCCTGGTCGACCTTCGCCGACGAAAAGGCAACGAGGGCAAAGAGCAGGATCGCCGCATGCAGCGCCGCCGAAATGAAAGTGCTCCTGCCCATTGCCGCGTCTTGCATCACCCTATTGCGACTGAGTGGGGGCCACTGGCTCGGTGACGAGAGTCACGGGAATGCCCGCAGCCTTGATCCGGGCGAGCACCTTGGCGACGCTTCCATATTGTGCGCGGTCATCGCCCCTGACCTCGACGCGGTCGCCCGCGCCTGAGTTCCTGATAGCAGTCAGTTTTGGCACAAGTTCGTCAAAGGAGATTTCGCTGTTCTGGAGAAACACCTTGCCATCAGGGTCGATGGTGATGGCGAGCGCCTGTTTCTGCTCCTCGATCGGGCCTGCCTCGGTCTTCGGCAGATCGACCTTCGGCAGGTCGGGCTTCGACTCCATGTTGAGGCCGACCGTCAGCATCGGCGCCGTCACCATGAAGATGATGAGCAGCACGAGCATGACGTCGACCATGGGGGTGACGTTGATGTCGCTCATCGGCTGAGACGAGCGACGGCGCGCCCGCCGGCTCGACAGCGCCCCTCCTGGTTGTAGGCCGGCTCCCATGGGTCGCCCTCACGCGGTCTTGTCGATTTGGCGCGACAGGATGGCCGCGAACTCGTCGGCAAAGCCTTCGAGACGGGCCGCGTAGCGCGCCACTTCGCTGTTGAACTTGTTATAGAAAATTACGGCAGGAATAGCGGCAAGCAGGCCAAGAGCGGTCGCGAACAAAGCTTCGGCAATGCCCGGAGCAACCACGGCAAGGCTCGTGTTCTTGCTGACGGCGATCGCCTGGAAGCTCGTCATGATGCCCCACACCGTGCCGAACAGTCCGACGAAGGGCGCGGTCGAGCCGACGGTCGCGAGGAAAGTCAGGCGGCGTTCGAGCCGCTCGATCTCGCGCGAGATGGTCACGTCCATGACCTTCTCGACCCTGAGCTGGACGCCTGGCATTGGCTTTGCGCCTCGATCGCCTTCGCGCTCGGTCGTCGAGCGCTTCCATTCGCGCATGGCCGCGACGAACAGCGCCGCCATACCCGTGTTCCGCCGCTGCGACAGCGCGTTGTACAGTTCGTCGAGCGATTGGCCGGACCAGAACACCTGCTCGAACTTGTCGGTCTCCTTGCGCGTCTTGGCGTAGAGGAAGAGCTTCTCGAGGATGATCGCCCAACTCCAGATCGAGGCGAGCAGGAGCCCGATGATCACGAGCTTGACGACGATATGGGCGTTCTTGAAGAGCTCGAAGATCGAGAGATCGACGGCGACATCGGGCGGGTTCATCACGGCCTCGTGGCATGAGCTCAAATGGTGCCGGCTCGAGCGCAAGACCTCGAGCAAGCGGCTCGCCCCGCGGTCGTGACCGCGGCGCTATCGACAGTCACCGATAGACCGCCTCTTCGCTCGCGAAGCCGACTTGTGCGAGCGAATGTGACTAAACTTGGGTCGATTTACCCTAACAACCCCCGTGAGGCGTCGCTTGCGGCGAGACGCTTTACCGGCATCCGCTACGTTTCACGTGCTTGGTTAACGAATCGTTGAAGCGCGCTTCTTACCAGCGCTCCCAATCGCTGTGGTTTGCCAGAACTCCCGACGAGCACGACGGTGACGATAGCGCGGACGATGAGCGTCCCGCCACGCAGCACGTCCTGCCTGAGCTTGAGAGAAGCGCTGCCGATCTCGGCGCATGTGGTCACGATTTCGAGGACATCGTCCATACGGCCGGGCTTCAAGTAATCGATCTCGATATGGCGAACGACGAAGATGGCGGCCTCGCCCGCTTGCGGATTTGCCAGCCCCTTGGCGTCGATGCCGAGCAGCCTGATGAAGTCGGAGCGCCCGCGTTCGCAGAATTTGAGGAAATTCGCGTGATAGACGACGCCGCCGCAATCGGTATCCTCGAAATAGACGCGGATCGGCAGCACATGCGTGTTGCCCTCGATTCTCCCCGCGAGATCCGGCCAGCTCCTCCGCGTCATTCGTCGCTGCCGTTGAAGAGGGGAAACTGGGTCGCAGCCTGTGCCGGCTGGTCGAGGCCGAGATGGGCGAAGGCTTGGCCCGTCAGCACGCGGCCGCGCGGGGTGCGCGCGATGAAGCCCTGCTGCAAGAGATAAGGCTCGATGATCTCCTCGATCGCGTCGCGCGGCTCCGACAGGCCTGCGGCGATGGTTTCGATCCCGACCGGACCGCCTCCGTAGTTGGTGGCGATCAGCCGCAAATAGCGATGGTCGAGTGCATCGAGCCCGCGCGCGTCGACCTCGAGCTGCGACAGAGCGCCGTCGGCGATCCTCGCATCGACCGAGGACGCTCCCGCGACCGAGGCAAAGTCGCGCACGCGGCGGAGCAGCCGTCCCGCTACGCGCGGCGTGCCGCGGGCGCGACGCGCAATCTCGTGTGCGCCCTCACCTGTCAGCGAAAGCCCGAGCAGCCGCGCGCCGCGCCGCACGATCTCCTCGAGCTCCTCGACGCCGTAAAATTCGAGCCTGATCGGAATCCCGAAGCGCTCCCTGAGCGGCGTGGTGAGGAGACCGGTGCGGGTCGTGGCGCCAATCAGCGTAAAGCGCGACAAGTCGATGCGCACCGAGCGCGCGGCGGGACCCTCGCCGATGATGAGGTCGAGCTGGAAGTCCTCCATGGCGGGATAGAGGATCTCCTCGACCGCCGGACTGAGCCGATGAATCTCGTCGATGAAGAGGACGTCGCGATCCTCGAGATTGGTCAGCAGCGCGGCGAGGTCGCCCGCCTTGGCGATCACGGGCCCTGAGGTCGCACGGAAATTCACTCCGAGCTCGCGCGCCACGATCTGGGCGAGCGTCGTCTTGCCGAGGCCCGGCGGACCTGCGAACAGCACATGGTCGAGCGCCTCGCGCCTCCCCCGCGCCGCCTCGATAAACACTTTCAGATTGGAGCAGACCTTGGGCTGGCCGATAAACTCGGAGAGCACCTGCGGCCTGAGCGAGGTCTCGCCCTGATCGTCCTCGCGCTTCGCCGCTTGAAGCATCCTCTCGCTCATTGGGCGAGCTCCCTAAGCCCAAGCCGGATCAGCTCCTCGGTGCGCGCCTCGCGTCCCGCCTTGCCGATCGCGGCGGAGACGGCGGCCGCCGCCTCGCCATGGGCATAGCCGAGATTGGTGAGGGCTGAAACGGCGTCCCGCGCTGCAAGCCCCTCAGGCAGCACGGCAACGGGGCCAAGCCCGCCGCCGGGCCTGATTGCCGGCGCAAGAGAGGGCATCTTGTCCTTGAGCTCCGCCACGATGCGCGCGGCAACCTTGGGTCCGACTCCCGGCGCGCGCGAGACCTGACCTTTGTCCTGAAGCGCCACGGCATTGGCGAGTTCCTCGACCGAGAGCGTGCCGAGCACCGCAAGTGCGATCCTGGCGCCGACCCCTTGCACCGTCTGCAGCGCGCGGAACCAGGCACGCTCATGCTCCGAGGCAAAGCCGTAAAGCCTGATCTCGTCCTCGCGCACATGAGTCTCGACGGCCAGCGTGACGCTCTGACCCACAGGGGGAAGGTTCGTCAGCGTGCGGGCGCCGAGCGTCACCTCGTAGCCCACCCCGCCCACATCGACGATCACCGCATTGGGCGAGACCTGGTCGAGCTTGCCGGTGAGCTTACCGATCATGGCAAAGCCCTCACGCGGGCCACTGCAACTCTCGCCTCGAACTCAGTCCAGCTCCGCGAATGGGCGTGGGTGATGGCAATGGCGAGCGCATCGGCGGCATCGGCGCTGTCGGGGGTCGCCCGCGGCAGCAGGCATTTCACCATGGCGCGGATCTGGCCTTTGTCCCCGTGGCCCGCGCCGACCACCGTCTTCTTCACTGCGTTCGGCGCGTATTCGGCGATTGAGAGCCCGAGCAGTGCTGGCGCCAGCATGGCGATGCCGCGCGCCTGGCCGAGCTTCAGCGTGGCTGAGGCGTCGCGATTGACGAAAGTCTGCTCGATCGCGGCTTCGCGCGGAGAAAGCCGCGCCAGTACCTCCGAGAGGCCATCGAAGAGCTGGCGCAGGCGAAGCCCAAGGCTCTCGCCGTCGTCGGAGACGACCGAGCCGCAGGCCACGTAGACGAGCCTCACCCCATCGCTCTCGATCACGCCCCAGCCGGTACGCCTCAGCCCCGGGTCGATGCCGATGATGCGAATCGCTTTGCCGCTCATGCCTCGGTGATAGCACGAGGCGCCGCCGAGAGGACCGACCTTCGCCCCCGCAGATCCAATGAACGGTGACTGAACAGCCGGTTCAAAGCCGGTTCAAAGCCGATCCTCCATCGTGGTCGCCATCGAGCCGAGGAAGGCCCGACAGTCGACCAAATTGGAGAACTGACATGACCTTACGGACTCTTCTGATCGCAGGTGCCGCGGTCCTCAGCCTTGGCACTGCTTCCCTCCCCGCTTTCGCCGGCGGCTCAACCGTCCATATCGAGCAATATGGCTGGGACAACGAGTTCGGCGGCGGTCAGCACGGTCATCGCAACCGCATCACGCTCTACCAGAACGGCTACGGCAACAGCTCGATCAACGATCAGACCGGCGCCTACAACAGGGCAGTCGTCGGCCAAGAGGGCTACGGCAACTCCGCCGACACGCTTCAGCTCGGACGCCACAACATCGTCGGCGTCGCCCAGTTCGGCACTGGCCACACCGCCGTCACCACGCAGGACGGAAATGGCAACGCCATCGGCGTGATTCAGGCCGGCCACAACAACGATGCCCACGTCACCCAGGTCGGACACGGCAACGTTTCCGTCATCGTCCAGGATTGACCCGTACGGCGAGGAGAGGAGCGCGCGAGAGCGCGCCTCTCGCCCTCACTCAACGATTGGAGATTTGACCATGACCAGGATATTGGCCCCCCTCGCGGCGGCGTTGCTTCCACTTGGCGTGAGCTACGGAGCTTTTGCCATGGTCGAGAACGACGGTACGCCCCACGGTGCCAAGCTCGCCAATCTGCCCGCTTGCGAGATTCACGTCGAGCATGAGGCGGGCAGCGTCGTGCTGGAAGGGAAGGTCTTCGCCGCCCGCGCGATCGCCGGCTCTTATCAGCTCAAGATCTGGCAGAACGGCGCCAGCAGCTCCTCGATCTCACAAGGCGGCGATTTCACCGTGGCCGCCGCCGGGTCGAGCTCGCTCGGCTTGGTGTCGTTGCCGCGCGGCGGTAGCTACAGCGCCACGCTCAAGGTGACCTTCGACAACGACCCCGTGGCCTGCAAGGCAACGACGCACGGCCCCCTGCCCATAACCGCCAAATAGGAGCGACGACGATGACACCGCGATTGAAAATCTCTTCCGCCTTGATGGCAACGCTGATCGCGCTCTCGAGCCTCTCAGGCCCCGCCTTTGCCGGGGGCATCACCATGGTTCTCACGCCCCATGGCGATGCCGCAAACCTCCTCCAGACCGGCCTGCAGATCTACTCGATGGTCGAGCAGCAGAAGGGCAAGAAGAAGAAAAACCACGCCAAGGTCGATCAGAAGGGCAGCGACAACGCGGCGGCGCCTCAACCAAACCGGGGCCGGCAATTACGGCCTCATCGTCCAGCGCGGCAAGGGCCATACCGCAACCGTGTCACAGAACGGCTTCAACAACGCACTTGGCGTCTTCCAATTCGGCAGAAATGCCCATCTCGACTACGTCCAGAGCGGAAACGGCAAGGCGAGCCTCGTGCTGCAAGGGGGCTGGTAGCTCGACAGACTATGGCGGCGCCGCTGCGGAGCGGTGTATACTCGGGAGAGTTTCGCTCCTGCTGTCGACCAACTCGGCGCCGCCATGCCCGGCATCTTCATCAATTACCGGCGAGACGACACGCCCGGCGTTGCCGGCCGGCTCTACGATCATCTCACACGCAAATTTTCCCGCGGCTCGCTCTTCATCGATGTCGACGCCATCAAGCCCGGGCTCGATTTTGTCAAGCAGCTCGATTCGCAAGTCTCGCAATGCGATGCATTGCTCGCAATCATCGGCCCTCATTGGCTGACCGCCGCCGACAGCAAGGGCAATCGGCGGCTCGACGACACGCACGACTATGTGCGCATCGAGATCGCCTCGGCGCTGAAGCGCGACATTCCGGTGATCCCCGTGCTGATCGATGGCGCCGAGATGCCGGCGGAAAGCGATCTCCCTGAGGACCTCGCCTCGCTCGCACGCCGGCATGCGCTCGAGCTTCGCCACACGCGCTTTGCCTCTGATGCCGACGCCGTCGTGACGGCCCTCCATACGGTCCTGCCGAAAACGACGAAGTCGCGAGCTTTGCCGTTTGCCGCCGCGGCGGTCCTCGGCGTTGTGCTCATCGGCGGCGCGGTCTGGTGGTTCGCGCGCCCCTCTCCGACCACACAAACTGCGGAAGCTCCCGTCATGCCGGCCCCGACGCCGGCAGTCCCGGCAGCACAGCCCTCACCGGCACCCGTCATCCCGCCTCCTGCTCCCAGTCAGGACAACTCCGGCGGCCTGCTCGATAAGAACTTTGCCAACATCCCCAACCTGGCAAATGCCCCCACATCCTCGGACGACGTCACCAGCAGCCAAGTTCCTGGTGTCCCGGTCGCGCTCGGCGATTCGTTCGAAAGGGTGTCCTCAGCCTACCCCTCAGGACGGCAGACGACCGTATCCGAAAAGCCCGCCTGGTGGGCGCAAAGCGACGGACTCTATTTCTTTCTTCACCGGCGACAAGGTCCTCGACAACATCAGACTCGACGCGCCTTATTCCGGCAGCGTCCACGGCATCAAGCTTGGCGATTCATTCGACAACGTACGCGCCAAGCTCGGCGAGCCGCTGCGCTCCTGGGATTTCGGCGGCGACAAGGCCAACCTTTATCAGTTTGGCAGCACGAGCGTACGCTTCGACGTCAATTCGTCGGGCAAAGTCGGAACGATCTTCGTCATGAGCAACTAGGCGCTGGCTCGCGCTCAGCTGACCCATCCTGCGAGCGGGCGTCTGACAGCTATGCGGCAGCGGCCACCCTCGGCAGCTCGACGACCTGCGTCAGCCCGCCATTCGGGCGGTTGACGATGGCGATCGTGCCGCCGGCGCGCTGAATGATCTCGCGTGCGATGGTAAGCCCAAGGCCCGCGCCCGGGATGTTTTGGCGCCGCGCCGGATCGGCGCGGAAGAAGGGCTCGAATACCTGCCCGATCAGCTCGGGCGCGATGCCGGGTCCTTCGTCCTCGATCACGATGCGCGCCATCGACCCGTTCGCGCCATCGACCCTGACGCGGGCGCGCACGCCGTGGGTCGCGGCGTTGATCATGAGGTTCCGCAGCGCGCGATTGAGCGTGAGCCGGCTCGCGCGCACGGTCACTGGCTCCGCAGCCGTGTTCTCCACATCGAGATTCTGTTCCCTGAGCTCCGATCCGATGCTGTCCACGAGCTCGTCGAGACGGATCAGCTCGAGCGGCGCCTTGCCCAACTCCTCGCGCACCAGAAGGATCGCGCTGTCGGCGATGCGCTCGAGCTCGTCGAGATCGCTCAGCCACAGCGCGCGTTCCTCCTGATCCTCGACGAACTCGGCCCTGAGCCGCATCCGCGTAATCGGCGTACGGAGATCGTGTCCCGCCGCCGCCACCAGACGCATGCGGCTTTCCACCGCGCTCTTCAGCCGCGCCGACAGCGAGTTCAACGCCCGCGCCGTGGCCCTCACTTCCGCCGGACCGCGCTCGGGGAAGACCGGCAGCAGCATGGCGTCGGCGCCGACCAATTCGACCGCATCCTCGAGCAGGACGAGCGGACGCACCATGCGGTTCGCCACGAATACGGCGATCGCCGTGGCACCGAGGGTGATCAAGGCGAGCCAGCGGAACAGGACGCCCCAGGGCACCCCTTGCGGCGGCAGATCGGTAATCGGAAGCAGAAGCCAACCCTTGTCATCGACAGGGATCGAGACGACCAGCGGCGCTCCGCTTCCATCGCGCGAAACGGTGACAGGGAGCGTGAACCCGCCCGCCGCGAGCGAGGCGCGCAAGCGTTGGGTGAACCCCGCATAGACACGACCTGGCGATGGCTGGGGCACGAGCTTGAGGCGATCGGTCTTGCCCTCTTCGACGATGGCAACCAGCGTCTCGATCTGCTCGGCCACCGGAGAGAGCGAATGCAAGTGCTTGGGCGGACCAAGCAGATAAAACAGCACGACCGTGAGCACGCCCACGACCGAGACGATCGCTACCACCAGCAGCACGGCAATCTTGGCGCGCAGCGTGTTCACGGCGCCTCGTCCTGCACGTCGACCTTTACCGTGAGCTGGTAGCCGCCGTTGCGCACGGTCTTGAACAGATGCGACATGCCGCCTTCGCCGAGCTTGCGGCGGAGCCGGCTCACCAGCACGTCGATGGAACGATCGAGCACGTCGCCCTCGCGGCCGCGCGTGATGTCGAGCAGCTGGTCGCGCGAGAGCACGCGTCCTGGTCTGTCGAGAAACGTCTTGAGCAGATCGAACTCGGCACCGGTGAGCTCGATGCTGCCGCCCTCGGGGTCGGTGACGCGCCGCGTCTGCGGATCGGCCGTGAATCCCTCGAAGCGATAGACCTTAGTCTCGCTCTGCTGAGGCGCGACTTCGGCACGGCGCCGCAACACCGCGCGCACGCGCGCGATCAGCTCGCGCGGATTGAACGGCTTGCCGAGATAATCGTCAGCCCCGATCTCGAGCCCGATGATGCGGTCGACGTCCTCCTTGAGCGCGGTGAGAAGGATGATCGGCACGTTGGAGCGCTGCGCCCGGAGGTCGCGGCAAAGATCGAGCCCCGAGCCGTCGGGCAGCATCACGTCGAGCACGATCAGGTCGATATGGTGCGTCGCGAGCTGATCGCGCAGCTCGCGGCAGTTGGCCGCCAGCAGCACGCGGAATCCCTGGCTCTCGATATAGCGGGCGAGCAGCTTGCGGATTTCGGGGTCGTCGTCGACGACGAGGATGCGCTGGGCGTTTGCGGTCATGGTCGCATGGACAAGGAGAGTCACATTTGCCCGCTCGTTCTAGCTATGAGCGCGGCGTCATCGAAGCGCAATTTTGTAACGAAAGCCGGACCGCATCGCGAGTCAGCAATGTTTCGACACATATCTCTGCCGCCGAGCAACGTTTGGACACGCCAAGACGAACGCGCGCAACGATGCGGCGCTAGGGATGAGGCCGCTCAACAAGAGGACACTACACGATGAATACCCCTGCAAAGATTGGCCCTATCCTAGTCGTGGCCGTGCTCGGCCTCGCAAGTCTCACCTTGCTCACCAGAGCCTGGGGCGAGACGAGCGGCGCCAAGCTGACAGAAGCGGCCTGGGCGGGCGGCGATACTCCGAAGCACGGCGACCGCCTCGATACCGGGATGCAAGGCCCTGGAGGCCATGGCCGGATGTGGCGCTGCAACGCGCCCGGCGGCTTTGGCCCAGGCGGCATGCATCATCATATGGGATGGCGCAACCCCGACATGATCGCCAAGCACCTGAATGCGATGGAGACCGAGATCGGCATCCGCACCAATCAGCTCGACGCCTGGCGCGACTTCACCGACGCCCTTCAGGGCGTGATGCAGCGCCCAACTCCGCCGTGGCAAACGGCTGACGCCGGCAAGGGCGGCGATGCAAAGCCGCAGCCCTTCGCTCTCGCCGAAGGTCTCGCCAACAACATGATTGCCCGCAGCAAGAGCGCCGAAACGTTGCTGAAATCGATCGATGCGCTCAAGACGAAGCTGACGCCCGAGCAGCTCGACAAGGTCGCGCAGATGGAGGCGCGGTTCCGCGCTCACCATCCGGGGACAGGACCCCATTCCGATGCGCCGTCGTCTGACGACCCCCAGCCGAATGACAGCCCCCAGCATGGGCCCGATCAGGGAGATCGCCTCTAAGAGTGGGACTACCTCCAACCCCCTGATAGTGCCCTGCCTTGGGGCGGCGGAGAGAGATCCGCCGCCCCTTTTTTCTAAGGCTCAATGAAGACGATCGGGCAATTGACCGTCGCCACTCCCGCAGCGAGCACCTTGGCCTTGAGCGCCGTTGCGAGATCGTGCACCGCCGGGAAATCGGCGTTGTCGTAGACCGCCACCAGCCACAAGGGAGAATAGCCCGCATCACCCGGCAATGTGGCCGGGACGTTATGCGTCTGCTCCGAGCCAGGCTCGGATTTGAACCCTGAGCCCGGTCCGCCGTTCGGCTGATCGGGGTTGACGTTGAAGGTCACGTAGATCGGCGACAGCGGAACGCCGCTGCCCGACAGAGGCGCCTCATCGAAGCTGAAGAACTTCGCAACCTGGCCTTGATACCAGGCGCGCTGCAGCTCGGCGCTTTCACCCTTCAGTCGCATCTTTGCCGTCGACTTGTCGGGCACGACCGGCATGTTCCGTAAGGTCGGCGTCGGTTCCATCTTGTAGCCGGCGTCCTTAAGCGCGCCCGCATCCGCGATCGCGTTGGCCACGTAGTCTTTCGGCACCGTGACTTTCCACACCTGACGGAAGTCGTTGTAGCCCTTCTCGCCCGGCAGAGTGTCGATGATGTCGAGTTGGCCCTCGACCGGCTTCGTCTCGCCTTCGCGATAGAGGACGTAAACGGGCGCGGGCATCGTGGTCTGTACGTCGAAATTGTAATAGCGCACCGGCTTGCCCGTGCTGGGCGACAGCCCTTGCGTGATGAACGGTCCGCTGTCGAAATCGACCGGCTCGTTCGGGCCCGGCAGATGGTTTTCGGGCGTCCGCAACTGCAAATGTGCGGCCTCTTTACTGAAACGATCCACCGACGCAATCGGCGCCTTGTCAGGGTCGACCGGCGTGGTGGCCGCCTGCGCCGCGACACTGCTCGCGAATAGCGACGCAACTGCGAAAAACAAAGCAATTCGGGTAGTCATGATGTTTCCTTCACTTCTTGGGGTTTCGGGGGGCTTATGGCAGGGCGAAAATCACGATCGCCGGCAGACCCGAGCCGCCGAAGAAGGCCGACACGGTCCCTGACGTCGTCGCGACGTATTGTTTTCCGTCCAACGCATAACTGATGACGCCGCCGCCGATGCTGCCGCCGGTGTTGAAGCGGTAGAGCACTTCTCCCGTCTTGGCATCGAGGGCGAGGAAGTCGTTGTTGAGATCGCCGGTGAACAGCACGCCGCCCGAGGTCGCCGTCACGCCAGCGACGAGCGGTGTGGGCGAGGCATATTTCCAGCGCTCTTTGCCGGTCGAGGCGTCGATTGCGGTCAGCCAGCCTTTAGACTTCTCGCGCGGGTCTGAGACAACCGAGCCGCCGTAATAATGCATGCCCTGCATGATCGGCGGATCCTTCGGCGCCTTGCTGAAGGTGCCGCACCAATCGACCGCAGGAACGAACAGCGTGTTGCTGCCGGGATCGTAAGCCGGCCCGTTCCACTCCATGCCGCCGAGAAGTCCCGGGCAGCGATGCACGCCTTCGACCGTCGGCAACGCGTCGACATTCTCGCGCGTGGTGATGGGCACCTCGTAGAACTGATCGTGGCTGTTGCGGTCGAGCAGCCTGAGCAGACCGTCCTTGCCGCTCACGGAGACCACGTCGTGCGCCTTGCCGTCGATCGTCGTGGTGAATAGGGGGCTGACCTGGCTGAGATCGGAGTCGTGCACGTCGTGCGGAATGAACTGGCGATACCACAGCAGCTTGCCCGTCTTGGCGTCGAGCGCGACGAGAGAGTCGGTATAGAGATTGGCGCCCGGCCTGATCTCGCCGTAGAAATCCGGCGCGGGGTTGCCGACCGGCAGATAGACGATGCCCGCCTTCGCATCGAGCGAGAGCGGCGTCCACAAGCTCCCGCCGCCATGCTTGAGCGATTCCGCGCTCTCCCACGTGTCGGCGCCGGGCTCGCCGGGATCCGGAATGAGATTGAACTTCCACACCGGCTCGCCGCTCGCGACCTTGAACGCGCCGATCCAGTTCTTGGCGCCGAAATCGGCGCCCGAAGGTCCGGCGATGATGAGATCGCCGTAGATCATCGGCGGCATCGAGAAATATTGGCCGCCGGTCGCGCTTGCGATCGGCTGACTCCACAGAAGCGAGCCATCGGCCATGTTGAGGGCGATGAGGTATCCGTCGGCCGTGCCGCGCACGAGCGTGCCGTCCTTGATGGCGGCACCGCGATTGGCCGGCGATATCTCCTGGCCCTTGGGCTGCCAGATATAGGTCCAGCGCTCGCGGCAGGTCTTGGCGTCGATCGCGACCGTGGCACGTCCGAAGGTGAGATACATCACCCCGCCATAGACGAGCGGACTGGTCTGCACCGAGGCCGGCTGCTCAGAGCGATAGAGGCAGACCGGCCGGAGAGTCTTGGCATTCTCCGGAGTGATCTCTTTGAGATCGACGAAGCGGGTGCCGGCATAGTCATGCGAGGCATAAAGCCAGCCATCGGTCGCCGCCGCGGCTCCGTCGAGATCGGCCTGAGTTGGACCCATGATCTTCGGGACCGCAGGCCCGCTCGGCTTCGTCTCGGCGGTCGTGTCCTTGAGCGTCGCGAGATAGGCGTAGAGGTTCGCCCGGCCGGTCGCATCCGGCACCATCACGGTCATCGCCGTTCCCGGCACAAGCTTGCTCGGGTCGGCCAGGAACTGAATGAAGCTCTCAGCAGTCCAGGTGAGCCCCGAGCCTTGCAGCGCAGGCGTAAAATGGAATCCAGGAAGAGAGGCAGCCTTCCGCCCGGCGACGCCGGCAAGCGATGGCCCGATGCCATTCACCCCCGGCTGATTGGAATGACAGGGCGAGCATTGCGCCTGATAGATCTCCTGACCGGCGCCAACATCTTCACCGGCAAAAGTCGGACTAGAACATGCGATCGCAACAAGGCTCGCGACGAGATAGAGACGAGGGGTTTGCATGGCACGCGCTCCCAAAGGCGTGCGAGCTCAGCGGCTCGCGCGACGCTTCTTTCGCGTGTCCAGACTGGCGAAGTTCGGAAAAGAGCTGAAATGCCGCCTCGCTAAGAGATCAATAGCGCAGGGCTATGGAACACCCCAGATCAGCTCTCGTGCGGACCGCGCATCTCCTTGATGGCGACCTGGATGCGCCGCCATTCCTGCGCGTGGTCCCGATCGCCATCGCGATCGCATTGAACCGCCCTCTGTGCGGCTTCCAATTCGGCCCGGTTGCCATGCGTGCTCAACAGGCTGCGGGCAAAGACGTGGACTTTATCCATCTCCATGGCAGGTCCTCCTCTTATTGTCGTCGCTATTATGTCGCTCGGGAGCGCTTCGCGCCGCGAAACCGAGGCTCGAGGGGCAGTGACGCTCATCGCGCAAACCCAGTCGATGACCTAAGCCAGCACTATACGCCAAAGTTCCAGGGCGTTTCAGCGAAACTCGGCTTCGCGTCGCCACAAGCAAAATTCGTGGCGCCGCACTATGTTAGCAGATCATGCCGAGTGCAACACGAGCATTGATCGTCATCAACGTCGCCGTCTTCGCCCTTCAGGCGCTCTACGACGACCTTCTCATCTCGCTCTTCGCCCTGTGGCCGATCGGGCATTTCCCCATTGAGGAACTGCATACGACGGTGGGCTTCGAGCCCTGGCAGCTCATCACCTATGCCTTCCTGCATGGCAGCTTCATGCATATCGGGCTCAACATGTTGGCGCTGTTCATCTTCGGGCCGGACGTCGAACGCGAGCTCGGAACCGGGCGCTATCTCGTCCTTTATTTCGCCGCGGTGATCTCTGCCGCCTGCGTGCAGCTCCTCACCATGGCCGGCGCTGGAGACGTCTACCCGACCATCGGAGCGTCAGGCGGCATCTTCGGCGTTCTCCTCGCCTACGGCATGCTCTTCCCACACCGAATCTTAGTCCTGCTCTTTCCCCCGATTCCACTGCCCGCCTGGCTGATGGTCACCATCTACGGTCTCATCGAGCTGGCCAACGGCGTGTTCGGCACGCAAGCGGGCATCGCTCACTTCGCCCATCTCGGCGGCATGCTCGGCGCCTACCTCGTGTTGCGCCTCTCGCGTGGCCGCCGAAGGCTCGAACGCTGGTGACGCCGGGCCGCCGGTTCTACAGAGCATTTCCTTAAGCCGCGCCCCGCCCGTGTTATAATTTCTCGTATCGCGAACAAGTCGGCTGACGACAATGGCGGGAGAAACTGTCTGGCGGCGTCGTGCGCCGATCTGGTTGAGGGTCCTCGCGGGCCTCGTGGCTTTCCCGCTTCTTTGGCTCGTCGCTGCACTGATTTGCGTGGACGTCTTGCAGGGATCGATCGGCGGCGACATCCCGGCAGGGCTGCTGATCCTGGCCGCTATCATCGGAGTGCTCGCGAGCTTCTTCTTGTGCCGCAGATCTTCGCTCCCCGTGGCGGGGATTTTGATCGCACTGCCGCTCTTCGCTTATGGCTTGGCCTATTATGGCCTTCAGGGTGTTGGCAATGCCGAAAAGCCGTTCGGTACCGCCACTGAGCAGGCGCCTCCGGGCGAACCTGAGATGGCGCCATCCATGGCCGAGCCTTCAGGAGGCGGCGGCGGACCTCATCATGAAACCGAAACGCCAGCCGCGCCCGAGGCTGAGCCGCCTCCGCCGGCAGCAGCCGATGGCGCGACCCAGCTCGGCACAGAGAACGAGATGGCTGCCCCGAGGCCGCAACCAGCGCCGCCGGCTGCGGCAGACGGCGAAGCGCATTATGAGATGGGAGAGTTGCCCGAGTTCCCCTGGCCGCCGCCTCAGGCATCGGCGTCCTATGTCCTCCCGGACCGGCTCTTGGAGAGCTACCACACCGTAGGAGAGGTTGTTGCCGCGATCATCGGGGCTCTCGAGCAGAAGGGCTATGTCGAGCGGAGCTTCTTCCGCACCGAAGCGGGCGGCGTCGCGCTCGTCACCCGCCTCGAGCGCATCAACGACGACGGCACGCCTTCGGCGGAGACGGACCGCTGGCCCAATAGCGGCGACCATTACGCCTCGAGGGAGAGTCTGTTTCAATTCTTGCAGGGGCTGTTCTATGTCGATCCGGGCCACTACCGGGTGATCGTGTTCGTTCTCCAGGACCTCCCCTTCTCCCAGTCATCGGCCAACATCTCGGCCGATGAGGCGAAGGCCTGGCTGATAAGCGGCGCCAATGTGCTGCCGGCCGAAATCGCATCGCGTCCCTTCGGCGGCGCCAATGGCGGCCATTGCACGGCGCTCATCTATGAATTCGCCAGCGACGGGACCAAAGTGCACGTGGTCGACAGCCGCCTGACCGGCAAAGAGCATCTCGAAAAAGCGGGTCTTCTCGCCGCTCTCGGCACGAACCACTGATTTTTTCGAGGCCCCAGCCCCGTGCCGAAGAGAGTCTTCATCAGCTACCGGCGCGAGGACACGGCGGCCGCCGCCGGCCGGGTCTATGATCGTCTCGCGCGCGTCCTTGCGAAGCCCAACGTATTCTTCGACGTCAGCACGATCGCAGGCGGCGAGGATTTCGTGCAGAGGATCGCCGCCGAGATCACCAAGAGTGACGCGGCACTCGTGTTCATCGGCGACAAATGGCTGGAGCAGAGCGCGCCGGGCGGACGCGCGCGAATTTTCGAACCCGACGACTATGTGCGCGCCGAGTTGCGCGCGACGTTGTCGCGCCCAGTCCTCATTTTGCCCGTGCTTGTGGGCGGCGCCCATATGCCCAAGGCCGAGCTACTCCCCGAGGATATCAGAGCCATCACCACCAAGAATGCGTTGCCGCTTCGCCACGAGAGCTTCGACGACGACACCGAGAATATCGTGGCAGCGGTGTTGGGCCTTAAGGCCGGGGAACGGGCGTGGGAGGAGAGACCGCTAGGCACCAGAATTGGCGCCACCATCGCAGGTGCGATAGCGGGGTGCTTGCTCGTGCTCTTTGTGGCGTTGATGCATTTCTGGGTGATGGGGCGTCCGCTTTCCGCTTCGATCGGTGCCCCACTGACGACGATGATCCTCGCCGCTGCAGCGCTCGCCGGCGCCTGGATCGGCTGGCGCTACAAGGCAGGAAAATCGACGCCCCGGTGATGCGGAGGTCACTCACGCATCGACCGGTGCAAAAACGGTCTGCTCGTCATCGATCCCCTTCAGCGCGAAGGCTCCAAGATTGCGCAGCTCATGCTCCGACAAGCGGCCTTGAAAGGCATGCGACAACAGCAGGCCTTCGCCGAGCCGCCCACAAAGATCGGCGATGCGCGAGGCAAGGTTCACGTCATGGCCGATGACCGTATAGTCGAGGCGCGCCCCTGAGCCGACATTGCCGTAAGCCGCATTGCCGAAATGGAGCGCAATGCCGACATCGAAGCTAGGCGCTGATCCTCGCTCATCGTGACGGTTCTCGACTTTGAGCAGCCCCGCGCGCGCCGCCGCGAAGGCGCGCATGCAGGCTTCGATATCGCCGCTTTCGCCGGCGCGGAAGATCGCCAGAATCCCGTCGCCCATGAATTTCAGCACCTCGCCTCCACGCTCGTCGATGGGCGGCACGATGCAGTCGTAATATTCATTGACGAGCGCGGTCGCCGCCTCCTCGGGCATGTGCGACGTGAGTTGAGTGAACTCCCGCATGTCGGCGAACAGGATCGCAGCTCGAATGCGCAACACCTCGCCGCGCCTGACATCGCCCGAGAGAATGCGAAGATGCGGCTCGTTGCCGACATACATGCGCATCACCTCCCGCATGACGCGGCTGAGCGCGAGCACCTCTTGCAGTGCCGCCAGCGTCGGGAAGATCGACCGCAGCATGGCGATGTCCTGCTCCGAGAAGCCTCCCGGCGCGCGCGTGGCGAAGGTGAAGCCGTTATGCATGCCGTTCGGCAGGATGACCGGGGCGGCGATATGGTGGGTGTAGCCGGCGGCCTTGAGCGGGACGACGATGTCGTAGGCATCGTCCGGCGTGTCGGGAAGCCAGGTGAAGATCCAGTCGTTGAGCCGATGCGCTTCGGCGAGCGGCCGCTTGCCGCTCGCGTCCGAGCCGCGCTCATGCGCATAGAGATGTTCGCGGGCCGAGTTCCCGAACTCCCAGATGCGGGCATTGGCGGCGCGCTCGGCATGACGGAGCTCGACCGCGCTCGTCGCCCTGTCGATGGGAACGCCTGCGTCCCGCATCATCAGCGAGACGCCCTCCAGAATGATATTGGGGTCACCGATCTCGCGCGCCTCGCCGAGGATCCAGTCGCGGATGGCAAGCGACGCGCGTAAGCGCTCGTTGGAAAGGACTAGGGCGGGCTCTCCCTGAGCAAAGACCATCTGACCACCTCCCTAACGCCAACGAATTGTGGCACCGATCCTAAGGAAACACCACGAATGCAAGCCAGTTGGCCCCCTGGCCGTACGGGGGGAACCCTTGCGCTCAACTTCGTGTTACACTGACGCCGTGAACAGAATCGGCGCTCATGTGGGGATAATCCATCGCTGCCTACGCCTCTATTGGCAACGACGGAAAAGTGCCGAGCCCTAGCGGCGGAGACTGCGCGCGTTCACATCGGGGGAGCACCAAAATGGTTGGTGCACACGACACGACCGACCCCATCGATGCCGCCCGGAACGACATCGCCGGGTCTAAGGATCTTATTGCCTCCACCATCGAGGATCTAAGCCAGCATCAGCGCTGGCTCGAGAACTACCGCGTCGCCGAGACCAAGCACGAAAGGCGTATCAGACGTAAGGAGCTGATGTATCAGGCCGAGCTCCTCACGAAGCGCCTGCTGCGTGCCTTGCGGCGTCTTGCTCTTGGCCTCGCCCGTACCCTTCGCGCGATCTCGCTATTTCTCGGCCGCGTCTCGGTGCGCTTGGCCGGAGCGATCGCCGCAGCTTGTGTCTATCTTTACGGTCTCGTCTGCGACGCCATCGTTTGGGCTGCGCCCCGAGCCCGCGCGCTCGCTGTTGCTATTGGCCGGCTGCTGGCCGCAGCCTTTGCCTGGACGGTGCTCAAGCTCAAGCAATTCGCGCTCGCCACGCTTGAGGAGGCAAGGATCGCTTCCGCTTGGACGCTGCGCAATCTTCAGGCTTTCGCCCGCGGCGCACTCGAGGAGGCCAAAATCGCTTCCCGTTGGACGCTGCGCAATCTTCGGGCTTTCGCGCGCGGCACGATGGAGGAAGCGAGAGTCGCCCACGCCTGGTCCGAGCGCGCCCTCCGGACGACCTCACGGGCCACGCGCAACGGAATTGCCGCCGCTTATGTCTGGATCGCGCCGAGAGTCCGTGCGCTCTCTGCCGCCGCCTACCGCACTACGGCGAAATCCCTCTCCTTCATTGGCGCAAAGAGCGACGACTTCGCCCGCGCCTCGTTGCGCCAAACGTCGCGCGCAGTGGCATGGCTTGGCGCGAAGACCGAGGCGGCTTCCCTCACCTCGGTCAAGGCGACGTCAAGTGGTATTGCATGGGCCGGGGTGAAGAGCCGGGAAGCCTCAGTGGTTGCGGGCCAGCAGGTGCGGCGCGGCGCCGCCAGCCTGAAGCGCACGAGCCTCGCAACGAAAGATTGGGTCGCATCCAGCATGTCGCGTCCGCGCCGCGCCGCGCCGCCGAGCGAACTCCCGCCAGAGCCGACAAATTCCTCCGAGCCGCAAGCGGACGCTGGAGATGTCGCGCCGCAAATCTCCGAAGCACCCGAGATCGCCCCGCCGACGCGCGCCAGGCGAAGCCGAGCAAACCCGCGGACGATCAGAGCAAGCCGCCGCGCGCTCAGGCAAAACCCGCGTGTCGCTGGACGCCAGCCGGTTCGCCGCTAGCGCTTACGCGCTCAGGCGCTCGAGCACCTCGTCGGCGATCTCGAAATTGGCGTAGACGTTCTGCACGTCGTCAGAGTCTTCGAGGGCCTCGATCATGCGGAGCAGACGCTGCCCCGTCTCCTCGTCGACCGGCACGCCACTCTTCGGGCGCCACAAGATTTGCGTCGCGCGCGGCTCGCCGAACTTCGCCTCGAGCGCCTTCGCCACCTGATGCAACTGATCGGGATGGCAATAGACGTAGTGCCCATCCTGGTCCGATTCCACATCGTCGGCGCCGGCCTCGATCGCCGCTTCGAGCATCTGATCGGCCGTCGCCTTAGAGGCGTCGAACTCGATCGATCCGAGCTTGTCGAAATTGAACGACACCGCACCCGTCTCGCCGAGATTGCCGCCGAATTTGGTGAAGATCGAGCGCACCTCGCTCGCCGTGCGGTTGCGGTTGTCGGTGAGTGTCTCGACGATCACGCCGACGCCGCCGGCGCCGAAGCCCTCGTAGCGCATCGCCTCGTAATTGGCGCCGCCCGCTTCCTCGCTCTTCTTGATCGCCCGCTCGATATTGTCTTTGGGCATGTTCTGCGCCCGTGCCGCTTGGATCGCGCCTCTGAGCCGCGCATTCATCGCGGGATCGGGCAGCCCCATCCTCGCTGCCGCGGTGATCTCCCGGGCGAGCTTGGAAAAGAGCTTGGAGCGCTTCTTGTCCTGCGCGCCCTTGCGGAACTGGATGTTTTTGAACTTGGAATGGCCAGCCATGCGCCCCGTCCTGCCTGCCTCCGGCCGTCTCGATCAGGTCGCGACTTATAGGCGCCGAAGCGACGGAAATCCATAGGAGCCGGCACCCTTAGCGAAGCCTTAACCCTGATGGCTCGACAAAAGAAGGCTGGGGATTCTTTGCGCCTCTGGCGCGAACCATGAGGGGGAACCATGCCGCAGCCACCGAAATCAACCGCGAAGATCGCCCGGGACACGGCGATGCCGGTCGCCACGCTGTCCGAGCTCTGCTCCGAGGCTGCCGATCACGTGGCAAAGGCGAGGCTCTCTTTGTTCGACGAGAGTGGCGACGCCGAGCGCGCGCTGCTCCATCTCGACGAGGCGATCTTCTGCCTGAAGCGGCTGCTCGCGCATGGACGCGCCCGTGGCTTCGCGAGTTCGGGCGCGAAGCTTCATTCGGCCTGAGCGTCTGCAAGCCAGAAGGAAGGCTCTGCCTGCGACAACCGCCCGCCCCGCCTGAGCGGCGCAATCACGCGCGCGAGCCCGGTGGCATCGTCGATGTCGATCGCGACCCCGCACAGCGTCGCTTCGCCAAGCGCAGGCGTGAAGCGACCGCTCGGGATCTTGGTGAGGAAGCGTTGCAGCGGCTCCTCCTTGTCCATGCCGAGCACCGAATCGAAATCGCCGCACATGCCGGCATCGCTGATATAGGCGGTGCCGCGCGGCAGGATCTGCTCATCGGCCGTCGGCACATGGGTATGCGTTCCGATCAGCGCGCTCGCCCGGCCGTCGACGAAATAGCCCATCGCCTCCTTCTCCGAGGTCGCCTCGGCATGAAAGTCGATGAGGATGGCGTCTGCGCCGGTTTTCAGGCCGCAGGCTTCGAGCTCCATCTCAACGGCACGGAATGGATCGTCGAGATCGGCCATGAACACGCGCCCCATGGCATTGATCACCAGCACGTCCTGGCCGTTCGCGGCCTTGAACAGGCCGGCACCTTTGCCCGGCGTCCCTGCCGGATAGTTGATGGGCCTGATAAGGCGGTCATAGCGCTCGATGAACACGAGCGCCTCGCGCTGGTCGAACACATGATTGCCCGTGGTCACCACGTCGGCGCCGGCATCGAGCAGGTCGACCAGGATTTGCTCGGTGATGCCGAAGCCGCCTGCGGCGTTCTCGGCGTTCACCACCACGAAATCGAGGGAATAGCGCTCGCGTAGATTGGGAAGCGCCTCGATCACGGCATTTCGCCCGGAACGGCCCACCAGATCGCCCAAAAATAGAATTCGCATATCTGCGGCCGTTTTCTCGCCTCGTGCGGACTACCTCCTGGCGTCAATACAGAATTGCGGGCCGCATCGCCAGTTTCGCGGGGAGGCTTAGGTAAAAGGCGGGGGGTCGCGCCAAAGGGAGGATGGCGAGGCCACGATGGCCGTCGGAGCTAAGATCCCGGGTGTCCCTACTAGTGTAGGTGGGCGCCAAGTGTCGGAGACCACGGTCCCCGTCAGGGTCGGCTCCCATTGGATCTTATAGGGCCCTGGGAATTGTGCTCCTAACGCACCTCGCAGCCCGCCAACCGGAGAATATAGCGAAGCAAAGTTCAAATTGCGACTAACGCCGCGTTGCTGGAGGGGTGGCCGCTCCCGCGAGATCGGCGAATCTCTCATTCAACATCTCAAGCCGGTCGGCCGCCGAGCTGACGCGCGCGGCGAGGTCGGCTTGCTGGTGCTTCACCGATTCGTTGGCGACCGAGCGATCGCGGCGCGCCTCAGCCAGCGTCGCTTTCATCTCCTGCATCTGGCGCCTGAGCTCCCACAATTCGTCGGTGACGACGAGCGAGGCCATCAGGATCAGGCGATCGTCGCCCACCTGGCCGAATTTTCGCCGCATCGTGTCGACATGAGAGCCGAGATATTCTGCAAGCGCGATGAGATGAGTCTCCTCGCCTTCTCCGCATTCGAGCCGGTAGGTCCGGCCGTTCAACGTGACGCTGACTTGACCCATGCGAACCCCCGCCTGTTACGCCCTACCCCGGCACAGCCGGCATCATATGCTTAAGTGTCGCCATCACCGCCTCGAGCCGGCCGGACACCTCCTCGTTGGCAGCCTTCAACCGCCGCACGCGGTTCCTTTCCGCATCGAGATCGAGCCTGAGCCGGTCGCGCTCCTCAGCGAGCTTGCGCAATTGCTCTTGCAACGATGCGACGGACTTGTCGCCTTCGCTTTCCGCGAGGACATGTTGCAGGAAGCCTTCGAGCTCACCGAGCGCGGCATCGAGCCGCTCCGTAGCCTGCTGCAGAGCATCAGGTTCGGTCATCGTGCTGCTGGCCCTCCCCGCCCGGCCTGCCGCCTCATGCCAGCGAAGTGACACGCTCGCTGTCTAATACAGCGGCCTGGCAATAATGTGATCTCACCCCGCCAAATGTTCAACAACTACGATTTCCCCTGCTTGGTTCCCGCGGCGATTGACAGGGCCGAGAGGCGTGTGATTTGAGACGGGCGCTGTTAACGTATCGTCAATGTCCAAGGAGGCGGCGAGAGCCCGAGATCATGGCTGACGTCAAGCCTAGGTGCCGGCTCTACTTGCAGCTTCCAGGCCAGCCCACGGCAAAGCTCGAAGCTCAACTCACCCAAGCGTTGGCCAAAGCCGACGTCGCATGTGTCTTGCTTGGGCATGACCAGGGCGCGATCGACGAAGATCATGTCAACCGCCTAATCGACCTTGTCCAGGCCGCCGGCGCTGCGTGCCTCATCGAAAACGATGTCGAGCTCGCCGAGCGCTTGGGTGCTGACGGCGTACATCTTGAGGGTCATTCGGATGCCTATCGTGCGGCCCGCGCTTCGCTCGGGCCCGAGGCGAGCATCGGCGTCGGCTGCGGCCTCACGCGTCACGAGGCGATGTTGCTTGCCGAGCTTGGCGCCGATTACATCGGCTTTGGGCCGGCATCGCCGAGCGATATCGATGGGATCGATCTTTGTGCTGAGCTGATCGCCTGGTGGGCGGAAATCTTCGTGGTGCCGTGCGTCGCCTTCAACATCGACGCGACCGAGGCTGCTCTGAAACTCGCGGAACTGGGGGCCGACTTCATCGCCCCCTCCAGGCTGATCTGGCAGGGGGACGACGCGGTCAACCGCATCGCCGAAATCGGCAGGGCGATTTCCGGTGTGAGGAGGGCCGCGTGAGTCTTATTCGAGTGCGGCGAGGCTTGCTCGCCACGGCGTTGCTCCTGTCGCTTGTCCCGTGGACGGCAAGCGCTACCGAAAACGCGTCCTACGCCGCCTATTTCCAGGGCCGCTATTTGACCGCGCTCAAGCTCGCGGAGCAGGAGGCAGCGCAAGGCTCCAAGGAGGCCTACACGCTCATCGGGCAGATCTATGAGGAAGGGCTCGGCGTCGCTCAGGATTTCGGCAAGGCCGCCGACAACTACGCCAAGGCCGCCGACCTCGGCGATGCCAATGCGCAATTCTCGCTCGGCACGCTCGTTGCCGAAGGCCACGGCGTCAAGCAGGACCTCCGCATCGCGGCCGATCTGTTCGAGCGGGCGGCGCAAGCGGGCAACGCCTCCGCGCAATACAACCTCGCCCTGATCTATCTGAACGGTAAAGGCCGGCCCGAGGACGAGACCAAAGCCGCCGAATGGATGCAGAAATCGGCGGCGCTCGGTAATGCGCAAGCCGAATACGACCTGAGCGCCTTCTACCAATTCGGCCGCGGCGTCCCGATCGACAAAGCCAAAGCCGCAGAATGGCTCGGGCGTGCGTCCGATGCCGGCCTCCCCGATGCGCAAGTCGAATACGGCATCATGCTGTTCAACGGCGAAGGTGTCCCGGCGGACCAGGCCCGCGCCGCCAAGCTGTTTCGCCAGGCCGCCGAGCAAGGCAACCCGGTCGCGCAGAACCGCCTGGCGCGGCTCTATGCCAATGGCTTGGTGGTGAAGGAGGACCCCGTCCAAGCTGCCAAATGGCATCTCCTTGCCCGCAGCGCCGGCGTCAGCGACTTCACCCTCGATCTCATGCTGGCCAAGCTCACCAAGGAGCAGCGCGCCGAGGCTGAAAAAGATGCGGAAGGCTGGCGCAACGGCCGTCTCACGGAGTAAGAGTGCCACCTTGACAGCGCCAGAGGCTTGGCGCCTTAAAGGCGGCGACCCGGATTCTCCTCAAGGCATTCCATGAAAATCAATGGCAACGAGATTCGCCCTGGCAATGTGATCGAGCACAAGGGGACGCTTTGGATCGCGGTGAAGACACAAGCCGTGAAGCCCGGTAAGGGACCGGCTTACGCGCAAGTGGAGCTCAAGAACGCGATCGACGGGACCAAGCTCAACGAGCGCTTCCGCTCTTCGGAGACGGTCGAGCGTGTGCGGCTCGAGCAGAAGGACTATCAATATCTCTATCCCGAAGGCGATATGCTCACCTTCATGGATCTCGACACCTATGACCAGATCCAGATCCCGAAAGACCTTCTCGGCGTGCGCGCGGCCTTTCTCCAGGACGGGATGACGGTGACGGTCGAGAGCCATGAGGGTCGGTCGATCGGCGTCGCATTGCCCGGCCAGGTCACTCTCGAAGTGGTCGAGGCCGAGCCGGTGGTGAAGGGACAGACTGCGGCCTCGTCCTACAAGCCCGCCAAGCTAGAGAACGGCGTTCGCGTTCTCGTGCCGCCCTTCGTCGGTGTCGGCGAGCGCGTTGTGGTCGACACCACCGAGCTCACTTATGTGCGCCGCGCCGAGTAGCCGATAGCCTTAGTTCTCCGTCATGCCGGCGCAAGCCGGTATCCAGCACCGGCAACCGAGATATCTGACTTGGATTCCGGCGTACGCCGGAATGAGGCGGACCAGAGAAAGCGACCATGCCCGCCTCAGCGCTGATGAACGTGATGCTCGCCGCCGCCCGCAAGGCCGGGCGCAGCCTCGCGCGCGATTTCGGCGAGGTCGAGCAGCTTCAGGTCTCGCTGAAGGGCCCCTCAAATTTCGTCAGCGCGGCAGACCATCGTGCCGAGGAGATTCTCCACCAGGAGCTGACCCGCGCGCGCCCGGGCTATGGCCTCCTCATGGAGGAGCGGGGCGAAGTGGAAGGCGCCGACCGCACCCATCGCTGGATCGTCGATCCGCTCGACGGCACCACCAACTTCCTCCACGGCATACCGATCTTCGCCATCTCCATTGCTCTCGAGCGCGAAGGCGATCTCGTGGCCGGTCTGATCTTCAATCCCGCGAACCAAGAGACCTTTACTGCCGAGAGGGGCAAGGGCGCCTATCTCAACGACCGCCGCCGCTTGCGGGTCGCCGCCAGAACCGAGCTCTCGGCCTCGGTGATCGGCACCGGCATTCCCCATAGTGGACGCCCCGATCACGGCCTCTTCCTCAAGGAGCTCGCCTCGGTCATGGAGGCCTCTGCCGGGGTGCGGCGCATGGGCGCGGCGGCGCTCGACCTTGCCTGGACGGCGGCCGGACGATTGGATGGTTTTTGGGAGCGCAATCTCCGCCCCTGGGACATAGCCGCAGGCATTGTCATATTGCGCGAGGCCGGCGGCTATGTGAGCGATGCCGACGGCAAGGAACGAATGCTTGATACTGGCGGCATCGTCGCCGGCAACGAGACCATCCACCGGAAAATGCTCAAGCTTCTCAAAGACGCCGGCGGACCCTCGGTCTAAGACCTGTGGGCCATCCCGCGCGCTCCTCCGGGCCCACAAATTTCGCCTGAAGCGGACGTCTTGGGAAACTCTGCCCTGAGGTTGCCGTTTTGCCTGTGAAACTATTCGGTTAAGCTCAACCGGCGAAACCGCCGATTCACGACGAAAGCCGATGGCAACGCCAGTCTACAAGGTGAAGCTCACGCGCCCGCAGGTTTTCCTGTGGCGCATGACGTTGTTCCTCATCCTCGCCGTGCTCCTTGCCGTCATCCTCGATGGGCAGACGCAGCAGCTCCGCCATAGCTTCATGGCCAATCCCGGCCTCAACACGCTGATCATCGGCGTGCTCATCGTCGGCACCGTCTATGCCTTTCGCCAGGTGCTCCGGCTCTATCCCGAGATCAACTGGGTCAACAATTTCCGCATCTCCGACCCCGGCATCAGCAGCGAGAAGACGACCCCCGTGCTGCTGGCGCCCATGGCCACCATGCTCCGCGACCGCACCGGGCATCTTTCGCTCGCCACCGGCTCGATGCGCTCCCTGCTCAACTCGGTCGCCTCCCGCCTCGATGAGCAACGCGAGACGACCCGGTATCTCGTCGGACTCTTGGTCTTTCTCGGCCTGCTCGGAACGTTCTGGGGCCTGCTGCAAACGGTGAGCTCGGTCGGCGCCACGATTGGCGCGCTCGACACCAATGTCGGCGAGAACGTGATGCTGTTCGATCAATTGAAGGAAGGGCTCGCGGGTCCCCTGAAGGGCATGGGCACCGCCTTCTCCTGCTCGATGTTCGGTCTAGCCGGCTCTCTCATTCTCGGCTTTCTCGACCTTCAAGCGGGCCACGCGCAGGGACGCTTCTACAACGAGCTCGAGGACTGGCTCTCGGGCATCACCGAACTCCAGCCGGCTGATGCCGCAACCGCGGGAGCCGTGGCGCCTCAGCTCAGGTTCGCCCTCATGGACATGCAGCGCTCGCTGTCAGATCTGAGCGAGAAGGTCGAGCTCAGAGTGCTGAACGACAATACCAGCGACGCGGTAAAGGACTTGGCGCAAGGCGTCGACAAGCTCATCCGACAGATGCGGGCAGAGCAAAAGGTGGTGCGCGAATGGGCCGACGAGCAGGCCCAGCAGCAGCAGGAGCTTGCCACCGTGCTCCGCCAGATCACCGACAAGTCGTTCATGCCGGCGCGGGAGGAGCGGAGCTAAATGGCTCTCGCGCGCGCGCGCCGCGGACGCTACCAAGCCAACTATTGGCCGGGCTTCGTCGACATGCTCTCCACCCTTCTACTGGTGGTGACGTTCCTCATGTCGCTCTTCATGCTCACCAACTATTTCGTCTCCCAGGCCGCGAGCGGCAAGGACACCATGCTGTCGCGCCTCAACCGCCAGCTCTCCGAGCTGACCGAGCTTCTCGCGCTTGAGCGCTCCAAGAAGGAGTTGACTGAGGACGAACTGCAGACTCTCCAGGCGACGCTCGGCGAGAAGGACAAGGAGAACCAGCGCCTGACCGGGTTGCTCGGCGATGCCGGCGGCAAGACGCAAGGCGCCGAGGAAAAGGCTAACGCCCTCGGCGGCGAGCTCGACACGCAGAAGAAGATCACCAACGACGCGCTCGCCAAGGTCGAGCTCTTGAACCAGCAGCTCGCTGCGCTCAGACTCCAGCTCGCCTCGTTGCAGGAGGCTCTCGACGCCTCGGAGGCCAAGGATAAGGACAGCCAGGCCAAGATCGCCGATCTCGGTCAGAGGCTGAACGTGGCGCTCGCCAAGAAGGTGCAAGAGCTTGCCCGCTACCGCTCTGACTTCTTCGGCAAGCTGAAGGAAGCGCTCGGCGAGCGTGCCGATTTCCAGGTGGTCGGCGACCGCTTCGTGTTCCCCTCAGACGTGTTGTTCGACTTAGGCTCCGCCGAGCTGAAGCCGGGCGCCGCAGCCCAGCTCGACAAGCTCGCCGACGCTCTGAAAGAGGTCGAGACCAAGATCCCGCCGGACATCGCCTGGGTGATGCGCGTCGATGGCCATACCGACATCCACCCGATCTCGACGCCGGAGTTCCCCTCGAATTGGGAGCTATCGAGCGCGCGGGCGATCTCGGTGGTGCGCTATCTGATGCAGGCGGGGATCTCGCCCGAGCATCTGGTCGCCGCGGGCTTCGGCGAGTTTCAGCCGATCGACACCGGAACGAGCGATGAGGCTCTCGCCAAAAACCGCCGCATCGAGCTCAAGCTCACCGAGCGCTAATCTCTCCTCGACCGCAGCTCACTCCGCCGCGTCGGGAGCGAATTGCAGCTCCGCGAGCCGCTTATAGATGCCGCCCTTGCCGAGCAGGCTGTGATGCGTACCCTCCTCGACGAGCCGCCCCTGATCGAACACGAGGATGCGGTCTGCCGAGATCACCGTCGCCAGCCGATGCGCGATCACGAGCGTTGTGCGGCCTTCCATGACCTTGTCGAGCGCGCGCTGCACCAGCGTCTCGCTCTCTGAATCGAGAGCGCTCGTCGCCTCGTCGAGAAGCAGGATCGGCGCATTGCGCAACACCGCGCGGGCGATCGCAATTCTTTGCCGCTGCCCCGCCGAGAGCGTCACGCCTCCCTCTCCGAGCATGGTGGCATAACCCTGCGGCAGCGCCATGATGAAATCATGCGCGAACGCCGCCTTGGCTGCGGCCTCGATCTCCGCCTCGCTCGCTCTCTCGGCGCCATAGGCGATATTGGCGGCGATAGTGTCGGCAAATAGCGTCGTCTCCTGCGGTACGAGAGCGAAGCGCCGGCGGAGCGCGTCAAGATCGGGCTCGTTCACCGGCACGCCGTCCACCTCGACCTTGCCGAGCTCGGCATCGTAGAAGCGGAGCAAGAGCGCAAAGATCGTGGTCTTACCCGCCCCTGACGGCCCGACGAGCGCGACGCGCTCGCCCTTCTTCACGCGGAAGCTCACGCGATCAAGTGCGTTGGTCTCAGGCCGCAAAGGATAGGCGAACGAGACCTTGGCGAAGACGATCTCTCCGCGCGGCGCTCTGGCAGCGCCCTCGGATGGGCTGGAGATTTGATCTCTGACTGGATCGCGAGCAGTTCGCCCAAGCGCTCGGCTGCGCCTGCCGTCTGGCTGACCTCGCCGTAGACTTCGCTGAGCTCGCCGACCGAGGCCGCGGCAAGGAGCGCGTAAAGCACGAACTGGCCGAGCCGGCCGCCGGTCATGGTTCCCGCCAGTACATCCTGCGCGCCGTACCACAGCACTCCGACCACGCTCGCAACGACGAGGAAGATGGCGATCGCCGTCAGCCCCGCACGCGACTTCGCCCGCGCATTGGCGGCGGCAAAAGAGCGCTCGACCGCCTCGCCGAAGCGTGCGGTTGCCGCCTTCTCATGCGTGAAGGCCTGTAGCACCCTGACTTGACCCAAGCTCTCGCTCGCATAGGCCGAGGCATGCGCGAGTGTGTCCTGCGCCTGGCGTGAGAGCGCCCTCACCGAGCGCCCGTAGGCGACGAGCGGCAGAATGATGACGGGAATGGCGATCACCACCGCGAGCGAGAGCTTGGGGCTCGTCACCACCATCATCGCCACCGCGCCGATGAGCAGCAGAAGGTTGCGGAGCGCCTGCGAGATCACCGTGCTTGCCGCAGCCTTGACCTGCGTCGTGTCGGCCGTGAGCCGCGACATCACCTCGCCCGAGTGCGTGACTTCGTAGAAGGCGGGGCTTAGTCCCGTGAGATGCTTGAACACGTCGCGCCTGATGTCGGCCACGACACGCTCGCCAAGCCAGTTGACGCAATAGAAGCGCGCTGCGCTCGCCAATGCGAGCACGAGCCCGACGCCGACCAGCGTCGCGAAATATTTGTCGATGAGGCTCGGATCGATGCCGGAGAAGCCGAGATCGATCATGCGCCTGACGGCGAGCGGAACGGCGAGCGTGGCCCCGGCGGAGACGAGAAGGGCGAGCAGCGAAGCGCCGAGCATGCCCTTGTGGCGCAGGAGATAAGGCTTAAGCGCGAGGAGCGGGCGAAGCGCGGCGCGCCGCTTGACCTCTTCGCGCTCCGCCGCCTCCGGAGTGGAGCGCTCGTCGCGACGGTCGGCGCCGTCGGCCTTTGGGGTCACGAGTTGCACAAATAAGCCCAGCTACGCTTTTGAGGGGCAGACTTTACGGGCCCTGGCCCGCTGCGGAAAGGGTTTCTGCCGCGCCCTTCCGGCGCAGCCTTGTGCACGCGGGGAACTTGCTTTATAGCCACGCCCCAAGAAATCTCACGCATTTGCAAGAGCTGGAAGCCATGAAAAAGGACATTCATCCCGATTATCACCGCATCAAGGTGGTGATGACCGACGGAACCGAGTTCACGACCTATTCGACCTACGGGTCGGAGGGCGACACGCTAAAGCTCGACATCGATGCGAAGACGCATCCGGCCTGGACCGGCGGCAGCCATCATCTGATGGACCGCGGCGGACGCCTCTCCCGCTTCAAGCGGAAATACGAAGGCTTCCTCAAATAGCCCTTCGCCTGTCATTCCCGCGAAAGCGGGAACCCAGTATTCCCGGCGTCACTCGAAATTTGGTGGCAATCGTTACTGGATTGCCCGGTCAAGCCGGGCAATGACTAATACGCCGGCTTATTCCTGTGGGCCGAACGCAGCCCGCAGGCGCGACAGTTGCGACTCGAGCGGACTGTCCAACTCTTCCCCGGCCGGCAGCTCCTTGAAATCGAGCATCTGATCGAGACGGATCACGCGCTCCTGGAGCTTCACGCTCTGCTCGATCAGTTCGCGTAGCCGCGGCGGCAACTGGCCAAGCTCGCGCGTCGGCTGATCGGCGCCCGCGACGGGAAGCTTGATCTTGCGCTGCTCCTCGATCGCCTGCTCCTGCGTCAGCTCGCCTTCGCTGACGGCGCGCCTGATCAAGAGCCACGAGGCGAGCTGCATCAGCCGCGTGGTGAGCCGCATGCTCTCGGTGGCATAGGCTAGCGAATGCGGCGGGCGGAGCTTCCGCGCCTCTTTCCGCCCCTCGCCGTCGAGATATGTCGCCGCCGCCTCGACCAGCGCCATGCCCTCGCGGAACACGGTCTTGAACTGATCTGAGCGCGCGAACTTCGCGCCGAACGAAACCGTAACGTTTTCGTCACGGTCCCCATTGCTCGATTTCCCCGCCATCGGCCACTCCCGTCCAAGTCCCGTGCCGGCGGCATACTATGCCATGTGAAAGGCTCGTCGTCGCCTTCCAATAGCAAAGGTTAAACGCCCTGAATCAGGCAAAAAAAGAGCCGCCATGCGGCGGCTCAGGAAGTTAACAGGGAGGCGTCAAACAGAGTGGACAGGCCACTCAGATCCAGAGGACTGGATGAAGAGAACCCTACCGTGAAAGTCCTAAGGACGAGTTAACGCTAAGGCGGGATTTACCTAAAGGAACCATGAGCGCGCTTCTTTCAGCGCTTGAACGCGGCCTCTGCTGCGCTCTTCGAAGAGTGCTTGGCCGCGAGCGCCGCCTCGATCCGCGCGATCTCTCCCTTGAGGTCTTCAATCAAAGCCTTGAGTTCTCCGAGGGAAAGCTTGCTGAGGTCCTGGCCAAGCTCGTAGCTCTTGGATTTCTTGGGCGGAGGGGCGAGGTCGTCGGTGTCCATGCAGGACATTGTAACATTCCCCTTGCATGGAAATCGATCACCCAACTAACAACACGCTCCGCCGGATTTAACCCGTTCCGCCCTGCAGCGTCAGAGGAATGTGCATGTTGCCGAAGACCATGACCGTGATCGAAGCGCGCGAGCCGGGTGGACCGGAAGTGCTCGTCCCGGCGACGCGCCCCGTTCCCGAGCCCGGTCCAGGAGAGGTGCTGATCGAGGTCGCCGCCGCCGGCATCAACCGTCCCGACGTTCTTCAGCGCCAGGGGCTTTATCCTCCACCGAAAGGCGCATCCGATCTTCTCGGGCTTGAGGTCGCCGGCAAAGTCGTGGCGCTTGGCGAAGGCGCAAGCCGATACCAGCCAGGCGATCTCGTCTGCGCTCTCGTCAATGGCGGAGGTTATGCCGCGTTCGCGGTGGCGCCTGAAGGAAGCACCTTACCGGTTCCACAAGTCCTGTCGCTCGCCGAGGCTGCGGCGCTGCCCGAGACCGTGTTCACCGTGTGGCACAACGTGTTCGAGCGCGGAGGCCTCGAGCGCGGCGAATGGCTGCTCGTGCACGGCGGGGCGAGCGGAATCGGCACCACCGCCATCCAGATGGCGACGGCCTTCGGGGCCAAAGTCATAGTGACGGTGGGGAGCGCGTGGAAGGTCAAGTCCTGTGAGGCGCTCGGCGCGGTGCGCGCTATCAACTATCACGAGGAGGATTTCGTCGAGGCGGTTCGCGAGACGACCGGTGGCCACGGCGCCGACGTCATCCTCGACATGGTCGGTGGCGACTATGTCGAGCGCGACCTGAAGGCCGCGGCGCTCGAAGGCCGCATCGTGCAGATCGCCTTCCTCAAGGGCTCGAAGGTCGAGCTCGACCTGATGCGGCTGATGATGCGGAGGCTCACGCTGACCGGCACGACGCTCCGCGCCCAGAGCCCGGAGGCCAAGGCGCGCATGGCAAAAGCGATCGAAGAGCGCGTCTGGCCCTTGATCGCAGCGGGCGAGGTGAAACCGGTGCTGGATTCGACCTTCGAGCTTGCCCAAGCCGCTGATGCGCACCGGCGCATCGATGACCCCAACCATGTCGGCAAAATCGTGCTGATAACGAAGGAAATGGACTCCTAAGCAATTGCCTGGAGAAGCGGCAGGCCCTATATACCGCTCATTCCCCTTCATTTTGTTGGATTGGCTCTTTCGCCGGAGGGAGCGGGAGGCCGCCACTACCTCTTGAGGTCAGAAACCCATGGACCGTACCCCCTTAATGCCCAAAGCGACCGCCGTCTGGCTGGTCGACAACACCTCGCTCACCTTCGAGCAGATCGCCGAGTTCTGCGGGCTGCACGTGCTTGAGGTTAAGGGCATCGCCGACGGCGATGTGGCGCACGGCATCAAAGGCATGGACCCGATCTCGTCCGGTCAGCTCTCGCGCGAGGAGATCGCGGCAGCAGAGGAGGACCCGTCTCACCGCTTGAAGCTCTCCGAGCCGAAGGTCGAGGTGCCGGAGGTCAAGACCAAGCGCGGGCCGCGCTATACGCCGGTGTCGCGCCGCCAGGACCGGCCGAACGCCATCCTCTGGCTGTTGAAGAACCATCCCGAGCTCAAGGACTTGCAGATCATGCGTCTCGTCGGCACGACCAAGCCGACCATTCTTGCCATCCGCGAGCGCAGTCACTGGAACTCGCCCAACCTGCAGGCGCAGGACCCGGTCACGCTTGGCCTCTGCTCGCAGATCGACCTCGATGCAGAAGTGAAGAAGGCTGCGGCGAGGCTCGAGCGCGAGAGGAAAGAATCCGGCATCGTCGAGCCGCCGAAGGCCGGCACGCTGCTTCCCGCAGAGGAAAGCATCGCGGCGGCTCCCGTTCCCGAGCCCGAGCGCCCGATGGCAACCGCTCTTGCCCAAGAGGCGCGCGCCGCCATGAATGCGCCTGACGAGGAAGAGGAAGCCCCCGATATCGACTTCGTCTTCGCCAAGCTCAAGGACCTGAAGCGCACCGACGTTCCCTCGGACTGACGAAGATCAGCGACGAGGTTGACCGGGATCAAGGCTCGCCACCCGTCATTGGGCCGAATTGATGCATCTCCACCGAAGGAGGTGCATCATGAGCAAGATCGACCTCATCTATCTGGGAATAGTGCTGTTTGGGTTTATCGGGTTCGCCGCCGTGCTTGCCTACTACTCACAGACCTGCGCCGACCCCGCACCCAAGCAGAAGGAGCAAGCGGACCAGCGCCAGCGCGTGGCCGCCGTTCATTAGCACCAGAACTCCGCGATTGATCGGGAGGGTAGAGCTTGGCTAGGGTGAATAAGGAGGCACGGCCTCCGGGGAAACGCCTAAGCCATGGCCAATCCTTACGAGACCGGACTCGATAAGAACCCGGCTAATTACCAGCCCTTGACCCCGCTCGTCTTTCTCGAGCGAGCGGCTTCCGTTCACCCCCACCATACCGCCATCATTCACGGGCGGACGCGGACCTCCTACGCCGATTTCTACGCGCGCACCCGCCAGCTCGCCTCGCAGCTCGCCGCGCGTGGACTAGGCTTCGGCGACACCGTCTCGGTGATGCTCGCCAATACGCCCGCCATGCTCGAGGCCCATTACGGGGTGCCGATGACGGGCGCCGTGCTGCATTCCATCAACACCCGCCTCGACGCCTCGGCGATCGCCTTCATGCTCGACCATGCCGACGCCAAGGTGCTGATCGCCGATACCGAATTCGGGCGCGTCATCAAGGAGGCGCTGAAGCAGGCCAAGGTGAAGCCGCTGTTGATCGATTACCAGGACCTCCAATGCGGGGTCGATGGAGAGCGTCTCGGCAATCTCGATTACGAGGATTTCATCGCCGATGGCGACCCGGATTATCTCTGGTCGATGCCGCGCGACGAATGGAATGCGATCTCGCTCAATTATACCAGCGGCACAACCGGCAACCCCAAAGGCGTCGTGTACCACCATCGTGGCGCTGCGCTCATGTGCTACGCCAATACGCTCGCGACCGGCATGGGCCAGCACCCGATCTATCTCTGGACGCTGCCGATGTTTCACTGCAACGGCTGGTGCTTCCCTTGGACGATCAGCCTTCTCGCCGGCACGCATGTGTGCCTACGCGCCGTCCGTGCCAAGCAGATGTACGACGCGATTGCCGAGCACAAAGTGAGCCACCTCTCCGGCGCGCCCTTTGTCATGGGAACGCTACTCAACGCCGAGGAGGAAGAGAGGCGGCTCTTTCCGCACCGTGTCGCCTTCAGCCACGCTGCTGCGCCCCCGCCGGCCGCCGTGCTCGCCAAGATGGACGACGCGGGCTTCGAGCTTACCCATCTCTACGGGCTGACCGAGACCTATGGTCCGGCCACCTTGAACGAATGGAAAGCTGCTTGGGATGAGCTGCCGCACGAGGAGCGAATGGCGAAGCGCATTCGCCAGGGCGTGCGCTATCACGCGCTGGAAGATCTGACCGTGATGCACTCGGAGACCATGGAGAAGGTCGAAGCCGACGGAGAGACACTCGGCGAGGTGATGTTCCGCGGCAATATCGTCATGAAAGGCTATCTCAAGAACCCTAAAGCGACCGAGGATGCCTTCGCCGGCGGCTGGTTCCATTCCGGCGATCTCGGCGTGCTGCATGAGGACGGCTACATCCAGCTGAAAGACCGCTCGAAGGACGTCATCATCTCCGGCGGCGAGAACATCTCATCGATCGAGGTCGAGGAGGTGCTCTACAAACACCCTGCCGTCGCAGCCGCCGCGGTGGTCGCCATGCCCGACCCCAAATGGGGCGAAACGCCATGCGCTTTCATCGAGCTTAGGCAGGGCGAAAGCGTAACCGAGGCGGAGATCATCGCCTGGTGCCGCGAGAACTTGGCCCGCTACAAATGCCCGCGCCGCGTCGTGTTCGTCGAGCTGCCCAAGACCTCGACCGGCAAGATCCAGAAATTCAAGCTGCGCGAGATGGCGAAGGCGGAATCCTCTCTTCCCAAGTCAAAGCAAGGCCTTGGAACCGTCAAGTGAACGAACGGAAACCCGACACACCGGCGTCACCAACTGAACTGATCGTCCCGGGCTAAGCCCACTCGCTCAGCGCAGGGAGAAGACGATGCCGCTACTCAAATTCGATCTCATCGAGGGCCGCAGCGAAACTGAGATAAGGACGCTGCTCGATGCGTCCCATCGTGCCGTGCTCGCCGCCTTCGAAGTGCCCGAGCGCGACCGCTATCAGATCGTCACAGAGCATCCCGCCTCGCGCATAATCGTCGAGGACACCGGGCTCGGCATCTCGCGCACCGACAAGGTCGTCGTCCTTCAGGTCACGAGCCGCATGCGCAAAAAGAAGCAGAAGGAAGCTTTCTATCGGCTGCTCTGCGAGGAACTCGCGAAGTCCTGCGGCATCGCGCCGTCAGACGTGGTGGTCTCATTCGTCGAGAACGATGACGAGGACTGGTCCTTCGGGCACGGCAAGGCGCAGTTCCTCACCGGCGATCTCTAGACGCAGTCCAACACCATCCTGAAGCGCCGGGATCAGTGGCCGTGACCGCCGTGGCCGCCGTGACCACCGTGCCCACCATGGCCGCCGTGACCTCCATGACCGCCGTGGCCATGGCCATGCCCGCCATGACCACCGAAGCTCCGGCCGTAGACATTCACGCCGCCGAAATTATTGAAGTTCTTGCCGCCGTGGTGGCCGTGGCCGTGGCCGTGGAACTCGAAGTTATTGTAGCTGTAGTTCCTGTAGCGGTAGTGACCGTGGCCGTAGTGGTAATGGTGATAGCGGTAATAGGGAAAGCCGTAACCGTACCAGCCATAACCGTAATAATAAGGTCGGCAATTGCCCCACCGGTCGAGATACCAGCCGGGCCCGCAATAATAGTCTGTTTGGACGACATTGCTCGGCGCGGTTTTCGCCAAAGGCGCAACCGACCCGGCAGTAAGGGCCGATGCGGGCGTAATGCCCGCGATAATTCCAAGAGAGACTGCCGCTGAAACGGCGAGGCGGTGCATCGATCGCATATCCATTCCTCCATAAGTCTGATGGCCTAAAGTCGCGACCTCGGCACCGGCCCGTGACATGAGTGACTGAAGGCGAAACGGACGGGTTAAGTCCTTGTTCCGCCGTTCACTCAGGCGTTACCGAAGATATGATGACAGCGCGCGCTCATCACAAGTGAACTATGCGTAAGGCGCTCTATTTCTTGGTTGCGCCGGACGCTTGCTTCGCGCCAATCTAAACCGGGGGTTGGGAATGACGCCGCTTCCAGTCGAAGCTCAGTTCAGCACGATCGCGAGCTACATCGCTCTCGTTATCGAGGCCGGTGCGGTGTTCGTGGTGAGCTATGGCGCGATCCAGGCGATCGCCGGAGTGGTGGGGACCATCTTCAACCGCGGCGCCAGCGAGATGCAGGGCCGCCAGATCTGGCTCCGATTTGCCACCTGGATCTTGCTCGGGCTCGAATTTGCCCTCGCTGCCGACCTGGTGCGCACGGCCGTGGCGCCAACCTGGGAGGACATCTCCAAGCTGGCCGTCATCGCCACCATCCGCACCATGCTGAATTATTTTCTCGCCAAGGACATCGCCGAGTTCGAGCGAGCGCGCGAAAACCCGCCCTCCACCTAGCTTCGGGCCCGCAACCGCCGATCCTATTGATTGGACCGACCGCAAGGAATGTGGTTCAGTCCAAGGAATAATCGTGGCCAAGCGCAAGGAACGCATTGAGCCATCCGGTGGGGCTGGGCGCGCAAGTCGGTAAAGCGTCCTTCGAGGTGAAACGCCAGCGCGGCCGAGTTCCTGATTATCGCGCGGGACAATCGCCTCTCTTTTGGACCAGAGGGATGATCGGGACCAAGCGCGCGCACCCACGGCGATTCCAGCTGATCTTGATCAAACCGTCGCATTACGACGGCGATGGCTATGTCGTGCAATGGTTCCGCTCGACCATGCCGTCGAACTCGCTTGCCGCCGTCTACGCTCTTGCCTGCGGCGCCGCCGATAGGGGCATCCTCGGAGCGGACCTTCCGATCGACGTGACCCCGATGGACGAGACCAACACCAGGGTCAAGCCGAAGGACATCGCCCGGCGCATCGCCGACAATGGCGGGCTTGGCTTGGTCGGTATTGTCGGCGCGCAGTCGAATGAATTTCCCCGCGCGGTCGACATCGCTCGCCCGTTACGCGCTGCCGGCGTGCAAGTCATGATCGGCGGCTTCCACGTCTCGGGCTGCCTCGCCATGCTGAAAGAGACGCCGTCCGACATCAAGGAAGCGCAAGACCTCGGGGTTTCGATCTACGCGGGCGAAGCCGAGGAAGGCCTCGATGAAGTCATATTGGATGCCGCGCGCGGGGAGCTCAAGCCGCTCTACGACCACATGAAGCATCTGCCGGACATCGGCGAGATTGCCTCGCCGCCGTTCCTGCCGGTCGACTTCGTCCAGCGCACCATCGGCAATGTGACGAGCTTCGACGCCGGCCGCGGTTGCCCGTTTCAATGCTCGTTCTGCACCATCATCAACGTGCAAGGACGCAAGTCGCGCTATCGCTCTCCCGACAGCGTCGAGCAGATCCTGCGCATGAATTATCAGCAGGGCATCAACCGCTTCTTCATCACCGACGACAATTTCGCCCGCAACAAGGACTGGGAAGCGATCTTCGACCGGATCATCAAGTTGCGCGAAGAGGACGGCCTGGACATCCGCTTCTGCATCCAGGTCGACACGCTCTGCCATAAGATTGAGAACTTCATCGACAAATCGAAGCGCGCCGGCGTCACCCGCGTGTTCATCGGGCTTGAGAACATCAACCCGGCGAATTTGATCGCCGCCAAGAAGCGGCAGAACAAGATCACCGAGTACCGCAAGATGCTGCTCGAATGGAAACGGGTCGGCATCATCACCTACGCGGGCTACATCCTCGGCTTCGAGAACGACACGCCGGAGTCGATCCGCCACGATCTGGAGATCATCAAGAAAGAGCTGCCGGTCGATATGCTCGAGTTCTTCATTCTCACGCCGCTACCGGGGTCCGAGGACCACAAGGTGCTGCACGAAAAAGGCGTGTGGATGGACCCCGACATGAACAAATACGACGTCGAACACGTCGTCACCGCCCACCCCAAGATGACCGAGGCGGAGTGGAAGCAAGCCTATCAGACGGCCTGGGGCATCTATTACACCGACGAGCATTTCGAGACGATCATCCGCCGCGCCCATGTGTGCGGTATCAACCTTCGCTCCTTGATGCCGGTGCTGTTCTGGTTCTCGAGCGCGGTGCCCATCGAGGGCGTGCATCCCCTGCAATGGGGCATCTTCCGCATCAAATACCGCCACGACCGCCGGGCCGGGCTGCCGCTCGAGTCGCCATTCGTGTTCTACAGCCAATACGCCGCCGACATCGCCCGCAAGGTCCTGTTGGCGGCCAAACGCTGGCGGCATCTGAAGAGGATCGTGCGCAAAGTTGAGGCCGATCCCCGCACCAAGCTGTACAAGGACGAGGCGCTCACCCCGGTCATCGACGAAGATTCCGAGCATATGGAGCTCTACACCCAGAACGAGGCTGCCCGGGTAGCGGTTGAGCGCGAGTGGCGCGTGGCAGCCAAGGCCCCGAATGGCAATGGCGCCAAGGCCCCGGCCCTCGCCGCCCAGCGCGCCAATGGGCACAACGGCAATGGCAACGGCCATGACGTCGAACGCCTCGATGTCGATGTGCCCCGTGCCGACGAGCCAAGCGAGCCCATCTCACCGCTGGTCTAGCCCTTCGCTCAATGTCGGTGACCCATCCGAAGAGGGCGGTGACCGCCAGGCCTCAATAGCCGCTGAAGCCCCGCTGCACGAGAGCGGCGACGCCGCCGTCAGCCTGGTTCTCCGCTAAACGCCGCGGCGCTGTGCTCGCCCGCGTAAGGAGCGGCACCGCGTCCGCGGGCTCTGTCACCGCCACGGTCTCTTGCCGCGGACGTACCGGCGCTGCGCCATGAGAAGATTGCGACGCTTTGGGTGGTAGTGCGCTCGGCTGCGATTGGGCCACGGCCACCAGCGGTCGCGGAGCGATCGGCTCCTCGCGCTCGCGATAGCCCGGAACGAAGGCTGCAATCGAGCTCGCGGCGACCCAGCCGAGATGCCCGCTGCCCAAGTCCTGGATCCGGGCAAAGTCGCCTTTGCGCTCGATGACCCTGAGAGCGTGACCAATGGGATAGGCCGTCAGCACGCGCGAAGAGTCCGAGGGGTCTGCGCGAACGACGGCGGTGTAACCGACGATCTCGACCCATTCGTTATGCGGCCAGGTCACGTTCGAAGTCTGCGTAGGCTCTAGCTCGCCGGGAGAGACTAGCGGGAGCTTGGGGCTGGCGGGCTCCGGCTGCTTCGCGACGATGGTCTCGTGCGTGGCAGCGAGCGAGGCCGAACCGCGGTCCAAGAAGGGCTGTGTGAGCAAAAGCGTGGCGGCCGCATAAAGGACGGCACCAAGTAGCCACAACGACGGCAAAAGCCAATTCATGCCGATCTTTCCGATCGGCCCCACGTCTAGACTCGGTAGATATGTCCGCCCCGCGCGTTCCTCAAGGAGCGCGTCACCCTGTCAAGAAAGATTGACCGGAAGGACGACTAGAAACCGCCGCCGAGCGCGCGGTTGATCATGTCGGCAAATCCGCCGCGGCGGCGGCGGAACCAGCCGCCCTGCTCCTCAGGCGGCTGCTGGTCATAGGCCTCGCTCTGCGAGGGCCCGGCTCCAGGCGGGGCGATCGGCGACACCTCGGCCTCCTTCATCCAGCCGGTCGCCGCGCTTTTCGGATCGGTCACCTCGACCCAATCCCCGTAACGCGACACGACCTTGAGATTGCGGCCGTAGGGGAACGCGAACAGCATGGGAGCATCGTCGGTGGCCGTCGCGCGCATGCTGGCGCCGGAGACGAGCACCACCACCCACTCCTCTTGCGGGGCACCTTGTTGCGGCGCGCCGGGCTGGCCCGGTGCGGCCTGTGGCGCGGCGGCAGAGCCCTGCCCGTAGGGGCCATTGCCATAAGCACCTTGCGGCGCATCGCCATAGGGGCCCGGAGGAGGAGGAGGCGCGCCGTAAGGATTTTGCGGAGGGGGAGCGCCATAGGGATCCTGCTGAGGAGGCGGTCCGGCATAAAGGGGATCGCGCGGCGAGCGTGCGTAAGGCGGGCGAGAGTCGGCAGGGTTCGGAGGCGCGCCGTAAGGGCCGGGTGGCATTGCGCCGGGTGGTGCCGCCGTCACGTTATATGGCCGTTGCGAATCGTCGGGCCGCGCGCCGTCATCTGGCGGAACGGCGGCTTGCTCGGAAGGGTTGCTGCCGTCGTCAGGCGGGGTGGCCGAAGCGTTATCGGTATCCGCGGATGGAGGCACCCCCTCACCCTCAGCCTGGCTTGCGCCTTGCTGCGCCCCGGCATTCACGCCGGCAGGCTGCGCGCCGGGCTCGACGGCAGCTTGCTGGCCGGGCTGAGTCGCAGGCGTGGGCGCGTTGGCCGTCTCGGCCGAAGCTCCGGGCTGCGTCGAGGCAGAATTGTCGGCTTGCGGCTCTGTCGCCTGGTCGGGCGTCTTTGCAAGCTCCTGCTCGTAGGGGAGCAAGCGCCTTGGCGCCTTTTGCACGACCTCCTTGATCACGGGTCGCGGCGGACTAAGCACCACATAGATCGCGCCGCAGATGATGGCCGCTAGCGCCGTCAGCGTGATGAGGAATTTCTTAATGGCCAGTCTCCCCGTAGAGGCTGTTATGGAGCGCCAAAAAGGCGGCAACAGCGTGGCCTTTGAGTTGCCCAAAACTAATATGGGATCGAATTCTAAAGCGGCAACAGGGCAGGAGTGAAAACCCGCTAAAGCCCTCGAAGACCACGGTAATCATGCGGAGCCCAGGCGATCCCGACCATGCCGAGGGTGATTCGCCTGCAGCGCTCCTAGGCGCGGCTTCTGCTGATGGATAGGATGGCGCGCCGAGCCCCTCCCCCACACGCCGCGGAACGAATCATGCTGTCCTACACGGAACACGACAATGCGCAGGCGGTCGAGATCGTCTTGAAGGGCCGCGTCTCGACCGAGGAGTTCGACAGGATCGCGGGCAAGCTCGAGGCCTTCATCGCGCGGCACGGCAAGATCCGCGTGCTCGAGGTGATCGAGGATTTCGAGGGAATGGATGCGATCGCCTTCTGGCATGACGTGAAGTTCAGCCTGAGGCATCTGCACGATTTCAGCCGACTGGCCATCGTCACCAATCCCGACGTGCATCACCTCTGGTCGAGCCTGGTCGCGCCCTTCATAACCTGCGAGGTCGAGCATTTCCCGCCCGACGAGGTGGACACTGCGCGCGACTGGCTGATGTGGCCGGAAGGCGCGGCCGACGCCTAACCCGGATTCTGTGGAGGCGTCTCCGGCGAAGGCTGGTCCTGGATCGACTTCAAATAGTCGATGATCGCCTCGACATCAGTCGGGTTGAATATGAAGATCGGCATGTCGGGATGGCCGGAAACGATGCCCTCGGCAAGCAATTCGGCGAGATCATCGATCGGATAGCGGCTCGAGAGCGTGCGGAACGGCGGCGCCTCAGGATGCGTGCTCGCTCCCTCCTTGCCGATGGCATGGCAGCGGGAGCAATTCTTCTCGACCAGCACGCGGCCCTTGTCCGTCAAATCTTTCTCGGCGGCGCCAGCCGGTATCGCCGCAAGGACAAGAAGAAGCGCGGCAGCGCCGAGCGCCCCCAAGCCCCTTCTGCGGTCAAATGCAATTCCGCCTGGCATTTCTTCCTCCCTCGCGGTGACGCCGTTGTCTCGAGGACGCCCCTATCCAAAATGAAAGGCCGCGCGACGCAAATGATCATGCGCCCTCACGGCCTTCAAAATTCTCCTTTTGCGCGAAAAGCGCGGGCTATAGCCGACTGAGCCTAGTGGCTCATCTCATGCTTCAGCCGCTCCATTTCATCCTTGAGACGCAGTTTTTGACGCTTCCATTCCGCGACTTTGAGGTCGTCCGCTGTTGGTCTCGCCAACTCTTCTTCGATTTTGCGATCCAAAGCACGATGCTTTTCAGACAACTCAACGAGGTGTGCGTCAAGCGCCATATCGGACCTCCATATCAGTTGGTCTTCGGCCTGCTATCATGTCAAATCACTTGCGATTTGTCTAATCCTGCCCTGCGGTCTCCTGTCACTCCTTGCCTGCATGAGGACAGGGATTGGGGCCAAAGAGCCTGCCCAAGGCCTTGCGCGGCTACCGGTTCGCCGTGATACTTTCCGCCGTCCCGAGAGGCAAAGACAAGGAGCAAGGGACGTCCCATGGAGAGCGAGGAGATTCGCGAGCTCCGGACGACCCTGCTCAGACTGAAGCAGGAGCATCGCGACCTCGACAGCGCGATCAACGCGCTCGAGCAGTCGGGCAGGGCTGACGCACTTCAGCTCAAGCGGCTGAAGAAGAAGAAGCTCTATCTCAAGGACGAGATCGCCCGCATCGAGGACCAGCTCCTCCCCGATATCATCGCCTAGCTAGCGGTTGGCTTCTCGCCCATAGACCAGCACTGCGAGCCCGAGAAAGCCGCCGAAAATTTCGAGGCCGAGATAAAGATCGAGCAGCCGGCTCGCCGGGCCGTCAACCGCGAGGCTTATTGTCCTGCCGGTCGCGAGCGAAAGACAAAAGAACACGGCCCAGATCACCGCGACCCGCTGCCAAGCCGGTTGGAACGCGGCGATGGCCCAGAAGGTCGACGCCGCGAGATAGAGGCACATGAGGGCCCGGAAGATCTGCATCTGATCAACCCCCTCGACGGCAATATCGAGAAGCTTGGGAAGCACGGTCGCCGGGGCGACCCCATAGCTGAGCGCGATCGGTACGAGAATGGCGGCGACCATGAGGAGATAGGCCCTCATCAACCTCTCGCTACGCGTGCTTTTTCCGATCATCCCTTCCATTTGCGCCCCCCGTTTGCCGCCGTCCAGAACCCTCTCAGGGTCCGAACAAGCGAGACTTTGCCTTGCCAAGCAAGGGCGCGCCCCTATAATCCCGCGCTTTCCGCGAGCCAGCCGAATCTCCCCATGAACCCAAGATGAGCGTTACCAAGCCCGTCGTCGGCATCATCATGGGCAGCCGCTCGGACTGGCCGACGCTGCAGGCCGCGGCGTCGATTCTCGATACCCTCAAGGTCCCTTATGAGACCCGCGTCGTCTCCGCCCACCGCACGCCAAAGCGGCTCTATAGCTATGCCAGCAGCGCGCAGAAACGCGGCCTGAAGGTGATCATCGCCGGTGCTGGAGGCGCCGCGCACCTCCCCGGCATGACCGCCTCGATGACGCTGCTTCCGGTGCTCGGCGTGCCCATCGAGAGCCGCACGCTCAAAGGTCTCGACAGCCTATTGTCGATCAACCAGATGCCGGCCGGCGTTCCCGTCGGAACGCTCGCCATCGGCGACGCCGGAGCGACCAATGCCGGGCTACTCGCGGCGCAGATCCTCGCGCTCGGTGACAAGAAACTTTCCGCCCGGATCGCTGCCTTCCGCGCGGCACAGACCGAGGCCATCGCCGAGGCGGTCGAGGACGATGCCTGACACGCCGCTTCCTCCCGGCTCGACCATCGGCATTTTGGGCGGCGGCCAGCTTGGCCGCATGCTTGCCCTCGCGGCGAGCAGGCTCGGTCTGAGGTCGCATATCTATTCCGACGAGCCTAGTGTCCCGGCCTTCGACGTTGCCGCATCGAACACGATCGGCAGCTATGCCGATGCGGCCGCGCTCGCGCGCTTCGCCGCTTCCGTCGACGTCGTGACGTGCGAGTTCGAGAACGTGCCGGCTGCGACGCTTGAGGCCTGCTCGCGCGTCAAGCCCGTCCTCCCCGGAGCCAAGTCCTTCGCGGTGGCGCAAGACCGGCTCGCGGAGAAGGACTTCATCAGCGGTCTCGGCATCGACGTGGCCCCTTACGCCGCGATCGACAGCCTCGATCAGCTCGACGCGGCGCTCGCAGCGATAAAGCCGCCGGCGATCCTCAAGACAAGACGGCTCGGCTATGACGGCAAGGGCCAAGCCATGATCCGCGATCGAGCGGAGGCCGAGGCCGCATGGCGAGGCATCGGCCAAGTGCCGGCCGTGCTCGAAGGCCTCGTCTTGTTCGAGCGCGAGGTGTCGGTCATCGCCGTGCGAGCAGGCGACGGCGCCTTCAAAGTCTATGATCTCACCGAGAACACGCATCAAAGCGGCATCCTCGCAATCAGCAAAGTTCCTGCGCAAAACTGTCCGGCGCTCCTCGCCGAGGCGACGGACATTGCCAATAAGATCGCCGAGGCGCTGCAGCATGTCGGCGTGCTGGCCGTCGAGTTGTTCCAGCGCGAGGAGGGAAACAGGCCGAGCTTGATGGTGAACGAGATCGCCCCCCGAGTGCATAATTCCGGCCATTGGACGCTTGATGCCTGCGCCGTCAGCCAATTCGAGAACCACGTGAGAGCGATCTCAGGTTGGCCCCTCGGTGACACCGCGCGCCACAGCGACGCGGTGATGACCAATCTGATCGGCTCTGATGTCGAGAAATGGCGCACGCTCGCCGCCGAGCCCATGACCTCAGTTCATCTCTACGGCAAGCAAGAGGCGCGGCCCGGCCGTAAGATGGGCCATTTCACCAAGCTCTATCCAAAGAGCTGAGGGCTTCTTGGTATGATGGATCGTCCTTCGAGACGGGCCTTCGGCTCCTCGTGGTGAGGAGCGCACCGCAGGTGCGCGTCTCGAACCATGAGGCCACAGAGGCGACCTAGGACTTCAGGAGTTGAGCATATGAAATGGATGTTGCTTGTGCTCATTTACGGGACGATCCCGGTTAAGACCGGCCTCCTCTTCGACACCATTGACGACTGCCTCAAGGCGGAGGAGCAAATGCGCGACACCTATCGCCGCACCTATGATGCGTGGCAGGCCTGGGCCGAGGCCAATCCGAAGGAGGCCCAGTATCCCGACAGCCAGAAATTCATGTGGCGGCGCGATGGGATGGAGACGACAGGGACGTGCATGCCCCACGCCGACCAACCGGCATCTCCTGAATGATCCAAGCGCCGGACCATCTGGACAACATGCGCGCCTTCTGTTAGAGCAAGGCCGGATGCGGGACCTTGGTCGGTTCTGGCCAGGGTAGCATTTGGCCCCCCGCTCCAATCCTGAAAATCAACGGCCAATCGGAGATCTAGACGCGTGCAAGTCGTCGTTCGCGATAACAATGTCGATCAGGCGCTTCGGGCGCTGAAGAAGAAAATGCAGCGCGAAGGCATCTTCCGCGAGATGAAGCTCCGTAACTACTACGAGAAGCCCTCGGAGAAGCGTGCCCGCGAGAAGGCAGAAGCCATTCGCAGAGCACGCAAGCTCGCGCGCAAGAAGGCGCAGCGCGAAGGCGGCGGTGGCACAGGCGGCGGTGCCAATGCGGCCGCGAAGCCACGCGGACCCCGCCGCTAGCCGCTAGCAGTCACGATTTCCAATAACCAGAATTGTCATTGCCGGAATTGTCATTGCCCGGCTTGACCGGGCAATCCAGTAATCTGCATCGTCGGCAGTCGACCCAACGGTGGTGCGTACTGGATTCCCGCTTTCGCGGGAATGACAGCGCTTCGACGGGTGCTAGCGGACTTCGCCGCTCGCGGCCGCTGCAACCTCGACCTGACGACCGGCTTTCGCGACCTTGGCGGGACGCAGGCTCTCGAGAAAGCCGTGCACCTTCTCGAAGGCGCCGCGGTCGTAAAGATCGTTGTGGCCAGCCTGCGGCACGACCACGAGGCGCTTCGGCTCGTTCGCCGCGTGATGCACGCGGCGCGCTTGGTCGAGCGGGATGATCGCGTCGCGGCCGCCATGAATGATGAAAAGCGGCACCTTCACTTCGCCGATGCGGTCGATGGTGCGGTACTGATCGACCATGATGAGGCCGAGGGGTAAGCCCTTCCACAACAGCTTCCCGACATCCACGGCCGAGCTGAATGGCGCCTCGAGCACGAGAGCCTGGACCTCCCGCTGGAGGGAAAGCCGCGTCGCCACAGCTGTTCCGAGCGACTCGCCATAAGCAACGATATCGCTTGGAGCGACGCCCTGCGCGCGCAAGCAATCATAGGCGCTGACCGCGTCCGATGTGTTGCGCACCTCGCTCGGACGCCCCTCGGAGCCGCCATAGCGGCGATAATTCAGCATGAACACGCCATAGCCGCTCGAGGCGATGGTCCTGATCTTACCGGCGCGATTGGCGACGTTGCCGCTATTGCCGGTGAAATAGAGCAGAGTGGGCTTCGCGCCCTTGGCCGGCAGATACCAAGCGATGAGCTTCGTGCCGTCGGCCGCCTTGAACACGATCTCCTCGACGCCGGAAAGCCCAGCCTCCCCCGGCGCGACCCGTGCGCGATCCGGGATATAGAGGAAATAGCGATGGAGCAGCCGGCCGAGGAGGCCGATCAGCACAAAGATGCCCGCGAGCGAGAGGACTAGGTTCAGCATGTCTTGAGCAGTACCTTTCAAGTCATTTCGTTAAAGGCGATAAAGCAGGCGGTCCAACTATTCTAATTATGATGAACGCAGCTTGAATGACGCCCACCTTGCCTCCGATTATTGCGGCCGAACATCAGGTCGGCCCTCCAGCATCGCGTTTGTGAATTGCCGCAAGTGATCCTTCGAGCCAAATCCGGTGTCGTCGCAATGAAAACGGCGCAGGCCCCCTGCTCCAACAGCCAAAACTACGCATATCTCAGCCAAAGCCCAACCTGCCTTAAGTTTATCGCCCGCCCAAAGCAGGAGGCAATTTTTGGCAATACAATGCAACCGGCATGCCGCCCGGTGCAGGACCGTGCCCTTATAGTGGGAAATTCAGCGGGAGTTTGACGATTCTACGTTGGTTCCGAGGCAGTTAATCTTGTCGCAGGGCCTCAAAGCGACTTGGCGATTTCCTCGGTCATCTTTTTGGCGTCGCCGAGCACCATCATGGTGTTGTTGCGATAAAACAGCGGGTTGTCGATGCCGGCATAGCCCGACGCGAGCGAACGCTTGTTGAACAGCACAGTGCCCGCCTTCCACACTTGAAGCACCGGCATGCCGTAGATTGGTGATGAAGGATCATCCTCGGCGGCGGGGTTGGTCACGTCGTTGGCGCCGATCACATAGACGACGTCGGCCTGCGGGAACTCGCTGTTGATGTCCTCGAGCTCGAACACCTCGTCGTAAGGGACGTTGGCCTCGGCGAGGAGCACGTTCATATGGCCCGGCATGCGTCCCGCCACCGGGTGGATGGCGTATTTGACTTCGACGCCCGCCTTCTTGAGCCCGTCCGCCATCTCGCGCAGCGCGTGTTGGGCTTGCGCCACCGCCATGCCATAGCCAGGCACGATGATCACCTTGCCGGCATTCTTCATCAAGAAGGCCGCGTCCTCGGCCGAGCCGAGCTTGACCGGCTTTTGCTCGCCGCCACCTGAAGGTCCGGCCACTTCGCCGCCGAATCCTCCGAGGATCACGCTGATGAAGGAGCGGTTCATGCCCTTGCACATGATGTAGGAGAGGATCGCGCCCGATGAGCCGACCAGCGCGCCCGTCACGATGAGCGCGGTATTGCCGAGGGTGAAGCCGATGCCGGCTGCCGCCCATCCCGAGTAGGAATTCAGCATGGAGATCACGACCGGCATGTCGGCGCCGCCGATCGGAACGATGATGAGCACGCCGAGCAGCAGCGAGAGGAGCGCGATCGCCCAGAAATAGATGTCGCTCTGCTGCTGGCAGAACATGACGATGCAGGCGACGAGCGCGAGAGCGAGACCGATATTCAGCGCGTGACGCCCGGGCAGGATGATCGGCTTGCCGGACATGCGGCCCGAAAGCTTCAAGAAGGCGATGATCGAGCCGGTGAAGGTGACAGCGCCGATTGCCGTGCCGAGCGACATCTCGACCAGGCTTTGGGTGTGGATCGCACCGGGCGTGCCGATGCCGAAGGCCTCGGGCGCATAGAAGGCGGCGGCCGCGACCAGAACGGCGGCGAGGCCGACCAGCGAGTGGAACGCGGCGACCAGCTCCGGCATCGCCGTCATGGGAATGCGGCGGGCGATCACCGCGCCGATCCCGCCACCGATCGCGATGCCGCCCAAGATCATCGCCCAGGTCAGTGGCTCATGCGGCCGCGCCACGGCGAGCGTGGTGACGACGGCAATCGCCATGCCGGCCATGCCCAGATAATTGCCGCGCCGCGACGTCTCCGGCGACGACAGTCCGCGCAGCGCGAGGATGAAGAGGACCCCAGCGACGAGATAGAGCAGCGAGGCGAGATCGGTGCTCATTTCTTTTTCTTCTGATACATGGCGAGCATGCGCTGGGTGACGAGGAAGCCCCCGAAGATGTTGACGCTCGCCATGATGAGCGCGGCAAAGCCGAGTAGCTTGGCGAGAAAATGACCGCTTCCACCGGCCGCGTCGCCGGCTTCCACCGCGACAGCAAGCAAAGCGCCGACGACGATCACCGAGGAGATGGCGTTGGTCACCGACATCAGCGGTGTATGCAGAGCCGGCGTCACGCTCCACACCACGTAATAGCCGACGAAGATCGCGAGCACGAAGATCGAGAAGCGGAACACGAAGGCAGACGCCCCTTCGGCCGGCGCCGCCTCTTGCGCCAGCGCGCTTCCCGTCAGGGCACTGTCGGCGAGCACGGCGAGAGCCAGGATCGCGAAAGCGAGGATCAGCCTGCGTCCCATCATGTCGTGTCTCCAGTCTTGCTCCCCTTGGGCTGGCGCTTGGGCGCGGCCTTCTTGGCAGTCGGCGTGCCGTTAACAGGCTTGACCGGCGCGGCAGCACCACCACTCTTGCCGCCGAGCCGCTCGGCGATCATCGCATTCACGATTGCGCCGTCCTTAGCGATCAGAGTGCCTTTGACCAGCTCGTCGTCGAAATTGATGGCGAGGCTCTTCTTCTCTTTGTCGATCAAGGGCTCGACGAAGGCCTGGAGATTGCGAGCATAGAGGCTCGAGGCGTTGACCGGCACCGAGCCCGCGAGATTGAGCTTTCCAAAAATGCGCACGCCGTTGTGCTCGACGATCTCGTCCGCCTTGGTGAGCTCGGCATTGCCGCCGCGCTCGGCCGCGAGATCGACGATGATGGAACCAGGCCGCATGCTTTCGATCATCACCTTGGAGAGGAGCTTCGGCGCAGGGCGTCCGGGGATCAGCGCCGTGGTGACGATGATGTCCTGATTCTTGACGTGCTCGGCGACAAGCTCGGCCTGCTTCTTCTTATAGGCGTCGGACATTTCCTTGGCGTAGCCAGCGGAGGTCTCCGCCTGCTTGAATTCCTCGTCCTCGACGGCGATGAATTTCGCGCCGAGCGAAGCGACCTGCTCCTTGACCGCGGGACGTACGTCGGTCGCGGTGACGATGGCGCCGAGCCGACGCGCCGTCGCAATGGCCTGAAGGCCAGCGACGCCGACGCCCATGACGAAGACCCGCGCGGCGGGAACCGTGCCGGCGGCGGTCATCATCATCGGCAGCGCGCGCTCGAAAGCAGCCGCCGCGTCGACCACAGCCTTATAGCCGGCGAGATTCGATTGCGAGGACAGCACGTCCATGACCTGCGCGCGGCTGATGCGCGGCATCAGCTCCATCGAGAAGAGCGCAATGCCGCTCTTGGCGAGAGCATCGAGGCCCTCGGCATCGAAGAACGGATCGAGCATGCCGATCAGCACCGAGCCCTTCTTCATCGCCTTGACGATGGCCGGCTCGGGCCGCCGCACGGTCAACACGATGTCGGCATCGCCAACCGCCTCCGCATCGCTCTTGGCGATCTTGGCGCCGGCGGCGCTGTAATCCTGGTCGGAGAAATGGGAGCGGAGCCCCGCGCCGGAGCGAATCGTGATGGTGGCGCCTGCTTTGACGAGCTTCTTGACCGTCTCGGGCGTCAGCCCGATGCGCGGCTCGTCCTGTCCCTCGGCGGGCACGCCAATCGCAATCATCTTTGCTCCGTCGCCGGCTCTTGCGCGACGGCAAGGCTAACGCTCATTAGAGGCCCACGTCGAAATGAAAAGGGTGCCAGGCGAAAAGTGAAGGCGGGCTCAGACCACGAAGATGGCAAGAAGCGCCATGAGCACCACCACGCTTATGACGAGATAGATGCTGAGCTTGGTGAATAGCTTATAGGTTCGCTCATGCTCGGCGTAATCCATTGCCGGATGGCCCTCTGCGGGATCGATTTTCATTCTACTCCCCTGCCTGCTTAGCTCTTGCTCACGGCCAGATAGCAAAAACCCTTCACCACGGCAATCCGGAGCCGCCAAAATTCATTCTACATCGGGAAAAATTGCTGGTTCCAAAGGCCTTTTTCACCACGTCAAAGAAGCCTCAACCCTTCCGGGCTATGAGCAAGCAAGCCCGAGGCGAGACGATGCTTGCGAAAATCGACCTAACTGACGCTTTCGCCACCGAGGTTGCGGTCGTCGATCCCGCGGGCGACATCGAATATGCCAACAAGAAGTGGAACGACACTGCTGAGCAAGGCGGCTTGGACATGGCGAGGCGGTGGAACTATTTCACCGAATGCCAAGCTGCAACTGCCCGAGGTTGCCCCGAGGCGAGCGATGTCGCTCACGGCCTGAGACAAGTCCTCGACGGGGCTTCCGACCTTTTCGTCACGACCTACGCCTGCCCGTTCGGCGGACGCTATCACTGGTACCAGGTGCTGATCTCTCCGATGTACCAGGGAGATCTGCGCCACGCGATGACCATGCATGTCGACGTGAGCGCGCTGCAGCGCGACCCCCTGACCAAACTGCCGAACCGGACTCTCTTCGACGCACAACTCGACTTGGCCATCACCTCCGCCGCGGACCAGAACAGTCAGATCGGCCTGCTGCTCGTCGACATCAACAATCTCAAATTGGTCAACGACCGGTACGGTCACCATGTCGGAGATTGCGCGATACGGTCGGTCGCCAAATGTCTCGCCACGGCCTTTGAACGGCATGGCATGGTTGCCCGCATTGGTGGCGACGAATTTGCGGTTGTCGTGACCGATGCACTGGACGAGGTCTCCCTCAGGCGTCTTCAAACCGCGTTCGAGAGCTGTCTGAACGATCAAAGCTGTGAGGAAAACGCTTCACCGATAAGCGCGAGTCTCGGCTATGCACTGTGGCCCGACGACGGCGTGTCGCCAGCAGCTTTGCTGAGAGCGGCCGACCAGCGCATGTACGCCAACAAGCACAGCCAGCGAAGGGCCACGCGAAAGCTTGGCTAAACCGATCCTTCGGGCAGCGGCACACCGACTCCCCAGCGCACTCCGCAGGGATGCTGCTGCATCAATTGATTGGCCAGCGACAAAAGGTGGCGGCCTAAGGTTGGAACAAATTCGATGGGCTCGCGTAGCGGCGTAATGCCAGTGAAGGCTACTTCAGCGCAACCCGAATGGAGTTTCTCATGTCCCACACCCCGACCCAAGCCACGATCGACGCCGACACCGCGACGGCGGAGCGACGCCGCACCAACAAATCACCTTCCGTCCAATCCACCACTTACCGAACCGCGATAGTCGATGGCCTCAAGGTGTTCTATCGCGAGGCCGGTAATCCGAAGGCGCCGGCAGTGCTGCTGCTGCACGGGTTCCCTACGTCTTCGCACATGTTTCGAGAGCTTATTCCCGCGCTCGCCGATCGCTATCACGTTGTGGCGCCGGATCTGCCAGGCTTTGGCTTCACCGAAGCGCCGGATCGAAAAAAATTCAAATACAGCTTCGATCATCTGGCTGAGGTGATGGAACGCTTTACCGAGGCCGTCGGCCTCAATCGGTATGGCCTGTATGTCTTCGACTATGGAGCACCCGTCGGATTCCGATTGGCCATGAATTGGCCGGAGCGGGTCGCCGCTCTGATCTCCCAGAACGGCAATGCCTATGAAGAAGGATTGAGCGACGGTTGGAATCCGATCCAGGCCTATTGGAAGGACCCTTCGCCGAAAAACCGGGAAGCGTTGCGCGCCTTCTTAACGCCTGAGACTACGCAATGGCAGTACACCCATGGTGCGGCCGACCCCGAGCGGCTTTCACCGGACGCCTGGACACTCGATTCCGCGCTTCTTGCCCGCCCCGGCAATGACGAGATCCAGCTCGATTTGTTCGGCGACTATCAAAGCAACGTCGCGCTCTACCCCAAATTCCAGGAGTACTTTCGCACCATGCGACCGCCGCTTCTTGCGGTGTGGGGCAAGAACGATCCGTTCTTTCTGCCTGCCGGCGCGAAAGCCTTCAGGCGCGACAACCCGCAAGCGGAAATCCATCTGCTCGATGCCGGACACTTTGCGCTGGAGAGTCGTGGGCCCGAGATCGCGGCGATCATTCGCGACTTCCTCGGCCGCGCGATTTCAGGAGCGCCAGGCTGGCGATGAAAGATGTGAGCGTGGTGCTTGCCCACGGAGCATGGGCGGATGGATCAAGCTGGGCGCGGGTCATCACGGCACTCGCGGCAGAGTCCGTGAAGGTGCTCGCGGCGCCGCTTCCGCTCACCTCCCTTGCCGAAGACGTGACGGCGCTCAACCGCAGCTTGGACCGGACGGAAGGGCCCATCGTTATTGCGGGACACGCTTATGCCGGCGCGGTCATCGCTCTCGCCCGTTCCGAACGCGTGAAGGCGCTGGTCTACGTAACCGCGCTTGCTCCTGATGAAGGCGAGAAGGTCGCGGACGTGTTCTATCGGCTAGCACCCCATCCCCAAGCGCCAAAGCTCGCACCGGACGGAGATGGTTTGATTTGGCTGCCCGAGGCAGCCTTCGAAATGGCGTTCGCGCAGAACGCATCAGCCGACGAGCGGGCGGTGCTCGCTGCCGTCCAGCGGCCGATATCGCTGAGCTGCATCACAGTTCCCGTCGGGCGCCCGCTTTGGAAGGACGTTCCGAGTTGGTTTCTCGTTGCCGAAGACGACCGAATGATCGTGCCCGAGACGCAACGCTACATGGCGCAGCGCATGAAGGCGAAGATAGCGGCGCACGCTGTCGATCACATTCCCAGCGTCACTGCTCCAACGGCTGTCGTGGACATCATCTGCGACGCAATTCACTCCGTAACCGGCGACTGAACTAGCCGTGCTTGCTCTCGACTACGAGCCCTCTGGCAGCGGCACCCCCGCTTCGGTGAAGGCCTCGCGCTGGCGCTTGGCAACGTCGGCGAGGTCCGAGCCAGCGATCATGTCGTCGAACAGGCGGTGGTAATTGAGCTCGGCGTTGAGATGGAGAAACACCCCGCCGAGCCCGATCGCCGCGCGGTCCATGAACACGAACTCGCGCGGCACCTTGACCGGACCCTTCTGCTGCAAGCCCTGATGCACGCGGAACGCCTCGCGCCGCCCATACATGCCGGGACTCACCTGGTCGGCGATCGTGCGCACGCGGTCCTCGAGCATCGGGCCATAGATGAAGTTCGCCCAGATATTGAGGATGTCGATCAGCTCGTTGGAGAGTCCGCCGAAGCCCCAAGTCTCGTAAGCATGCACGATGAGCGCGCGGTCGTTGTGCAATAGGCCGTGATAGAGGTCGACCACGCCTTGGATGAATTTCGGCGCGAAGCTCCTGATGCAGCCATAGTCGAGCAGGTTGATGCCGGCGGCGTATCCCTCCCCGTTCTCGAACACGGTGTAATTGCCGAGATGCGGATCGCCGTGGATCACGCCGTAATGGCTGAACGGGTGCCACCAGGCGCGGAACATCGCGCGCGCGATTTGGTTGCGCTCTTCCAGCGGGTGGCCCGTGTAATCGAGGATGCGCCGCCCCTCGAGCCAGGTCATGGTGAGAAGCCGCTTGGTGGACAGCTCAGGCACGCCCTCCGGCACGCGGATCGGCCCATCGTCCTTGAAGATGAGCGCATAGAGCCGCATGTGGCGCGCTTCGAGATCGTAGTCGAGCTCCTCTCTGAGCCGCGCCGCGATCTCCGTGCGCATCTCCGAGGTCTCGATCGCGGGCCTGAGCCGAGCGTGCACGGAGAAGAGCACGCCGAGCTGGGCGAGGTCGGCCTCGACCGCCGACTGCATATCCGGATATTGCAGCTTCGCGGCAAGCGCACGCCCATCGAGACCTGACGCGCGATGCACTTGGCCGAGTGAGGCAGATGCGGCAGCCTCATGCTCGAAACTTGCGAACTTCGCTTCCCAGTCGGACCCAAGCTCGGCCGCCATGCGCCGCCGCACGAACGGCCAGCCCATGGCCGGCGCCTGGCTTTGGAGCTGACCGAGCTCGGCGGCATATTCGGCCGGAAGCGCCTCGGGGATGGTGGCGAGCAACTGCGCCACCTTCATGATCGGGCCTTTAAGGCCGCCAAGTGCCGCGGCAAGCGAAGCGGCATCCTTGTCGCGCTCCGGATCGAGCCCGAACAAGCGCCGGCTCGCGATGCGCGCGGCGACACCTCCGACATTCGCGCCGACCGAGGCATAGCGCATGGCGCGCGCGGTGAACCTGTTCTTCTCTTTGTCTGACATGCGGTCGGTCATGGGTGCGTCGGCGGGGTCCTCGACAGCTAAGTTATTCCCTCATATAGGGGCGCTTCCTGCCTGGCACCCCTCACCGTCCGTAAGCCCGAAGAAAGACCGAAATAGAGCATGCCATTTGCCTTGAAAGCGCTCGCCAAGGCCGGGCTCGTCATCGGCGCGACGGTGACCTTGATCGGGCTCCTTGCCAGGTGGTTTCCCGCGCTCGATATCGTCAATAACGGGCTTCCCTTCCTTCTCGCCTTTACGCTCATCGTGGCGAGCCTCGCCGCTTTCGCGCGAAGCGGCTTGCTTACCGTGCTCGCGCTCCTCCTTACGATCATCAACTGCACACACTTCACCCTCGCGCTCCAAGGTGGCGCTGAAGCGGCAACGCCTGGAGCTTCGCGCTTCCTCAGAGTCGTGACCTTCAATGTCTGGAACGAGAACGACCGAATTGACGACATCGCTAAATTCCTCAGCGATACGGATGCCGACCTCGTCGTAATGCAGGAGATGACCGCGGACAAATGGAGCAAGCTCCGCGAGAGTCTTGGCTCACGCTATCCCTACACAATCGGCGACGTGGGCCTCGTGATCCTTTCCAAATACAAGATCATCGAGAATGGACGCGTCGACCGCGGAGGCTTCGAGCCGTGGAACTCGCTCATGCTGCGCTGGGCAGTGATCGAGGTGAATGGAACGACCGTGAAGTTCGCCGGGGTGCATCTGGCGCGGCCGTTCTATCCCAAGCTGCAATATGCCGATGTGCTCACCTTGGTGGATTTCGTGCGCCACCAGACGGGTCCCTTGATCGTCGCGGGAGATTTCAGCCTGACCCCTTGGACCGACAAGCTCAGGGGCTTCAGTGAAGCAACGGGACTCAAGCGCTACAACAGCTTCCACTTCACCTGGCCGCTGCATGTCCGCGGGCTGACGCTTCCGCCCTTCGTCGCCATCGACCATGTCTTCGCCTCGCCGGGCTTTGCCAAGATCGAGACGCGGGTAGGACCGCGGCTCGGCTCTGACCATCGCCCGGTCATCGCCGACATCGCGCTCGCCGCAAAACCGAACTAGCTGGGAGCTAATGCTTGGACTTCTTGGATTTGGGCTTTTCGTCCATGGCTTCGAGCTCGTCGATCAGGCCTTCGATCACTTTCAGGCCCATCGACCAGAAGCCAGGCTCTGACGCATCGAGGCCGAACGGCGCGAGCAGCTCCTTGTGGTGCTTGGTGCCGCCTGCCGCGAGCATGTCGAGATAGCGGCCGGCGAAGCCCTTCTCGGCCTTCTCGTAGACCGCGTAGAGCGAGTTCACCAGGCAATCGCCGAAGGCATAGGCGTAGACGTAGAACGGCGAATGAATGAAGTGCGGGATGTAGCACCAGAAGATCTCGTAGCCCGGCTTGAGCTCGATGGCGTGCCCCAGGCTCTCGCGCTGCACCTCGAGCCAGATCTCGCCGAGCCGCTCGCTCGTAAGCTCTCCCTCGCGCCGCTCGGTGTGCACCCTGCGCTCGAAATTATAGAAGGCGATCTGACGCACCACGGTGTTGATCATGTCCTCGACCTTGGCGGCGAGCAACGCCTTCCGCTCACGCGGTGACGGCGCTTGGTCGAGCAGAGCGCGGAAGGTGAGCATCTCGCCGAATACGCTCGCGGTCTCGGCAAGCGTGAGCGGCGTCGGCGCCATCAGCGGTCCTTGCACATTGGCCAGCACCTGATGCACGCCATGGCCAAGCTCGTGCGCGAGCGTCATCACGTCGCGCGCCTTACCCTGATAATTGAGCAGGATGTAGGGGTGCGCGCTCGGCACGGTGGGATGGGAGAAGGCGCCCGGCGACTTCCCCTCCCTGACCGGAGCGTCGATCCAGCGTTCCGCGAAGAAGCGGTCGGCGATATCGGCCATGCGCGGGGAGAAATCGCCATAGGCCGTGAGCACGGTCTTGCGCGCATCGTCCCAGCCGATCACCTGCTTCGGTTCGTCGGGGAGCGGCGCGTTCCGATCCCAGTGCGCAAGCGTCTTCTGGCCGAGCCATTTTGCCTTCAGCGCGTAATAGCGGTGCGAGATGCGCGGGTAAGCCTCGCGCACAGCGGCGACGAGGGCATCGACCACCTCTTTCTCCACGCGGTTATTGAGGTGGCGGAAGTCCGCCACGTCGACGAAGCCCCGCCAGCGGTCCGAGATCTCCTTGTCCTTGGCGAGCGTATTGGTGATGTGAGTGAAGAGCCGCACATTCTCTTTGAAGGTCTTGGCCAGAGCCTCAGCGGCCTTGCGCCGCTTCTTCTCGTCCGCGTCGAGCAGGCGATTAAGCGTGGGCTCGAGGCTGAGCTTCTCGCCGCCCACGTCGAATCTGAGCGAGGTCATCGTCTCGCTGAACAGACGGTCCCACGCTCCGCGCGAGGTGACCGCCTTCTCATGAAAGAGTTGCTCGAGCTTGTCCTCGAGCTGATACGGCTTCTCTTTGCGTAAGTCCTCGATCCACGGGCGATAGTGCCCAAGTTCCGAATGCACCATCGCCGTCTCGAGCGCTTTGTCGTCAAGGCGGTTGAGCTCGAGCGGGAAGAACAGGAGCTTCGAGGAGATGGCAGTGATCTTCTCCTGAATGTCGCCGAAGAATTTCTGTCGCTTGGGGTCTGACGTGTCGGCGGCGTAGAGCAGGCTCGCATAGGAGACGACGCGGCCGAGCAGGTCGTTGAGCGCCTCGAATTCGCGCACGGCCTGCGCCAGCGCGTCACCGCCTGTGCCGCCGTCGATCAACGTTGCAAGCTTTCCGGCGTAACGCTCCTGCATCGCGTCGGCGGCGCGCTCCGAGGTGGTGAGGTCATTCTTCAGTTCGGGCGCGTCGGCGCCGCTGTAGAGATCGGCCAGGTTCCATTCCGGCAAGCTCCCGAGCCTGCGCTTGGCCGGCACCTCGGCGGCATCGGCGCGCTTGACTTTGACTTTCGCACCCGCGTTTGCGGCGTAGATCGGGTGCATTGGCCAGAGGGTCAGTTTGGGCAGCATCGGCACATCAAATCCTCGGGTAGCGGCGGGTAAGCGCCTAGTGTGGGAAGGCGAGTGGGGCGTCGCAAGGGCCAAACGCAAGCTTTTCCGGTCCATTTGGCGGGCGCATTAGACGCAGCCTTACCAAAATCGAACCGCAATAAAGAGGATATTTACCCTTCGACTGCACAATTTTGGGACAGCAGCCACCCTGCACCGCCTCTATCTGGGGTCTCGCGGGGAGACTGCTGCCGAGTAGCGTAACCAGTTTTCGTGTGAGTCTTACGTCATGCCCAAACGCGTCCTGGTCGTCGATGACGACCCTGCTCAACGCCGTATCCTTGAAGAGACGATCAAGCGCTTTGGTTACAATGTTGCCACCGCCGAAAGCGGCGACAAGGCGCTTGACGCGCTCAAGGCCGATGCCGCTAACGACATTTGCCTCGTCCTGCTCGACCTCGTCATGCCGGGGACCGACGGCATGGCCGTGCTAGGGGCCATGCGCAGCCTCCCCAAGAAGCCCCCCGCCATCGTGCAGACCGCCCATGGCTCGATCGACGCCGCGATATCGGCGATGCGCGCAGGCGCCGTGGATTTCGTGGTCAAGCCGGTGAGCCCCGAGCGGCTCGAGGTTTCCATCAAGAACGCGCTCAAGATCGAGGCGCTCGCCGGTGAGCTGAACCGCATCAAAGCGCAGGCCAAGGGCTCGCTCGGCTTCGCCGACTTGATCGCCGGCAGCGAGGCTATGCAGCGGGTGATCGAGCTCGGCAAGAGGGCCGCCAAATCAACCATTCCCGTGCTCATCGAGGGCGAATTGGGCGTCGGCAAGGAGTTGATCGCGCGCGCCATCCAAGGCGAGAGCATCCGCGCCGGCAGGCCGTTCGTCACCGTCAACTGCGGCGCGATCCCGGAAAATCTGGTCGAGAGCATCCTGTTCGGCCATGAGAAGGGCTCTTTCACCGGAGCCTCCGAGAAACGCGTCGGCAAGTTCGTCGAGGCCGATCAAGGCACGCTCTTTCTCGACGAGATCGGCGAGCTTCCGCTCGACGCGCAGGTCAAGCTGCTGCGTGCCCTGCAACAGGGCGAGATCGATCCCGTGGGCGGCAAGCAGCCGGTCAAGGTCGATTTCCGCCTCATCTCAGCGACCAATCAGAATCTGATCAGCCTCGTCAATGAGGGGCGCTTCCGCGAAGACCTCTATTACCGGCTGAACGTCTTCCCCATCTGGGTGCCCCCCTTGCGCGAGCGGCTCGAGGACGTGCCGGAGCTGATCCGCCACTTCATCGCGCGATTCGCCGCGGAGGAAGGAAAACGCATCGACGGCATCGATGCCAGCGCGAGCGCTATGCTGCAGAGCTATACCTGGCCCGGCAACATCCGCCAGCTCGAGAATGCCGTGTTCAGAGCCATCGTTCTCGCCGACACCCCGATGCTCACCGTGAACGAGTTCCCGCAGATCGCCGCGCACGTCGAAGGCTACCAGGTGACGGTGCCGCCGGCGCCGGCGCCTAAGGACCCGGTTCCACGCATCGAGGGCCCGGTGATGTTGGGCGAGTCGGCCGCCACGCCCGCCACGATCCATGTGCCGTCGGCCAATGGAAAAGACGCGATCGGAATTCCGGCCCTGAGCGACTCGGGCGACATCCGTTCGCTCGAAGCCGTAGAGGCGGACATGATCAGGCTTGCCTTCGGGCGCTATCGCGGACGGATGACGGAGATCGCCAAGCGGCTCGGCATTGGTCGTTCGACCCTCTACCGCAAGATGCGCGAGATCGGCCTCGAGGTGAGACCGTGAGCCGAGGCCTTGGCCACACTTAAGTAACGATACGCGTTAGGGAAACTTTGGTTGGCGGCATAGTAGGGCTGGAGCGGGGGGCCCGGAGCTTCGATGTTCTGCGCCTGATAATCGCGGCCGAACTGGCCTGAGGGGGAGCGAATTATGGGGCGAATTCACTGTATTGCGTTGACCATGGCGCTGTTGGCGCCGCTCGCCACGCCGGTCCTTGCGGCTGAGCCCGATCAGCCCGAATCCCTCATCACCCCAAACGAGGCGATCCGCATCCTCGTGCAGAATCGCCTCTCTGAGAAATTCACCGCTGCAAGCGAGAAGAAGAAGGACGAGCAAGGCGCGCTCGTCGAGTTCTATTCGGTGCCCGATCAGAAGCCGCTCTGGGTCGACGCCAATGGGCTGACCGACCGCGGCAAGGCCGTCGTCGCCGAGATCAAAGACGCCGACGATTACGGGCTGCGATCAGCGGATTACACGCTGCCCAAGACTGACAGCTTCACCGCCTCCCGGCCTAACGCCACAGACTGGCTTGCCGACGCCGAGCTCGCGGTGAGCTATGCCGTCCTCGACTATGCCAACGATGCACGCGGGGGACGCATCAGACCGCAGCGTCTCGACGAGAATCTCGATCCAAGCCTGGCGTTGCCGGATCCTTTGGAGGTGATCGAATTGATCGCCATCCGCTCAGACCCCGCCGCTTATCTCAGGAGCTTCCAACCCGACCAGCCGCAATTCGAGGCCCTGAGGCAGAAGCTGATTGCCCTCAGAGCCGGCAAGACCGTCGTCGTCGCGGCCAAGAAGCCTGCCGATTTCATTGCGGACGGGCCCATCCTCAAATTGGGCGTCGTCAACGCGCAGGTAGCCCTCGTCAGGAAGCGTCTCGGCGTGCCCGCCCAGCCCGGCGTCGATGAAAACACCTACGACATGGGCGTGGCACTCGCCGTGCAGCGCTTCCAGGAGGCAAATGGTACCTATGGCGACGGTGCGGTCGGCTCCGGCACGCGCCGCCTGCTGAACGGACAGGCATCCGCTCAGCCGCACGAGGGTGCAAGCTCGGCCAAGATCAGAGCCATCCTCATCAACATGGAGCGCTGGCGCTGGCTCCCTCATGACCTCGGCCCCTATTACGTCAACGTCAACATCCCGGAATTCATGCTCCGCGTGGTCGAGGACGGGAAGCCCGTTCACACGACGCGCGTCGTTGTCGGCAAGCCCGACAAGGAGACTCCGGTGTTGTCCAACGAGATGCAGGAGATTGTGTTCGGTCCGTTCTGGAACGTGCCGACCTCGATCAAGATCGAGGAGATCAGGCCCTATATCCGCGAGGAGGCGTCCTGGTTCGGCGGCGGCGGCTTCAACACTGCGGTGTTCCAGCGCCATAACCTCCGCATCAAATATGCCGGCCAGGAGGTCGATCCCGCCGTCGTCGATTGGAACCGCGTCGATATCCGCAGCTTCGACATCTACCAGCCGCCAGGACCCGACAACGTGCTCGGCAAGGTCAAATTCGTGTTTCCCAACAAGCATGATGTCTACATGCACGACACGCCGCAGAAATTTCTGTTCGCCCAGCCGGTCAGGGCTGAGAGCCACGGCTGCATGCGGGTAGAGAACCCCGATCAGCTCGCCGCTGTGCTGTTGAAGCACGACCGGGGGTGGAGTGAGGCGCGGACCGCCTCGGCGATGGAGGACGGCTACGATTCTCATGTTGCTCTGCAACAGAAGATCCCCGTCTACATCACCTACTTCACCCTCAAGGTTAACGAGGACGGGAGCCTGACAAGCTACGGGGATATTTACGGCCACGACGCGCGGATGGCGGCTGCGCTTAGACTTTAGGGTCCTGATTATCCTGTGGAAATCCTGTTAACTCTGCTGGGTGATTCCCGGTAGCATTAACTAGTTTGCCTTGTTTTTCCCGCAATTTGGCTAATACTCTTGATTAACGACCGGTATGCGACAGGACGCCGGTCGCCGATGCTTGGCCTGAGGGGGCCAGTCATCGCACGGGGAAGCCGGTGGAATGCCGGCGAGGGAAAGTTTCGGGGATGCTCAAGAGGGGGAGTGTCGTACGTCGCGCCGTATATGGCGCCTCGGTCCTGATACTGACCGCCGCGGCATGGTGGTCGGCGACCACTTACGGGGCGAGCGCGACCGGCGAGACCCGCACCCTCTCCATCTACAACATCCACACCAAAGAGACGATCACCGTCACCTACAAGCGCGACGGCAAATATGACGACGCGGCGCTCGCGCGGCTCAACACCTTCATGCGCGATTGGCGGGCCAACAAAGAAACCAAGATGGACCCCGAGCTGATCGATCATATCTGGACCCTGCACAAGGAGCTTGGCTCCACCGTTCCCGTCCATCTCATCTGCGGCTACCGCACGGCCAGCACCAATGAAAATCTGCGCAGGCACGGCGGCGGACAAGCCAAGAAGAGCCAGCATATCCTCGGCAAGGCTGCCGACATCACCTTCCCCGACGTTCCCGTCAAAGTGCTGCGCAATTCCGCTCTCGTGTGGGAGTGGGGGGGCGTAGGCTATTACCCGACGTCAGGTGTCCCCTTCGTGCATGTCGATACCGGCGGGGTGCGCATGTGGCCGAGAATTCCGCGGCTCGAGCTTGCCGCGCTCTTCCCCAAGGGCCATTCGCTTTATGTGCCGGCCGACGGCAAGCCGATCACCCGAGACGACTACAAAGTTGCTCTTGCGCAGGGTCTGGTGAAGCAGACGCAGATCGCCCAGGCCGTCCGCATCAATCCGGCGCCAGAGCCCGATGACGTCGCCGATGCCGATGACAGTCTCGACAGCGGACCAGATTCAGAAGCCGGCGCCGCGACTGCGGTCGTGGCAGAGAACGAGCCTGCCGCAGCGCCCGAGCCCGACACGGCGAAACCGATCCTCGCCTCCTACACGCCGTCTACCCTCGCCGAGCATGAGATCGCCGCCGATGTCCACTCTCAAGGGACACCTCCTCCGCCCCAGCGGCTTTTTGCCTATGCGAGCGCGGGCGGCATGCCCTCACTCCTCCCGAGCTTCCACCCCAAGCCAGCACCGATTCCCGCTTATCGTGATGCCGAGGTGGTAAGCGCGCCCGAGGTCGACGACGACCATCCCGATGAGCTGAGCTACGTGCCCTTCGACATCGGAGGCCTCATGACCGACCGGTCTGTCGCCTATAGCCGCACCGTGGCTCCGCTGACCCATCCCGATCAGACGGCGCTGAACTATTTGTTCGAGGACATGGACCAGCCGACGGCGCTCACGCTGCGCAAGAGCTCCGGCTATAGGGGCCTCGAGGCAGCCGAGCAATTCTCTGGCCAGGCTGTGCGTAGCTTCTATGCCGAGATGGAGCCGGCGAAGCCCGCGCCCACTCAGGTCGCGCAGCGCTAGGTTTCGTTCCAACACTGCGTCATACCGGCGAAAGCCGGTATCCAGCAAAAATACATTCTTGAATCTGGATTCCGGCTTGCGCCGGAATGACCGCGACCCGCTTGGCTAGGCCGCCTCGGCCTCTGCCGCCATGCCGAGCGCATGAAGATAGGTCGCGAGCACGGCGTCGGCCTCGCGCCGCTTGTTCTCGTCCTGCTTGCGAAGCCTGATCACGGCCCGCAGCGCCCTCACGTCGAAGCCGTTGCCCTTCGCCTCGGCATAGACTTCGCGGAGATCGACGGCGAGTGCCGCCTTCTCCTCCTCGAGACGCTCGATGCGGGCGACAATGGTACGAAGCTGGTCTTTGGCTGATGTCTGAAGCTGCACGGTGGTCCCCCGCTAACTTGTGATTCGGACAGGCGTTGAGCTTAGGTCGCACAGTTTCGCCGCCGCAAGGAGAGCGCCCCTCTTATCCCGCTTATCCAAAGCCAGGCTGCGCGCAAGCCCGCGCGAACTTAGCCGGCGCGCGTCTTCGCCTTACGCTTGGGCTCGTTCTGGAACTTTGCCTTCCATGCCTCGTAAGGCATTCCGTAGACGATCTCCCTCGCCTCCTCCTTGCTGAGCGCAATCCCCCTCGCCTCGGCCGCCTCCTGATACCAGCCCGACAGACAGTTCCGGCAGAAGCCTGCGAGCTCCATGAGATCGATATTCTCGACATCGCTCCGCTCGCGAAGATGCGAGAGAAGACGCCGGAAAGCCGCCGCCTCAAGCTCGATGCGCGTCTTCTCGTCCATGGCGCGGACTCCTTTGCCTGGCTTTGACACGAACGCTTCGACGCGCACGCCGTCGGTAAAAGACCCGTGCAGCTCGATCGCATGCAGAGCACGCTCTTGGCTGATCACTTTGCGCAACGCTTCAGCGAGGCGCTGCGCCCATTCGGCCTGACCCTCTTCGCTCAGGATCAAATCCTGGCGGACCTCTATCAGCGCATGGGCAAGCCCGCGCAGCGTGCCGTGGCGATAGAGCGTATCGCCGTTGAGCTGTCCCGAATACGGTTGATTGTCGCCGACCTCGATGCCGGGGATCTCACGCAAGGCCGCGAGTAGCGGGAGCGCAAGCCGCGGGTCTTTGTCCCACAAGACGCCCACTGACCAGGGCCTCGGCACACCCTTCCACGCTTGGGCGAAGCTGTGCATCGAGACGATCACCGGCGGCTTGCCCGCCGCGAGGCCGGCCTCGACCGCTCGATCGATGGCGCAATGATAGGGCTCGTAATAGCGCTCGATGCGGCCGGCGATCTCGATCTCGTCGAGGCCGACGTTGCCGGGCACGATGAGCCCGTCCGAGATCTGCATGATCAACGTCGGGTCGTCGAGACCGCGGTTGGGGTCGATCAGAAGCCGCGAGAATTGTGAGAGAAGCGCAGGCGCGCCGAGCATTCCGGCGAGACGCTCGGCGACCGCCGCCGCGCCCATGTCATAGGCAATGTGCCGATGGAGGTCTTCTTGCCGCAACCCTAGGCAGCCGTACGCCTCGGGTAGGGCATTCTCGGCATGGTCGCAGACAATCAGGAGACCAGTGGCAACGTCCCCCTCGATGCTCCGGTAGGACCTGGCGCCCAAGTCGCCTCTCGCAAGACTATCCAGACTTCGCTCCAACGCCCCTTCCCCCGCGCCCTCTTAATCGGGCAAAGGCTCCCGCCACGGCAAGAGAAAATCCCATCGAAGCCAAGATTGCGACGTATTTACCTAGGACTTAGAGGGTTGTGTGGCCGGCGAGGACCCGACCTATAATCATCCCCGGCCCCTATCGGGGAACTGGCCCTTCTGGTCAGAGAAACTCAACCGATTCGGTGCTATGTTTCTGATATGTTTAACCGTGTCTCAGGCTATATGACCTCGATGCTCGCCGCCAATCCGATCCGACATAGGCCGAACACGTCGTTTTCCAAGTGGAGCCGTCTTTTGACGCTCGGTTCGCTTTTCCTGGTGGGATTCGCGAGCCCCGCGCTTGCCGACTTGAAGCTCTGCAATACGACGGCGAGCCGCGTCGGCGTCGCCATCGGTTACAAGGACGCCGAGGGCTGGGCGACCGAAGGCTGGTGGAACATCACCTCTCACACCTGCGAGACGTTGCTGAAGGGCGTGCTGATCGGCCGCTACTATTACATTCATGCCGTCGATTATGATCGCGGCGGCGAGTGGGCGGGCTCCCTCTATATGTGCACCGACGACAAGTCCTTCACCATCCGCGACACCAAGGATTGCGTGAAGCGCGGCTACAAACGCACCGGCTTTTTCGAGGTCGACACTGGCGAGGAGCGCGACTGGACCGTCCGCCTCACCGATCCTGAGGGCGAAGCGAAGTCGCAATGAGGCGAAAACGCCGGGTCAAGATCGTCGCCACGCTCGGTCCTGCCTCCAACAACGAAGAAACGATGCGCCGCCTGTTCGAAGCGGGCGCCGACGTGTTTCGCGTGAATATGAGCCACGCGACGCATGACGGCTTGCGCGACATCCATGCGACGGTGCGCAAGCTCGAGGTCGAATTCTCGCGGCCGATCGGCATCCTCGTCGACCTGCAAGGACCCAAGCTCCGCATCGGCAAGTTCGACTCCGGCGCGATCAGGCTGACCGAGGGCGACATCTTGAGCTTCGTCCGCCGCGAGGCAATCGGCGGCTTGGGCCGCGTGCACCTGCCGCATCCCGAGATCTTCCAGGCGGTCAAGCCGGGTCATACGCTTCTGCTCGACGACGGCAAGCTCAAGCTTCGGGTCGTCGAGGCAAGCGACGTCAGGATCGATGCCGAGGTGATGACGAGCGGGCTGCTCGGCAGCCGCAAGGGCATCAGCCTTCCCGACACCGTGCTTCCCTTCGGCTCGATGACCGAGAAAGACCGCGCCGATCTTGAATACGCCATGTCACTCGGCGTCGCCTGGATCGCGCTCTCCTTCGTGCAGCGGGCCGACGACATCGCCGAGGCCCGCAAGCTCGCGCGCGGCCGCTCGGCGATCATGGCTAAGATCGAGAAGCCGTCGGCCCTCAATCATCTCAAGGCGATCATCGACCTTGCCGACGGGATTATGGTGGCGCGCGGAGATCTTGGCGTCGAGATGCCGGTCGAGAAGGTGCCGGGCCTGCAGAAGCAGATCACGCGCGCGGCCCGCAATGCCGGCAAGCCCGTGGTCATTGCGACGCAAATACTGGAGTCGATGATCTATGCTCCGGCCCCGACCAGGGCAGAAGTCTCCGACGTCGCGACCGCCGTGTTCGACGGCGCCGATGCGGTGATGCTCTCGGCTGAATCGGCCGTGGGCAAATATCCGGTGCAGGCGGTCGAGACCATGGACCGCGTCGCCATCGAGGTCGAGCGCGATCCGCTCTACGAGGCCATCATCCACGCGCAACGCATCGATCCGGAGGCGACCGGAGCCGACGCCATCTCGGCAGCGGCGCGCACCGTCGCCGAGACACTCAATCTTGCTGCGGTTATCTGCTACACGGCCTCCGGCGCGACCGCGCTCAGAGCCGCGCGCGAGCGCCCGTCGCAGCCAATCATCGCGCTCACGCCGATTCCAGCGACGGGCCGCAAGCTCGCGCTCGTGTGGGGGCAACATTGCGTGCTGACCGACGATCCGCGCGATCTCGACGACATGGTGGCCAAGGCTTGCCGCATCGCCTACCAGGAGGGCTTCGCGCTTCCGGGACAGCGGGTGATCATCTCGGCCGGCGTGCCGCTCGGAACGCCAGGCGCCACCAACATGCTGCGCATCGCCTTCGTCGGCGACGGCTCCGACGATCTCTAGCTCTGGTCATTCCGGCGCAAGCCGGAATCCATTCCGTCTTCTTGTGGGGGTCGAGCTGGATACCGCTTACGCCGGTATGACGGAACGTCAGGCTAGATGTCCTGGCCGTCGACCTCGCGGGTCAATTCCTTCACCGCGTCGCGCGCCTCGTCGAGGAAGGGGTTCGCTTTGAGCGCCTTGCGGTAAGCCTCGAGTGCTTCCTTCTTGGCGCCGACCTGCTGGAGCACGCTACCGAGATCGCTGATTGCGTTGTAGTTGCGCGGATCGAGATTGAGAGAGCGCCTGAGGTCGGCGAGAGCGGCCGTATAGTCGTTGCTCAGAACCTCGACCCTCGCCCGCTTATGCCAGACCTCGGCATTCTCGGGTGCGAGGTCGGCCAAGGCGTCGAGGACCTGGCCGGCGAGATCGAGATCGGCGTCCTTGGTAAAGTGGTCGACGCGGCTCAATAGAAGATCGACGGTGTCGCTACCCGAGCTCCGCCACAGCTCCTCGATCGAGTCCATGATCGGCCTCGCCGCGCCGAGATCCTTGGCGCTGCTCAACTGGTCGTAGAGCTGGCCGAGCATCTTGTTGCGATCGAGTGATGCAAGCAATGGCGCGTTCCCAGTCTGCGCGCCGGGCCCGTTATCTTGCTTAGGACCGAGCCTGTCCTGCTTGTTCTCCTCGGTCGATTGAGGATTGCCCACTCCTTCGCCGCCGGGCTTGAGGTCCGGCTTGAGCGGCTGATTGTCGTCGAGTTCCTCGTCCGGCGCGGCCGGGCTCTCCCCCGCTTGACCGAGCGGCACTTCTTCCATGCCGCCTTCATTCGGTTCAACAACATCGTCGAAGCCGGTATCGGTGCCGGCCTTATCGGCGGGTGGCTGCTCGGGCCGAACAAGACCGGGCTTGGGCTCAGGCTGGAGCGGAGCAGCTTGCAAGCCGCGGTCGAGGCCAAATCCGAAAAAGAAGGCAAGCAAGAGCGCCGCCAGCCAAAGGACCTTCGCCGCCCGAAAACCGCCGACAGGCTTTAGACGGAAGCTCTGGCGCGGGAGCATCGGAACTTTAGCCCTGGCGGGCCTTGTAGCGGCGGTTGGTCTTGTTGATGACGTAGAGCCGCCCACGGCGCCTGACCACGCGATTGTTGCGATGGCGATGACGGAGCGCTCGCAGCGAATTCTTGATCTTCATGGCAATCCATCCATCTTTGGGCGGAAAAAAATGCGGCGGCGGCCCTCACGATACGGCCGCCTGCCAAGCTGGCCGGACCATAAAAAGTGCCGCAGCCTCTGTCAACGACTAGGACGTTCGAACGAAGCCGGAAAGCCTTCTGGCCACAGTCTAATACTCGTCCTTCTCCTTGGACGTGATGTTGAAGTCCTTGTCGAAGGTGACTTCGAAGTCGCCATCCTTGCACTCGACGTCGTCGGCCTCGTAGCCGTCGTCGGTGGCATCGACCTCGTCGGCCTCGACCTTGCAACCGATTTCGGCAAGCGCCTTCTCGATCGCAGCCTGAGCTACCGCGGTCACCTCACCCGCCATGGCGGGCATCGACGCACAAAAAGCGCCCGTCAGCACGGCGATGAAAATTCTAATCATATCCTCCGCCCTGCCCATCGCTGCTAGCCCGCCGCTTGGGATAGGTCATTTCGCCGCCCCGCCTCCGGCAATTTTCTTGGCAACTCCGGCAAGTCCGCTGCCAACACCGGATGGATTGACAACCACGCTTGCTGTCTCTACACTTAACCACATGGTTAAGTATCAAGAGACCTCGCTCGACCGCACCTTCGCCGCCCTCGCCGATCCCACACGGCGCGCCCTGCTCGCGCAACTCGACGAGCACGAGAACGTTTCTGTAAGCGAGCTCGCCCGGCCCTTCCCCGTGTCGCTGCCGGCGATCATGAAGCATCTCGACGTTTTGTTTGACGCCGGCCTTGTTACGCGGACCAAGACCGGCCGCGTTGTCTCTTGCCGTCTCGCAGCCGTCCCAATGCAAGAGGCCGTGAGCTGGCTCAACCGCTACCAACGCTTCTGGTCCGAGCGGCTCGATCGTCTTGCCGCCTTCTTGGAGGAAGAAGAGTCATGTCAGTCCAGCCCGCCCCCCTCCCCAAGCCAAGCCTCACCCTCAAGCGGCGGCTCAAAGCCTCGCCCGACAAGGTCTACGCCGCGTGGATCGAACCAGAAAAAATAGTGAAGTGGTTCGGGCCCGATGCGGGCCCCGTGAAGGACGCATCGATCGATCCCCGCGTCGGCGGACGCTACGCCGTCACATTCTGCACCGAGGATGGCGAGCAGCATCACGTGAGCGGGCACTATCGCGAGGTGGTGCCGAACGAGAAGCTCGTCTTCACCTGGGCGTGGCGCACCATGCCAGAGCGCGAGTCGCTCGTGACCGTACTCATCAAGCCTGATGGCGCAGGGTCGGTTCTCACCCTGATCCACGAGCAGTTCTTCGACGAGGCCGCGCGCGACCGTCACCGCGAAGGGTGGAGCGGCTGCCTCGACAAGCTCGAGCATTATCTCGCGTAACCAAGGAGGTCACCATGGCACAGGCCGCAGCCAAGAAGCGCAACGAAGGCGCGGAACCATCGAAGCAAAGCTTTCACGGCAGCTTCTGCTGGAACGAATTGATGACGAGGGACATCGAGGGCGCGCAGCGCTTTTACCGCGACACGATCGGCTGGAGCTTCGAGCCAATGAAGATGGACTGGGGCACCTATTGGATCGCCAAGTCGGGCGACCAGAATGTTGGTGGCATGTTCGAGCTGACGAGCCCCGAATTCGACGGCGTGCCGAATAGCTGGATGTCCTATCTCGCTGTCGACGACGTCGATGCCCGCGTGGCCAAGGCGAAGAAGGCGGGCGGCAAGCTGATGCGGCCGATCTTCGATGTGCCGGATGTCGGCCGGATCGCCATTCTGATGCAGCCTGACGGCGCAGGCATCGCCTGGATGACGCCGAAGCCGAAGGCTTGAGCCGCTAACCGAGGGAGAAAGACATGGAGCCGCACAAAATTGTCTCGCGCGAGGAGTGGACGAGCGCGCGCAAAGCCCTTCTCGCCAAGGAGAAGGAGTTCACCCGAGCGCGCGATCGCTTAAGCGCCGAGCGGCGTACGCTTCCCTGGGTCAAAGTCGACAAGGCTTACGTGTTTGACACGCCGCAAGGAAAGAAGACGCTAGCCGAGCTGTTCGACGGCAGAAGCCAGCTCATCGTCTACCATTTCATGCTCGGCCCGGAGTGGGATGAGGGCTGTCCGAGTTGCTCCTTCCTCGCCGATCATTTCGACGGCGCCAACATCCATCTCGCCCAGCGTGACGTGACGTTCATCGCCATATCCCGCGCCCCGCTTGCCGAGATCGAGGCCTTCAAGCGCCGCATGGGCTGGCACTTTCCCTGGGTGTCGTCTTTCGGCAACGACTTCAACTTCGACTACCACGTGTCTTTTGCCGAGGACCAGGTCGGCAAGGACGGCGACTACAATTACGAGCAGCAGGAGATCGTGAGCGATGAGATGCCGGGCGCGAGCGTCTTCTACAAGGACGCTGACGGTACGGTCTTCCACACCTATTCGGCCTATGCGCGCGGACTCGATATCCTGCTTGGGGCTTACAACTTCCTCGATCTCACCCCCAAGGGCCGTAACGAGGCCGAGCTTCCCTGGACCATGGCCTGGGTGCGCCATCACGACAAATACGAGAGCGCGAAGCCGTCTCATTCTTGCTGCGCCGGCGCGGCCGAATAGCCCCAACACGAGGAGCATGACATGCCGATCGCCGAGCAGAAGATCACGCCCTGTCTTTGGTTCGACACCGAGGCCGAGGACGCGGCGAAGTTCTATTGCTCGATCTTCGAGAACTCCAAGATCGAGCAAGTGAGTCGTTACGTCGATGCTGGGCAGGAGATCCACGGCAAGAAGGCAGGTTCGGTCATGGTGGTCGCCTTCCAGCTCGAAGGCCAGAAATTCGTCGCCCTCAACGGCGGCCCGCAGTTCAAATTCGACGAGGCCATCTCTTTCCAGATTTCCTGCCAGACGCAGAAAGAAGTCGATTATTTCTGGAGCAAACTCACCGCCCAAGGCGGCAAGGAAGGTCCCTGCGGCTGGCTGAAGGACAAATTCGGATTGTCCTGGCAGGTCGCGCCGACACCCCTCATCGAGATGATGCTCGACAAGGACGCGAACAGGGTCGCGCGCGTCACCAACGCCTTTCTCAAGATGAAGAAGTTCGACATCGAGGCGCTGAAGCGCGCCTATGACGGTAAACTCTAACCGCAAGGAGCCCAGTCATGAACAGCGCCAAGACAATGTCTAGCGCTCCTCATCCAGAGGAAGCCTTCGTCATCACGCGCGTCGTCGATGCGCCGCGAAGCCGCGTGTGGAAAGCATGGACGGACGCCAAGGAGCTCAAGAAATGGTGGGGCCCGAAAGGCTTCGAGGTCGTTTCGACCAAGGTCGATCTCAAGCCCGGCGGCGTTTTCCACTATCTCCTCCGCTCGCCGAACGGCCAGGAGATGTGGGGCAAGTTCGTCTATCGCGAGATCGTGCCGGAAGAGCGGCTCGTCTTCATATCTTCCTTTTCCGACGAGGACGCAGGCGAGACGCGTCACCCCCTCGCGCCCGATTGGCCGCTTAAGATGCTCTCGACCGTGACCTTCACCGAGAAGGCCGGCAAGACCACGATCACGGTCCGCTGGCTGCCCCACGAGGCGACGCAAAAGGAACGCGATACCTTCGAGGCCGGTCGCGACTCGATGCAAGCGGGATGGACCGGAACCTTCGAACGGCTCGACGCCTATTTGGCGAATGCGTGAGGCTGGTTTTTTCCCGCACAGGAACTCAAACATCACCAAGGAGCGCAGCATGCAAGTCAATCCGTACCTCACCTTCAACGGCAATTGCGAAGAGGCTTTCAAGGCCTATCAGGGCATCCTCGGCGGCGATATCGTCGCCATGATCCCGCATGAGGGCACGCCGGCCGAAGGCCACGTTCCAGCTCAATGGCTCAAGAAGATCCTCCACGCGCGTCTCGTCGGGAACGGAATGGTGCTGATGGGATCTGATGCCCCGCCTGAGCGCTATCAGCCCATGCAGGGCTTCTCCGTCAATCTCAGCTTCAAGAGTCCCGAGGAGGCCGAGCGCGTCTTCAGCGCGCTCGCCGACAAGGGAACCGTGCGCATGGCGCTCAGCGAGACCTTTTGGGCCAAGAAATTCGGCATGCTGACCGACAAATTCGGCACGCCGTGGATGATCAATTGCGAGAAGGCGCAATAAGGCCATGTCCGATAGTTGGGTAGTTCACGCCACCTTCGTCATCGAGCGCAAGTTCCCGCAAGCGCCGGAGCGCGTGTTCAACGCCTTCGCCGATCCCCTTGCCAAGGCGCGCTGGTTCTCAGGCCCTCCCGACCAGTGGACGCAGAGCTTGCGCGAATTCGATTTCAGGGTCGGCGGGCGCGAGCGGCTGATCGGCGCCTGGGCCGGAGGCAAGGTGTCGAGCTTCGACTCCGTCTATCAGGACATCGTGCCGAACGAACGCATCATCTACTCCTACGCCATGCAGATCGACGGCGTGCCGATCTCGGTCTCGCTTGCGACCGTCGAGTTCAAGCCCGCCGGCAACGGAACGCTCCTCGTTATCACCGAGCATGGCGCCTTCCTCGACGGCTACGACGACGCCGGGAGTCGAGAGCGTGGAACCGGCATGCTGTTGGAACGCCTCGCCTCATCGCTGGCGAGCGAGCCCGCAACCGCGTGAGTGCGGAGAAGGATGAAGGCCATGGCCTATGTCGATGGATTCGTCGTCCCCGTGCCGAAGAAAGAGCTTGAGGCCTATCGGCGGTTGGCGCGAAAGGCGGGGAAGATCTGGCGCGAGCACGGCGCGCTCGAGTTTCGCGAATGCGTCGCCGACGACGTGAAGGTCGGCAAGTGGACGTCGTTTCCACGGAGCGTCAAGCTCAAGCCGAACGAGACGGTGATCTTCTCCTGGATCACCTACAAGTCGCGCGCTCATCGCGACCGCGTCAACGCCAAGGTGATGAAAGACAAGCGCTTTCACGACATGCACCCTGACACGCTGCCCTTCGATGCCAAGCGCATGATCTATGGCGGCTTCAAGGTGCTGGTCGAGGCGTGATCGCTGGCCCGGTCTACGTGACGGTTCGCCCAACAGCGGCTGTCACATTGTCAGAGGAACAATGGTGGGCGGTACTGGGATCGAACCAGTGACCCCTGCGATGTCAACACAGTGCTCTACCGCTGAGCTAACCGCCCGAACTCCCGAAGGGGAACACTACACTTCTATATCGGGTGCGGCCTCTTCAAGGCAACCGCGCCTTGGATGGCCTCAAGCCGCCAGCATGCGCTCCACCTGATCGACTAGGTCGCGCAGGTGGAAGGGCTTCGACAGGATCTTGGCATCCTTCGGCGCATGGCTGTCGGGATTGAGCGCAACGGCGGCAAAGCCCGTGATGAACATGATCTTGAGATCGGGATCGAGCTCGCTTGCCTTGCGGGCAAGCTCGATGCCGTCCATCTCGGGCATGACGATGTCGGTCAGGAGCAACGAGAAGGGCTCTTCCTTGAGCCGCTCGTAGGCCTCGAGCCCGTTGCCGAACGAGACGACGTCGTAGCCGGCCTTGGCGAGCGCCTTGACCAGGAAGCGCCGCATGTCCTCATCGTCTTCGGCGAGCAGTATGCGCTGAAGGCTCCGCGCCCGTGGATCATTCGCCTCCATCCCTCTCCCCCTAACTCTCGCCCCCTTAAGGGCGTACACGAACTTGGTAAATGACCGATTGCCTCGGCTTCAGAGGCCGGATGGCCGCCCCCTGCCTCCGGGAGCCAAATCATCGCGTCTAATTGGTCTGCGCACAAGGAAGAAGACGCCTAGACAGGTTCAACTCTCATTGGCACAGTTTACAGACGATTCCGCCGGTAAGCCTGGGACTAGCCGGCGTGGCAAGGAGAGCCCATGAGCCTGCGCGAGGCTGAGGCCATTGAGAACGAATTGGCCCCGCCCTTCACGGTGGCGCGGCCGGAAGCCTTGCAAGGCCCGCTCGTCTTCAACTCCCCTCATAGCGGCCGTATCTATCCAAGCACGTTTTTGGCCGCTTCCAGGCTGGATTCGCTCGCCCTCAGGCGTTCGGAGGACGCCTATGTCGAGGAGCTATTCGGCTTCGTAACCTCCCTTGGCGCCCCCCTCCTCCATGCCCATTTCCCGCGCGCCTATCTCGACGTCAACCGCGAGCCCTACGAACTCGACCCGGTCCTCTTCCGCGATGGGCTGCCCCATTACGCCAACACGCAATCTGTGCGCGTCGTCGGCGGGCTTGGCACCATCGCGCGCATCGTCTCGGAATCTGATGAAATCTACCGCGAGCCGCTGTCGGTCGGGGCGGCACTCGAGCGCATCAACCGCCTCTACACCCCCTACCATGAGACGCTGAAGGCTCTACTGATCGAGGCTCAAAAGGAGTTCGGGGTGGCCGTTCTCATCGACTGCCATTCCATGCCATCGAACCCTACCGCCGACCAGGCTGGGGGGCGGCCGGACTTCGTGCTCGGTGACCGCTTCGGGGCGTCCTGTAGCGGCGAGTTGACGAGACTTGCGGGCGCGCAGCTCAAAGCGCTGGGCTACGTTGTGGCACTCAACAAGCCCTATGCCGGCGGCTACATCACCGAGCATTATGGTCGGCCGCACAAAGGCCAGCACGCGCTTCAGATCGAGGTCAACCGCGCTCTTTATATGGATGAAACGAGCTTCGAGAAGTCTGCCGGGTTCGAGAGACTGCGCGGCGACCTTGAAGCCGTCGTGCGCGCCCTCATGGCGGGTGTGTCGGGCCTGGCGATTCCGCGTGCCGCAGCCGAATAAATCTCGACGGATAAAAAAGGGGCCGTTCGAATGGATCCGAACGGCCCAAGTCTAGGGAGGAAACGCCCAAGGAGGGCAGCGGCACGACCTGGAGAGCCATGCCGCGTTGCAACAATATGTCATTGCGCCGCACAAAAAGCAAGGTTCCAATGACGCTCCAGCGGCATTTTCGAGACACTGGTGCATATCTGTCACGAGGGGATAGCAGGGCCTTGGCATTTCCTGGTTTTCGGCCCCCTTCCACCGGTTCGAGGCCTTGACTCTCCAGGCAAAAAGACCGCAAGCCTCACCTGTGGCGAGTCCTGAAAAACCTTCGTTCGATGTTCTTTTGGCCACCGCGCATGCCCTTGCCGACCGGGCTGGCGCGGTTATTTTGCCGCATTTCCGGACAGGCTTCGTCATTGACCATAAAGGAGGCGATCTCTTCGATCCGGTTACGGCCGCCGACCGCACTGCCGAAATGGCGATCAGGGAAGCGCTTGCCGAGGTCTATCCCTCGCACGGCATCGTCGGTGAGGAGTATGGCGCGCTGCGCGCCGATGCCGATTATTGTTGGGTCGTCGATCCGATCGACGGCACGCGCGCCTTCATCGTCGGCCAACCGCTGTGGGGAACTCTGATCGGGCTCAAGCGAGGCGGCGAGCCCTTGCTTGGTCTCATGGATCAGCCATTTGTCGGCGAGCGCTTCTTTAGCGGCGAGCGTGAGTCCTTCATCCGCCATGGCGGGACGACAAGGCCCATGCGCACGCGATCCTGCGCGACTCTGCGCGAGGCTCTGCTCACCTCCTCAGGCCCCGACCTGTTCGTCACCGAAGACGAGAGGGAGCGCTTCGCGACTTTGGCGGCCGCGGCGCGGCTCAGGCGCTTCGGCGGCGACTGCTACAATTATTGCCTGCTTGCGCTCGGCCAAATCGACCTTGTGGTCGAGGCCGGGCTGAAATCTTACGACATCCTTCCTTTGATGCCGATCATCGAGCGCGCCGGTGGCATCGTCACCACCTGGGATGGAGGAGAGGCCAAAGACGGCGGCCGCATTCTCGCTGCGGGCGACAAGCGGCTGCATGAGGCGGCACTCAAAGTGCTGTCGCGCTGACCTGTTCCGCTAGCTTGCCTTGCTGAACGCTTGCCCGCCGACGGCAGCACCCGGCACGAAAGCATCGAAGGCGGCCCAGAACTGCTCGCGAATCGGATCCCGCTCCTGGAGGATCTCATGCCGCGCCCCGCGCATGACGATTTGCGCGCCCGCTCTGAGCCGCGCGGCGAGATCCTCGATCGCCTTGCTCGAGACGATCTGGTCGTCGCTTGCGGCCATCATCAGCACGGGCACGCGGATGCGCGGCGCAAAACGCTCGTTGTCGAGCTCTTGCATGGCGGCAAGTGCCGCGTTGAGCCAGCCGACCGTAGGCGGTCCCACGGCGAGGCTAGGCTGCGCTTTGAGCACGGACAAATTGCGCAGGAAGCGCTCGCGGTCAGAGGTAAGCGGATTGCCCTCGAACGTCTCGCTCGACCAATATTCCGGCTTGCGGCCTGGAACGGCGCGCTTGCCCAGTCCGAACAGAGTGAGACCATCGGCCAATTGCCCGCAAAGTTTCTGCGACATGGGAAGGCCCAGGATCTTCACCATCGGCGCGATCATCACCATGCGGCTGAACCAGCAGCCCCGCTTGGTCGACGCCTTGAACAGCACCGTCGACGCCATGGAGTGGGTGAGCGCGAAATAGGGCGTCGGACAATCCGGGAGGACCACGCTTTTCATGAAATACGCGAGGTCCTCCTCATACTCGGCGAAGTCATTGACATGACCCTTGAGCGGATTGCGGGTGAGCCGGCTCGATCCGCCCTGCCCTCGCCAATCGAGCACCGCAACGGCAAAGCCCCTCCGCCGAAGCTCGCCGACCACCTCGAAATACTTCTCGATATATTCGGTGCGACCGGGAAAGATGCACACCGTGCCGCGCCGGTCCTTGAGAAGCGACGACTGCCAGCTCGCATAACGCAGACGAATGCCCTTGCGCACATCGATATAGCCGACCGATGCGCCGAGCGGGATTGGGTTCTTCGGTGTCGCAACAAGGTCCATGAGACCACCCTGTTTCTTCTGCTTGTGCGGTGCCCCGCGTCCCTTATAGCAGCGCGCGACGGCATCCATAGCGCTACCGCGCAAAAAATGTCGCTGGAGAACGGCGCTCCTCCGACGGCGTAGGAATAGCTATTCTTCCTTTGTCTGAATGGCTGTTGCTCTTGACGCGTCGCAATCTCCTTACCACATCAACGCCGGCGCAAGGCCTTCGGGCTTGCGTTTTCTATCCGGCTCACCGCGAGCGGGCGAACAACCATCGCTTCATTAGGAGGATGTGACATGAGGCACTTCGATCTCTCCCCGCTTTACCGCTCCACCATCGGCTTCGACCGGCTCGGCTCGTTGCTCGACACGCTCTCGACCTTCGAGGGCGAGGCCCCGAGCTATCCGCCCTACAATATCGAGCGGGTCGGCGAGAACGACTACCGCATCTCCATGGCCGTCGCCGGCTTCGGCGACCGCGACCTCGACATCGAGGTGAAGGAGAACACCCTTTCCATCCGCGGCGAGAAGAAGACCGATGTCGAGGACACCACGTTCCTCCATCGCGGCATCGCCTCGCGCAGCTTCGAGCGCAGATTCCAGCTCGCCGACCATGTCATGGTGAAGGGCGCGAGCCTCGAGCATGGCTTGCTGCATGTTGATCTCGTGCGCGAGCTGCCCGAGACCATGAAGCCCCGCACCATCCCGATCGCCACCAAGACCGAGAAGGCCGAGCAGCCCAAGGTCATCGACAGCAAGGCGGCGTAGCGCTCCAAGCGATCGATTACCGGCACTGCCAACAAGAAGGGCGCTCTCTTTGAGGGCGCCCTTCCCTTGTGTAGCAGGTAACTGTGGGAGAGACCTGCAAGATGCGCTCCCTTCACGCGAGACCTTCGTCGGGAGCGCTGAGGTCAAACCTAACAGCGACAACTTGCGCGAGCTTTAACGGAGCCCAAGTTGGGTAGGGTTTCGTTAAGTTCTGGCAAAACTCAGGCGCCCGGGTGCGTCACGGCGACCAGGCTCGTGGGATCGTGAATCCCGCTTGTGTGCCCATTGGAAATCTGTCAATTTGAGGACGAATAGGACAGGCTTGCTGACCTTCCTTGCGGGGGCGGCGCTGATCTAAAAACCTCCTCGCTCTCGCAACGAGGCGAAGTTTCGGGTCCCGCCCAGCCGTCTGCCGCAAGAGAGGCGCTCGCCGCCTAAGGAGCTGGGTTCTTCGCTTCAGCCGCTCCAAGTCTCCTGAGAGGTGAAGGCCCGGCCGTTGGCCTAGGCTTTAGTGGTACCGCAAGGCGCCGTACGCGCCAGCGCGGGCCGAGGTTTCGTTGACGATGGCACCCCGTGCGTTTCCGTCTGGCTTAGAGAGTGCGGCATGGCCCTCCCTGCCGCAGGCGCAAGGACTCTATGATCCGAAGCGCGAGCACGATGCTTGCGGCGTCGGCTTTGTGGCGGATTTGAAGGGCCGCCCGAGCCATACCATCGTCAAGCACGGCATCCAGATCCTCGAGAACTTGACCCATCGTGGTGCGACGGGCGCCGACCCGCTCGCGGGCGACGGCGCCGGCATCCTCGTGCAGATCCCGCACGCCTTCCTGAAAGAGGTCACGGGCCCCCTCAAGATCAAGCTGCCCCAGCCCGGCCACTACGCGGTCGGTCACATGTTCATGCCGGGAAACCACGCGCAGCGCATTTATTGCGAGTCCGTGGTGGCGCGCGTCGTCGATGCCGAAGGGCTGAAGCTGATCGGCTGGCGCGACGTGCCGACCGACAATTCCTGCCTCTCGGAGAGCGTCATCGCCACTGAGCCGACCCATCGCCAAGTCTTTATCGGCCGCGGACCCGACGTCGAGGACGAGTTCTGACTTCGAGCGAAGACTCTATGTCCTGCGCAAGGTGATCTCCAACACCATCAACGGCGAAACCGGCGGGCATGATATCGGCTTCTACACCGTGTCGCTGTCATGCCGCACGCTGGTCTACAAGGGCATGTTCCTCGCCTATCAGCTCGGCCGTTATTATCCCGACCTGCATCACCCGAGTTTCGCCTCGGCGCTCGCCCTCGTGCATCAGCGCTTCTCCACCAATACCTTCCCGTCGTGGAAGCTCGCTCACCCGTATCGCATGGTCGCCCATAACGGCGAGATCAACACGCTACGCGGCAATTTGAACTGGATGGCGGCGCGCCAGGCGAGCGTGTCCTCGCCGCTGTTCGGCCCCGACATCAAGAAGCTCTGGCCGATCTCCTACGAGGGCCAGTCCGACACCGCCTGCTTCGACAACGCGCTCGAATTTCTGGTGCAGGGCGGCTACAGCCTCGCCCACGCGGCGATGATGCTGATCCCTGAGGCCTGGGCCGGCAATCCGCTGATGGATGCCAAGCGCCGCGCCTTCTATGAGTATCACGCCTGCCTCATGGAGCCGTGGGACGGCCCTGCTGCCATGGCCTTCACCGACGGACGCCAGATCGGCGCCACGCTCGACCGTAACGGCCTCAGGCCCGCCCGCTATCTCGTTACCGACGACGGTCTCGTCATCATGGCGTCGGAAACCGGCGTGCTGCCGATCCCCGAGAAGAGCATCGTCGAGAAATGGCGCTTGCAGCCAGGCAAGATGCTGCTCATAGACCTCGAGAAGGGGCGCATCGTCACCGACGAGGAGATCAAGGCCGAGCTCGCCGGAGCGCATCCATACCAAGAATGGCTCGACCGCACCCAGATTCGCGTGCATGAGCTGCCGGGCGCCGGCGCCACGCCGCCCCGCACCAATGTGAGCCTGCTCGATCGCCAGCAGGCCTTCGGCTACACGCAAGAGAGCATCAAGTTCCTGATGCTGCCGATGGCGGAGTTGGGCCAAGAGGCTGTCGGCTCGATGGGCACCGATACGCCCATCTCCGCGCTCTCCAACCGGCCGAAGCTGCTGCACACGTATTTCAAGCAGAACTTCGCCCAAGTGACGAACCCGCCGATCGATCCGATCCGCGAGGAGCTCGTCATGTCGCTCGTGACCTTTATCGGGCCGCGGCCGAACCTGCTCGACCTCGAGGGCACGTCAAAGCAGAAGCGGCTCGAGGCGGCGCATCCGATCCTCAGCAACGAGAATCTCGAGCGCATCCGCGGCATCGGCGACGTTCCCGACAACCAGTTCCGCACGATCACGCTCGACATCACCTTTGCCGCCGACCAGGGGGCGTCGGGCATGGCTCGGGCTTTGGACAAGCTTTGCAAGCGCGCCGAGGAAGCGGTTCGTGCCGGCGAGAACATCATCGTTCTGTCCGACCGCGCGACCGGTCCTGACCGGATTCCCATCCCCTCGCTATTGGCGACATCCGCCGTGCATCATCACTTGATCCGCTGTGGGCTTAGGACATCGGTCGGCCTCGTGGTCGAGACCGGCGAGGCGCACGAGGTGCATCAATTCGCGACGCTTGCCGGCTACGGCGCAGAAGCGATCAACCCCTATCTTGCTTTCGAGACGATCGAGGCCATGCTGCCCGATTTTGAGGAGGAGCTTACGCCGGAAGAGGCCGTCAAGCGCTACATCAAGGCGACCGACAAGGGTCTGCTCAAGGTGATGTCGAAGATGGGCATCTCGACCTATCAGTCCTATTGCGGCGCGCAGATCTTCGACGCAGTCGGCTTGCGCAGCGACTTCATCGCCAAATATTTTACCGGAACTAACAGCCAGGTCGAGGGCGTGGGTCTCGAGGAGATCGCGCGCGAGACGGTCGAGCGGCACCAGCTCGCATTCTCCGACGCGCCGGTCTTACGCGAGGCGCTCGAGGTTGGCGGCGAGTATGCTTATCGCATTCGCGGCGAGGCGCATATGTGGCGGCCCTCTGTGGTCGCCGACCTGCAACACGCCGTGCGCGGGCAGCTCCCCGAGAAATACCGGTCCTTCGCTAAGCAGATCAACGAGCAGAGCGAGCAGCTCCTCACGCTGCGCGGCATGTTCCGCGTCAAATCCGCCGACGAGCTCGGGCGGAGGCCCATTCCGCTCGATCAAGTCGAACCGGCCAAGGAGATCGTCAAGCGGTTCTCGACGGGCGCTATGTCCTTCGGCTCGATCAGCCGCGAGGCGCATACCACACTCGCCATCGCCATGAACCGCATCGGCGGCAAGTCGAACACGGGCGAAGGCGGCGAGGAGTCGGATCGCTACAAGCCGCTGCCGAACGGCGATTCGATGCGCTCCAAGATCAAGCAAGTGGCTTCGGGGCGCTTCGGCGTGACGGCCGAGTATCTCGTCAACGCCGACATGATGCAGATCAAGATGGCGCAAGGGGCTAAGCCCGGAGAGGGCGGCCAGCTCCCCGGCCACAAGGTCGATGCGGTGATCGCCAAAGTGCGTCACTCGACACCGGGTGTCGGCCTGATCTCGCCGCCTCCGCATCACGACATCTATTCGATCGAGGATCTGGCGCAGCTCATCTACGACCTGAAGAACTGCAACCCTGCGGCCGATGTCAGCGTCAAGCTGGTGAGCGAGGTCGGCGTCGGCACGGTCGCTGCCGGCGTGTCCAAGGCACGCGCCGACCATGTCACCATCGCCGGCTTCGAAGGCGGCACCGGCGCCTCGCCCTTGACCTCGATAAAGCATGCCGGCTCGCCATGGGAGATCGGCCTCGCCGAGACGCAACAGACCCTCGTGCTCAACCGCTTGCGCGGCCGCATCTCCGTACAGGTCGACGGCGGCGTCCGCACTGGGCGCGACGTCGTGGTTGGCGCGCTGCTCGGCGCCGACGAGTTTGGCTTCGCCACGGCGCCGCTCATCGCCGCCGGTTGCATCATGATGCGCAAATGCCATCTGAACACGTGCCCGGTCGGCGTCGCCACGCAAGATCCGGTCCTGCGGGCGCGCTTCCAGGGCAAGCCCGAGCATGTGATCAACTATTTCTTCTTCGTTGCCGAAGAAGTGCGTGAATACATGGCCACTCTCGGCTTCAAGAGCTTCGCCGAGATGATCGGCAAGACCGAGGTGCTCGATAAGAGCCAGGCGATCGACCATTGGAAGGCGAAGGGGCTCGACTTCACCCGTATCTTCCACAAGCCCGATGTGCCGAAGGAAGTCGCGATCTACAATTCCGAGCGCCAGGATCACCAGCTCGACAAGGTGCTCGATCGGACGCTCATCGAGCTCTGCCGGCCCGCGCTCGAGGAGAAGAAGCCGGTCAAGCTAGATCTTTCGATCAAGAATTTGAATTGTACCGCGGGCGCCATGCTCTCCGGCGAGATCGCCAAGCGCTATGGCCATACCGGATTGCCAGAGGACACGATCTGGGTGCGCTTCAAGGGCTCAGCCGGCCAGAGTTTCGGCGCGTTCCTTGCGCACGGCGTGACGCTCGATCTCGTCGGCGAAGGTAACGACTATGTCGGCAAGGGCCTGTCGGGAGGGCGCATCATCGTCCGTCCGCCGGAAGATTCGGCCATCGTGCCCGAGAAGTCGATCATCATCGGCAACACCGTGCTGTACGGCGCGATTGCCGGCGAGTGCTATTTCCGCGGTGTCGCCGGCGAGCGTTTCGCCGTGCGCAACTCTGGCGCCATCGCCGTGGTCGAGGGCACCGGCGATCATGGCTGCGAGTACATGACCGGGGGCGTTGTGGTGGTAATCGGGCCGACGGGACGCAATTTCGCGGCCGGCATGTCCGGCGGCATCGCTTATGTTCTCGACGAGGAGGGCGATTTCGAGCGCCGCTGCAACCTCGCCATGGTCGAGCTCGAGCCGGTGCCGAGCGAGAACCGGGTCATGGAGCGGCAGCGTCACCAGGCCGGCGATCTCGAAAGTCACGGCCTTGTCGACATTACCGACATGAGCCGGTTCGACGAGGAGCGCCTCTACCAGCTCATCGAGAACCACCTCCACTATACGGGCTCGTCGCGCGCCAAGCTGATCCTCGATAGTTGGGCGGAGTACTTGCCGAAATTCGTCAAGGTGATGCCGGTCGAGTATCGCCGGGCGCTCGAGGAGATGGCCAAGGCGCAAGTCGCCGACAAGTCGGGTCTTGGCAAGATCGAGATCGGCTTGCGCAGCGGCAACGGCAAATAACTTTCAGGCGAAGGAGCTACGAATGCCCTGGAGGACGGGACCGGGCGGCAGCCTCGCTGCGCGACGGCGCGGCGCGCTTGACGCAAGCGGCCAGACGGTGACTACTCGTTGGGCAGGGATCTGCTTGGCCGTGGGCCAAAGAGCATGAGTTTAATGGGCAAGATCACAGGCTTTCTCGAGATCGACCGCGAGGACCGGACATACGAGCCGGCCTCCGACCGCATCCGCCATTTCCGCGAGTTCGTGATCGCTCCGAGCGAGGGCGATATCACGAAGCAGGCCGCGCGCTGCATGGATTGCGGCATCCCCTATTGCCACACCGGCTGCCCGGTGAACAACCAGATCCCCGACTGGAACGATCTCGTCTACCACTCGGACTGGCAGCGTGCGGCGGAGAACCTCCACTCGACCAATAATTTCCCGGAGGTGACCGGGCGCATCTGCCCTGCGCCATGCGAGGCCGCCTGCACGCTCAACATCATCGACGAGCCGGTCACCATCAAATCGATCGAATGCTCGATCGCCGACAAGGCCTTCGCCGAAGGCTGGGTGCAGCCTATCCCACCGGAGACCAAGACCGGCAAGCGCGTCGCCGTCGTCGGCTCTGGCCCTGCCGGCCTCGCCGCGGCCCAGCAACTCGCGCGCGCGGGCCACGATGTGCATGTCTATGAGAAGAACGCTCATCCCGGCGGGCTGCTCCGCTACGGCATCCCCGACTTCAAGATGGAGAAATATATCGTCGAGCGGCGCGTGAAGCAGATGGAGGCTGAAGGCGTGACCTTCCACTGCAACGTCAATGTTGGGCGCGATCTCCGCGTCGCAAAGCTCGAGCGTGACCATGACGCGGTGCTGCTCGCCAGCGGCGCCGAGCACCCGCGCGATCTTCCCGTGCCGGGCCGCGAGCTTAGCGGCGTCCATTTCGCCATGAATTTTCTCCCCCAGCAGAACCGCCGCGTCTCGGGCGAGCCGCTTGGCGATGTCGAGCCGATCCTCGCCGAAGGCAAGAAGGTGGTGGTGATCGGCGGCGGCGACACGGGCTCGGACTGCATCGGCACCTCGTTCCGCCAGGGCGCGGTTTCGGTCACGCAGCTTGAGATCTTGCCGCAGCCGCCCGACAAGGAGAACAAGGCGCTCACCTGGCCGAACTGGCCGCTCAAGCTCCGCACCTCATCGAGCCAGGCCGAAGGCGCGGCCCGCGACTTCGCCGTGGCCACAACTAGGTTCATCGCCGATGGCGGACAGGTGTCGGCGCTCGAATGCATCCGCCTCGACGGCCAGCTGAAGCCGGTCCCCGGCACCGAGTTCGAGATCCCGGCGGACCTCGTACTGCTCGCCATGGGCTTCCTGCATCCGGTGCAGGAGGGCATGGTCAAGGATTTGAAGCTCGATCTCGATCAGCGCGGCAATGTGAAGGCGAACGATCTCGACTACCGTACCTCGCGGCCGAAAGTGTTCGCCGCCGGCGACATGCGCCGCGGCCAGTCACTGGTCGTGTGGGCAATCCGCGAGGGGCGACAAGCGGCGCACGCCATCGACAAAGTTCTGATGGCAAAAACAAGCCTCCCCCGATGATCGAGAGTTAGCTCGGGGGCCAGGTGAAGTCGTCAGCCCTGCCCGCCTTGGGCTTGGGCTGCTCACCCTTGATCAGAACCTTGTAATAGGGACGCTGCGAAAGCGGCAGGCGCGGCTTCGAAGAGGCAAGCGAGATATCGGTCACCGATGAGAGCGTGGCGACGGCCGTGAGCCCATTGCCGAGCTCGCTGGTGATCATCTCGGCCTCGGGCATCGCCGCTGCACCTGATGGGGCGAGAGTCTGTGATGCGGCCTGAAGCGCCGTATCGATCGCGGGCCTGACGACGCTCACATCGCCGACCTGATTCTGCTTGACTGGCGCGGCTTGATCCGGCGGAGCGTTGCCCTGTGCGCTCGCCTGGGCAGCAGCGTTGGGCGCGGCGCCTTGCGACGGCTCCTGAGCAGTTTCGGCCGACGGCTCATCGGCGGCAGGGGCGGCCTCAGAGGAAGGCACCGGACCGAGGTCATGGCCCGTCACCTTGGCCTGCTCCTCGACGCTGCCCGCGAGCGGGATATTGCGCTCCTGCTTGGCGACGGTCAGATCGTGGCGAAGTTCTTTCTCGACGTAACTGGCAAGCTTCACATTCCCGCGCATGGTGAAGAGCACGCCATCGTCGGCTCTGAGCCGCTTCGCCTGGCCGGTCATATCGGGGCCGTAGGCGCTGAACCTCCCGCCCTCATCCATGAAGCCGTTCCAGACGTCGATATATTTCGCGCCGTTGATGAAGGTCTTCTCGCGGAACACTTCGTTCATGAGCTCGGCATCGGCGCTTTGCGTCGGACTGCGCATCACGGGAAGTCCGACCCAATAAATGGCGAGATTGGCGGCGCGGAGCTTCTTGATAATCGTCTCGATGCGTTCGCCATAGGCCTGGCGCCAAGCGTCGCTGCCGACCTTCACCCAATCCTTGCCGACCTTGACAGACTGATCGTCGTTGGCGCCGTACATCACGACGGCGATCTGGTAGGTCCCGTCCTTGAGGGCGTCGCTGAGGTCGGACTCCCAAGTGCCCGAGAGCAATCCGCCATTCGGCCTGGTGCGTTTCACGAATTCGAGGGTCGTGTCATCCTCGAAGGCACGATAGAGCCCGGTCCACAACCCGTCGCCCAGCGAATCGCCGAGCACGAGGACACGGTAGCGGTCGCCCGTCGGGAAGGGATTGATGTAGCTCCGCTGCACGGGCGTAGTGCCTTGCTGAGCCTTGGCCGGCTCTGCGGCAAAGCAAGCGAGCAGCAAAGCGAAGACAGCATAGGCCGCGACCGCCAATTTGGCCGGCAGGGTCGACATCAAGCGCGACACGTTACGAGACATCCCGGAACCCTTTGGGTGCTCCTCTCAATTCAGCCGATTCAAGCAGGCCTAACCCCCAGCTTGCAAGTCCTTCAAGATGGTCATACTCGGAAAGCCGTCGACGGGAAGGCCCTTCGACCGCTGAAAGGTCTTCACCGCTTCGAGCGTCGCCGGTCCGATGACGCCATCGGCATCGCCCGTCAACAGGCCCTTCGTAATGAGAAGCTGCTGAAGCTCAGTGCGCTGATCGAGCGAGAGATGCGTCTCGTCGGTCGGCCAAGGATGCACGAACGGGCCGTCGCCCCGTAAGCGGTCGGCGAGATGGCCGACGGCAAGCGCGTAGGAGTTCGCGGTGTTGTAGTGCAGGATGGCACGAAAATTGTTGAGCAGGAGGAAGCATGGGCCATTCGACCCCGCGGGTGCGAAAAAATTGGCCTTATCATTTGGACGCGGGAAGGGCTCGCCGCCCACCCGCACGACGCCGAGCTTTTGCCAATCGCCGAGCGACCTCATCGCACTCGTGTTGATTTTCTTGGCATCGACACCCTTGGGCACGCTGACCTCGTAACCCCAGGTCTGGCCAGCCTGCCATTTGGAGAACTTGAGATAGCTCGCCGTCGAGCCGAGCGCGTCGGGTAAGTCGGTCCAGATATCGCGCTTGCCGTCGCCGTCTTGATCGACGGCGAAGCGCGTATAGGTGGTGGGAATGAACTGCGTGTGGCCCATCGCCCCAGCCCAAGAACCGTTCATGCCCTCAAGGGCAATGTCGCCATGCTGGAGGATTTTCAGCGCGGTGACGATCTGGACCTTGGCGAACTTGGCCTTGGTGCCGGTGCAGTAGAGCGTGCCGAGCGAGCGGATGATATTCTTGTCGCCGGGCTGGGTGCCGTAATTCGACTCAACCCCCCAAATGGCCACGAGGATGTGCCGATCGACTCCATATTTCGCCTCAAGCTGATCGAGCAGAGCCTTGTTGTCGATGAGCATCTGCTTGCCGGTCGTGATCCGCTTCTCGGATACGACTCGATCGATATATTCGCCGATCGGCTTCACATATTCGGGCTGGAAGTTGGCAGCCTCGACCACTTCGGGGTCCGGCGTGAAGCCCTGAAAGGCGCGGTCGAAGGTCGCGCGCGTTACGCCGGCGCCCTTGGCGGCAGGCCACAGTGTCTCGACGCAAGCCTGATTCTTGTCGGCCGCGAATGCCATTGCCGGACAGGCCAAGAACACCGTGGCGGCAAATCCTGCGGGCAAGATCAATGAGTTAGAATTTCGATCGATTCGCATGGGCGAAATCTACCAAGCACCCCTGGCAAAACCTAGGCAAGTCGATGGGACAAAATGTGCCGCTAATTGGCTGCGGCACTCGCCTCCTTCAGCACGGCATTGACAAGGGTGCTGCTCGGATAACAGCTCTGCGGGAGACCTCGCTTCTGTTCCTCGACGCCGACGGTGCGCCGCGTCTTGAAACCGGCAAGCCCATCCACCTTGCCGACGTCATAGCCTTGCGCCACCAGCACCTCCTGGAAGCGCTGAATTCGGTCGCGCGGGAAGCTCTCGACCGGCTGCCACGCTCCCACGAAATCGGCCGGTGCATTCGCCGCAATCATATCGGCGACATGGCCGACGAAGATCGCATAGACATCAGAGTTGTTATAGAGCTTCAGCACCGAGAAATTGTTGGTCCCAAGGAAGGCTGGTCCCTTGAGGCCGGCCGGAAGCACGAGGAAAGTCTGATCGTTGAGCCTCTCTTGCGGAAAGGGGCGATCCTTGACCCGCACGACTCCGAGCTTCATCCATTCGGAGATCGCGAGCGCCTTGTCGGGTCCTTGCAGCGTGCAATCGAATTTCGGCGGCAGCTTCACCTCATAGCCCCAGGTCTCGGCGCCATCCCAGCCTTGGCTGTGCAACGAATTGGCGGCCGAAGCGAGCGCGTCGGTGACGGTGCCCCAGATATCGCGCTTCCCGTCGGCGTCGAAATCGACGCCATATTTGTCGAAGTCGGTCGGCAGGAACTGGGTGTAGCCCATGGCGCCCGCCCATGAGCTCTTCATCATGGCACGTGTCGCGTGCCCCTCTTGCAGGATCTTGAGCGCGACGAGCAACTCGTTGCGGAACTCGTCTGGCCGCCGCCCCATGAAGCCTTGCGTGGCGATGGCAGAGAGCGCGTCGAAAGGCATGTCCACCTTGCCGAAGCCCGTTTCGCGCCCCCAGATGGCAACGACGATCGAGGCCGGCACGTTGTACTGCTTCTGGATCGCCGCAAGCTGCGGCGCCAACTGCGCCATCTTGCTGCGCCCGGTCGCCGCGAGCGCGCTGAGCGCGGTCGTGTTGAAATAGCCGGCCGGGGGCTCGAACTCAGGCTGCCGGCTCGGCTTCATCAGATCGGCGAGAGCCTTGGGAAGTGGCGGGCCGCCCGGACCCGCCGGGTCGGGATAGACGAGGTGGGGCAAGGACCAGACAAGCTTGAGGCCCTTGACGTTCGCATCGAATACGGCGCGGCTCACGCCCATGGCTTCCGCATCGGGCCAAAGCGCGTCTAGCCACGCGCGAAACTCTCATCCACCGCGCGCTTATAGGCCGCGACCTCGTCGTCGGCAGCTTTCACCCCGGCCAAAGGCGGCGCGAGCGCGGCGAGGATGACGGCAAGCGAGATCAACGCGCGTCTTGGCGTGAGCATAGGCAACCCTTAATCGGCCCGAGAGTCGACGTCCAGGGCGCAGATTGTGCGGGTGGCTTAAGGCGCTGCAAAGGCAAAAACGGTGGGAGCTAGGAGGCGGCGCGGTATTCCCTGAGGCGCTTCTCCCAGTCAAGCGAGTGGCCCACGATCGTGTCGAGATCGTTGAACCTGGGCTCCCAGCCAAGCACCTCGTGAATACGCTCGGTGCCGGCAATGAGCGACGCGGGATCGCCCGCGCGGCGCGCGCTCATGCGCACCGGAAAATCGGTCTTCGCCACGCGCTTCACCGCCGAGATCACGTCGAGCACGGAGAAGCCAGCACCATAGCCGCAGTTCAGCACCTCGCTCTTGCCGCCCTGCCGCAGATAGCGCAGCGCATCGAGATGGGCTCTGACGAGATCGGTGACATGGATATAGTCGCGGGTGCAGGTTCCGTCCGGAGTCGGATAGTCGGTGCCGAACACTTCGAGATAGGGGCGCTCGCCAAGAGCGGCCTGCGAGGCCACCTTAATGAGGTGGGTCGCATGCGGGGTCGACTGCCCGCTCCGCCCTTTTGGGTCCGCTCCCGAGACGTTGAAATAACGCAAGGCCACATAGCGCAGCGGATGCGCCTTGGCCGTGTCGCGCAACATGATCTCGGTCATTAGCTTCGAGCTGCCATAAGGCGAAATCGGCGTGAGCTCGACGTCCTCGGTGACGGGGCTGACCTTGGCGATGCCGTAGACGGCCGCGGTCGAGGAGAAGATGAAATGCGAGACCTTGGTCTCGACGGCGACGGCAAGCAGAGAGCGCGACTTGCAGGTGTTGTTGAGATAATACCCGAGCGGGTCGGCAACCGATTCAGGGACCACGATCGATCCGGCGAAATGAATGATGGCGTCGATCGGATTGCGGCGCAGCAGCCGGCGTACGAGGGCATGATCGCCGACATCGCCCTCGACGAACTTCGCCTCGGCCGGTACCGCCCAGCGGAATCCGGTCGACAGATTGTCGAGAACGAACACGTCCTCGCCGGCATCGAGCAGCTCGAGCACCATATGGCTGCCGATGAAGCCAGCCCCGCCCGTGACGAGCACACTCATTGACGATACCCGCGGCTCAGCCGTTGCATTTCGCCGCTTGTTATCGGAAAGAGGTTACTTCTAGCTTTGCGCTGGAACTTCCGACGCTCGCTTCGTCTTAACCTTAACGAGGACTGCAAATGGCGCTTCGCGTGCGCAAGGCTGTGTTCCCCGTCGCCGGATTAGGCACGCGCTTTCTTCCCGCCACCAAGGCGATGCCGAAAGAAATGCTGACGGTTGTCGACCGTCCGCTCATCCAGCATGTGGTGGATGAAGCGAAAGAAGCCGGGATCGAGCACTTCATCTTCGTCACCGGGCGCAATAAAGGCGTGATCGAGGACCATTTCGACCGGCAATTCGAGCTCGAGCAGGTTCTTGCCGCGCGCGGCAAGACGAGCGAGCTCAAGCGTCTCGACGAGGATCTGCCAGGCCCAGGCAGCACGAGCTTCACCCGTCAGCAGGAGCCTCTCGGCCTTGGCCACGCGGTCTGGTGCGCGCGCGAGCTCGTCGGCAACGAACCCTTCGCTCTGCTTCTTCCCGACGTCTTGGTGCAGACCAAGGGCAAGGGCTGTCTCGCTCAGATGCTCGACGTCTATGCCGAACGTGGAGGCAACATCATCGCCGTCGAGCCCGTGCCCCAAGACCAGGCGAAGAACTATGGCGTCGTCTCGATCGGCGAAGGCGACGGACGCGTCTTTCCCATCGACGGCATGGTGGAGAAGCCGCGGCCGGGGACCGAGCCCTCCAACCTCACCATACTTGGCCGCTATATCCTCCAGCCCGACATCTTCGATCTCTTGTCGGCGCAGGAAAAAGGAGCCGGCGGCGAGATCCAGATCACCGACGCCATGATCGAGCTGCTCAAACGCCAGCCCTTCTACGCCCTGAAATATGAGGGCAAGACGTTCGACTGCGGCTCCAAAATCGGCTTTCTCGCCGCCAATGTGGCTTATGCGCTCGCTCGGCCAGATCTCGCCGATGCCTTCAAGGCCGAGATCAAGAAACTGATCTGATCCAGACGAGATTGTTAAATGTCATGCTCCGGTATGACCGGATAATCGGATCTTAATCATAAAATATATCCTGCCGCGGGCCTGTAACCAAACCAGGTCGAGCAAATTGATGTCATCGATTCTGAGTCGAGAGAGCTGATCAAAACTCAGAGTGGTGATCGACGCTCTTAAGTCAGCCGTATGACCAGTTGGTAACTCTTTTCTGATGCTCTGGACGCGAGCAGCCCGGGGTGATTGGCCCTCGAGGCTACGAACGGATCTGGGCCAATGACTTTGACGTCTTGCGAAAACTCCGTCTCGCCTCCCCATCCAAGGGTGCTCGGCTGGTTCGGGACCAGCGCGCTCGCCATGGGCGGCAGCAACCAGATGATCTTCCTGATCACGGCGCTGTTCGTCGGTCAGGGAGCTATTCTGGGGCAAGGCAGCGCTGCCGTTCCGCTTCTCATCTTCGGCGTTCTTCTCGGCTGGGCTGCGGCGCCCGCCTGGACCGAGCTCGTCCTCATGTGGCCCAATCGTGTGGGCGGCATCTCGGCCGCCTGCGCCGAAGCTTTCAGGCCTTATAACCCCGTTCTCTCTGCACTGACCGGCACCTGCTATTGGTGGGGCTGGGTGCCGACTTGCGGGCTGACCGCGCTCCTGTCGGCATCAGCCATTCAGCAATGGTACTTCCCAAAGCTCCCTGTAGAAGCCGTCGCCATCACCATCGTCTGCCTGTTCAGCCTCGTGAATCTCTGCGGCATCAAATGGGTGGCGCGGCTCGCGATGCCGATCGCTACCGCCTCCGCCTCCCTCGCCTTCATCTCGGCACTTGCACCCACTCTCTCTGGCGACGTCGATTGGCACCAGGCCTTCGACTATCACTTGACGACGCCGTTCGAGGGCTTCTTCGGCGAGCTGACCTCGGTGATGGCCGGGCTCTATTTGATCGGCTTCGCTGCACCCGCCTTCGAGGCGGCTGCCTGCCATGTGGGCGAGACGAAGAATCCCAACCGCAACGTCCCGCGCGCCATGCTCGCCTCGGCATTGATGGCAGGCGTCTACTTCATCGTCCTGCCCGTCGTGTGGCTCGGCGTCCTGGGTCCTGAGGCATTGGGACTGGACCTGGCTACGATCCTCGGCCCCACTTTCGCTCCCCTCCTCGGCAGCGCCGGTAAGGCCGCGGCGATCTGGTTCGTCATGCTGAACATGTTTCACGGCACGCTGCAGCCTTTGGCAGGCGCCGCGCGCACGCTCTCCCAGCTTGCCGACGACGGCCTCCTCCCCCGATTTCTGTCGCTTCGTTACAAGCCGACGGACTGCCCTTGGGCAGCGACTGCGCTGACCGCTGGCTCGGCCATCGTATTCCTGATTGCCGGCGATCCCGTGTGGATGATCGCCGCTGCCAATTTCACCTACCTCATCGGCATCTGCATGCCGAACGTCGCCGCGTGGCTGCTCCGGCGCGACATGCCGGACGCGGCGCGACCTTACCGCGCGCCGCGCGGCACCATCACGCTCGGCGTGATCGTCGCCTCGATTTGGCTGATCGCGGCCATTCTCGGCTTCCAGCAATTCGGCCTTCCGACCGTCGTGTTCGGCCTCGCTCTCGCTTATTCGGGCGCCGCCCTCTATGCCTGGCGCATCATTGAGGACCGCATCAGCGAAGGCCTTCCCGCCATTGCCCAGACGCTCCACGTCAAGCTGACCGGCGCCATGGTGCTGGTGCTCATTCTCGACGGCATCGCCTATCTTGCCGCCGTCAACACCATTTCGGCAGAGCACCATCCCGAGCTCGTGTCGGTGCTTGCCGACATCTTCACCGCGGTGGCGCTGCTCACCATCAGCGTTGGCCTCGTCTTGCCGGGCATGATCACCTACTCGGCCACCGAAGTGAGCAAGGCGGCCAAGCGGCTCACCACCGGGACGTTGCAACAGTTCACCCGCGCGATGGCGGCGCTCGGCCACGGCGATCTCGACGCTGCCCACGCCTCGGTCAACATCGTGCCGGTCAAACCCAATTCGCGTGACGAGCTCGGCGAGATGGCGGAAAGCTTCAACGTGCTTCAGGATGAGGTGCGCAAGGCGGCTATCAGCCTCGGCGAGGCACGCGACAAGATGCAGGTCGCGCGCGCTGAACTCCTGGCACGCCATGCGCAGATTGCCTTTCTTGCCCATCACGACGCTCTGACCAACCTCGCCAACCGTCCGGCGCTTGGCCTGCAACTCGCGCGCACTCTCGATCAAGCGAAGATCGCCGGCGAAGGCTTCGCCGTGCTCAGCGTCGATCTCGACCATTTCAAGGAGGCCAATGACGTATTCGGTCACGTCATCAGCGACGAGCTCCTTTGCGCCATCGCCCGCCGGCTTGAGCGAGCCATCGGCAACAATTTCATCGCGCGCGTCGGCGGCGACGAGTTCATCATCATTTCGACCGGCGGGGAACAGCCGCAGACCGCGGCTCACCTCGCCGATCGCGTCCTCAAGTCGGTCGAGAAAGAGTTCGACGTGCGCGGAGCAGAAGATTCCGATCGCGCTCAGCATTGGGGCGGCGATCTACCCGAGCGACGGCGCCGATACCATGACGCTTCTCGCCAATGCCGACGCGGCGCTCTATCGGGCCAAGCTCGATGGGCGCCAGATGGTGCGGTTCTTCGATCCGGAGATGGACAAGCGCCTACGTCAACGCTACGCGCTGCAGCACGATTTGCGTTCGGCCATCACCCACGGCGAGCTCCTCCTGCACTACCAGCCGCAAGCCAAGATCGACGGCGAGGTCTTCGGCTTCGAGGCGCTGCTCCGCTGGCACCACCCGCACCACGGCTTCGTGCCTCCCACCACCTTCATCCCGCTCGCCGAGCAGAACGGCATGATCGGAGAGATTGGCGAATGGACGCTGCGCGAGGCCTGCCGCGAGGCCGCCTCGTGGAACGCGCCGATGCAGATCGGTATCAACCTGTCGCCCGCGCAATTTCGCTACGGCGATTTGGCCAACCTCGTCCATTCCATCCTGCTCGAGACGGGACTTGCGCCGGGACGGCTCGAGCTCGAGATCACCGAAGGCGTGCTTATCGGCGATCCGCAGCGGGCTCTCTCGATCCTGCGTCGCCTCAAGCTCCTCGGTGTCAAGATCGCCATGGACGATTTCGGCACCGGCTACGCCTCGCTGTCCTCGCTGCAATCCTTCCCCTTCGACAAGATCAAGATCGACCGCACTTTCGTCTCTGGGGTGGACCACAACGGTCAATCCGAGGCGATCGTACGCGCCGTCATCGGCCTCGGCAAAGCGCTCAACGTTCCCGTGATCGCCGAAGGCGTCGAGACCGAGGGCGAACGCTTGCTGTTGAAGCGTGAAGGCTGCACGGAGATCCAGGGCTACCTGGTCGGCTATCCCCGCCCGATCGATAGCTACGCTGACCTCACCTCCGGTACGGTGAGGCAACGCGCCATGGCGGGCTGAGCCTTCCCCGGCAAACTAGGCTAGTGACGGATTCCAAAGCCGAGCCGCAGCTCGTTCTCGATGAAGTCGCTTGACGGAATGGTCGAGAAGAAATCCGTATACTCGTAGCGCGCATAAACCGATGCATAGGGATTGAAATAATACTCGGCCGACGCCCCGTCTTTATGCGTTGGTCGACGAGCGGATCGTCGACATAGTCGGCAATTTCGTACGAGAAGTAGGTGCCAAGCACGAGATAACGCCAAAACGCATGCTGCAGCGATAGATCGTAATAGTGGTCGATCGCGCCGAGCGAGTCGGTGAGTGAGGTGTCGTCGATCTCCGAGCGGGCGATGAACTCGAGCTTGGTGAGCGGCGATGGCAACCAGATGAGATCGGCGTTGAGGAGCGGCCCTTCGACGGGAGACAATCGATCATCGACTGATTGCTGCTGTCCCCACCCCGCGCTGATCTCTCCGGTCAACCTGTTGGTGAAGTTGACGACGGCTCCGGCTAGTAGCGTCGTGCCCGAAGAGTCACGGCGGAAGCCCGCTGAATTCACCGGCTGCTTGTAGTCGCGCTCGTTGACCGAGCCTTCGAGGAACACCGCGGTATCCGGCCTGAGCTCATAGCTGCTCCTGAGTCTGAGCTCGTCCTCGACATAGTCACGAACGTCCTCGAAGGGCACGAGAGCGTTGGCCGTCGGATCGAGAATGAAGACCGGAGCTTGGTTCCCGTAATCGTAGTCGGCGATCGTCCCGGTCAGTTTCAGCGTCAGGCGGTTGAAGGTGTGATCGGCAGAGGCGGTAATGTGCTGCTCTTGCAGATTGGTCTGCGGGCCCGCGATATCGGTGAGGCTCACCGAGTCGCGACCCACTTGCGTCTGCGATTTCTCGGTCTCGAGCTCGAGGTGTGTGCGGCGTGTCACGTCGAGCCGGCCCCTGAGAAGGGCTTGGTAGATCTTATCGTCCTCGACGGAGAAGTCGTGGTACCAGCTCCGGTCGGCGGTGAACTGCGCCATGAAGAAGTTACGCGCCCAATTCGATTCGAGTCTGACCTCGGGCGCGAATTCGAACGCGATGTCCTTATGCTCGTTGAAGTCGGTGTCGAGCACGTTGTCGGTGAGGATGGTGCCGATCTCGGCCTCGGTGAACAACAGGAAGGCTCCGAGCTTCATGCCGATGGGGACATAAGGGTCGAGATCGTGCACCGGCGGCGCGAGGATGCGATGGCGCGAGGAATCGAGCTGAGTGCCTGGGATCTGTGTGGTTGCTTCTCCCTGCTGCGTCGACACGCCGATCTCGGGCACGACGGCCGGAGGCTGAATCTCTTCGCCGAACTCATCCGTGGGCGGCCCTTCAGCCTGCTCATCACCGGGCACTTGGTTGTTGTCATCTCCCGTGCCGCCGAGGGGCGTTGTCGGCGTCTCTCCTGGAAGCCGCTGCAAAGGAGGGATCGCGCCGACAGGGAGGGGCTGGCCCGTGGGCGTGGAATCAGCCGAGCTGCCCGGAGTCACAGGCGCGCTGGAGACCTGAGTCGCATCTTGCGGCGCGATGCTGCCGCGCAAGGACTGTCCGGTCGCATATTGGGCCACTGCCGGCGCGGAGGCGGCAAAGAACAGGGCTGCAGCGAGAGCGCCCGCTGCGCTTATCCAATGGCGACGCGGCAAGGACGCGATCCTCGATCGACACCGGGGCGCCGGGACGACCCCCCGCGTCCACTCGGCCGTTGATCAGGAAAGCCTAAGGGCAATAGAGTTAATGGGGCGTTTAGCGCCGTCCCGAAACGGGAACGTCTTGGGACTTGCGCGGCCCTAAACCGTGCTAGTATGCGGCCTTGCGCAACAGGGGGAGCACGATCATGCCGGTCGGCCTGAAGCGGGATTTCTTACGTCGGGACGGCCAGAGCGAGGCGATCGAATCGGCCACGCGCACCCTCCAATTTGAGGCTGAGGGCCTGAGCGCGCTGAAAGCGGAGCTCGGCGCCGCGCTGAGCGACAGCTTCGACAAGGCGATCGGCATGATGCGGGCCTGCCATGGCCGCATCATCATCACCGGCATGGGCAAGAGTGGCCATGTCGGGCTCAAAGTGGCTGCCACCCTCTCCTCGACCGGTACTCCGGCCTTTTTCGTGCATCCGAGCGAAGCGAGCCACGGCGACCTCGGCATGATCACCAAGCAGGACATGATCCTCGCCTTCTCCTGGTCCGGCGAGACGGTCGAACTCGGCAACATCGTCTCCTATTCACGCCGATTCGCCGTGCCGCTGGTCGCCGTGACGTCGAACCCGAACAGCACGCTCGGCACCAGCGCCGACTTGGTGCTTGCCTTGCCGCAAGCCAAGGAGGCGTGCCCGCACGGCCTCGCGCCCACCACCTCGACCGTCATGCAGCTCGCGCTCGGCGACTGCCTCGCCATTGCGCTGCTCGAGAGCAAGGGCTTCACCGCGCGCGACTTCAAGGCTCTGCACCCTGGTGGCCAGCTCGGCGCGCGCCTGAAATTCGTGGGCGATCTGATGCATAAAGGCGACCGCCTGCCGCTCGCTCCAGCCGACTGCGCCATGGCCGAGGCGATCGTGGTCATGACGGAGAAGGCGCTCGGCTGCCTCGGCGTGCTCGACGGCGACGGCCTGCTCAGGGGCATCATCACCGACGGCGATTTGCGCCGCCACATGGGCGACGGCCTGCTCGCCAAGCGCACCGGGGACATCATGACGGCAGGCCCCAAGACCGTGTCGCCAGACCTGCTGGCAAGCGCCGCGCTCGAGATCATCAACTCCTCGGCCATCACCACGCTGTTCGTGGTGGAGGACGGGCGCCCGGTTGGGATCATCCATATCCACGATCTGCTCCGCGCCGGCGTCGCTTAGGCCGGCTCAACCGGCGCAGCAGTTGATCCTCCGCGCGGAAAGCGCGACCCTCCGCTGATGGAGGCTCCTTTCATCGCGGTCGGCGGCGGTCTCGCCGGTGCCGCCTTCGCGGTCGAGCTGGCACGCCACGGTGCTCCCGTCCTCTTGCTCGAGAGCACTCGCTCGCCCCACCACAAGGTTTGTGGCGAGTTCCTGAGTGAAGAGGCACAAACGCTTCTGAGCTATCTCGGCATCGACGTGCACACGATGGGTGCGAGCTCCATGGGCACGTTCAGGTTGGCCTCAGGCACGAATTATGCCGAGGCGCCACTTCCTTTCCGCGCCGCCGGTTACTCGCGCTACCGCCTCGACCAAGCCTTGTTGGACAAGGCGGCAGATTCCGGCGCGGAGGTGAGACGCGGCATCACCGTGACCGAGGTGAACCGTGGCGATGCCCTTCTTGTTGTGAAAGCCGGCGGCAAGAAGCTCATGGCGCGGGCGGTCGCTCTGGCGAGCGGCAAGCATAACCTCCGCCAGTTTCCCCGCGCGCCGAGCGACATGGTCGGCTTCAAGCTCCAGCTCCGCGTGGGCACATCCGCGCTCGCTCTCCTCGACGATGTCGTCCACCTCATGATGTTCGACGGCGGCTATATCGGCGCCATCATCGTCGAGGAGAAGCTCGTGACGCTGTGCTGGGTGATGCATAGCGCGCTGCTCCAGCGCATCGGCGCCGACTGGCCAGCTCAGGCCGCCTATTTTGCGCGGCAGTCGCCAATTCTCGCGGCGCTTCTCGACGGCGCCAAGCCCCGATGGGGCAAGCCGGTCGCGATCGCCGCGATTCCCTATGGATATCTTCGCCGAGAGCCCATCTCGCCGGCGATTTATCCCCTCGGCGACCAACTCGCCGTGATCCCCTCATTTACCGGCGACGGCATGTCGATCGCACTGTTTTCTGGAATCGCCGCGGCGCAAGCCGTGCTTGGCGGTGAGAGCGCGGAAGACTTCCAGTCCCGCATGATCGCCAGGCTCGCTCCCCAGTTTCGCTGGGCGTCGATGGTCAACGTGCTGTTCGAGACGGGGCGGCTGCACGCGCTCACGGTCGGCACGGCGAGGCTTCTGCCGCGCCTTGTCACTTGGCTCGCGCAATCGACGCGGCTCACGAGCTATGCCGACGTCATGGACTATCAGCCCCTGACCCAGCGGATTAGATAGCGGAAGGGAAAGCGGGGCACGATCTCGGCGTTTTCGAGCCCGGCTGCCTTTGCCAGTTCGCTCGCTTCGCCCCGAGTGAACGCGCCCTCGACCGAGGTCCGCCCATCGAGACGGCAGATGTCGTTCAACAAAAGGAGCCGCGTGCCGGCCCGCGCGAGCCAATAGCTTAGCCGGCTGCGCAAGAGATCCTGGATCACCAGTCGATCGCGCGCCTTGGCCGCTCCCTCGCGCAGGAAGACGATCGCGTCGCCCTCATCGAGATGATGCAGGAAGAGCGTGCTCATGACCATGTGGTAGCCCTCCGGCAGAGGGTCGCGCCCGACCTTGAGTTCGAAGAAATTGATGCGCGCGCCGACTCGCGCTGCGGACTCGCGCGCGTAAGACACAGCCTCTTCACTTGCATCGCAACCCGCAAGCTCGACATCGAGCGAGGCTTTCTTCGCCCAGCGCGCGATCGTGATGAGAACGTCACCTCCCCCACACGCGACATCGAGCACACGCAGCGTCTCGCCTGAATGCCGCCTGGCTGCGGCCACGAGATCAGGCCACATCAGCCGGCTCGATTGGGTCACGGTATTGACGAGGCGCAAGCCCTTCAGCGTCTCGATCAGGCGTGCAGCCGGCAAATCCGGCGCGTCCATGATCTCTGGGCGCCGATGTCGCCTGCTGAGATCGGTCCCTTGATGATGCGCGTCCACGGGAGCTTGCTCGCTGAACCGAGGGCTGACGAAAGGACCCTACACAAGGATTGCGGCGACAGCGCGCCGCACGAGATTGAGATCGTCGTGAGGCCGCGCGCGCGGTTAGGCCGCAGCGTGAAGCCTTCGCTTAGAGCGACACGAGACTACGTGTAAGGTGACGAGGGGCACTCCGTAAAAGGAGAAGCACAATGCAAAAATTCCTCATCGCCAGCCTGCTGATCGCGGGCGTTGCCACCCCGGCCCTCGCCGCACAACAGCACTTCGTGGTTCAGGATTCCTCGGGCTATTGCGCCGTTATCGACGCCCATCCGAGCAAGGCTGCGGGGCTGAAGACGCTCGGCAACGCCAGCGGCTATGACAGTCACGGCGCCGCCGAGCAGGCGCTCAAAGGCCAGCGTAATTGCAGCGCGGCCTAGCTCCGAACCGACGCAAGCTCATTTCGCTTCGCCGTAGTTCACTATAATCCTTCCTTAGGGGGATTATGGTGGCTATGCGAAGCGTCGATCTTCTCGTCATCGGCGGCGGCATTCACGGCGCGGCGGTCGCACGCGACGCCGCCGGGCGCGGGCTGGCAGTGATGCTCGCCGAGAAGGGCGACTACGCTTCGGCCACTTCCTCAGCCTCCTCCAAGCTGATCCATGGGGGCTTGCGCTATCTCGAGCATCTCGAGCTAGCTCTGGTGCGGGAGTCGCTCCTTGAGCGGGCAGGCCTGCTCAAGACCGCGCCTCATCTGGTGACTCCGCAGCGCTTCCTCTTGCCGATCTATGCCTGGCAGAAGCGGCAGGCCTGGCTCGTTCATGCGGGGCTCGCTCTCTACGATCTCCTGTCGCTCGGTGACGGACTCGCGGCGAGCGGTAGGCTCTCGAGCCGCGAGATCTCGCATCTCCCGCATTTGCGCCACGATGGCCTCAACTCGGTGCTGCATTATCATGACGCCAAGACCGACGACGCGCGGCTCACTCTCGCCGTCCTGCTCGATGCGCGCATCCGCGGTGCCGACGTGCTGAACCGCCGCGCCGTCACCGCGATCGCCCCCATCGAAAATGGCTATGCGGTCGAGCTCGACGAGCGCGGGCAGAAGATCAATATCGCCGCGCGCTTCATCGTCAATGCGAGCGGCCCCTGGGTGGCGAGCGTCGATGCGATGACCGCGGCCGCTCCGCCGCCTCGCCCGTTGAGGCTCGTGCGCGGCAGCCACATCGTGCTCCCGATGCCTACGCCTCCGTTGAAGGATGCCTTTACGCTGCAAGACGAGGACGAGCGTGTGATCTTCGTCATCCCCTGGCTCGAGGGCCGCTTTCTCCTCGTCGGCACGACTGACGTGCCGCACGAGGGCGATCCCGGAGCAGCGGTCTGCTCTTCCGAGGAGGAGGCCTATTTGCTCGCCGCCTACAACCGCTATTTCGCTGGACAGGCCGGGCCAGCCACAGGCCGGGACGTGGCGTTCACTTGGTCTGGCGTGCGCGCCCTGCACGACGATGAGGCGACACGCCCGAGCCGCATCAGCCGGAGCGCGGCGCTTTCCTCCGCCGCTAACGGTATGGGCGGCTTCGTCACTCTCTATGGCGGAAAGCTCACTACCCATCGCCTTCTCGCCGAACAGGTGCTCGAGAGACTCGCAAGCCTCGGCGCCAAGATGAGTGGGCCTTGGACCAAGGGTGTCGCTCTCTTCGGCGGCAGCCTCTCCCGCGCCGAGCTGTTAGCCCGCGCCGAGCGCGGACCCGCGAGCCTCGCCTATGAGACGCGCCGCCGCCTTGCCTTCACCTATGGCGACCAAGTCCAAGCCCTGTTCGCCCGCATGGCCGCTACAGCCGGCGCGGCGGAAGAGATCGCGCCGGGCGTGACGCGCGCCGAGCTCGAGCACGCGGTCAAGGCGGAGGACGCGATGACGGCAGAGGATTTCCTCCTGCGCCGCACCAAGCTCCACCTCTTGCTCGATGACGCCGGTCGGGAGGCCGTCGAGCGATGGTTTGCCGCCGCTCCATAGGCCTATCCTCTAGGCACGTAGACCGTGTATAATACAAATATACAATCTCTTGAGGGAGGTCTCGACCTGATGGCCATGTATACGGTGCATAAGGGCACGCGCTACCGCGCCGTGATCGCGTTGAACTTTTGGGAGCAGGTTGCCAGCAACGAGGCGATCAGAGAAAAGCTGATGGAGGTCGGGTTCGCCGATGTCCAGGTGGCTGGCAGCGGCCATGTCCGTAACGCCGAGGCGACTTGGCCTCTGGCCGATGCGACCGCACAAGTGCCGCCGCAGGTCATCTCTGTCCGGCAAATCGAAACCCAGATCGCAAGCCGCTAAGCCGCGGCTGCTGTCCCGGCCGGCACGACCTTGAGCAGCGTGCCGTCGGCGCCGACCACCTTGATGTGCGCGCCCTTGGGTAGCTCAGGTCCTTCCACCCGCCAGATCGAATCGCCGATCTTGACGCTGCCGCGCCCGTTGACGATGGGATCGACCAGATCGAAGGTCTGTCCGATGAGCTGGGTGGCGCGCTCGTTGAGCAGCGGCCGCTCGCTCTCGAACGGATGTTTGCGCAGATATTTGACGGCGACCAGCACCGAGGCCAGCGACAATCCGCAGAACCAGATCAGCTGCCACTGCCAGCCGATATCGTAGCGGAACACGATGAGCCCGGTGACGGCGGCGGCGAGGCCGAACCACATCAAGAAGATTCCCGGCGCGGCAAGCTCGAGCGCGAACAGGATGGCCGCGACGATCATCCAGCTCCAGGCGCCGAGTGCGACGATGGTTTCCATGAACGTCGTTTCGGCCTGCTAGACGGTTGGGACTGAGCCGCCGGCGCGGGGACGCGCGGGGGTTTGCGGCTTCGGAGCGGCGCTGGCCGAAGCATCGCCACCGCCGCCGAAGGCTTCGCGCGCGATCTCACCCACCCCGGCGATGGCGCCGATCACGGATGAAGCCTCGATCGGCAGGATCAGCACTTTCTGGTTCTTGGCCTCGGCCAGCGCCTTCAGCGCCCCGATATAATTGTTGGCGACGAAATAGTTGATCGCCTGGACGCTGCCTTTGCCGATGGCCTCGCTCACCACTTGCGTAGCCTTCGCCTCGGCTTCCGCCGAGCGCTCGCGCGCCTCGGCGTCGCGATAGGCGGCCTCGCGCCGTCCCTCGGCGGCGAGGATCTGCGCCTGCTTTGAGCCTTCCGCCGTGAGGATGGCCGCCTGCCGCTCGCCCTCGGCCACCAGGATCGCCGCGCGCTTGTCGCGCTCAGCCTTCATCTGCCGCGCCATCGAATTGATCAGATCGCGCGGCGGCTCGATATCCTTGATCTCGATGCGGGTGACCTTGACGCCCCAATTGTGGGTGGCGTCGTCGACCACCTTGAGCAGACGGTGATTGATCTCGTCACGCTCGGAGAGGAGCTTGTCGAGGTCCATCGAGCCCATCACCGTGCGGATATTGGTCATGGTGAGGTTGAGGATGGCGATTTGCAGATTGGTTATCTCATAGCTCGCCTGTGACGCGTCGAGCACCTGGAAGAAGGCCACGCCATCGACCCTGACCATGGCGTTGTCCTTGGTGATCACCTCCTGACTCGGGACCTCAATCACCTGCTCCATCATGTTGAGCTTGCGCCCGATGCGGTCGATGAACGGGATGATGACGGTCAGTCCTGGGCGAAGCGTGCGCGTATAGCGGCCGAAACGCTCGACCGTGTAGTTCCAGCCCTGCGGCACGACCTTTACGCCGGCAATGACGATGAAGATGAAGAGAAAGAGCAGGAAGATAACGAAGACATTGAAGCCGAGCATGGCTACTCTCCAGAGGTGTCTTGGCGAGACGGGATTTGTTGTTCGCTAGGCGCGTTCTTGTTTCGATCTGTCGAGCTAGCCTTCCTCGCGGCTGATAAATGGGTGCGGCCACCCTTGATTATAAGGGCCGCTCCAGCGCGCTTCGCCAGCCTAATGCGGGAGGAGTTGGACGATGTCAGCGGCGGCAGCCGCAGCAGCGGCGTCCGCAGCGCCCCCCCATTTCTTGTCGAGCGAGCCTTTCTTCACCTCCTTGGTTTGGCGGGTGACGCCAAGCTGATTGCCGTCGGGACCGAGAACGACCCAGATGATGGTGACGGTCTCCCTTCCTGCACGTGCAGCGCTTACGCGCACCGTGCCTTGCACGTCGTAAACATCCGACTCGAACGCGGTCGCCTGCTTCACCCCGAGCGCTGCGAGCCGCCTTCCGAGCGCCGCGGCGAGCGCCTGCTCGCCGTCGCCTGGCGCGCCCGCGACTGAAACATAGGTCGAGGGAGGATGCGGCTTCTGCTCGGCGTCGGCGGCAAAAGCGGACGCGCCCGCGAGCAAGGCCGTGAGGCAACAGAATAAAGCGAGGAAAGCGGACCGCACGAGAACCTACCCATGTCCCCCACTCTCGTCATCCCGGCGCAAGCCGGGATCCAGAATCCCTATATCGAATCTGGAGTCCGGCTTTCGCCGGAATGACGCACACCTCAAACCCAACCCTGAAGCTCGCGCTCGATCAGGTGCACGAGCACGCCGATCCCCTCGTCGCTGTCGTTGAGGCAAGGGATGTAGCTGAACTTCTCGCCCCCATGCTCGAGGAAGATGTCTTTGTTCTCTTGCGCAATCTCCTCGAGCGTCTCGATGCAGTCGGCGGCAAAACCCGGGCAGACGATGGCAAGCTTCTTCACCCCATCCCGCGCCAGCGCCGCGATGGTCTTATCGGTATAAGGTTTGATCCACTCGGCACGACCGAAGCGCGACTGAAAGGTGAGCTTGAGCTTGGCACCAATGGGGCCGAGCGCCGCGCGCAAGGCGTCGACCGTATCCATGCATTGGCATTGGTAGGGATCGCCCTTGTCGACATAGTCCTGCGGCAGCCCGTGGAACGATGCGAGAATCGCCTCTGGCTCGAAGTCTAGGCTAGCGAGATGGGTTTTGATCGAGTTGGCAAGCGCCGCGATATAGACGGGATCGCTCGGGTATGGCGGCACGGTGCGAAGGGCCGGCTGCGCGCGCAACGTCTTCAGCGCATCGAAGACCTTGTCGTTGGCCGCGGCCGTGCTCGGAGCGGCGTATTGCGGATAAAGCGGGAAGGCAATCAGGCGGTCGCAGCCTTGCGCAACCAGCGCCTCGATACGGGGAGCGATGGCCGGGTTCCCATATCGCATCGCCCAATCGACTACGATGTCCTTTCGTGAGGACAGCGCGTCGGCCACCTTCTCGGCCTGGCGCCGCGTGATGGTGAAGAGCGGCGATTCGTCGAGTTCCTCGTTCCAGATCGAGCGGTATTTGGCCCCGCTGGCGAATGGCCGCTTCACCAGCACGACGCCATTCAAGATGAACCACCACAAGACGCGATTGACCTCGATCACCCGGCGATCCGACAAGAACTCCTTGAGGTAACGCCGCATGGCCCAATAGGAAGTCGCGTCCGGCGTGCCGAGATTGATCAGCAGGACGCCGATCCGGCCAGAACCCTGAATTTTTTCAGGCCCTTGCGGCCGCTTAGCGGCGGCGAAAGCCTTGGGGCGGGCGCTCTCATTCATGGGCGGCTCCATTCGGAGCCTAGATAGAGCATCGACCGCCCAGCGCCTAGTCTTCACCGCTCCCTTGGGGCTCGCCCCGCTTTCAGCGCCTCGGCATCGGCAAGGACCTGAGCATGGTCGAAGGCAAGCGTGAGGTTTCGCCAATCTTCGACCCATTCGGCGCTTGCGGCGTCTGAGCCCGCGCGCGGGGGGCTTGTGTGCGCCAACACAGCAAAAAAGGCCACGCTGACCGCGTGACCTCTCGGGTCGCGATCGGGATCGGAATAAACCCCGATGAGACGCAGCTTGCCGACCTCGATGCCCACCTCCTCGAGCACCTCGCGCCGGCACGCGACCTCGACCGTCTCACCGATCTCGACAAACCCGCCCGGCAGCGCATATGCGCCCTTAAACGGCGGGTTCCCGCGGCGGATGAGGAGCACGCGGCCACTTCCATCGAAGATGGCGCAATCCGTGCTCAGAGCGGGCGTCTTCGGAAATGCCATGGCAAGCAAATGTTAGCAGCGACCGGAACGCCGGCATACCGGGGAAAGCCGGGATCTCAGTTTCCCGAGAGCCGCCGCGATTCCTTAAGTGCCATGGCCAAGAGATATGCCAGAAAGTCAAACTTGCTGGACCGCGCGAGCTTGATCAACGGCGCGATCTGATCGCCAATCCGCTTGGCGATTTCGCGCGCGTCTGCGCCGCCCCCGGATGCACCCGAGTCGCTTGAATTGGTCATGACCCCCTGCCCGCGGCGCTTTCCGGCAGCGAATGCCGCCCTGCGCCTTGTTGTTCACGGATCGATATAATCCGTGTACAGCATTTCTAGCATAACTGGGGCTCGGACCGCCAATCGATTCTTTGCGGCCGGACTGTCATTTGTGACAGGACTGACGCAGGGGTTAGCGCAGGAGCCCGAGGCGCTTTCAGCCTTAGCGGGGCTGCCGGACGATGCGGATATAGGGGCGCGGTGCCTTCCATCCGTCGGGATAGATCTTCTTCGCCTCCTCGTCCGACACGGAGCCCGAGATGATCACGTCATCGCCTTCCTTCCAATTCACCGGAGTCGCGACCCGATGCTTGGCGGTGAGCTGGAGCGAGTCGATCACGCGCAGGACCTCATCGAAATTGCGTCCCGTGGTCATGGGATAGACGAGGATGAGCTTGATCTTCTTGTCAGGGCCGATGACGAACACGTTGCGCACGGTCTGGTTATCTGCCGGAGTGCGCCCCTCTGAGTTTCCCGATGTGCTTGCCGGCAACATGCCGTAAAGCTTGGAGATGGCGAGCGTCGGATCGCCGATCATGGGAAAGTTCGGCGCGACGCCTTGCGTGTCCTTGATGTCCTCCGCCCATTTCGCGTGACGGTCGATAGGATCGACGCTCAGCCCGACGATTTTCACGCCGCGCTTGTCGAACTCCGGCTTGATCTTCGCCATGTAGCCAAGCTCGGTGGTGCACACCGGTGTGAAGTCCTTCGGGTGGGAGAACAGCACGGCCCACGAATTGCCAAGCCATTCGTGGAAGTGGATATGCCCTTGGGTGGTCTCGGTCTCGAAATCGGGGGCGGTGTCGCCAAGCTGAAGTGTCATCTGTTACCTCTTGATCGCTAGCACGAAGCTCTTGCCGAGTCTCCGACGGTCCCCACGCATCGTGGCCAAGATTTAGGATGCGTTGCCGCACAGCGGCAATATTGGCCACAAGAAAAGCAATGCCATTCTCGCGCTACACCTATCCGATAGCGCGGCGATAGCGCAAGAACGGGGAGCGCGAGAACGGCGGGATGCGTCGAATGCGCTCAGGGCGCAACAATCAGGCGACGGCTCTGTCCTCGTGCAGTCCTTCGCCGACCTCCTCGATGATCTTCGCTGAGAAGGCCTCGAGGTCCCCGGGGTTGCGACTGGTGATCACGCCTTGGTCGACCACCACCTCCCTATCGACCCAATTGGCGCCCGCGTTCTTCACGTCGGTCTTCATGGAATTATAGGACGTCATCCTGCGACCCTTGGCGAGACCGGCCTCCACCAAGACCCAAGGAGCGTGGCAAACCGCTGCGATCGGCTTCTTCGCCTCGTAGAAGTCGCGCACGAGCTGAACCGCATCCTCATCGGCGCGCAGCAGATCCGGATTGATCACGCCTCCAGGGATGACGAGTGCATCGTACTCGTCCGTTTTGACCGCATCGATCGTCCGGTCGACGGGAACTGGCTCGGCCCAATCGCCGCTTTTCCAGCCCCAGATCTCGCCGGTCTTGAGCGAGATGATATCCACCTTGGCGCCGGCCTCTTCCAGCCTTTGCTTCGGCACCAGCAACTCTGACTGCTCGAAGCCGTCTGCGGCGAGAATGGCGATTCTTTTGCCTTCGATCTTACCCATCGAACAACCTCCTTGCTTTCACCTGGCGAATGAACGCGCAACGAGCAGAGGTTGTTTCGTTAGAGCCGGGCGTGCCTCGCGGCCCTTCGTCAGAAGGGTCGCGCCGGCCCAAGCGAAGCGGCGAATAACAGCGCCCCGAACAAAAAGATGACGACGGCGCCGCCGATGGTGCAGGTCGTCCACACGGCATTGGCCCAAGAGCCGTTCGCCCCGCCAAGCTTGAGCGCAAGCTCACGCGAGCCGAGCGCGGCCGTGGCGAGCAGCGCCACGGTGATCGCCGTGCCGAACGCCATGGCGAAGGTCGCCGCGACGCCGGCCCAGAACACTCCCTGAGTGACGGCGAAAACGAGCACGAGGATCGCTCCCGTGCACGGTCTGATCCCGACTGAGAACACCACCGCCATGACCTTCCGCCAAGAGAACGGACCGGCAAGCTGGCGCGCATCGACAATATGGTCGCACGCCTCGCCCGGCGCGTGGTGATGACCGTGGTGGTGGTCGTGCGCGAGCTGATGATGGTCATGGTCATGATCATGGGCGTGAGCGTGAGCCTGCTCATGGGAATGATCACGCGCGTGGCTGTGATCATGTTCATGGTCATGAACATGATGGGAATGATCGTGGCGCTCGAGAGCGCCATGACTATGTCGAGAGTCTCCCACCGAAGCGAATGCCAGAGGCGCGCCGTGCCAGTTGCGCCAGAGCTTGAGGAGCTGCGTCGTCAGCAAATAGACACCAACCAGAGCGATCAGGGCGTAACTCACGCTTTCGAGCTGATTCGACCAGGCGTTGATCTGAAGCCCTGAGGCGTTGAGTCCGAACAGGAACAGGCTGACGAGCGCCACTGCTGTCAGCGCCTGAAGAGCAGCAGCGATGAAAGAGATCATCACACCCCGCCTGACCGTCTCCTCATTGGCGACGACATAGGAGGAGATGATCGTCTTGCCGTGGCCTGGACCCACCGCATGGAGGATGCCGTAGATGAAGGAGAGCGCGGTAAGGGTCAGCGCTCCGGCGATGGGATTGGCGCTTTTCAAGTCTTTGACGCTCATGGCGAGCGTACGCTGCATCGTCTGCTGCTTGTCGACCACCCAGGCGAGGAGGCTCCCCAGCGGCCCACGCGATTGGAGGGGAGAAGCGATCGGACGTGCCCCGAAAGCGGAAGGAGGTGCGGACTCGGTCGCCGCGAACGGCGAGATCGGCTTGAGCTCAGCGCGCGCGGCCGAAGCGGCGACAACGAGGCTGACGAGAGCGAGCAGGACGGCGCCTGCGAGAGCCCGTGCGCGTCTCATAGATGCGAATCCTTGCATTTCACCGTCACCGTCTGGGCAAACTGTGATCCGAAATTCGAGTTCGGTCCGAGCTGGGTGAAGAAGGATTCGGTCAAGGCCTTGGTGTCGGCAGCCGTGTCTGGATCGGGAACGATGATCTTGGCGTCGCAGCCTTTGGTATCCGCCCCCGCAAGCGTGACGGGCTTCTCGGTGGCAAAGCCGAAGGCGACGAAGAAGGACGGATCGTAGACATCCACCGCGACCGGCTTGCCGTGCGTATCGACCGGCTTCTCAAGCGGCAACGTGAAATGGAGTGTCAGCACGTTCTTATCGTAGTCGATCCAATAATCGACCGGCGGCTTCAGCTTCATGAGCTTGTCGTCCTCGCCGTCGAAATGCACGTAGGTGAAATAATCGAACTCCTTGAGCGACTCGACATTGACCTTGGCGAGGGGTTCGAGCTCTTCCTTCGAGTAGACGCCGTCCTTGTTGGTATCGAGGCCCTGGACCGCCATCGCGGTATAGAACTCATCGAAGGTCCAGGCGTGGCGGATAGCGATAATCTGGTGATTGGGCCCCAACACGATCTCGGAGCGGACCGTCGCCCAGACATGGGGATGGGCAGAGACAGAAGGCGCGAAGGCGGCAAAGCCGGCTAGCGCGAGGAATAGCGTCAGCAGACGCCGGCGCACGGAGGCGCCCCAGAACTGCAAGGCGTGAAGCTCCCCTCGAAGGTTGAGCTTACCTAGCAGGAGATTGTGGAAGATTGGGGGCTCGGCGAGTGAGGCAAAACAGCCCGCGCCGAAATCCATGTTTGAATGTGAAGGAGGAGGTCCAGCCCCGACACGGGAGCTGGACCTCTCGGCCTAGAGAGGCTTAGCCGGCAGCACCCGGAAGATCACTGGAGATCGTGTTGAACACGCCGATCAGCTTGCCACCAAGGGCATTCACGGCGGCCAGGATGGCAACCGAAATGCCGGCGGCGATCAGCGCGTACTCGATAGCGGTGGCGCCGGACTCGTCCTTGACGAAACGTGCGATTGAAGTCCTCATTTTCGACTCTCCCTTTGATTTAGGTCTAAAGGTCCCCTCGCCAAACTGTCCTCAACGGCGGAACCTCGTGAAAGCTAACACGCATGGTTTAGATACACGTTAAATCGATCCAATAGAGACGAGTGCTTTATGGTAAACAAATTGTAAATGTCTAAAAGTGGAATCCAAGGAATCCTGGAGAAATTTAGATCAAGTTTTTCTCGTCTTTACCTGGCTTTCACCAAAAAACGAGCAAACGCCTTTTTGCGGTAATGATCCGGCCGTCTCGCACGTCCTTGGCAGGGGATCTGGTTACAGGATTTTGGATGTTTTCGGGTCCCCCAGGGCATTGGGAGACCTAGCTCAGGAGGTCGCTAGGCAGCCAAAGGAGCCTCACCTTGACTCTTGGTCCGACTCTGTCTAGAACAAAACAGGAACGAGAGTTGAGGTCAGTAGCGTGCGTAACGACGTTCCAGGCGGTGCAGAAGGTCTCCTCGTTCCACCGGCTGGCGTTGCAAGAGCAGGCGGGACCACGGGGAGGGTCCTGATCGAGCAGCTACGCGCATCGATCCGTGCGCTCGAGCAGGTTCCCGTGTCCTTGAGCCTTCCCCCCGCACCGGGTCCGGGCCCTTCCCGCCCCGCCTGCTCTTTATCTCTATCCCTGCCCCCTAAACTGTCATCGCCCGGCTCGACCGCGCGATCCAATAACCCCCGACTGATCATCGAGGAACTGCCCGAGCCTCCTAACCAAGGTCAGGAATTACTGGATGCCCGCCTTCGCGGGCATGACGAGGAGCGAGAGGAAAGAGAATTTCCCCTGACCAAGTTGACGCAAGCGGGGCTGCACGAGATCAGGAGCGCCTCCTACCGCGACACCCCTGCCGCGCTCGGCTTTGCCCTTGCTGCGATCACTAAAATCCTGACCGAGCGGAGACGCCGGAACCTCTTGCTCTGGTGCCTCACCCAAGACGCCGCGCGCGAATGGGGCCACCCTTACGGGCCAGGCCTCATCGCTCTTGGCCTCGACCCTGCGCGTCTCCTCCTCGTCGAGGCAAGGACGATGCAAGACGCAGCCTGGGCGCTCGAAGAAGGGCTTAAAAGCTTCACCCTCGTCGCCGCGCTTGGACAGGCCGAAAGCCTGGCCGAGCTTGCCGCCCGAAGACTCGGCCTTGCCGCGCAAGCCTCGTGCACCCCCTGCCTTATCCTCTCTGGGCATCGGCACCAAAGGCTGCCGGGGACGCTCACCAGCTGGCGCATCGCGGCGCTTGGAAGTGCCATCGCCTCATTTGATGAAGCCGCGCCGGGCCGGGCGGCTTGGCACGTCACTCTTGAGCGCTGCCGGGGCGAGGCGCCGGGGCAAAGTTTAATCGTGGAGTTCAGTCATGAGTTGGATGGTTTCCATCTATCTGCCGCATCTCCCGCTCGATCGCCTGAAGAGAGCCGGCAAAGCTCTTACCGATGACAGGCCATTTGCCCTCGTCGGCAGCGAGGAGCGCGGTCTTATTCTGACTGCCGTTAATGGAGCGAGCGCCGCGCAAGGTCTCATCCCCGGCATGGGGCTTGCTGACGCGCGCGCCATCTGCCCGCATCTTTTGACCGCGCCGGCGGAAGCAAGGAAAGACGCTGAAGCTTTGCTTGCGCTGGCGAGTTGGGCAAGCGTCCGCTACAGCCCGACGCTGAACGTCGACGGCGATGACGGGCTCTGGCTCGACGTCACCGGTGTGGCGCATCTCTTCGGCGGAGAGGCTGAGCTTCTCGCCGATCTTGAGGCAAGACTAGCCCGCGCGGGGCTCACCGCGCAGCTTGCTCTGGCCGAGACGCTCGGCGGGGCGCATGCGCTCGCCCGTTTCGGGGGAGCTTCACCCATCATCGTGCCCCAAGGAAAGATCGCGCCGGCTCTCGCGTCCATTCCCATCGAGGCCTTGCGGCTTGAGCCCGAGATCGCGCACCTCCTCAGGCGGCTCGGCCTGAAGCGCATCGGCCAGCTCTATGCCTTGCCGCGGGCAAGCCTCGAGCGGCGCTTCCATGCCAAAGACGTGGCTGAGGCCGTGCTCCTTCGCCTCGATCAGGCGCTCGGCCAACGCGAGGAGAAACGCGCGCCTCTCCGGCCGGCAACCGACTTCACGATGAGGCTCCCATTTCCCGAACCGCTCATCACCCATGAAGGCGTTATGGCCGGCCTCGACTATCTCGCCGAAGAGCTTTGCGCCATGCTCGCCAGCAAAGGCCGCGGCGCAAAGCGCTTGGGCCTTTGGCTCTGCCGCAGCGACGGCTCTTCCGCCGTGATCGAGGCGGGCTTGAGTGCGCCGTCGCGAGAGAGGAACCATCTCCTCAGTCTGTTCAAGGACAAGATCGAGGGGATCGACATGGGCTTCGGCGTCGACCTCATGGCCTTTGCCGCTCTGGTTACCGAGACGCTCTTGCCGGCGCAGACAAGTCTCGCCGCGAGCGAGGAGAAGGCTGCAGCTGAGCCTCTAATCGACCGCATGGTCAATCGCCTGGGCGCGCGCGCCGTGCGCCGCCTCTTCCCGCGCGAAAGCCACATCCCTGAATTGGCGCAAAGCGCGCGGAGTGCCTTGGCACGAAGTGCCTTGGCGCGAGGCATCTCGGCGCGAAACGATGCCCCTTCCTGGAGCGGACAGGCCAAGCCGCAGCGCCCCCCGCTTCTCTTCGCGAACCCTGAGCCTGTCACCGTGCTTGCCGAGATTCCCGAAGGACCGCCCGCGCGCTTCACCTGGCGGCATGTGAGCCGCCGCGTGGTCAAGGCCGAAGGACCTGAGCGCATCGCGCCGGAATGGTGGCGCGCGTTACGTAGCGGGGCAACTCTTGTCACCTCCCTAAAGGGAAGCGGGAGAGCGAGCAGCAAGCACCAACCACGGCCGCGCGATTATTACCGCATCGAGGACGAGGATGGGCATCGCTATTGGGTGTTCCGCGAAGGCCTCTATCAGGAGAGCGGGCTGGGCTCTCCCGGCTGGTTCCTGCACGGGGTCTTCGGCTGATGATGTCATACGCTTCTTACTCGTCATCGCCCGGCTTGACCGGGCGATCCAGTAGTCACCGATCTCTCAATAATGAAGGTCAGGGGTTACTGGCTGGCCGCCTTCGCGGGCATGACAAAGGAAATGTCGAGACGGCATGATCCGCCATGCCGCGCTACGCCGAGCTCGATGTCACAACCAATTTCTCCTTCCTGCGCGGCGGCTCCCATGCCGAGGAGCTGGTGGCGACGGCAAAGGCGCTCGAGCTCGAGGCCATCGCCGTCACCGACCGCAACACGCTTGCCGGCGTGGTGCGCGCCCATCTCGCCGCGAAGGAGGTCGGCGGAATCAAATTCATCGTCGGCGCACGGCTCGATCTCCAAGATGCGCCGAGCCTGCTCGCCTATCCGCGCGACCGCGCAGCTTACGGGCGCCTCTGTCGTCTCCTGACACTCGGCCAGCGGCGCGCCGAGAAAGGCCAATGCACGCTCTTCCTCGACGACGTCACGTCACACGCCGAGGGCCTCATCTTCATCGCCCTCCCCCCTGATGATTGGACGCACCCTTCGAGACGGCGCTTCGCGCCTCCTCAGGGTGAGGACGCAGAGATTCTGGCCTTCTCCAACCCTCATGCTGAGGAGCGTCCGAAGGACGCGTCTCGAAGCACGGTCTCCTCTTTCGAATCCGATTTGAGGCAGTTGCGAAAAGCTTTGCGCGCCCAGCTCTATCTCGCGGCGAGGCATTGCTATCGCGGCGATGATCGCGCCCGCATCGAAGCACTCGCGCAACTCGCACGCCGCGTAGGCCTAGGCCTGGTCGCCACCAATGCCGTGCTCTACCACGCCCCGCACCGGCGCCCACTCCAGGACGTGCTCACCTGCATCCGCGAGAAATGCACGGTTGCCGAAGCGGGCTTCCGCCTCGAGGCCAATGCCGAGCGGCACCTGAAACCTGCACATGAGATGGCTCGCCTGTTCAAAGGTTACGAGGATGCGCTCGAGCGAACCAGGGAGATCGCCGAGGCCTGCAGCTTCTCGCTCGATGAGCTTCGTTACGAATATCCCGATGAGCCGGTGCCCGAGGGTGAGACGCCGCAATCGCATCTTGTCGACCTGACCTGGGCGGGTGCCCGGTGGCGCTTCCCGGGCGGCATCCCCGAGAAGGTGCGTGACACGTTGGAAAAGGAGCTCGCTCTGATCGAGGAGCTCAATTACGCGCCCTATTTCCTCACCGTGCACGACATCGTGCACTATGCGCGCGGGCTCGGCATCCTCTGCCAGGGACGCGGCTCAGCCGCCAACTCAGCCGTCTGCTATTGCCTCGCCATCACCAATGTCGATCCGACCGAAATCGATCTCCTGTTCGAGCGCTTCGTCTCGCCCGAGCGGAAAGAACCGCCCGACATCGACGTCGATTTCGAGCATGAGCGGCGCGAGGAGGTGATTCAATATATCTATGCACGCTACGGCCGCGACCGCGCCGGGATCGCCGCGACCGTTATCTCCTATCGCGGGCGCTCGGCGGTGCGCGAGGTGGGAAAGGCGCTCGGCCTCTCCGAGGACACGGTTGCTGCGCTTGCCACCACCATCTGGGGCCTGAGCAATGCGGGGCTGCCCGATGAATATGTCCGCCAGGCTGGGCTCGATCCCCAAGATCCTCTGCTCGCGACCTGCCTCGAGCTGACGCAGGAGTTGATCGGCTTCCCCCGCCATCTCTCCCAGCATGTCGGCGGCTTCGTGCTGACGCGCGGGCCGCTCTCGGAGGTCGTTCCCATCGGCAATGCCGCCATGGAGGACCGCACCTTCATCGAATGGGATAAGGACGATCTCGACGCGCTCGGTCTGCTCAAGGTCGATGTACTCGGTCTCGGCATGCTCACCTGCATCCGTAAAGCCTTCGCGCTGATCAAAGCCCATTACGGCGCGGACTTCGGCCTCGGCACGGTGCCGCGCGACGATCCTCACGTTTACGACATGCTCTGCCGCGCGGACTCGATCGGCGTGTTCCAAGTCGAGAGCCGGGCGCAGATGAACATGCTGCCGAGGCTCAAGCCCCGCATCTTCTACGATCTCGTCATCGAGGTCGCCATTGTGCGCCCCGGACCGATCCAAGGTGACATGGTGCACCCTTATCTTCGCCGCCGTTCGGGCGTCGAGCCGGTCGACTTCCCCTCGCCTCACCCCGACCATGGTCCTCCCGACGAGCTTCGCCAGGTGCTCGGCAAGACCATGGGCGTGCCGCTGTTCCAGGAGCAGGCCATGCGGCTCGCCATGGTGGCCGCGAAATTCTCCGGTCCCGAGGCTAACGAGCTTCGCCGCGCCATGGCCACGTTCCGCCGCAGAGGCACCATCGAGCGCCTGCATCAGAAGATGGTCGGGCGCATGACGGCGCGCGGCTATCCGGCCGAGTTCGCCGAGCGCTGCTTCAACCAGATCAAGGGCTTCGGCGAATACGGCTTCCCCGAGAGTCACGCCGCGAGCTTCGCCCATCTCGTCTACGTCTCGGCCTGGATCAAATGTCATTACCCCGCGGCCTTCGCCGCCGCGCTGCTCAACTCGCAGCCCATGGGATTCTATGCGCCGGCGCAGATCGTGCGCTGCGCACGCGAGCACGGCGTCGCGGCGCGCGAGGCCGATGTAAATCACAGCCTCTGGGATTGCACCCTCGAACCTGCCTCCCTCAACACCTGCGTGCTCCGTATTGGGCTTCGCCAGATCGATGGCTTGCGCGAGGAGGATGTAAAACGCCTCGTCTCGATGCGCGACGGCCTACCCGTCGAGATCAACCCGCACCTCTTTTGTCCGCAACCTCTCCCCTTGTCGCCCGGCTTGACCGGGCGATCCAGTAACCACGAAACCCTCAGTGACGAAGATCGGGGGTTACGGGATGCCCGCTTTCGCGGGCATGACAAAGAGGAAGCGAAAGGGAAATTTACAGACCTCCGGGATCTGTGGCGGCGGAGTGGTGTCGGCCGCGCCTGTCTCGAAAAGCTCGCGAGCGCGGATGCTTTCCGCTCTCTCGGGCTAGACCGCCGCCAGGCGTTGTGGGAGGTGCGCGGCCTGCCGAAAGAGATCCCGCTGCCCCTCTTCGACCACGCCAATGCGGCGGAGATAGGCGCCGAGGCGTCAGTGGCGCTTCCCGTCATGCCGCTCTCCGAGCATGTGGTGAACGACTACCGCACGCTCCGCCTCTCGCTCAAAGCCCATCCCATGAGCTTCTTGCGCGAGCGCGTACGAAAAGCGCGTATCGCCGCTTGCGCCGATCTCAGGAAGACACACGACGGCGCGCGCGTGAGCGTCGCCGGTGTCGTGCTCGTGCGCCAGCGCCCGGGCTCGGCGCAAGGCGTGGTGTTCATGACCATCGAGGACGAGACGGGCATCGCCAATTCGGTGATCTGGCCGAAAGTGCTAGAGCGCGAGCGGAAGGTAGTGATGGGCGCCCGGCTCGTCGTGGTGCATGGCCGCGTGCAGCGCCACGAAGATATCATCCACGTCGTTGCTGAGCGGCTGGACGATAGAAGCGATTGGCTCCGACTCCTGACCGAGGACGGTGAGAACCTCAGCGTAGCCCTCGCCAACGCCGACGAGGTCAAGCGTCCGGATCGGGGCTCCTGGCGCTCATCGCGCGAGGAGGACGCCTCGCTGCCCTTGGCACCGGCCGATCACGTCAAGCGGCCGCTTCTCTCGCGCGAGCGCTTCCATCCGCGCTGGCACCCGCGCCGTCATCCGCGCTCAGAGCGCATCATCCCCAAATCCCGCGATTTCCATTAGGCGATCAACCTTGCGCAAGAGGTAGCGAGCCCCGCGAAAGTCGCTATGCTGCGCGCCATGACACGCAAGCTCTTAACGATTGTCGCTTCGCTCGCGCTCGCGCTGCTTTTTGTTCTCGGCCCGCAGGCAGCCCGCGCCTTCGAGCAACCGGAAGCGGGCAGCGGCTTCGCCCCGAAGCCGCTCGTCAAGGCGAAGCAGCACATGGTGGTTGCCGCCAACCCGCTCGCCGCCGAGGCGGGACTCGCAATTCTGCGCAAAGGCGGCAGCGCCGTGGATGCCGGCATTGCAACGCAAATGGTGCTCAATCTCGTCGAGCCGCAATCCTCAGGCATCGGCGGCGGCGCCTTCATCCTCTATTGGGACAAGCAGAAGAACGAGCTCGCGAGCATCGACGGCCGCGAGACCGCACCGTCTGCAGCGACGCCCGAACTCTTCCTCGACAAGGACGGCAAGCCGCTTCCGCGCGAGGACGCCATGGGGAGCGGGCTTTCGGTGGGCGTGCCGGGCGCGCTTGCTGCGCTGAAGCTCGTGCACGACACATACGGCAAGCTTCCCTGGGCCGAGCTGTTCGAGCCGGCCATAGCGCTCGCGCGCTCAGGCTTCGCCGTCTCCCCGCGTCTTGCCGCAGAGCTCGCCGAAGCACCGGCTGAAAGCTTCACGCCTGAAGCGCGGGCTTATTTCTTCGATGCCGAGGGGAAGCCTTGGCCGGTTGGTCATATCCTCGCCAACCCGGCGCTCGCCGAGACGCTCGCGACGATCGCCCGCGACGGTCCGGATGCCTTCTACAAGGGCGCAATCGCTGCCGACATCGCCCACGCCGTGCAGAACGATCCACGCCGGCCCGGCACTCTCTCGGTCGAAGATATCGCGAGCTACCGCGCCAAGGAGCGGCCGCCGGTTTGCGTCGTCTATCGCGCCGAGAAGATTTGCGGCGCTGGCCCTCCCTCCTCCGGCGCGGTTACGGTCTCGCAGGTGCTGAGCCTACTCGCCCCATATGATCTCGGTCCTGCACCGCTCAGCGTGCGCGCCGCGCACACCATCATCGAGGCCGAGCGGCTTGCTTATGCCGACCGCGCGCGCTATCTCGCCGACCCCGATTTCGTCACCACTCCTACCGCCGGTCTGCTCGATCCGTCTTACATCGACGAGCGCCGCCAGTTGATCGATCCCAACCACGCGCAGGCTAATGTCGTTGCGGGCACGCCCCCCAATACGCGCCAGGGCGCCTATGGTGCCAACTCGACGCACGAAGCCCATGGCACCAGTCAGGTCTCGATCGTAGATGACGACGGCAACGCCTTCGCCATGACCACGACCATCGAGCGCTCCTTCGGCTCACGCAACATGGTGCGCGGCTTCCTGCTCAACAATCAGCTCACCGACTTCTCATTTGTCCCCGTCGACAACGCGGGAAGCCCGGTCGCCAATCGCGTGGAAGGAGACAAACGCCCGCGGAGCTCTTTGGATCCCACCCTCGTCTTCGATAACGACGACGGCGCACTTCATTATGTTCTCGGCAGCCCCGGAGGCGCCGCCATCATCCTCTACAACATCAAGGCGCTCATCGCTCTGATTGACTGGCGCCTCGACGCGGCCGACGCCGCGGCGCTTGTCAATTTCGGCTCGACCGGGGATGCGGTGGTGATCGAACCCGGCGCCGAATGGAACAACCTCGCCAACGCACTCGAGAGTCTCGGCCATAACGTCCAGCGCACCGATCTCGTCAGCGGACTCCACATCATCGCGGTGACGAAAGACGGCCTCGAAGGCGGAGCCGACCCGCGCCGTGAAGGCGTGGCGCTCGGAGATTGATGGCCGCCCGCAGTCAATCGATCGCCATCCGCGGCGCGGGCGTCGTCGGTCTGTGGCAGGCGCTCCTGCTTGCTCGTGCGGGACACGCGGTCACCATCTATGAGCGCTCCACCACGCCGTTCGCGGAAGCCTGCAGCCCTTATGCCGGCGCCATGCTCGCGCCACGCTGCGAGGAGGAGAGCGCTGACGCCGTCGTCGGCGAGTTCGGGCTGCGCAGCATCGCGCTTTGGCGCGCGACCTACCCCGGCATCGTGGTCAACGGCTCGCTCGTGGTCGCGCCGCCGCGGGACCAAACCCTTCTTGATCGCTTCGCGCGCATGACGCAAGGCTCAGAGCGGCTCACTGGCGATACCCTTGCAGCGCTCGAGCCCGATCTCGCCAAACGCTATACGACCGCGCTCTATTATCCCGGCGAGGCGCATCTTGCCCCTGACGCGGCGCTCGACTTTCTTCTGGCTGAAGCGAGAGCCGCCGGTGCCCGCCTCATTCTCGGCGAAGGCGAAATGCCGAGAAACGCCGACCTCATCATCGATTGCCGCGGACTAGCCGCGAGAGACAAGCTTCCCACTCTGCGCGGTGTGCGTGGTGAGCGCATCGTGGTGCGCGCGCGCGACGTAGCACTCACGCGGCCCGTGCGGCTGCTTCACCCACGCTTTCCCCTCTATGCCGTACCCTGGGGGCAGAACCTTTTCATGATCGGAGCGACGGTGGTCGAGAGCGAGGAGACGGGTCCGGTCAGCGTGCGATCGGCGCTCGAGCTGCTGTCGGCCGCCTACGCGCTCGAGCCGGCCTTCGGCGAGGCGGAGATCGTTAAGCTTGGCGCCGGGGCCCGGCCAGCCTTCCCCGACAATCGGCCTAGGATTATCACTGCGAAGGGCTATATCTACGTCAACGGCCTCTACCGGCATGGCTTTCTGCTGGCGCCAGCACTGGCCGAGCTTGTCGCCAACTATATTGCGACCGGCGAGACGCATCCGGAGGTGTTTCTTGCAGATCCTGCTCAACGGTAAGCGCTTCGCGACCGAGGCTGAGACCCTCGACGAGCTCTGCGCCGGCTTGGGCTTCTCCGATGCCAAGATCGCGACTGCCGTGAACGGCAGTTTCGTCGCGGCTTCGGAGCGCAAGAGAACGCTGCTCCTCGAGGCCGCAGAGGTCGAGATCGTGGCACCGAGGCAGGGCGGCTGATGCTCACTCTCTACGGCGCGACCTTCACCTCGAGACTTCTGCTCGGGACCGCGCAATATCCATCGCCCGAATGTCTGAAGCAGGCCGTCGAGGCCTCGGGTGCAGAGATCGTCACCGTCTCGCTCAGGCGCGAATCGGCGCGCGCCCGTACCGGTGAGGGCTTCTGGGCCTTGATCGAGCAGCTCGGCGCCAAAGTGCTCCCGAACACCGCGGGGTGCCGCACCGCCAAGGAGGCAATCGCAACCGCGAAGATGGCGCGCGAGCTGTTCGGCACCTCGTGGGTCAAACTCGAAGTGATCGCTAACGACGACACGCTCCAGCCCGACCTGTTCGGCCTGGTCGAGGCCGCCTCCGCGTTGGCGAAGGACGGCTTCGAGGTTCTGCCCTACACGACCGAGGATCTGAGCGCGGCCGAGCGTCTCGTCGCTGCGGGATGCAAAGTGCTGATGCCTTGGGCTGCTCCGATCGGCTCGGCGCGCGGCCTCATCAACATAGATGCGCTCAAGACGCTCCGTGCTTATTTCCCCGACACGCCGCTCATCATCGATGCCGGGATCGGCGCGCCCTCGCATGCGGCAGAGGCGATGGAGATGGGTTATGACGCGGTGCTGCTCAACACCGCCGTCGCCAAGGCCGGCGATCCGGTGAAGATGGCGCAAGCCTTCGCGCGCGCCATCGAGGCGGGGCGGCTCGCCTTCGAATCGGGGCTGATCGAGCCGCGCGACATGGCGTCTCCCTCGACTCCTGTCGCCGGCACGCCCTTCTTCAAGATCGACAACGCCTCCTGACCGGCTTCGTCATCCGAGACCGGTCTTGCTCAGACTTGATCCCTTCTACCCCATACTCCCCGACACGGAGTGGCTCGCCCGGCTCCTGCCGCAGGGAATTCAGCTGGTGCAGCTCCGCATCAAGGACAAGCCTCACGCGGTCGTGAGAGAGGAGATCGCGAAGGCCATCGCACTTTGCCGCACGCATGGGTGCGAGCTCGTCATCAACGACTATTGGCGCGAGGCGATCGAGCAGGGCGCGCATTTCGTGCATCTCGGCCAGGAGGATCTTGCGAGGGCAGACCTATCGGCAATTCGCGCGGCGAGGATCAGGCTTGGCGTGAGCACCCACAACGTTGAGGAGCTTAACAAAGCGCTTGCGGCCAAAGCCGACTATGTCGCTCTCGGACCGATCTACGCGACGACGCTCAAGGCTATGCCCTGGGCGCCGCAAGGCCTGCCCCGTCTCGCTGAATGGCGTGCCAAGATCGACTGCGCGCTCGTCGCCATTGGCGGCCTGACGGCCGATCGCGCGCCGCTCGCTCTCGCCGCAGGCGCTGAGAGCGTCGCCGTCATTACCGACATCGCGACGAGCGACAACCCCGAAGAGAGAGTGCGGCGCTGGATCGCCGTAACCGCTCCCTGGCGCCACTTGTCCACAGGAACTCCACAGGGCTGACACTAGCGCTTCCTCCTTGACCCGGACCGCCGCCCCCGGGGATCATTCGGCACAATTCAGGAGATCAGGAGCGGGGAACTCCGATGAGCTATCGTCTCGATCCGGCTATACCCATGAGCGAAGCCCTGCGTCGCGTCGCCTTCGGCGAGATCGATATTGCTCAAGCCGCGCTCGCGAGCCCTCCCGACCGTCACAGCGGGGTGCACGACGCGCGCAAGTGCTTGAAGCGACTGCGGTCTCTGCTTCTGCTTGCGAGGCCTGGAATGCCCGAGCCGGTCTTTGCCAGTCTCACTGAGAGGGTCGCGGCAATCGCCCGCGGCTTGGCTCCTGCGCGCGATGCTCATGCGCTGATCGATGCCGTCGACAAGCTTGAGCGGGAGAGCGAGCCGGGTCCTGGCCAAGGACCGATCCGTTCCATGCGCGCCTGGCTCGAAAAGCGCCGTCATGCCGCCGAGCAGAACCTCGAGCGGAGCGCGGCCTCGGATGCCATGCGCGCCCTCCGCGAGATCAGGGGCCCCTTCGCCGGTCTGGCGGTCTATCCCGACAATTTTCACGCGCTCGCCAAGGGGCTGAGGCGCTGCTACCGAGCGACGCGCACCTCGTTTCAACACGCCCTCGTCACCGAGCACGACGAGGATCTGCACGAATGGCGCAAGGGCGTGCAGCATCATTGGCGGCAAATGCAGTTGCTCGCACCCTGTTGGCCGTCGGAGCTAACAGCCCGAGTCGACGCCGCGCGCTCGATCTCGCAGCTGCTCGGCGACGATCACGATATCTCGCTGCTGGGCCAACTCGTATCGACCCCGACCATGACCTTCGGTAGTCCCGAGGAGACCGCGGCCTTCCTCAAGCGCTGCCGCAAGCGCCACAAGGCGTTGCGCAAGGAGGCCGCGGCGCAGGGCGAGCGGCTCTTCACCGAGCGGTCGCGTCTTTTCGCCGGGCGCATCGAAGCCTATTGGATGGCCGCTGCCAGCCGCGGCGGCAAGCCAGCCGTGGTCGAGCCAGGGCGCCCGGACAATGTCGTGGCATTCGGGGATTTACGCACCACGCGCGCGGGCTAAGCCGTCCTATAGACCGCGGCTCTCTCGCCAGGCCTGGAACATCAGCACCGTCCATAACGGCGCCTGCCAGTTGCGCTTTCCCGCAAGATGCTCACGCCAGCGCGCGAGGATGGGCGTCGGGTCGAGCAGCCCGCCCTCAGCCAGTCGCCGCTCGGACAAAAGCTCCTCGGCCCACGGCTTGAGCGGACCTTTCAGCCAGTCGCCGATCGGAATGGCAAAGCCTGACTTTGGGCGCTCGACGAGATCTTGCGGCACGTGGCGATAGAGCACCTGGCGCAGCAGCCATTTCCCTTTGCCGCGACGCATCTTGAAACGCGACGGCAGCCGCCACGACAACTCGACGATGCGGTGGTCGAGGATTGGCACGCGCACTTCGAGTGCTACCGCCATGCTGGCGCGATCGACCTTGGTCAGAATGTCGTCGGGAAGATATGTCAGCGTGTCGAGATATTGCATACGTTCGAGCCCATCGGGGAGCGCGCTCTCGACCGCTGAATTGAAAATCGGTCCCTTGAGCTCCCGTCCCTTGAGCAGGACCCTCTCCGGCTCGTCCCACGCGCTGACGAGACTGCGATAGGCGCCGGCGCCGCCTTCTTTCAGCATGGCTGCCGCCTTCAGCATTTTGTCACCCGCAAGCGTCGGGCGCCGCCTCGCAGGCACAAGGCTAAACACGCGGTCCCAAAGCGCGGGGCCCGCGATGCCGAGCCCGCAGGCAAGCCCCCTCCCCACGCCCACGGGCAGGCCCGCAAGTGCGCGGGCGAAGCGGTGCCGCGTATAGCCGGCGAATAATTCGTCGCCGCCGTCGCCCGATAGCGCCACGGTGACGTGCTCGCGCGTGAGCTTGGACAGAAGATAGGTCGGCACTTGCGATGAATCGGCGAACGGTTCGTCATAGATCAAGGAAAGCTGCGGGATCACCGCCTCCGCCTCGCGCGGGCTGACATAAAGCTCAGTGTGGTCGGTGCCGAGATGCTTGGCGACGGCTCGCGCATGCGGCGCCTCGTCATAGCCCGCCTCACCGAAGCCGATCGAATAGGTGCGCACGGATGATGTGCTGTTCGCGCGCATCATCGCCGCGACCGTCGATGAATTGATTCCACCCGACAGGAACGCACCAAGCGGCACGTCGGCGACGAGCCGCCTTTTGACCGCGTCCCCGAGCAACGCCTCCAGCATGTCGGTGGCCTCGCCATCGCCAATGTCGAGAGGAGATGCATGTCCCTCTTGCGCGACATCGGCGAGTTGCCAATAGGCGCTCGTCTCGATCTTGCCCTCGGAATCGATGGTAGCGATGTGACCCGGAGCGAGCTTGTCGATCCCGCGATAGATCGAATGCGGAGATGGCACATAAGACAGCCTGAGATAAGACGCGAGCGCATCCACGTTGATCTCGCCCTTCCAGCCGGGCAGCGCCGCGAAGGCCTTCAGCTCCGAGGCGAAGATGATGCGTCCATTCTGCCGCCCGAGATAGAGCGGCTTGATGCCGAGCCGGTCGCGCGCCAACGTCAGGCGGCGATCCTTGCGATCCCAAATCGCGAAGGCAAACATGCCGATGAGACGCTTGATCGTTGCCGGCACGCCCCATTCGTCGACCGCCTCGACGATCACCTCAGTATCGGAATGTCCCCTGAAGCGGTGGCCGAGCGCTTCGAGCTCAGGCCTGATCTCGGCGGCATTGTAGATCTCGCCGTTATAGGTGATGACGTAGCGACCCGAGGCCGAGATCATCGGCTGCGCACCGGCGGCAGACAAGTCGACGATGGAGAGCCTCGTATGACCGAAGCCAAGGCCCGCGTCGGGGTCGACGAAGACACCACTCGCGTCAGGTCCCCGGTGCGAGAGCGTTGCCGCCATGGCGCCGGCAATCGCCTCGAGCTCTTGCGTCCCGGGCCGGCGCTGAAGCTCGAGAAAGCCTGCGATGCCGCACATGAGGCCTAGACCCTCACCTCCATGCCATCATAGGCGACTTCCCATCCGGCTCGCTCAATCGCCGCTCGTTCGGGCGAGTCGTCACGCAACACGGGATTTGAATTATTGATATGGATGAAGATCTTGCGGGCGACCTTGAGCGGCGCGAACTGCTCGACCGTGCCGCCCTCGCCGGACATGTTCATGTGCCCGATGCGCTCGCCTGTCTTGTTCATCAGACCTTGTTTGATCATCTCATCATTGGTGTAGAGCGTGCCGTCGAAGAAGACGAGCGGCGCATTCTTCAGCCGCGCGCGCAAGGAATCGTCGAGGCTAGCGCAGCCCGGAATGAAGAAGAAATGGTGCCCATTTCCGCTCTCCATAACCTTCAGGCCAACCGTGTCGCCTTCCTGCGAGCCGTAATTTCCTTTGGCATCTTCGGTCTCTAGATAAAGCGGAATCTTGCCCGGCACAGCGAAAGGCTCGATGGTGATGCCGACCGCCCCTGACGGTCCCTCCACCGCGAAGGATCGCCCGAGCTCCATAGGCACGCGTCTTACGATCTCGGCATCGAGCACGTCGAAGATGCTGTTCGCGGCGAGCACGTCGAGCACGCGGGGGCTGCCATAGATGGTGAGCGGCTGGCCCTCGCGAAGGCACAGCAACCCGGCCAGCGCATCGACGTCGCCATTGGTCAGCACCACCGCCTTGATCGGACTGTTGCGCGCGCCAGCGCCGGGGACCGGATGCAGCTCCGGCGTGTCGATGATTTGCTGTCTCAGATCCGGCGCCGCATTCAACAGCACCCATTGCCGGCCATCGGCGCTGACTGCGACCGACGCTTGAGTGCGCGGCACGAGACCCGGCGTACCCTTACGCACGTCGGCCGAGTTGCGGCCATTACAGTTCCATTGGGGGAAACCGCCACCCGCCGCTGAACCGAGGACTTTAATCAACATGGTGCGGCATCAGATGGCGGCGGACCCGGCCCTCCGTCAAGGCCAAAAGCGGCTCCCGCGAACGAGCGGAAACCGCATTGGCTACAGACCTTGGGAGAGAGATGCGCCGGCTACCAGGAGAGCGAGCCCTGGAATTTCAGGGCGCCGTCCGAGGCGGCGTCGGTCAGTCCGAGCTGCACGCCGACGTTGAAGGAAAGTTCCATGTCAGGAGGACCGGCGGTCTTCTCGTCGTCATCGCCGCCTTCCGCTTTGCCCTCGTCTTCGTCGTCCCCGCCCGGATTCCAGAACAGGGTCGGACCGATGCTGTGATTCTGATCGTTGAACGAGCCGGCATTTGCCAGGTCTTCGATCTCGCCGAACATCTCGGCGCCGATGCCCCAATGCTTCGCGAAGTCGTATTCGGCGCGCCAGCCATATTCGAACCCGAGACCGTCAGTGTCACGGTTCGGGCCGACCTGATCGGTGAACAGAGGATTGAGCGTAATCAGAAGCTTTCCGCTGGCAAGTTCGACGATGGGACCGAAGCCGATACTATCGGCTTGGCCATTCGTGGACTTCTCATATCCGCCTTGGAAGGATAGGGCCATGCCGTCCCCCTCGCGCTTGATCAAGGCAAACTCGGTTTCAATCTCGACGTCGCTGACATTAAAGTCCTCGTGGAGCGGCTGCTCGGTACCGAGCGTAAATTGCATGAGCCACCAATTGGTGGGGCTATACTGCAACTCAAATTCGTGGCTCTGCACGAGGTCGTTGGCGTTTTCGTTGTCGTCTGTCGCTTGAGGCACCCCCCAATGATAGGCGCCGCGATATTCGAACTCGGTCTCGCCCTTCTCGATGGTGGCTTCTTGGATTTGGAACTCTGCAAGGGCCGGCTTTATCGTGCCGATGGTGAGCCCAGCGGTTCCCAGCGCCGAGACCGAAGCCGTCAACGCAAGGTATTTCAAGCTGCGCAACGCGCATGGATGGTGTTGCAAGAGCCGCCCCCCGGTTAAGCCCTGCTTGGCCTGATTCCTTTATCTCGGCAGACTAACAAACAACTCCGCGGCAGCCTTGGCAAAAATCCTTGCCGGGACTTCCCGAGTTTTGAACCTCTCGGCGCGAAACCTTGGCTCGCATTCGCCCCGGACAAGAAAAGACCCTGACACCAAGATGAAAAAATCATGACGAACCTTGTAGGACAGCGCCAAGTTTTCATGAAAGTGATGTATAGAGAAACGCAGGCATTGCGAGGCGGAGCGGGACGCCTCTACTGGCCTCTCGGGGGGATGATGCTGCGCTCCTCGGCCTCCGGGCGAGCGTCGTTTTGAGACATTCGATGCGTTATCAGACCAAGCTCCTCATCACCGCGGGATTGCTGCTAGCGATGTCGCTTTCCGCGGCAGCGCTCGCCTATTGGGGGGTGGCGCAGTCCCACACCTACCTGACGCGCTCACGCCTCGCCCATGAGGAGCTCGAGCGGGAGCTCCAACTCTCGCGACATTCTCAGCAGCTATTCAAAGCCTGGACCGACACGCTGCTCACCGGCATGACCGACAAGCCGCTTGGCGCCGCCTATCTCAACAAGGTGATCCAGTCGGACCTGGCCACGCTGCGGGACCTCACCGAGAAAGAGCTTGCCATCGTTCCTTCCGAAGAACTCAAGGCTGAATTGGTTGAGCTCGAACGCCTCGACCAGATCAAGCGCGAGTTCCAGCATACTTTGGACCAGCTGGCCGAGGTCGAGCAGCTGAGGAACCGCGGCCGGCCCGATATCGCCTGGCAGAAGCTGATCGACCTGCTCAAAGGCGGAATCGACCAGAAGCTCAACGAGCTGATCGAGCTCGCCGTCGCCGACGAGACCGCCGAGGTCACCAGGATCGATGCCGACGCGGCCCAGCTCTTAACTCGGCTCGAGCAGATTAGCCAAATCCACGCCGCGCTCGCCATCCTGACCACGCTTGGCCTCGCCATCCTCCTCCTGCGGGGCTTGCGCGCCCCGCTTGCCCAGCTCCTGCACGGCACCGCCAAGCTCGCCGAGGGCGACCTCTCCTACCGTATCGCCATCCCCGGCCATGACGAGTTCGCCGATCTCGGCAAGAGCTTCAATCGCATGGCTCAAGATCTGCAAGGTCACCAGAAGGCGCTCGAGGACGCCCACGCCAATCTCGAATCAGTCGTGGCCGAACGCACCGAGGAACTCCGCCGCGCGAACGAGTCCTTGCGCAAGGTTGACGAGACGCGCCGCGCATTCTTCGCCGATATCAGTCATGAGTTGCGCACTCCCCTCACCATCATTCGCGGCGAGGGCGAGATTGCGCTCCGTGGTGCCAATAAGCGTGTCGCAGAGTACAAGCGCTCGATCGAGCGGACCGTCGAGCAGGCAAAGCACCTATCGGTGCTCGTCAACGATCTCTTGTTCATTGCCCGGCAGGGGGCCGGCGCGGCCCGTCTTAACCTCCAGCCGATCGACCTCGGCAATCTCGTCGAGAAGGTCTGCGGCGACGCCAAGGTGATCGCCCACCAAAAGGCCGTCGATATTGCTTTCGCCAGCGACGCCGCGCACGAGATGGTGCGCGGAGATCCGGCCCGTCTCAGGCAATTGTTCCTAGTGCTACTTGATAACGCCGTGCGCTACTCCAACTCCAAGGGCGCGGTGAAGGTCGATATCGGACGCGTCAACGGCGAGGTCAGAGTACGCGTCACCGATCGCGGCATCGGTATTGCGCCGGAGGAGCTTGAGGGAATTTTCGAGCGTTTCCGCCGTGGCGGGAATGCAGCTTCGATGAACGACGAGGGCCTTGGCCTTGGACTGCCTGTCGCCAAGGCGATCGTCGAGGCCCATAAAGGACGAATCGAGATGGCAAGCCGTTTGGGTGAAGGGACCACCGTCACCGTGGCATTGCCGGCGGAGCCTAAGGAGGCTGAGGCGTGAACGTGCTCCTGGTCGAAGACGAGCCGCGCGTTGCTGACTTCATCGATCGCGGCTTACGCGCGGAGAATCATGGCGTCACCGTTGCCTCGTCCGGCGGCGAAGGAGTGGACCTTGCCAAGACCGGCGAGTTCGATGTCATCGTGCTCGATTTGATGCTGCCCGACATGCACGGCTACGACGTCTGCCAACGCATTCGCCTCGAAGGCGATCATACGCCGATCCTCATGCTGACCGCGATGGACGCGACCGAGGACAAGATCAAGGGCCTGAAGGCCGGCGCCGACGACTATCTCACCAAGCCCTTCGATTTCGACGAGCTTCTCGCCCGCATCGAGGCGCTCGTGCGCCGCTCTCACAATTTCGCGCCGAGCTCCAACGTGCTCAAAGTGGCCGACCTCGTGCTCGATCGCGAGCTGCTCGAGGTGCGGCGCGGGCCAGACACCATCAAGCTCACGGCGAAGGAGCTCGCCATTCTGGAGCTTCTGATGAGCGCGCCTGGCCGCGTCTTCTCGCGCACTCGCATACTCAATCAAGTTTGGGGCTATAGCGAAGATCCTCTGACCAACGTGGTTGATGTCTATATCGCGCGGCTCCGCCGCAAGATCGATGCGCCGGGGCGCGAGCCCTTGCTTGAGACGGTTAGGGGTCACGGTTACCGGCTGAAGGCATCGGGATAATGCGGCATCGGAGGCGGGAAGCTTTGCTAAGCGAGATGCCAATGTCCTGGCAATCCGACACTGGAACCTTGCTAAGTAAGGCGGGATCAGTAGAGTATGCCCCGCCACTCTCGACGATGATGCGCCATAATTTTTCCGGGCCTCGCCAGAGGGCCGCGACTTGCGTCTGCCGCGCCGCGGCACGAGTGCTTGGCGCGCATCTCGCCTGGTCAGCCCCAACGCCATTGGATTAAGAGAAGAACAACGTGGAGGAGCGCCCGTTGCGGTCATGTCTGTTAGCTTTGCTGGTCTACGCCGTGGCGTCACTTGCCGGCGTGCCACCCTCTCACGCCTCGACCAAGGTTAACATCGGCGTTCTCAAATACGGCACCGTCAGTTGGGTGCTTGAGACCATTCGCGCCAACGGTCTCGACAAGGCTGAAGGCATCGAGCTCGATGTGACGCCACTCGCCAGCCCTCAGGCAACCACCGTCGGCCTGCAAGGCGGCTCGGTCGATATCATCGCCACCGACTGGCTGTGGGTCTCGCGCGAACGGAGCGGCGGCGCCGATTTCACCTTCGCCCCTTTCACCACTGCGCTCGGCTCGATCATGGTGCCGCCCAACTCACCCATCAAGACGCTCGCCGATCTCAAGGGCAAGCGGCTCGGCGTTGCTGGCGGTCCGCTCGACAAGAGCTGGCTCCTGATCGTGGCCTATGCGCTTAGGACGGCAAATCTCGATTTGCGAACCGCGACCACACAGGAGTACGGAGCGCCGCCGCTCTTGAGCGAGCGCGCCAAGCAAGGTGAGATCGATGCGGTGCTCAACTTCTGGCCCTACGCGGCACGGCTCGAAGCTGACGGCTTCACCCAGCTGATCGGCATCGAGGACGTGGTGAGCGAGCTTGGCGCCAAGGGCGAGGTCGCCATGGTCGGCTTCGTGTTCAGCGAGGGCTGGGCCAAGAACAATCTCGACGCGGTGGAGGGATTCCTGCGGGCGGCCGCCAAGGCGGACGAGCTTCTCGCAACCTCCGATGAGCAGTGGGAACGGCTCAAGCCGCTGATGGCCGAGAACGATCCCAATTTCAACGACGCGACGTTCAAGGCGCTGAAGCGCCGCTACCAGGAGGGCATCCCCGAGCGCTCGGTCGCGGCCAACGAGGCCGACGCCAAGGTTCTCTACCAATTCCTGCGCGAGCTTGGCGGCGAGAAGCTGGTCGGGCCGGCGACCGAGCTCGCTCCCGGCACGTTCTGGCACGGTGGCAAGCAATGAGCGTGACGGCTGTCCGCTCCGAGACCATGCAGAGCGTGCGCTTGCTGCGCGGCCCTCTGGTCTCGATCCTTTCCGTGGCGGGCTTCCTTTTGGTCTGGTTCATTGCCGCTGAGATCGCGCAGAGCAGACTGCTGCCTGGGCCCGGCGCGGTGCTCCACTACATCTACGATGAGTCCGTTCACGGCGACCTTTTGACCGAGCTTGGTATCACGCTCTGGCGCGTGGCCGCGTCATTCGTCGTCGCCATGTTGATCGGCAGCGTGATCGGGCTTGTCATGGGCGAGATGCCGGCGCTTAACCGCGCGCTCGATCCTTGGCTGATCGTCCTGCTCAATCTCCCGGCCCTCGTCGTCATCATCCTCGCTTATGTGTGGTGCGGGCTTAACGAGGCGGCCGCGATCGGCGCGGTTGCCCTCAACAAGATCCCCAATGTCATCGTGACGTTACGCGAAGGCGCCCGCGCGCTCGATCCGGGGCTGGACGAGATGGCCCGCGCCTACCGGCTCTCCCCTTGGCGCAAGCTCCGCAACGTTACCCTGCCGCAGCTCCAGCCTTATTTCGCCGCGGCCTCGCGCTCGGGCATCTCGCTCATCTGGAAGATCGTGCTGGTGGTCGAGCTACTCGGCCGTTCTAACGGCGTCGGCTTCGAGCTTTACCTCAATTTCCAGCTTTTCAACGTGACCGCCATTCTCGGCTACACGCTCGCCTTCGTCGCCATCATGCTGGCCATCGAATATTTGTTGGTGCAACCCCTTGAACGATATTCAACACGCTGGCGTAACAAGCCGGTTTGAAATCCGCATCGAGGACAAGACTCACGTCGGCGCCGACGGCACTCTGGTGCCGGCCATCCGCGACTTCGTCCTCGAAGTTAAGTCCGAGAGCATGACGGTTCTGATGGGGCCGTCCGGCTGCGGCAAAACCACATTGTTGCGCATCGTCGCTGGGCTTGATGACCGCTTCGTCGGCGAGGTCGACGTTCCACCGGGTGCGCGCATCGGGGTCATGTTCCAGGAGCCGCGGCTGTTGCCCTGGCGTACCGTACGGCAGAACATCGAGCTGGTCGCAGCCCCCGATTTCGGGCCCAAGGATCTGGAGCGACTGGCGCACGCCGTCGGCATCGCCGACATGCTGCCGCGCTATCCCCAGGAACTCTCGCTCGGGCTCGCGCGCCGCGTGGCTCTCGCCCGTGCCTTCGCCACCAAGCCCGATCTGCTGTTGTTGGACGAGCCCTTCGTCTCGCTCGACGAGCGCACCGCCGACCGTTTGCGCAAGCTCCTGCTCGAAGTGTGGCAGAAGCGCCCAACCACTGCCCTCCTCGTCACGCACAATGCCCGCGAAGCGATCATGCTTGCCGACCAGCTCGTGCTGCTCGCGCCGCGCCCGACCCACGTCATCGCGGTCGAAACGATCGCGATCCCGCAAGCGAAACGGGACTCGGCCACGGTCGATGCGATCTTCGCCGACCTATTGGCCCGCTATCCAGCCAATTTCTCGCTCGTCTGACGGCCAGCTGCTAACCCGCGGCAGCCGGCGCTGCGGCCTTGCGCTGCTGGATGCCGACCGCCGGATCGTAGGCCCAGAACGAGAGCGCCAGGAACAGGGCGGTGCAGCCCACCACGATGCCGAGCGCTTGCCAGTTGATCTCGAGATAGAAGGCGAAGCGGATCAGCTCGACTGCCCAGGTGAATGGGTTGTAGAGGCAGACGTAATAGAGCCACAGGCTCCCTTCCTTCATCTTCCACAGCGGATAGAGCGCCGAGGACGCAAAAAACATTGGAAAGATCACGAAGTTCATGATGCCCGCGAAATTCTCCAGCTGCTTGATGGTCGATGACAGCAGCATGCCGAGCGCACCGAACATCATGCCGGCGAGGATGAGCGCAGGCAGGGCCGTGACATAGCCCCATGGCGGCAGCTCGACCCCACAGAAATACGCGACCAGGAGAAAGGTATAGACCTGGAATAGCGAGACGATCACGCCCCCGAACAGGCGCGAGGTGAGCAGGAACCAGCGCGGCAAGGGCGTGGTGAGCAACACTCGCATCGAGCCCATCTCCCGGTCGTAGACCATCGACAGCGAGCTCTGCATGCCGTTGAACAGTTGGATCATCGCGAGCAGGCCCGGCGTGATGTAGACGTCGTAGGTGATGTAGGTCTGGTAGGGCGGGATGATCGAGATGCCGAGTGCCGCGCGAAAGCCTGCGGCGAAAATAATTAGCCAAATCAATGGCCTGACGAGGGCCGCAAAGAATCTCTCGCGCTGCTGCAGGAAGCGCAGCAGCTCCCTCCAGACGATGCCGTTGAACGCCCGGACGTAATGCATGAAGCTCATGCGGCGACGTCCTCCTCGGTGTCGCCGCCGATCAGCAGCCTGAACGCGCCGCCGAGATCCTTGGCGCCAGTCTCGGCCACCACGTCCTTGGTCGTGCCGCGCGCCACGATCTTGCCGCGGCTGAGCACGAGCAGGTCGTCGTCCGGTTCGATCTCGTCGAACAGATGCGTCGCCCACAGCACGCCGATATTGTCGACCCGCGCGAGCTCGTGGATGTGGCGCACAATGGCCGAGCGCGTCGGCACGTCGAGGCCGACGGTCGGCTCGTCGAGCAGGATCAGTTGTGGGCTGTGCAGGATGCCGCGGGCGATCTCGACGCGACGCCGATGTCCGCCATTCAGCGCGCGCACGCGCTCGTCGATGCGCTCCGCCATGTCCAGCGCCTGTAGCGCGCGGAGCATGCGCTCGTCGGCCTCCCTGCGCTTCAATCCCCTGAGCGCGGCGAAGTAGCGGAGGTTCTGCTTGACCGTCAGATCGAGGTCGAGAGTCGGCTGTTGGAACACGACCCCGAGCGGCCCAAGCGCCTTGGGGCCCCATTCCGCGGGCGAGCGGCCGGCGATCTCGATGCGCCCGGTCGGAGCATCGAACAGACGCGTGATCAGCGAGAACAGCGTCGTCTTGCCGGCGCCGTTAGGGCCGAGCAGCGCCGTGACTCGTCCGGGATAGACCTCGAAGCTCACATCGTCGAGGGCCTGCTTCGAGCCATACCAATAGGAGACGTTCTTGACGGTCAGGACGGGACTGCGGGCCGGTCCATCCCGCGAGGGGTCTTTCTGCATCGATTGTTCTCGGGGCTGTTCCAGGCGAATTGCGCCTCGCCCCACGAGCTCCAGTCTCGCCCAAGGAATAGCGCCGGATAGCCGCTTTCACAACCCTCACCGGTGACGCGGGCCCGAAAGCCGAGGCCGGGGACGAGCCGTTCAGGGCTCGCCTGTTTGCTTCCGCAGCCCCGAGGTCCTTGTCCTCCTGGACCACCTCAGGGCAAAAAAAGAAGCCGCCCCGAAGGGCGGCTTCCGTTTGTTGAGTCTCGGTTTGCGGTTAGAAGAAGATCACGCCACCGAGTTGGAACAGGTCGAGGCCTTCGAAGCCCTGTTTGGTCTTGCAACCACCGGAGCAATTCTCGCCCAGCGCGTTGAAGCCGACCAGGTCCACATTCAGATCCTGATGCTGCCACCGGGCGAAGACGTGCATGGCGGCGGAGTCGATCTCCTGGACCACGCCGAGACCCCAGCGCTGCACTTCCGAGCCGTTCACGAACACGCCGCTGTCAAAGGCGGCGGAGGTGCAGACCGGAGCCGTTCCCAAAGCAGGGCCCGACGGTCCAGCCGCGTTAGAGATGTTCTTGAAGGCGCTGGTAATGCCGGTACCCGAGCAGACATCCGTGCCAGTCAGGATGGAGTACTGGTCGTTATACTGCCCGTATTCGCCATAGAGGACGGTAGCGCCGAGCGGGAGCCATGTCCGCTTGATACCAGCCTTGATGTAAAACATGTCAGGCGTGGTTAGGTTAGACTGGATCGTGTGATTAACGGTCTGAGCAAAGGTGCCCCTAGCATCCTCAGTCGAGTACATGCCGTAGACGAACAGACCCGTCGGCACGTGCAAGATAGACGCACCCGTCTGATACAGGTTCACGTCGGTCTTGTGGTTGTTCAAGCCACCGCCCGACGAGATGTAGTTCTCATCCAGCATGTTGGTGAAGCCGAACGCGGCCGACACCTTGAAGTTGTTCCAGTCAGCAGCATAGTGAATGGCGATGTCCTTGTAGTAGTTCTCACCGAAGCCACCGGACACGCTGAAGCCAGCCCAGGTCGGCGAGTCGTAGCGAACGCCGTTGGTCGTGTTGCCGTTGCAGTCCGCCCCGATGATGCCGCCACCTGACAAACAGGTGAAGAACTCGCCCCACAGGGTGTTGGACTGGCCGAGTGCGCTCTTAACTGCGCCCTTCGGACGAACGAAGAAGCCGTTGCCCTCGAAGAACACCGCATTCGACTCAATGATGGTGCCCGAGAGGTCGGGGAGCAGGGCCACGTTGTCAGTCGCCTGGCTCAACAGACCCCAGTTGATCGTGCCCCACTTGTCGCTCTTGATCTACATGTAGGACAGGAGCGTGCGGAGCAGACGGTCTGACCGAGTGCCGTCGACCACGCCCTCGAAGTTGACGTTGTCGTTCTGCTGATTGCTGAAGAAGCCGTTGGCGTTCCCCGGCGCCTCGATGGTCATCGTGTAACCGCCGGACCAACCGGGAGCGATCGTCGCCGAACCGGAGATCTGGAAGTGGCTCGACAGCGTCGTGTCCTTGTCACCGACGTACACGCCGCTCGTCTGACCGTCGTCAAACCAAGTCAAGTCCTTGACCACCCAACCAGAGAGGGTCACGGACACCTTCTTGTTGCCCTTGCGGACGGTCGTCGCCTCGAGTTCGGCCACCCGCTCCTCGAGATCCGCGCAGCAGTCGCCACCGAGATCCGCAGCTTTGGCAGGATGCGAGCTCATGACGAACCCGCCGAGTGTCATGCCAAGTGCGGCTGCGATGGCGATGCGGCTGGATGTTTTTGTCAGTCCCCCAAACATGTCCATCTCCACCTTCCCTGATAAATTGCCTAATCCAAACTCTCGCTTCGTATGAGCCTCTCGGCAGCGCTTCGGTGAGCCCCCGACCTGATCTGGACAGCAATCCCCCCGAAAGAGAGTTCTGAAATCTGCTTATACGCGTTCCGACAGGAAGGTAAATTGCTATCAAAGCGGGCGCGGACGTTTTTGGCCTTCTTGTGACATTTCCGCCACGAATTACCGGCGTCCGGATTGGGCTTTGTGAGCGCGCTCAATCCTGCCAAAAAACTCTTGCTCGTCAAGCGCTTCGCGGGATTCGCCCGCCATCGGGAAACAGCTCTGCCGAACGTCGATATTGGGCAGCGAAGGCCACGCAGCGAGAGAGGCTTTGCCTAATCGCTGCTCAGGCTGCGAGCATTTCGCGGGCATCCTTGATTCTTCGTGCTGGCCCAGTCGGTTGCTATGCTCTCGCACGATGGCATCGCAAGAAAATCGGGCACGCTAGGCCCCTTGCTCGTCCGCCCATGATTCGTCTTGGGCGATCCGCTTGACTTGGTGCCGGGCTTCACCCCTGCTAAGGAGAGCGAAGGATCTTGAGGCTCCTGCCCCAGAGAGGCACGATGGCGGACCAGCCCCCCGAGGAAATCTACCTCAAGCACGTCAGAGCCCCGGACTATAAGGAAATCTCGGCCGACGGGACGTTGCATAAGATCATCGACTCCCATCTCATCATCACCTTCTACATCGAGGATTCGATGGTCACGGGCGAGGTTCTGAGGCGCGAGGACCGCCCATCCGGCCAGCCGACTTACCGGATCGCTGCCATCGAGGAGGAGAAGCAGAGGCTCGACCTCATGGCGGTCCGCGTGCCCGCCAAGGCCATCCTTGGCCTTGCCGCGGCGGTGGCCGAGCACCTCACCCAGCAGGCGGCGGAGAAGACTCCCAAGACCGGCAAGAAGTGATCGCGGCCGTTGATCGACCAATCCGCCGTTGATCGACCGATCCGCCCAAGGCCCATTCGTGATCAGCGCCGTCAAGCAGGATCGTCCAATGCTGACGTTCGAATTGGGTCATGCATGCAACACCTCATTGTTTTCCGTCACGAATTTGTAATGTCGTCCTTGCCCTCGAAGAGGGCCTGTTGTTAATAGCGAGACGGCCGTCGGGGATAGGTCGAATGCATTACCGCTCGCTGTGCATTGTGGTCGTCGCCAGCATTCCGCTTGGCGCTTGCACCTATGATGATGGACCCGATCCGAATTGGCACTTCCTCAAACTGGAAATGGATGCGCCGCAGAAGAATACGGTGGTCGTCTGTCATGCCTATGGCTGCAAGATGAAAACACCCTACCGCTTCACGAGTGGCAACATTGCGGAAATAACGGGGGAGATGCGGAAGGTAAAGCGCAATGGCTCGCCTGAGGAGGAACGTCGCGCGATTGCTTATGCGATCGGGCTGATGGAGCGACAAGTCGGGGCAGCGATCGGCATTCGGGACAAGGCCGGCATGCAGTGGACGGCTTCCGGCGATCCCACACAGGAGGACTGCGTTGACGAATCAACCAACACGACAAGCTTCCTGATGGTGCTCCAATCGAACGGCCTGTTGCACTATCACACCGTCGAGGGCCCGTTGGGAGAAGACAACATGCTCTACGGAACGATGATTGGGAGGCCGGTTAAATATTGGCCCCACTACACAGCGATCATAAGGGAGACCAAAACCGGTCAGCGCTGGGCGGTCAACTCGTGGATTGGCGACAATGGTGAGAATCCCTCGATCACCAAGCTCGAGGATTGGTACCTCAAAGGCGCCCGTTCGTAGTAACGGAAAGCTCACCGCCCGCTCGTCACGGCTTCGTTGTGTTGCGCCTTCGTGCAGCGCGTCAAGGTTGGGCTGTGCATTTCCCCAACAGAGAAAGCGACGAATCGAGGGTGGATACGCCAGCGGTTACATTGCCCGTTTCCAACGATATGACGGCGCTCCAGGTCCTGTCGGCCTCTCTCTTGCCGGTACCGTGGAGGAGGATGGCCTTATCGGTCACAGCTACGCTCTCGATATCGTCCGCACGAGGTTCTTCACCCAGTGGGCTGTACGCAGCTACTTCTTTTCAATGTCGATGAGCATGATCCCCACCAGATTGGCGTCCTCGAGAGAAATGCGGCTACACCCAGTCACCGCCACACACTCATAATAGAAACGGTGCGCTTCTGCTTTTTGCTGAACAGGAGCGAGCGCAATTTGAGTGCGACCGACTCAATGCTCGATCGAGCAACTCCCACATGCGCTATAGTGTCAAGCTCGCGCCCGAGCCTGCCACCCTGATTGACTGTAATTAGGCCTTTCTCTTGCCTAAGCCGACCAGGCGAAAGCGCCCATATTCCCCCTAAACTCGCTTCCGCCGATAGCGAGCGACAGCGAAGGCATGGCTCAAGTCGAATTGCTCGAACGAAGGCCCCGTTGGATCGCGAAACTCCGCGAGAGGAAGAGGCCGCCGCCGGCAAGGCTGAGGACGAGGAGAGCGGCGGTGCCGCGCCGAGTAAGAATCCTGCCGAGAGTGCCGCTGAGCGACGGGCAAATTGCGCGACGAATCCTCGCCCGTGATGAGGGGTTCAAAGCCCATCGGGGCTTGACTTAAGGTCATAGGTTTAACGCCCTGTTCCCTGCATGCGGTCGACTGATGCGACCATTGCCTCGTGTCTAGCAGGACTCCTTGTCTTTCTGTAAAATCAGGACGCGACTTTTACTCTTACGAATGAGTAAATTGCCCCTTCTCATCTCAAAGAGCCTCGCTTGTCTTAGACAGCCTCAGAGCACCACTTGCACGGCTCATGTCCGTCCGTTACCGCTCAGATCTCATTGGAACCGGTCAAAGCATGCGGCAATTGACCCGCAATGCCATGGGCTTGCGGTCCTTGTTCTCGCTGCGGGATCGATGCTACTTACCCCGGAAGGCCGCATGGCTGCCGTCTTGACTTAGGTCAAGGCCGCTGCCCCGATGTCTTGTTGTTTACTGTTTGAAGATCGACATTCCGGTTGGGCGGACGGTTGGCGGGCCGACAAGAAGCCCGCAAAAGGCTGAAGTCGAAGAGGGTTGAGGTTGAGATGGACTACGAGGATCGCTTCCACCAGCATCTCGATGCGTTGCATCAAGAAGGCCGCTATCGGGTCTTCGCCGACCTGAAGCGCCGTTGCGGAGCCTATCCCGCGGCCCAGCATTTCACCGAATCCGGCGCCCGCGAGGTGACCGTGTGGTGCTCTAACGATTATCTCGGCATGAGTCAGCACCCAATCGTGCGCAACGCCATGCATGAGGCGATCGACGCCGTCGGCGCGGGCTCCGGCGGCACCCGCAATATCTCTGGCACCACCCATTATCACGTCGAGCTCGAGGCTGAGCTTGCCGACCTTCACGGCAAGGAGGCGGCGCTCCTGTTCACGTCGGCCTATATCGCCAACGACGCGACGCTTTCCACCCTCGTTAGGCTGATTCCCGGCACGGTGATCTTCTCTGACGAGAAGAACCACGCCTCGATGATCGAGGGCATTCGTCACGGTGGGGGCGTGAAGCACATCTTCCGCCACAACGATGTCGACCATCTCGAGGAGCTGCTGAAAAAAGTCCCGCTCGAGACGCCGAAGATCATCGTGTTCGAGAGCGTCTACTCGATGGACGGGCATATTGCACCGATCGCGGCGATCTGCGATCTCGCCGAGAAATACAACGCGCTCACTTATCTCGATGAGGTGCACGCCGTCGGCCTTTATGGCCCGCGCGGCGGCGGCATCGCCGAGCGTGACGGCGTCATGCACCGCGTGGACATCATCAACGGCACGCTTGCCAAGGGCTTCGGCGTCATGGGCGGCTATATCGCCGCAAGCCGCGCCTGCTGCGACGCGCTCCGCTCCTTCGCACCGGGTTTCATCTTCACCACCTCGCTCGCGCCGGCGATCGCCGCCGGCGCGCTTGCCTCGATCCGCCATCTCAAGCGGAGCGAGATCGAGCGCGCGCGCCATCGCGAGCGGGTCGAGACGGTGAAGCGATTGATGGAAGAAGCCCGTCTCCCCGTGATGGAGAATCCGAGCCACATCGTGCCGGTGATGGTCGGCGATCCGGTCCACTGCAAGGCAGTGACCGACACGCTCCTCAACCGATACCGCCTCTATGTGCAGCCGATCAACTACCCGACCGTGCCGCGCGGCACTGAGCGCATGCGCTTCACCCCCTCGCCCCTGCATAGCGATGCCGACATCGCCTATCTGATCGGCGCTCTCGAAGAGCTGTGGGCCCGCTGCCCCGTCGGTAAGGGCCAATATGTGAGGCTCGCCGCCGAGTAGGGTTGGGGCGGGGGCCCGCCACCGTCCTTCCATAAATGCCAGGCATGAAGGGGGACCACGGTCCCTCACATGCGCGCGAGATACCTGACCTCAGCCGTTCTCCTTGTCGCGATGCTCGCGCTCGAAGCTCGATCTGCGCGCGCGCAGGACATTGAGATCTGCTTTGCGACCGCCGATCGAGTCGCGGGTGGCGAGGAGGTCAGTGCCGCCGACAAGGAAGCCGGGCATAAAGCCTGCCAGGCTGCGCTCGCCGCCACGTCGAGCATCGTGCAGAAATCGCAAATCCAAGATGCCGATTTCGACATTGTGGGGCGCCCGCCACAGAAGCCCGATTGAGCTCTTTTCCCTCCTCGCGGGAAAGTGAGGGCGGCCGGGCTTGAACCCGCGACCCTAAGGCCTAAGCTCTTGAGTTGTGATCTCAAATGCGCGCGCTTAGGCCCCGCGCAAGATGCGAAGGCCCTTGGTTCTACCGGTCATCGATTTGGCGAAGACGAAAATACTCGCGGCGGTTCTATTCGCCCTCGTCATCGGGGGAGCCGACGGCGCACGCGCCGAGGACCTGTTCTCGACCGGGGCGAGGTGCTGTCCTATAGGACAGTACCCGGGGGCGATGCGCTGATCGGACCGCAGCGGCATGGCAGCGGCTTCGAGTTCCGCCGGCGGCTCTCGTCGATCGACAATCCCTATTGCGAGATCGCCACCTATGTCCTGCCCGAATTCCCCGAGCAGGCCTCCTCGACCGTCGACGTCGAGGACAATCCCGTCATCGTCATCGATGCCTCCATGCTCCGGCAGAATCTCCCTTACGCCCATTTCCTCATGGCGCATGAATGTTGCCATCACATCCTCGGCCATGTGCGGTTGACCTCCGAGCGGCTTGGCCAGCTCGGGCCGCAGCCCTTCTACTATGTGCGCCCTCTGCTCAGGACGATGGAGCTCGACGCGGATTCCTGCGCCGTCAAGATGCTGAAAGAGACCAAGGAGCCCGAGGCGATCGAGTCCGCGCGTGAAGAGATGCTCCAATTCGGTAGCGCGCCGACCGGCGCCTATTATCCGACCGGAGTCGAGCGCGCCGATAATATCGCTCGCGCCCGCGACGCCGATTGAGGCAATCACTTCGATTTCTTCTTCTGCCGGCTGACTTCGAAGCGCATGTCCTCGCCGCTCTCGCAATCGTTTTGATGCACCATGACCGCGATGGGATCGGTATAGGCGTTGAGGCCATTTGACGGCGCCACCTCGGACGCGACCTGCCGGTTGTTGCAGATCGAGGACGCGAGCACTTCCGGCGCGTCCTCGGCGAGGATTGGCCGATTGCCCTTGAACAGATTGCGCGTGAGCTCGATCTTGGCAACGGTCCCTTTCTTTCCGGCGATCAGGATTCCCGGACCAGCATTGTCTATGAATTTCGAGTTCTCGATCTTCACATTGGTGATCGCCTGATCGTGTTCGTCAGGCTCGAAGTCGATGCCGGCGCCCGGACGTGTCCCTCCCGTGTTTTTGAACACTGAGTTGGTCACCACGAGTCCGTCGACCTCGATGATCGACAATCCCTGACGGCGGTTATTGTCCGCGGTCACGTTGCAGAACGTCACATCGGAAGCGCCGCTGACATAGAACCCATCGGCCCACATTTTCCTTGCGGTTACGCCTGCGACGAGGATGCGCTCGGCACCATCGCGGATGTAGAGCCCCATGCCCCATCCGCCCTTCTTGTCCTTCTTGCCCTTATGCTCGTCGCGCTCCCCTTCCAGCGTGCCTCCGACCACCGTGACATTTGAAACCCCCGCGATGGTGAGAAGGGCCGACTTCTCATCGTCGGTCGGAATCGCCTTCAGCGTCGCGTTCTCCGCGAGCTTGAGCGTCATGTCGCTTTTCAAGGAAAGGCGCGGCCTGGGAGCGACCTCGACCAGATAGGTGCCCTCCGGAACAAGCACGGTCCCGCCCGTGCCGGCGACCTCGTCGATCGCAGCCTGGATTGACGCCGTATCGTCGGTCTTGCCGTCGCCCTTGGCCCCCTTGTCCTTGACGTTGACCACGAGCGGCGCTTTGGGCGTTGGCGCGCAAGCCTCGTCCGCAGACGAACCTGCACGCAGCGTTGGAGCCCCTGCGAGAAGCGAAGCTGCGAGCAGGGAGAAGATCGCAAGGACTGTTGAGCGGACTCGCATGCCGCAGCCTCGCTCATGACCTGGGCGGCATTGTGCTCAGCCGGCCAGACAGGAGCGCCAGCGCGCAGACATGAAGGTGGGACGTGCCGCGGCGCTAGACGGCCCTGCGCAATGCCACCTCTGGCTGCGAGGGCCTGGGCGGTTGGGCTTGCGCTTGCGACCGCGGGGCCTCGGCTTGCGGCCGCGCAGTCTCAGCCTGAGGCTGTGGCTTGATCGGAGGCACCCCGTTGCTAAGGCGCCGCTGCTCTAGCCCCATGAGCAGCTTCACGGCATCGAGCTCGGACTTCAGATCGGTCACGCGGCTCTCATGTTCCTGTTTGAGCCGGTCGATCAGCTCGTCGAACCGTGCCTGCGAAGCCTTGATCTCACGCTCTAGAGCCTCGGCACGATCTTTCAAGTCGCCGCGAATGTCGCGCATGTGGTGATCCCCCGTTAGTTCCGCCTCGTGCCTCAACGACGAAGCGGCTTCCGGAGTTCCCAACGAGTGAGAAAAACTTTTTGCGCCGGGGGCGATCCTAGGCGGCGCGCGCCTTTGTGGGCTGAACGACGATGGCGCCCTTGTCGCCTTTGATGATCTCATCGTCATGGAGCTTGAAATTGTCCATGCGGATCGTGTGGTATCGGTCGAAATAATCGTTGAGCGGCTTCTCGATCGATTTGTCGTAGTCGGGCCTGACGACGTGGGTCGCGCCCTGCACCACCTTCACCACCTTGCCGTTCTTCACCACCACCTCGCCGTTCTTGAACACGTATTCGGGCGCGGCGAACATCTCCTCGCGGTTCGACTGGTCGCGATAGACGGTGATGTCGGCCCGCGCACCGACGCCGAGATGCCCGAGATCCTGAAGCCCTAAGCTCTTGGCCGGCCCGGCGCGCGTGAGGATCGCGATTTCGTCGAGCGTATATTCGCGGGTGAGCGATTTCAGTAAGCCCGCTTGCGCCTGCGCGTCCGGGCTGATCTTCGCCAGCGCCTCGTCGCGGAAGCTCTTGTCCATGAGCAATCTGATGAGATGCGGATAGAAAAAGAACGGCGCGCCGTTCGGATGGTCGGTGGTAAGGAAGACGCGCCAGGGGTCCTCGAACAGCAGGAAGGTCTCGAGCCCGATCACCCATTGCATCGCGTTGACGAAGCTCTTGTCGCGATAGCGTATCGGCACCACCCCGCAGCCGGCGTCGCATTCGATATCCATGACCACCGGCTTCTTCGGATGCGCGCTCTTGGCGATGGCATATTGGCGCATCGAGTCGCCGGATGCCGTGCAGGTCTGTCCGAACAGCACCTGGCCCACGTCGATCGAGACGTTCGGCGTCTTGTTGACGAGCTCGACGAGCCGCGCCGCGCCGGAGGAGAAATGCCGATCCCCTTCGGTGCCGTAGCTCAGGAACTGCGTGTGCGTCATGTGCAGGCGCAAGCCTTCCGCGGCGCGCACCGTGGCGAGCGTCGACTCGATATTGCCGGGAATGCCGAGATTGCAGCCATGGATGTGCAGCGGGTGCGTGATGCCAAGCTCCTGCACCGCGCGGGCGAGCGTCTGGATGATCTGCCGCGGCGTCACGTGGTAGTAGACGTGCTCCTCGTCGAGGTCGAGCTTACGCTGATTGAACTTGAAGGCGCTGATGCCGCCGGGATTGACCACCTTCACGGCGATCGCCTGCGCGGCATGAATGGTCCAGGCGACGTAATCCTTGATCGCCTTGAAATCCTTCTTCGCCGCGAGCTGGCGCAGGAAATAATCGTCGGAGCCGAGCATGACGAAGGCGCCTTTGTCGACCATCGGCGTGTCGCCCATCTCCATATGCGCCTGGCGCGCATTGGCCGGCAGCATCGCGGGCTCGAAGCAGGCGGTGTAGCCCATCTCGGCATAGCGATAGCCGGTGACATGGGTCGAGGGCACGGCGCGGCCGGAGCCCGCGCGCGTAAGCGGCGTGCGGGTGACGGGATCGCCGCGATGGTCCTCAGGCAGCAGCATGCGCGCGATGGTCATCTTGCCGCCGCCGATATGGGTGTGCGGATCGATCGCTCCCGCCATCACGATCCTGCCCTTGACGTCGTAGGTCTGGTCGGTCTTCGCGTTCGGCTTCGGCGCGACGATCTTGCCGTCCTCGACATAGATGTCGCGAACCTCGCCGCTGACTTTGTTGGCGGGGTCGTAGACCTTGCCGCCCGTGAGCTTGATGAGCATTGAGTGGGCTCCAGACTTAGAGGGCGGCTTCGATGGCGGCGAGCACATCCGCGGCGATGGGCAGATCGGCGCGGCCGAGATCCTTGAGTGGCAGGGACACCACATTGTCGACGCGCACGAGCCGCCCGGCGTGGTCGACGCCCGGGGTGCCGACGGGGATGAAAACGTCAGCCTCTTTGGCGAGCTTCAGTCCCGGCGTGCCGAGCACGATCATCGGAAGGTCGGTCTTTGGCGGAGTAAGCTCTGGCGAGATCGAGGCGATCCACACCAGGAGATCGCCTTCCTTGTCTTGCAGCATGCGGCCGATCGACCAGCGATAGGGATCGTAGTCGGGCGCTCCGGTCGCATAGCTCACGCGAAGCGGATAGCCGCTGATCCAGGTGCACACCGCGCCCGCCGTCACCGCCCCTTCGGCGCCGCCGAGCGAGAGGCCGGCGAAGCGGATGGTGTGATTGAGGTCCTTCACCAGACCGGCGAACTGCTCGACGGCCAGATCGGCGAAGGGGAAATTGAGCGAGGGCGGCGCCCACACCACGACGCCATATTTTGCGTTGCGGCAACGGTCGGCGAGCGCGTCGATATCGGCGAGCGTGACACCATCGAGTTTGGGCTCCTTGACGCGGAAGCCGCGGAGCCGGGCCCTCACCAGAGCAACCACTTCGCCGGCGCGCGCATCATCGCAAGCAATCGTCACCACCTCGCCGATGCGCGAGCCTTTGGCGCCGGAACGGTCGAGTCCCTTGCCGATGAACACCACCGTGCGCTTCGGTGCCTCGACATCGAACATTGAAGCGGGCGGGGAGACGATCGTCTCGAAGAAACGCGGATGAAGCGCCTGGATGTCGCTGCCGGCGATGATGAAAAGATCTGCACGGTTGCGCGCCTCGGTGAGCGTCGTCATCACCCATCCGGTCGTCTGCAGCACTTTGAAATTGCGGTATTGCGCCTCGCTCAAGGCGTGATCGACGATGCCGCTCGTGCGCTCGGCGAGCGCGATCACCGCGCGCATTCCCTCGACATCGGTGGCAAGCCCGCCATAGAGCGGAAGCTTCGCCTTGCCGAGCAGCTTGGCTGCCTCCTTGATGGCCTTGTCGAGGGGGACATCCTTGCCGCTGACCTGTGGACTTGACGGCGGCAGCTTGCGCTCGAAGCCCGCGACCGACTTCCCGCACCCGTTCTTCAGGACCTTGAGGCCCTGATCAGTGCGCTCGACAACGAGATCGTCCGGCAGTAACCCGCAAAAAGGGTTGGTGACGTCCTCGAACAAAACCGACTCTGCGCGCTCGCCCTTGGCCTTGCGCGCTGCTGAACTCGTCATGCAGGCTGAACTCCGTCAAAAGGCGGGGAAAGTAAGCATGGGATGGCGCCAAGACAACTCGCGAAAGCGGGCCGGCCTTTCAAAGCCGGCCCGCCAAACTCTAGGGCCTAGAACACGCTGACGTTCGCCGATCCGTTTCTCAGCCCCGACCGGCAATGGCGTGGTAGAGCCAAAGCAGTACGGCAGCCCCCACGATCGCGACGAACATGCTGTAAAGGTTGAAACCGGTGATACCGGTCGCGCCGAGCGCGGTGAACAGGTAGCCGCCCACCACGGCGCCGATGATCCCGAGCACGATGTCCATCAGCAGCCCTTGGCCGGAGCCGCTGACCAGCTTGCTCGCGATGAAACCCGCGATCAGGCCCAACACAATCCAGGCTATAACCGACATTTCACGTCACCTCCCTTGTTGGTATCGCTGACGCTTTACGCGTTGTTGAGCTGATCTGGCCTGAAAGCGGTACCCACTGGCCCGAGATCATGCTCTAGCCGAGCAACCTCTGCAGTTCGGCCTGTGTGGGAAGCCGCCCGTCCGGCGTCAGTCTGTCCACGACATTGGGAAGCATCTTCGCAAGCTCGCCGACGACCTGATCGCGCGAGAGGCCAGTGCGCCGCGCCAACTCGTCGACGACGTCGCGCGGGAGCGCCTCCGAGACTTGACCAGAGGAGACATCCTTGTTGGTGCCGGTATTGACCCAGCTGTCGATCGCATCACCCAGTCCCTTCTGCTGGAACTGCTTGATGAGACCGCCGAGCCCGTCAAGGATGCTGCCGGAATCCGGCAAGGCATTAGGTTGCGATTGCGGCTGCGGTGCCGGTGCCGATGTCGGCTTGGCTGGGGCGTCACCGCCCTTGCCGCCGAAAGAGCGCGCGGCGAGAAGCGCGAGCAACGCAATGATCAAGGGCTTGGCGACGCTGCCGCCAGGGACCGCAGGATTTTGACCTGAACCGAACATGTTGGCCGAACTCATGACTGACCTCCTCGTGGGTTTTCCTTCCGCTGCCCCCGCGGGAACGATTCTACCACCCGAAGCGCAGCCCACCAAACGCCGCATGAACGGGGAAGTTCACCTTGGAGTTGGTTGTGGGAATGGGAATTGAACCTGTAGTCCGCCAGGCTGTCAGTCTCTACGGGTTAAATCGCACCCGAGAGCGGCTGGCAGACCCGAACGGGAAGTTCGAGGAACGTTGGTTGCGGGGATAGGATTTGAACCTATGACCTTCAGGTTATGAGCCTGACGAGCTACCGGGCTGCTCCACCCCGCGTCAATTCAACGTGGCACCCCCACTGCGGCGGGGGCGGGAACCTATAGCAGGTTCGAGGAAGATGTGAAGAGCGCGTGACAAGGCTCCGTGGCCCTGCACGCTACACTCATATGGGTCGCGACACCGTCTTTGTGAACCCCCGGGAACCTAAGGATTTTCTGGTCGGCCGGGCGATCCTCCGGCGAGACGACAGTCCACGCTAAGACCAATCCCAGGAATGCTCCTCGGGCTCGTTCAGGGCAGCGGAGCGACGCTCACGCGCCAAGTCTCGGTGCCGTGCGCTCGGCCAGTTCAGCCACGCTTGCGTGCGCAGTCCGCGAATCCGGTAGCCGCCTCCCCTTGCGCGCTCGAACAGCCAGCGCCGTGCGGCGAACCGCTCGCGGACGAGATAGGGAAACACCGTGCCGAGAATCGCGCCGACCACGACGTCGGTCAAGTAGTGCTCGCCGATCAACACCCGGCTCGCCGCGATCCACACCGCGACCGTGTAGAGCAGCACCTTCCCGCGCGGCCACAACATCGCGATCACCGTGGCGAAGGCGAAGATGTTGGTGGCATGGCCCGAGGGGAACGATGCGTAATCGGGCGAGAAAGCGAATAGGTTGAAATCGAGCGGACCCATTGTGTCGAACAATTTGGGCCTCGCGCGCCCGAGAATGTTTTTGGTGAGATTGGTGATGAGGCCCGCGCCGCCCACACTCACGAACACGAAGCCGATGGTGCTGGCGATCAGCCCGTAGGCGGCCGAGTTCCTGAAGCTCGCATGCCGCCGCTTGAGCACAAACGCGAGCGCGATCGCAGCCCCGGTCGGGATCAGCATCCAGTTCGACCGCCCGATATTGGTAATGGCCGCGAAGAATTTTCTGACCTCGGGCGGCAGCGCGCTTGCCTGCTCGAGCATGAAAGGATCGACGAGCAGGAAGCCGAAGGCGAGCAGCGAGCCCGCGATCACCAGCTGATCGAGAAGGCTCAGCTCTCTTAGGCGCGACATCATACGCGATCGCCCCATGCCGCCTTACGCGAGCGCGCAACCGGCAAGAACGGCTGGCCGGTCAAGCGGCCTTGGCCGCACTCGGCTCGCGCTTGCCGAGCCAGATGAAGTAGATGTTGCGCGAGTAGATCGCGAGGCCGGCGGCCTGGCCTAGGATGAACACGGGGTCCTCGCGATAGCAGGCATAGGCCAGCAGCAAGAGCCCGCCAAAAAAGCTGAAATACCAGAAAGTCTCGGGCACGATGCTCGCCCTCGCCTTCTCGCTCGCGATCCACTGCACGATGAACCGCATCGAGAACATGAGCTGGGCGCCGAAGCCGATCGCAATCCAGATGAGCTCAGTGGTCGGCGTGCTCTGCCACCAGTGCACGAGGCTCGCGATAGGCATGTCGACTCACCCCCCTTGACTTGCTACCCGCGTCTTGGCGCGGGCCTCGCCTTCCCCTTCAGTCCCAGTCCCGGTCAGCGAGGCGCCCGAGCCACTCTCGACCACCGGGGGAACCAGAGTCCGCTTGCGCAGCCACCTTACCCCGACAAGGTCATATAGCCCAATCAGGGCGCGGCCAAGATTAGTGTATTTTGACGCGCCCCTCAGCCTTGGCCGATCGTTCACCTTCTCATAGGCGATTTCGTGGCCATAGGTCAGGAAGAAGGCCGGCAAATAGCGGTGCATGCTGGTGAAATATGGCAGGTCGAGATAAGCGTCACGCCGGTAGACCTTGATCCCGCAGCCCGTGTCGGGACAGCCGTCGGCGAGAACCTTGTCGCGGATCCAGTTGGCGAAACGCGAGGCCGCCTTGCGCGATCCCGGGCCTTTCCGACCCTCCCTGATGCCGGCGACCATCGCAGGCTCGCATCCCTCGCTCCCGAGCCGCCGTGCGAGCCTCATGATGTCACGCGGATCATTCTGACCGTCGCCATCCATCGTGGCGATGACGGGAAAGCGCGCGGCCGCCACAGCGGTCCGAAGCGCAGCGCTCTGCCCCGCCCGTCGCCCATGGCGGAGATAACGGAGCGAGGGATATTTGGCGAGAAGCGCCTTGATCTCGGCTGCCGTCCCATCGTCGCTGGCGTCGTCGACCGCAAGCACCTCGCCGAGCAGCTCTGGAGGAACTTCGGCATAGGTCTCCTCGATCAGCCGGCCGATATTGCCTTCCTCGTTAAAGGCCGGAATAACAACGGAAATACGCATGGACTCATCCCCTGGGGCGCGGCAAATCGGCGCCGACGGGAGCACCAGTAACCAGCTTTCGTCGCGCCGCACAACATTGTAAACCTCCCCTCCTCCCCCACAACGCCAAGGCCACTCCTCGTGCCTCAAGAGCAGCGCGCCTCAGCCGAGACCGGCTATCTCCTGCCGCTTGTCGCCTGTCTTGCGGCGCTGCTCGCTCTCCGGCTCGCGGCGATCTATGCCGCCAAGACCGACCTCGTTTCCGATGAGGCGCAATATTGGACGTGGTCGCGAGAGCTCGCTTTCGGTTATTTCTCCAAGCCCCCAATGATCGCCTGGCTGATCCGCGGGGCGACCGCGATCTGCGGCGACGGCGAGGTCTGCATCAGGTCGGCCTCCCCCGTGCTCTACACGCTCGCCTCGGTGGTGATGTTCCTCACCGGGCGCGCGCTGTTCGGCGAGAGGGTCGGCTTCTGGTCGGCCATCGTCTTCGCCACGCTTCCGGGCGTCTCCTACTCCTCGCTCCTGATCACGACCGACGTTCCCCTCATCCTGTTCTGGATCATCGCGCTCTATTTCTGGGTGATGCTGGTCAAGCGGCAAAGCATGGGCTTCGCCGTCCTGTTTGGCGTGTCGATCGGACTTGGGCTCCTCGCCAAACAAGCGATGATCTACGCCGTGCTCTGCGTCGCCTGTCACGCGGTCGTCTCGCGCGAGGCGCGCCAGGCGCTGAGAGGCGGACGCGGCATCGTGGCGGCACTCGTCGCGCTTGCCCTGTTTGCTCCGAACGTAATCTGGAACGCCGAGCATGGCTTCCCCACAGTGAGGCACACCGGAGCGAATATCGGCTGGCAATATCCTTACGTTCATCCGCTGCAGCTTTTCGAATTTCTCATCGTGCAGTTCGGCGTGTTCGGCCCGATCTTGGTCTTGGTGCTGCTCCGCACCGCCTGGCGCGAGATCAAGGAGCCGCACGACTCGCGAAAGACGCTGCTGCTCTGCTTCTCATTGCCTGTGCTCGCGATCCTGACCGTGCAGGCGATCTTGTCCCGCGCGCACGGCAATTGGTCGGCGACCGCCTATCCGGCAGCGACCATCCTGGTCACCGCCTCGATGATCGAGCTGAACCGCAAGATCCTGTTCGCGATCTCGCTCTGCCTCCACCTCCTCGTCGCGGTTCTTCTCGCGATCGCCCCGGCCTTCGCGCTGCAATCGCCCCTGTTCGAGCGAATTCAGTTCTTGTCTCAGGTCGTCGGTTGGCGGGGGGTGGCTGACGCCGTGCGCGCGCAGCTCGCCGAGGGGCGTTACGGGGCGCTCCTCGTCGACTCGCGGGAGTTGGCGGCGGAGCTCCTCTATTATCTGCGCGACTCTGAGCTACCGCTCTATGTCTTGCGCTCTGGACCGGTACCGACCGATCACTATGAGATGACACGCGCCTATGGGTCGGGAGCCCCTGAACCGGTGCTGTTCGTCTCTCTCAAGCGCTGCCCGCAAAGCCTCGGTCAGTCCTTCGCCGAGGTCACCGAGCTCGGCGCCGTCGACGTCCCCATCGTTAAGACCAAGACTCGCGTGCTGCATTTCTGCCGTCTTGCGGGTTACAAAGGAGACTAGGACCAAGTTTCACCTACGGAGGTCTCGGTGCGTCGTCTCTCATTCGCAATCTTCTTGATTGCGGTCGTCGCGGCCCCCGCTCTCGCCGACGTGCGCATCGTGTCGAGCTCGGGCGGCGTGGTCGGGAATTATCTCGAGTTCTTTTCGCGGGTGAAGCGATCGGGCGGCCGCGTCATCATCGACGGGCCATGCCTGTCAGCCTGCACGCTTGTACTGAGCACCATTCCACGCAACCGCATCTGCGTCACATCGCGAGCGGTGCTGGGCTTTCACGCCCCTGCGATCATCGATCAGGAAGGACATATGTACCGGTCGCATCAGGCGACGAAGGCGGTCGTGGCGTCCTACCCCCCATCGGTCCAGGCTTGGATCAGACGGCACGGCGGTCTCACGCCGAACCTCATCTATCTTCGCGGACGGGAACTCGCCGCACTCTATCCCCGCTGCTAATTGTGGAGCTGCGAAAGCTGGGTCGTCACGCGTACCGTGTTCGGACCCGCGCCGCTCACCGGCACGAGGACATCGACCGGCCCCGCGCGATCGAACTCGAGCGTGAGCAAAAGCTGCTCGCCGGCATCGAGTGCATCGTTCAGACCTAGCAAGATCAGATGCGTTCCACCCGGCTCGAACACAAGAGACGCGCCCGCTTCGATCGGCAGGCCGTCCTCGACCTTGCGCATCTGCATGACGCCGTCAGCGGTCATCGTCGCCTGAGCCATTTCCACGGATTTGGCCTTTCTGGAGTGCACACGCTTCAGCACATCGGCTTCATGGCCTTGATTGGCGATCGTCATATACGCGGCCACGCTTCCGCTTCCTCCGCCCGCGGGGGCGGCCCAGGCATCGGCCACGCTGATGCGGCCCGTCTCGGCCGCCCACACCGTCAGCCCAACGAAGATGAGGGCGGCGAGGGTGAGCAAAAGGGCTACGCCGATCTCTACGAGGCGAAGCTTGCTAAGGCCAAACATTCATGACTCCGCGAGAATCTCGGCGCACCCGCGCCGGATCGACCCCTTCCGTAAGGATCGTTCTTTTCTGTTTATTTCGGGTTATTGGCGGATGTCTTGCGCCGTGGTGTCGCGTGCGGCGCTCGGTCGCCTCGCACGCAAGGATATCTTAAGGGGTAACGGCGCGGCTCTGCTGGGCGATGACGGCATCGGCCTGATCGTCGGGGCCACCGGACCCCGCATCTCGGCCATAAATGTCGGGCCTGAACTGCGCGATGCCGTTCCCCGTGGCGAAGGCGGTGATATAGACGAAATGCACCGGGACGGGCCGCGACAACTTGACGTCGAGCTTGTGGCCACTGTCCACCTGTGCCTGGACCTTCTCGAGCGTCCACCCCTTTTGGTCGCCGAGCAGCCAGGCCACGAGCTCGAGCACCTTCTCGACGCGGACGCAGCCCGAGGAGAAGGCCCGCGCGCTCTGGCTGAAGAGCTGCTTGAGCGGAGTGTCGTGCATATAGACGCTATACTTGTTGGGCATGTTGATGCGCACGACGCCGAGCGCATTGAACGTCCCAGGCTCCTGGCGGAACTTGTAGCTCACCACCTGCGGCGAGTTCCAATCGACCGTCGCCGGATCGAGCGGCGGCGACTTCCAGTCCGTCATCACCGAGAAGTGCTCCTCACTGAAATAGCTCGGGTCTTTCCTGATCTTGGGGATCAGGTCCTGCTGGGCAACGATTTCGGGAACTGACCACGTCGGAAAGAAATTGATCTCCACGATCCTGGCCGACACTTGCGGCGTCGCCCGCGCAGGCTTGCCGTCGATGACGTTGCTCTGGAGCGCGAGATTGCCGTTCTCGACAGCCTGAGCGACGAAGGCGGGCACGTTGACGAGCACGTAGCGCGGAGCCTTGTTGATGCTCATCAGCCCCTGGATGCGGGTGAGGTTGCTCTCCAATTGTCGCAAACGCTCTGCCGCGCTTATCCCGAGCTCAGCGATGGTGCGCGAATCGACGAAGCCAGACACGCGAAGTCCGTTCCGCACCTGAAAGCGCGCAAGGCCGGCGAGAAACTCATCGTCGAACACCGGACTTGCGCGAGAGTCTGAGGGCAAGTCGCCCTCGATCATCAGCCGTCGCCTGATCGCGGCGATGGCTTGGTCAGTATCTCCCGGCCGCAGCGTGACCTTGTCGTTGACGACCGGCCAACCGCCCGATTGCACGATCCCCTGATAACGCTGGATCGCCGACTGCATGGCGACGATGCTCGCCTCGCTGACGAACGGTGCGGTGACCTCATAGTCCGGGCTATAGCGCTGATAGAGCTCGGTCCTGACCTCCTCGCGGCGCGCCCTCTCATCTGGACTGACCACGCCGCTATCGGTGAAGGTGCGAAACGGATTGAGCGGGTCGGCACGGCTCGCCCCGACAAGCGCGAGCGCCGACCCGGCGACCCCGGCGGACACGATCAAGGCCCGGCGCAAGGACCCTCTGTTCTTGCGTGCTCTAAGTGTCATTGCTGCAGGCGTCTCGTTCCCTCACCCGTCTCCATTTTACGCACCGAGCATCCGATCAGGCCACAATTCGATGTCACAAAAATGGACGGGCACCGGCATTCACCCCGCGCGGATTGTCACAACTGAATCCGACATTTCCCCGATTTCGATCCGACTCCGGACGACATGCTACAGGGGCGCCCGCGCGATTGAAAGGCTCTACCGGCCAACCAATCGAATTCCCCCAAAGGTCGATTGATGACACTGGCGGATCAAGCGATGCGGCGCGGTGGAGACTCAATAGGTCATGCGCCCAGCGCGTACCTTCTCGGGCGGTGCGGCAAATAGGGCGCTGATCGTCTGGCCGCTGCGGCCAACCACCACCAACCCGTCGCCGGCCTCGACGCGCAGTTTCTTTTCGGGCGCGGTGATGGCGTCCCCATCGCGCCGGTTGAGTTGCACGATGAAAAAGGCTCCACGCGCCCGCGTCTCGATATCCTCGATGCTCAGATTGGTAAGGGCACCTTTCTCCGGGACCACCACGACCTCGATGGCAAGCCCGAGATTGCGCAAGGTGCGCTCGAGCTCGCGCATGCGCTCGGATTCGCGGATAAATCGCGAGGTTTCGGGAAACAAGATAATCTCCGCGATGCGCTCGGCGCCGATATGCGTCGGCAACACCACCTTATCGGCGCCGGCATGCAGCAACTTCCGTTCCGTCGAGACGGCGTCTCCCCTGGCGATGATCTCGATCTTTCGATTGAGATTGCGAGCGCTCAAGGTGATGAAGACGTTGGCGGCGTCATTGGGAAGCACGGTGGCGAGGATGCGAGCGCGGTCGATTCCCGCTTCTTGCAGCGCCTCTTCGCTGGTTGCATCGGCCTGGAGGCAAAGAAACCCAGCGCCCCGCGCCTCTGCCACGCGCCTGTCGTTCTGCTCCAAGATGACGAAATGCGCGCCGCCGTCCTTCAGAGCCTTGGCGAGCGCCACGCCGATTCGCCCATAGCCGCAGATGATCACGTGGCCGGTGAGTTTATCGACTTCGGTGTGCACGCGCCTGACGCCCAGAATTTGCTGTAGCGGACTCAAAGTGAAGAACTGCACGAGAGCGCCGGTGAAAAAGATCACGCCAGTGCAGCCGAATATCATGGTCGCCATGGTCAGCGCGTGCAGATAAGCCGTATCGATCGGATGCACTTCGCCGTAGCCGACGGTGAACACCGTGAGCGTCACCATGTAGAGCGAGTCTTGAAAGCTCCATCCGGCCTCCATGTAGCCGGCCGTGGCCACCACCACGACGACCAACATGAACAGCGCGACGCGGACGAGATTGCGCGATGGATGAACGAGGAGATTGTCCATCGCGGATGATCGGCCGCTCCACCCTGTCCCCAAATACTGCCTTCGAGTATTGCAAGGAAGCACGCGGCTCGGAATAGAGTTTGCAGCGATCGCAGGCAGAAATTTCGTATGCCTAGTATCTAGGCATAATTGGCGCGCTCATCGCTGACGGTCGTCGCCAAGATAGTTGAGCAGGCGGTCGACGAACGGCGCTTGCCCGGGATGGATCTTCTTGCGCGCTGCGTCAGGGCTAAACCACGCGGCGCGGTCGACCTCGGGAAAGCTCTGTGTCAGACCGCTCTTCGGCGGCCACTCCATTTCGAAATCATTGGAGCTGAGCGTACCGGGATCGAAATCCCCTTCGATGGCGAAAGCGGTGATCAACTTGCGGCTTGGCTGCTTGAGCTCTCCGAGCACCAAGAACTCTCCGTTTGGCGGCTTGCTCCCGAGTTCTTCCTCGAACTCGCGGCGAGCTACAGCCAGCGGGTCCTCTCCATCGACATATTCGCCCTTCGGGATCGACCAGGCGCCGAGATCCTTCTTCGCCCAGAACGGGCCCCCGGGATGGACGAGCAGCAGCTCGAGGCTCGGCCCCTCGCCGCGATACATCAAGATGCCGGCGCTCAGCTTTCTCATGAATCTCGAGCGGACAGGGACACCGACTTAAGCACCGAATTGCTGACCCGGCGTCGACCGCGAGATTGCCAGCTCCTCCTCGGTCATATCCGCCGGCACGTCGGCAAATAACGGCGTACTGAGATAGCGCTCGCCGGTATCCGGCAGCATGCACAGGATGTTCGCTCCCTGCGGGGCCTCGGCAGAGATCTGCAAGGCCCCGGCGAAAGTGGCACCCGCCGTGATGCCGACGAAAATACCCTCCTTCTGCGCGAGCTCCTTGCTGTAGCGCAGAGCATCGGCGCCTTTGATCGAGATGATGCGATAAATCACGCCTGTGCCCACGACATCTTCCGTGAGCTTGGGGATGAAGTCCGGCGTCCAGCCTTGCATCGGATGCGGCTTGAAGGCCGGATGTGCTGCGGCCGGAGAGCCGTCAAGATTGCGCGCCTGCTCGATCCCGCTGCCGAGCAGCTGCGCGTCTTCCGGCTCGCAGACGATGATCTTCGTGTCCGGCATCTCCTTCGCCAGCACGCGCGACACACCCTTGAGCGTGCCGCCGGTCCCGTATCCCGTCACCCAATAGTCGAGCTTCTCGCCCGTGAAATCCTCGATGATCTCACGCGCCGTCGTGCGGGAATGAATGTCGGCATTGGCCTCGTTCTCGAACTGGCGGGTCAGGAACCAGCCGTGCGTCTGCGCGAGCTCGACGGCCTTGACCACCATGCCGAAGGCCCGTCCCGCCGCGGGCGTCAGTACCACTTTGGCGCCGAGAAAGCGCATGAGCTGGCGCCGCTCCACGCTGAACTGCTCGGCCATGGTCACGACGAGCGGATAGCCCTTCGCCGCGCACACCATGGCAAGACCGATGCCGGTGTTCCCGCTCGTTGCCTCGATGACCGTTTGCCCGGGCTTCAGTTGGCCCGACTGCTCCGCCGCCTCGATCACGCCAAGCGCCAAGCGGTCCTTCACCGACCCCAAAGGGTTGAACGCCTCGATCTTGACGAACAGGTTGACGCCGGGCGGCGCCAAACGATTGATCCTGACGATGGGCGTGTGGCCGATCGTTCCGAGAATGCTGCCGAACTTTGCCATCTGCTTCCTCACGGGTGACGCGCTGCTGCTTGATCCCACAAGCTTAGACGGAATTAAGGCGGCGCGCGCAAATTGCCCCGCTGACAAGGGCAAGAGTCATGTCTTAAAGCTTGGGCTCTTGAGAGAAAGCGCGCTTCGCCAAAGAGGGGATGATGCGGCGAACACGGCTGGGGCAAATCCTGACCGGTTGTCTGGTTGCTACGACGCCATGGCTCCACGGATGCACGGGGCAAGGGCCGAGTGGGCAAGGCACGATCGCGCAGACATCCGCGAAGCCCGGCAAATCCGACGAGCGGACCTGTCTCGTCCGCGCCATGTATTTCGAGTCGAACCGCTCGAGCCGAGACGGGCTGATGGCGGTCGGAACCGTGGTGATGAATCGCGTCGCCTCGCCTCGCTTTCCCAACACGATTTGTGGCGTGGTCGGGCAAAGGAGCCAATTTGCCGATGGCGTGCTGACGAACTCGCTCGACCCGAGGCAGCTTCCGCCGGTCGAGCACGCTGCCGATGCGATCCTCGCCGGCGAGCGCTACAGGCCGATCGGCGATGCCATGTGGTTTCACGTCGCCAGCCTCCAGATTCCCTACCGCGTGCAATACATGGCGGTCGCCGGCGGCAACGCCTTCTACCGCAAGACGGGCCGACGCTACGCCGATATCCGCTTCGAGCCGAACACCGCCAACAGTGTCGCCACGCCTGGAGCGACGAGCGTCAATCAGGCTGCTCTCGTCGAGGCGCCGCAAGGAAATATGGTCGAACGCTTCTTCGGCCGCATCGATGCTGGGGCACCCGCCAGGCAGAATTGCGATGCGGCGAGAGCGGGCTTAGGCGCGATCTCTCTCGCTTGCGAGGACGAGGCCTCCGGCCGTTAGCGTCGCGCAAGACGCAAAATCACTGCGCTCAAGTAGTCCAGAGGGCGATAGCGCAACAAAAAAGCCGCCGCGGAATGATCCGACGGCGGCTTTAAACCAACTCGTGAAAGAGGGGACGCGGATCTCTCCGCGTTCTCGATGAGGGCTCTGGGAGCCCTTCGTCACACCTAAGCAGCGCAAGGCAATGGCGCAACGTTTCCTTGCGCTCATGTAGGCCAGAGGCCGATAGCGCAAGGTCAAAGACGCCCGTCCTTGGTAAGCCTGGCGACGACCTACTCTCCCGCGTCTTAAGACGCAGTACCATCGGCGCTGGAGCTTTTCACGGCCGAGTTCGGGATGGGATCGGGTGTTCACGCTCCGCCAGTATCACCAGGCCAACAAAGGACGGTGTCAAATCTGGTCTTAACTTGCCCGAGCTCATTCGCGCATCACACAACGCGCTCAAGGAGCGCGAAGCGCGGTAGCGCTCCAAACAATGCCCTCAACTAGCGCAGAGCGCGGTAGGGCAAAGAAGGATGCGGGCACTGGTAATGAGAGCAATCAAGCCAATCGAGCGATTAGTACTGGTTAGCTTCACGCATTGCTGCGCTTCCACACCCAGCCTATCAACGTGGTGGTCTTCCACGGCTCTCAAGGGAGAACTAGTTTCGAGGTGGGTTTCCCGCTTAGATGCTTTCAGCGGTTATCCCGTCCGCACTTGGCTACCCTGCTGTGCCGCTGGCGCGACAACAGGTCCACTAGAGGTGCGTCCATCCCGGTCCTCTCGTACTAGGGACAGATCCTCTCAATTCTCCTACACCTACGGCAGATAGGGACCGAACTGTCTCACGACGTTCTAAACCCAGCTCACGTACCACTTTAATCGGCGAACAGCCGAACCCTTGGGACCTGCTCCAGCCCCAGGATGTGATGAGCCGACATCGAGGTGCCAAACGATGCCGTCGATATGGACTCTTGGGCATCATCAGCCTGTTATCCCCGGAGTACCTTTTATCCGTTGAGCGATGGCCCTTCCACGCGGGACCACCGGATCACTAAGGCCGACTTTCGTCTCTGCTCAACTCGTCAGTCTCGCAGTCAGGCAGGCTTATGCCTTTGCACTCGTCAGCTGATTTCCGACCAGCTTGAGCCCACCTTCGCGCGCCTCCGTTACTTTTTGGGAGGCGACCGCCCCAGTCAAACTACCCACCATGCACTGTCCCGGACCCGGATGACGGGCCGCGGTTAGATATCCATGATCACAAGGGTGGTATTTCAAGGCTGACTCCCCGGGAACTGGCGCCCCCGGCTCAAAGTCTCCCACCTATCCTACACATGCCACCACGAATACCAGTGCAAAGCTATAGTAAAGGTTCACGGGGTCTTTCCGTCTAACCGCAGGAACCCCGCATCTTCACGGGGAATTCAATTTC
>CAVULQ010000005.1:0-252500 GCA_963742355.1 uncultured Alphaproteobacteria bacterium | reverse complement strand
CTTGGCGAATTGCCCAAGAGCGAGCGCAAGCTGCCGCCCGTCTATCTGTGCGAAGCCGGGGCCGATGGAGCGAGCTGCCGGCTGAAATGGCTCGCGAGCACCTGCGTTGCCGGCATGGTCGGCGTCTGTCTCATCGGCGTTGCCATCTACGCCTCGATGAACATGGACGACGGCTCCGGCATGGTGAGCTCGATCAGACGCGCGAGCCTCGCCGCGCTGCAGCCGATCAGGAGCGCCCGGCTCGCCAATAACGGGCAGAGCCCCAACGGCCAGAAGGAGGATCGCATCCAGATGACCTCGGCGGGCTTCGTCACCCGCCACGTCATCCACGACACGGTCACCGAGCGGCAAGGAAGCCGCGAGTTCATCACCATCAAGCCGTACGTACGCATCGTCGCCGGCCTTGCCACCGACCTCCCCGCAGACGCCGACAAGCTTCCTCCCTTCAATCCCTACAAGCTTTATTCCGACCAGACCCCGGTCGGCGCCGGCGAGACCGGGAGCGACGCGCCGCAAGCGGTCAGCGTCAATCTCGTCGACCTCCCCGGCGCGCAGGTGCCGCAGTCCGACGGCATCGAGCTCCGCGCCGACGAGGTGAACGCGCTCGTCTCCGAGGCCGCCGAGAATTTCGCCTATGCCGACGGACCCCTCGCCGGCGGACAGGCGACGCTGCAGCTCGCCTCCTACACTCCGCAAGAGGGCTTCAAGCTCGCGCCCCCGGCCGCCAACACCACCGACATCCACAAATCGGCCGAGGATGCCGACACGAGCGACGACGACGACGGCATCGACGACGACCTGATCGCGAGCGCCACGCAGAAGACGCTGACCGTCGGCAAAGGCGACACCTTGATGAGCCTGTTCGCCAAGGTGGACACCGAGCCGACCGAGGCGCAGAGCATCATCGATGCGCTCTCGCCCATCTTCCAGTCCGACGACCTCAAGGTGGGCGAGGAGATTCGCTTCAGCCTCGTCCCCGCCCCGTCAGACACCGGCGCCATGGAGCCGGTCAAAGTGTCGATCTATGCGCATGGCGGCGATCATCTCGCCACCGCAACGCGCAACCGCCAGGGCGATTTCGTCGCCACCGCCGACGGCGACGACAACAAGACGCAAGCCGCCTCGACCCGCGCCACGCTCTACACCAGCTTCTATCACGCGGCGCTCGAGCAGCACATTCCGCAAGACGCCATCGACAAGCTGCTCCGTGTCAATTCCTACGACGTCGACTTCAAGCAGAAGGTGAAGCCGGGCGATCAGTTCGAAGTGTTCTTCGACTCGAGCTCCGACGACGAGATCGGCGAGCTGCTCTACACCTCGATGACGATCGACGGCGTGCAGCGCAAATTCTACCGCTTCCGCACCCCCGACGACGTGGTCGACTATTACGACGAGGACGGCAACAGCGCGAAGAAGTTCCTGATGCGCAATCCCGTCAAGGGCGGGCGCTACACCTCGGGCTTCGGCATGCGCAAGCATCCCCTCCTCGGCATCGTGCGCATGCATACCGGCGTCGACTGGGCCGCTCCCGTCGGCACCCCGATCCTCGCCGCCGGCGACGGCGTCATCGAGATGGTCGGCGGCAAAGGCGGCTACGGCAATTACGTGCGCATCCGCCATCCCAACGGCTACTCGACCGCTTACGGCCACATGTCGCGCTACGCCGACGGCGTCGCCCCCGGCGTCGCCGTGAAGCAGGGCCAGGTCATCGGCTATGTCGGCAATAGCGGGCTGTCGACCGGCCCGCACTGCCACTTCGAGGTTCTCGTCAACAACGACTTCGTCAACCCGATGACCATCGCCGTGCCGCGCGGGCTTCAGCTGCAGGGCCGCGAGCTCGCCGAGTTCCAGCGCGAGCGGAACCGCATCGACGCGCTGATGCAGATGGATCCGGTCACGAGCCGCGTCGCCACCGCGCAGTAACAAGCGCTCAACCTTTTCCTCTCCCTCTTCCTTTCTCCTCTCTGCTCTCCTTCGTTTTGTCATGCCCGCGAAAGCGGGCATCCAGTACTCCCTGCGCATCGATCGCTTCACATCACAACGCTGCCGGCGATTACTGGATCGCCCGGTCAAGCCGGGCGATGACAAGAAACAAGGGCATGCCGAAATTTCTCGCCGAGATTTGCTCTCGCGAGGGAGATGGGGGATGGCGCGCCGAAAGACGCAAATCTAGTAACTCGTGCCTTGCGGCACGCGGGCGCCTCTCGGCGCGCCATAACGGTGATTGTCGGCGGCGGGCCGCGCTTCCCATCGACACATCGCGCTCAAATAGGCCGGAGGCCGGTAGCGCAATATCTAGGTGTAAGCCAGCTCCTGGCAGGGTCTCGTAGTGGACCCGGGCGGAGCCCCGGCGCCGCCCGAGCGCTCATGCTGCGTCATGAACCCGCGGGCACCGCACCCCGTCCCGCAACACGAACGCCTCGCGAAGCGCCCTTCAGTTGGACGAGGTGAGTGCAGTGTATGCGAGGCGCGGAAGGCCGGGGATAAATTTGGTTCGCCTAGTAACATGAACCGAATTCGCTACAGCCTTGCGCTTGATTGCCAGGCTCCTCATCGCTCTGGCGCAGGGTTTACCGACCTGATCCAGGCGATGATCTTCCAAAGATCGTCATCGGTCTTGATGGTTTCGCCGAAGGGAGGCATCGGCCCGACGACGAACTCGGACCCTTTGCGGCGGTAACCCTGCTTCTGAAATTCGAGCGTCCCCAGTGCGATCAAGCGGAACAGCGTGTCGTCATCGTTGCCATAGATCCAAATGGGGTTGGTGAGGGGAGCCGCCATCCCGCCGCCGCCGCCGCCGCCATGGCAGCTACTGCAGTCGAGAGACATATAAAGTTTGTGCCCTTCTTCAGCGACGCTGCGTGAGTTTGGATAGGGGTTCCTGAGCTCACCTTTTGGCGTGGAGGCAACGAGTTCCAAAGGCGTTAAGCTTTCTCCCGCAAAGACATCGGGGATTGCGCTGAGAATTGTTAGCACCAAGCTCAGCAAAAGGTGCGTTCTCGTGTTGCGCATGGCGTTGACCTTTTGAAGACGGTACTGTCTGTCGGGTCAAAAAAACCCCTCAGGTCTGATCCCGAGGGGTTTTGGTGGTTGCGACATATCCATCCCCGACGAAGGAGAATTAGCGCTCGGGCCAGTTGGCGACTACGGCGGTGGAATCGACGATCTTCAGCGTCTCTCCGGACTCCCCGCACTGCAGGCTAAGAGATTTATTATCAGGGCTATCGATATTGACAACCTGCCCAGCGTTTAGACTTACCCGAATTTGAGCCGCCGAGGCGCCGCTTTCGTCTGCGAGGTTGTACACCACGGCGTAAAGGCCGCAGTGGGTTCCGTCCGGCTCGTAGAAAGCGATCACACCCTTGTTGCCGAAGGTCGTCATAATGGGCTCGTGAGCTGCCACGGGGCCAAGATTCTGGATCAGCTCATCCGCACGTGCAGGAAGACCAAATCCGCCAACGACAAGGGAGCCGAGCACAGCGCATGCCGCAATTTTGCTGAGACTGAGCATGGTGAATCTCCTTTAAGGCTTCGCTCAGAACCGTCCTGAGCGTGAAAGAGATTCTGAATCACTTTTGCGATTTGTGCTGTGGCCGATGCCACAACTTTTGCTTTTTTCTTCTCCCAATGCCGTTCGCACGGCTCTCACCCTCGCTAGCAGGTGCCGGGTTTTGGATATTCTTCATTCTCAGAATGCAGTATTGTGACTACGACAAACAGCCGAAAGCAGCGGCCATGGCTGGGTCCCTCCGAACCGCACAACCGCGGTACACGCTAGAGAGCGTTGCGCTCTTCAGAAGCGTTCCTTTAGCCACTCGCGAAAGAATCAGGCAGCGCTGCAGCTGCCGCCGTTATGAGTCACGCGAGACGATCATCGATCACTTGGATGAATCGGATGACGTTTGTTTCCTGCTTTCTGGCAACGCTCGTGTCACCATCCACTCTGTGGACGGCAAGGCTGTCAGCTTTCGCGAGTTGGGTCCGGGCGCTACATTCGGAGAGTACGCCGCTATTGACGGTCATCCCCGATCTGCCAGCGTAGAAGCTCGTACCGGTTGCCTTGTGGCTTCGTTGTCGGCCGCAACCTTCCGAGAGATTTTGTTTAGCGAGCCAAAACTGGCGGAGAGTTTGCTAAAGCATTTTGTGATGGAAATTCGGGAGCTCACTACCCGCGTATACGAGTTCAGCACGCTCGCTGTGCGATACCGCATCCAAGCCGAAATCTTACGGCTCGCCAATTTGTCAGCGCGCCAGGGCAAAATCACCAATATAATTCCAGCTCCAACGCATGCCGAGATTGCGAGCCGCACGAGCACGCACCGGGAGGCGGTGACCCGCGAGCTTAATCGCCTCGCCAAAATCGGCATCCTTGAGCAACGAAACCGTGAGCTATGGATTACCGATTTCGACCGATTAGCGGCACTCGTCCACGATGCCGCTGGCGATTAGAGTGGTACACCTTTGCAGCGAAGCCTGCTGTTTCAGCTAATCGCTTAATCTTATAGTACGCGGACGTCTCCATTTGGCGTTGCTAACTGGAGTGCGCAGATCATGGAACGTCGGCTTGCCGCGATTCTCGCTGCCGATGTGCAGGGGTATAGCCACCTCACGGAGCTCAACGAAGAAGGCTCCACAGTTACTCTGCGCATGTACCGCGCCGTCGTGGAAGAGTTGATTGCCGCGCATAAGGGTCACATCTTCAGCAGTGCCGGTGACTCCGTCGTCGCCGAGTTTCCGAGTATCGTCGAGGCCATTCGCTGCGCCGTCGAGATTCAGGGTGAGATCACCGAGCGCAATGACTCCGTCCCCGAAGACGAAAGGATGCGGTTCCGCATTGGCGTTAACCTCGGGGATGTGATTGCCGAAGAGAACAATCTTTATGGTTCCGGCGTGAACGTCGCTGTTCGCCTCGAACAACTCGCCGATGCGGGAGGAATTTGTGTCTCACAAACCGCCTACGATCAGGTTCGGAAGATCGTTGAGATTCCATTCGAGGATATCGGTGAGCGCCGGTTGAAGAATATTTCCGAGCCGGTACACGTCTACCGCATCGTTTCGACACCATTGCCGCGGCTGCGCAGCTTCTTCTCGCGTACCAATAACCGCCGGCGTCTTGGCGTTGCTGCCGGCGCCCTTCTCTTGCTTCTCGCGGTGGCGGGGGGATCGTTCTATCTGCGTCAGCCGGCTGGACTATGGGACGTCCTGTTGGGCGGAAAAAGCGGACTCCCTGAGAGCCCGTCCATCGCCGTTCTGCCCTTTGACGACATGAGTCCTTCTCATGACCAGGAATATCTTGCCGACGGAATAACCGAGGAGTTGATCACAGGATTGGCCAAGTTTCCCGACTTCATCGTCATGGCCCGCAACTCCACCTTCACCTACAAGGGCAAGCCCACGGACGTCCGGGAGGTGGGACAGGATCTCAATGTCCGTTACGTCGTCGAGGGCAGCGTGCAACGCGTCGATCAGAGCGTGCGCGTTGCAGCGCAGTTGATCGATGCAACTACGGGGCGCCAGATCTGGGCTGACCACTATGACCGGCAAGTCGACAACATCTTCGCCATTCGTGACGACATCACGCGATCAATCGCCGGAACACTTGGAAGCATTGCAGGCATAGTGACTCTGGCTGAGGGGGAACGCGTGTCAGCGATGAACCCGAATAGCTTCACCGCCTACGATTACGTGATGCAAGGCTGGTACGCCTACAATAAGTTCACTCGCGAAGATAATGAGGCCGCGCGTGAATTCTTCGAGCAAGCGATAAAAATTGACCCAAACTACGCTCGTGCCTACGCCGGACTCTCCTGGACTTACGAATTGGATTACGACTTCGAGTGGACTGATGATGACGAGAAAACTCTCAAACTCTCACTCGAATACGCCAGCACGGCGGTGCGCCTGGATCCCAATGACATCCAAGCTCAATGGGGACTCGGCTGGGCATATCTATACAACCGGCAATACGAGAATGCGATGGCCCATTACTTGCGCGCTCGGAAATTGAACCCGAACGACGCCGAGGTCATGGCCGAAATGGGCAATATGCTCATCTATGTGGGCCAGCCCAAGCAAGCGATCGACCAGGTGAAGGAGGCAATTCGGCTCAATCCGAACCACTATGACTGGTACGTTTATTATGTGGGATGGGCCTCTGAGGAAGCCGGCATGCCCGAGGAGGCGATAAAGGTTTTCGAGCAAGCCATCGACGTTGAAAATCCGAATGAGGAACAGCTCTGGTATTTGCCGACGATAGCGGCCGCTTACGCCGAGATTGGGCGGATGGATGACGCGCGCAAGGTCGTCAAGACGATCCTGTCACGACAGCCGGACTTCTCGATTACCAAGAAGGTGGCTCGCTATCCCTACAAGACAAAGGAATTGGCCGACAGGTACGCGAACGCGCTGCTGCGAGCCGGATTGCCGGAGTGACACGAGGAAGCTATGTGATAAGATTGATTTTTTGAATGCTGAGCGAGAAGGCATTCGTTGCTGCACCAGAAGGTGCGGGGGTCAAACTGGAAAACTGAAAACGGGGGAAGCCTTTTGCCGGAATGATGAGGTCGGGCATTTTGGGGGCGGCGCTTCTGTGTGCGGCCGTGCTGCCGGCCCACGCGGAGAGCGACTTCACGCTCAGCGGTAATGCCACCTTCGCGACGCAGTACGTCTACCGCGGCATCACAAACTCGGCAGAAAATCCCGCCGTGCAGCCCGAGTTCGATCTCACCTACAAGGATCTTTTTTACGTCGGCATCTGGGGATCCAACGTGGACTTTGGTGCCGCGCCGAACGGGCAGGATCTCGCCCGCATCGAAGTCGACTACTATGCGGGCATCACGCCGAGCGTGGGAAAGTGGAAATTCGATATTGCCGCCTATTACGACACCTATCCGGGCGCCTTCGATCCCGATGGCGAGTTCGATTATTTCGAGTTCTGGACCGGCGTCACCCGCAGCTTCTTCGACGACAAGCTGAAACTGACGCTCTACAACTACTGGTCGCCTGAATATTTCGGTGAGACCGGCAACAACGACGTGGTCGAGCTCAACTACGAGTGGACGTTTGACAAGGTCTGGTATTTCACGCCCAAGCTTGGCGGCAATGTCGGCCACCAATGGGGCGATCTGAGCCAGGGCGGCTACGACTACTCCTATTGGAGTGTGGCCTTGACGCTCGGCTTCAACGAGAAACCGCCACTCGAGCTCGAGATTCGCTACTGGGATAGTTTCGATTTCAGCGGCTTCACCTGTCCGCCCTCGGGTGCGAACGCGTGTCACAATCTTGTCGTGGGCTCTCTCAAAGCGACATTTTGAGCTCCCACGAGCCAAGTTTCACAGGCGCCCGCTCCCTCGCCTCTCCCATTTTGATGCGCACTGCCGTCCTTGCCGGACCTCATGCTGAGGAGCGCCCGAGGGGCGCGTCTCGAAGCATGAGGCCTCACCCTTCGCGACGACCGCGTACCGCTTCCTCCTCAGGGTGAGGGCACGTCGAAATATCTCGCCGAGATTTCTCTCAGCGAGGGAGCTTGCTCCAAGGAGTCTCGCCCCGAAGGGGGATGGCGCGCCGAAAGACGCAAATCTGATAGCTCGTGCCTTGCGGCACGCGGGCGCCTCTCGGCGCGCCACACGCGCTCAAGCAGCGAAGCGGTAGCGCATCAAAAAAGCGCGCTCAAGCTTCGCGCCGTAGCGCATGTTATTTGCGGTGTTGGCCGGCGGCGGGCCGCGCTTCCCATCGAACATTGCGCTCAAGTAGGCCGGAGGCCGGTAGCGCATCAAAGGACGCGCTCAAATAGGCCGGAGGCCGGTAGCGCAATATCTAGGTGTAAGCCAGCTCCTGGCGGGATCTCGTAATGGACCCGGGCGGAGCCCCGGCGCCGCCCGAGTGCTCATGCTGCGTGCATGAACCCGCGGGCACCGCACCCCGTCCCGCAACACGAACGCCTCGCGAAGCGCCCTTCAGTCGGACGAGGTGACTGCAGTGTATGCGAGACGCGCGAGGCGGGGATAAGGTCGTCCGCATTGTGTCGGAAGTTGACGGGACCCTATCCTTGGGTCAGGTCGTCACTTTCCCGAAGGGGCCGACCAGCGCAACAAATGATGGCCACCTTTTGGCCGGCGGATGCCCAGGCGTCATCGGTCTGTGAATTGTAGCGCGACCTTGAGTCCCGGTTCGTTGTCGACGAGCTCGATACGTGCCGTGTGGAGGTCGGCCACGGCAGCGACCAAGGCAAGTCCAAGTCCGCTTCCTGGCGTGCTTCGGCTGCTTTCCAACCGGTAGAAGCGCTTGAAGACGTTTCTTCGCTCGCTTTCGGGGATTCCCGACGCGTTGTCACTTACCTCTGCGATCGGTCCCCTGTCCCGACGCGCAAGGCACATGCTAACCGTCGTTCCATCTGGCGTATGGCGGAGCGCGTTTTCGATCAAATTGACGAATAGCTGGGTGAGGAGCTCTCGATCTCCGCTGACGTGAACATTCGGGTTAATTGAGGAAACGAGGGTTTTACCCATATCATCGGCAACAGCGGAGTACGTGATTGCTAGGTTTGCCATCAGCGCGGAGAGATCGAGATCGGAGAAATTTGCTCGTCGCGTGCCCAACTCGATCTGCGCGATTCTCAGAAGGGCGCCGAATGTGGACAGAGCCATGTCGGCGTCCTGTATGGCCTGGTCGACTGCCTCCTTATATTCTTGGACTGAGTTTGCTTCTGAGCGGACCGCTTCAAGTCGCTGCTTTAATCGGCTCAGCGGTGTCCTCAGGTCATGAGCGATGTCACTTGAGACCTGCTTGAGGCCGTCCATCAGACCCTGAAGACGATCGAGCATGTCATTCAGATTGCGTCCGAGTTGATCGAGCTCATCGCCAGATCCGGTGGTTCGAATTCGATCGGCGAGATCACCCCTCATAATTGCCCGCGTGGTCCGATTGATTTCGTCGACGCGACGCAGGAAGCCTTGACTGAGTACGACGCCGCCCGCCAACGCGAGCAGCAATGTGGCTGCCGTGGCCCACGCGAATGAGTTCGTTATCGCCTCCTGCGCTTCGTCTATTCGGGAAGCGTCTGTCGCGATCGTCAAGTACTCGCCGCTGGGCAGTCTACGCCCCAGTGCAAAAAGGACCGGGTAGGAGTGTTCGCCCGTTGCATCGTCGTCCTCGTGCTCGTCATCATCGGCTGGCGGTTCCTCCCGCCATCCTTCGAACCCGCCGAGATTCGCCAGATTGCCTGCGAGAGAGTGTCCTAGTGAGTCCTGAAGGCCGTAGTAGAAAGGCTGAGGCTTTCCGGAAGCGAGGCGTTGCTCGATTTCGGTGCGAAGTTCGACTGGCATCGCAAACTTTGCTTCAAGCGATGCCATCTCGTTCTGGAGCGAGAGTCGAACTTGTTCGCGCAATGCATTCGTTGTTGTCCAGTAAACGATACCAAAGAGCATGACGGTGGATGCGGCGAAGAGACCTGCATAAATGGCCGCTAGACGGAAGCTGCTCGTACGAATGAATCTAGGCGTCTTCACGGATGCAATAACCCGAGCCGCGGACGGTATGGATCAGGGGCTTCGAGAAGCCGTGATCGATCTTGCTCCGCAAGCGACTGATATGGGTTTCGACGACCGTCGTCTGTGGATCGAAGTGGAATTCCCATACGTTCTCCAGAAGCATGGTGCGTGTCACGATACGCCCAGCATGGCGCATCAAATACTCGAGCAGCTTGAACTCTTGCGGCTGCAGCTCAATTCTCCTACCACCCCTTGCCACGCTTCGCTTCCGAAGATCCAGTTCCAGATCGGCCACCTGCAGCGAAGTTTGGATTTCAGTCAGCGGCGCCCGTCGTGCCAGTGCATTTACCCGGGCAATGAGCTCGGCGAAGGAAAACGGCTTGACGAGGTAATCATCCCCGCCGGCTTCGAGTCCCTCTACACGATCATCGATGCCGCCGAGCGTTGTGAGAAATAGGACCGGCGTCTTCACGCCTGCGCCGCGAATGGTCTTGACGATGCCAAGCCCGTCGAGGCCTGGCAGCATCCGGTCGACTATCATGACGTCGTAGTTTTCGCCAGCGGCAAGGAAAAGCCCGTCACGACCGTTTGGCGCATAATCGACAACGTGGCCGTGCTGGCGGAGGCTCTTAGTAATATGCCCCGCCGTCACATCGTCGTCTTCGATCAACAGAACTTTCATGTACTGTGCTTGCTCGGCTTAAACGAACTCAGTCGCAGGTGGTCGCCTACGAGTGCGAAATCTTCGCACTCGTAACGGCGATCAATTCGCCTCGTTGATCGGTTTCATTCCTGCTCTCCCCACGCATCATTGCGTAGCATTGCAGCACATGGTTGGTGATTGATGTTTGGGAGGACCTGGCCAGAACTTTAAAATTCTGTAAGGTCGCCCCGCAATTTTGTGTCACCCTGTTCCGGCGGTCGCCACGCGCGAGCTCTCCGAGCGATGCGATCAGTCGGAGGAGCCGTGGGGCTTGATGAGATAATTATCACCGCCGGCGCGCTCCGCTAGCCTGTGCCAGCTTACTAATTTGTAAGGCTGCGGAAAACCGGCCCCACAGCGGGTTCTCTATGTTCATTGACAGCCGCGAGGCCTGTCGTAGCGGGAACACTAGACACGGTTCCCCGTCTTCACGAACCTGGAGGACCTTCATGACTAAGACCAAAGACCTGATGTGCTGTGTGGCCGTGCTCGCATTAATGTCATTGCCTACCAGCGCTTTCGCCTATAGCGGCGAGAAGCTGGCGGCAAACGCCAAAGTCACGATCGATCAAGCCCGCTCAATTGCCTTGAAAGCTCACCCTGGGACGATAACCGACGAGGAGTTGGAGAAGGAAAAAGGCGGCAGTGGCCTGCGCTACTCTTTCGATATCAAGAGCGGCGGACACGTCTACGAAGTCGGCGTCGATGCGCAGACGGGCGATGTTCTCGAAAACAGCAAGGAGGGTCCTCATCCCGACTAGTGGCCCATCAAATTGGAAAACGAGATGACACGCAAGGCTGAGCACTACGCCAGTAGTGCTCAGCACTGCGCCACCAAAGTCCCCGAGGTCACGCTCGGGTTTTGGATCATTAAGATCCTGGCGACGACGCTTGGTGAGACTGGTGGAGATACTGTCACCATGACCCTCGGCTGGGGTTATCTGACTGGCACGGCCATCTTTCTTGCCCTGCTCATTGGGCTGGTGATTGCGCAGATCGTAGCCCCCAAGTTCCACCCATTCCTTTATTGGGCCACTATCGTTGCCTCCACGACCTTCGGCACTACGACGGCCGACTTTGCCGATCGCTCGCTCGGCATTGGCTATACCGGCGGCTCGCTGCTGCTGCTTATCTGCCTCGTGGCGATTCTGGCGTTCTGGTACTGGTCCGAAGGCACAATCTCGGTGAACACCGTGAGCACACCACGAGTGGAGGCCTTTTACTGGGCGGCGATTACGTTTTCCCAGACGTTAGGGACTGCGCTTGGGGACTGGATCGCCGACACGTCGGGCCTCGGGTATGGAGGCGGGGCACTCGTCTTCGGTGCAGGGCTGGCGGTCGTAGCTGCGGCATATTTCTGGACGAATGTGTCGCGGGTCCTGCTGTTCTGGACCGCGTTTATTTTGACTCGGCCACTCGGCGCCACCGTTGGCGATTTCCTCGACAAACCCTTGGAACATGGTGGGCTCGCTTTGAGCCGCCCGGTCGCCTCGGCGGTCATTGCGTTGCTTATGATCATGCTCGTTGTCGTTCTTCCGCAAAGGGCGGGCACCCATCCGGGAGAGAACCAGACGGCATAGGCACAGAAGGTGAGCTAAGCCGCCTTCTGCTTCGCGGCGGCGCCGTTGAACATCAGGCCGTCCTTGCCGGCGGTGATCTTCACCGTCTCGCCGTCATGGATCTTCCCGGCGAGCACCATCTCGGCGAGCGGGTCTTGCACATATTTCTGGATGACGCGCTTCAAGGGCCGCGCGCCATAGGCCGGGTCATAGCCCTTCTGCCCTAGCCACTCCTTGGCCTTGTCGTCGAGCGCGAGCGTGATCTTGCGCTCGGCGAGGAGCTTCTGGAGGCGATGCATCTGGATATCGACGATCTTGCCCATATGCTCGCGCTTCAGGCGATGGAACAGGATGATCTCGTCGACGCGGTTGAGGAACTCCGGGCGGAAATGCGCGCGCACCACATTCATCACCTGCTCGCGCACGGCGTCAGAGTCCTCGCCCTCCGGCTGATTGACGAGATATTCCGAGCCGAGATTGGAGGTCATGATGATGAGCGTGTTGCGGAAATCGACGGTGCGGCCCTGGCCGTCGGTGAGCCTGCCGTCGTCGAGCACCTGCAGCAGCACGTTGAACACGTCGGGGTGCGCCTTCTCGATCTCATCGAACAGGATCACCTGATAGGGGCGCCGGCGCACCGCCTCGGTGAGCGCACCGCCCTCTTCATAGCCGACATAGCCGGGCGGCGCGCCGATCAGCCGGGCGACCGAGTGCTTCTCCATATATTCGCTCATGTCGATGCGGATGATGGCGTGCTCGTCGTCAAAGAGAAACTCCGCGAGGGCGCGGGCGAGCTCGGTCTTGCCGACGCCGGTCGGGCCCAAGAACATGAACGAGCCCATCGGCCGGTTCGGGTCTTGCAGGCCTGCGCGTGAGCGGCGCACGGCGGTGGACACGGCCTCGACCGCCTCCTCCTGGCCCACCACGCGCTTGGCGATCTGCGTCTCCATCTTGAGCAGCTTCTCGCGTTCGCCTTCGAGCATCTTGTCGACGGGGATGCCGGTCCAGCGCGACACGACGCCGGCGATCAAATCGGGCGTCACCACCTCCTGCGCCATCGTTCCGCCCTTCAACTCGTCTTCCTCGATCTTCTTGAGCTTGCCTTCGAGATCGGGGATCACGCCGTAAGCGAGCTCGCCCGCCTTGGCGAGGTCGCCGCGGCGCTGCGCCTGCTCGAGCTCGTTGCGCGCGGCGTCGAGCTGCTCCTTGATCTTCTGCGCCGAGGCGAGCTTCGCCTTTTCCTCTTGCCAACGCTGGGCGAGCGCGTTCGCCTTCTCCTCGAGATTGACGATCTCCTTCTCGAGCTTGGCGAGGCGGTCCTTGGACGCGGTGTCCTTCTCCTTCTTCAGCGCCTCGCGCTCGATCTTGAGCTGCATCAGCCGGCGGTCGAGCTCATCGAGCGCCTCGGGCTTCGAGTCGACCTGCATGCGGAGGCGCGAGGCGGCCTCATCGACGAGGTCGATCGCCTTGTCGGGCAGGAAGCGGTCGGTGATGTAGCGGTTCGACAGCGTGGCGGCGGCGACGAGCGCGGCATCGGAGATGCGCACGCCGTGATGCAGCTCGTATTTCTCTTTCAGCCCGCGCAGGATCGAGATCGTGTCCTCGACCGTGGGCTCGCTGACATAGACCGGCTGGAAGCGCCTGGCGAGCGCCGCATCCTTCTCCACGTGCTTGCGATATTCGTCGAGCGTGGTGGCGCCGACGCAATGGAGCTCGCCGCGGGCAAGCGCCGGCTTGAGCAGGTTGGAGGCGTCCATCGCGCCTTCGGCCTTGCCGGCGCCGACGAGGGTATGCATCTCGTCGACGAACAGGATGATCTGGCCGGCCGAGGCCTCGATCTCCGACAACACCGATTTCAGCCGCTCCTCGAACTCGCCGCGATATTTCGCTCCGGCGATCAGCGCGCCCATGTCGAGGGCCATCACCTTCTTCTCTTTGAGGCTCTCCGGCACGTCGCCGGCGACGATGCGGTGCGCGAGCCCCTCGACGATGGCCGTCTTGCCGACGCCGGGCTCACCGATCAGCACGGGATTGTTCTTGGTGCGCCGCGACAGCACCTGGATGGTGCGCCTGATCTCCTCGTCGCGCCCGATCACCGGATCGAGCTTGCCCTTGGCGGCGGCTTCGGTGAAGTCGCGGGTGTATTTCTTGAGCGCCTCGTAAGCCTGCTCGGCGCCGGCGGAGTCGGCGGTGCGGCCCTTGCGCAGCTCGTTGATCGCCGTGTTGAGCCCCTGCGGCGTGAGCCCCGCATCGGCAAGGATGCGCTGCGTCTCGCCTTCTTTCGTCATGCCGAGCGCCTGCAACGCCCGCTCGACCGTGACGAAACTATCGCCCGCCTTGGTCGCCATCTGCTCGGCCTGGTCGAGCACGCGCGACAGCGCCGGCGAGAGTTGCGGCTGGGTCGCGCCCCCGCCCGATACTTTGGGCAGCTTGGCGAGCGCGGCGTCGGTGCGCTGGAGCGCCTGCTTGGCGTTGCCGCCGGCACGCGCGATCAGCCCGCTCACCATCCCTTCGGGATCGTCGAGCAGCGCCTTCAAGAAATGCTCGGGCGTGATCTGGGGATTGCCGTCGCGGACCGCGATGGTCTGCGCGGCCTGGACGAATCCCTTGAGGCGGTCGGAAAGCTTCTCGAAATCCATGAGTTAGTCCCTCTTGCGAGGCCAAGCGTGACGATGGGATTGGGAGCGGCGACCGCCGCTCATAGCGCCGATCAGGCTCATAACGCAGGGCTGTTAACGGAGATATAGCGAGGCCAGAAGCTTGTAAAAAGGGGGATGAAGCCACGTCATCCCGGCGCAAGCCGGGATCCAGAGCCACAACCTCAGCCCCCCTTCTCCTGGATTCCGGCTTACGCCGGAATGACGCCGCTGAGGCAGAAGAACAGCGTTACTGAACCGTTAGTTGCAAGGCCGTTTTGCTTCGCGGATAATCGGCCAAGGAGCGGTGCTGTTCAAAGACGGGTCGTAAAGGCCATGACAGAGCCCGTCACATTCAAATATCGCGCCTTCATCTCCTATAGCCACGCCGACACCGCTTGGGCCAAGTGGCTGCATCGCGCGCTCGAAAACCTCCGCATCGACAAGGACCTCGCCGGACGCGAGACCGCGACCGGCACCGTGCCAAACTCTCTGCGCCCCATCTTCCGCGACCGCGACGACTTCACCGCGGGCCATACTCTGACCGACCAGACTCTCGCCGCGCTCGACGCGTCGGCGGCTCTCGTCGTCATCTGCTCGCCCCAAGCGGCCAAGAGCCACTACGTCAACGAGGAGATCAGGCTCTTCAAGTCGCGGTATCCCGAAAGGCCCGTCATCCCGCTGATCGTCGCCGGCAAGCCCGGCGATGACGAGCTCGAATGCTTTCCGCCTGCACTCAAATTCAAGCTCGACGCTGACGGACAAGTCACTAATGACCCGGTCGAACTTCTGGCAGCCGACGCGCGCGAGGAGGGCGACGGCAAGTCCCTCGCTCTCGCCAAGGTTGTCGCCGGCCTGCTCGGCGTCTCCTCCGACGACATCTTCCGCCGCGCCGAGCGGGAGCGGCGCCACAAGGGTCGGGTGCGCAACGGCATCATCGCCACTCTCGCCATCCTCGCCGTCGCTGCGACCGGCAGCGCGATTTATGCCTGGCAGCAGCTCAAGACCAACGAGGCCTTCCTCACCGCCACGCTGAAGACCGCCACAGAGATCGTCGACGCGGCGGTGGCCCAGGCCGAGAAATACGGGGTGCCGCGCACCGCGACGCTCTCCCTCCTCACCAAGGCCGAGGATCTGTTCGACAACATGGCCGAGCTTGGCCGCCCGACGCCCGAGCTCAGCTACCAAAAGGCCTGGATGCTGATCCAATTCGCGCGCAACTACGCGGTGCTTGGCAATACCGGCAAATGGAAGGAGCGTGCGCTCGAGGCGCAGCAGCTTTTCGCGGGGCTTGCCGACGAGAGCCTAGAGGAGGTCCGCTATCAAAGTGGCCTGTTGACCGCCGACAACGAGGTCGGCGACGTGGCTGTAGCGCAAGGAAATCTCGCCGAGGCGCTGAAATCTTATCGCGACGGGCTTGCCATCGCTGAACGACTGGCCGCCGCCAAGCCGGGCATCGTCCGCTTCCAGCGCGATCTTTCGGTGTCGAATGAGAGGGTCGGCGACGTTCTCATGGCGCAGGGCGAGCTCGACGCAGCACTCGAGCAATACCGGGCGAGCCTCGCCCGCATGGTTCCGTTCCGCGATGCCGACCCCGCCAACACGGACCTCCAGCGCTTCACCTCGGTCACTCTCGACAAGATCGGCGACGCCCTGGTGGCAAAAGGCAGCCTCGCCGAGGCGCTTAAATCCTACCGCGACAGCCTCGCCATCATCGATCCCCTCGCCAAGAGCGATCCGAGCAACGCCGGCTGGCAGCGCGATCTCTCAGTTGCCTACAACAAGATCGGCGACGTGCTCATGGCGCAAGGCAAGATCGCCGAGGCGCTTGCTTCATACCGCGAGGATCTGGCGATCACTTCGCGGCTTGCCGCGGCCGATCCGAGCAATGCCTCATGGCAGCGCGATCTCTCGGTCTCCTACAACAAGGTCGGTGACGCGCTCGTGGCGCAGGGCAAGCTCGACGATGCGCTTGCCTCCTACCGCGAGGGGCTGGCGATCCGCGCGCGTCTCGCCAAATCCGATCCAGGCAATGCGGGTTGGCAATACGATCTCGGCATCAGCAATGAGCGCATCGGCGATGTGTTGAAGGCCAAGGACGATCTGGCCGGCGCGCTTGCCTCTTACCAAGCGAAACGCGCCATCGACCAGCGCCTGGTCAAGGCCGACCCCGACAATACCTCATGGCAGCGCGATCTTTCCGTGGCCTATGACAAGATCGGCGACGTTTTGGTTGCGCAGGGCGACCTTTCCGGCGCGTTGCAATCCTACCAGGCCGATCTCGCCATTTCCGCGCGGCTTGCGGCAAAGGACCCGAACAACGCCGAATGGCAGCACGACCTGTCGGTCACCGATGACCGGGTCGGCGACGTTCTCGCCATGCAAGGCAATCTCACCGAGGCGCTTCGCTCCTATCGCGAGGCCCTCGCCATTCGCGAACGGCTGGTGACGGTCGATGACACCAACGCCGGCTGGCGGCGCGACCTCGCGGTCAGCCACGGCAAGGTCGGCATCGTGCTGGCGAAGCAGGGTGAGACGGCGAAGGCGCTCGAAGAGTTCGTCAAGGGTCGCGAGATCATCGCCCGCCTCAAAGAGCGGTTCCCCGACAGCACGTCCTTCGCCGAGGACCTCGCCTGGTTCGATGCGGAGATCGCGAAACTGCAGCCGACTGCGCAGCCTGAGCAGACTGCGCAGTGAAGACTTAGCGTGTCATGTCGGCGCGCTAGCTCACCTGGTCGGGAGCGGTCTCATCGCTCGGATGCGCCTCGGGCTGATCAGTGCCGTTGGCATCGCGCTCGCGCGGGTCCTCGCGGCCATTGCCGCCATGACGGTCATGCTCGCGTCCGCCGCCATGATGCTCGCGATTACCTTCATGGCGCTCGCGATCCTGTCCGCCGCCGCCGCCGCGAAAATCGCCGCCACCGCCGGCACGAATATCTCCGCTGCCGCCGGTGCGGATCTCTCCGCCGCCTTCGACGTCGAACTCTCCGCCCTCGTCGTCGGAGCCTTCCGAATTCCAGCGTGGGTTACGGTAGCCGCCATTGGGGCTTTCGCCCTGATGGCCCCCATGCTGCGGCCCGAACTGTGCCTGCGCCGCCATGATGATGCGATTGTAATGCTCGGCGTGCTGGAGATAGCTCTCGGCCGAGACCAGGTCGCCGGAAGCGAGAGCGTCGCGCGCAAGCGACATGTATTTCTCGGCGACATGCGCCGCTGTGCCCCTGATCTTCACGTCGGGGCCGTTCGATTCGAAGTTCCGCGCTAACGGATTCTGGGGCTTGCGGCCACGGCCGCGGCCCCTGCGATTCTGTTGTCCTTGCCTCATGGGCTTCTATTCACCTGCTATGCGGCGAGTGCCGCGTTCTTCTCCCTGCTCAAACTCATGACCCGCACCTCGGCCCTTACGGGCTTTGCCGTCCGGCAAGCCGGACGGGGCTCATGCAAGTCCTCTCGGCGTTTTCGCTGCCTTGTTTTTGAAACCATCTCCGGCGCTAAGCGTCCTGAGAATCACCGAGCAAGCGCCAGCCAACCTCAATCTTGATGGGCGGACGAGTGTCTCCTGAACGTCCCGAGAGGCAGGGAGCCTTTCAATCGAGGTTCACGAGATATCCGATTCTGTTGCCGTTGCAACCGGCCGGGCTTCCGCAACGCCACTGGCCTAAAATCTTCATTTCTGCGTCGAACCTACCCCGAACATCGAGAATTTCCAAGCCCCTTTTTTTGCCCTGCGACGCTTCCGACCGGGGGTCTGTCACATGGTTGCCACAACCACTCGGGGGCGCCCTCCGAGGTCGAGGCTTGGCGCATCGTCCCCGGCGAGAAATCCCCCATCGTGCAGGAGCCCGGCCACGGCGGGGGCCTGAGAGGCGCCAATCTCGACGAGAATCGCCCCCCCGGGCGCGAGCAACTTGGCTGCTCCGGCGGCGATGCGCCGATAGGCCTCAAGCCCGTCGGAGCCGCCGTCCAGGGCTAGATAAGGATCGTGACGCGCCACTTCCGGCGCGAGGCTCTCGATCTCGCCGCTGGCGATGTAAGGCGGGTTAGAGACGATGACGTCGAATTCACCATGGATCGCGTCGAGCCAGTCTGAGGCAAGGAAGGAGGCGCGGTCGGCAACCCCGAGGCGCCTCGCATTTCCTTCTGCAAGACGAAGCGCCGCAAGGCTGAGATCGGTGCCAAGGCCACGCGCCTTCGGCAGCTCGGCGAGAAGCGTCAGAAGGATGCACCCCGTCCCCGTGCCGAGATCGAGCAGGCGAAGCGGCTCTTCCCGCCTCCCCGTCTTGTCGATGAGAGCGAGTGCGACTTCGATCAATGTCTCGGTATCGGGCCTTGGGTCGAGCGCACTTTCATCGACGAGAAAGCCCCGCCCGTAGAACTCGCGTATGCCGGTGATGCGCGAGATGGGCTCGCGGGACGCGCGGCGGCGCACCAAGGTTTCGAGCCGTGCCGCTGCCTCCGGCTGAAGCCCCTCACCCGCGCGGGCGACGAAGCTCTCGTGCGTGAGCGAGGCGGCATGACACACGAGCAGCCGCGCATCGAGCTCAGGCGTCTCGATCCCCGCAGCGCGCAGCACCGAAGCGGTCTCGACGAAGGCTTGCTGGAGGGAATCAGGCATGCGCCTCCTCCTGCAAGGCGGCGAGCTGGCTCGTCTGATGCTCGGTGGTGAGCGCGTCGATGATCTCGTCGAGCGCGGCAGCACCTTCGAGCACATAAGGGAGCTGATGCGTGGTGAAGCCGATCCTGTGGTCGGTGACGCGGCCTTGCGGATAGTTGTAGGTGCGGATGCGCTCCGAGCGGTCGCCGGTACCGATCTGGCTGCGGCGGTTCTGGGCGCGCTCGGCGTCGAGTTTCGACCGCTCGAGCTCGTAGAGCCGCGCGCGCAATACCTTCATCGCCTTCGCCTTGTTCTTGTGCTGCGACTTCTCGTCCTGCTGGCTGACGACGAGGCCGGTGGGGAGATGCGTGATACGGACAGCACTGTCGGTGGTGTTGACCGACTGCCCACCCGGACCGCTGGCGCGAAACACGTCGATGCGGAGGTCCTTGTCGTCGATCTTGATATCGACCTCCTCGGCCTCTGGCAGCACCGCCACCGTCGCCGCCGAGGTATGGATGCGCCCTTGCGCCTCGGTCGCCGGCACGCGCTGCACGCGATGCACGCCCGACTCGAATTTGAGCCGCGCGAACACGCCCTTGCCCGTGATATTGGCGATGATCTCCTTATAGCCGCCGGTCGCCAACTCGCTCGCCGAAAGGATGCTGACCTTCCACCCCATGCGATCGGCATAGCGTTGATACATGCGGAAGAGATCGCCCGCGAACAGCGCGGCCTCCTCTCCGCCAGTCCCGGCGCGCACTTCGAGGATCGCGCTCTTCTCGTCGGCGGCATCCTTGGGCAGAAGCTGCACCTTGAGCTGGCGCTCGAGCTCCTCGATCTTGGGATCGAGCTCGCCAAGCTCCGCTTCCGCGAGCGTGGCCATGTCGGGATCCGCCGCCGGGTCGTTCATCATCTGATTGAGATCGTCGCGCTCCTTCTCAGCCTTGCGGAGCGCGGTGATGGTGGCGACGATCGGATCGAGCTCGGCGAACTCGCGCGAAAGCCGCACATAGCTGTCCTGATCGACGCCGGCAGCGAGTGCGCCTTGCACGGTCTGCCAGCGTGCGACGAGTTTATTGAGTCTTTCGGCCGGAATCGTGGTCATGGTCTAGGCGAGTTGACGGAGGAAAGGGAAGACGGCGAGAGAGTCTGAGCCGGGGCGCGCTACGAGGGGCCCTGGAGCTTGTCGGCCTTGCGGCTCCGCGGATCGTCGGGGTCGAGATTGGCGGGCGTCGAGGACTGCAATCCTCCAGGCGCCTTAAGATGATTGAGCACCAAATAGCCTCCGCCCGCCATGATGGCGAGCAGCAGAAGCACGACGCCCCATTTCAGCAATCCGCGCTTGCGGCTTGGCTTTTCTTCCTCCTGCAAGGGCGGGGCTGGAGGGGGCGGCACGGGCTGAGCGCGCGTTTGCGGCTCTAGCTGCTGCGCTTGTTGCCACGCAGTCTGAAGATCGGCTTGCGAAGGCGGCTTCGGCTGTTGAGGCTGCGGCCGAGGAGGTGGGGTCTGAGCCTGGGAGGGCCGGGGCTGAGGGCGCGGCGGTTGCGCTTGCCCTTGCGGTTGGGGCGCCACAGGACGCTGCGCCGAGGGATTGGCGGCCCAAGGCGCCGGCGGCATCTGTGGGGACTGCGGCGACGGTCCATTCGGCCGCACGCCTTGCGGGCCGGGCTTGGGCTGCCCCTGCGGAGCCGCGTTGGGCCACGTGGCCTGGAACGGTGACGCGGGACCCGTCGGCCAGGAACTCTGCTGCGGCGCTGACGCCGGCTGAGTTTGCGGCCATTGCCCCTGGGGAGGTTTCGGCGCGGCTTGAGGCTGGCCCGGCTTCGGCTTGGCGAACGGGTTCTCCGGCCAATCAGGCGTCGGACCCGACGGCCTCGGCGCGGCGCCCTTATTCGGCTCGACCGGCCTCTGCTCGAAGCTGTTCGCTTGGAGCGGTCTTGCTTCGAAATTGTTCGTCTCGAATTTCGGCTCGAATCTGTTCTGACCGCGTCCGAAATCGACCGGCTCGGGGCCGGCCATGACTGGAACGTCGGGGATCGGCTTTGGTCCAAGCTCGACGATCCCCGACTCGAGCTGCGCATAGATGCGGCGGAGCAGCGGACGGACATCGAGATTGAGCATCGCGCCATAGCCGTTGACGACACGGCAGGTCTCGGCCCACGGCGGCAACGCGTAGAGCGCGCCCTGCTCGAGCGCCTGAACCACCTCGACTCGTGTGGCGAGTCGTGCGGCGAGATCGGATTCCGTCATGCTGCTCGCGGACCGGAGGTCCCGAAACAGCTCAGCCACCTCGGCATCGTACCCGGCCGGCATCTCTCTAATCCCGTGAATATGCAGGCGCTGTCGCGCGGGAGACTCCGGCGACGGGCTCACCGGCACGTGGCGCGGCTCGGGCGGCATCGCAAGGCCGGTCCCATCTCCTGCTAGTCTCCGTCAACACAATCCCAACGGCTTGGGGTTTGCAAGTCCAGGAGAGAGTAACATATTGCCGCTCTGTTTTAAGGTCTCTCATCGTCTCAGATCTGCACGCCTTTTTCCGCGGCGAAGTGCTTCAAATCCTCGCGCAGCGACGTGGCCTTGGTTTCGAGCCATTCATTAATCCGTTCGCGCAAAGCACCAGCATCGAGCGACAAAATCATGGCCTTCACCGGGCCGACCGAAGCTGGTGCCATGGAAATCGAGCGGAAGCCCAGCGCCACCAAGGCCATGGCCTCGATGGGGCGCCCCGCCATCTCCCCGCACAGCGTGAGCGGCACGTCATATTTGTGCGCCGCCTCGACGATCACGAGGAGCGCCTTCAGCGCCGCGGGATTCAAACAGTCGAACCGCTCGGCGACGCGCATGTTGCCGCGATCCGCGGCAAACAGGAACTGCATCAGGTCGTTCGACCCCACCGACGCGAAATCGGCGAGCGGCAGCACACGGTCGAGTTGCCAAAGCAGCGCCGGCACCTCGATCATCGCGCCGACCATCAGCCGTTTGGGTTCGGGGCGCCCATGGCGCTTCAAAATCATTACCTCGCGGTCGATCAGCGCGCGCGCGGCCTGAAGCTCGGACACATCGGCGATCATCGGGAGCATGACGCGGAGCTCGCGGCCTTGCGCCGCCCGAAGCAGCGCCCTGATCTGTGTGCGGAACAGAGCCGGCCGGTCGAGCGCCATGCGGATCGCGCGCCAGCCGATGGCCGGGTTCTCCTCCTCGCTCGCGCGGAAGAAGGGAAGCACCTTGTCGCCGCCGACATCGAGCGAGCGGAACACCACGGGCCGGTCGCCCGCGGCATCGAGGATCGCCTTGTAGAGCCGCGTCTGCTGCTCGAGCCTCGGGAAGGTCGCCGAGATCATGAATTGCAGCTCGGTGCGAAACAGGCCCACGCCGTCGGCGCCGGACTGATCGAGATGCGGCAGGTCGAACAGCAGGCCGGCATTGATATTGAGGCCGACGCGCTCACCATCGAGCGTGACCGGAGGGACGGTCCTGAGCGCGGCATATTGCGCCTGACGCCGCGCCCTGAACCTCACCTTGTCGGCATAGGCCGAGACCACCTCTTGCGTCGGCCTGATATGCAGCTCGCCGCCCTCGGCATCGACGATGGCCGCGTCTCCCGCCTCGACCACATCGAGCACGCCCTTGACCTGGCTGATCGCGGCGATGCCGAGCGCGCGCGCCACGATCGCAACATGGCTCGTCGAGCCGCCCTCCTCCAGAACCAGCCCGCGCAAGCGCTGGCGGTCGTAATCGAGCAGCTCGGCGGGACCCATGGTGCGGGCGATCAGGATCGTGTCCTGCGGCAGGCTGCCTGTCGCCGCCGTGACGGCGCCGCCCGAAAGCAGCCTGAGCAAGCGATTAGACAGATCGTCGATGTCGTGCAGCCGCTCGCGTGCGTGCGAGTCGATCTGCCGCAGCATGCGCGCGCGTGTGTCGTTGCGCACGCGCTGCACGGCAGCCTCGGCGGTGAGGCCGGTGAGCATCGCCTCGTCGAGGCGACGCCGCCAACCATGATCGTGGGCGAACATGCGGAACGCCTCGAGCACCTCGCGATGCTCACCAGCGCGCGCGAGATCGCCGCGCTCCAGCATGTTGTCGATCATGCCGGTCAGCTCTTCGATTGCCTGCGACAGACGCCGCCGCTCGAGCTCGACATCCTCGGCGATCAGGCGGGTGACCACGATCCGCGGCTCGTGCAACACCACATGGCCAAGCGCCACGCCCTCGGAGATGGAAAGACCGGCGAAGCTCACGGCAAGCTCTCGGCGTGGCTCGGCGCTCACCTCCTCGGTGACGCCGAAGCCGCCGGAAGCAATCATCTCGGCGACCACCATGGCGGTGGTTTGCAGGGCCTCCACCTCCTCGTCGCTATATTGCCGCTTGGTGCGATTCTGCACCGTAAGCACGCCGATCGTGTGACCGCCGCGCAGGATCGGCACGCCGCAGAAGGACTGGTAGATCTCCTCGCCGGTCTCAGGCCGGTAGGAGAAGGCCGGGTGATGCTGAGCGTCGGGGAACTGCATCGGCTCGGCCTGCTCGGCGATCAGACCGACCAGACCCTCGCCAGGCTTCAGATGGGTGTTATGTACGGCCTCTGGGTTCAAGCCCTCGGTGGCGAACAGCTCGAGTGAGCCGTCGCGGCGGCCCAAATAGAGCGAGCACACCTCGGCCACCATGTTGGACGCGATCAGCACCACCACCTTGTCGAGCCGAGCCTGCGCGCTCTCGCGCTGCGCCATCACCTCGCGCAGGCGTCGCAGCAATTGCCTAGGGGCACCGACAGAAGAAGTAGGCATAACCATAAGTCCTCGCCGACCGGCGGAGCGGCGGACCAAGCGTCGAAGGAGCGGTCAGGGTTGCCGCAAGTCCGTCAGCGGCTATCCAATCCGAAGAGGGTATGCAAGGTCCGCACCGCGAGCTCCGCGTAGGCCGCATCGATCAATACGCTGATTTTGATCTCGGATGTCGAGATCGCCTCGATATTGATGCCCTTTTCGGCCAGCGCACTGAACATCTGCGCGGCGACGCCCGCATGGCTCCGCATCCCGACGCCTATCGCCGACACCTTGGCGATGTCGGTCGAACCGCGCAAGTCGAAATAACCGATTTGATCCTTGGCCTGACGCAAGACTTCGAGTGCCCGGTCGAGATCTGCATTCTGCACCGTGAAAGTCATGTCGGTATAACGCCCGTCCTCGGACACGTTCTGCACGATCATATCGACATTGATATTGGCCTCGGCCAGCGACCCGAAGACTTGCGCCGCGACGCCCGGCTTGTCGGCCACCTTGAGCAGCGTCACCTTGGCCTCGTCCCTGGCGTAGGCAATTCCACTGACGACGTTTTGCTCCACGATCTCATCCTCATGGCAAACGAGTGTTCCAAGCTCAAGCGCATCGTCCGTGCTCCTGCCGCCGAGGTCGGGCGGATCGAAGCTCGAGCGCACGAGCACGCGCACGCCCCTCTGCATGGCGAGCTCGACCGAGCGGGTCTGCAACACCTTGGCGCCCTGCGAGGCCATCTCCAGCATCTCTTCATAGGAGATGCGATTGAGCCTATGCGCCTTGGGCACGACCCGCGGGTCGGTGGTATAGACGCCGTCCACGTCGGTATAGATGTCGCAGCGATCGGCCGCCAGCGCCGCGGCGAGAGCAACCGCGCTCGTGTCGGAGCCGCCGCGGCCGAGCGTCGAGATGCGGTTCCCCGGGGCGATCCCTTGAAAGCCCGCGATCACCGCCACTTCGCCACCCTTCATGCGCGATTTTAGCTCGGCGACATCGAGGCCGGTGATGCGCGCGGCACGATGCGCCGTATCGGTATAGAGCGGAATCTGCCAGCCCTGCCAGGAGCGCGCCTTGAGGCCGTTCGACTGGAGCACGAGCGCAAGGAGACCAGAGGTGACCTGCTCTCCCGAGGAAACCACGGCGTCATATTCCCGCTCGTCATAGAGGGCGGATTGGCCCGCTGCATCGCCACCGTTCTTCTTCAGGCGCTCCTTGAAGCCCCAGGCCTGCTCGACGAGAGCGACGAGCTGGTTCGTGTGGCCGGCCATGGCCGACACCACGACGGCGCAAGCGTGGCCGGCGTCGACCTCGCGCTTGACGTGCGCCGCGACGTTCCTGATGCGGTCGATGTCGGCAACCGACGTCCCGCCGAATTTGAGCACCAACAGGGCCATCTGGCCCCTCCTCACAAGAGAAGGGCCGGCCTCTTGCCAGGCCGGCCGCAAAACCGGCTCTTTCATACTGACTGAGGCGCCTGCCCGCAATGGTTTCGCCCGTCGCCTTGACAGGGGGGTGACGGGCGCCGCCAATACCTCGATGGCAGAGGCCTCGAATTCAGCCACGCTCGACCGCGAGGAGGTCGCGCGTTTCGCCAAGGATGCGGCCCGCTGGTGGGATGCCAACGGCCCCTTCAAGCCGCTTCACCGCATCACTCGCGAGCGCCTCACTTATATCCGCGACCAGCTCTGCCGGCACTTCGGCCGCGATAAAACCGAAGCCCGAAGCCTGAGAGGCCTCTCGGTGCTCGATATCGGCTGCGGCGGCGGCCTCGTTTCCGAACCATTGGCAAGGCTTGGGGCCTCCGTTACCGGCATCGACCCAGGACCGGAGAATATCGAGGCTGCCAAGGCGCATGCGAAAGGCATGGGGCTTGCGATCGATTATCGCGTCGCCACCGCCGAGGAGATCGCGGCGAGCGGCGCCACCTTCGATGCCGTGCTGCTTCTCGAAGTGGTTGAGCATGTGCCCGACGTGCCGGCCTTCATCACTGGCATCGCACCCATGGTCAAGCCGGGCGGGATCCTGCTCCTCTCGACGCTCAACCGCACCTACAAGGCCTATGCCTTCATGATCATCGCGGCGGAGCTTATTCTGCGCTGGGTTCCGGCCGGCACCCATCAATGGCAGCGCTTCGTGACTCCCGAGGAGCTTCGCGCGGCGCTTCGAGCGGCAGGCCTGACGCCGACAGACACGACAGGGCTTGTCTACAATCCGCTATCCGACGAGTTCAGCCTGTCGCGCGACACCGACGTGAACTATTTCGCGACCGCCACACGCCACGCGTGATCAATCGGCGAGCATGGCCAACGCCGCCCGCCGGTCTCCGGGCTTCAATCTCATGAACAGCGTGCGGGCGTTCTTGATATCCCGCTCCGAACCGCTCTTGGCCGCCGCTTGCAGGGCGACCGTCGTCGGGTGGTCTGGGCCGCAGATAAAAACCAGAGCTTTGGCCAAACGCCCCATGGCAGCGTGATCGATCGTGGTTTCTTCCATGCGCGCTGTCCTTCAACCCATCGCGGCGCGCTCGAGCGGCGCGACTTCGGCTAAGCCATGCTGCGTCGCTTGGGGAATGGTATGACCGTTAGCCGCCCGAGGGCCTAATAGCCGTAGCCGCGCTGGTAGTAGCGTGGAGCCGGCGGCGGGGCATAATAGCCCTGATCGCCATAATTCTGCTGGAACCATCGACGGAACAGCCCGCGCCTCCGCGGCTGCTGATCAGGCTGAACCTGGGCTTGCTGGTTGGGGTTGAACCAAGGCGGCGCAACGCCCTGCCCCCTGCCGTAGCCATAGGGATATTGCGGATACTGATCGGGCCTCGCCGTCGCCACGCCCTTGTATTCGCCGCCGGGCGTCTCGCCGCTCAACACGACTTGCGTGTTGGCGAGGCCATTCTGCTTGACCAGGTCATAGAGGATCGCGGCGTTTTCGGGCGCAAGCCGTACGCAGCCATGCGAGGCCGGCTTGCCGAGATTCTTCACCTCATGGGTGCCATGGATCGCATGACCGTCCTTCATGAAGAAAACGGAATGCGGCATGGGGGAGTTGTCCCACTGCTTGCTGTACCACATTTCATTCATCGAAGTGGCGGTATAAGTGCCTGAGGGCGTTGCATATTCTGGTCGGCCGGTGGAGACGGGCCAAGTATACTGCTCGATGCCGTCAACGAAGACGGTCATCTCCTGAGTGGACTTGTCGATATTGACCAGGATCTGCTTGCCGGCCGGGTTCGCCTGCTCACCATCGGTGACGGGCAGCGTCGCCTTGGTATCCGGCTGCGCCGCCTTGGTCTGGGGCTGCGTCGAATTGGTGCCCGACTGGCCAGTGGCACCCGACTGGGCAGCGCTTTGGCTCTGAGCCGCGCCTTGGCCCTGACTAGCCCCGGTCGGAGCGACACCGGTATCCAAATTCAGCTTTGGAGCCGAAGGATTGCTGCCCTGTGCGGTCGGCGTACCGCCCGCAGTCTGAGTCTTGGTCTTGGTCTCGGCGCTAGCAGGGCCTGCGAGCGCAAGCGCCACGAGCGGGATGAGAACGAAAATCGCGTGTCTTGGAAGGTGGAGGAGACCTGAGAAGCTCATGTTCGACCCTGGTTGCGCAGAAACCAACGCCCGGCAGTACCAATATTATAGCGCTTCGCGGCTTTACCAGGGCGCCTCACAAATAAGTTTTACCGCAAGGCTGCAAACAAGAGGTTACCTCGCGCGACCGCCAGCGCTGCCCGTCCTGCCATCCTAGGGCTCATTCATGACACCTTTTGCTCCGCGCCCTCGGCGTGGGCGATCTCGACCTCGAAGCCGCGGCCATGCTTGAGCGCGGGAATGCGTGCGCGCGCCTCTTCTGACGCGGCAAGGTCGATATCGGCGAAAACGACGCAAGGGTCCTCGCCGCCGTCGGCCAGCACCTCGCCCCAAGGCGACACGATCAGGCTATGCCCGTAGGTGGCTCGACCATTCTCATGCAGCCCTCCTTGCGTGGCCGCGAGCACGAAAGCGCCGGTCTCGATCGCGCGCGCCCGGATAAGCACGCGCCAATGGGCCTCTGCCAGTCTGCCGCGTGAAGGCCGACGGGACGGCGATGAATTCTGCGCCCGCTGAGGCGAGTGTGCGATAGAGCGCCGGGAAGCGGAGATCGTAGCAGATGCTGAGCCCAAGCCGCCCGAAGGGAAGAGCGGCGACGACGGCCTTCTCGCCGGGGCGGAAATATTGCGACTCGCGATAGCTCTCGCCGCCCGGAAGATCGACATCGAACATATGCAGCTTGTCGTAGCGCGCGGCCACCCTGCCCTCGGGGTCGATCACATAAGAACGGTTGGCGACGTGCGTCTCGTCGAGCTTGATGGCAAGCGAGCCGATGTGAAGAAAGATGCCGAGCTCGCGGGCGAGCGCTCGGAGACGCGCCAGCGATGCGCTGCTCTCCTCGATCTCCGCCGCCTCGAGCACGAGCTCGGGCTTGAGTTCCATGAGACCGGTATTCTCCGGCGTCTGCACGTAGATCGCGCCGCCTTCGGCAGCGCGCCTAATCAGCCCTTCAGCCTTGTCGAGATTGGGCGTAACGCTCCGCCCCGAGCGAAGCTGGACGAGGCCCGCGCGGAAGCGTCGCTCCCCGCTCATGTCTCGCTGGCGTCGGCAAGCGTGTTTGCAGCAAACGTCTCAGCCGCGAAGCTCTCGAGAACATCGGCGAGCCAGTCGTTGAGCTTGCCTTCGCGCTCGAGCGCGGCGAGCTCGTCATAGCCGCCGACATGGCGCCCATGGATGAAGATCTGCGGCACGGTGCGAAGGCCGCCGGCCCGCTCGACCATCTCGGCGCGCCGGCTCGGATCGAAGCCGACGTCGACCTCTTGGAACTCGAGGCCCTTGGCCCTGAGAAGGTTCTTCGCCGCACGGCAATAGCCGCAATATTGAGTGCTGTAGAGAAGGATCTTAACCATGCGTCGTCGCCTCGAAATTCCTAGACGAAATAACTGGGTTCGCGGGGCTGATTACGCAAGGGTATTTGCCGTCGGCTCGACCGCCCGCGCGAGCGCGAGAACGTCCACCCGCGCCGCACCGGCCCGGCGCAAGGCCCGCGCGCAAGCCTCGACCGTCGCCCCCGTGGTGATCACGTCGTCGATGAGAAGGATGTTCTTGCCCTCGATGACGCTCGTCTCGGCTTGAGGCACCTTGAAGGCGCCCGCCACGTTGCGGCGGCGCTGGTCGGGCGAAAGCCCAACCTGACTGACCGTCCGGCGCACCCGCGCAAGGGCGAAACAATCGACCGGCACGCGCGCAAGCCGCCCGACCTCATGCGCGAGCATGGCCGACTGATTGAACCGCCGCGACCAGAGCCGCCATGAATAGAGCGGAACCGGCACGATGAGATCGGCATCGGCAATGAGCTCCGCGCCCGCCTTTCTCAACCACCGGCCGAACAGCGGCAGACCCTCATGCCGATCCCGATACTTAAAGCTCTGGATCAACTCGCGCATGGTCGAGGAATAGCGCGCCACGGCCCGCGCCCGGTCGTAAACTGGGGGCGTCGCCATCGCCGCGCCGGAAAGCTGTTTGCCCTCGCCGATATCATAGGGGAGAGGCACGCCGAGCCGGTCGCAAAGAGGAGGCGCGATGAAATCGATTTTGGCGAAGCAGACGCCGCAGATCAGCCCATGCCTGCCGATGCGCCCCCGGCAGACGATACAAACCGGCGGCAGGAGAAGATCTGCCAGCGGTGAGAGGAGCGACGTGAACGAGCCGGCGAAGGAACGCCCCTTCGCGGTTTCCACGGGCCCCGGCGATATTGCGGTATCCGCCTCGCTCATCGACATGGCAGTCATGATAGGGCGGAATGGTGCGGGGCTGGAAGGGCCGATGGACCGAGCGTCATGAGCGAGCAGCACCTTCTGTTCGACCGCAAGCTGTTGCGTGCGCGCCGCGCGCGCTTCGCGCCCGAGATCGCGGCACACGAATTCCTGCTGTCCCATGTCGCGCGCGAGATCGCCGAGCGCGTCGGCCTCGTGCTCCGCTCCTTCCCGCTCGCGCTCGACCTCGGCGCCTATCACGGCCTGCTCGGGCAGAAAGTTGCCGAACTCCCCTCCGTCGGTGAGATGCTCTATGCCGAGAGCGCCTATGCGCTCGCGGCGCTTTGTCCACGTCCTTCGCTTGTCTGCGATGAGGACCTGCTCCCGTTCAAGGCGGCTTGTCTCAACCTGATCGTCTCGGGTCTGGCGCTGCATCGGGTCAACGATCTCCCCGGCGCGCTCATTCAGATCAGGCGCGCGCTTTGCCCTGACGGTCTTTTCATCGCCGGCCTGCTCGGCGCGCGCTCGCTCATCGAGCTGCGCCAGGCGCTGATCGAGGCCGAAGCCGAGACCGAAGGCGGCGCGAGCCCACGCATCGCTCCCTTCGGCGACGTCAGAGACTACGGCGCGCTATTGCAGCGAGCGGGATTTGCTTTGCCGGTGGCCGACGCCGAAGTGCTGAAAGTGCCCTACCCCTCGCCCCGCGAGTTGATGCGCGAGATCCGCGTGCTGGGCGGCGGCAATGTGTTGAGCGAGCGGAGCAAGGCGCCGCTCTCCCGCCGCACGCTCGATCGCGCGGAAGCCATCTATCGCGAACGCCATGCGGCGTCCGACGGCGGCGTGAGCGCCACCTTCGAGATCATCTACCTGTTCGGATCGGGGCCCGATCCAAGCCAGCAGAAGCCGCTCAAGCCCGGCAGCGCCGCGGCCCGTCTCGCCGACGCCCTGCACACGGCAGAGCACTCGGCCGGCGACAAGGCCGGCTTCCCGGCGTCGCCGCGCAAGCGCAAAGACGATTAGTTGGTGAAGGCGGAGGCGAGCGTCTCGAAGATCGAGTTGATGTTCCCGCCGATGGCGCTCACGGCGAACACCACGCCGACCGCGATGAGCATCAGGAGCCCATATTCGACGGCTGCGGTCCCCGAGCGGTCAGCCGCAAAGCGCGCGGCGTCTACATCGATGCGGGTCCTATCGGCCATGGTCCTTCCCTTCATCCTAGGAGATCGGGAAGGGCGACCTTGAGCGGCTCGTCTGCCGGCGGCATGTCGTAGCGGACGAGATCCTCCGGCCGTACCCAAAGCAACTCCTGCCCTTCTTGCGCGGCAAGCGTGCCCCTCCATCGCGCGCAGAGATAAACGGGCATCAGCAGGTGGAAATCGCGATAAGCGTGGCTCGCAAAGGTGAGCGGCGTAAGATCGACCTTGGCGATCTCGATGCCAAGCTCCTCCTTGAGCTCGCGGACCAACGCTTCCTCCGGTCCTTCTCCCTGCTCGACCTTCCCGCCGGGAAACTCCCAGAGCCCCGCGAAAGACCGTCCCGGCGGGCGCTTGGCAATCAGCACTTCGCGCGCCTCATTCACGAGCGCACACGCTGCGACGATCACGATCGAGCGCTTCCCACGCTCATCCATGTTCCCACCCGGCGATTAACAAATGTTGGTGAAGATCCCGGTCAGGACCGGTAGTCAGCGTTAATCGCGATATAATCCTTGGTGAGATCGCAGGTCCACACCGTGGCCGTCTCGTGGCCGACACCGACATCGACACTGATCGCGATCTCCTGTCCCTTCATATAGGCGGCGCCTTGCGCCTCGAGATAGCCCGGAGCGATCTCGCCGTCCTTGGCGACCAGAATATCGCCGAGCCAGATGGCGAGGAAATCGCGTTCAGCCCGCTCGCCGGCCTTGCCGACGGCCGCCACGATCCGCCCCCAATTGGGGTCCTCGCCGGCGATCGCGGTCTTCACCAGGGGCGAATTGGCGATCGACTTGGCGATGGTCCGCGCCGCGTCCTTGCTCTCTGCCCCGGTCACCTTGACGGTGACGAACTTGGTCAGACCCTCGCCGTCCTTGACGATCTGTAGCGCGAGATCGTGCAACACCTGGGCGACGGCGATGCGAAACCCGGCGAGACGGGGGTCCTCACCATAGGCGATGTGCGGCGCGCCGCGGGTGACCGCGCGTCCCGTCGCGAAAATGAGCAACGTGTCGCTCGTCGAGGTGTCGCCGTCGATAGTGATGGCGTTCAGGCTGTCCTCGACGGCGGGATTGAGGCAAGAGCGCAGGGCCGCGGGCTCGATAGCAGCGTCAGTGAACAGAAAGGCGAGCATCGTCGCCATGTCGGGGGCGATCATGCCGGCGCCCTTGGCGATGCCGTTGACCGTGACCTCGACCCCGTCGATCTCCGCCTTGTGCGTGGCGAGCTTGGGGAAAGTATCCGTGGTCATGATGGCGCGGGCCGCCTCCTCGAAGGCATTGGTCCGCGCCTTGTCGGCGAGATCGCCGAGCAGGACGGCGATCTTGCGCGCGTCGAGCGGCTCGCCGATCACGCCCGTAGAGGCGATATAGACGTCGGCCTCGAGGCAATCCACCGCCGCCGCCGCCGCCTCAGCCGTAAGCTTCACCGCCGCGCGGCCGCGTTTGCCGGTGAAGGCATTGGCGTTGCCGGAATTGACGACGAGCGCGCGGGCCATGCCGTGGGCGAGACGCTCGCGGCACCAATCGACCGGAGCCGACGCCGTCTTGGACTGGGTTAGAACGCCGGCGACGCTCGTTCCCGGATCGAATAGCGCGAGCAGGAGATCGACGCGCCCAGGATAGCGGATGCCGGCCGCCGCCGTCGCGATGCGCACGCCATCGATCGCCGGCAGATGCGGCAGATGCTTTGGTGCGAAAGGCGAGATCGTGCCCAAGACGGCCTTAAGCTTGACAGCGCTCAGTCATTGCTGGCCGCCGGCATCCTCGGGCTGCTCCTCGTCCGCGCCATCGGGAGCCGCGTCGCCCTGAGCCGCAGCAGCGTCCATCGCCTTCTTGAGCTCCGGATCGATCACATCGATCTTCGCCTTGTCACGCAACCCGCCGACCACCTCTTGCGCTTTTTGCTGCACGAGCTGGCCCATGATCGTTCCCTTGACTTGGTCGAAGGTGGGAAGGGGCTGGTCGCGCTTCTCCTCGACCTTGATGATGTGCCAGCCGAATTGCGTCTGCACCGGCGCCGAGATCTGGCCGACATCGAGCGCGAAGGCCGCGTCCTCGAACGGCTTCAACATCTGACCGCGGGTGAAGAAGCCGAGGTCGCCGCCTTCGGCACCGGCATCCTTGGACACCTCCTTGGCGACGGTGGCGAAATCCTCGCCATTCTTCAGCCGCTCGACAACTTTCTTGGCCTCGTCCTCGGTCGCCACGAGGATATGCCGCGCATGGATCTCCTGCTGCGGCTTCATGGTGGCGATCTTCTCGTCATAGATCTTCTTGGCGGCGTCTTCCGTCACGGCGTTGGTGATGTCGACGTCGAAGAACGCATCGCGCAGCGCGCGCCGGTCGTGATATTTCTCGCGCGCCGGGAAGGTCGGCGTTTTGTCGAGTCCATCGTTCTGGCCGGCCTCGGCCATCAGCTCGTTCTCGATGACATATTGCAAGAGCACGCGTTTGCGGTCGACGGGCGAGTAATTGGAGAGGCGCGGGCCGACTTCGGAGGCGGCGAAGTCGAGATCGGACTGCTTGATATCGACGCCGTTCACATGCGCGACGACGACATCGTCGGCGGCTGCCGCCAATGGCGCAAGACCGATCAAGGCTGCGGCGAGCAGCATGGCTGACCAAGTTTTCACGAGATGATCCTCATCTTCTGCTCGCCGGTTCTGCCCCAGATTTAGACTAGGCGAGCGGGTTGGGTTCGCTTCCCCGGGCGGCGTTTTAGACCTCGCCCAGGGGATTGCCAAGGGACTAACGCCCATCCCTCCCGCCGGGATGCGAGAGCTTGACGTAGCTCGTACATTTCGATACTTCTCGAAATATGGAAGCACATCAGGCCATAGAGGCGCTCGCCGCGCTTGCGCAAGAAAGCCGGCTCAAGGTCTTCCGCCTGCTCGTTCGCCAAGGCCCATCGGGCATGGCGGCGGGCGACATCGCGCGGACGCTTGGCGTGCCGGCCAACACGCTCTCATCGCACCTCGCCATTCTCACCCGCGCAGCGCTCGTCGCTTCGCGCAAAGAAGGCCGTTCGGTCATCTATGCGATGAACGTGGGCGGCACCCGCGCGCTGCTCTCTTTCCTGGTCGAGGATTGCTGCCGCGCCGAGCCGAATGTCTGCGACAAGCTCATCGAATCCGCGCTCGCCGAATGTTGCTCTGAGACCTCGGCAGCGGAGTGTTGCTCATAGAATTGAGGAGGAAGCCATGCAGGTCGTGAAACAGCCGGAGCCGCTTAACGTGCTCTTCCTCTGCACGGGAAACTCGGCACGCTCGGTCATGGCTGAATGCATCTTGAACCGATTGGGCATGGGCAAGTTTCGCGCCTTCAGCGCCGGCAGCCACCCGACCGGCCAGGTCAATCCTTTCACGATCAACTTGCTGCGCAAGTCGAACTATGACGTCTCCCATCTCCGCTCGAAGTCGTGGGACGAGTTCGCCAACCCCAATGCCCCGAAGCTCGACTTCGTGTTCACCGTTTGCGACGACGCGGCGAACGAAGTCTGCCCGATCTGGCCGGGTCAGCCGATGACCGCCCATTGGGGCTTGCCCGACCCCGTGAAGGCTCAAGGAAGCGAGGCTGAGCGCACGCTCGCTTTCGCCGACACGATGCGCATGCTGACCCAGCGCATCGGCATCTTCGTGAGCCTGCCGCTCGAGAAATTGAGCAAGCTTGCGTTGCAGAAGGAGCTCGATGCGATCGGCAAGACCAAGGCCGAAGCGAAGCAGCCGGCCTAGCGGAGGCCACCCATCGAAGCGCAGGTCTCACTGTTTCTGATGAAGCGGTGACACCGCATAAATCTGGTCGAGCATCTTCAACATCAGGATGTTGGCAGTCGGCTTGCCGTCAAGTGAGACCGTCAGGCTGGTCCAGATGATCAGCGTTACATCGTTGACTGGGTCGTAGCCCACGAAGGAGTTGTAGCCCGGCATCTCGCCGCCGTGAAAATACACACGGTTCGGCCCAAAGCTGATCTCTGATATCCCAAACCCGTATTTCTGGCCGTCGGGCGCACTTGGATCCTGCGGCTCGAGGCTCGCGAGCCATTGGCGCTGATAATCGACATTGAAAACTTTGCCTCCGACCAATGCACGCATCCAGGTGGCGAGATCATCAGCGGTGGAGATGGCGCCACCGGCCGCGAAGGCATAGGAAGGATTCTGCCCGGTGTCGTCATTGGGCTTGAGCGTCCCTGCTTTGGCCGCAGTAACAAGATCGGCGGGATACGGCGCGTCCATCAAGGCGTATGAGGAGCTGCCGTACAAATAGCCATGTGAGTACGGTTCGGGGATCACATTCGACGCGCCGGCAGGGAGCAATGTGGCCTTCATGCGGAGCGGCCCGAACAACGATCCTGAAAAATTTTGGCGAGCGGCGCGCCCGCAACTTTTTCGGCGATAAGGCCGAGCAGGACATAGTTGGTATTGCTATAATCGAATTCCTTGCCCGGAGCGGAGACGGGCGGACGCTTGAACGCGATGGCGAGCAATTCCTCCGGGGTCCAAACCCTGGTTGGATCGTGGTCGAGGCTTTCGGCAAGTTCCGGCGCCGATGTGTAGTTATAGAGGCCGCTCCGCATTTTCAGGAGCTCGCTGATGGTGATGTCGTCACCATTGGGAACGCCCTGAACATATTTCGACACCGGATCGTCGAAGCGGAGCTTTCCGTTCTGGGCCAGCAGCACGATCGCGGCGGCTGTCATCGTCTTGGTGTTAGAGGCGATCCTGAAATGCGTGTCGGCGCGCGGCGGGGTCGTGCCGCCCAGCTCCGTCGCGCCGTAGCCGAAAGTGAAATCGCCCTGGGGCGTGTGCAAGAGAACCATGGCACCCGGCAGCAGCAGTTCCTTGGCTGTCGCTTCCACCGCGCCTTGAAATGCGACCGGGTCGAATGGCTTGAGATTTGTTGCCGACGCTGCCGTCCCGCCGACCGAGCACGCCACAGCAACCGCAACGCCCAATATTCGCGCAATCATTGTCTCACTCCCCGGTCATGCCGACGAAAGCGATCGTGCGGATGCGTTTTCGTTCGATCACGGGTTATGCCTTGCGCGACCGGTAAAGCTCGGTTCGCGACTATAGGCACTTCCGACCCTAGGGTCGGAGCAAAAGGAGCGCTCTCTCTTGCGTTGTAAGAGTCGGCGAGGCACGAGCCGTCGCGTTGACAAGGGTAGGCGCCCCTCTTATGTCTCAGCCAATTCTGCTTCCCGGCATTTTTGACGCTTTCCCAGGGGGTGATGGGGATCGGCTCGGGAGCTTCCCTGCGATCTTAAGAGGTTCTGATCAATGCTGTCCTTCGGCGCCGTCGCCAGCAAGCTCTTCGGCTCAGCCAATGACCGGAAACTGAAGAAATACGCGCCCCTCGTCGCCGAGATCAATGCGCTCGAGCCCGACACCGTCGCTCTCTCCGACGAGGCCTTGCGCGCGCGGACCGTGGACTTTCGCAAGCGCCTCGAGCAGGGCGCCGAGCTCGACGATCTTCTCCCCGAAGCCTTCGCCACCGTACGCGAAGCCGCCAAGCGCACGCTCGGCCAGCGCCATTTCGACGTGCAGCTGGCCGGCGGCATGGTCCTGCACGAAGGGCGCATCGCCGAGATGAAGACCGGCGAAGGCAAGACGCTGGTCGCTACGCTCCCCGTCTATCTCAACGCGCTCGCCGGCAAGGGCGTGCATGTCGTCACCGTCAACGACTATCTCGCCAAACGCGACGCGGCCTGGATGGGCGCCATCTACAAATTCCTCGGACTTTCCGTCGGCTGCATCCTGCACGATCTGAGCGATCAGCAGCGCCGCGAGCAATATGCCTGCGACGTCACCTACGGCACCAACAACGAGTATGGCTTCGACTATCTCCGCGACAACATGAAATACGCGGTCTCCGAGATGGTGCAGCGCGGCCATTCCTTCGCCATCGTCGACGAAGTGGACTCGATCCTGATCGACGAGGCGCGCACCCCGCTCATCATCTCGGGCCCGCTCGATGACCGCTCCGAGCTGTACAACACGATCGACACCTTCATTCCCAAGCTCGAGAAGAGCGACTACGAGCTCGACGAGAAGACCCGCATCGTCACCCTGACCGAAGCCGGCAACGAGAAGATCGAAGGCCTGCTCAACCAGGCGGACATGCTCAAGGGCGAGTCGCTGTACGACATCGAAAACGTGACCGTCGTCCACCACGTGCAGCAAGCACTCCGCGCGCATACGCTGTTCCAGCGCGACCGCGATTACATCGTCAAGGATGACGAGGTGATCATCATCGACGAGTTCACCGGGCGCATGATGCAGGGCCGCCGCTACTCCGAGGGGCTGCACCAGGCGCTCGAGGCCAAGGAGCATGTGAGCGTTCAACCCGAGAACCAGACGCTGGCTACCATCACCTTCCAGAACTATTTCCGCCTCTACCAAAAGCTCGCCGGCATGACCGGCACCGCCGTCACCGAGGCCGAGGAGTTCATCGACATTTACGGCCTCGACGTGGTCGAGGTGCCGACCAACATGGACATGATCCGTGCGGACGAGGACGACGAGGTCTATCGCACGGCGCAGGAAAAATACCGAGCGATCATTTCCCTCATCAAGGAAGCGCAAAAGCGCGGCCAGCCGATGCTGGTCGGCACCGTGTCCATCGAGAAGTCGGAGATCCTGTCCGAGTTGCTCAAGAAGGATAAGGTGCCGCATCAGGTGCTGAATGCGCGCTACCACGAGCAGGAGGCCAAGATCATTGCCCAGGCTGGCGGGCCGGGCGCCGTGACCATCGCCACCAACATGGCCGGCCGCGGCACCGACATTCAGCTCGGCGGCAACCCCGACATGCTCACCGAGGACTGGATCGCTTCCGAGATGGAGAAGGGCAACGAGCCGACGCCCGAAGCCATCGCCGCCAAGCGCAAGGAGATCTTGGCGGAGGTCGCCAAGAAGAAGGACAAGGCGCTTCAAGCCGGCGGCCTCTACGTGATCGGCACCGAGCGCCACGAGAGCCGGCGCATCGATAATCAGCTCAGAGGCCGCTCAGGCCGCCAGGGCGACCCCGGGCGCTCGCGCTTCTTCCTCTCGCTCGAAGACGATCTGATGCGCATCTTCGGCTCGCAGCGCATGGACGGCATGCTCGGCGCATTGGGCTTGAAGGAGGACGAGGCGATCGTCCATCCCTGGATCAACAAGGCGCTCGAGAAGGCGCAAGCCAAGGTCGAAGCCCGCAACTTCGACATCCGCAAGAACCTGCTCAAATACGACAACGTGATGAACGATCAGCGCAAGGCGATCTTCGAGCAACGCCGCGAGCTTCTGAGCGACGCCGACCTCTCCGAGACCATCGCCGACATGCGCCGCCACGTCATCGACGATCTCGTCGTCACCAGCATTCCCGAGAAGTCCTATGCCGAGCAGTGGGACATCCCGACGCTGAAGCAGGCGATGCAGGATATTTTCGGTCTCGACGTGCCGCTCGCCGACTGGGCCGCGGAGGAAGGGATCGGCGAGGACGAGCTGCATGAGCGCCTGATCAAGGCCGCCGACGAGCGCTTCGCCAAGAAGGCCACTGATTTCGGGCCTCAGATCATGCGCCAGATCGAGCGCGCCGTCCTGTTGCAGACGCTCGATGGGCTGTGGCGCGAGCATCTCGTGACGCTCGACCATCTCCGCCAAGTCATCGGCTTACGCGGCTACGGCCAGCGCGATCCGCTCAACGAATACAAGAACGAGAGCTTCACCCTGTTCGAGCACATGCTGGCGCGCTTGCGCGAAGCGGTCACTGGCCAGCTGATGCATGTCGAGCTTGCCAAGCAGGAGGACGTCCCGCCGCTCGAGCAGGCTGAGCTTCCGCCCATGGAAGTGCACCACCTCGATCCGACCACGGGCGAGGACGAGTTCGCGCTCGAGCCCGCCAATGGCGGCGGCAACGGCCGTGGCGCCGCCAAGCCCCAGCGCGCGCGCAAGACGGCGGGCGCTGCCCCTGCGAGCGCGCGCAAGACGGCGGGCGCTACCACTGCCGCCGCTGCAGCTGCGGTCAACCCGGCCGATCCCTCGACGTGGGGCAAGGTGCAGAGAAACGCGCTTTGCCCGTGCGGCTCAGGCAAGAAATACAAGCACTGCCACGGCACGTTTGCGAGCTAGCCGAGCCCCCTCGATTTTCCTTCGGGAGTTGGCGCGGCTTCAGGCGGGCAACATTCCGTTATGGCGCAAGCACGGCGACGACGGTCGGTGTGGCTTAGTGGCAGGTCGGCGCAGACACATTTACCGCCAACGCCGACGTATCGTTGCCGGCCGGTGAATAGCGGCAGACCCAGTGCGTGCCCTTCTGCCCGTTGATGGTGCAGGTCGCCTTGCCGCAGCCGAGCTGCGTTGTGCTTTTCCAGACGATCTGGGTGAAGTGGCCATTCACCGGAGGATCGCAATTGTGCTTGAATCCGCCGGCGATCGCCGGTGCATTGAAATTGTAATTGGCCACCTCGCAATACCAGACATTCTGGAACACGTCGGTGTTGCTCGCCGCAGGCAGGACCGGGTTGCCGTTTTGGATGCTCACCCAGTCGGCCATGTTCTCGCCCGAGCTTCCGTGCTGGTCGAGGATGCATTTGTCCGCATAGGCCTGGGCGGCCGCCGCTAGCTGCGCAGACCAGACGAGTGGCTGCGCGCAATGCAGCTTTCTCTTCTCGTTGTGCGCGTTCAGCATGTCGGCCCATTCGGAAGGCACCTGAGAGGTCTGGACCGGGGGCGGAGGCTTCGCGTTCCGCTTGCGGCAGGCGATGAGATCGAGCTCGCGGCCGTTCATCTCCGCGGCGCTGATCTTGCCGGCATTAGCGCCCCAACCCATGCAAGCCTGAAAATGGTGTTGCGGATTAGTGTCCCACCGAGCGCCCTGGTAACCGCAATTTGCGCCCGAGTTATCGCCGACCTGAAGGTTGGCGATTTTCGCGTAGTTGGTGCAGAACGTGTCCATGGTCGGGTAGACAGATACGTTCTGGACAAATGACAACAGGGGCGTGTTGACGCCCACGCCCGCCTGCTTCGCCTTGCATGCGGAGAAATCCTGCGTCCGCGCATCGGTTTCGGTGATGGCAATCTTCGACGTGCCTGGTCCCCAATTCATGCAAGCATTGTAGTGATTGTTGGGGTTGGGGTCCCACCGAGGACCGCCATAGCCACACCCGGCTGCCGCCGCGATCGTCGTTATCGCCGCGTCGCGGTAGGCGTTGCAAAAAGCCTGGTCGGCGAACGCGCGGTCTGCTCCGGAAAGAGCGAGAATTGCGGCCGTCGCTAAAGCAACTCTCTTACTTAGGAGCACGGATGCTTTTCCAGGCTTGGCCATTTCGGTCAGTCGTGGTGCTGATCGAACCCGCCATCAGACTAACGTCATCTCGACCCCGCACGATATTGGAAATGCCAAGTTCACACTAGCCGCCTGAGATTGCCGGAATGTCGCAGGGACCTAATTTTCTGCCTCCCGATCCGGAAGCTCGTTGGAAGGCGAGACGTGGAGGACCGGGACAGTCCGGCGATGGCGAGACTATCTGGCGGCGACTTCGGGCGGGCAACGTTCCTCGATGGCGCTGCCGACGGTCGTGGAACTTCCAGGCGAAAACGCGTAGCGCCCGTTGCATACGCTGACGACCGGCGGCATTTGCGTCCGCTCGAACAGGTCGTGGCCCTTCTTCAGATCGGTCCAGAAGCCAGCCCATTGATCTGACCGGCGCGCTTTCAGATTGTCGTCGGTCATGCGGAACGGGAAGACGTGCACCGGCACCCTCCCCTCGCCCGCGTCGAGCGCCGCCGTGACGAAACGCCAAAGCTCGTCGACCACCTGATCGGTCATGGCGTAGCAGCCGACCGACGAGCATCCGCCATGCACCATGACGAAGGAGCCGTTGCGCCCTTGCGTCTTGTCGAACAAATTGGGGAAGCCGAGATTGAAGGCGCGGTGCCAGCGGCTGTTCGGATTGAGCTGCTCTTGGGCGATCGTATAGAAGCCCTCGGGCGCCTGGCGGTCGCCTTCCTTGAGCTTGGGTCCGAGCCGTCCCGACCAGAGGCATATGGGGTAGGTGGCGAAGCGGACAAAGCGCCCGTCCTTCTCCACCCAAAGCTCGAGCTGCGACTCGAGCTTGAATAGGCGGAGCATCACCGGGTCGCCGAGCTTCACCCCTTGCGCCGAAAGTCTCTCATCGAGACGAGCAAGATCGGGCGTGCCGGCGAGTGGCTCGCCTGCGTGGTAGCGCGCCTGATGCTCGGCGCGCATGGCGTTGATGCGCACGCGGTCGAGCGTTTGCCGCCCCTCCGGTGCGAGCGCGAACAGCACGGCACCGATCAGAACAGCGAGGATGAGGAGCGAAAAGAATTCCCGCATGCGCTTCCGGAAGTCAGCAGCCTGAAATCAGCAACCGTACGTCAGAATGAGCCCCTCTGGTTTCAGATTTCTGAGTTCTGATTTACGACGTCACTTGCCCTTCGCCGGGGCCGGCGCCGGCGTGGCAATCGTCGGCGTCGCCGGGCCAAGCGTGAAGGCACGATAGACCGGCTTGGCGGGGCCAAAGGTCAGGCCCATGACCGCGCCGAGAGGCTTCGTCAAGGACGCTACATTGGCCTTCTTCGTCGAGGCCATTTGCTCGGCCGGCGCGCGCGACACCGGCAATCTCTGCCACGCGGGACAGGCGCCTGCGGGATCGGGATGCGCGCCACGATCGACGAAGGCCGCATTGACGAGATAGCGCTTCTCGCACACCGCGACGCGCGGCGGGAGATGCGTGATCTCGAAATAATCGTAGCCCTCTTTCAGGTTCTTCCAGAAATCGTACCATTCGTCCTTCTGATGCGCGGCCATGTTCGCCGCCGTCATGCGGAACGGATAGGCCTGGATCTGGAAGGCCTCCTGCCCCCCCTGGAGCGCCTGATAGGCAAGGATGAAGATTTCCTCGATCACCCCGTCGGTCATGGCGTAGCAACCGGCCGAGGTGCAGTCGCCATGCACCATGATGTCCTGCCCGGTGCGGCCATAGGCGCGGTCATAGGCATTGGGGAAGCCGACATTGAACGACAGATGGTACTTGCTGTTCGGGTTCATCTGCTCCTGCGAGACGAGATAGAAGCCTTCCGGCGCCTGCCGGTCGCCCTGGCTGACCTTGGGCCCGAGGCCGCCGGAATAGGAGCAGATCGGATAGGTTTTGAAGAGATGGAAGCGGCCGTCGTCCTTGGCCTTCCACACTTCGAGTTCCGACTCGGCCTTGAAGATGCGGATGAGGATGGGCGCGTCTTCGGCCATGCCCTTCTCGGCGAGGAGCGCGCGGGTCTGGGGCGAAAGGGGCCTCATATAGGAGGGGGCGAACTGCCCACAGCCCCCCAGCAGCGCGGCGACCGAAATCACCACGCTTGCCGCGAGAACGGCCCTGACCACCCCGGATCGAAGCATACGCGAGTGCCCCTTGCGCATCTCGGTCAAGATCGAATCTGCGAGGTTAAGGCGAAGTTAGCGCTGCTCGCGCGCGCTAGTCCTTCGGTTTCCCCCTTTTTGACTCCCATTATAAGCTTTCCCCACTCTCGTTTGGACGGAAAAAATGTCGCTTTTTGGAGCAGATTTGGCCGCTAGCTGGCGCGGCCCATGGACAGGAACTTCTCGCGCCGGTCCTTGCGGATCTCCTCGGGCGAGAGTTCGTCGAACTCGGAGATCGCGGCGAGGATCGTCTCGCCCGCGGCACGCACCACCTCGATCCCGTCGCGATGGGCTCCGCCGATCGGCTCTGGGATGATTCCATCGATAATTCCGAGCTTTAACAGGTCCTGGGCGGTGATCTTCATATTCGTCGCGGCATCGACGGCCCGCGTCGAATCCTTCCACAAGATGGAGGCCGCCGCTTCCGGCGAGGCGACCGTGTAGATCGAATGCTCCAGCATATAGATCCGGTTCGCCGTGGCGATGGCTACGGCGCCACCCGACCCGCCTTCCCCGATAATGACGGAGATGATCGGCACGCCGAGGCTAAGGCAGCAATCGGTCGAGCGGGCGATGGCCTCGGCCTGCCCCCGCTCCTCGGCGCCGATGCCAGGATAAGCCCCCGCCGTATCGACCAGGCTGACCACCGGAAGCGAGAAGCGGTCGGCCATCTCCATCAGGCGCACCGCCTTGCGATAGCCTTCGGGCCGCGCCATGCCGAAATTGTGCTTGATGCGCCCTTCGGTGTCGGAGCCCTTCTCGTGGCCGATGACCATCGCCGAGCGGCCTGACAGCCGGCCGATCCCGCCGATGATGGCCTGGTCGTCGGCGAAAGCGCGGTCGCCCGAGAGCGGCGTGAAGTCCTCCACGAGCCCGTCGATGTAGTGGCGGAAATGCGGGCGCTCGGGATGCCGCGCCACTTGCGTCTTCTGCCAAGGCGTAAGCTCCGCGTAGGTCTCCTCCAAGGCCTCCTTGGCCTTGATCTCGAGCTTGGCGAGCTCCTCCTCGATCGAGACCGAGCGCTGCTCGGCGGCAAGCGCCTTGAGCTCGGCGACCTTGCTTTCGAGCTCGGCGATCGGCTTTTCGAAATCGAGATAAGTGCGCATCCGGCTTATGTGAGCCCTTCAAGGACGAGCCGTCCTCGGCTCTCTTGGCGAAACGGATAAGGCAAAGGGAAGTCGTTGGTAAGTGGCCCTTGGAGCGGCACGCTGTCAACCCGCGCGCCCCTACAGGCCAACGAAAAAACCTAGCCGCGCTTGGTTAAGCGGGCCTGAGCGAGAGGGTGATGCTGCTCGACGAGCCGGCGAAGCCGCTCCTCGATGACATGGGTGTAAATCTGTGTCGTCGAGATATCGGCATGGCCGAGAAGCTGTTGCACCGTGCGCAAATCAGCGCCCCGCTCGAGCAGATGGCTGGCAAAGGCATGGCGGAGCACGTGCGGGGAGACGCGCGAGGGCTCGATCCCGACTTGAAGCGCGAGCGCCTTCAGCTCCTGGCCGAAACGCTGGCGCGTCAGATGCTCGCCGCCTGATGAGGGGAAGAGCCAGGGCGACGCGCTCTTGCCCTTCGCCTCGTCGTCGCGGACGGCCGCGAGATGGGCGGCAAGCGCCTTCCGCGCCGTATCGTTCAACGGCACGAGCCGCTCGCGCCCGCCTTTGCCTTTGATGGTGAGGACGCGGTCGTCGGTCACAAGCACCGCACGCGGCAGCGCGATCAGCTCTGACACGCGCAAACCCGTGGCATAGAGCGTCTCGAGCAGAGCGTAGAGTCTGAGCGCCCTTCGCCGCGCTGCGCCGTCTGCCGCCTGCTCGCTTGCATCTGATGCTGTCTTGAGCAGCGCCTCGACCTCTTCGAGCGACAAGATCTTGGGAAGCGGCCGCCCGCGCTTTGGGCTGTCGATGGCCGAGCTCGGATCGTCGCTCCGCAGGCCCTCGGCAAGGAGAAAGCGGAAGAACTGGCGGATGGCCGAGAGCTTGCGCGCGCGCGAGGTGGGCGCGAGACCCTTCTTGGCAAGACCGGCGAGGAAGGAGCGCAGTTGATCGGCGCTCGCGGTCTCGGCCGTTTTGCTTTTGCTGGCGAGAAACGCGAGAAACTCCGAGAGATCGCGCCCATAGGCTTCGATGGTGTGGGCTGCGGCGCCGCGCTCCGCCATCAGCATGTCGAGGAAGAGCTGAAGCTCGGAAGTGCCTCCCCCGCTTGATCCCCTCGCCGCTGCCAAAGGCTCACGCCTTTCGGCTTAAGCTTGCGTGTTCTCGACGCTTACTGCGCACGACCCTTGCTCGCACTGTCCACGGGCGCCGAGGTGGGCGAGGCCGCGGGAACCGGCGCAGACGCTCCCGTGGTGTCGGGACTAGGCGTCGAAGCCTCCTGGACGTGCGCCTTGACGTTGCGCAAGGCCTTGGAGATTTCCTTGGGCTCAGGCTGGAAATATTCAGCAAGCACATAAAGGCTTCCAGCGACGGCACCGACGATCACTCCTACAACCATTAGGAATCGGAACAGTGTTGGCATCGCGGGCGCTCGTGATCCTCGCCGTTTATTGGTCGCGAACAGGGCCCTATTATGACCCAAAACCGCCCAGCACTTTAGCCTCTTTCACATCATGGACAATTCGACAGAGGGCGACCAGCATGGGAAATTGCACTAAGCCCTTGAGTCGCCGGACGCGCGCAGCCGCGTTGAAGCTCGCGCCCGACATTTTACCTCAGACGAATGGATGAGTCTCAGACTGGCCGAACATAGAACAGAGGACCGGAACGAGCGGGTGGCGGGGATTCGCGCGGCGCTGGGGCCGAGGAGCATCGTGCTGATCGGGCTCATGGGCGCGGGCAAGACGGCGGTCGGCCGGCGGCTCGCGAACAGGCTGGAGCTGCCCTTCATCGACGCCGACAACGAAATCGAGGTCGCCGCGGGCCAAAACATTCCCGAGATCTTCGCCGAGCATGGCGAAGCCTATTTCCGCCAGGGCGAGCGTAAGGTCATCGCTCGCCTGCTCGAAGGGGGACCGCAAGTGCTTGCCACCGGCGGCGGCGCCTATATGAATGCCGACACGCGGGCAAACATCAAAGCGCATGGTATCTCGATCTGGCTCAAGGCCGAGCTCCGCGTGCTGTTGAAGCGCGTGGGCCGGCGCGACAATAGGCCGTTGCTTTCCGGCAGCGATCCCGAGACGGTGATGAAGACGCTGATGACCGAGCGCTATCCCATCTATGCCGAGGCCGACGTGACGGTCGAAAGCCGCGACGTTCCTCACGATGTCATCGTGACCGCCGTGATCGACGCCCTCGCCGCCAAGCTCGGCTGCAAGAAAGAGCAGGCCAAGATCCACGGCTGCAAGAAGGTATGACAATGCGCGACGGCGCAACCGCTCTCGCCGCCCGCGAGGGCGAGACAATCATCGAGGTGGCACTTCCCGGGCGGAGCTATGCCATCGTCATCGGCGAGAACCTCCTCGCCGCCTCAGGCCGGCGCATCGCTGCCGCCGTGAAGGGGGCGCGCGCGGCGATAGTGACCGACGCCAACGTGGCCGCGCTCTATCTTCCAGCTCTCAAATCAAGTCTCGCCGAGCAAGGGCTTCTGCTCGGAGAGGTGGTGATCGAGCCCGGCGAGGCAAGCAAGTGCTTCCCCGTGCTCGCTTCGCTTTGCGAACGCTTGCTCGAGCTCGGCGTGGAGCGTGGCGACTGCGTGATCGCCTTCGGCGGCGGCGTTGTCGGAGACTTGGCCGGCTTCGCCGCGAGCATCTTGCGCCGCGGAGTCCGCGTCGTGCAGATGCCGACCACGCTGCTGGCCCAGGTCGACTCCGCAATCGGCGGCAAGACCGGAATCGACACCGAGCAGGGTAAGAACCTCATCGGTGCCTTCCACCAGCCGAGCCTCGTGCTCGCCGACATCGCCGTGCTCTCGACGCTTAGCCCCCGCGAGTTCCGTGCCGGCTACGCCGAGGTGGTGAAATACGGGCTGCTCGGCGATGCCCCGTTCTTCGCCTGGCTCGAAGCGAATTGGTCTGCGGTGTTTTCAACTTCGGGCGCGGAGCGCCGCTACGCCGTCGAGACGAGCGCCCGCGCCAAGGCTCATATCGTCGCGGCCGACGAGAGAGAGGAGAAAGGCACGCGCGCTCTGCTCAATCTCGGCCACACCTTCGGGCACGCGCTAGAGGCCTATGCCGGCTATTCCGACCGCTTGCTGCATGGCGAGGCGATCGCGATCGGCATGCGGCTCGCCTTCACCTTTTCGGTCGCGTCGGGGCTGTGCCCCGCGGCCGACGCCGCCCGGGTCGAGCGGCACCTCTCCGCCGTCGGTCTTCCGGTGAGGATCGCCGCGATTCCCGGCGCCACGCCGACGCCTGAGGCCTTGTTGCGGCTGATGGCGCAAGACAAGAAGGTGAAAGGCGGCAAGCTCGCGCTTGTGCTCGTCCACGGCATCGGCAAGGCTTTCGTCGAGCATGACGTGTCGGTGCCGCGCCTAACCGAGTTCCTAACCCGGGAGTGCGCCACAGGATGACGATAGGCTTGGGAATTACGCTCGGCGCGATCCTGGGTCTGCTCCTCGTCTCGGCCTTCTTCTCAGGCTCCGAGACGGCGCTCACCGGGGCTTCGCCCGCCAAGATGCACGCGCTCGAGCAGGACGGCAACGCGCGTGCCCGGGTGGTGAATTATCTGCTCACCATCCGCGAGCGCTTCATCGGCGCGATCCTGCTCGGCAACACGCTCGCCAATGTCGCTGCCTCGGCGCTCGCGACCAGCCTGTTCCTGACTTTGTTCGGCAAGGAGGGCGTGGCCTACGCCACCGTGATGATGACGGTGATCGTGGTGCTGTTCGCCGAGGTGCTGCCCAAGACCTACGCCATCCTCAACGCCGACCGCATGGCTCTTACCATTGCGCCGATCGTCAATTTCGTGGTGGCGGTGCTCGCACCGGTGACCGGCGCCATGCAGTTTCTCGTCCGCCACACCTTGCGCCTGTTCGGCGTCTCCATCAGCGACGACGCCGAGGTGCTCTCGGCGCACGAAGAGATCAGGGGCGCGATCGAGCTGCACCACAAGGAAGGCGGCGTGGTGAAACTGACCCGCGACATGCTGGGCGGCGTGCTCGATCTTCGCGAGCTGACCGTGTCCGACATCATGGTGCACCGGACCAAGATGGACACGCTCAACGCCGACCTTCCTCCCGGGGCGATCGTCGATGCGGCACTGAAAAGCTCGCACACACGGTTGCCGCTCTGGCGCGGCGAGCGCGAGGAGATCGTCGGCGTGCTGCACGCCAAGACCCTGCTGCGCGCTTTGCGCGATTCCAAAGGCGACATCGGCAAGATCGATATTCCCGCCATCGCGGCACCGCCTTGGTTCGTGCCCGACACGACGACGCTCAAAGACCAGCTCAACGCCTTCTTGAAGCGCAAGGCGCATTTCGCCATCGTCGTCGACGAGTATGGGGAGGTGATGGGCCTCGTCACCCTCGAGGACATCATGGAGGAGATCGTCGGCGACATCACCGACGAGACCGACATCGCGGCTTCTCTGGCCAAGCCGCAGCCCGACGGCTCGGTGATCGTCGACGGCATGGTGCCGATCCGCGACGTGAATCGGCTCATGGACTGGGACATCCCCGACGAAGAGGCCACGACGGTCGCAGGGTTGGTGATCCACGAGGCGCAGACCATCCCCGAGGCAGGCCAGGCCTTCACCTTCCACGGCTACCGCTTCGAGGTGTTGCGGCGTCAGCGAAACCGCATTACGAGCCTCCGCGTCACCCCGCTGGCAAAGAAGCGCGCCAAAGCCAAGCGCAGGGCGAGCCAAGCCTCCTAAAGGCGAGCCAAATTTCGAAAACCATGATGTCGCTGCAGGGGCACGCGGGCGCAACAGCCAGGGTCCTGTAGCGTCAATTCGGGCACCAATGGCGGCGTCGAAAAGACGTCATCGGGACGCTCCTCCAGGGTCACATGGCGGGGCGACAGCAATAGAACTTGGAGCCTGACGCGCAGCTCGAGCCGAAGTCGCCTGGAACCGCACCGCTCCCGCTCCAAGCGTCCGGAGAACGGCCGGCCCCCTCATAATCCTCGCCGGCTTCGCAGGAGCCGTCGCAGAAGGGCGCCGTGCCCCGCCACGTGCAGACGACGCGCGTACCCCTAACGCAGTCGCTCGCCGTATTGGGCCAGGCCATCGTTCCCTTCGGGCACTCGCAGCGGTCGTCGATCGGAACGCGGCCACCCTCGCATTTTTTGCAGGTCCCGTCGGACGACGGGGCCCTCCCCTTCGGGCACTTGCATTGCCCGTTGTTCACGACTTTGCCACCCTGGCACTGTTGGCAGGTTCCGTTCGTCAGCACGGTTCCGGTTGGGCACTGGCAGTTGGGCGGCGTGCCAACCATGCCGCCGGTGCATTTCGGTTTGCACACCTTGGCTGCGTCATCCCAGTATTGCCCCTCGGGACATTTACAGTTGGGCGGCGTGCCGACGGTGGTCGGTGGGCAGGGATCGTAACAGGTCTGGTCTACCTTAATCTTATCGGGAGGGCACACTCGATCGCAGTGAGGAGGCACACCGACGGTTCCAGGCCCACATTCGGTAGGCCAGCAGGCGCCCTCACGAAAGGTCGTGCCTTGTGGGCAGCAGTTCGGCGGCGTGCCGTTTGGCCGGTCAGACGGGCAGAAGCCTTCGGCGGGCTCACAGCAGGCGCCGTATTTGTTCGGCTTGTCTAGCTTGACGTAGCCCGCATCGCATTGCGCTTTGCTGCAATCGAGCGGCTTATCGGTCGCGCTCTTGCTGGTATCGTTTGTGCCGGCACCATTGTTCCCGGTGTCGTTGGCACCTTCGGGATTGTCGTCGTTTCCGGAACCACCATCGTTTCCGGGATTATTATTGTTATTGCTCTTCTTGTCTTGGCCATCGTCAATGCAGACGGTCTTCCCGGCGATGGTGATGCATTTCTTGGCCGCACTTGCGTCGAAGGAGGAACCGAGAACGGCAACTGCTGTTGCAATCACCAGCGAGACCAGCTGAATGACAAGAGGCTTGCGCAACCTACCCTCCGCACAGGAACGAAGTCCTGATTCAGCTTGTAGCAACTTTTCTCGCGTGCGTCAGAGCGAACCTCGAGGTAACGCGGGCAGCGCGCCGTGCGACCCCCCGCACACTCGCTGCAACAACTGCACCTGCGGGTGCCGGTCAGGCCTGACCGGGGCGAACTGCGACGAGATCGTGGTCCACTAGGCGAGCATCGCGCGTCCGAGCTCGACGTCTCGCTGCAGCGCATCCAACGAACACGACCGTGGCGAACCGCCGCCTACGGCAATTGCAGCGATTGGTAATCGGGGCCGCTATAGACCCAGCCCTGTTCGGCCGGCCATTTGACGTGGCACCAGCTGTTCTTGCAGGGCTCCAATAGCGTCACATTTGCAGTGCCGGCTTCGAGCGTGCCCTTGGCCTGGCCCTTGCCACCGGGCTTCGCGTAGAAGTCGACCGATAATTTCACTGTGACGAAATCCCCTCCGGGCGGTGGCGGTGGCGGCGCGTTGCCGGCCGGAGGAGGCGGCGGAGGCGCGTTAGCGGGTGGAGGCGGCGGCGGCGCGGGAATGGCCGCAACCGTCTGGCAGGTGGCGTTCACAGGAGCGGAGGCCGGCTTGTCCTGGTCCTCGGCGGTGAAGGTGATCGTGCCGGGCTTGCTGCACACATCGGCGGTCGCCACGGTCGCGGCGAAATTACCTTTCGGATCGGAGAAGTTCGAGGTGATGTTCTTCTTGAACCCGGCCGAGTTGGTCGAGCGGATGATCACCCGCGAGTTGACGGCATAGCCGCTGCCGCTTAGCGCGAAGCCGTCCGCGTTCGGAGCGACCTGGAGCGCCGAGGTTCCCTGCGGCATGGCGGCGGCGATGCGGCATTCCTGGGTGATGCGGTTGCGCTCACTATCCTCGAAATTGGCGTCAGCCGCCTTGGCGTGCATGCAGAAATTGAGATGGTCGTCGAAATTCGGCGAGAAGCGCGGCCCGCTGATGGTCTTGGGATCGCAGTGGTAGATTCCATTCGCCAACTGCACGGCACCCACCGCGCGCCAGGCATAGTTGCGGCAGGGCGCCGAGCCGATATGCTCGAGGATCTGGGGCCAGACCGCCGCGACCGGCGCGTAGCCGCACTCATTGATCTTTGCGACCCACATCCACTCGTCGTCTTTGGGGCTGATCTTGCCCGGGAGATCGCTGGTATGACAAAGCGAGCTGATGCCCGCCAAGGTCGTTTGGCCGCCGGCATTGATGAAGGCCGGTCCGCCGCTGTCACCGCCCGCCGGAATCGCGCCATTCGCGTTGGGTCCGAACCAAAAATGGTCGCCGTCGACATGCGTCACCTGGAAATCGGCGCTGCGATATTTCTCGTCAATCTGGGTCGGTTGGGCGGCGGCGCCCTCGCCGGAGGCGAGCTTATAGACGCCTCTCCCGTAGACTTTGAGTCCGCGACCGGAAGACATGGTACCGGTATAGACTGGCATATTGTAACCGACCGAGACCGCGTCGAACGGCGTGTCGACGCGCAAGATGGCGATGTCTTTTGGGAGTATATAAAGCTCCTTCCCGGTCCTCTTCTTCTCTTTAGTCGACCACTTGACGCGGATCCCGACCTCACTCGCCTTCACATCCGGTTTCTGGAAGCAATGCGCTGCACTGATCACCCACTCGCTATTCAGCAGAACGCCGCTGCAGACTGCCTCAGGTAAGTCGACGTCGACGAGCGTCTGGCTTTGCTGCTCCGCTGGAGAAACTTCGTTGCCGGCGACGAGCGGCTCGCTGACTTTGCCGATCTTCTCCCCGCGGCTTACCTGGCTGGTGGCAAGGACGGCGATGCCGGCCAGCAGGCAAGTGATCGCGATCGAATTCGGGGTTACCGTCTTGCGCATATGGATGATGCCCTCGGTGGGACGTCTTACGATCGCCAAGGCTAGTCATCTGGCCATGAACCGGCGATGAACAAAGACGGAGACTTGCGACGGGAGCGGGCGGAGGCGTCAAGCTGCCTTAGGACGAGGCCGAGCGTTCCTGCGGCGCCACGGCGGTAATGGCAAGCGCGTGGATCTTGCCGGCGAGCTCCTCGGCAAGAACCTGATTGACCATGCGATGACGCTCGACGCGCGACTTGCCCGTGAAGGCAGGCGATACCACTTTGATGGTGAAATGGCTCTCGCCGGTTCCGGGCGAGCCGCCATGGCCGGCGTGGCGATGTGAATCGTTGACGACCTCAAGCGCCTCGGGCGCGAAGGCCTGCTTCAGCTTTCGTTTGATCTCGTCCTCAACGCCCATCGCTCTCGCTCCTAAATCTTTAACCGATCACCATATCCTAGTTCGTGTCCAAAGGGCCATTCTTGTCGTGACCGCCATAGCTTCTCATAATGCGGGCTCCATGAAGCTCAACTCGAAATTCTTCGACCGCCTCCGCGTCAAGCCGGACGAGAACCGGTTGTTGCGCGATACCTGTCCGAGTTGCGAGTCGCCGGGCTGCAAGGAGCCTGGTCTCTACCCTGCGCCCAAGGGGCGCGGGCACGAGGGCCAGTACCACCGCTTCTGCCTCGACCATGTGCGCGAGTACAACAAGTCCTATAACTATTTCTCGGGTCTCCCCGACGAGGAGGTGGTGAAGCACCAGAAGGACGACACGATCGGCCATCGTCCCACTTGGTTCATCGGCGTCAACTCGTGGTCGCGCAGCCGGGCCGCCAAGGGCGGCGCGCGCCGCAACGGCTTCGCCCACCGCTTCACCACCTCTGATCCTTTCGGCTTGTTTCCCGAGCGCGAGGCAGAGACCAAGCCGGGGACCGCAGAAGCGCGGCCGCTCCGTCGCCTAGAGCGGAAATACCTGCGCCAGCTCAACCTCGAGGACACCGCTACCAAGGCCGACGTCAAGGCGCGCTTCAAGGAGCTGGTTAAGCGCCTCCACCCCGACCACAACAAGGGCGACCGCACCTCCGAGGATAAGTTGCGCGAAGTGATCCAAGCCTATAACTATCTGAAACAGGCGGGGCTTGCGTAACTGTCGCTTGCCAGCCCCTACCCCCAAGACCGTGGCTTCCGCTACAGGCGAGCCCCCTTTGCAACGCGACCAAACAGGCTTCCACCACCCATGACCCTGCAAACTTCTGAGCACGCCGCCGGCTTGCCGGACATGTCGGTGTCCGTGCGCCAGGTGTTCGGCATCGACACCGACCTTGAAGTGCCCGCCTATTCGCAGCCCGACGCGCATGTGCCGGACGTCGATTCCGACTACCAGTTCAACCCCGAGGTGACGCTCGCCATCCTCGCCGGCTTCAAGCACAACCGGCGCGTGATGATCCAGGGCTACCACGGCACCGGCAAGTCGACCCATATCGAGCAGGTGGCGGCGCGGCTCAACTGGCCGTGCATGCGCATCAATCTCGACAGCCATGTGAGCCGCATCGACCTCGTCGGCAAGGATGCCATCGTCATTCGCGACGGCATGCAGATCACCGAGTTCCGCGAAGGCATTCTTCCCTATGCGCTTCAGACCAACACGGCGCTGTGCTTCGATGAGTATGATGCGGGACGCCCCGACGTGATGTTCGTGATCCAGCGCGTGCTCGAGGTCTCGGGCAAGCTCACTTTGCTCGACCAGTCGAAGGTGATCAGGCCGCATCCCGCCTTCCGCCTGTTCTCGACCACCAACACGATCGGACTTGGCGACACGAGCGGCCTCTATCACGGCACCCAGCAAATCAACCAGGGCCAGATGGACCGCTGGTCGATCGTCGCCACCTTGAACTACCTGCCGCATGACGATGAGGTGAACATCGTGCTCGCCAAGGCTAAGGCGTGGAACACGGAAGCCGGCCGCAAGGTCGTGTCGAACATGGTGCGCGTCGCCGAGCTGACGCGCAACGCCTTCATGAACGGCGACCTCTCCACGGTGATGAGCCCGCGCACGGTGATCACCTGGGCGGAAAATGCCGAGATCTTCGGCGATATCGGCACGGCGTTCGCCCTCTCCTTCCTCAACAAATGCGACGAGCTCGAGCGCGGTCTGATCGCCGAGTTCTATCAGCGTTGCTTCGGCGAGGACCTGCCGCAGTCGACCGCCAACGTAGCCCTGAGCTGACGATGACGACGGCGCGGCGAAAAGAGGCGCCGCTCGATCCATTCAAGCGCGCCGTGACGCAGACCACGAAGGCGATAGCCGCCGACGGCGGCATCGAGGTGCTGTTCACGAGCGAGCCGCCCGGCCTCTCCGGCAAGACGGCGCGGCTGCCCGAGCCATCGCGCATTCCCTCTAAGGCCGAGATCGCGGTGATCCGCGGCCACGCCGACGCGGCGGCGCTGTCCGTTGCCTGCCATGATCCGGTCTTGCACGAAGCCCTGGCGCCCGGAGGCGGAGAGGCGCGCTCGGTGTTCGAGGCGATCGAGCAGGCTCGCGTCGAGGCGATCGGGGCGAAACGCATGCAAGGGGTCGCCGCCAATCTCGCCGCGCGCATGGAGCAGCGCTACGAGCGGAGCCGCTTCGCGGACGTTGCCGACCGTTCAGAGGCGCCGCTCCCCGATGCGCTCGGGCTTCTCGTGCGCGAGAAGCTGACCGGCCAAGCTCCCCCGGCAAAGGCGCGCGCCGTTGTCAATCTCTGGCGTCAATGGATCGAGGGCCGCGCCCGCTCGGTGCTCGACCGCATGCCGGACACTCTGCTGGATCAGGAAGCGTTCGGCCGGCTGACCCGCGACCTGCTCGCCGCGCTGAACCTCGCCGACCAGCTCGATCAGCGCGAGGACGACAAATCGAGCGAGGATAGCGACAACGATCAAAGCTCCGCAGAGGCAGACGACGAGAGCGGCAATGGCGAGCAGCGCGCCGACCTTGCGGCGGACGCCCGCACCGATCAGGAGACGTTGAGCGAAGACACGCTCGACGACAACGAAGATGGGTCGAGCGAGCGCCTCGACCGCGAAGCTGACGCATCCGATCTGCCGCGCCGCTCAGAGCCCTGGCGTCCGAACCTGTCGGTGCTCGATGACCCAGAGGCGTTCGGCTACAAGATCTTCACCCGCGCTTACGATGAGATCGTCAATGCCGAGGAGCTCTGCGATACCGACGAGCTCGACCGCTTGCGCGCTTTCCTCGACAAGCAGCTCGTGGCCTTGCATGGCGCCGTGGCACGGCTCGCCAATCGGCTTCAGCGCCGGCTGCTCGCCCAGCAGAATCGCGGCTGGGATTTCGATCTCGACGAGGGCCTGATCGACGCGGCGCGGATCGCCCGCGTCGTCGTCGACCCGATGCACCCTTTGACCTTCAAGCAGGAGCGCGAGACCGACTTCCGCGACACGGTGGTGACGCTTCTCATCGACAATTCCGGCTCGATGCGCGGGCGGCCAATCATGGTCGCCGCCTGCTGCGCCGACATCCTTGCCCGCACGTTGGAGCGCTGCGGGGTGAAGGTCGAGATCCTCGGCTTCACCACGCGCGCCTGGAAGGGCGGCCACTCGCGCGAGGCTTGGCTGTCCGCGCTCAAGCCGCCGCTGCCGGGCCGTCTCAACGACCTGCGTCATATCGTCTACAAGTCTGCCGACGCGCCGTGGCGGAGATCGCGCCGCAATCTCGGTCTGATGATGCGCGAGGGCCTGCTCAAGGAGAATATCGACGGCGAAGCGCTCGCCTGGGCGCACGCGCGGCTTCTGGCGCGGCCCGAGCAGCGCCGCATCCTGATGATGATCTCCGACGGCGCGCCGGTCGACGATTCCACGCTCTCCGTCAACTCCGGGTCATATTTGGAGCGGCATCTTCGCCAGGTGATCAACGAGATCGAGACGAGATCGTCGGTCGAGCTGCTCGCCATCGGCATCGGCCATGACGTCACCCGCTATTATCGCCGCGCCGTCACCGTCACCGACGCGGAGGAGCTTGCCGGCGTCATGACCGAGAAGCTTGCCGAGCTGTTCGACGAGGACCTCGCCTGGCGGCGGTTGCACCGCTCGGTGCCGTCCGCAGCGCGGGCGAGGCGGCGGAAGTTGAATTAGCGTGCGGCCCTTGGCGCGCAGAGCCTCGCGCTGTCTTGCCGCGGGCCTCGTTGCAAGCGCGGCGAGCCTCGTCATCCTCCCTGCCCTCGCCGACAAGCCGCCGGCGGCACCTGACCGGGCGATGCCCGTCAAGATCACCGCCATTCCCATCGACTTCGATCGCGAGCATCCCGACCAGAAAGAGTTCGGCAAGCTCATCTATCGGGGCGGGCTCAATCTCTTCGCCAATTCGAGCTTCTTCGGCGGCTATTCGGAGATGGTGCTCGATCCCACGGGATCGACGCTCCTTGCCGTCTCGGATGCCGGCACTTGGCTCAGAGCAACTCTCGACTATGACGGGCGGGAGCTCAAAGGCTTGAGCAATGCCGTGCTCGGGCCGTTGCTCGGCAAGGACGGCAAGCCGCTTGTCGACGACCAATATCGCGACTCTGAAGGCATGACGCTCGTCGACGGCGATCCCAAGCAAGGCACTGCGCTCGTGTCGTTCGAGCGCAAGCACCGCATCTGGCGCTATCCCTTCACCGAGGAGAAATTCGGACCTCCGAGCGGCGAGGTGCCGCTTCCTGCTGGCGCCAAGGCGATGAACGCCAATCGCGGCCTCGAGGCGATTGCCCTGATTCGCGAGGGCAGGCTCAAAGGCACGCTCGTCGCCTTCTCCGAGCGGCTCCCTGATAAGAGCGGCAATCTGACCGGCTGGCTCATCGGCGGACCTACGCCCGGCACCATCGCCTTGAAGCCGATCGAAGGCTTCGACATCACCGACGCCGCCCCCCTGCCTGATGGCGGCATCGTGATTCTCGAGCGGCGCTTCCGCTACAGCGAAGGCATCAAGATGCGCATCCGCCGCGTCTCGGCGGCCGAGCTCAAGCCCGGTGCCGTCATCCAAGGCGAGGTGCTGCTCGAAGCGACCGACAATCTCAATATCGACAACATGGAAGCCATCGCTGTGCATCGCCGCGCTTCCGGCGAGACCATCCTCACGCTGATGTCAGACGACAATTTCAGCCCGCTGCAGCGAAGTCTGATCATGCAGTTCACCTTGCCCGACGCGAAATCCGCCGCCGCCGGTGCACCCAATTAATGTCTGTGGATGCCCGGCCTTGCGCCGGGCATCCACGATTTCGATCGAGCGAGCAAAAACGCGGATGGCCGGGACAAGCCCGGCCATGATGGTTCATTTTTTGAAAATGAGCAGCTACTGGGAAGCGGAGGCTTGCGCCTCGTGACGCTTGGCGATCTCGCGCTTCAGCCGGCGCGCCTTCAACGACAGCTCGTCGTCGTCGGCCTTGAGCAGATAGGCGTCGAGCCCGCCGCGATGCTCGACGGAGCGCAAGGCATGCGCCGTGATGGTGAGCCGCACGCGCTTCTTGAGCGTCTCGCTCTCGAGCGTCACATTGCAGAGATTGGGGAGGAACCGGCGCCTGGTCCTCCGCTTGGCATGGCTCACATTGTTGCCGGTGAGCACGGCCTTGCCGGACAGCTCGCAACGACGGGCCATGGTCCTGATCCTTCCTGCCTGATAGAAACGGAAAGCCGGTGCGCCTGAAGGCTAAACACCCCTCCAGAACAATGCCACCGGCAGGCGAGATATAGGGGGAAGGAGCCCGGCCGGTCAAGGCGCCGCCACAAACTAAGCCGATGCTTGGAATTGACGAAATCTGCGAATAACCCGACATTCCGCGGGAACGTCCTAGCAGCGAGAACTGTTTCTGCTAGGGGTGGGAGCCATGCAGCAAGCCCGACATTGCCTGAGCCTTGCGGCTGTTGCCGTCATGACCCTGGGGCTCGGCGGCCACCTGCCGACCGGCAGCGCTCTGGCTGAGAACAGCCTCTCCGCGGCGAGCCGCATCACTGCCGTCTATCGCGTCGACCTCGCCGGCTTCAATCTCGGTAATTTCAACCTCACCACCGTGTTTCGCGGCGACGATTACGAGATGCGCGGCGAGGCCCGCTTCTCCATCCTTAAGGGTCTCATCTATCAGTGGAACGGCACCACGGCGAGCACCGGTCACGTCACGAGCACTGGGCCCGAGCCCACTATGTACGCGCTGAGCTATACCGATGGCGGCAGGAAGACAGAGCAGCTCCGCATGACCTTTGGCGCGGGCGCCGTCACCGAGGTGCAGATCGTCCCCGACAAGATGCCTAATCCCCGCGACATCCCGGTGACCAAGCAGCAGCTCGAGGGCGTGCTCGATCCGATGAGCGGTGCCTTCTTGAGTGCGCACTCGGAAAATCCTAACGGCGATCTGAAGGTTTGCAACCAGACGCTCCCCGTGTTCGACGGCAGGCAGCGCTTCGACCTCGTGCTCACGCCGAAGCGCGCGGTGAACGTGCAGCGTTCCGCGGCAAGCGGCTATACCGGGCCGGCGGTGATCTGCCGCGTCAAATTCATTCCCATTGCCGGCTATCAGCCTGATAATCCCGGCATCAAGCTCATGACGGAAACCGACGAGATCGAGGTCTGGCTCATCCCCGTTAGGGGCACCTATATGTACGTGCCTTACCGCATCGTGCTTCCGACTCCGGTGGGCTACGGCTCGGCCCTCGTCACCTCGATCGCCGTCGACGGCGCTCGCCGCGCCAGCGCCGAGCCTTAGCGACAACGAGACCCGGGCGCGCGTCGGCCCTAAGGTGTTAATGTCGCCGCACCAAAACCCAACATGTAGTGGGGAACGGATGACGAAAATTAACGCTCCCCTGATTCGCTCCCCCTCCGTTCCCGCACGTTCTTCCCGTTTTGAGGGGAATCTGGAACGCAAAAGCAAGATGTAGTCGTCGAGATCTCGGCGAGAGCGCCCCTCCAACAGACGAATGAGTGAAGCGCCGTTTTCCCATTTTGAACCAGAGAACGAAGACCGAATGGCTCGAGTCAGCGATTCGGACGAGATTCGTTCCCGCCCCGTTCCGTCGCGGCACCACGCCCGAGTCTAAGGAAAGTTGAGATGAGCCGATCTTTATCCACTTATTCCACAGGCTCTCAGCGCGGACGCGGCGTCACCGCCGTGCTCGGGCCCACCAACACCGGCAAGACTCATCTCGCCATCGAGCGCATGCTCGCGCACGACGTGGGCATCATCGGGTTGCCGCTCAGGCTCCTCGCCCGCGAGGTCTACGACAAAGTCGTCGCTCGCGTCGGCGCAACGCAGGTCGCGCTCATCACCGGCGAGGAGAAGATCAAACCTCAGCGCCCGCGCTTCTACGTCTGCACCGTCGAAGCCATGCCGCTCGATCTCGAGGCTGATTTCGTCGCCATCGACGAGATCCAGCTTGCCGCCGACGGCGAGCGCGGCCACGTGTTCACCGACCGGCTGTTTCATGCGCGCGGGCTCTCGGAGACGCTCCTGCTCGGGGCCGCCACGATGCGTGACGCCATCCGCGAGCTGTTGCCCGGCGCCAATCTCGTTTCGCGTCCGCGGCTGTCATCGCTCGCTTATGCCGGTGACAAGAAGATCACCCGCCTCCCCCGCCGCTCGGCCATCGTCGCCTTCTCGCTCAACGACGTCTATGCCATCGCCGAACTGGTGCGGCGTCAGCGCGGCGGCGCCGCCGTCGTGCTCGGCGCGCTCTCGCCCCGGACGCGCAATGCCCAAGTCGCCCTCTACCAGAACGGCGACGTCGACTTCCTCGTCGCCACCGACGCGATCGGCATGGGACTTAATCTCGACCTCGACCATGTGGCCTTCGCCGGCATCCGCAAATTCGATGGGCAGAACCATCGCAACCTCACTGCCGCCGAGCTTGGTCAGATCGCCGGCCGCGCCGGGCGTCACATGAATGACGGAACCTTCGGCGTGACCGGTCAGGTCGCTCCCTTCGAGTCCGATCTGGTCGACCGGCTGGAGAACCACTCCTTCGATCCGGTCGGCATGCTGCAGTGGCGCAATCGCAAGCTCGACTTCGGCTCGCTCGATCGGCTCAAGGACAGTTTGCGCGAGACGCCAGACCATCCGCGCCTTTCCCGCTCGCGCATGGTCGACGACGTGATCGCGCTCGAGAATGTGAGCCGCGACGCCGATGTCAGCAAGATGGCGAGCGCGCCCGCCGCCGTCGCGCTGTTGTGGGAAATGTGCCAGATCCCCGACTATCGCAAGATCTCGGCGGCGAACCACGCCGAGCTCGTGGCAACGCTTTACCGCTTCGTTATGAGCGATCAGGGCCGCATCCCCGCCGACTGGTTCGCCAGCCAGGTCGCTCAGGCCGACCGTACCGACGGCGACCTCGATACGCTCTCGAACCGCCTCGCTCAGATCCGCACCTGGACCTTTGTCTCGCATCGCCTGCAATGGCTCGATGATCCCGAGCACTGGCAGGAGCGCACGCGGGCCATTGAGGATACCCTGTCCGACGCGCTACATGAGCGTCTGACGCAGCGTTTTGTCGACCGCCGCACCAGCGTCTTGATGCGGCGTTTGCGCGACAAGGAGGAGATCGTGGCAGAGATCGGCGCCGATGGGCATATCTTGGTCGAGAATCATTATGTGGGCCGTCTCGACGGGTTCCGCTTCACTCCTGATGCGTCGAGCGACGGTATCCACGGCAAGGCGGCGCGCCACGCCGCCGCAAAAGTGCTGGTCGGCGAGCTTGCATCCCGCGCTGCCGCTCTCGCCGCGGCGCCCGACGAGGCCATAACGATCAAGCCGAATGGACGCATCGTCTGGGCTGGCTCCGAGGTCGCCTGCCTCGAGCGGGGCGAGACCGCGCTCAAGCCTCGCTTCAGCCTCTATGCCGACGAGCATCTCACCGCGTCCAACCGTGAGCTGGCGACGCAGCGTCTTGACGCGAAACTCGCCAGCGAGCTCCGCGTTAAGCTCGCGCCACTTATCGCGCTGAGCGAGGCGTCGGACCTGTCCGGGCTTGCCCGCGGCCTCGCCTTTCGGCTGTCGGAAAATCTCGGCGTGCTCCGCCGCGACACTGCGTCCGAGGAACTCAAGGCGCTCGATCAATCGGCGCGGGGCCAGCTGCGCAAATACGGCGTGCGCTTCGGCGCTTTCAACGTCTACATCCCCACCCTCCTCAAGCCTGCTTCGGCCGACCTTCTTCTGCTTCTCTGGGCTCTCCATTCCGGACGTGACCACGGCCTCGACGCCGACACCCTCCCGCCCCGCCCGCAGCAGGGCCTCACCTCGGTCGATGCCGGCAAGGAGATACCCGAGGCTTATTGGCGCACCGCCGGCTTCCATGTCGCCGGCTGTCGCGCCGTCCGCATCGACATGCTCGAGCGCCTGTCCGATCTCATCCGCGCACGCGTGGCCTGGCGCAAGGTCGAAGGCGGCGAGGCGCCCCCCTCGGGTGCCACCGGCGACGGCGGTTTCCACGTTGTGCCCGAGCTGATGTCGATGGTCGGCTGCTCCGGCGAAGAGTTCGCCTCGATCCTGAAGGCGCTCGGCTTCAGACGGGAGCGGCGGAAGCTCACGCCTGAGCAAAGCACTGCCGAGGCCGCTGCCGTGGCGCCCGAGGGCGAGACGGCCAAGACCGAGGTGGGCGAAGTGGCGCCCCCGGCCACGGAGGAATTCGAGGAGATCTGGCGCCCGGGCAAACGGAAGGACGCCCGTCATGCCAAGCGCGCCAGCGATCAACCAAAGCGCGAGCCTCGCGCACAAACTGGCAAGCGCGAGCGCCATCGCCCGCAAGTCCAACCCAAGCGCGAGCGGCCTGTTTCCGTTGAGCATTCACCCTTCGCCGCGCTGAAGGAGCTGAGGCAAACTCTCGTGGCACGCAGGCAGGAGCGCAGCTGACGACGCCCGACACGGCACCCATAACCGGGCAACGGCTCGACAAATGGCTGTGGTGCGCGAGGGTCGTCAAAACGCGCGCGGCGGCCGTTCGGCTGATTGCCGACGGGAAGGTCCGCATCAATGGCGTCCGCGCGCTCAAAGCGAGCCGCCTCGTTCATACGGACGATGTGGTCACCGCCATGGCTGTCGGACGGCTTTCGGTGCTGCGGGTGATCGCCACCGCCGAGCGGCGCGGTCCTGCGAGCGCTGCGCAGAGCCTCTATGAAGACCTCACTCCGCAAGAAACTCCGTGTCCACAGGCAGGGAAACCCGCGAGAGAGCGCGGCCCGCGTCCAACCAAACGCGACCGGCGGCGTCTCGATGCGTTGCGCGGCGAGACGTCCGATCTCTGAGGCTTGGATAGCCGCGCGAATCGCCTCGCGTCAGACGCTATCGAGCCAAGCGAGTGTCACGCTTGTCCGTTATCGGGCTCTGCTTGATGAGACAAAGAGCGAAGCTCATCGAGGAGCGCGGCCGCATCGGCGTGCCACCGAGACAGCACGGCGCTATAGAGGTCTCCGCCTTCGAGTTTCTCCTCCGGAGTGTGATGCACGCTCTCCATCAGGAAGACTGCATCCCGCTCCTCTGGCGTCAGAGGCTGAAAGTGCGATAGCGAGACATAGGCGACCTCCAACGCATCGATGGCTTTTTGGTCTGCCCTGTTCACTCTCTTCAGGTAGTGCCTGAGCGCAGATTTGATCATGTCCTTTGGATAGGGCAGTTCGGAGAGATCCCTGATGACTCTGTCGCCTGTCTTCTCCAGAGCGGCCGCATATTGGGTCACCACGTGATCCGGTTCCGCTGAGAAGTCTCGCGACGACTTCGTCGGCGCTGCGACAGTCTATAACTTTGTCGATCACCGCTTCGATCGGTTTTTGCGGCAGTGTCGTCTCGTCGAAAAACTTTTCGGCTATCTCCGCGCCGCTTCCCGATTTCCACAGCGTTGGGCCCGGCAGCATGCCCGCCCATTTCATCTTGATGACCTTCACTTCTCCGTGGGCGATTGAGATCATCACCTGATCGCCATTGTTGAGCTCCAAACGGGCAAAACACTGGTGAGGTTCATCTCTCTTGACGAGAACCTTGCCCATTGCGCAATGGTCACCGTTGCTACGTTTCGAGCCGCTTCTCGTTCGAGAGCCCGAGTTGGCTACTCACCTTAGGCACCGATCAGGGCGTTGCGCGCCGCTGCCAAGCAACCTGCAACACACCAACCCGAGCGAGCTTGGTGAGGGGGGATGGCCTGGCCTATGCCGCGCTTGACTTGACCTTGGTCGCTGACGCCGCGCCTGGCTCGATGCGTCCCTCGCGCAACAACTCGGCAACGCGCGCGACCGGCACCGGACGGCTGAAATAATAGCCTTGCGCCTGCTCGCAGCCCGCCCCGATCAGGAAGCGCATCTGCGCCTCGGTCTCGACCCCTTCGGCGATGACCTCGAGTCCAAGTTCATGGGCGAGGCGGATGGCGGCGCGCACCACGGCGGCGTTGCGATAGTCGACGGTTACGCGGAACACGAACTCCTGAGCGAGCTTCAGCCGGTTCACGGGATAGGTCGTCAGATATTTTAGCGAGGAATATCCGGTGCCGAAATCATCGATGGCGATCTTGGTGCCGAGCTGGCGGAGATTCTCCAGCGTGTTCTTGTGACGCTGCGTCGCCTCCATCAGGACCGACTCGGTCAGCTCGAGCTCGAGTTGGCTTGGATCGAGGCCCCAGCGCGACAGGCTTTCAGCCACCTCGCGCTCTAGCTCTGAGCTCCCCTTGAGCTGAACCCCCGACACGTTCACCGATAGCACCTGCGGCGCGATCCCCTCCACGTGCCAGAGCTTGAGCTGGCGGCAGGCCTCCTCGAACACCCAATTGCCGAGCTGAAGCGCGGTGCCGGTCCGCTCAGCGATCGGAATGAACTCGCCGGGGGTCAACAGCCCTCGCGTCTTGTGGTTCCATCTGATCAACGCCTCCAGCCCGATGATACGGCCGGTGGAAAGCTCGACTTGCGGCTGGTAGTAGAGCTCCAGCTCCCCCTGATCGAGAGCGGCACGGAGTTCGTCGGCGACGCGCACGCGCTCATGCACCCGCCGATCGAGGTCGCGGCTGTGGAAGCGGTAGCAATTGCGCCCTTCGTCCTTGGCGCCGTAAAGCGCAAGGTCCGCCTGCACCATCATATCTTCCGGCCCCGCAGCCTCCGAAGAATAGAGCGCGATGCCGATGCTCGAGGTGATGCGAAGCTTGTGGCCCTCGATGCTGAAAGGCTCCCCGAGCCGTTTGACGACCCCCGCGGCAAGCGCGCCGACGGCGTTAGGATCGGTCACCCCGAGCACGAGGATGGCGAACTCATCGCCGCCAAACCGGGCCACCAGGTCGTCCGCTGCCACTGCCCCCCTGAGGCGCTCCACCACCTCCTTGAGCAGGAGGTCGCCCATGGCATGGCCGAGCGTATCGTTCACATCCTTGAAATCGTCGATGTCGAGATAGAGCACGGCGAAAGGCGGAGCGCCGCGCAAGCTCGCATTGAATGCCATGGTCAGCCGCCTTATGAAGGCGCGGCGGTTGGCGAGATTGGTGAGAAGGTCGGTCTGCGCCAGCTCGAGGATCTTGCTGTTGGCCGATTCAAGCCGGAGCGCGTGGCGGAGCGAAGCCCACATATAGGTGAGCACCGCGCCGAACACCAAGAGGACGGCGGCAAACACCAGCCACGCGCGATAATAGCTGATCAATCCTTCGCTCACTGGAACCACGACGAGGTTCCAGTGAGCATCGCCCGCTTTAACCGGCCCAGACCAGGAGGGAAGTCCCGCGAGATCCGCTCGCGGCCTCGGGTCGGCAGTCTCACCTCGCATGCCCCGCGAATAAACGGGCATCGCATCGGTCTCTGCGCCTGCCGGGTAAAGATAGAGATTCACATCTTGCGGCAGCGTCGCGGTGTTCAGGATCGCATCCATCACGGCGCTCGTCTGGAACACGCCGACCACGACGCCGAGGATATTGTTGTGTCGCTCTTCCTGGGTCTCGATCGGTAGCCCGGACCGATAGACCGGGACAAAAAACAGAAAGCCTTGGCGCGTGCCGCCAATGGGATTGCGCAGCGTGAGGTTTTGCGCGGCTACGACGGCATTCTCATCACGAGCGCGCTGGATTGCCCGGCTTCTCACCGGCTCCGAGTTGAGGTCCATGCCGAATGTTGCCGTAGCCTTCGACGCGACAGTCGAATAGAGCACCGGGAAATACTCGTCTCTCTCCGGCGAGAGCGACGGATCGCTGCTCAACGTCCACGTCTTGATGGCGAATCCGGTGAGGCCTTTATCGACTTGCGCTCGCTCGAACCGAGCGCGCTCTGCCTGTGTGACATGGGGACACCACAGGATCCGCATCTTGCCCGTTTGACCGTCGAGAATCTGTTTGGTGAACAGCGCAAATTCCTCGGGCTCGACCTCCACGGACGCCTCGTAGAAGGCGCGCACGGCGACAATCTTGCTGAGATAGTCGTCGAGCCCGTTTTGCAGGACCTCCGCGTAGTCCTGCGCCGTGCTGTTGAACTTCGCCCTGCTGAGCCGCTCCTCCCAGATCGAGACGGCAAACCAAGCGCAGATCGCGACGACAAGCCCAAAGCAGGCAGCCCCGAGGATCGGCCAGAGCTGGCCAAGCGGCTGCCACTTCCTCCGGACGTGGGGCAAGTCGGGCATGCGTGGGGCGAAGCTCCCTAGGGGCCTGCTTTCCCTTGCCTAATTCCTTTGCAGGCAGCGCAGCGTTCGCACAAATTGATTGACGCAGGATTAGTGAGAGGCCGGAATAATTCAACCAAGGGTTGGTGCTTAGTAGCGATCGGCCGGCGACTGCACCCGGCCATGCCCGCCGCTGCCCCGCCTTGTGCTTCCGCCGCGATTGCTATAGGTGAGGGCTCTTCCTCGGGCGACTCTGACGGCCCCAAGGGGCTACGATGCCGGCCATTCCGGCCGCGAAGAATTGTGGGAGCGATGACCTACGTCGTTACCGAAGTCTGCATCAAGTGTAAGTACACCGACTGCGTCGAAGTCTGCCCGGTAGACTGCTTCTACGAGGGGGACAACATGCTCGTCATCCATCCCGACGAGTGCATCGATTGTGGGGTGTGCGAGCCGGAATGCCCGGTCGACGCCATCAAGCCCGACACCGAGCCCAATCTTGAGCGGTGGCTCGAGGTGAACCGGCAATACTCGGAAACCTGGCCGAATATCACCACCAAAAAGGCTGCCCCGGCCGACGCTGACGCTTTCGTGTCAGAACCCGACAAGTTCGAGAAATACTTCTCGACCGCTCCGGGCGAAGGGGACTAGCTCTGTCAAAGGGTTAAGCGTTAACCCTAGAGCTAAAATGTCGCATGTTGCGGCGCGAAAAAGGCCGTGCTGCGGCACGGAACGGCTTCCCGATTCACTAAGATTGTGTTATCTTCCTGACAACATGGCGCAGACTGCCGGCGCGCGAAGCATCGAGAGAGGCGTCCCTGCTCGGGCGCGCTTTTTTTTCTTAACTGAGGGAGGATGACGCGATCAGGGTTCTGATCGGACAGATCATCTTGTGCCCGTGTCTCATCGCGTTAGCGGCGCTCCAGTTCGCGAAGGACTGGTGACAAGACATCGGGAAGTTAGCACGGCATAGCGCTGGCCAAAACATTGCAAACAGTGAGATGAGAGTATGACTGAGAAAAAGAAGCCCCAGCAGAGACACGGTTTTCGCACCAGCGAGTATATCGTCTACCCGGCTCATGGTGTTGGCCGGATCGTGAGTATTGAGGAGCAGGAAATCGCCGGCGCCAAGCTCGAGCTCTTCGTCATCAACTTCGAGAAGGACAAGATGACGCTGAGAGTGCCGACCTCCAAGCTTGCGGCCGTCGGCATGCGCAAGCTTTCCGAGGAAAAGACCGTCAAGAAGGCTCTTGGTACGCTCAAGGGCAAGGCGCGCGTCAAGCGCACCATGTGGTCCAGACGCGCCCAGGAATACGAGGCGAAGATCAATTCGGGCGATCTCGTCTCCATCGCCGAGGTGGTCCGCGACCTCTACCGCTCTGAGGCGCAGCCGGAGCAGTCTTATTCCGAGCGTCAGCTTTACGAAGCTGCCCTCGATCGCATGGCCCGCGAGATTGCCGCCGTCGAGAAGCTCGACGAGGCAAGCGCGGTGGCCAAGATCGACGACGTGCTCGCCAAGACCGCGCGTCACGCCAAGCTCGCGGCCGAGACCGAGGCGCGCACCCGCGCCGCCTAGCGGCTTTGATCTATCGAGCCTGATCCTCTGCGCGCTCTTGCGCCGTGAGGGTCAGGCTCTTTGCTTTTCGCCACCCTCGAGCTCGACGGCCTCGCAGCCGAATTGCCCCATGAGCACCTTAAGCTCCAAGGCTTCCGTCTCCGCCTTGGCGGCGAGGCAGATGTCGAGCGATTCCTTGAGCCGCGCGCAAGCTTCGCCCGTCTCCCCCCTCTTATGGGCGAGGACGGCGAGGTTCCGCGTCTGCATCGCGATCGCCCGCGGGTCTGCTGAGTCCTTTGCCGCGTCGAGAGCAAGCAGGAACTCCTGCTCGGCATCTTCGAGGCGCTCGGCATCGAGATAGACCGCGCCGAGATTGCCGGCGGCCCGCGCGACGCCGGCAGCATCGCCCGCGGCCAAGAACAAATCGAGCGCCTTGCGGTAGCAGCGCTCCGCGCCGCCATCGTCCTTGAGCGCGCGCTGCGCATTGCCGAGATTGTAGACGGCATTCGCGGCGAGTCCCGAAAGGCCGATCTCGTCGTAAAGATCCAGCGACTTCTGAAAGTGGGATGCAGCCTCGGCGAAGCGTCCCTTCTCGAACAGAATGGTGCCGAGATTGAGGTTGCCGCGCGCGACCCCGTCTTTGTGCTTGAGGCGTGTCTCGAGCGCGAGCGCCTGGCGGATCGTCTGCTCGGCACGATCGAGATCATGCGTCTCGCGATAAAGCAGCCCGAGATTGGCGGCGGCGACGGCCGCGATGGCGATCTCTCCCTCCTGCTCGGCGATGGTGAAGCTCTTGAGCAGCATCTGCTCGGCGTCCGGGAAGCGCCCGAGGCCCTGGAGCAGGAGACCGAGATCGGCGTGGAGCTGGGCGAGGCCGAGCTGATAGTCGTTCTTGGTGCACAGCACCTGCGCCTCTGCGTAGTTGGCAAGCGCGCGATCGAGGTTGCCCGCCTTCATTTGCGCGCTCGCCAACGCCATCAGTGCATCGACGAGAGCCCTCGGCTCGTCGATTGCTTCGAAGATGCGTTTCGCGTTCTCGAACTTCTCGATCGCGGCGTCCAGCCGTCCGCCCCTGACATTGAGGACGCCGGCGAACATGTCGATGAGGCCGATGATGTCCTCCCGTCCTCCATGGGCGAGGCTGCGGGCCTCGGCGATCAGCGCTTCGACGTTGGGAATGTCGCCGAGTCTGAACTGCACCACGGCAAGAGCGAGCAGATTCTGTGCATCATGAGGACCGAGCTCGAAGGCCTGCTGGAAGAGGGCGAGTGCGCCCTGTGTATCGTTCGGAAGCGTGAGCGCGCCCTGATGGCGAAGCGCCGCTCCCGCCTCGCGCGCGGCTCGCGCGGCCTCCGCGCGCTTCGCCTCGGCGATATCGGCAAAGACATCTATGGCGAGGGTTGGATCGGCCGCTTTCAGCGTCTCGATCGCCCGCCGTCCCGTCCAGCTCTTCTGCTCGCGGAGCGCCCGAACGGCATCGCCGATCAGCGCCTTGATGCTGTTGCGCTCCTTGAGGGAGAGCCTGTCGCCATCCTCGGGCGAGCGGGCGACCATCTTGCCGGCGACCATGACGGCGATCTGCTCGGCGTCGATGCGGTTCTGCTCCTCGTCCTTGCGCAGCACCTTGCGCAGCAAAAGCCCGCCGACGGCAGCGAGCACGGCAAGGAGCAGCACGACTGCGACGAGGGTCTCGAACGCCGTCCAATGGGACGGAGAGAGCTGGGCGAGGACCTGCATGAATACCTTGACGAGGGCCTAGTGACGCCGCGGCATTTACCATCGCCTATAAAGCGACGTCTGGTCCAGGCTCTTGCTGCCGGTGCGCCTTACCCGTTGCCCGCCTTTTGGTCGTCAGTCAGGAGTTCGATCTGCTCAGGATGGGTCGCCTCGATCATGGGACCGTTCCGCCAGATGACCCAGCCGCGCACGCGGACGCGTCTGCCGGCGAGAGCTTTGAGGTCGATGCCATCGGCCTGAAACGCGCTCACATCCTTGCGCGCCACGCTGATGGTGAAATCGCTTTTCCAGTCGCGGGCGAAATTGAGATAGACGCGCCCTGCCCCCTCGCCGACGCTGAGCACCCTACCCTCGACCAGCTGATAGGTCTGCGTCAGCCGCCCGAGGCGATCGACATCGTCGGCGCTCTCGATGCGATAGACGGGCGACCCCCACACCCCGAGCACTTTCGCCCGCGCCTCGCTCTCGCTCGCCAACAGCTCTCGGACGCAGGCGCGATTGTCGGGAAAGGAATAGACGCGAGCGAGCCCTGCCTTGATCATCTCCTGCTGCAGCCAGAGCCTACTTGCGCCATCCACCACGAAGACATGCGCGAGCGCATAGCCGTGGCGGTCGGTTTTGGTACCGCCGTAGCGAAGCTCGATCTCTTTTCCTGATGCGAGGCGGGTGAGCGCATCCTTCGCCTCCTCGACCTCGGGCCAGGGATCGTCGCCGCGAAAGCCGAGCGGCGGCATGGGCGCCTTGGCTCCGATCAGCCGCACTGTCCTGCCGTCCGTGAGCTTCAGCGTCTCGCCGTCGATCACCGCGGCAACCGTGCCGGTCTCGGGCTCCGAGAGATCGCAGCCCATAGCCGAGAGCGGGAAAGAGCCAGAAAGCGCTCCCGCGCATGAAACCAGCCAGAGAATGGCGAGCCGGCGCATGCACGCATTCTAGGGACGGCGCTTGCGCCCACAAGCGCCGCTCGGGACCAGTGCGCCGGGAGAATGGGTCTCAGCAACAAGCGCAAATAGGGCGCCCGTTAACCCTTGTCTTACTTGGGCCCAAATATTGGTTTTTTCAGAAGCAATTAGCCGATTCGCCAAGAGCGGCGAATGGGCGGATGGACCCCCAACACGGGAGGGACGGGAGATGATGCGGATATCTCTATTGGCAGTGCTTATCCTCACCGCGGCGACGTTGCCGACGCTGGCCGAGGGCCCGGTTCAAGGGGTCGTGCATGGCACGGCAGAGATTGGCCAGGGCGCGGTGCAAGGTACGGCGCAGGCCGGCAAGGGCCTGGCGCAAGGGACGGCGACCGTCGCGCGCGGCACAGGCCAGGCGACTGTCGGCGTCGCGCAAGGGACGGCCACGGTCGTCAAGAAGACCGGCAAGGGCGCCTGGTGCATCGTGACGCTCGGCTACGGCTGCTGACCGCAGAATTAGATCGATCCCGGCGGGATTACCGGCGCCCCTCGCTTGCATCGCGCAAGCGAGCCGCCTTAGTAATGGGGTAAGCGGTTTGCCCCTTTATCAAGTGGGCTAAGACCCCGTAGCTCAGTAGGATAGAGCATCAGATTCCTAATCTGAGGGTCAGCAGGTTCAAATCCTGCTCGGGGTCACCAATCTTTTCAACGCGTTATCTGTGAACGCCCTTCGCCTGGAAGGGACTCCTCCAGCGCTCCGCGCAAGCGTCGGAAAGACGTCGCGGCTCCGCAAATTTCTCCAGCCCCCGTTGGACTTAGGTCCCATAGTTAAACCGAGGTAGCACGCATGCGCCGTTGTCTACCATGTGGGAGGTAGCCCATGTTGTAGTTAACGCGTCGCGAAACCGTTATTCGCCGAGGGAGTTGAGGTCGGGGGGGACGTGTGACTGCTGAGGACGCGGTATGGTCGATGAGCAGGAGCCGCGAGGCTAATCCCTGCATGCAAGTCGTCGCGCGCTATGAAAATGCCCGACGGATCCATGACCGTTTCGGCCTGGCGAGGTTGATAGCCGGATACCGGATCAGGGCTGACGAGCGCTCATGGCGCAGAGCTGCCTATCATGGCCGGTCGAACTGGCCATGGGAGTGGATCGTCGCAGCACTGTTGGTCGTCGCAATAGTCCTCACCGGCATCGTTCAAACTCGCCAGCATTGGGGGACAATGCAGAGCGAACTTGAGGCCGCCAAGCAAGCCGCAGCCCTGAAGAAAGCGCAGGACCTCCCACAAAAGCTCGCCAGCCTCAACTCAGCGCTCGAGGATGCGAACGCTCAACGGAACGAGCTTCAAACCAAATTCGACCAGGCGCAATCGGAGCTCAAGGACAAGCAGTCTCAGCTGGAAGGCGTGCAGAGCGAACTCGAGGCCGCTAAGCAAGCCGCAGCCCTGACCAACACGCAGGCTGTAGAGTTCCCAAAAAAGATCGCCAGCCTCACCTCAGCGCTCGAGGATGCGAACGCTCAACGGAAAGAGCTTCAAACCAAATTCGACCAGGCCCAATCGCAGCTCAAGGACAAGCAGTCTCAGCTGGAAGGCGTGCAGAGCGAACTTGGGACCTCCAAGCAAGCCGAAGCACTGATGAACACGCAGGCTACCGAGTTCCCAAAATTGTTCGCGAGCCTCAACTCGGCGCTCGAGGATGCGAACGCTCAACGCAAAGGGCTTCAAACCAAATTCGACCAGGCCCAATCGGAGCTGAAGGACAAGCAGTCTCAGCTGGAAGGCGCGCAGAGCGAACTCGAGGCCGCCAAGCAAGCTGCATCTCTGATGAACACGCAGGCTGCAGAGTTCCCAAAAAAGGTCGCCAGCCTCACCTCAGCGCTCGAGGATGCGAACGCTCAACGCAAAGCGCTTCAAGCCAAATTCGACCAGGCCCAATCGCAGCTCAAGGACAAGCAGTCTCAGCTCGAAGACGTTCAGAGGGAACTTGAGGCCGCCAAGCAAGCCGGCGCATTGAAGAACACGCAGGACGCAGAGTTGCCAAAAAAGTTCGAGGAAGCGAACGCCCAACGCAAAGAGCTTCAGACCAAATTGGACCAGGCCCAATCCCAGCTTAATGACAAGCAGTCTCAACTCGAAGGCGTGCAGAGCGAACTCGATACCGCCAAGCAGGAGGCAGATCAGGCGAAAGCTCAGGCCATGGACTTCGCGAAAAGTTTCGCCAGTCTCAACTCGGAGCTCAAGGATGCGAACGCTCAACTCGCGGTGTCTTACATTAAGGCCGGCGACGCGCTGATGGCGCAAGGCAATCTCGCCGAGGCGCTGAAATCCTACCGGGACGGTTTGGCAGTCGCCGACCGCTTGACCAAGGCCGACTCCAGAAATGCCGACTGGCAGCGCGATCTCGCGATTAGCCAAGGCCGCGTCGGCGGCGTGCTCGCCAAGCAAGGCGACGCGTCACAGGCGCTCGACATGTTGCAACAGGGGCGCGCCGTCCTCGCGCGGCTCGTTGCAGCAATCACCGGCTAATTCTCCGTTGTCTAAGGACCTCGCCGCGTTCGACGACAACATCGCTAAGCTGAAACAGGCAGGTGTCTCTGAGACTGGATCGGTAAAACCGAAACAAGCTGCACCGTGACGCGCATCAAGCGCTGGACCGGCAGAAAAATACGTACTGGGTATCGCGTAGGGGGGGAGACCATGTTTTTTAGGCGTAGAGGAACCGTCATTGCAGAAGGCTTGAACATCAAAGGCAACATTTCGGCCGACGGCTTGGTCGAGGTCAACGGTCATATCGAAGGCGACGTGCGTTGCAGGTTTCTTTTCGTTTCCGCGCAGGCGGTGATCAATGGCGGCATAGAGGCCGAATGTGTTGCCGTGAACGGCCGTGTCGAAGGACCCATTCGCGGCAGCGAGGTCGTGCTCCAGTCGCGCGCTCATGTTCTGGGCGATATCCACCACCAGAGTCTCTGCGTCGAGCCCGGGGCTTATTTCGAGGGACGTTCAATGCACCCGTCCGGGACCAATGTGCGAAGAGTACCGGACACGCTTGCGGTGAGACTGCAAAGGGCGAGCGAGCTGAAGGCAACACGAGAGCCGGAGGACGCATCCGCGGCTTGACACCGTCGTTTGCGTACCGGCGAACGAACTCGATTGCCTTTGCTTAAGGTCAGCTACTGAATCTGATGGACTCCACAGCCATCTCCCCGCTGCGGCTGCCTCGTTTTGTGGCGTGAGCTGGCCCGCTCGCGCTCGGGATCTCGATATCGATCTCGAGCAGCGAGACCGCCTTGCCGCGCTCGATCCTCACATTGACCTTGTCCGGATCCACGGCGACGTGCCTAGCGACCACGGCGACGACCTCCTCGCGCAGGAGGGGGATCAGATCCGATTGGCCGCCTGCCACGCGCTCATGCGTCAACAGAATCTGGAGACGCTCACGCGCGACCGAGGCAGATTTTCGTCTCGCCAGTGCCGCGAACCAGTTCATGCCGCTCTCCTGCCAAACAGCCTGGTCAACAAGCCGCTGCGCCCGTTCGGAATGGAGATCGGCACATCAACGCCCATCAAGCGCTGCGCTGCCTCGTCGTAGGCCCGAGCGGGTGCGCTCTTCGGGCTGCTGATGGTGACCGGCGAGCCGATATTCGAGGCGCGCAGCACCTCCTCGCTCTCAGGAATGACCGCAAGGAGCGGAATCGATAGGATATCGAGGACGTCCTCGATCCCGAGCATGTCGCCCCGGCCGGCCCGGATCGGATCGTAACGGGTCAGCAACAGGTGCTTCTCCATGCGCTCGCCGCGGCTTGCCTTCTCCGTCTTGGCGTCCAAGAGGCCGATGATGCGATCTGAGTCGCGCACCGAGGAGACCTCCGGATTGGTGACCACCACCGCCAGATCGGCGTAGCGCATCGCCAGCGTCGCGCCGCGCTCGATACCGGCCGGGCTATCGCAGACGATCCAATCGAAGGATGAGCGAAGCTCGCTGACGACGCGCTCCACGCCTTCGTCGGTCAGGGCGTCCTTGTCTCGGGTTTGCGATGCCGCAAGCAGGAAAAGCGTCTCGATGCGCTTGTCCCGGATGAGAGCCTGGGGGAGTCGCACTTTGCCTTCCGCGACATAGGTGAGGTCGTAGACGACGCGGCGTTCGGCGCCCATGACCAGGTCGAGATTTCTCAACCCGACATCGAAATCGACGACAACCACCCGCTGCCCATGTTGCGCCAGAGCAGCACCGAGCGCGGCGGTCGTTGTCGTCTTACCGACCCCGCCCTTACCCGATGTCACCACGATGACCTTCGCCATTCCCTGTCTCCTTCCGTATCTCAGTCGAGTGCCTTGATGGCGAGTGTGCCGTCTTCCAGCCAAGCGTGAGCCGACTTCCCGAGAAAGGAGGAAATCTCCTCGGCCATGCTGTAATAGCCGTCGATCGCTATGAGCTCGGCCTCAAGGCGGCGGCAGAAGATATGTGCCCGTGAATTTCCGTCGGCACCGGCCAATACCCGGCCACGCAACGTTCCATAGATGTGGATTGAGCCGGTCGCGACGATTTCAGCGCCCGAGGACACCGAGCCGATGACGGTGATATCGCCCTCGTGGAACAGCGATTGGCCGGAACGGACGTGCGAATCGATCAACAGCGAAGATGCAGGAGCCGGAGCTGGAGCTGAAGCTGGCGACGCCTGCTGATTCGGCGTCTCGTTCGGCACGTCGAATTCGCTCTTTTGGCCTGGCGATAACACAGGCGGCAGAGCAGGATCGGTCAAGCTGGCGTCGGCACCAAGCATGCCGAAGACGCGGATGTCGCGCGTGCTCAGATCGCCAATCAGCTCGGTGAGCTTGCTCTTGGTAAGGAGAAGCCCCGAAACATCCACCACCACAGGCTTGCCCGTGAAAAAGCCGGGGGATCGGGACAGCCACGTATCCGCTTCAGCGAGCCACTGGCCAACAGGCATTTTGGGCTTCAGGACAAAAGCGAGGAACGAGCGACCTCGGAATTGGAAAGATGCTGACGGGGCGATTGCTGTCATGACGATGGCCGCAGATTGGCAATGGTTAATATGATGGCCATTTTGGTTAATGAGCCGTTAAGCGCGCGCGCCGCGCCCCGCTCGAAAACCGAGGAATCACGGGGCCTAGGTGGACTGCGCCGATCGGTAGCAAGGCGCTAAGCTACGGGACATGCTAGCTTTCTCGGTCGCGGGCCCCGGGGACACGGGCCCGATGCGATGGAGGGAAAGATGCGCAAAATCCTTGTTTCGCTTGCTGCTGGAGCGGCTTTGCTGGGCGCTGGCTATGCCTTCGAAGCCAATGCAACGATGGGCGTGGCGTTCCAGGGCCTCAAACAGCCGGCAAGCCAATTCTCCCCGGTCGAAAAGGCCGATTGCACGGACCAGGGGTGGTTCTGCCCGAAGGGTGCTGCCTTGCAGTGCGACCCGGTCTGCATCTGCGTGAATTGCGCGGGTCACCCGAATCCGCACAAGCATCATAAGGCCTGACGCGCGGCCCTTCTCTTAAGGGTGGCGTATGAGGAGCGCGAGGACGGCGCTCGAGCGCGATGGCGGCGTGAACGCGGGCAGCGGAGCGGCGGAGGAAATCTTCCTAGCCGCCGATCCGTGCCGTGCCCGAGTGGCCGTCATCGCGCACCCAGCGCACGGAGCTCCCCGTCTGCGTGAGCTTGTAACAATAGGACTTGCCATCCATCCAACTCGTCCACCGCTGCACTATAAACGTTCATATCCAAGATTTTCCAAATTAAGATTAACTTTATTTTTATTTTACGTTAACCCTAGCGCGCCATTCATGCGAGGTTCACGGAAGTGCGCTCGTTCCGACCGGTATCTCGTGTCTAAGATTTAATGCGAAGAGGGTTGGCGCCGAGCTTCCAAGCGCCTTAGAATTGACATTGAAGGTGGGGTTTATTGGCCAAGAGCGTCGGTTATGAAATCTCTGGAGAGAAACATGTCGAGGAACTTGGCAAGACTGAAATATTCGACCCCGGCGGTCCTCGTGGCGTTAGTTTGCTTGGCCGTGCCGTCCATCGCTATGGCTGCGGCCCACGGATCCGGCCTGGAGACCGCAGCGGCTCGGCCGAGGCGCAAGCCGGAAAAGACGGGTGCAACGGCACAAGTCGCTCCGCTGGCGCCATCAGCTCAGTCGCTGTCTGCGAACGTCACGCAGGGCGCCTCTTCGCAGGCAGTGGTGAAAACGGCGCCCTCCATTCAGTCGCTCCAACCTATCGCCTCCCAGTCGGTGGCTAGTCAGGCAGCGCTGAAATCAGCCCCCTCGCTTCAGTCGCTCTCCGTGAGCGTGATTCAGGGGTCGACGCAAGCCGCGACCTTGCCAAAAGGCGCTAAACACCGCGCAGGCAGTCTCGGCGCTTCCCGCACAATCGGCAAGCCGCGCCCAGCTTGCCGCACAGAGCAGCTCGGTGACGTTGTCCGCAGCCACGCAATCGGCGCCGAGCCACATGCAGCTCGCCTCGCTTGAAAGTTCAGTGGAGGCGGGGGCGCAGGCGGCGGTCAAGCCGAACTCACGTCGCGGCGCCGACCAGGACGAAAACGATGTCGCAAGGAGCGAGCGCTGCGGCAAAACCCAAGAGGCCTGCGCGATCTCCTATTCGGTCTCAAGCAGCGAGCATCGCAGCGCAAATGCAGAGCACCAGGGTTCCGAAACCGAAGAGCCTGAAAGTCGAAATCGGCGAAGAACTAGCCGAGCCTTGGGCCTAAAGACACGCATCGGGCCGCTGCCGAGAACCGGCAGCGGCCCGATCCTTTTCTGCTCGACTACTCGCTAAGCGGGCTCACGATGAAGTTGTCGTATTTGATCGTCCCCGGCTTATCGTCGGGCGATCCGGCCTGAATGCCCATGACGCCGCCGTCCTTGGGAGCGACGCCCTTGAAGCGCTTAACTTCGGTCCCATTGATGATGAGAGTGGCGTCCTTGGGCCTGAGCTTCAACTCGAATTGATTGGTCGCGCCCACGCCCTTCTTGAGAGCAAGCGTGGTGACCGAGAACAGGGTGCTGTCCTTGCCCTTGACCACTCGCCGAACTTCCAAGCTGCCGTCCGTCCAGTAGTAGAAATAGTAGTAGTTGTCCCAGTCGGCCCACCAGAATACCAGGCCGGCCGCGGTGCTGTCTGGCGCGGGGGCCTCGGTGATGGTGACATCGGCGCAGAAATCGGCGGCGTCGTTCTTGGTCGCGAAATTGACCTGGGCCCCCCAACCCTTGGTTACGAGAGTTCCGTCCTCGACGAAGAAACTGTCGTCGGCGTCGCCCCACGTCCCATCGAGAAACTCGAAATCGTCTGCGAAGACCGCATTGTCGGTGTCGCACTGGGCGAATGCTGGCGTCGCCAGAAGCCAGCCGAACAACACGGCCACGCCGGCGCTGGCCACCACACTTGAACGAAAGTTCATCATCTACCTCCCTTTACGCGTCGTCCGGACGATTCCGGCCCGGCTAGAGCTGTGACCACGTGAACAAGAGCCGATCGACACCGATCGGACCGCTTCTCGCTTTGCGTCGGCGCCAATCCTACTGCGCGGGCTGCTCGGCTGGCTCGCTCACGATGAAATTGTCGAACTTGAAGGTGCCCGGCCCATCATCGGGGGAAGCTGCTGCAAGACCCACGACGCCGCCGTCTTTGGGCTGTACGCCCTTGAAACGTGTCACTCGGGTGCCATTGACGAACAGGGTAGCGTCCTTGGGCCTGAGAATGAGCTCAAGGTGATTGGTTTGACCGACCCCCTTCTTGAGAGAAAGCGACTTCACGTTAGCGACGGTCGTGTCCTTTCCCTTAATAACTCGGTGCACGTCGATCTCCTGATCATCAGACCAGTACCACACGTAGTAGTAGTTGTCCCAATCTTGCCACCAAAAGACAAGTCCCCATCGGGCTTGTATCTGCTTTGGGAGCTTCGACTATTGTCGTATCCACGCAGACATTCGCACCTTGGTTCTTGGTGTTGAAATTAACCTGGTAGGCCCAGCCCTTGGCCACCATGGCTCCATCTTCGACGAAGAAACGGTCGCTGGGATCACCCCATGAGCCGTCCATGAACTCGAAATCATCGTCGTAAATGGCGGTGTCGGGATTGCAGTCGGCGCGCGCCGTTTTCCGGCTCAGAAGAACAGAGCGAGCCCAACGACGCCAAGGGCGCCAGCCAAAAGACGCAGCATTTTCATGTTCACCTCGCGAGGTTAGGCGGCCCCCGCCTAGGCCGCCGAGGACTAAAGCTCCTACACCTGCGCAGAGAGCCCGCTTCGTCTTGCGAGCCAACGCCCCACCGAAAATCGACGTCACGCCGCCAGACAACGATGTGACGACATCATGCCGGCAAGCCCCCGGCGAGACGGGGCTGTATTTCAAATAAATGTCGGAGGAAGCAGAATTGGAATTAGGGCGTCGGCCAGTCTCGCCCCTCGCGCGGAGATCAAACCGACGAGAATGTCGGCGGGCTCGGTGTCAGCCAGATCAGGCAGGCAAACACACACACTTGCCTCCCTGAGGCAGAAGGTCCTTTATGACTGGGGAAAAATCTTAGCGGCGAAAGATGACGTCTTCAAGCGCCGGGTTGACGCAGAAAGTCTTCATCACCGAGATCTGCGTCACAAACCGGGCATCGACGCCTGGAAGGAGCGCGGAAATTCGCGATAATTACCGCGTGGGCATCGGCTTGTCGCCGCGATAGTCGTAGAAGCCGCGCTTGGTCTTGCGCCCGAGCCAGCCGGCCTCGACATATTTCACCAGCAGCGGACAGGGCCGGTACTTGGAATCGGCCAGCCCCTCATACAGCACCTGCATGATCGACAGGCAGGTATCCAGCCCGATGAAATCGGCAAGCTGGAGCGGCCCCATCGGATGATGCGCGCCGAGCCGCATGGCGGTGTCGATGGCGTCGACCGAGCCGACGCCCTCATACAGCGTGTAGACCGCCTCGTTGATCATCGGCAGCAGGATGCGGTTGACCATGAAGGCCGGGAAGTCCTCCGACACGGCGACCGTCTTGCCGAGCGACTCGACGAACTCCCTGGTGCGGCCGAAGGTGACGTCCTCGGTGGCGATGCCGCGGATCATCTCGACCAGCTCCATCACCGGCGCGGGATTCATGAAATGCAGGCCGATGAAGTGCTCCGGCCGGTCGGTCGCGGCGGCGAGCCGCGTGATCGAGATCGACGAGGTGTTGGTGGCGACGATGGCGTCGGGCTTGATGAAGGGACACAGCGCCACGAAGATCTTGCGCTTGACCGTCTCGTCCTCGGTGGCGGCCTCGATCACCAGATCGGCGTCGCCCAGGCCTTGCATCGTCTCGGCGTAGGTAGATGCGGGCGAGCGCCTTCTGCCTTGTCGTCCTCGCTGATCTTGCCGGAGGCGACCTGGCGGGCGAGGTTCTTGTCGATGATGGCGATCGCCGCATCGACCCGCTCCTTGGCGATGTCGTGCATCACGCACGTCGTAGCCGGACAGCGCGACGACATGGGCGATGCCGCCGCCCATCTGGCCCGCGCCGATGATGCCGATCTTGCTGATGGGAGCCATTTCAGTCTCGCCTTGCGCGGCCGGATCGGCGCGGAGCCTGAGCCTTGAACTATGTCGTCCATGGTCATTCCTCTTGAACCCGCTCTGCTTAATAGCCTGCCTTTTTGAGCTCGGCGTCGAGCTCCGGCAGGACCGTGAACAGATCGCCGACGAGGCCGTAGTCGGCGACCTGGAAGATCGGCGCGTCGGCATCCTTGTTGATGGCGACGATCACCTTGGAATCCTTCATGCCGGCGAGATGCTGGATCGCGCCCGAGATGCCGACGGCGATATAGAGCTCGGGCGCCACGACCTTGCCGGTCTGCCCGACCTGATGGTCGTTCGGCATATAGCCGGCATCGACGGCGGCGCGCGAGGCGCCCACCGCCGCGCCGAGGCGGTCGGCCAGCGGCTCGATCAGCTTCTTGAAATTATCGCCGGACTGCATGCCGCGGCCGCCCGAGACGACGATGCGCGCCGCGGTCAGCTCGGGCCGCTCGCTGACGCTGATCTCGGAGCCTTCGTAGCTCGACAGCGCGACGGGCGGTGGCGGCGTGACGGCCTCGATCGGCGCCGAGCCCCCTTCGCCCGCGCGCGCAAACGCCGTGGTGCGCACCGTGCCGACCACGATCTTGTCGGTGGTCTCGACCGTCTCCAGCGCGTTGCCGGCATAGACCGGCCGCACGAACGTGTTGGGCGACTTCACCTCGACGATGTCGGAGATTTGCGCCACGTCGAGCATGGCGGCGACCCGCGGCAGCACGTTCTTGCCCATGGTGGTGGCGGGAGCGAGCAGCACGGAATAATTCTCCATCAGCGGCTAGCACCGGCGGCGGTCTCCTCGGCGAGGCGCTGCGCGAGATGCGGCGCTTCGGCGAGCAGGACCTTGCGCACGCCGTCGAGCTTGCGCGGCTTCCGCGACGGCGCGGCAGCCGTCGCCGACCACGAGAACATCGACGTCGCCGCCGAACGCGCGCGCGGCCGTCACCGCCTTGCCGGTCGCCGGCGCGAGGCCTTGTTGTCGTGCTCTGCCAGCAGAAGGACGGCCATCTAGAGGACTCCCGCCTCGTTCTTCAATTTGTCGACCAGCGCCGCGACGCTATCCACCTTGATGCCGGCCTCGCGCGTCTTGGGCTCGGCGATGGCGATCACCTTCAGCCGCGGCGCGATATCGACGCCGAGCGCCTCGGGCGTGGTCTCGTCGATCGGCTTCTTCTTCGCCTTCATGATATTGGGCAGCGACGCGTAGCGCGGCTCGTTCAGCCGGAGATCGGTGGTGACCACGGCCGGCTTGGCGAGCACGAAAGTTTCGAGACCGCCATCGACCTCGCGCACGACTTTGACCTTGGCGCCGTTCAGCTCGATCTTCGAGGCGAAGGTGCCTTGCGGCCAGCCGAGCAGGCCCGCCAGCATCTGGCCGGACTGATTGCAATCGTCGTCGATGGCCTGCTTGCCCATGATGACGAGATCGGGCTTCTCGTTCTCGACCACGCGCTTCAGCAGCTTGGCCACGGCGAGCGGCTCGACGCTCTGGTCGGTCTTCACCAGGATGGCGCGGTCGGCGCCCATGGCGAGCGCGGTGCGCAAGGTATCTTGCGATTTGGCGCTGCCGATCGAGACGGCGACGACCTCGGTCGCCTCGCCCCGCTCCTTGATGCGGACGGCTTCCTCGACGGCGATCTCGTCGAACGGATTCATCGACATCTTGACGTTGGCGAGGTCGACCCCGCTCCCGTCCGACTTGACGCGGACCTTGACGTTGGAATCGACAACCCGTTTCACGGGAACGAGAATTTTCATGCGGCCATTGTTCCCCGCACGCTTATGACCGGCCCCCCTAGCCCAGCCATCTCGCACTTGCGAAATGGCGGCGACCGTACTGCCGGCCATGGCTCAAGTCAATGGTTTCAGGCCTTTAGGGAGGGTTTTAGGCGCCGCCCCGGGTCTTGTCGAACAGCACTACACCGCGCCGCCGCATGAACAGGATCAGCATCGCTCCGGCCACAGTCCGCCGATATGGGCCCACCAGGCGACGCTTTCCTCGCTCTCGAACAGGAGATTGCCGAACTGGGCGGCGATCCAGATGCCGAGCGCCCAGGCGGCGGTGATCCTGATCGGGATGCGCCAGAGCGCGAGCACCCACACCTTAACCTTGGGATGCAGGATGATATAGGCGGCGATGACGCCGCCACCGCGCCTGAGGCTCCGATCAGCGGCAGATCGGAGGTCGGGTTCATCCAGGAATGCAGCACGGCGGCGAAGATCCCGCACATCAGATAGAACATGATGAAGCGGAGATGCCCCATCGCGTCCTCGATATTGTCGCCGAACACCCACAGGAACAGCATGTTGCCGATCAGATGGATCCAGCTCCCGTGCAGGAACATGTAGGTGATCAGCGTGAAGCGCTCGGGGATCGGAAGGCGCCGGTGGCGAACATCGAGCCGCTCGTCGGTCCGCCGGCCATCAGCTTGGCCGGAATGACGGCGAACGCCGCCGTGTTCTCGTCGTCGAGCGGAAAGAACCAGCCGGTCTCGAAGATCGTGTAGATGGCGACGTTGAGCACGATCAGCGCGACCGTCACATATTGGAAGCGGATGCGCTTGAGGGGATTCGTGTCGTGCAGGGGAATGAACACAAAGACACTCTGATCCCTCGTTACCGGTTCTTGCCCGGCACCCACGTCACGTCGGCCTTGCCCTTGTCATTGGCGTAGCGGGCCGCGACGAACAGAAAATCCGACAGGCGATTGACGTAGCGAAGCGCAGCCTCGCCGACCGGCTCGCCCTGCCGCGCGGCCAGCGCGACGATCAGACGCTCGGCGCGGCGCGAGATGGTGCGGGCGAGATGCAGATGGCTCGACGCGGCCGAGCCGCCCGGCAGCACGAAGGAGCGCAGCGGCTCGAGCTCCCTGTTGAGCTCGTCGATCTCGCGCTCCAGGCGCTCGACCTGCGTGTCGCTCACTGTAAGGCGTCCGCGCGCGTCCTTGGTCTCGTCGGGAAAGCAGAGATCGGCGCCGAGATCGAACAGATCGTTCTGGATGCGCGCGAGCATGGCGTCGAGCGTTTGATGGGTGCCGCGCGTATACAGCCGGGCGATGCCGATGGCGGCGTTGGTCTCATCGAGCGTGCCATAGGCCTCGACCCTGAGATCGTATTTCGCCACGCGGCGGCCGGAGCCGAGCGCGGTCGTGCCGTCGTCGCCGGTGCGCGTATAGATCTTGCTGAGGACGACCATCGCCACCCGCCTTGGCGCATAGACTCTGAAAAGTCGGAGACTTTTCGCGAGGATCGGCGTCGAAGACATCGTTTCTGCCAAGGCCCCGAGAGGGTTCGCCCCGTGTCTTGGAGTCTAACGTAGCTTGGCGCGACCGGGTCAAGCCTTCGTTACATGGGGAATTTGCCGGCGAGATAGATGGCGGTCATCACGATGACGAGCGCGATGAACTGCAATCCTACCCGCCAGCGCATCAGTTTTTGGCTGAGATTCGGGCTCCCGCCGCGCAGCATGTTCCACAGCCCGAGCAAGAGCACGATGACGACCGCTGCGAGCGCAAAGGGAATGGCATAGTGGACGACGCGCTCCATGGGGACTCCTTGCCGGGGCTCTCGATGAAACGCCCCATGGCGGACTCTAGTTGCTGGCGGCGACGGCGTCGAGGCGCGCGTCGGGAGCAAGCGCCGCATCAGCACTGCCGCATAGGTCGGTAGCGTGACGTAATAGCGGGACTTTGGCCGCTTGCTCGTAAGCGCACCGACGAGCTTGGCGGCGACGGCCTCGGGACCGAGCTTGAAGGTCTGGCTGCCGCCCTCCTCGAGCCGCGCGATCCTCGCCCGGTAGATGTCGCGGTGCGGCGACCCTTCGAGATCGATGTTGCGCCGATAGGCCTCGAGCGCGTGCTCGACGAAGCGCGTGGCGATCGGCCCCGGCTCGATGAGGATGACCTTGATGCCGGAGGGCGCAAGCTCGATGCGGAGCGCATCGGCGAGCGCCACGATAGGGCGCGATAGGCGCCGCGACGAGACCGAGCACCGAGGAGCAGAACACGATGCGCCCCTCCCCTTGCGCCCGCATCGTGGGGATTAGCTGAGCGGTGAGATCGTGCCAGCCGAACACATTCGCTTCGAACTGGGCGCGCAGCACCTCTGGCCGCAAATCCTCGACCGCGCCCGGCTGCCCATAGGCACCGTTGTTGAACAGGGCTGAGAGCGTGCCGCCCGTCGCCGCGAGCACCTGCTCGGCCGCTGCCGCGATCGACGCCGGCTCGGCATAATCGAGATAGAGACTTTCTACTCCGACCTCGTCGCGCAGGCGCTTGATATCCTCAGGCTTCCGCGCGGTGGCGAACACTCGCCAGCCGCGCGCCTTCATCTCGCGCGCTGAGGCAAGCCCGATGCCGGAGGAGCAACCGGTGATGAGGATCGAGCGTTGCTCCATGGACCGGTCGGCGGGAAGTGCGCGACGCAGCCTAATCGCCCCGGCGGTGCCCTCAGGCGGCATGACCATATGTTTGATGTTCTTGAGCCCGGCGTAGAAGATGTCGCTAATGACCTTCGTTGCCTCGTCGTCGCTCTTGCCATTGGCGTCGAAGGTCGCATCCCAATGGATCACGGTACGGGCTGGGTCGCGGTCGTCGGGCTCGACCCAGAGCTTGGCCGAGTAATTCTTCACCGGCAGTGGGCTCTCGACGATCTCGTAGCTGTAGCTCGTGTCGTCGGAGCCGGTGAGCTTCTCCTTGATCGTGCCGCCATTGTCCTTGAGCGTGAGGACGCGGAAGGTGTCATCCCCCTCCTTACTCTCCTTGCAATCCGCGACCGCCGGATGCCAGTCCTTGATCGAGCAGAACTCCGAGATCGTCGACCAGACGACCAGCAGCTGCGCCGGTGCCGCGATCTTCTTGTTCACGTCGAGCGCGTGGGCCGAACCGCTCGAAGCCACGAGCGCCACAAATGCTGCTAGGGCCAACTTATTCAGAAACATGTAGCTCCTCCCTTTCCATGCCGGCTTGTGCCGGCTTGTCTCTTAGTGCTGGTCGATCAACCTTCGAGCAGGCGTCGCGCGATGACCTGCGCCTGGATCTCGGCGGCGCCCTCGAAGATCGACAGGATGCGCGCGTCGCACAGCACCCGGCTCACCGGATATTCGAGCGCGAAGCCGTTGCCGCCGTGGATTTGCAGCGCGTTGTCGGCTGCCGCCCAGGCGACCCGCGCGGCGAGCAGCTTGGCCATGCCGGCCTCGAGGTCGCAGCGCCGCCCGGCGTCCTTCTCGCGCGCGGCGAAATAGGTGAGCTGGCGCGCGAGCAGGATCTCGGCGGCCATCATGGCGAGCTTGTCGGAGACGCGCGGAAACGCGACGATCGGCTTGCCGAACTGGATGCGCTCCATGCCGTAGCGGAGCCCGAGATCGAGCGCCGATTGCGCCACGCCGATGGCCCGCGCCGCGGTCTGAATGCGCGCCGCCTCGAAGGTCTGCATCAGCTGCTTGAAGCCCTGGCCCTCGACCTGCCCGAGCAGATTGGCGGCGGGAACGGCGAAGCCGTCGAAGGAGATGTCGAACTCCTTCATGCCGCGATAGCCGAGCACCTCGATCTCGCCGCCGGTCATGCCTTGCGCGGGAAACGGATTGTCGTCGGTGCCGCGCGGTTTCGGCGCGAGGAACATCGACAGCCCGCGATAACCCTTCTCATTTGGATCGGTGCGCGCGAGCACGGTCATCAGGTCGGCGCGCGCGGCGTGCGTGATCCAGGTCTTTTGTCCGGTGATGCGATAGACATCGCCGTCGCGCACCGCGCGCGTGGTGAGCGAGGCGAGGTCGGAGCCGGTGTTCGGCTCGGTGAACACCGCCGTCGGCAAGATCTCGCCGCTCGCGATGCGCGGCAGCCATTCGCGCTTCTGCTCATCGGTGCCGCCGTTCAGGATCAGCTCCTCGGCGATCTCCGAGCGCGTGCCGAGCGAGCCGACGCCGATATAGCCTCGGAGAGCTCCTCCGAGACGACGCACATCGCCTCCTTGCCGAGTCCGAGCCCGCCATACTCCTCGGGGAGCGTCAGCGAGAACACGCCGAGCTCGCTCATCTGGGAGATCGAGCGGCAGCGGGATATATTCGTCCTTGAGATGCCACTCTTGCGCATGCGGCACGACCTCTGCCTCGGAGAAGCGGCGCATCTCGTTGCGGATGTCTTCAAACGTCTCGTCGAGGCCCGGATCGCCGTAATTCGCGGCAGCCGCGCCTTGCGCGTGCTTGATCAGCTCGACGGCGCGGGCGCGTGTCTCAGGCGTCGTGGTCTGGATCAGCGTTCGGACCGCGGACGTGAGGAAAGCGAGGAGATCTCCCTCCCCGACGCCGAGCTCGTGCAGGCGAACGATCTCGCCCTGGCTCATCATCACCCCGCCGAACAGCTGCGAGAGATATTCCGCGGCGCCGATCTGGGCGAGCAGGCGCTCCATCTCGCCGAAGCGGCCCTCGCCCTCCATGCGCTTCGCATAGCTCGCCAGCTGCTCGATCGCCGCGGCATAGGTCGCGACCCAGGCGAGTCCGTGCGCCGCGCGCTGCTCGCGCTCGAGCGCGGCCCCATCGATCTTGCCGCCGCTCGACACGAGACCCGCGACCGCCTCGACCGCGTGGTTGCGGAGGGTAGCGGCCGCTTGGGCCGCCTTCTCGAGAAGAGGAATGAGCTCGGGAGACTGGGCCGGCGCACGGCCCCGAGAGGTTTCGACGGCAGTCAAAGCACGCTCCTCAGGCCAAAAAGCATCGTTCCGGGAGCACGGAAGCGCGCTCCGTGTCGCAAGTCAAATCGGAATCTGTGGCAGCGCGTTAACGCCGAGAAGGGCTTGATCGAGCCCTAGGAGGGTCTTGCCTCGTGCGGTGCCCAGCTCGGGTCTCCGACCTGCTCCTGCACCACGCCATGGTAAGACCATGACCTCATCGGCCGCTTGCTCCGCCGCCTCTTGAGCCGGAGCCGCCTCGACGGCAGGAGCCGCTTCGGCGGGTTTGGTCTCTTCGATCGCAGGGGTCGGCGCAGGCTCTGCCGTGGCCTCGATGATATCGAGCGGCCTGATCGCCGCCAGAAGCTCATCGAGCTTGTGCAGCGCGATATAGTACTTGTTCGCCTTGAGCTGCCGCTCGACATCCTCGCGGAGCGCGAGAATCGCCGCGACCAGATCCTGTTTCACCAGCGGATTATCCATCACTTGCCCCCTCTGCTGCCCGGCTCACGCCAGTTGCGAAGAGCCATCTTAGCCGGTTGGGATGAAGAGTTGATCCTTCAGCCCCGTCATTAGCCGCGCTCATCGCGACGATGAAACATCTTCAATGTCGTGCCTCGGAGCACGAGCTTATAACGTTGTAGGAACAGAAGAGTTCGGAGGAAGAAATCGTGAAGAATTTCAGCACGCTGGTCGTCGCGTTGGCCCTCACGCTTGGGCTCCAGGCGGCGGCCCCGGCGGCGGAGCAGGCAGCCCAGTCTCAAGACGGAGGACCGAAGCCTGCCAAGTGTCTCGAAGCCGCGGTGAATCCCGTCACGGGTTACGCGGTCTGCGTCAATCCCGTTGGCGCTCCCGTCGATCCACCGCCGGTCTCCTCGCTCCAGCCCTGCAAGTCCCGTGCGCACGACAACGAGGCGTGGACGACATACGAGCATTACTCTGGATGCGGCGACTGAACTGTTAGTCTTAGGCGTCAAAGCCTGAGCGCAGATGGAGCAGCGGCTAGCCGCCGTGCATCTCGCGGCTCGCCTCGAGCACGTCCTCGAAGCTGCGAAGTCCGGTGCAGGGCGAGCTGACGAGCACCGCCATGTTGCCCGGCCTGTGCTCGTTCTTCCACATGCGCATATGCGCTTTCGGGATCTGCTCCCAGGGGAAGACCTCGCTCATGCAGGGATCGATACGCCGCTCGACGACGAGCTTGTTGGCTTGGCTCGCCTGCTGGAGATGGGCGAAATGCGAACCCTGGATGCGCTTCTGGTGCATCCACACATAGCGCGCGTCCATGGTGAGATTGTAGCCGGTGGTGCCGGCGCAGAACACGACCATGCCGCCCCGCTTCACCACGAAGCAGGACACTGGGAAGGTCGATTCGCCTGGATGCTCGAACACGCAATCGACGTTCACGCCCTTGCCGGTGACATCCCAAATCGCCTTGCCGAACTTGCGCACCTCTTTGTTCCAGGCGTCGTATTCCGGCGTGCCGACCTTGGGCATCTGGCCCCAGCAATTGAAGTTCTTGCGGTTGATCACGCCCTTGGCGCCGAGCGACATGACGAAGTCGCGCTTGTCTTCGTCGGACACGATGCCGATGGCATTGGCGCCGGAGGTGGCGCAAAGCTGGGTCGCCATCGAGCCGAGACCGCCCGAAGCGCCCCACACCAGCACGTTATGACCGGGTTTCAGCGTGTGCGGCCGGTGGCCGAACAGCATGCGGTAGGAGGTGGCGAGCACGAGCGTGTAGCAGGCGGCCTCCTCCCAGGTGAGATGCTTCGGCCGCTCGAGCAACTGGCGGTCCTGAACGCGAGCGAATTGGGCGAAGGAGCCGTCGGGCGTCTCGTAGCCCCAAATGCGCTGCGACGGCGAGAACATCGGGATCGCCGCCGTTACATTCCTCGTCGTCGCCGTCGTCCTGGTTACAGTGAACCACCACCTCGTCGCCGACCTTCCAGCGCTTCACCTTGGAGCCGACCGCCCAGACGATGCCCGAGGCGTCGGAGCCGGCGATATGATAGGGGTTCTTGTGGACGTCGAGCGTCGAGAGCGGCTACCCGAGCGAAGCCCACACGCCGTTATAATTGACGCCGGCCGCCATCACCAGGACGAGGACCTCGTGGCGATCGAGCTCCCAGGTGGGGACCACCTCGACCTGCATGGCCTCGTCCGGCGGCCCATGCCGCTCCTTGCGGATCACCCACGCATACATGTTTTTCGGTACATGGCCGAGCGGGGGAATCTCGCCGATCTCGTAGAGATCTTTGACGGCGCCGGCTGGCGCGGACGTTGCCGGAGAAACTGCAGCTAGCGACATCTCATTCATCCAATTGTCCCCCCAGTCCAAGCTTGTTCGGTCTGTTTTTGCACTGCGGTAATTCTCGTCTATTCATCTCGCGACTGCAACTTGCGCGCCGCAGTCTAAGCCGCTGAGACCGCGTCTCTTGAAGCGGCCAGGTCGGGGCCCACACTCGCCCCATGGAAATGCCACAGCCACCAACCCGGGAGGACCGATAGCAAAACAGGGACCTACGCCGCCGCGCCCTACCGCCTCGCCGAGTGTGGGGGGCGACCGTCACCCCCCTGCCTCGATCATCGGCTCGGGCTTCCTTGTCTCGCTCCCGCTGCCGTTCACGATCTCGGCTCCGATGCGGGCGGCATGGGTTTCCTCGTCGTGTTCCCCTAACCGCTGTGGTGCCATCGCTTCAACATCAGCCATGGCGAGCTGCTCTTCGCCGACCCCCAGTGCGGTTGATTGGCTGGAGGGAGGGAAGGTTCCCACCTCGCCCTCGCGCTCGCCTATCTCATCTCCGTCACCGATCACCCACTTTGCTCGTGGCCTTCCTGCTCAGGGCGTCGGAAGCTCCGATTTCCTCGCCGGCAGAATTTCCTGACCACCGCCACCCCGGCGGCGATCGGTCTGGACGGCCTAACCGAGGCCTGCACGGGCTGGAGAACATCGAGGAGTACGTGGTCGGCCTGGCTGGTCATCATCGCCGCGGCGCTCGCCGCGCTCGCGGGCCCAATCTGCGCCCGCCGCCACCGGCACGTGGGACCTTCCGCACCTCGAAGCCTTCATCGGCGGCACTCGGTGCGGACGGTGCTGGCTTCAATCGTCGTGCAGGGCTTCGAGTCCTCCCGCTTCCTCGCGCGCCCCACCCCGAGCTCCGCGTGCGCACCATGCGCGATGATGCAACTCTGTCCGGCGCGACCGATACCGCGTTTTTCTGCTCGCCATGGTCCCCTCAACGAGCAGGAGGTGCTCGAGCACCGAGGTGACCGGAACATCGCCGTGTGGAGGCCCGAGCGAGCGCCGCTGTTGATCATCGCCGGGGCCGTCCGCCGGCTCTCCGCGGCCGTGGCCGACGCGATCGGTGCGGCGGCCTCATCGAGCAGGTGAGCCGCGAGCGAGACTCGACCGCCGCCACGCTTACCCGCTGATCGCCCTGGTCGGCGTGGGGCGACCTGGACCCTCGACATCTCGGCGTCATCGTGCTGGCCCGCGGCCTCGGCGCTGTTCTACTTCTGCACGCCTGGTCGCATGTCGGCGTCTCGTCACCGCGCCGAACGTCAACCGGCGTGCCCGCATGTGGCGGGCCTGCTGCCCTCGCCCTGTTGGCGCTGGCGGTCGTGATCTTCGGGAACCGGCCGCAGGGCGCCGGCCGGATACCAAGGCTGCCGGAGTCGCCACGCCGCTGGCGCCGTGCATCATAGCCCAACGACCCGTCGAGAACGTCAATGGCACGAGGCAAGGGAAGAGCTACACAAGCCCTGCATGTTCCGCACCGACGCGGGCGATCGACGGTGGCGTGCTCGACCGAGCTCGACCGCCAAAAACCTGGTGAAGGGCAGACCGGGCTCTCGGCGCCTTCGATCTGCCCACCCAGACCGGCGACCATTTCGACGACGTCCCGCTCGCCCGCGAGGTCGGCAAGGTCGGCGTGCCGATCTCCGATCTCGCGACACGCGCGCCCTGTTCGAGGGCATCCCCTTGGCCGAGATGAACACCTCGATGACCATCAACGCGACGGCCGCCTGCTCCTCGCGCTCTATGTCGCGCTCGCCGACGAGCAAGGCGCCGATCGCGCCAAGCTCACCGGCACCGTGCAGAACGACATCCTCAAGGAATATCTCCCCGCGGGACCTGTGCGCTTCCCGCCCGCGCCGTCGCTCCGGCTGATCAAGGACGTGATCGTCTACACCCACCGCGAGACGCCGAAACGGAACCACGACCACTGCTGGCCTATCACCTGCAAGAGGCGGGAGCCACGCCGGATCAGGAGCTTGCCTTCGCCCTGGCGACGCCGAGGCCGTGCGACTGATAGGTGAGGACGTCGGCGACGTGCCGCGCGAGTTTCCGCAAGTCGTCGAGCACCATTCGTCAACGCCGGCGTCCGCTTCATCACCGAGATGTCGAAAATGCGCGCCTTCGTCGACCTATGGACCAGATCGCCCAAGGGCGCTACGGCGTCGCCGATCCGAAGCGCGGAGATTGCGCGACGGCGTGCAGGTGAACTCGCGGCATGACCGAGCAGCAGCCCGAGAACAACGTCGACCGCATCCTGCTGTCGATGCCGCGGTCGCTCGTCGAAGAACGCGCGCGCGCGCGCTGTCCAGCTCCCGCGTGGAACGAGGCGCCGGCCTGCCGCGACCCTGGCGACCAGCAATGGTCGCTCCGGCGACAGAGATCGTCGCTTGACGAGACTCCCACCCTCGGAGTACGGCGACATCTTCGACGGCTCCGAGGTGATCGACCGCAAGGTCGAGGAGCTTAAGGAGGAAGCGCGCGCCGCAGCCGCCAGCTGCAATCGATGGAGGCGCGGGTCCGCCGCCATCGACTATATGAAGGAGCGCTGATCGCCTCGAACGCCGCCCGCGTCGAGGCCATCGAGAAGGGCGAGCAGGTGCCGACGGCGTCAATGCCTATACCGAGACCGAGCCCTCGCCGCTCTCGGCAAGCGGCCTCGAAGGCATTCAGACGGTGCCCATGGTCGAGATCGAGCAAGTCGCGGCGCTTCAGGCTCGCGCCGCGACCGCGACGACAATGCGGTGCGCCAGGCGCTGATCGATCTGAAGGCCGCCGCCGTGGAGGGGCGCAACATCATGCCGCCCTCGATTGCCGCCGCTAAGGCCCGCGTCCGGCGCGAACAATTGGGCGCGCTCGGGCCTGCTGTGACCCCTTCCGGGTATCCGTGACGTCGAACCCGGCCTCCAGAGCCCGTCGACATCGATCGCGCTGCGCATGTAGTCGTACTCGAGCCTCTCGGTGGTCTGTTCAGCGTGGTGTCGATCAGGCTCATCAGCACTTGGCGATCCGCGCTCCATCGGCGATGATGAGGTCGGGCAAGCGCGCCGATATCGATGCCGCTGACCAGTCCTTGTCGCTGGCGTGGGCCAAGACCGTACCGGACCTCGTCCAGCACGGCAAAGATTGAACGCCGCACGGTCGAGCCGAGGCGCGCCACTTCGACACAGGTGAGATCGAGACAATCGTCGATCACCCAGAGCAGACCGCGCGCCGATCTGCGCGAGCATGTCGGTGTAGTGGCGCTGCGCCTGGATCGAGCCGGCGGCGTCAGCAGCTGGATCAGCGTGACGACCGACTCGATCGGCGCCTGAAGCTCTTCGGCGGCTGCGGCCAGGAGTTGCGACTTCGCTCTGTCGGCGGCTTCGGCCGTCCCGCGCAAGCCGACGCTCCGCCGCCAACCGACGAACTTCTGAATATGCGCGAAGACATCGTCAGCCTTGAAGGCTTCTGGCCGCATGGCTGGTGCCCGTAATCGCTGGTTGGCGATTCGGGGACGAGCTTGCAGACATCACTTGAAAGTCCAGCCAAATTGCGGTCCAAGATCGGACGAAGTGGCACGAGAAACGCGAAAATTGGCGCATCGCAGGATCAGGACAAAGGTAAAACTGAACGACAGGGTGGTGGTGCTCGTCACCTGCCCGCATATGTCGCGCGTCCATGCGCTTTCGGCCGCCGCCGCTGCGCCGCCCGCCGGCCGGCTTCAAGGGCCTCGCCGGGCGATCAGAGCTCAGCAGCTCTCGGCGGCGAGCGCCGCCGCCATCGGGTACTGGATCGAGGCGCGCGTCCGGCCTCTTCCACTCCGCGGCCTTCTCGTAGCCATGCCGAACAGAGCAACCTGCGCGCTGCGCCGGTCGTCGCTGGTCCAGATCATGCTGCGCGGCCTTGCCGGAGCGCTCGACGAGGGCACGGTCGATCTCGACGCTCTGAACGGCACGCGCCTGAGGAGGTGATTCACGCCCAGCTCACGGCGCTCAAGGGCATCGGCCCGTGGACGGTGGACATCGATAACCTCTTCTGCTCTGGGAGGGCCGACGCCGGGCGCTGGTGGAGATAGCGCTGCAAGACGCGGTCAGAGACGCGCTGAGGCCCGACGCGCGCCGAAGTCCCACGAGATGGTCGATATTGCTGAAGCCTGGCGTCCTGGCGAGGCGTTGCGGCGCGCTTGCTTTGGCGTATCATGGCTTGAGGCGTCGAAGGCGCTTCGCCTTGCTACGATATCGGAAGGATGAGCTACCCATGTGTTCACTCATGACCGTTTTCGTCTATCGCTGCTTCGCTTCCTCGCGCTCATCCGCAAACTCTGCTCCCCGAGGAGCAAACGCCGCCGTCGACTGCTGGAAACCGTCTCGCTGCGCGCCCCGCCACTTCCAACCTCTGTTCCAAGGCCTTCATCATCAATTATGGGACGGCTCGCGCTTGGCGTGAGCATCAGTATTTCGCGTCGCAAGAGCGGCTCTGCCATTGGAGCGACGACGCGGCGATTGGGCATCCTCATGCACCTGCGAGCGAATGGTCGAGCAGAACCACGAAGTCGACGTGACGCGATTGAAGCCGCGCGGCAGCGGCTTCGCGTTCATCGAGCCAGTCGCAGCACCTGATCGATGGGAGCCAAGGCCGTGATGTGCTCGAGCATGCGATGAGGTTCGCGCGCTCGTCGACGACAAGACGCCCTTCATGCCTGAGAGAAGGCATGACCGCCGCCCGCACCATGATCACGTCCAAGGACATCGCCGAAGCGGGGTCGCGCTACGCACGGCTGATCTTTGTCGTGGTCGACTCCGGGAACCATCTACCGCGACCGCGGAAAGCGTCCGCAGCGAAGCTGCCTGCCGCTGATCACCAAGCTGATGGTCGCCTATGACGAGGAGGCCCAGGCGCTGGCCTGGTCGATCACCGCGGAGGAGGAAGAGGAGCGGAGTGGGCATGATCCGTACAGACCGGGGATCGCCTGCGTCAAGCTCTCTCGTTGAGCCGAGCGCCAGGAACAGGCCATGATGGCCTGGCGAAGACCGACAGCAGGACATGAGACCGAAGCCAAATCGACGCGTCATCGAAATCTCGAACGAGGCGCTGAAGCACGAGCCGCGGCCGTCAACCAATATTGGCTCCACTACCGGCTGCTCGATGACCGGGGCTTCGACCAAGCTCGCCAAGGAAGGAGCGCGAAGGAGTTGATCAAGGAGATGCAGTCACGCCGACAAGCTGGTGGCCCGCATCCATCTTCCTCGAGGGGCTTCCGAGACCTGGCAGCATATGGACCGCTGCGCATCGGGGAGAACTTAAAGCCAGTCCTCGAACGCGACCTCGAAGGCCGGAGCGCGAGCCCGGCGACTGCTCGACACGGAGGTGTGCGAGATCCGCCGGAAGACGAGGACTGACGTTACGATGGATCCTGTTCGAGGCCGCCGGAAGACGAGGAAGTCACATCGACGACATCGAGACGAAGCTCGACCTCGAACGACAGATCGGCATCCAGAATGATGGGCAGCTCAACGCGCACTCCTCGGACGAGGTGCTGTAGGAGATGTTGAGGGACGCATGCCGTTCGGCTTCACTTCATCGGTGTTGCGCCGATCCAGGTCGAGATCGAAACGGGCACCCGCCCACAAGACGAGTGCCTGCTGAGCACGCCCACACAGAACGGAAAGTCTCATCGTCGCGCGGACCATTCAGCCGACTCCCGGCAGGACATCGGAGCACGCGTTCGGGAAAGTCCGGCCATGGCCCGGCGCAGCGAAGGCCAGCGCCAGGGCAACGGCGAGGACGAGCTTCTTCATGCAGCATCCTCGAGTTCGGCAAGCGGCGGATCGGTTTCCCGACCGCCGCCGTGCTGTTCACGCCAACGAAATGGGCAAAAGTGCGAAGGCCTCGGCGCGCTGTTCGCCCAGGATCGCGCCGTTGGTAGTTTGTCGGCTGCCGCGCATGCGTCAGATCATCGTAGTGCCTCCGCGCTCGCGCGCAAGGACCGGCTAGATGGCGCTCCGTCGATCCATCCTCGCCTTCCGCCTGCCGCTGTGCGTGCGAGCAGCCCATCGTGTTCCTGCACGGCCATGCGCCCATGCACACATCTGATCGCCCTGGGCCGCGAGGTGCGCGCTTCTCGCCGAACGCGGCCTCCGCCCGCCTGAACGCGGCTGAAGCCCTGCGCCATGTCGCCGATGGTCTGCAGTGGTTCGAACGACCTTCCGCGAGTTCGGCGAGCCGCACGCGGCGTGAAACATGCCGCCCGCGCTCGATGATCCTCCTCGATGCCGAGCTCCAAGCCCAGACCCGGTCGCTGTGCCCTCGCGCCGTCCGGCTTCAGCCAGGGGGACGATGATGGTGCTCTGGCGTTGGGCTTGACGCGGCTGACCTGGTGCCTGCCGCGACCGCGGCAATTGGGAGCGCTCCTGGCGCACCTTGAGGCTTCGCCCCTGCAGGCGGAAACCCAGGCCGCGTAACCTGCTGTCCACGGCGACATGGACGAGGTCATCTCGTCGATGCCATGTTCATGGCGCGCGAGCAGCTTGCCCTCGCCGGGCGTCCTCGTCGAACGGCATGTGGCCCAAGGCATCGGCGACGGCATCGACGGCGGAGGCCGCAGCTCGGCTCGGCGCCCCTCGAACAAAGGCCTTCGCCGCGACCGTCCAGCCGATCCCAGTGACAGCATCGGAGCGAACAGCTGGCGCCGGGGACCAACCGGCGGCTCCCGCTCGCCGAGATCGCCCGAGGGAGCCCCACCGCCGCTTTGTCGCGCGGGTGTGCTATGGACTCAATCACAGGACGCACGAATGGCAGCAGCGACGAAGAAGCTCACGCCCGCCCAACAGGGCGCACGACGCGAGCGCCGCGCGGCGGCAAAGAAGGCGGCGGTACGCAAGCGACGGGCGAGCGCGGCCAAGCAGCAGCGACACGGGAAGGCAGCTTACGGTCACGCCGCTTGTGGCGGATGATGAGGCTCGAGCCGAATCATCACCAGGTGCTCGATGTCGTCCACACATGCGGTGACATGCTCGCCTCGTGTATGAGCGTCACATAGGCCGGGTTCGTCCTCGTGGCGATGGGCCGTGACGTAGTTCGCGCCGGGTGAGACGTGGCGCCGCCCGCGTTCCGTTCGGATCATCGCCGGATCGGATCCACCTTGGGCTCGCCGACATGATCGGCTTTGCCGCGATCCACACCGTCTTCTTCGTGCTGCTCGCTTTGCTCTACGCCGGGCTCCGCCGTGGAGGCGCTAGAAGCTGCGGCGTGATGGCCCTCCACCACAGCATCTGGGACCCTTCACATTCCCGACATGCCCCTATAGTATGCCGCGCCATAAGGAGGCTTAAGCCCGAGTGCGACGGGCGAGTATCGAGGATTTATCGCCTTGAACGTCGCAACATCATCGGCCGCCCCCGGGACTTTCCCAGCCCTCGTGCTCAACGCCGATTATCGGCCGCTCTCTATTATCCGCTCTCGCTCTGGGGTTGGCAGGACGCGGTGAAAGCGGTCTTCCTCGATCGCGTCAACATCGTCTCCGAATACGACCGCGTCGGTCCGCTCTCCGACCTTCGAGATGAAGCTGCCGAGCGTCGTCTCGCTCAAGAATTATGTGCGCCTGCGCTCTATCCGGCCTTCACCCGGTTCAACGTGTTCTTGCGCGACCGCTTCACCTGCCAATATTGCGGCGACGATGAGGATCTCACCTTCGATCATCTCGTGCCCCGCTCGCGCGGCGGCCTGACGCGGTGGGAGAACGTCGTCACCGCTTGCGCGCCGTGCAATCTGATGAAGGGCGGCAAGCTGCCTCACGAGGCCAAGATGCACCCGGCGCAAAAGCCCTATCGCCCGACGGTGTTCGAGCTCCATCGCAACGGCCGGCTCTTCCCGCCGAATTATCTGCATGAGAGCTGGCTCGATTATCTCTACTGGGATACCGAGCTCGAGCCGTAAGCCTCGCTTGTCAGAACCGCGTCGTCAGCTCGGTCAGCCAAGCCGGCGAGGCATCGACCAGGATTGTCTCGAGCCGCTTGTCGAGGCCGGTCGCCACGAACAGTCCGATCGCAACGAGCAGGACTGCCAAGCAACATCTTGCCGCCTTTGCCCGCCTCCATCAGCTTGCCGCGCATTCGCATCATCGCCTCGCGCGAGAGCAGTCCGAGCAGCATCAAGGGCAAAGCAGCGCCGAGCCCGAAGGCGAACATGGTGAGCGCGACCTGGCCGAGATTCTCCCCCTTGGCGGCGAGGATCGAGGCGGCACCGAGCGTCGGCCCGACGCATGGGCTCCATACCGCCCCGAGCAGAAGTCCGAGGGCGAACTGTCCCCATAGGCCACTCGTCGCGAAGCCGCCCATCCGCTCGTCGACCCAATTGCCGACCGGGCTCGCCGCGAGCGCGAACTGCGCCTGAAGCTTGGGCACGAGCAGGACGAGACCGATCCCGATGAGGAGCACCGCCGAGATGGCACGGAATACGTCGGTGTCGATGCCGGCGGCGAAGCCGATGGTCGCCACGAACAGGCCGATGGTCACGAAGGAGAGCGCCAAGCCTACGGCAAGCGCGACGGGGCCAAGCTTGTGCTCGCTCGCCGCCGTTCCGAGCACGATGGGGAGGAGCGGCAACACGCAGGGCGACAGCACCGACAGCACGCCGGCGAGAAAGGCAAGTGCGAGCGTCGCGATCATCGTTGGCTCCGCCCATGGAAGAGCCCGCTAAAGCGCGCTCTTCACCAACGTGGCGATCTTATCGGGGTCGGTGATCGCCGACCGACCGTCCGTCTCCGTGTCGCCCTTGAAGGCGATCAGCGTGCTTTGCGAGGTCGCCTGCATCGCGCGCACGTCGGCCTTCTGATTGTCGAAATCGATCTTGAACACGACCAGGTCCTTGAACTCAGGCTCGCGCGTGAGCTGGGTCAGGATCGGGTTCTGCGCCCGGCATGTCGGGCACCACGGCGCGAAAATGTCGATGAGGATCGACTTGCCGTCTTTCTTGGCCGCGGCGAAGTCGGCTTCCGTGAAGGACTTCCACTCCGCAGCCGAGGAGGCTTGCAAAGATCCGAGCAGAGCGGCGATGACGATACCGGCAACGAGGAGAGTGCGGCGGGAGAACATGATGTGCGCGATCCTTTTTGCGGGTGCAACCGTCTAGCCGCTATAGCAGCGCACGGGAGAGCCCCGCCAATCACTCTCGCTTGAAGGCCCCGTGAGGCTGCGCCTAGCGCCGCTGCGCCGCGCCCCACAAGGCGACGGCCGTCAGGAAGGCCGAGACCAGCGCATCCCACCCGGCGAAAGAGAGGCCGAGGAAGCGGAAGGACGCCTCGTCGCAGCGGATCACCGGCGTATCGACCACGCCGCCCTCTCCCCATTTGAGAGCGAAGGCACCGGTGCATTCGGTCGGGCCCGGCCACCATTTCCACTCGACGCCGGCATGGTAGACGGCGAGCCCCGCATTGGCGAGGAAGGCGAGCGCGATGGCGAGCAGCAGGATGCGGGCGACGCCGACTTGCTCCCCCCTGCCAACAGGACGGCAAGCGCGGCGACCGGCACGGCGAAATAATACGCGTAGCGCTCCTCGAGGCAGAGCGGGCACGGCGCATAACCGCCGATATGCTCAAAGCCGAGCGCGGCAAGGATGGTGGCGGTGGCGACGACGAGCACGACCGCGCACGCGCGCATTACCTGGCGCGGCGGCTTGGCGAGGATCGGCTTGCCGGACGCGTCCATCTCAGAACGCATATTTGGCGATGAGGAAGCCACCGACGATCGCGGCGAGGAAGCCGGTGGTGACGAGCGTCAGCCGCTTCTCGACGAAGCCGCGGATCGGCTCGCCGAAGTGGCGCAAGAGCTCCGCCTCGAGGAAGAAGCGCGCGCCGCGCGTGATGATCGACAGCACGACGAACCAAAAGAAATTATAACCGGCGAAGCCTGAGGCGATGGTGACGATCTTGTACGGGATCGGCGTCATGCCCTTGATGAGGATGATCCAGGCGCCCCATTTGGCGTAGGCCGCGCGGAAGGCGTCGATGCCCTCGCCATAGCCATAGGCCGAGATCAGCCAATGGCCGACCGTATCGAAAAGGAAGGCGCCGATGGCATAGCCCAGCATGCCGCCGAGCACCGAGGAGACGGTGCAGACGAGTGCATAGAGCCGCGCCTTTTGCGGCTGCGCCAACGCCATCGGCACGAGCACGACGTCGGGCGGAATGGGGAAGAACGAGCTTTCGGCGAAGGAGACGGCGGCCAGAGTGGGCAGCGCCTTAGGGCTCTCGGAGAGCGCGATCACCTTGTCATAGAGACGCTGCAGCATGGAGCTTGCTTAGCTGGCGGTGGTCCTATTGTCCATCCGCGCGGGCAAGGGGGAATTCCGCGTTTCGTTCGCCCAATCAGCGCCTCAGCCCGCAATTCTCGGCATCAGTTCCTTGCGGATGATGATGACGGCATCCACGAAATTGCTGTGATCCCCGTTCGGACAGTTTATCAAGCTGTCCACGGCATCGTTCAGCACGATATTGGTAACCGATTTTGTGATGACGCCGCTCTTGATGAGCTCTTCGACCAACCGCATGAGGATCACGGTGTTGGCAAGCGCGAGGCAGTCGGACGTTCTCCCTTCAAGCATGGCCAACCCCTCCCAATTTCCTAGTGAGGCAGCTCAGTTCAGGAAGCGCTTCTAGTCCCCGCAAGCCTGCGCCACCAATACGGCGTAACGGTGCCCCAAGCGACTTGGACCCGGGTTGACCATGGATGCGCCTTACCCCATCTTGCCGCCCGTGCCCCAGTGGCGGAATGGTAGACGCGGCAGACTCAAAATCTGTTGCCTGCAAGGGCGTGCTGGTTCGAGTCCGGCCTGGGGCACCAAATCTCCGCGTCCGCGTTATAGTGGGGGACGCCCACGGGGAAATCGGCCAGTTTCCAGCGTTTTAACCAGGATTCGCCGTGGTCGTGCCACGGTTTCGTGGTGTCATCGATTCGTTGCAACGACTGACGTGGGGGACAACGGTCTTGAGTCTCTTCGCTGCCGGTGTCGTGCTCTTCGCTCTACTTGTCGCGTCCTATAGCGGACGCCGCTTTTGGATTGCGCTTGCTTCGACGCTGGTTTCAATGGCGGCGCTGATCGGCTTTCTCTTCGTCGCAATGGCCAAGGAGCCGAGCCAGCTGCGCACGGGTTTGGCGTGGCTCGGCGACAAGCTCCCGCTTGTGCTCGATCAGCAAACCGCCGACGAGATCAACAAGGCAATCGAGCGGATCCCGGCCGCCATCGCCGCCAATGCCGCAGCGATCGCGCAAGTCTTTGCTCCGGGGCCTCCCGATGCGAAGCCCGTCGAGCAGGCTGAGGCTCCTTCGGCGACCACGGCGAATGCCGCGAGCGTGAGCGAGGCGGAGCCGCCCTCCCCTGAACCTGAGGCCATTCAGGCGACGGCGACACCGAACTGGCCCGCAGCCAAACAAGAGCCCACGACGACGCCAGGGGGTCCGCTCGTTTGGCTTCTCGACGATCAACACAACCAGGCATCATCGAGCGGCGCCGAGGGATTCGCCATCAGCGGAATCAATACCTCGGATCAGGCCATGCAGGAGGTCCATGCGGTTCTCAAGCCGGATGGAGGCCAGCGTGAGCTTGAGCTTGCCCTGAGTGTTGAGGGACAAAAAACCGAGGGCGTCGTTCCCGCAGGCGCGCGCTTCAGCCTCGGTTTTGAGACGCCCAAGGACAACGGCTCAAAGCAATTTGGCGGCGCAATTCTGACGTTTCGCTACACCCAGGACGGACAACACAAAACGTCGATCGTCTATCTCACCCCTTCGATGATCTCGCGGCTGGCAAATCGCGGATAGTTCGGCACGGCGACCGTTGGCGGGGAGAACGTCGATTCGCTTACCCCTTCGCCGCGCGATGGAGTAGGCTCGCGCGCGCTTCAATCTCTGGGGGGAACAAAACAATGCTGGAACTTTCGGCGCCGAGAATCATCACTTTCGTCGTTTCGATCATCATCGCCGCCGTCGCGGTGGTCGTGCATTACGCCAATATCTCGATCCCGCACGTTCATAGCGGCTTCATCGTGCTGTTGATCGCCTATCTCATTCTCGCCGCGGGAAATTTGCTCCGCGGCGTCTGAGGACCAGGAGACGCGGCCAATGAGTTCGGCCAGGCTTATTCTTGTCGCGGCGTTGTTGACCTTTTCGAGCCCGGTCTTTGCCGAGAGCGCTGACGGCAACGGCGCTCTGGCGCTCGCCGCCCTGGTCGCCGAGAATTCACCGCTGCTCGGCGCGACCGACAAGGCCGTGCTCGCAAAGTTCCTCAACGGACAGACCAATGTCGCTTATCCGGCCGGAGAGACGACCTTGGTGTCGGCCGACAAGATCACCTGCCGCGCGAGCGATGTCGATATCACCGAGCATTCCTGCGATCTCGCTTTCGGCAAGAAGACCGTCATGCTCATGGGACGCCGCGCGCATGAGCTTTACGTCACGCTCGCCGAAATCGGCGTTCAGCCGGACGGGGCGGCAGGATCGACTTTTGCAGCGCTCTCCAATCTGAAATGCGCGATCAACCCGAGCGAGGTGCAGGAGAAGGCGGGGGGCGGCGCGCATTGCGACTACTCCCCGCCCAACTAGTAGGGAATGGCCAATTTCGGCCGGGGCGTGCCATCGCTTCGCCCCTATTGCGCGCTTCCCTCTTTGGCTAAACTTGCCTCCGCGCGGGGTCAAATAGGGGACGTGGTGAGGCTATCGGCTCTCGCAGTCTTGGCGTTGGCGGCGATGCTGATGGGTTGCCTGACGTCGCAGGACGACGCCGCCCAGACTTCGCAGCCCAGTCGATGCTGCGACACGACAACGACAAATGCGTCAGCTACGGGACGACCCCCGGCACGCCGGCCTACACCGACTGCCGCATGAAGCTCGATAAGCTGCACAAGATAGAAGCTACGGATGCTTCGCGTCCGCCGCCGATGCAGAAGAATTGCCCGACAGCGGCAAGCGGCGTCGCCTGCACCGGCTTCTGAGGTGTCATCCTGCTCTTTTCGATGTGCAACTCTTGTCTGCCTCATGCTCGCGGGCACGACTGCGTTGGCCGCGACGCCTCTCCCGGTCATCCAAGGAAACATCATTGCCGGCGTGCGCGACGCACGCTACTGCGAGATCATCCCCGTCGTGCGTAAAGGGCTGCACCTCGAGGCGACGGTCTACAACACGCTCGGCCTCAACGATTGCCCCGCTTCCATCTGGGACGCCATCACCGAAGACGCCATGAAGCGGCGCTTCGGCGCCCTCACCGTCCTCCTCAACGGCCCGCGTCATTTTCTGATGGACCAGATCACCGCCTCTGGCGCCACGAAAGCCGGTGAAACGATCGAGGCCGATGGCCTCAAACTCACCGAGCGCGCCACCATCGATGTCGGGCTTTTGGACCTGCTCCACCGCCCCTATCGCGAAGAGACCATCGACCGCGACACCGTCTATCTGTTCAAGGCCGGACGTCCCGTATTCATGCTCAAAGCGCCAGGCGGGAAAAGCTACGTCATGCAGGCCTACGCCGGGATCATCGACAAGACGCTGACCTATGATGATCTGCCGAAGCTCGGCGCCAAGCTCAAGCTTCCGTCGGGCTGGCGGTACACCAGCATGGTGCCGGACAAGGACCTCATCCTCGGCGCGACGGGGAAAGCGATCGTGGTGCAAGACGAGCTCGATAACACCTATCAGAAGCTCGATTGATGCCCATGCCGAGGTGATGTCATGCGCGTCCTCTTAGGCCTGCTTCTTGCGCTCGCTCTGAGCGCCGATATTGCAAACGCGGCCCCCGTAGACAGCGACTCGGTCGCAAGCGACCCCGTGTCGCTGATCAAGGCCATCTACAAAACATACGATAGGGATAATCCAGGCCTGCCTCACATCTACAGCAAACGCCTCCAGGCTCTGATCGACAAGGACGAGAAGGAGACACCCGAAGGCATGGTCGGCAGGATCGATTGGGACGTGTTCGTCGACGGCCAGGACTGGAAGCTCACCGAGCTCAAGATCGCCTTGGTGTCCAAAACAGCCGACAAAGCGCAAGTGCGCACGACGTTCAAGAATTTCGGTGAACCGAGCAACATGCTGTTCGAACTCGTGCGCGAGGAAGGCCATTGGCGCGTCGACGACGTCACCAAGACGCTCCCGCCGCGCTGGACCATGTCGAAGATCCTGCTCGATGCTCCCGATGCCTTTCCGGACGCCCCCAAAGATCAGCCATGACGCCTTGGGCATGAAGCGGAGAAGGCCATACCGTTCCTACCTGCCCTTACTACTCCTTGGCCTTGCGTTGTCGGTTGGAACCGCGCAGGGCGAGGAACGCAAGGATCGCGAATTCAAGGAGTGCACCAATTGTCCGCTCATGGTCGGCATCCCCGCCGGCAGCTTCGTGATGGGAAGTCCAGCGAACGAGAGCGGGCGCTTCGACACCGAAGGACCGCAGCATAAGGTTGCGATCAAGGCCTTCGCGCTCGGCAAATACGACATCACCAGCGAGCAGTTCCTCACCTTTCTGCGCGACACGGGCTACCAGCCCGCGCCCTGCAATCCGCTCCTCGACATGGGTTGGCGCTCGCCGGGCCGGGGCAAAGCCTCACCTCCTTACGACGCCGATGCGCCGCACTGGCCCGCGGTCTGTCTCGATTGGCGCGACGCCAAGCGCTATATCGAGTGGCTGAATGCCGAGGTGCGTAAAGAGCGTCCGGGCACGGCGCGCGCGACCGGCCCCTATCGCCTGCCGAGCGAAGCCGAATGGGAATATGCCGCGCGCGCCGGCACCACGACGGCGCGGTGGTGGGGCGGCGAGATCGGCGTCAACAAGGCCAATTGCAATGGCTGCGGCAGCGAGTGGGACAAGCGCCTGTTCGCCGATGTCGATGCCTTCGCGCCGAACGGCTTCGGACTGTACGGCATGCTGGGCAATGCCTGGCAGTGGACCGAGGATTGCTGGCACCAGACCTATGATGGCGCGCCCGACGATGGCAGCCCGTGGACCGATCCCGATTGCCCCAAGCACGTCATCCGCGGCGGGTCGTGGATCAATCTGCCGGTCTTCGTGCGCTCGGCGGCGCGGAGCGGCGGCGGCGCGAGCGGGGACGGCGAATACGATTATTCGACCCTGACCGGCTTTCGCGTCGCACGCGACCTGCCGTGACCGCCGTCGCGGCCAGCCCTCAGTGCAGAGCGTCTCTCGGGTTCAAGTCAAGCACGAGATCCATCACGCCGCGATAATGGCCCGGCGGCAGCGTGAACGGCGACGACATCAGCACCGCGTTCTTCGCGCTGAGCGCGATTTCGCGATAGGCGGGATCGGCCGAGCGCGGCGTGTCGACAAGCTCGGCTTTGAGCACCACGCCATCGCTTCCCACCCGCACGCGGATCGGCACCGAGGGATCGCCCCCGCTCAGGCCCTTCAAATCGAGATTCCATCGGCGCATCACCTGAACCCTGATCAGGTCCTTGGCTGCCGCAAGCTCGCCCGCCGTCTGCTCGTTGACCGCGATCATCGTCGTTTGCCCGGAACCGTTGCCCTCGCTCGTCGTCGCGGCGTCGGGCTGGTGCAACTCGGCCAAGGCCTTGAGCTTGGCGTCGAGCGCATCAAGCGGTCCGCTCGCCGACGGCCCCGCGCCGCTCACGGCTGGGCTCGACGGCGACGACTGAGAGGCCTGTTGAGGAAGCTCCGCGGCTTCCGTCTTCTTGGCCGGCTTGATGTCGTCCCCGAGCGAGACCTCGACGGGGATTGAGAGAACATCCCTGGACGACCCAAGCGTACCGGGCGGCATGGCGAGAACAATCAAGAGAAGGAGGAGCCCATGCAGCACGGCGGAACCGGCAAATCCGGCGGCCCTGCCCTCGCCTACCCTCTCGCCCTCGGCGGCGGGTCCGGTGAGAAAGGCATCCTCGCTCTGAGCCGTGATGGACACGGCCCAAAGCCTAGCACGGAAACCACCGACGCCGTGCTTCCACAACGTCACACAAGCGCAGTTGCATCGCCGCTAGAGCTTACCTAACCTAACACGACGGGGGCTGACGATTGGGGACTTCAGGCGGTTCCCTTTGCGATCATCCTGTGAATTTGAACCCTGCGGATTGGGCTATCGCTAGCCCGGCGGCAATCTGCGCGAGCGATCGGAGGAAGCTGCAGCATGACCAATCTAAGACGTCATTCCTTCCTGCTTATTCTACTACTTGGCTTCTCGACCGAGTGCGCGGTGGCGCTGCCGGCGGCCGCGGGCGACAGCATGGAATGGCAATTCTCCGAAACAAACGACCCGAGCAATCAGGGCCGCGTGACGGCGCGACTGATCTACGGCGTTCCCGAGACCGACAATATCCAAGTGCTCGGCGTCTGCGATGCGAGCCAAAGCACGCCCGCCGCGAGCGTCACGTTCGGCGCCGATATCGGCAATCTCGATACCGGCAAGGACACGGATTTGCGCTTCTCCGGCGGCGGCTTCGACTATGCCCTCAAAGGCCAGATCTCGCACCCGGCATCAGAAGAGGGTTTGACCGGCGTCCACGCCGAAATCGCCCAAGACGACCCGTTGTGGAACGCCTTTGCCGAGAAGGACTCCTCGATTACCTCGTGCCCGGCTACAAGGCCTCGACCATCGACCTAACACGCGGCAAGGACAAGATCGCCTCCTTCCTGCAGGCCTGTAAGAGCTACGCCGCGGCTGCGACCGGCTCGCAAGCCGGGAGCAGCGCTTCGGCGAGCAACTCCGATAAGGAGGATTTCGAGAGCGCCAAGGAGCTTGGAACGGCGGAAGCCTGGCAGGCATTTCTTGCCGCGCATCAATCGGGTTTCTATTCCGATCTCGCTCGCGCCTATCTTGCCAAGCTCTCAGCCGGCGGCACGCCGCAAGCCGCAGCCTCCTCATCGGCGGCTTCGTCATCCGCCAACATTCTCGACCCGTCCTGCTACGATGTGAAGAACCTCAGGACCACGAGCTCAACGGTTCCGACCAAGCTCACTGTCGTCAACAAATCGGCGAGCGATAGCATCTTACGATGGATCGACGAGCGCGGCCGCATCGAGGATTACGGCACCATCAAAGCCGGGCAGCAGACGACCGTCGACACCTTCCTCGACAATCCGTGGCTCACCACCGACGACACCGGAAGGATCTGCTTCCAGGTGTTCATGCCGCATCCCGGCTCGCGCGTGGTCGAGTTCACCGGTGGAAACGCCGTGGCCTTGTGGGAGGCTCCTGCGGAGAAACCGGCGGCGAAGAAGGCCACGACGAGCAAGTCCAGTGGCTGCGGCAAGGGTATGATCACCGTCGACGGCAGATGCATCAAGAAGCACGACGCCGCGAGCTTCTGCGGTCCCGGCTATCGCCTCAAGGGCAATACCTGTGTGAGCCGTTATTCGGCGCCCAGCACTTCGTCCAATCATGGATGCAAGGCTGGGTTGGTTTGGAGCCAGGCAGAAGGCTGCCACGAGGACGACTAAGCGCGCCCGCGTGACCGCCGCGAACAACCCTGCGACAAGCAACCACGCGCGGGATGGTTGGCCGAGGGCGTTTCCTCACCTCTCTCTCCCGACATTTACAGGAACGATCGAATGTATGCCGTCACCGGAATCACAGGCCAGGTAGGAGGCGCGGTCGGACAAGCGCTTCTTGCTGCCGGCAAGAACGTGCGCGCCGTCATGCGCGACCCCCACAAGAGCAAGATATGGGCTGACCTGGGCTGCGATATCGCGCTCGCCGAGATCAATGACGGCAAGGCGCTTGCCCAGGCCTTCGCGGGTGCAGACAGCGTCTTCATCTTGTTGCCGCCGGCCTTCGATCCTGCTCCCGGGTTCCCCGCCCTGCGCTCGATCCTCGATGCGCTATCTCACGCCCTCGGCGCGGCGCAGCCGGCAAAAATCGTGGCCTTATCGACGATCGGAGCACAGGCGCAACAGGAAAGCCTCCTCACCCAACTTGCGCTCATGGAGGCTGCCCTTGGAGCCATGCTGATCCCGGTGACCTTTCTGCGTGCGGCTTGGTCCATGGAAAACTCCAAATGGGACGTCGTATCCGCGCGCGATGCGGGCGTGATCAAGAGCTTCCTCCAACCGCTCGAGCGTAAGGTGCCGACGGTCGCGACCAACGACGTCGGACGCGTCGCCGCGGAGTTGCTGCAGCAGGATTGGGTCGGCCGCCGCATCATCGAGCTCGAAGGCCCGCGCCGCGAGAGCCCTAACGACGTCGCCGCCGCCTTCTCACGGATCTTCCGCCGCGAGGTGCATGCCGAGACGGTCCCGCGCGACAGCTGGCTCGAGATTTTCAAAGCACAGGGCATGAAGAACCCGCTGCCGCGCATGCAGATGCTCGACGGTTTCAATCAAGGGTGGATCGAATTCGAGGGGGGCGAGGCAAGATCGACGAAAGGGAAGATCGAGCTCGAGACGGCGCTCCGTGACCTGGTCGAGGCTTGAGCCGCGCTACTGGGCGACCTTGCGGCCAGCCATGTGCTTCAAATAGGCGATGATGAGATCAATCTCGCGGTCGCTGAGATAATCGGGCGGAAAAGGCGGCATCGCCTGCGCCGGCCAGGTGCGCACCGCTTTCGGATTGCGGATCAGATCGTGCAGTCCCTTCGGCGTCAGATACTCGGTCGGATTCTGCGGCAGGTTCAGGTCGGGCCCGACATCGGCCGCGCCGGCCTTGTTCAGCTTGTGGCAGGTGAGACACTGAACAACGAACAGGGCTTGGCCTGCGCGGACAGGATCGGTCGGTGGCAGCGCCGGATCGATGCCGAGCGCCGGCCAGCGCGAAGCCGGAGAAGGCTGACTCTCAAGCTTCGCCATTTGAAACGGCCATTGCTCGCTGCGGATGCTTCCCACATCCGCGCCAGTCCACACGATGTAGAACTGCCCCGCGCTCACGTCCTTCCCGGGAACTGGCGGCCAAGGATGATCGGGCTGTTCGATGGCGAGCCACGCGACCGCTTTGTTTTCATCGGCGTTGAGCACGAGATCGAGCGGCAGTTGCGCGGTGAAGCCGTCGAGGGCTACGGCCTCAATCACGCTGTCGGGCGGAACATTCATCCCGGCAAGCAACGCCGCCACCGGAACCGCCCGATAGGTCATCGGCACCCGATAGGTGATGTCATAGGGCACTTGAATGGTCGCGGCGTCACTCCGCGCGAGCAGCGCCTCGCGCGTGAAATTGCGCGTTTCGCCGCCGACCATGACGGTCAGCGGGGTCTCCGCCGCCTGTGTGGTCCATGACAGCAGAGCGAGCAGGAAGCTCAGCACGACAATACGCAACCAGGCTCCTCCTCGGCCCTGGCCATCAGCCGGTGCGGACAAAGGGCCGCTCGGCTCAGCCCTTCTTGCCGCTGCCTTGGCCGGCTTTTTGACCGCTTGCCGAGGATGATGCCGGCGGCGTGACCTTCTTCTGCTTAGGCTTCTTCTTTTCCTTATTGCTCCGCTGTTGCCCTTTGGCCATTGGCGTCCTCCCTCGATGACAGATTGCCGAGTGAGAGAAATGACGCAGGCCGGCCTCTATGGCAAGCGAGATGCCGGCCGCCACAACAGGAGGCTAGGTCACGCAGGCTGGACCTCCAGCAATCGGCGCGGGATGGACGGCCCTAGCGGCCGAGCTCTTTCCAGCTCTTCTCATGCACGTCGATGCCGTAATAGTTCGCCGCCGCCTTGATATTGGCGAAGGCGAGATCGCGATCCGCGTCGGAGACGCCTTCGACTTGGTCGAAGCGCGCCAAAGCGTCCCTGACGTGGTCCGCGTCGGTGAGCGGCTCTTTGCGCTGCATGGGGAACGCGAACACGCTGTCGGGCAGGTTGCTCCGCGTGGTCAGTCTGCCATGCTCGGCACAGGGCATCCAAGTGGTTTGCATGATCTAGCTCCTCCTCGTTTCCACCGGTTCTACGGGAGTGGCGTTCCCTGCCTGTTATTGGATCAGCCTTTGCGTTTGCGCAGGCGGCTCACGTCCGGAACCTCCTCGCCGAGCGCGGTAGCGAGATCGATCTGATGGTCTTGCTCCTGAACGAGAATCTCCCGGATCTGTTCGGCCATCGCGAACTCGCCGAGAGCCTCGCATTGGCGAACGCGTTCGCGGTAGTTGAGGATCGTTACATTCTCGTTATCGAGATCGAATTTCAGCATGTCGCGAGCCTTTTCCGATGTCTTCACCGACTTCGGCGTGACGCTCGGCATGGCGCCGAGATAGTCGATCTGCCGCGAGATGATGAGCGCATGCTCGAGTTCCTGATGCGCGTGCTGCTCGAGCTGCGCCGCGATGTTCATATATTCGGCGCCCTTCAGCACTTGCGAATAGACCACATAGGCGATGATCGCCTGATACTCGCGCGAGAGGTCCTCGTTCAGGAGTTTCGCCAATTGATCCCGGGTGATGCTATCTTTAGCCATGTAGGTCTCCTCTAATTTTGCAGTCAGAGTTATTCACGTTTATTACTGCAAAAATCATAACGCGGCAGCCTCGCCTGAAGTGCCGAGGCGGTAAGCGAAACATGAAAATGGAGGTGACGCTTTGACGGAAGTTCGCGTGACCAAGGACGGTCCTTATCTCGTAACGGGCGAGTTGCCCTTGGCCAAAGCGACCATCGGCGCCAACGCCGAAGGCGAGTTCGATCAAATGGGAATGGGGCAAGCCGCTGCCCGCGCAGAAGAACGCCGCGCTCTGCCGTTGCGGCCACAGCGCCCACAAACCCTATTGCGACGGCACGCACACCAAGATCGGCTTCGACGGGACCGAGACGGCGAGCCGCAAGCCTTACCGCGAGCAGGCGAAGCTCATCGAGGGGCCGGTCCTGTCACTGACCGACGCTGACACCCTATGCGCCTTCGCGCGCTTCTGCGATCCCAACGGCCAGGTCTGGCGCCTCGTCTATGAGACCGACAAGACCAAGGCGCGGGAGGATTTCGTGCGGCAGACCTGCGACTGTCCTTCTGGCCGGCTCGTCGCTTGGGACAACGAGACCGGGGAGCCGATCGAGCCAAAGCTTCCGGAATCGATCGGGCTGGTGGAGGACCCGGTGGAGGATTGCTCGGGGCCGTTATGGCTGCGCGGCGGCATCGCCGTGATCGCTGAGGACGGCCACCGCTACGAGGTACGGAACCGCGTCACGCTCTGCCGCTGCGGCGCCTCCAAGAACAAGCCGTTCTGCGACGGCGCCCACGCCGCGATCAAATTCAAGGACGGGCTCTAGGATCGGCGAGGGACTGCCGTCACCCTCTCATGGCGCCTTGACGCGCTGTCACGGCTTGAGCGCGGTGACCTGGTAAAACTTCTCACGCCACTTGCCGTCGATCTTCTCCATGATTTGCGTGACGAACACGCGCGCCGAAAGCGACTCCCCCTTGAAGGTGCCGTCAAGCTTGGCGGTAAAGCTGCGCATGGCGTCGTCCGGGCCGAGCAACTTCACCGTCGGCTCGGTCAGATTGGTCTGCTCGTATTTGAGCTCGGGCAGCGAGGCGATCTGCGCCGCTACAGGTGTAGGCTCACCGTAATAGTGGGTGACGGCGATATGATCCGGCGTCGTAAGCGATTTGATCGCGTCAGCGTCCTGCTTCACGAACGCTTCATCGAGCTCGCCGGCGGCATTGTCGATCGCCTCGATCGTCGCCACGTCGTCCGCGCTCGCCGAAAAGCAAATACCGAGATTAAGCGCTACAAAAAGTAACGCGGTCCCCACATAACGCATAACGGTCTCCCTTCGCATAAGCTCTTAAACTCTAGCTTTCTCAGCCAGACGGCGCGCCTTACCATAAGCACGGCGGCCGCCTTGCCTCGCCCATTCTTCACCCGCGTCGTAAAGGTATTTCTATCAATTCGGTCTTCGAGATAAGCAAACTGTATTCAACGCACCCTGGCAATAAGACAACCCGCAATGACACCCGTCGAACCAAGTCTCACGCGCGACCGCCCGATCCGCAAAGGACATGCGGCGCTACTCGTGATCGACGTGCAGAACGCCACCTTCGCTCCGAAGGACGCGAGCGCACGTCCCGAATTCCATGCCGCCGCCGCGACGCGAGTCATTCCGAATATCGGCCGCCTGCTCGATGCCTTCCGCCGCGCAGATCTCGAAGTCATCTTCACCGTGATGGAGAATCTGACCGAGGATGGCCGCGATCGAAGCCTCGACTACAGGCTTTCCGGCATCTCCATCGCCAAGGGATCGTGGGAGGCTAAGGTCGTCGCCGCTATCGCGCCCGCGCGCGACGAGATCGTGCTCGCGAAGACCTCGTCCTCCGTCTTCAACTCGACCAATCTCGATTATCTCCTGCGCAACATCGGCATCGAAGATGTGTTCGTGACCGGCTTCTTGACCGACCAGTGCATCGACCACGCGGTCAAGGACGGCGCGGACCGCGGCTATTACATGAGTTGCGTGCATGACGCCTGCGCCGCCGAGACGGAAGCGCGGCACGCGGCGGCGCTTAAATGCTTCAAGGGGTATTGCCGGATGCTTTCGACCGCCGAGGCACTGAAACTCGCAACTGCTGCTCAATAGACTTCCGCGTAACGGGCGCAGAGTTCCTGGGGGTTGAGCCATTTCACGTGAGCGAGCTCGGAGCGCTTGTGACGGAGATAGGCTTCGCGAAACACCGGTCCGAACCAGCCCGCCACCGCCTCGCTCTTCTCCATGGTATCGAGCGCCTCGCCGAGCGAATGCGGCAGAGCCTCAGCCGGCGCGCCGCACTGCGGCAGCGAGAGCTTCCGCGCGATACCGTCGGCGCCAGCAAAGATGAGCGCGCCGAGCGCCATATACGGACTGGCTGCCCCATCGCAGACGCGGAACTCGAGATTGAACGCCCGCGCAATGTCCTTCTTCTTGGCCGCCGCGAACACGGGGCACACGCGAAGCGCGGCGCCCCTGTCCTGCTTCACGATGTCGATATTGGTCGGCGCCCAGCGATTGGGCGTGAGCCGCAAATAGGACACGGGCGACGGCGCGGTGATGGCGGAGATCGCGGCAAGATGAGCAAGCACGCCCGCCGCGAAATGCGCGGCTGCCGCGCTCAAGCCGAGCGAACCCTGCGGGTCGTAAGTCTGCGGCTGACCTTCCGCGTCGCGCAGGCTGAAATGAATGTGCACGCCGTTGCCGGCGCCGTCAGCCACGGGCATCGGCGAGAAGATCGCGCGATGTCCCAGGCGAAACGCCACGGCGCGCGCCATCTCGCGCGCAATCACGGCATGGTCGGCAGCCTTGAGTGCCGGTTCAGGTGCGACAGTGAATTCGAATTGGCGCGGTCCATATTCGGTGAGGAACGAGTCGGGCGTCACACCTGCCGCGCGAAGCGCCGCGACGAAGCTCTCGCCGAAGGGACCCTGCCGGCGGAACGCATCGAGACTGTAAGCGTGGCCGGGCCGATCCTCTATTCCCGTATAGACGAATTCCTGCTCGAAGGCGGCGATCAGCTCGAGCCCGCTCACCTCTTTGAGGGCCGCGATCGCCCGGCGCAGGAAATCGCGCGGGCAACATTCCCAAGGGCTACCGTCAGTGTTGCAAATGTCGCCGAGGAAGAAATGCTCGATTTCGGCGCCGGGCGCGCCCTCGCCGAAATCGACACGGACCTCGGTGGAAGCATCGGGCACGATCATGAGATCCCCGCCCGTGCCGAATGGCGTATCGAAGATCGGACCGAAGCAGGTCTGCATCAGATTGGAATGGGTCCAGCCGACGCCCGTCTTGCGGCGCCTCTCGAGCTCGCTCGACGGGAAGCCCTTGCCCCTCACCAGCCCGGCGATGTCGCAAGTGCCGACGAAAAGGAGCTCCTCGCGCAGCATTGCTCCTGCCTCCACACGGTCACCCAAGGGGACGCGATCCGGCGGAATGGTGGCCGAGACCTGACCCTTGTCAAATCTCTGTAGCCACAGAAGCGTTATGCTTGCGTTAGCGTGAGTTTCAAGTGAGGACCCCCATGAAAGCGCTCGTCTATCTCGGCCCCGGCCGCAAGCAGATCGAGGATCGGCCCAAACCCGAACTAAAAGCCCCTGACGACGCGATCGTGAAGATCACCAAGACCACGATCTGCGGGACCGATCTGCATATCCTCAAGGGCGACGTGCCGAGCTGCGCGCCCGGCCGCATCCTCGGCCACGAAGGCGTCGGCGTGATCGACCAGACGGGACCTGCGGTGACCGCCTTTCGCCCCGGCGATCACGTGCTGATCTCGTGCATCACGTCGTGCGGCAAATGCGACTATTGCCGGCGCGGCATGTACTCCCATTGCCTCACCGGAGGCTGGATTCTCGGCAACGAGATCGATGGAACGCAGGCCGAGTACGTTCGCATTCCCCATGCCGATACGAGCCTCTACAAGATCCCCGAAGGCGCCGACGAGGAGGCTCTGGTGATGCTGAGCGACATTCTGCCCACCGGCTTCGAATGCGGTGTCCTCAACGGCAAGGTGGCACCCGGTTCGACGGTCGCCATCGTGGGTGCGGGCCCTATCGGGCTCGCGGCACTCCTGACGGCACAATTCTATTCGCCCGCCGAGATCATCATGATCGATCTCGACGACCGCCGTCTTCAGGCGGCGAGCCGCTTCGGTGCCACGCAGGTCATCAACAGCGCCGACGGCAAGGCCGCGGAAACAGTGAAGGCGTTGACCGGCGGACGCGGCGTCGATGCGGCGATCGAGGCGGTCGGCGTGCCGGCGACGTTCCTGCTATGTCAGGATCTGGTTGCCCCAGGCGGTGTCATTGCCAATATCGGAGTGCATGGGACCAAGGTCGACCTGCATCTCGAGCGCCTGTGGTCCGCGAACATCGCCATCACCACGCGCCTCGTCGACACCGTGACCACTGCAATGCTGCTCAAGACGGTGCAGTCGCACAAGCTCGACCCGACGCGGCTCATCACCCACCATTTCACGCTCGATCGGATGCTCGAGGCCTATGAGACGTTTGGGCACGCCGCCAGCAGCGGAGCCCTTAAGGTGATCATCGCAGCTTAGCCCGCGAGAGCTCCCGGCGGCGCCGAAGGGGCTTTACGGCTTGGCCCAATCCTGTAAAGGGTTTGCCCGTGAAACGCGCCCTTCTCCTTGCGGTGATCGTTTTGGGCGTGGCCGGAGCGGCAGCCGCCGCCGGCACTCCCGTGCCGCCGTGCGGCACGCCACCCGTCCCCGACTATGCCGCCGTCGATGCCGCGCCTGCCGTTCAGGTCATCAGCGGCAAGGACCTTGCCGCCTGGAAGCCCGCCCCTTGCATCGGCTGGGAGGCTAAGGACGACGGTGTCTTGGTAGCGCTTGCCGGTCGTTTCCATTTTGGCGGTACGACCGACGAGCTGCTGAAGCGCTTTGGCGCCATCTCCTCGCTGAAGGGCCTGCAATACTGGTCGGTGACCGATGGCGGCTGGCGCACGCTGATCGACAGCGCTTCGGCCCTCGTCTCGCCCGACACGGGCCATTCGCGCGCCGACTTCACCCTCGCCGAGATGAAAAAAGGAGAGGATCTCTATTTCGCCCAGCAGGACAACCGCACCTCAGAGGAGGTGGTTTACCGCATGAAGGTGCGGGACTTGACCGCCGATGGGTTCGTCGTCGCCGTGGAAAACGTAACGCCGGTCAGGAGCTTCATGCTGACGCTGTTCGACCCCGGCGACCTGCAATCGGTACATTTCGTGCAGCGAGAATCGCCCGGCGTGTTCCGCTATTACGGGCTCGCCTTCGCCGGCGAAAGCCTCGCCTCCTCGCTTGCTCTCCCCGAGGCGTCATACGTAAATCGCGCGCTCGCCCTTTACGGTCATCTCAGCGGCACGAAGGTGGCCCACGTCGAGAAGTAACGCGCCTCAAGCGGCTTGAGACGCGGCGCGGCCCTCGCGATCGAGCAGCGCGAACTCGTCCTCGGTGAGCTTGATATTCACCGCGGCGACGTTCTCCTCGAGATGCTTGACCTTCGAGGTGCCGGGGATCGGCAGCATCACCGGGCTCCGCTTCAGCACCCAGGCTAGCGCGATCTGGCTCGGAGCGGCGCCATACGCCTTGGCGATGCGATCGAGAATCGAGCCCTCCTTGGCGAGTTCGCCTGCCGCGAGCGGATACCATGGAATGAAGCCGATGCCGTTCGCCTCGCAATATTCGAGCACGTCCTCGCTGCCGCGATCGACGAGATTGTAGCGGTTCTGCACGCTCACCACGGGAAAGACCTTGGACGCCTCCTCGATGTCGGCGACCGACACCTCAGACAGGCCGGCGAAGCGGATGATGCCGTCGTCGATCAGCGACTTGATCGCGGCGAATTGCGCCTTGCGCGGCACTTTCGGATCGATGCGATGCAATTGCCAAAGGTCGATATGCTTCACGCCGAGCCGCTTGCAGCTCGACAGCGCGCGCTCGCGCAACCATTCGGGACGGCCATCCATCTTCCAGACGCCCGGACCCGTGCGCTGAAAGCCAGCCTTGGTCGCGATCAGCATGCCCTTATAGGGAAAGAGCGCCTCGTGGATCAGCTCCTCCGAGATGTCGGGTCCATAAGAGTTCGGCGGTATCGATGAAATTGATGCCGAGCTCAGGCACGCGCTTCAGCGTGCGGAGCACCTCTGCCCTGTCCTCGGGCTCGCCCCAGATACCTTTGCCCGTGATGCGCATGGCGCCAAAGCCGAGACGGTTGATCTCGATTTCGCCGCCGATTTTGAACGTGCCCGCTTTACTCGCATCGAGCTTTGCCATCGTCTTACTCTCCTTGCGTCTCCTGTTCACCCGAATGTGTGGAGCCCAGTCTAGGTTCCCAAGCACGCAGGCGGACCCCGTTGTCGCACCCCCCGCACTCAACCGTCCATCAGCGGAGCTTTAGCATTGACGACCGCTTCCGGGCATGGACCATAGCGAACGGCGGCGTAGCCCGCATGTACTCGACGTCGGCTTGGAGCGGTTCTCATGGTTACGCGCGGATTCACCGGACGAAAGCAGACACCGGACCTCGCCAAGCGTCTCCCGCCGGGTCAGTCGCTGACGGAAGACTTTCCCGTGCTTTCGGCCGGCCCCACGCCGCATATCAGCACCGACGACTGGTCCTTCACCGTGAAGGTTGGCGTGCGGCCCGTCGCCAAATGGAACTGGGCCGAGTTCAATGCCCTGCCCAAGACCAGACAGACGCGCGACATTCATTGCGTCACCAAATGGTCGAAGCTCGACACGCCGTGGGAGGGCGTGCTGATCGACGACATTCTCGCCGCGTCGTCGCTCACCTCGCCACCCACCAAATACGTGCTCGCCCATTCCTTCGACGGCTACTCCACCAATGTGCCGGTTGCCGACCTCGTCGGCGGCAAGGCCATGGTAGCGCTCAATTATGAGGGGAAGCCGCTTCCGCCCGATCATGGCGGCCCGGCGAGGCTTCTCGTGCCGCATCTCTATTTCTGGAAGTCGGCGAAATGGGTGAGCGGTCTGCAATTCACGAAAGTGGACGAGGCGGGCTTCTGGGAGCTGCGCGGCTATCACATCTACGGCGACCCTTGGCGCGAGCAGCGCTTCACCGGTGACTGACACGCCCCCCGCTCTTGCCGGACTGCCCAAGCTCAACTGGCAGGAGGCAACCATCGCGGGCATAGCCAACGACACGCCGCGCGTGAAGAGCTTCCTCTTCGCGACGCCCGCGCCCATCTCCTTCCGCGCCGGCCAGCATGTCGACGTGCGTCTGACCGCGCCCGACGGCTATCAAGCCGAGCGCAGTTACTCCATCGCCTCTGCCCCCGAGCGGGCCGACGGCATCGAGCTCGCAATAGAACGGCTCGACGACGGCGAGGTGTCTCCTTTCTTCCATGAGGTGGCCGAGATCGGCGACGCCATCGAGCTGCGGGGACCGATCGGCGGACATTTCGTCTGGTCGGTCGATGACGGCGGCCCGCTGCTGCTCCTCGGCGGCGGGTCCGGCGTGGTGCCGCTGATGTCGATGCTCCGCCACCGCGCCGCGCGCGGCTCCGATGTCCCGGCGCTGCTCCTGTTCTCCGCGCGGACCTTGGAGGATGTCATCTTCCGCGACGAGCTGATCGCCATGCACGATCGGCACGACGGCTTCAACCTCGCGCTCGCGCTCACGCGCGACGAGCCGCGCCGCGCCGAGGACTTCGGCCGCCGTGTCGATCGCGCCATGATCGCCGACCTCGTGACGAGGCTGCCCGCGCCTCCACGCCACGTCTTCATCTGCGGTGGTAATCCGTTCGTCGAGGCGGCATCTCAAGGTGCGATCGCCGCCGGCATCGCCGCGCCTATGATCCGCACCGAGCGCTACGGCGGCTGAGCCCTATTCGGCGCCGATCCTCTCGGTGGCCTTTTCCCGCGTCGCCGCACTTCTCCGCCGCTTTCGCCAGAGCGCGCGGCAACTAACGATAAAGCGCCACAGGAAGAAACCGCCGATCGCCGTTAACGCGAGCGCACCTCCGACAATGAGCATGCAACCGACCCTTGTGCGCGCTTGTCTTCTCGCGGACCCAGCAAACGCCGGGCACAAGGTAGACTCTCGTGCCCGTGCTTAGTTCCGCACTGTAACCCTGTGATTGAAGAGGGTCACGCGCCCATCAAGGAAACGGTTAGTGGCCGGACTTCTTGCGACGATCCACCTCAGCCTGGCTGACCTGACCGTCCGAGACCAGCGCCTTCACGCAGCTCGGCGACAGGCTCTCGCCGTTGCGGTCCATGCAATCATGCAGTGCCGTCGATTCCAGGCCATACTCCCCGCAAAATTTCTTGTAGTCCGAGGCGCAGAATTTCTGGACGGTCTTGCTATAGGGAATGGGCTCCGCCGCCGCGATGGTTGGGACGGCGAGAATGGCAAAAGCAAGGAGCGGTAGCGCACGATTGGTCCGCATCTGAGGATCCCCCGAATCCATAGCTGAAACGTGAGCTTATGCCGAAACAACGCCCATGGCTCCGCTTGGCGCGCACCCTCGGAAAAAAAAGAAATGTTCATTGCATTTCCGCAACAGCTCGCAAAACTCGGCGGGTCTGAAACAGACGGACCAGCGATCAGACCTTGGCCATCGAAACAACGCGAGCTCACACCGCAACGAAGGTAGCGGGCGCATACGCCTTCTTCGCCACGCTCTATTTCGTGCAGAGCGTTGGCGACCCGACCTCGGGCCTGGTCGCCCAACCGGTACGCTCTCTGCTCAAGGCGTGGGGCGAATCGCCTGCCGAGCTCGCGGCGCTCATGGCGCTGCTCGCCGTGCCGTGGACGATCAAGCCGATCTTCGGGCTCCTGTCCGACTTCGTGCCGCTATTCGGCTCGCGGCGCCGCAACTATCTGCTGCTTGCCAACGCCCTGGCGGCGGCGAGCCTGCTCGTGCTCGCCCTTACGCCGCTGACGCCGGGCAGCTGGTGGACTCTGTTCGCGCTGCTGCTGCCCACGACGATGGCGATAGCGCTTGGTGACGTCATCGTCGATGCGCTTATGGTCGAGAGGGGGCAGCCCCTCGGACTGACCGGGCGTTTCCAATCGATCCAATGGGCCGCCGCCAATTTTGCCCTGCTCCTAACCGGCATGCTTGGCGGCTATGTCGCCGAGGAACGGCTTCAATCTCTTGCTTTCGCAGGGTGCGCTGCGTTGTGGCTGGTGGCGCTCGTCGTGACGTGGTTCTACGCCACGGACAACCACGGCGAGCATCTCGACGTCGTGAGCTTGCGCGAGACAGGCTCCGCGCTCGTCGGCGTGCTGCGGGATACTCTGTTCCTCGCGGTCTGCGCGCTCCTCACGTTGTGGAGCTTCAATCCGGTCTGGGGTTCGGTGCTCTACGTGCATATGACCGAGGACCTCGGCTTCTCCGAGCAGCAATTCGGCAACGTCACCTCGGCGTTCTTTTTCGGCTCGTTGCTCGGCAGTATCGGCTACGGAATCTATTGCCGTTCGGTCAGGCTCTCGCGCCTGCTGCACATCTCCATCATTGCGGCCGTCATCTCCAACGCCGTTTATTGGCAATTGGACAACCTGGCTTCGGCCTATATCGTCTCGGTGATCGCCGGCGCCGCCTACATGACGGGCACGCTGATCCAGCTCGATCTCACCGCTCGCATCATCCCGGCGCGGGCGGCGGCGACGATCTTCGCCACCGTCATGGCGCTGACCAATTTTGCCGGCTCTCTGTCGGAAGCCTTCGGCGGCTGGCTGTTCGAAGCGGCCAAAGCGCCCTACGGGCGGGCGACCGCCTTCAGCCTCGTCGTTGCCGTGTCGGTCGTCGCGGCAGTGAGCTGCTGGCTGGTCGTGCCTCTGTTACGCCGCGCCGCACCGCATTGGTGGGACTAGACCTCAGCCTCGCAGCATGTGCTCGCGCAGCGGAGCGCTCGCTTCCGTCACGAGCTCGGCCTGAAGCGCGCGAAGCTCCTGCGCTTGTGTGGCGAGCGCCCTCATGCGCTCATCGAAGAACGCCATGTTCAGCCGCGCGGCTTCGAGCGGGGTCCTGGCTCCGGCCAGATCTCTAGCGAGATCGAAGCTCGACACGATATTTGTCCGCGCGATGTCGATGATCTTGCGGTTGACCGCGACCGTTCCAAGCCCCGCGGCCTTGACCGAGCGCTCGATGCTCTCGAATGCGGCGCTCAGCATATGGCGCGTAGGCTCCGCGTCAGAGCCGACCAACCGCGCATGGGAGGCGGCAGCCAGCATGGCTTCCTCGCGCTTCGGTGCGCCGGTCGCCTCGGCGATCGCCTTTCTCTGCTTGCTCTTCTCTTTGTCGCTCAGCGATGCGCCACGAAGTGGCTTGCCGCTAGGCGGCTTGGCGCCGTGCGGCTTGCTGCTGAGGGCTTCCCCGCTAACTGGCTTGCCGCTAGACGGCTTGCCACCAAGTGGCTTGGCGACAGGCTTCCTGCCGCCAGGCGGTATGTGACGAGTATTCATGAGTGCCTCCCATTGCTCCCCGCCCGGAGGTAACGCGATCCGCCTTACGCACAACCAGGACGGCGTCCGGGCGCGCCATGCGCCACCTCTATCAAAACGTGGGGAAACGGCCTTTTTGGGGCGAAGGGGCCCCGTCAGCCCTTAAGAATCCGCCGTTTCCCGCGCACGCCTAAAGCACCGACTTCATAGCCGTAGGCTATTGGGCAAACCCTCCTCCCCCTCCCATCTCCCTGTTTGTTCGAACGGTGCAATGGCCGGCCGGTCGAACCGAGGAACACCCGGCCAGCACCGATACCTAAAGGAGAAACCACCATGAAGAAGCTCTTCCTCGCCGTCGCCCTGGTCGTCGCTTTCGCCGCGCCCGCCATGGCCGAGACTTTCCCCAACAGCTACATGACCCGCTAACCGCGAAACCGAACCCTAAAGGAGAACCCCCATGAAGACCCTCATGATCGCCGTTGCCCTGATCGTCGCCTCTGCTGCTCCCGTCCTCGCTCAGGACTTCGCCCAGAGCTACGACTCGACCCGCTAATCGCTAATCCCAATCCCTAAAGGAGATACCACCATGAAGACCCTCATGATCGCCGTCGCTCTGATCGTCGCTTCTGCTGCTCCCGTCCTCGCTCAGAACTTCCCGCAGAGCTACGGCCAGAATCGCTAATCACGCGATGAACCTGACGACACCAAATCTCTTTCCCCTCCCCACTTGGGCACCCGCCTTCCAGCGGGTGCCCACTCCCCTTGCCGAGCTGAACAGGGCGTTTTTATGTGGAGAGCGGGCATGCCGAACGACGCAGCTGAGCGCGGAAGAAACGGCCGCGCTGCCCTCATGCCTTGGGCGTCTGCGTAGGCGGCGGGGGCTGCCCTTCTTCGCACGGAATGCTTGAATCGATCGTGGCCCAGCTTCGGCGCGCTTCTCGTCCAGATGGTCAGCATCGGCTTGGCGATCTCCGGATCGTCGAGCGTGCCGGCGCGGATCGAGATCAGATGACGGCGCACTTCCGACTGAGTGGTGACGGGCGTCCCGCATTTTGGGCAGAAGCTCCGATGCAGCAGATTGCCGCTCGCGGCGCGGCTCGCGTAATCGCGTAGCTCGCCCTCGACATGCACCGCCTCGCTTGGAAACGTGGCGTTGACCGTGCCGCTGCCGGCGCCGACGAACTGACAGTCGCGGCACCAGCAGGCGCGCACCTGAATCGGCTCGGCCTCGATACGATAGCGAACCGCGCCGCAAAGACATCCGCCAGTGATGGTCATTTGACGCTCCTCACGGCTCGTCGATCTCCTCGCGCACCTGAGCATAGCTCAGCACCGCGAACATCAAGGTTCCTCCGAACACGTTGCCTGCGAGCGTCGGCAGGAAGAACACGAATACGACGCGCGCGAGCGATTCAGCGCCCGTGAGCCAAAGATAAAGCGCCTCGGCCGAGCCCGCTACCACATGGGTGAAGCCGCCGAGCGCGATGAGATAGGTGATGAGGGTGATCACGAAGATCTCGGTTCCTTCCGCGGAAGGAAGCATCCACACGAGCGCCGCGATCAGCCAGCCGGCGACGATGCCTTTGACGAACATCTCTGATGCAGAGTTCGCCATCAGCTTCGCACCGACGGCGTGGACCGCGCCGGCGATCTCGGGCGAAAGCGCGCCGGAGAAGGCAAGGAAGGCCGCGAACAGGAGACAACCGACGAGATTGCCGGCAAGCACGATGCCCCACAGCCTAAGCATTACCCAAATCCAATCCCATTGCCGCCGCGCAATCACCGGAAGCACCGCCGTCAGCGTGTTCTCGGTGAAGAGCTGCTGGCGCGAGAGAATGACGATGAGGAAGCCGACCGAATAGCCGAGAGCCTCGACGATCCATGCGCCCGGGCTGCTCGGCAGGTAGGTCTTGAGCAGCCCTTGCGCGAGCACCGAGAAGCCGATCGAGAGCCCGGCACCAAGGGCCGACCACCACAGAGCCCCCTTGGTGCGCGCGAGCTCGCCTTCGCCCTCGACGCGGATGATCTCGTAGACGACCGCGGCGCGGAGCCTTCGCCTCTTCTCGACCGAGCGCGTCTCCTCCTTGGTCAGCCCTTCGGGCGGCGGAGGAAGATCGGCGGCCGGCTGAGCGGCGGGAGCTTTCTTCGTCGTGCGTTGCGCCATGCGGCTTCCTCTCTCCTGCCCTTCATATCATCGCCGGAATCATTCCGCGAAGCCCGGAGCCTAGCGGCACGAATGCCCGGATTATGCCCCTCGATTTTTAGCCTGCAGAAAGGCCTTGGGCTGACTTTTTTTGAGCGCAATGGGCCGTTTATGTCTGCCGCGGCAAGGGCGAGGCAGCGCGGATGCTAAGCCCTTAGCGCCCGGGCGGATTTTCGATGTGTCAGATCGGGGGAAGACCCATGCGAGTTAACGTGCTGTCGTCGTCCGCCACGGCTTTGGCCCTCGCGGGCCTCATCCTCGTCGCGTCCCTGCCGTCACGCGGAGAGGCCGCCTCGCCGGCGCCCGCCGGCGATCCCTTCGATCAGCTCAAGGGCGATTGGAAAGGTGCCGGCACCGTCATCCTCGATGACGGCGAGAAGAAGAAGGTGGACTGCACTGCGACCTACAAGCTGGCGGGCAGCAACATCACCCAGACGCTGCATTGCAAGGGCAACGACTACGAGGTGAACACCACGCTCAAAGTCGCCGACAAGTCCGGCAAGATCAAAGGCACGTGGAACGAGAGCATCTATGACGCGAGCGGCAGCGTCACCGGCACGGCCAAGGGCAACCTCATCCATGCGCTCATCGCCGGCGACAAATTCTCGGGCCGCATGAGCATCAAGCTGACCGACAAGGGCCATACCATCAACGTCATCAAGCTCAACAACAAGACCGGCACCTATCGCCTCGCCACGAGCCTCAGCCTGCACCGGTAACGAACCGGTGACTCGCCGAAGGGGCAACGCGGCGTTACCATGCCGTCATGCACGCGGACCATAGAGTTGAGTTGAGAGAGATCGCGGCGAAGATCGCCCGCGACGTGCCGGGCGCGACAGCAGACCGCGTCAAGGCCTACGAGGCAGACGCGTATCTCTGCCCGAATTGCTGGGTAAAAGGCGCGCCCCGGTCGCAGCTCTTCTTCGTTGCGCGCGAGGAAGTCGGCGACCGGCTTCGCTGCGACGCCTGCCACTCCGAATTCGTCGCGTGACGGACTCTCTGGCGGACCTTCCGATTTTCTTCGCTAGCCTTCAACGTAGCGCTTCAGCTCAGCGAGAATCCGTACATTTTCCTTGCGGAAAGCATGGATGATGAAGGGCCTCAGGAAGACCGGCGCTTGCATTGTCATATCCAGCGCGCGGACGACGCGCGTGGTGCGCCCCTCGGGCTCGAGCGTGTAGCGAATCTTGATGTCAGAGCTTCCGTGAAAAGGCGCTAGCTCCAGTTCCATGGTGTGATGGAACGCAATGCGCCGCGGAGGATCGAACTCGATGACCGAGCCTGGCCTTCTGCCGGCAGGTCCAGCGTCGAGATAGGTCGTGCCGAGCTGGACCGGATAGGGCGTGACCTCGGTGGTCGCACCGAACGCCTGTGAACCGGGCAGCCAACGGCCATAGTTGGGCATGTCGGCGACCAGATCGAAAATGATTTCCGGCGCGCCGTCGATCTCCGTCGTGAACACTTTGCGCCAGATCGCCATCGCGCCGTCTCCGCTGGGAGAATACCTCGTGGGCTTGGTCTGTCGCGTCTTCCGAAGCTATTTGCCGAGCAGTCTCTTCTGCTGATCGACATATTCCTGCGAGGTGTCGCCCGCCGCGATCAGCGCATCCACGCAGGGCTTGGACAGCTTGGGCCCGTTCTGCTTGAAGCACATATCGAGCAGATCGCTGCCGATCGCATATTGGTCGCAGAAATTGTGGTAGTCCCACTCGCAGGCGTCCTGCACGGCCGGTGTCACCGTCACGGATTCGGCCGACGCCGCGCCGGCGAAGCCGAGGATGGTGACTGAGGCGATCAGCAGTCTCGCGGCGGATGCGGTCATTCTAGTGTCCCTCCCGTTGGCTCCCGATCAGGCCGATCGGAAAAGCGGCGGACCTTAGACAGCCAGCCGCGACCAAAAAAAGGCGGCACATTCACCCCGCTATCTGAACCGCAGGATAAAGGGTCCCAAGACGATGCTGTGGCGGTGATGCCGATGACGCGAGGCGTGCCGGTGGGGCTTCGATTTTAGCGTTGGGCTCAGATCGTCGTCGGTTGCGCTCTCGCTCTCGGGAGTAGCAGCGAGCGCAGCCTCAACCTCCGGCGGCGAGACCGGCCGGGATGCGGACTCGGTCGGGGCGAGGAAACTCTGGTGAATCCATCCCGTTTTCTTCGAGCCCGGATCGATGATCTCGACCCAATCGCTCGAGCGCGCGACGATCTGCGCCTCGGCGCCCGGCTGCGCAATGCCAACGATTGCGGCTGAGGTGGACGGTCCCTCGCGGATGCTGGCCGGCGACGTCACCCGCATGAAGGTGGCGTGTTGCGGCGATGGCCCCGGCGACGCCTCACCATTTGCGCCTGGAGATGATGTTGCTTCGGGGCCGGCGGAAGTTTCGGCCGGCGCTGGCGATGGAGCACCCTCCACCGCTATTGCGTGCCGCGAATCTGCGGGCGAAGGTGTCAAGGCTTCGGCGGAAAGCGCCTGCGCGTCTTCTGCCGCCTTGGCATCGTCGATCTTGGCGGGCTGAGCCCCCTTCTGATCAAGGGTGGTTCCCGTCGGCGCGGGTTGGGCCGCCGATGGCTCGACATCGTCGGCAGAAAACAAGGCGTGGGCCGCGTAAAGAACGCCGCCAATGACCACAAGTGATAGCAGGACGCGCTTCATACTGGGTGCCCCGATAGGGGACAAACGATCATGCGGGGCTCCCCGTTCCACCTTGAATCCGCCGCTGCATGTGGGCGGCGCAATGCCACGCCTGAAGCGCGGAACCGTCCTCTTCCTCAATCGGTTGAATTCCCGAGGGTTACGCCAAGGCTGCGCGTAAGAAATTCGAGGAGTCGACGATGCATACCACCTGGAAACCCCACGAGAAGCATGGCGATCTCACCGAGCGGAGCGATCTGCCCGAGAGCGTGTTTGCCTTTCCCAAACAGCGCAAGGAGCCGTTGACCGACGCGAGCCATGTGCGCAACGCGATTGCGCGCTTCGACCAAACCATCGGCGTGTCGGACGAGGACCGCAAGCTCGCCTTCGCCAATATCAAGAAAGCGGCCGAGCATTACGGCGTCGACCTCTCGGAGACCAACTGGAAGGAGCTCGGCAGCACGCCGAGCACGGGCCGCACCGCGGAAGATCGTAAGAAATCGGCGCAAAAGGCCGCCGAGACGCGCAAAGAGCACGAGCGCCATCACTAGCGGTCGTTGACCTGGCAGGGATCGCGGAGGCAAGGCGGCCGGAACTCGCGCCGTGATCCGTTTTATCCTCATGCCCACCCCATGTGGGCGATCCGCTTCGCGAGCAGCAGCCAAATGCCGACAGGCCGGCAGCGACGAATTCAGAGAACGTGGTAAGATCGCAAGGTCAACAAGGGGGGCGCAGATGAGGGCTCGGAAAATGCCGCTCGCCGTCGCGATGCTCTTCGCCGGTGTCGGCCTAGCCGGTGAGGCAAGCGCGAAAATCTATGTCGATAACGGATCGCTCGTCGACGGCGACACAAGACACGAGATCCTCAAGACCTCTCCGAACACCTGCGCTTCAGACAAGCTTGAATTCGGCACCAACGACGGCCTGGTTCAAGTCGGCAAGTTCAAGGAGATGCCGAAGGTCGAGGGATTCATCACGCACCAGATCAACTGGCGGTGCGGCAACGGGGGCTACTCCCACACGGAGTGCCCCCTGGAGGCCGATAAAATGTGGGTGTCGCGCAAGCTCGGCACATATTTCGTACTGTTCTGCGTCGGTAACACGGTCGGCGTCGGCCACTAGGAAGCCCGGCGGCGAACGCCGGAGAGGGCTTTCCGCCGCGACGCTCGGACAGGATTCAGCGCCTCGCCGTCGTGACACGCGAGGTCATGTCAAAAAACTGCCCCGATGCGGGGGATGGCGCTCAAGCAACGAAGCGGTAGCGCATCAAAAATGCGCTCAAGTAGGCCAGAGGCCGGTAGCGCATCTAAGAATCCGCACGCAACGAAGCCGTCGCGCATGCTATTTGCGGCGTCGTGCCATGAGCAGACGTCGCGGCCGACATCGAGCAAGGCTGACCGTCTGGTCATCGATGGCCGACAGCATCGAAGATGAAGCCGTCGACGGTGCGGCAAATCGCCTACTCCTGTACGAGGCAGGAACCGACCAACTTTGGGGCTTGCGCTATTAATGGGAGGACGCTCTCGCCGCTCCACTGGTCTCCTGATCCGGCTCTTCGGTGTTGCCCCGAGTTGTCCCTTTCCGAACGCGCACGAGCGCACGCCACCGGTTTGATCCGGTAGGTAGGGCAATCAAGATGGAGATAGCCATGAGCATCATCGACCAAGCGCTGAAAGCCAATGAAAGCTATGCAAAGACGTACAATCCAAAGTGGGGGGAAGGGCCTCCGCGGCCGAAAATCGTGGTCGTGACTTGCATGGATCCTCGTCTTTCTGACCTTCCGGGAATTCTCGGACTGAAGCAAGCCGACATCGACGTGATCCGAACCGGGGGGCCAAACGTTACCGAGGATGTTCTGGCGGAGCTGATCGTATCGACACGGGTGCTTGGCAGCAAAGAGATCATGCTCCTAAATCATACGGGTTGCGGTTTTGCGACCTTTACCGATGCAGAGTTGAACGCCAAATTCTCCAAGCTGACTGGCGACGCAACGCCTGCCCCGATGCGCTTCTTTGCCTTCAAGGATCCGGAGCAGCAAACTAAGGACCAGATCGAGATGGTCAGGTCGCATCCCTGGATTTCGAAAGACGTTCCCGTGCGGGGCTTCATTTTCAATGTCAACACGGGCCGTTTGCGAGAGGTGATGGCCCACGCCGAGGCGGCCTCCTGACGTGACCGACCGCCGCTCGATGAGTGAAGGTTAGACTCGAGCACAGTCGGGTTTGACTCGAGCAATCGGGAGGAGGATCATTCGTTGGGGAATTGACGCTTCCCCCTGGAAGCCCACTGAAGCGTTGGAGGGCAACCTTCTGGTGGTTGCCCTCTTCTTGTCAGCCCTTCGCTGCTCGGTTACGGATGTGACTGCGTACCTGGCAAAAAGAAAAACGTGAGGGCGAAGACCAGGTAGACGGCAAGGAGTTGCAAGCCCTTGAGCCAATCGGACCGTCCGTCACCCGCCACCTGAGCCGTGATGAGCGCGGACAGAAGTACCATCAGCACGAGCCCAGCCGGGAAAGCTAGGTCCAGCGTAGCAGGACCGATAATCAGGCTCGCAAATACCAAAACCGGCGCCACAAAGAGTGCTACTTGCACACTCGAGCCAATCGCAATCGACAGCGATAAATCCATGCGGTCCTTTAATGCCGCGCTAATGGCGGTAGCGTGCTCGGCAGCATTTCCCAGAATTGCCACCACAAAGACCCCGACGAACACATTGCTAAGGCCGAACTCGTGCGCGGTGGGTTCGATTGCCCCCACCAAGATCTCGCTTATCCAGGCAATCGCTGCCGTAGCTCCGGCAAGCACAAGCGCGGAACGCGCGACAGAAACTTGTGTGCTGCTTTTTTCGGCCTGATAGGGCCCTACAAAGAGTGCGGAATGGGTGACGAGTACGAAGACTAAATAGAGCAAATAGACGAGAATAAGCACGACGGAAATCGAGATGCTGAGTTGACCAAGCCCCCCCGCGGTTGCACCCGATGCTACTTGAAAGGCAGCGGGAACGATCAATGCGATCGCCGCAAGCAAGAGCATCGTGGCTTGAGACCTTGCTCCCGTCGCGTTGAAATGCTGCTCGGAACGACGCAATCCGCCGGCCAACATGGCGGCCCCAAGCACCAATAGAATGTTCCCGACAATTGAGCCTGCTATCGACGCTTTGACCACGTCATAAAGGCCTGCCCGCAACGCGGCGAGCGCAATTATGAGTTCAGCGGCGTTGCCGAAGGTCGCATTGAGAAGCCCTCCGACCCCCTCTCCCATTCGCTCCGCGAGCTGCTCTGTGGCCCGGCCCATCCAACCCGCTAGGGGTAGAATGGCGAGTGAGGAGGTTACGAAGATGAGAAGATGTCGTTCGGGGGCCAGAAATTCCAGACCGATCGAGATGGGCACAAAGATTAGAAGCCAACTCATCGTGACCACCTATTCTCGACTGGCGCACTGCGTTCAGTCCGCCTTATCGGCATTTTCCTGCATGTAGCTTCTGACGGCAGTCTCAATGGTCGGGAAGAAGTACTTCTGACCAATCTGCCCAAAGAGCCCGAAGCGCTTGAGCTTGTCCTTCACGGGGTCCTTAAGCTCGGCGAAGCACAATTCGATGCCGTCGGCATGCAACGTCTCATCCAGTTCAGCGAGTACGTCGGCTGCTGTGACGTCCACGCTGGTAACCGGTTCTGCCGCAACGACCAGCCAGCGCACAGCGCTAGGGGATCCAGCCACTGCAGCCAACGCGCGCTCCTTGAATAGTTCTGCGTTCGCGAAAAATAAGGGTGCGTCCCAGCGAAAGAGGACGAGTCCAGGTATCTGCCGAGCGCCGGGATAGCGCGTGATGTCGTGATAGCCCTCAACGTCTTTGGGGCGGCCTAGCACCGCAGAGTGCGGCCGCCAACCATCCCACAGAAATTCGATGATGGCGATCACCACCGCCAAGCCGATGCCTGGAATGGCACCGAAAACTGCGACGCCTAAGAAGCAAACTATTGACAGCCAAAATTCCCAAGGCTGGATGCGAAGTATCCGGGTCAGGTCGTAGATTTCAAACAACCCGATCGCTGAAGCGATCACCACCGCGGCCAGTGCGGCCGAGGGCAGGTGTTGGAGCAAATTCGGTGCCACCAACAAGAGCAGGGCCACGCTCAACGCGCCGACCACTCCGGTCAACTGGGTTCGAGCACCCGCAGCCTCTGCCACCGGGGTACGAGAGGAGCTGCTGCTAATCGGGAAGCCCTGAAAAAATCCCGCTGCCAGGTTAGCGGCTCCGAGCCCAACCATCTCTTGGTTGGGATCGACTATCGTACCGGTTCGGGCGGCGTAGGCGCGGGAAAGGACGCTCGTATCAGCGAACGACACAAGGGCTACGGCGAGACCACCAATCACGACTGGGATAATGTCGGCATAAGTGATCCAGGGGACGGTGAATGTTGGCAGGCCCTGGGGAAGCCGACCCAACACCGACACATCGGCACGCGCAGCTAAATCCAAAGCACCGACAATTACCGTCGCCCCGACAACGGCGATCAGTATCCCGGGTATGCGTCTGTTATTCTTGAGTAAGAGTATTAGCGCCAACGTGGCTGCGCCGACCGCAAACGCGATCCAGTTGGCTTTTCCGTTCAAAATCGCCTTAGCGATCGCCCATAACTCTCTCAAGGGTCCATCGCCTTCGATGGAGAAACCGAAAAACTTGGGCAGCTGGCTAATCAGCACCGTCAGCGCTATTCCATTCATGTAGCCATAGCGGATTGGCTTGGAAAGAAGCTCGGTTATGAAACCCAGTCGAGCTAACCCTGCAACGATGCACACGATTCCCGATACGATCGCCATCATGCTGGCAAGCGCGAGTGCGCGAAGGGGATCTCCGCCAGACAGTGGAAAGACGACGCCGAGAATGACCGGGGCAAGTGATGAGTCCGGCCCCAAGACCAGAATCCGACTGGGCCCGAACACGGCATAAGCGAGCAACGGTACAATGGTCGCGTAGAGACCATAGATGCCCGGTACACCCGATGCCACGGCGTAGGCGATCCCAACAGGGACCAACATCGTTGCCAACACCAGCCCAGCGACGATGTCATGAGTCAGCCACTCTGCTTGATATTGGCGCAGAGTAGCCAAACCCGGTAGCCACTGCGTCCATCTCATCTCATTGCCTGCTCAGGCTCGAGACCCTCGACGACGATATATTCGAATCCTGGATGCAGATACCGGATTCCAGGCTCCCGACGCTCCCGACTCTTTGGGAAGGCCACCCCCCGCAAGTCCTCGAACGACGGACCTTCGCGGTGGTTTCGGCTATGCCTGTGGAGCCCTGCCACTCGGACGCCGAGATGTCCGCTTTGGGTCAGTAGCGAACATCGGCGATCATGCGCCCGTCGAACGACACATTCGGAGTCAACTCTATAGTGAAATGAAACCTGGATGGCCGCGACAAGCCCGGCCAATCGTCACCGTAGACGGGCAAAGCGAAGCGTGCCCACTGCAATTCACGTGGGGCAACGGCCACAGCCGTTGCCCACTCCTACCCCCTAAGCCATGCCCATGGCCTTGGCCTTGTTGAGCAGGGCCTCGGCCTGACGGATCGAGGCAATGTCGATCAGCCGTCCGTCGAGCGACACGGCGCCCTTGCCTTCCTTGGCCGCCTGCTTCATCGCCTCGACGATGCGCTGCGCCTTGGTCACCTCCGCTTCTGACGGGGTGAACACCTTGTTGGCCAGTTCGACTTGCGAAGGATGGATCGCCCATTTGCCCTCGAAGCCGAGCACGGCCGCGCGCTTCGCCGCGGCGAGATAGCCGTCGGGATCGGAGAAATCGCCGAACGGCCCGTCTATCGGGCGAAGCCCATAGGCGCGGCAGGCAACCATCATGCGCGACAGCGCATAGTGCCAGGGGTCGTTCCAATAGTAATGGCGGCGGCCCTCGGCGTCCTTGTCGGCGAGGATGCCGTAATCGGGATGCGGCGCGCCGATACCCATGGTGCGCGCGCGGGTCGACGCCGCGTAGTCGGCGACGCCGAAGCTCATCGCCTCGACGCGTTTCGAGCTTTGCGCGATGCGCTCGACATTGGCCATGCCGAGCGCGGTCTCGATCAGCAGCTCGAAGCCGATCCGCTTATCGCGCTTCTTATATTGCTCGATCTGCGTGACCAGCATGTCGATGGCGTAGACGTCCTCGGGCACGCCGGTCTTGGGGATGAGGATCATGTCGAGCCGCGGGCAGTTCTCCACCACGTCGACCACGTCGCGATAGGCGTAATGGGTGTCGAGGCCGTTGATGCGGATCATCATGGTCTTCGAGCCCCAATCGAGCTCGTTCAGGCCCTGGATGATGTTCTTGCGCGCCTGCTCCTTGTCGTCCGGTGCGACCGCGTCCTCGAGATCGAGGAAGATGATGTCGGCTTGGCCTTTGGCCGCCTTCTCGAACAGCGAGGGGTTCGACCCCGGCACGGCAAGCTCGGAACGATGAAGGCGCGGGGTCGCCTGTTGGATCAGGGTAAAGCTCATTTCTACTCCCTCCTGGTTTAGCCTGTGGCGCCTAGGCCTGCGGCAACGGTGTTGATGGACAAAAGCAAAGCGGATTTGAATGCCTCGCGCTCGGTCTCGCGCTCGGCGCCCCTGAAGCGGCGCAGAAGCTGGACCTGCTCGCGATTGACCTGGTTCATGGTCGGGAGCCGGGCGGAAAGCGCCGCGCGGTATTCGGGGAACCGCTCGGCGATGAAGGACCCGCCGCTCACCTTCAGCGCCATCTCCTTGGTGCGCGCGAGCTCGGCCTCGATCAGCCCGAGAATATTGTCGCGCACGCCTGCCTCGGCGACGAGGCTCGCATAGTCGCGCGCGATGTCGACATCGACAACGAGCAGCGTCTTCTCGACCTCGTCGATGATCAGGCGGAACAGGCGCGACGCCTCGAACATGCGCCTGAGCAGCTTGAGGCCCTCGTCGCCCCTGACCTCGAGGAAGCTCTTGATCGCGCTCCCCACCCCGTACCAGCCGGTGATGATGTGACGGTTCTGCGCCCAGGCGAACACCCACGGAATGGCGCGCAAATCTTTCAGCGAGCGCGCACCGAAGCGTCGCGCCGGGCGCGAGCCGATATTGAGCAAGGAGATCTCCTCGAGCGGGCTCGCCGCCTGGAAATAGGGGACGAGGTCGGGATGCCCGACAAAGCTCGAATAGGCGGCGCGCGAAGCGCCTGCCAGCGCCTCGAGGGCGTCGTCGAACTCGCGGCTGGGCTGTAGCTCCTCCTCGCGCTCCGATTTCAACGCGTGCTCGAACACGCTCGCAGCGAGCAGCTCCATCTGATAGAGCGCCGTGCCCTTATTGGCATATTTGAAGGAGACCACCTCGCCCTGCTCGGTGACGCGGAACCTGCCTCTGATCGACCCTGCCGGCTGGGCGGCGATGGCCCGGCCGGTTGGCGCGCCGCCTCTGGAGACCGAGCCGCCACGGCCGTGGAAGAAGGCGATCGCCGTGCCGGCTTCCGCGCCGACGCGGGTCAGTTGCGACTGCGCCTTGGCCAGCTCCCAGTTCGAGGCGACGAAGCCGCCGTCCTTGTTGGAATCCGAATAGCCGATCATCACCTCTTGCACGCCGCCCTGCCAGTTGGTCGAGCGGCGGATGAGCGGAACATCGAGCGCCTCGCGCATGATGACCGGTGCGGCCCTCAGATCGGGGATGGTCTCGAATAAAGGCACGATCGGCATGGCGCAAATCTCCGTGCCGGCGGTATCGAGGAACAGGCCGCCCTCCTTGGCCAATAGATAGGCGCCGAGAATGTCGTCGACCGAGCGTGTCATCGACAAGATGAAAGTGCCGAACGCATCGCGGTCGATCCCGCGCCGCACGTCTCCCGCCTGGCGGAACATGGCAATCAACTCGTTGGTCTCCGCCGGAAGGTCAGGTACGAGCCTCGGCGTGGTGAGCGGGCGCGTGAGCTCGCGCAACAGCCAAGAGCGCCATTCGCGGCTGCCAAGCTCCGGCGGCGTCGCGTCGCCGTGGCCGGCGGTCGCCCACCACAGCGATTGCAGCGCCTCAGTGGTGCGCGTCGTGTTCTCGCGGAGATCGAGCCTCACCGTCGAGAAACGGAAAATCTCCACGGCGCGGCGCACCGGCTTGACGAGATCGCGCGCGATCGAGGGGCTGTGCGCCTCGATCAGAGCTGTCTCGATCGTGCGCAGATCGAGGATCAGCTCGTCGGCATTGGCGTAAGCCGCGCCTGGTCCGCCGATCTCCATGCCTTGCACGCGCGCCAGCGTCGCGTCGAGCTTGCGCAGCACGAGCGAGAGATATTGGCGGTAGGGCTCGCCCGGATTGCGCGCGGCCACCGCCTCCCCTTCCCCGCTCGCATCGAGCTCGCGTGCGAGCTCGGCGCGGAAGCCCTCAGGGACTGGTAGAGCGCGCTCGGTGATCGACAGCGACTTCGCCAGTCCTTCGATGCGATCGCGATAGTGGCGGAGCGAGGCAAGCGCATTCTGGCGCAAGGTCCACTCGGTGACCGCGGTGGTGACCGACGGGTTCCCGTCGCGGTCTCCGCCGATCCACGAGCCGAACTGGAAGAAGGGCGCAAGCTCAAAGCGCGTGCCCGGATAATATTGCTCGAGCGCGCCGTCGAGCAGGAAGAGCATCTCCGGCGCCTTCTCGAACAGGCTCTCGTCGAAGAAATGCAGCCCTCTCGAGACTTCGTGCTGCACCGTCGGCTTCTGCAAATGCAGCTCGCCCGTCATCCACACGAGCTCGATCTGATCGCGCAGGCCATCGATCCGCGCCGTGCGCTCGCGCTCGGTCCAGCGCGGCATCTCAAGCTCGCGCAGGAGCAGATAGATGCGGCGATATTTCTCCAGCACGGTGACGCGTTTCGACTCGGTCGGATGCGCGGTGATCACCGGGCGGATACGCAAGCTCGACAGGAGCGTCTCGATGACGCGCGGCGGCACGCCCTCAGTGGCGGCCTCTGCCAGCACATGGTCGAACGTGCCGCGCAGGCTCGACCGCCCGCGCGTCCTCTCGATCTGCCGGCGCCGGCGCATGGCGGCGTTCTGCTCGGCGATGGACAGAAGCTGGAACCAAATGCCCTGCGCCTGAAGCGCTCGCGCCATCAGCTCGGGCGAGAAGCTGTCGGTATTGGCGCCGCCCCTGAGCACCGGCTCGATCTCGGGCTGATGCTCGCGCACCACCTCGATGAGGAGAGAGAACAGGAGCTCGGCCGCTTCCTTGGCCGAGGTGCCGCTGACCAATGCCTGCATCGGCTCGGACGCTCGCGGCTTCTGGGTGATCTCCTCGTTCATGGTGGGCTTACGCACTCCCGATCGCGTCGATCGGCTTGAATTAACGCTGGTAACGGGCGTCGCCGGATATGGAGCCCGCCGAGCGCCCAGCATTGGTTATAACTCAATCCCGGTGGTAACGATCGTCATGCCCGGCCTCGTGCCGGACATCCACGAATTTTCGTCATGACAATCAAAGACGTGGATGGCCGGGGCAAGCCCGGCCATGACGCTTTTGAGCGCTAGAGGCCGTTCGACTGCGATCGCAACGGCCCAAGGTCACGCGAAGGCCCGGCGCTCAGGGCGCTTGGCCAGGACGCCAGCCACCGTCGAGCCGAACTCGCTGGGATTGGGAGCGACGGTGAGCCCACAGGAGCGCATGATCTCGGCCTTCTCGGCGGCGCTGTCGCCGGCGGCAGAGATGATCGCGCCGGCATGACCCATGCGCCGGCCCTTCGGTGCGGTGAGACCGGCGACGAACCCGATCACCGGCTTCGACATATTATCCTTGATCCAGGCCGAGGCTTCGGCCTCCTGCGGTCCGCCGATCTCGCCGATCATCAGCACGGCGTCGGTCTCGGGATCTTCCTCGAACAGCGCGAGATGGTCGAGGAAGGACGAGCCGTTGATCGGATCGCCGCCGATGCCGACCGAGGTGGTGATGCCGATGCCCTTGGCCTTCATCTGCGAGGCGGCCTCGTAGCCGAGGGTGCCGGAGCGCGAGATGACGCCGACGCGGCCCTGCAGATAGATGTGGCCCGGCATGATGCCGAGCATGGCCTTGCCGGGGCTGATGATGCCGGCGCAGTTCGGCCCGACCATCATCGGACGGCGGTCTTTGGGATAGCGCATCAGATAGCGCTTCACGCGCATCATGTCCTGCGCCGGGATGCCGTCGGTGATCGAGCAGATCAGCCTGATGCCGGCATCGGCCGCTTCCATGATGGCGTCGGCGCAGAAGGCCGGCGCAACGAAGGTGATGGACGTGGTGGCGCCCGTCTGCCTCACCGCTTCCTTCACGGTGTTGAACAGCGGAAGCCCGAGATGATTGCCGCCGCCTTTGCCGGGAGTCACTCCTCCGACCACATTGGTGCCGTAGGCGATCATCTCCTTGGTATGGAAGGTGCCCTTGTCGCCGGTCATGCCTTGCACGAGGACCGGCGTGGTTTCATCGATCAGAATGCTCATGACGTTTCCTCCCGACCGGCCTTACGCCGCCTTTCCTGCCACACTGCGATAGGCCGCCACGGCCTTCTCGGCCGCTTCAGCCAGGGTCTCGGCGGTGATCAGCTCGAGGCCGCTCTCGGCGAGAATCTTCCGGCCCTCCTCGACATTGGTCCCGGCAAGCCTGACCACGAGCGGAACCTGGACGTCGACCGTATTGCAAGCCTGAACAACGCCCTTGGCCACCCAGTCGCAACGATTGATGCCGGCGAAGATATTGACCAGCACGGCGCTCACCTTCGGGTCGGACAGGACGAGCTTCAGCGCGGTGGCAATGCGCTCGGGGCTTGCGCCGCCGCCCACGTCGAGGAAGTTCGCGGGCGTGCCACCGGCATGCTTGATCATGTCCATGGTCGCCATGGCGAGCCCGGCGCCGTTGACGATGCAGCCGATCTCGCCGTCGAGCCCGATATAGTTGAGATTGTGCTCGGCGGCCTGCGCCTCGCGCGGGTCCTGCTGCGAAGGATCGTGCATGTCGGCCACGTTGTGGCGGCGGAACAGCGCGTTGTCGTCGAACGACATCTTGGCGTCGAGCGCGAGCACGCGGTCCCCCTGGGCGACGACCAGCGGATTGATCTCGAGCATGGTCGCGTCGCAATCGCGGAAGGCGCGATACGCGTTCATGATGGTCGACACCGCGCTTTGCGCCTGCTTGATGTTCAAGCCGAGCTGGAAAGCAAGCTCGCGCGCCTGGAAGGCCTGCAAGCCGACGGCCGGCTCGACCACGACCTGAAGGATGGCCTCGGGCTCCGTCATCGCGATCTCCTCGATCTCCATGCCGCCTCTCTGCGAGGCGATCACGCGAATGCGCTCGGCTTTGCGGTCGAGCACATAACCGAGATAGAGCTCGCGGTCGAACGGCTCGGCGACCTCGATATAGACCCGCTGCACCGGCTTGCCTTCCGGCCCGGTCTGGATGGTGACCAGCCGCTTGCCGAGCAGGTTGGCCGCCGCGTCGCGCACCTCGTGATAGGTCTTGCAGATCTTGATGCCGCCCGCCTTGCCGCGCGCGCCGGCGTGGATCTGCGCTTTCACCGCCCAGTTCCAGCCGCCGAGCTCGGTCGCGGCATACACCGCCTGATCGGGGCTGAAGGCGACGGCGCCTTTCGGCACCGGCACACCGAAGGAAGAAAGCAATTCCTTGGCTTGATACTCGTGGACGTCCACAGTCTCCTCCTTATCGATACTGCCTTGGGTCGCGGGAGCCCTTCAGCTCACCTTGTTCTTGACGACGCCATAAGCCCTTTCAGTTGCTCCTTCCGCACCGGCCAAAAGCTCGTTCAGCTCCTTGAGCTTGGCTTCGGCAAAAGTCTTATCCGTTATCATTCTTGCATTGGTGAAAACATTCAAGGCGGCGCTTCGCAGTGCAGCATAACCGGCGAGCACACCGACGCCCGCGTCTGAGATCACGTTGAGGTTACCCTTGTCGGCGGCGATCTCGGCAAGCTCGATGACTTCCCGCGCTACGCGGGCGCACGCCAAGGGAACCTCGGTCGCCTGCTTGAGCGCCGCCTGGATGGCCTTCTCGCGGGCGGCCTTCTCGGCATCGGTCTCCTTCGCCATGCCGTAAGCGCCCATCACCATGTCGAATGCCTTGACGTCGTCCTGGATCATGCCCGTCAACTTATGGCGCAGCGCCTCGGCCTTGCCGAGAACGTCCTTCATCTCCCCCTCCACATCGGCATATTTCTTTTTGCCGATGGTCAGGTTGCACACCATGCTGACGAGCGCGGCCCCCATGGCGCCGAGAATCGCGGCAGCACTGCCACCCCCAGGCGTCGCGCTCGAGCTGGCGAGTGCATCTAGGAAATCATCGACTGCCTTTTCCTTGATCTGCGTCATCAAGCCATCTCTTTTGCCAGCGCGTAGATCTCCTCGGCGTCGAACACCCCTTCAGAGCTCTCGAACAGCTTGCCGATGCAGGCCCGGTGCAGCTTCAGCTTGAGCCCGCCGATGCCGAGCGCGCCGAACGCGATCTTGCCGTCGCGATCCTTGCCCTTGTCGGTCGCCTCGATGCCCTCGATGCCGAGCGGCGGCTGCGCGTTCACGTCGGCCATGAGCTGGATATTGGGATTGTCCTTCCAGGCCGAGAGCGGCAGGAGCTGATAGCCGATGGCGCCGGCGGCGAACACGATATTGGCGTCTTTCACTGCTTCGGCGCGCGACTTGTCGTCGGCGCCCTCCACCGCCTTCACCTTGACGTTGAAGCGCTGCTCGATTGCCTTGGCGGCCTGATCGCCTTTGTCCTTGGTGCGCGAGGTGATGGTGACGTCGGCGCCCTCCTGGCCGAGGAACGCAGCCGCGCGCATCCCGACCGGGCCGGTGCCGGCGAGCACCACGGCCTTCTTGCCCTTGAGCTTCTTGGCCTTGGCGAGCAACGCCACGCCCGCCGCCGCGGTCGTGTTCGAGCCGTTCGAGTTGAGCATGATCGAGACGCGGAACGGCCCGAAGAAGCGCTTCTTGATCGCCGCGAGCACCGCCTCGCCCTTCGGCATGTCGCCGCCGCCGACGAAGATCGCCGTCGACTGCTTGTCCTTGCCGCCGCGGGTATAGATGGTGCCGTCGACCAGCGCGCCGACATTCTCCGGCGTGACATTGGCATAGCCGGTGACGCGGTCCGCGCCGCCGTCATAGGCGACGACCGTGTCGAACACGCTCGCGTAAGGATCGGTGTCGAACAAGAACAGAAGCTTCTTCATGGCTTTTATCCCGGTTACTCGACGACGTTCTGCGGCTTGCCCGCGACGAACGCCTCGATATTGTCGATAAGCTGATCGGCGAGAATCTGCATCGCTTCCTGGCTCGCCCAGGCGACGTGCGGCGTCACGATCAGATTGGGAATCGTGGCGTCGAGCAGAACGTTGCCCTCTCTCGGCGGCTCCTTGGTGAGCACGTCGAAGCCCGCACCGGCGATGGTGCCGGTCCTGAGCGCCTCGGCGAGCGCCGCCTCATCGACCAGTCCGCCGCGCGCGGTGTTGATGAGGATCGCGGTCGGCTTCATCTTCTTGAGCTCTTTCGCCCCGATCATGTTCTTGGTCTCTGGCGTGAGCGGCACGTGGAGGGTGATGATGTCGCTGTCGCGCAGGATGGTGTCGAAGTCGACCAGGCCTGGCTGCGGGAAGATGTCGTAGGGCAGCACCTTCATGCCGAGCGCCTCGGCGCGCTTGCCGATCGACTTGCCGAGAGCGCCGTAGCCGACGATGCCGAGCGTCGAGCCGGCGATGTCGCGGATGGGATGGGTCAGGAAGCAGAACTGGCTCGACTTGTTCCACACCCCGTTTCGCGTGTCCTCGACGTAAGCGAGCAGATTGCGCCGGAGCGCGAAGATGAGCGCGATGACATGCTCCGGCACCGTGTTGAAGGCGTAGTTGCGGATATTGACGATGGTGACGCCATTCGCCTTGCAATAGGCCTTGTCGATGATGTCGGTGCCGGTCGCCGCCACCGCGATCAGCTTGAGCTTCGGCAGCGCCTTGAGCGTCTCCGCGCGCATCGGCACCTTGTTGATGATGGCGATGTCGGCGTCCTTCAGCCGCTCGACGATCTCGTCGTGCGTCCAGGTGGACTGATATTCTTTATAGCTGTGCGGAAAATTCGGCTTCCGGACCTTGGCGTCCACCGATTCCCGATCGAGGAACACGATCGCGTGCTGCACTGAACTCTTGCCCCTTACCTCACGCCGCTCGGCGACCCCAAGCGACACGCCTCAGCTTCTCCCGACGCCGCGAGGGCATCGGGCAGACCCAATCTTGAAATGAGGCGAGACCGGCTCCTTCGCCGTTAGCCCCGCGCTCCTCCCACCTATTCGGCGGCGACCTTGGTTTCCTTGGCCGCTTGCGCCCCGCGGAAATGAGCCTGCGCCGCCGCAACGCCCGAGCCGAACTCGATCTCGATGCCGACATCGCGCATGGCCATCTCGGCGCCCGCGATCGCGCCGAGCAGCATCAACTCGTTCAGATCGCCGAGATGTCCGATGCGGAACAGCTTGCCGGCGACTTGGCTCAAACCCGCGCCGAGCGCGAGGTTATAGCGGCGATAGGCGCGGTCGATCACGTCGGCGCCGTTGAAGCCCTGCGGCACCAGGATCGCGCTCACCGTATCGGAATGCCATTTCGGCTCCTTGGCGCACAGCTTGAGGCCCCAGGCCTGGACCGCGGCGCGCGCGCCGCCGGCGAGATGATGATGCCGGGCAAAGACGTTCTCGAGCCCCTCCTCCTGGAGCACGGCAAGCGACTCGCGAAGCCCATAGAGGAGCGGGAGCACCGGCGTGTAGGGGAAGTAGCCGGTGGCGTTCGCCCGCATTTGGTCGCTGAAATCGAAATAGGCTTTGCGGCACTTGGCATCCTTCATCGCGGCGAGCGCCTTCTGGCTCGCGCACACGATGCCAAGACCCGCCGGGAGCATCAGGCCCTTCTGCGAGCCGGTGATGGCGAGATCGACGCCCCACTCGTCGAAGCGAAAGTCGATGCTCGCGATCGAGCTCACCCCGTCGACATAGAGCATGGCCGGGTGCTTGGCCGCGTCAATCGCGCGGCGCACGGCGGCGACATTGCTGGTGACGCCGGTCGCAGTCTCGTTATGCACAACGAGGACGCCCTTGATCTCGTGGGCCTTGTCGGCGCGGAGCGCCTCCTCGATACGATCGGGGTTGACCCCGGTGCCCCACTCCTCGTCCTGGACGATGACGTCGAGTCCGTGGCGGCGGGCGAGCTCGATCCACAGATGGCTGAACTGGCCGAATCTCGCGGCCAGCAACTTGTCGCCCGGAGAGAGCGTATTGGTGAGGGCCGATTCCCAGGCGCCGGTCCCGCTCGACGGATAGATGACGACTTGGCCGTCTTTTGTCTTGAAGATCTTCTTGAGGTCTTCATAGAGCGGCAAAGTAAGCTTGGGGAAGTCCGAGGAACGGTGATCCTCCATGACGACGTGCATGGCGCGCAAGATGCGGTCCGGCACATTGGTCGGCCCTGGCACAAACAGAAAATTGCGCCCTGGCTTTCTTGCTCCAGCCATCGTCCACTCCCTTGATTTTGCTTGGCCCGACCTCGGTCCGCCCGGCAGATTTTCACGCGGAAAAGGGTGTTAGCGTCACCCTGCTCGCGTGGCAACCCCTTTCCGACGCTAGAATAAACCGGTGATGCGGCCGTCGGGTCCAAGCTGAATGTTGTTGGCTGCCGGCACTTTCGGCAGCCCCGGCATAGTCATGATGTCACCGCAGACCACCACCACGAACTCGGCCCCCGCCGACAGCCTGACCTCGCGGATGGGGATGGTATGGCCGAGAGGAACGCCCTTGGCGTCGGGATTGGTGGTGAAGCTGTACTGAGTCTTGGCGACGCAGATCGGAAACTTGCCGAAACCTTCCTTCTCAAGCTCGGCAAAGCGATCGCGCACGCTCTTGTCCGCGGTGATGTCCTCGGCGCCGTAGATCTCCCGCGCGATGGTGCGCGTCTTGTCCCAGAGCGACATGTTGTCGGGGTAGAGCAGCTCGAAATCGGCAGGCTTCGTCTCGATGGTCTTGACCACGGTCTTGGCGAGATCGGCCGCGCCCTCGCCGCCTTTCGCCCAATGATCGGCAAGCACGCAGTCGACCCCGAGCGGGGCGCAAAGACGCCTGAGCAGCGCCATCTCGGCCTCGGTATCGCTCGAGAAGCGGTTGATCGAGACCACGACCGGCACGCCGTATTTCTGCACGTTCTCGACATGGCGCTGGAGATTGGCGAAACCTTTCTCCAAGGCCTGAAGGTTCTCCTTCTTGAGATCGTCCTTGGCGACGCCGCCATGCATCTTGAGCGCGCGGATGGTGGCGACGATCACCACGCAAGCGGGCTTCAGCCCCGCCTTCCGGCATTTGATGTCGAAGAATTTCTCGGCGCCGAGATCGGCGCCGAAGCCTGCTTCCGTAACCACGTAATCGGCGAGCTTGAGAGCGGCCTTGGTGGCGATCACCGAGTTGCAGCCGTGCGCGATATTGGCGAACGGCCCGCCATGAATGAAGGCGGGGTTGTTCTCGAGCGTCTGCACCAAATTCGGCGCGAGCGCATCCTTGAGCAGCGCCGCCATCGAGCCCGCGGCGGAGAGATCCTTGGCGGTGACCGGCTTCTTGTCGCGCGTCTGGCCGATCTGGATCTGGCCGAGGCGCCGCTGGAGGTCCTCGAGGTCGCTCGCCAGGCAGAAGATAGCCATCACTTCCGAGGCGACGGTGATGTCGAAGCCGGCTTCGCGCGGATAGCCGTTGGCGGCCCCGCCGAGAGAGGTGACGATCGAGCGGAGCGCGCGGTCGTTCATGTCGACGGCGCGCCGCCAGGTGATGCGGCGGGTGTCGATATCGAGCTTGTTGCCCCAATAGACGTGGTTGTCGATCATCGCCGCGAGCAGATTGTTGGCGGCGCCGATTGCATGGAAGTCGCCGGTGAAGTGGAGGTTGATGTCTTCCATGGGCACGACCTGCGCGTAGCCGCCGCCCGCCGCCCCGCCCTTCACCCCGAAGCAGGGGCCAAGCGAAGGCTCGCGGATGCAGATCATCGCCTTCTTGCCGATGTCGTTCAGCGCATCGCCAAGGCCGACCGTGGTCGTGGTCTTGCCTTCGCCCGCAGGCGTCGGGGTGATGGCGGTCACGAGGATCAGCTTGCCGTCCGGCCGATCGGCGAGAGAGGCGATATAGTCGAGCGCGACCTTGGCCTTGTAATGCCCGTAGGGGATCAGGTCCTCGGCGTCGATGCCGAGCTTATCTTTGGCAACCTCGACGATCGGCCGCATTTTCGCGGCCTGGCTGATCTCGATATCGGATTTCGGAGTCTTGTGCTGATCGTGCGAGGGCTTGCCCGCTTTTTCGGCATCTTCACGCGGCTGAACTGACATTACTCACGGCCCCCAAGTGGTTAGCCTTCCGAAACAAGCGGTCTTTCACTGCCCTAGGCTTGAGCAAACTAATTCATTCGCTTGCCTTCTTGCAATCGTCTGTGCAGGTTCAGGCCCCATTTGGAGGGAACGCCAAGAAGATGAAGCCTGACGTCTTGCTTAAGGCCATGTTCCAGGCTGCGGTCGATGCTGCACTGCCAGAGATCTGCGTGCCGGCCCATCTGCCGCCGAAGCCCAAGGGCCGGACCATCATCATCGGCGCGGGCAAAGCGAGCGGGGCCATGGCCAAGGCGCTTGAAGATGCTTGGGGCGGTCCGCTCGAAGGCTTAGTCGTGACCCGCTATGGCTATCGCGTGCCGACCGAGCGGCTCGAGGTGGTCGAGGCCGCCCATCCGGTTCCCGACGCGGCGGGACGCGAAGCGGCGAAGCGCATCTTCCACATGGTGCACGGGCTCACGCAAGATGATCTCGTGCTTTGCCTGATCTCTGGGGGTGGTTCTGCCCTTCTCGCGCTCCCGCCCGAAGGGCTCACGCTCGAAGACAAGCAGGCGGTCAACAAGGCGCTGCTCAAGTCAGGCGCCACCATCTCTGAGATGAACACGGTGCGGAAGCACCTCTCGGCCATCAAGGGCGGCCGGCTCGCTGCTGCCGCTTACCCTGCCAAGGTGGTCGCGCTCATGATCTCCGACGTGCCGGGCGACGATCCCTCCATCATCGCCTCGGGCCCGACCGTTGCCGATTCCTCGACGAACGAGCAAGCGCTCGGCATCATCGCAGAAATACCAAATCGACGTGCCGAAGGTGGTGATCGATCGCTTGCGCAAAGCCGAGGAGACGCCGAAGCCCGGCGACAAGCGGCTCGCGCGCGTGGAGAACATCATGATCGCCACCCCGCAAGCCTCGCTCGAAGCCGCCGCCGAGGTCGCGCGCAAAGACGGCGTGACGCCGGTGATCCTCGGCGACTCGATCGAAGGCGAGTCGCGCGACGTGGCGCTGGTACATGCCGGCATAGCGCGGCAATGCAAATTACGCGGGCAGCCCGAGAAGCCGCCTTGCGTGCTGATCTCGGGCGGCGAGACCACGATCACGCTCAAGGGCAAAGGCAAAGGCGGCCGCAACACCGAGTTCCTATTGGCTCTCGCCATCGCCCTCGACGGCATGCCCGGCATCTATGCCCTTGCCGGCGATACCGACGGCGTCGACGGGAGCGAGGACAATGCCGGCGCTCTGATCTATCCCGACACGCTCGCGCGCGCGGCCAAGGCCGGAGTGAACGCCAAGGCGATGCTCGCCGACAACGATCCGTGGACCTTCTTCAACGCGATCGGCGATCTCTTGGTGACGGGCCCGACCCTCACTAACGTCAACGACTTCCGCGCCGTGTTGATCGAGAAGAGTTGAGTAATGTCGGGTCGGGTTCTGCTCGTCGCTGTCTTGCTGTTGAGCAGCGCTAGCCTGCCGCTTGCCGCGGCGGAGCAAGATGCGGTCGCCTATATCACCGCGCGCTATGCCGACACGCCCGAGCCCGGTGCCAAAGCGCGCTACAGCCCTCGCATCGTGAAGCTGTGGGCCGCATGCACCAGGAAGGAAAAGAAGACCGGCGACCCTTGCATGGATTTCGACATCTGGGTCAACGCCCAGGACTGGAAGATCAAGAATCTCAAGATCGAGCCGCTCAAGAGCGACGCCAAGACGGCGGAGGTTTTGGCGAGCTTCGACAATCTCGACCGCCACGAGGACATCAACTTCCGCCTCATCAAGGATAAGAAGGGCTGGATGGTGGACGACATCTCGACCGGCTGCGACATGCTTTCCGACGTGCTCAAGGGGAAGACCTCCACGTGCTGAACCCCTTCCCGTTGTCATCATTCCGGCGGAAGCCGGAATCCAGCGCCAGACTCGCCGCCACTGCGGTTGGCTCCGTTTCTCTTTCGACTGGATACCGGCTTGCGCCGGTATGACGAGCGAGGATGCCGGATGAAACCTGTCGTTTGGCTTATCGCTCTGTTGATCCTCATAGCACCAACGGTAGTCGCCGCAGCAGACCAGCAGAGCGCGGTCGCTTACGTCGAGTTGATCTACGCCGACCGCGAAAGCCCGGGCGGGACGGCGCGCTATTCGCCGCGCGCACAGAAGCTCTGGGACGATTGCTTCCGCATCGCCAAGAAGAACGGCGATGCCTGCATGGACTTTTCCATGATCGTGATGGGCAACGACGCATTGCTGACCGACGTCAAGGTCGTGCAGAAAAAGGCCGGCGCGAAATCGGCAGTGGTCGACGCCAATTTCAAGAATCTCGGCAAGGACACGACGGTCACTTACGATCTCTTGCGCGACAAGCGCGGCTGGATGATCGATGAGATGCGCTCCGGCTGCTACGTTCTGTCCGAAGCACTCCAGCAAAAATCGAAATGCTGATCGCGCGCCTCACGAGCGGCGCTTGCGGCCGGCCACATCCTCGCGCAGCGACACGATCTCGGCCCTCAGCGCCCTGATCTCGGCGGCCAAGGGTGCCGTCTCCTCGTGCATCATCTTCTGCTCCTCCTTCTCGGCCTCGGCGTGCTCCTCGCCGATGGCGTTGACGATGATGCCGATGATGAGGTTGAGCACGGTGAAGGTGGTCACCACGATGAAGGAGATGAAGAAGATCCAGGCGTAGGGATGTTTGGCCAGGATTGGCTTGACCACATCGTCGACCCAGCCTTCGAGCGTCATCACCGTGAACAGCGTGAACAGCGAGCGGGGAAGCGTGCCGAACTGCTCGGGGAAATCGGCGCCATAGAGATTTACCGCCATCACCGCCGCCACGTAGAAGATGAGGCAGATGAGGAGCAGGATCGAGCCCATGCCGGGCAGCGCCCTGATCAGGCCGCCGACGACGCGCTGCAACGCCGGCACCGCGGTAATCAGTCGGAGCAGGCGCAACACCCGGAGCGCCCGGAGCACCGAGAAGGCTGCCGTCGCCGGCGCGACCGCGACGCCGACCACGACCGCGTCGAAGATCTTCCAGCCGTCGCTGAAGAAGGCGGCGCGCTGTATGATGAGCCGCGCCAGGATCTCGACCACGAAGATGGCAATGGCGATCCTGTCGACGGCGATGAGAAGCGAGCCGTAGCGCTCCATCGCGCTGCCGCTCGTCTCGAGGCCGAGCGTGACGGCATTGATTAAGATGAGCGCCATGATGACGCGCTCGGTCAGCGGGTTCTCGTCGAGCCTGCGCAGCCACTCCATTTGGTAGATGCTCCCTCGCCCCTCTCGCACCAATCTTAGCGTCAAGGCTCCAGAAACAGAAAGCCCGCCGTGCGCGAAGCACGACGGGCTTGGCTGTCGTTGAGGGAGGTACTTAGCTCGGCAGCAGCACGGTGTTGATGACGTGATCACGCCATTCGACTGCATCACGTTCTTGACAGCGATCTTGGCGTCGCCCTTGGCGTCCCACACCCAGATGATGACGTTTTTGTGATCTTGCGCCGAGAAGACTTGGGTTCGACGACTGATGGAACATTCCGGCGTCGAAGTGACAATGTGCGCGGTTGGCGCCATTCATGAAGAGGCAGAATCTTGCGCGCCTGAGTTAGGTTGCGGATAGCTTGATTGTTACGGCGCTCAGACAGAAGCTCACATCCTTCAAACCATAATCGGGAGGAAGCCATGAGTACGATCGAGACATCTTCGCTTCAACGACCTCCGGCGACCAAGAGGCTCCGTGATGCGGGAGCAATTGCCGCTTTAGCCGGAGGCGTAGCCATGACGACGCTGGTCACGCTTGCGATCCCTGACCAAGCGCAAGCGCAGGAGAAGCGGCCCAACATCGTCATACTAATGACCGACGATACCGGTTGGAGTGATTTCGGCGCTTACGGCGGAGGCACAACGCTCGGCCATCCCACGCCGAACGTCGATCGCATGGCCGAGGAGGGCGCCACGTTTACGAACTGGTACGGCCAGGCGAGTTGCACCGCGGGCCGCGCCTCGTTCATCACCGGGCGCATCCCCATCCGCTCGGCGCTCTCGATCGTTGTCGCTCCGGGCGACAAGAACTATCTCCGCAAGGAGACGCCGACGATCGCCGAATTCTTTCAGAAGAACGGCTACGCCACCTACTTCTCGGGCAAGTGGCATCTCGGCGATATACCGGATTCCTATCCCACCGCGCATGGCTTCGATGAGATGAAACATTTCGCCGCCTATTATGCCGGCGTCTATGCCTATGACGACACCGAGAAATGGTTCCATCCCTGGTTCCCCTCTTACAATCCGGAATTCAAGAATGCCTTCGACAGCCTGGTGAATCTCGGGGAATGGGAGGGAAAGGCCGGGGAACCGGCCCAGAAGGTCGGCACTATTACCTACGATTCGCTTTCGACCTTCGACGAGCGGCAGACCGATTCGGCGGTGGATTACATCAAGCAGCACGCCAAGGACGACAAGCCGTTCTTCATGGATGTCAATTTCATCAAGATGCACAATCCGACCAACGCGGCGCCGGACTTCAGAGGGAAGTCGCATCTCGGCGACTACTCCGATTCCCTGATGGAGCTCGATGCCGATGTCGGCCGGGTCATGGATGCAATTCGCGCCGAAGCGCCCGATACCATCGTCATCCTCACGGCCGACAACGGCGCGTGGCTCGATGCCTATCCCGATGCCGGGACCACGCCGTTCCGCGGTGAGAAGGGCTCGGCCTTCGAGGGCGGCTGGCGCGTGCCGGCCATCATGTGGTGGCCTGGCCACGTTCAGGCGCGCGCCCGCTATGACGAGATGATGTCGCATATCGACTGCTGGGCGACGCTTGCCGCCATGGTCGGGCTCACGCCCCCGCCCCACGATTGGGTCGGCAACGACGGCAAGGGCATCTATTTCGACAGCATCGACAACAGCGCCTACGTCCTGGGCAAAGCCCCGCATTCGGCACGGACCTCGTGGATCTACATCGACGGCGAGATCTTCGAGGGAGCCCGCGCCGACATCGGCGGCGATCCCGACGAGCCCTGGCTGCACATGGCGTGGAAGTATATCGGCACGGCGAAAAACTCTTGGCTCGGCGTGGTATCGGACCTCGGATCGATCGGCGCTCTCTATAACCTCACCATGGACCCGTACGAGAAATACGACATGATCTTCAATGGCGCCGCGCCGATGCGAGTGATGACGAGCTCTCCGGGACGGTATGCCGGCGAAGACAATGGTTGGGTGTTGTCGCTGATCTCCCCGGTCATCGTCGATTTCGACAAGTCGATCATGAAGTACCCGAGCATCAAGCGTTACCCGGGCGGGGCGTCGACCGACCTCACGCCGGATCTTCAGCATCCGGAAAACCCCCTGCCCTTGCTGAAGGATCAAGGGGCTCAACCGCAGCCGGTCGGCGGCGGCGGCGGTTAGGCTAGGCCATGGAGGGGCGCGTGCTGGTCGCGCGCCCCCTTTCGCAAGGCTCCGGCCTGCCGCGCGCGATCAAATAATCTGTGGGCAGAGTCTCAGCCCCTCAACCAGGCATTGTGAAACGGCGTAAGCTCTCACCGCGCAATTGGGTACAGGGGGGACGTGCCCATGCTCGCATGTCTCAGGCGCGGAAGCCTACTGCTCGCCAGCTTCTTCCTGCTGGCGATGGGGCTTGCCGAGGAGGCTCTCGCCCAGAGCGATCTGCCTCTGCCACCCGGCGAGATCATCGCCGGCCCCATTTTCCGGCGTAACGGCACGTTTGTGCCGGAGATCGACACCGGCGCCAACGCCAATAGCTATCTGAATATCGGGCCGCCAACCGAGCCCTTCACCCCGCCGGCTGACGCTAACGTGGTTCGCACCTCGGTGCCGACGCAATATGTGCGCGCTTACACCGACGGAGTGACGAGCCCGATCGGCAGCTTCCTCGCCGGGTCGAACGCGATCAGAGGGCTGAATGCCGAACAGATCCGCAACGTTCTTGCGCTTCCCTATCTTCCCAACTCGCTCACCATCGTTCAGGTCCCGGCAGGAACGTGCATGATCGTAGGACAGGCTGCGCCGATCCTCGGGAATTTTCCCGCAAACCCGCCCAACATTCCGACTGCGGGCCCCTGGGGAAAGGGCGGTGTGCAGCAAGAGCGGCTCATCGGCATCAGCTCCGAGCCAGGCTGCGCCAATCCGCAATTCGTCCCCATCGAGAACTACATAAATCTGCAGCCGATCGGCGCTGCGGCGCTGTCCTATCGGCCGCGCGCCGGCGGCGGCAACACGCTTGCCGTGGCCCGCGCGCTCGACGCCGGCCCCTACCCCGAGCTCTACACCGACATGGACTCGATCTATAACAGCCTCGATCTCATCAATATCGGTGACGGAAGTACGCTGCGCAGTGCGCTAACACAGCTCGGCGGCGAGGCTTATGCCGACATCCCGACCGTCGAGACCCAATCCGCGCGCATGTTCCTCGACGCGGTGCATGACGAGGTGAGGCTCGACCGCGCCGATACGAACGCCCGCGAAGTGCCGGTGCGACAATGGCTGACTGGCTTCGGCGGTGCCGGCGGACTGGACGAGAGCGGCGATCTGCATGGAATGGACTATCAGATCGCAGGAGTGGCAGGCGGAATCGACCGCTGGCTCGGGCCGTCATTCCTTGCTGGCTTTGCCGTCGGCTATGCGCGAAGCGACTTCGACGCGAACAAAATCTCGGGGAGCGGCGATGTCAATACAGTCTCCGGCGCCGTTTATGCGACCTATGCACCGGGGCGATGGTATGTCGACGGCGCGCTCGGATTCGGCCACAGCGAAGGCACGCTCGACCGCAGCATCGTCTTCCCCGGTGTCGCACGGCAAGCAAAAGGCGAGCCGACGGCGAATGCGTTCCTGTCCAATGTCGAGACCGGCTATTCGTTCGCGCTAAGCCGCACTACGCTGCTCACGCCGATCGCGGCGATGCAGGGAATCGTGGTCAACGAGGATGGCTTCGCCGAGAGCGGAGCCGGAGCGATCGACCTCATCGTCCACGGCAACTCGACCGAGGCGGCGATTGGTCTTCTTGGCGGGGAGTTGTCGCAAGAGGTCGCGGTCGGTCTCCCTGCTCCGCTGCTGATCAAGCTCCGCGCCGGCTGGGCGCACGACTTCGCCGATACATCACGCAGCTTCACTGCCGGCTTCCAGGGCCTGCCCGGGCCGAGCTTCGCTATCTCGGGTGTCGATGCGCCGGGCGATGCCGCAGTGATCAACGTGCTCGCGAGCATGACCCTGAGGCATTCGCTCGACCTTTTCGCGCGCTACGACGCGGCCTTCGCGAGCGGTTCCGACGGCACCTCGGTGCAAGGTGGCTCGGCCGGCTTCCGCTTCGTGTTCTAGGCGAGACACTTTAGAGTGCGGCGAACTTGCCGTTGGCGATCACGGGGCGGAAAGCTGGTTGCGCCTCGCCTCTTCATCCATCGCCAAAACGGTCCCACCAAATTTGCCTAGGAACGCGCCACTCTCTCTAGCGTGCGCCGCCCAGCCCTGTCTCTCCCGAAGCACACAGGGGGACTAGTCGCGCGGAAAGATAATTTCGCAGTTGCGAATTGGAGCGGGCGCGCTACTCTCGCGGCGGATTAAGGGTCAGCTTCGGCCATAATCTCGTGATTCGGCTGTGCGCGCTTTGCGTCCCTGTCTTGCGCGCCACGGAACAGTCGAAATTCGATTGACTATGGGGGCGCGGCCGTCCCTGGGGTGGGGTGGCTGTCTTCTGCGATTGCCAAAGCGCATTTTTGCGCGGGCGGGACGGTCAAGCGCCAAGGCGCCGGCTTGGGTGAGGGAACAAGAATGATGCTGAGACGTGCGGGTCTTGGCCTCCTCGTTGGAGCGATTCTATCCGCTCCTTCGGCGGCGACCGCGGGGCCTGCGATCGTCTTCGAGCCGTATAACGGGACGGTGTTTTACGCCGAAGATCCCGACGCCATGTGGTTTCCCGCCTCTCTCACTAAGCTGATGACCGCCTATGTGACGTTCGAGGCGCTGAAGGACGGTACGGTAAAACCCGATACCCAGCTCATCTGCTCCAAGCTCGCGACACAGCAGGCCCCGAGCAAACTCTGGCTGAAGGAGGGAGAATCGATCACCCTCGACGTTGGGCTCAAGGTGCTGATCGTCAGATCGGCCAACGACGTCGCGGTGATGCTCGCCGAGGCCGTGGCCGGCAGTCAGGAAGCCTTCGTCGCCAAGATGAATGAGGCGGCGCAGCATCTCGGCATGACCCGCACGCATTTCGTCAACGTGAACGGCTTGCCGGAGGAGGGACAGTACACCACCGCCCGCGATCTTGCCCGGCTCGCCCGTGCCATCATCGTCGAGTTCCCTGATCACCTCGACCTCTTCACCACGACTGAGGTCCAGGTCGGCAAGCAGATCATCCGCACTCATAACGGCCTCCTCGTCAGCCTGCCCGGCGCCGACGGCATGAAAACCGGCTTCATCTGCAACTCGGGATTCAACATCGTGGCGAGCGCAACGCGTGACGGACGCAAGCTGGTCGCTGTCGTCCTCGGCGAGCAATCAGTCGCCACCCGCCGCGCCCGCGCCACCGACCTCCTGGAGAATGGCTTCAAGCGTTATTTCTGGAAATCGCTGTTCGGCACGAGCCTCGACGGTCTCGCCATCCAAGCCTCGTTGAGCGACACGCCGGTCCACTTGGCCGACACCATCTGCGGGGCCAAGGCAGCCAAGATTTCCCGCAAGAAGTACGGCAAGAAGTCCAAACCCACCCTGGACCTCGATGCCGAGGACGCGGTGGAAGCCAGCACCGATGCTGCCGCCACGGTCGCCAAGGGCGCGGTGACAGCCACGACGGGAGCCGCGGCCGCGGTCGCCCAGGGCGCAGTCAAGGCCACTAAGAAGACGCTGCGCAAGACCAAGACCGTGACCACGGGCGCCAATTGACGCCCTCTCTTCCCATGCTGCCGCGCCGTTGGGCCCTGTTCTTCATGCTTGTTTGCCTGGGGGCAACGCTTGGCCACGCCGCCGAGCCGCCCGACAATGTCGCTCAGGCCATCGCCGATGCGGCCCAGTCGTGCAAGGACGAGGACGGCAAGCCCAATGCCGACTCGGTGTTGAGCACGCAGGATGTGAACGGCGACGGCGGCGAAGACTGGATCGCCGACTACAAGAAATTGAAATGCGAGGGCGTTCCCAATCCCCTCTGCACCACTGCCGGCTGCACGCTGCAAATCTATTTCTGGGATGGCGAGACCGCCTGGGACCTCGTCTTCGAGGACCTGGTGCAGAGCTACAAATTCGGCAAGGCCGGGGGCAAACCCATGTTGTATGTGACAACGTCGGGCGATCCCTGCAACAAGCCGACCACCGAGACCTGCCACTATACCTATCGTCTGGATAAGGACGCCGTCGTTCCCGTGCAATAGCACGAGCTAGGACGCATCGGCCGGCTTTGCGGCAAGGGCGGCTTCGACCACGCGCTTGGCCTCGGGCGAACTCCAATCCGCCGGTCCGACCAGCCGGCCGATCTCCTTGCCGTCGCGATCGAGCACGAGCGTCGTCGGCATGCCCACCGTCTTCAGCACGGCAAACATCTTGCTCGTGGGATCGGTGTAAAGGGGAAGATGCGTGGCGCCCGTCTCGGCGAGGAAGGCCCGCGCCTTGTCAGGGCCGCCTTTGTCGATATTCACCGCGACCACTGCGAAGTCCTTGCCGCCGAGCTCTTGCTCCAGCTTGTCGAGCGCCGGCATCTCCTCGCGGCACGGCACGCACCAGCTTGCCCAGATATTGAGGAGCACGACCTTGCCCTTGAAATCGGCGAGCGACTTGGTCGCGCCATCGCCATCATCGAATTCGATCGCCGGAACATCGAGCGGCTTCGCCCTGACGAGGAGAGGCGCCATGGCGCCCTTGTTGAGGCCGGCCAAGGGCCCGCTCCCGCCTCCCGCGCTTGACGCAACCGTTCCCTGGCCCTCGGAGGCCCCCAGGGGCCCGCTCGGCTGAGACGGCCCATTGTCAGAAGGGGCGAAACTCACATATACCGTCGCGAATCCGGCAATCGCCGCCAGCAACCCAGCGACGAGAAACATGGCCGGTGGCGCGGCGCGCTTTGTTTCACTGCGTTCGCTCACGTCTTACCGCTCACCTCGTCTTGCCCAGGCTCGACAGCGATGACCAATACCATGTGGGGCGGCCGCTTCGCCTCAAGTCCCGCCGAGATCATGGAGGAGATAAACGCCTCCATCGACTTCGACAAGCGGCTGTGGCGCCACGACCTTCAGGCCTCCAAGGCCCATGTCGCCATGCTTGGTGCGACCGGTATCCTTAACAAGAAGGAAGCCCAAGAGATCGCACGCGGGCTTGCCAAGATTGAGGCCGAGATGAAGGCTGGAACCTTCAATTTCTCGCGCGCGCTCGAGGACATCCACCTCAATGTCGAGAGCCGCTTAGGCGAGCTGATCGGTCCCGTTGCCGGCAAGCTCCACACCGCGCGCTCGCGGAACGACCAGGTGGCGACCGACTTCAAGCTCTATATCAGGGACGAGATCGGCGCGGTCGACGCTGGCCTCGCCGCGCTCCAGTCGGCGCTGGTCATGAAGGCGCTCGACTATGCGGGCGCGGTGATGCCCGGCTTCACTCATCTTCAGACCGCCCAGCCCATCACCTTCGGCCATCATTGTCTTGCTTATGTGGAGATGCTCGCGCGCGACCGCGGCCGCTTCGCCGATGCCAAGAAGCGCCTCGCCGAATGCCCGCTCGGCGCGGCAGCGCTCGCCGGCACGAGCTTCCCCATCGACCGCGACATGACGGCAAAGGCGCTTGCCTTCGACCGGCCGGCGGCGAATTCGCTCGACGCTGTGTCCGATCGCGACTTCGCGCTCGAGACGCTCGCTGCCGCCTCGATCGCCGCCATGCATCTGTCGCGGCTCGCCGAAGAGATCGTGATGTGGACTTCACCGCAATTCGGATTGGTACGTCTGTCCGACAAGTTCACCACCGGCTCTTCCATCATGCCGCAGAAGCGGAATCCTGACGCCGCCGAGCTGGTGCGCGCCAAGACGGGGCGGATCGCCGGCGCCTTTCAGATTCTGCTCATGGTGATGAAGGGCCTACCGCTCGCCTACGCCAAGGACATGCAGGAGGACAAGGAGCCTCTGTTCGACGCTCTCGATGCGCTGAAGCTCTCACTCGCCGCCATGACGGGAATGGTCGTGGATCTCGAGCCCGACCTAGCCGCCATGAGAGAGGCGGCTGCCAAAGGGTATTCGACCGCGACCGACCTCGCCGACTGGCTCGTGCTCAAGCTCGGGCTTCCCTTCCGGGAGGCCCACCACATCACCGGGCGAATCGTTGCGCTGGCGGACGCCAAAGCCGTCGAGCTCAAGGACCTCACCTTGGCCGATTTGCAGTCAGTCGAGCCGAAGATCACCAAGGAGGCGTTCCAGGCGCTCGATGTCGCAGGCTCGGTGAAAAGCCGCAAAAGCTATGGTGGAACGGCCCCGGCCAAAGTGCTGGCCGCGGCAAAGCGGTGGATAAAGCGTTTGGAGAAGGAAGGCTTGTCGCGTAAAAAGGGATAGCTGAAGAGCCACAAAAAGGCTTGAGCGACAGGGGCACGACCAATGGGAAGCGCACTGCGCATCCTTATAGCATTTTTGCTCGTGGTGTCTGTGGGTCTCTCCGCCTGCGGCCGCCGCGGTTCCCTTGATCGGCCAAAGCCCGCTTATCCCGAGGTGAAAGCCGACCCATCGACCAAGATGTCCCAGGTTCCGGCCCGCAGCCTCTGGATCGACCGACTGCTGCAATAGACTGATACCCTCTCAATGCACCATTTCGCCTACCGGCGCGGCGTGTCCCACGAGAACGTGCTCCACGCCGAGGAGGTGGACCTTGCCAGCCTCGCCGCCGAGATAGGAACTCCTTTTTATTGCTATTCGACGGCGACGCTCGAGCGCCATTACCGTGTGTTCGCCGATGCCTTCGCCGGCGTGGACGACGCGCTCGTCTGCTACTCGGTCAAGGCGAACTCCAACCTTGGCGTGCTCGCGACGCTGGCGCGCCAGGGCGCCGGCATGGACGTCGTGTCGGAGGGCGAGCTTCGCCGCGCGCTCGCCGTAAGCGTACCGCCGGAGCGGATCGCCTTCTCCGGCGTCGGCAAGACCAAGGCCGAGATGGCGTTCGCCCTCGATGCCGGCATCTTCGCCTTCAACGTCGAGTCGGAGCCTGAGCTCAGGGCCTTGAGCGAGGTGGCCGAAGCGCGGGGAAAGACTGCGCGCATCGCCATGCGCGTCAATCCCGATGTCGACGCCAAAACCCACCACAAGATCGCCACCGGTAAGGCCGAGAACAAGTTCGGTGTGCCCTTCGCTGAGGCGGCCGCCCTCTATCGCCTCGCCCGCGAGCTTCCCTATATCGAGGCCGCCGGCGTGCATATGCATATCGGCAGCCAGATCACCGACCTCTCGCCCTTCAGGAACGCCTTCGCGCTGCTGAAGGAGCTGGTCGGCACGTTGCGCTCGCAGGGCTTCGCTATCTCCTTCGTCAATCTCGGCGGCGGGCTTGGCATCCCCTACCGGCGCGACGAGCCTGAGCCGCCGCTTCCCTCGGACTATGCGAGGCTCGTCAAGGACGAGGTCGGCGATCTTGGCGCGCGACTCCTGTTCGAACCGGGTCGCATGATCGCCGGCAATGCCGGCATCCTCGTCGCGAGCGTGCTTTACGTGAAGCAAGGCGCGTCGAAGACCTTCACCATCGTCGATGCGGCGATGAACGATTTGATCAGGCCGACGCTCTACGAGGCCTATCACGAGATCTGGCCGGTGATCGAGCCTACGCCCGGAACTCCAACCGTTATGACCGACGTGGTCGGGCCCGTATGCGAGACAGGCGACTATCTCGCCCTCGCCCGTGCCCTCCCCGCGCTTCGCTCCGGCGATCTCGTTGCCGTGATGACGGCCGGCGCCTATGGCGCGGTCCTCGCCTCCGAGTATAACTCCAGGCTGCTGGTGCCCGAGGTCCTGGTGGCGGGAGGTCGCTACAGCCTCACACGGCCGAGGCCGAGCTATGACGACATGCTGGCCAAGGAGCGCCTGCCGGATTGGCTCTGACGCGCGTTAATGGGGCGGTGAAGCCTCCATTTCGCCCGCATCGAACCCCAGGTTACGGGACTGTAACTTACGAGCGACCCCCGCTCCCGTGCTAAAGAAGAGCATGATGAAATCCGTGTTTCGCTCGAAGCCGACTCCGCCGGAGACGCCGGAAGATCGCGCGCTCGCCAAGCGCTTCGAGCAGAAGGTGCGCTTGAGCCTGCTGGCGCTCTTGTTCGAGCGCGTGTGGGAGGCGTTGCTGTGGCCTTTCCTCGTCGTCTCCACCTTCCTCGTGGTGAGCCTGCTCGATCTCTGGAGCATCACCCCGCCGCTCGCTCATCGCGTGCTGCTCGGCGCGTTTGCTCTGGCGCTCGCCGTCTCCTTCCTGCCGCTCATCCGCATCACTCTGCCAACTCGCGAGGAGGCGCTTCGTCGCCTCGAGACCAAGGCCAACGTCAAGCACCGTCCCGCCTCCTCCTACGAGGATCGCCTCGGCACCAGTCCGGCCAAGGAAACGGCGCTGCTCTGGGCCGCGCATCGCGCGCGACTGTCGCATCTCATCCAGAAGCTGAGGCCGACCTGGCCGGAGCCCCGGACCGACCGCAAAGACCCTTATGCCCTTCGCGCCTTGCTTCTCGTCGCGCTGATCGCTGCCGTATTCGCCGCGGGTCCGAATGGCTTCGACCGGCTGCGCTCCGCCTTTTCGCCGGCTGCAAGCAACGCGCCGTCGCTGCTCAGGCTCGACGCCTGGGTGACGCCGCCTGTCTACACCGAGGTCCCGCCCATCATCCTTGCCGACGGGAACGAGACGGTCGGCACCGGCTCTGAGACCTTCCGTGCGCTGTCGGTACCCGAGCGGAGCGAGCTGGTCGTCCGCGCGCGCGTGCCGAAAGGCGAGACGGTCAGTCTCGTCACCTCAAACGAGGAAGGCACCGTCGCCAAGGCCGCCGAGCCCAAGACCGGCCACACCGAGGGGCTGACCGAGTTCGCCGTGTCGCTGAACGACCCCGGCAGCGCCGAGGTTCGCATCGGCGGAGCGACCATCGCCAAATGGCGCTTCGACTTGATCAAGGACGAGCCGCCGACCATCAGCCTGATGGCCAATCCCACGACCACCCCGCGCGGGGCCTTGCGCCTCCTCTACCGCGCCGACGACGATCATGGCGTTGCCAACGCCGAGGCAAGATTCGCCCTCGCCGAGGGCGCGGAGACCAGCCTTGCGCCGGAGCCGTTTCCTGTCGGCCCCAAGGACCCCAAGGATGCGAACGGCAAGAACGCGGACGCCAAGGATAAGACCGATCCCTTGCTCGAACCTCCGGTCATGCCGCTGCAATTGCCGCACGCCAACGCGAAGCACGCCGACGGGCGTGCCACCCAAGACCTGACCGCCCATCCTTGGGCGGGGCTTAAGGTGCGCATGACCCTAGTCGCCCGCGACCAGGCCGGACAGGCCGGGATGAGCGCGCCTTACGAGTTCGTGCTGCCAGAGCGCGTCTTCACTAAGCCGCTGGCCAAGGCCGTGGTCGAGCAGCGCAAGAAGCTGGTGCGTGATCCCAGCACGACCGAACCCGTCGCCGAAGCGCTCGATGCGTTGACCATCGGGGGCGACAAGGTCGGCGAGGACAGCTTCACCTATCTCTCTTTGCGCGACGCGTATTGGCGGCTAATGAGCAATCCCTCGCACGAGGCGATCGGAAGTGTCGTCGATCAGCTCTGGCAGATCGCGCTCCGTATCGAGGACGGCGACTTGCCCGAGGCTGAGCGCGAGCTCAAATCGGCGCAAGACGCGCTCTCGCAGGCGCTGGAAAAGAATGCCTCGCCGGACGAGATCAAGCAGCTCGTCGACAATCTGCGCGATGCCCTGTCGCGTTACATGCAGGCGCTGGCCAAGCAGGCGCAAGACAAGGGCAACATGGCGAAGCAGGATCAGCAGCAGAACGGCGATCAGCTTCTCAAGCAGCAGGATCTCGACAAGATGCTGAGCAATATCGAGAAGCTTGCCCAGGCCGGCTCCAAGGAGATGGCCGAGCGCATGCTGTCGGAGCTCAAGGACATTCTCGAGCGCATGCAGGCCGGGAACATCCCCGAAAACGCCAAGCAGCAGCGCGCGAGCCGCACGATGAAGGACCTGAACGATGTCATCTCGAAGCAGCAGAAGCTGCTCGATGACACGTTCCAAGCCAAGCGCCAGCAGGGTGAACAAGGCGGCGAGCAAAGCCAGCAATTCGAGGTGAGCCCGCCCGGCCAGCCGATGGATTTCGGTCCCGGCATGGGCATGGCGCCGTTCATGGATATGCCGGGAGAGTCTGAACAAGGTCCGCTCAAGAGCCAGGGCGAGTCCGGCAAGCAGGGCGGGGCCCCCGGTCAAGGCAAGCTCGAGATGGGCCAGCAGCCGCAAGGGGGCCAGCACCCGGGTCAGCACGGCGATCTCGCCAAGCGCCAGCAGGAGCTCCGCGACAAGCTGCAAAGCCTGATCGACCGCTTCCGTATCGAAGGCGCCGACGCGCCTGAGCAATTCGACGGCGCCGGGAAATCGATGGCAGAGGCTAAGGACGCGATCGGCCAGGATGACCTCGACCAGGCGACGCAGGCCCAGAACCAGGCGCTCGACAGTCTGCGCAAGGGCGCGCAGTCACTGGCCGAGCAGATGGAGCAGGGTGGCGAGGTCCAGGCTGGTCAGGGTCCCGGCAATAACGGGCGAGACCCGCTGGGGCGTCCCGACCGCTCGAACCGTCCGGATCTCGGCCTGTCGGTCAAGGTTCCCGATGAGATCGATATCCAGCGTGCCCGCGAGGTGCTCGATGAGATCAGGCAACGCCTCGGCGACCCGCAGCGGCCTACCTTCGAGCTCGATTATCTCGAGCGCCTGATCAAGCCGTTCTAACCGCGTCTCACCCGAGAAAATAGGTGAGCAGCGCAATCACGCTGATCGAGCCGAGCGTGCCGAGATAGACGCCGACCAGCACGCCCTCAGGCCAGCGGTCTTGCGCCTTGCTGCGCAGAGCCTGGACGATCACGATGAGCGGGATGGCGGCCCCGATCAGGGCGAAAATGAGCTTGAGCGTGGTCATGGCCCCGTCAGGTATCAGGTGTGGGCAAGCGGCTGCTAGCCCTTTTTCCCGGTGACCTCGCCGATGAAAGGCAGCTCGCGATAGCGGTGGGCGAGGTCCATGCCGTAGCCGACGACATAAACCGGCGGGCAGTGAAAGCCGATGAGGTCCGGCACGATCTCGGCTTCGCGCGGCACCTTCTTGTCGAGCAGCACGCAGGTCCTGACCGAGCGGCTGCCGCGCGAAGCGAGCAGCGCCTTGGCGAAAGCAAGCGTGCGGCCAGAGTCCAAGATATCGTCGACGATCACCACATCGCGGCCCGCGAGCTCGCTCTCGACGTCGCGCAGGACTTTGACCTCTCCGGCAGAGGCCATGCCGGCGCCATAGCTGGCGAGGAAGATGAAATCGATCTCGGGTGCGAGCCCCTTGCGTTGCAGCGCCCTGATCAGGTCGGCGGCGAAGATGAAGCTGCCCTTGAGCACGGCGACGATGATGAGATCGTCGAGTTTGAGCGCGGCGATCTCTTGCGCGAGCTCCTCGATTCTTTTTGCGATCGCCTGTTCGCTGTAGAGCGGCGTGATCGACGGCGCCGCGGAATGGGCCATGGATTACTTGGCCTTGGCGAAGCGAACCTTGACGCTGCGGACATTGCTCGGCGGCGAGGGTATCTGCCGCACGAAGGCCGCATGCTCGCCGGCGGCAAGCTCGTCGGCGCCGCTGTCAGTCGTCCACTCCGAGATCTCGTTTCCATTCTCGTCGCGAAGCGCGATCACGATTTGCGGCACGGCGACCGGCGAGGAGCTCGAATTCACCACGTCGCCCTGAATTTCGAGAACGGCCTGATCGCCTTCGTTGGCCCAGCCGTAGCGGACGCCTTCGAAGGTGAGCCCGCTCGTCGCCGATGAGCCGCCAAACATGCCGTAGAGCCGCTGAGCGCCGGGGAGGACCGAGAGCACGGTCCCCTTGGCGAAGACCAGAATGCCGAGAATGAGCGCGACGAAGAGGATCAGCCCGAGCCAGCCCATGGCGACCACGCGCGAGGGAGCCTCCGCCGGCGGAGGTTCGCCCGCATCAAGAGCGGCGAGCTCGGTCTCGCTTGGAGGCACGGCCGGGAGCTCCGGCTCCTCGGGGGGCTCAGGCGCCTTGGCGGGCGCCGGCGCACGCTTCGATTTCAGTCTCGCGAAGATCCCCCCGCCTGACGGCTTCTCGTCGGGAAGGACTCCTTCCGCCGCCATCGCCGCCTCGGCGTTCATGCGCTCGACCTGAGCAGCGAGATCCTCGTCGCTGCTGAAATCGGCGTCCGGCTGGACCGCAGCAGCCGATGCCGCCGCCGCCCTCTCGGCGAGGCTGGGTTCGGCCTTGGGCGCAGCCGCAATGCCGGCAAAGCCGCCCATGGCGTTATTGACGGTCGCCGGCTTCGGCTTGGCCTTGGCCTTTGGCGGGGTTGGAGGCGGTAGGGGCGTCGCAGGGCCAGGCGCCTTGGAGACGACCTTGAGCCCTGTTGCCGCAGCCTCGGGCTGCGCCACCGCCTTCGCCTGCCAGACATGGCCGCATTTCGAGCAGCGCACTTTGCGCCCTTCAGGCGGGAAAACGGCCGCCGTCTCGTAGCGCGTCTCGCAAGTCGGGCAGATAATGAGTGTTGCCATCGGAAAGCCAAAAGCGGCCGCAACCGTGGATTCTGCGGCAGCCCCCATGTCGTTGCCCAATTCCATTGATACCGGACAGCGAGTTCAGCATAAAGAGCGAAAGTCGCGGCCAATGATAAGAGGCTTTAGGAAGACGGGTGATTCGCTTTGACAATGTCGGGTTGCGCTACGGCAGCGGCCCCGAGATCTTGCGCGATGTCACCTTCCACGTGCTTCCCGGGTCCTTTCACTTCCTGACCGGACCGTCGGGGGCCGGAAAGACGACGCTTTTGCGCCTTCTTTTCATGTCGCTCCGGCCGACCAGGGGGCTCGTTTTCGTTCTCGGCGAGAATATCGCCCAGCTTTCCCCTGCCGGCCGGGCCGAGCTTAGACGGCGGATTGGCATTGTGTTCCAGGACTTCCGGCTGCTCGACCACCTGACCACCTGGGAGAATGTGGCGCTGCCCTTGCGCGTCATGGGCAAGCGGGAATCGGATTATCGCGAGGACGTGACCGATCTGCTCCGCTGGGTCGGGCTTGGTGACCGCATCAATGCCTATCCCGAGATCCTCTCAGGCGGCGAGAAGCAGCGCGCGGCCATTGCCCGCGCCGTGATCGGCCGCCCCGAGCTCTTGCTCGCCGACGAGCCCACGGGCAATGTCGACCCCGTCATCGCCAATCGACTCTTGCGCCTGTTCGTCGAGCTCAACCGGCTAGGCACCTCGGTCATTATCGCGACGCACGACCATGCCCTGATGGACCAGCTCGACGCTCCCCGCCTGATCCTGTTCAACGGCCACTTGCAGATGCGCTAGGCCCCACGTGACCTTGCTCTCAGACATCCGCGACTATCCCTGGACGAGCCTCGTTGCCGGGCTTCTGCCCGCGCGCGTCGTCACGTGGCTGCCGTCGCGCTTCCAGTCGCGTTCCTCGCAGATCGTGCCCTCGGCCTCGATCGCCGGCAATGCGCTCACCGTCGTCATCGCCATCATGTCCTTCCTCGCCTGCCTGACCGCCGGCGCCGTCTATATGGTCAACCGATCGGCGCAAGCCTGGGTGAACGACATCACGAGCGAGATCACCGTCGAGCTCGATCCGATCAACACCGCCGACATCGAGAAGAAGATGACGCTCGTCTCGCTGTTCCTCGTCAAGCAGAAGGGCATTACTCAGGTGAAGCCCCTCACCGCCGATGACAGCGCCAAGCTGCTCGAGCCGTGGCTCGGCGAGTCGACCGCTCTGTCGGCGCTCCCCATCCCCCGGCTGATCGCGGTCGAGATCGACCGCTCCAATCCGCCCGATATCGGCGTGATCAAGGACGCGCTCACGCAAAATTTCGAGGGCGTCACGCTCGACGATCACCGCCGCTGGCAGGCAGAGATCAAGACTTTGACCCGTTCTGCCGCGCTTGGCGGCCTTGCCGTGCTTGGGCTCGTCGCCGCAGCGACCATCGCCGTCATCGTCTCGGCGACGCGGAGCGCCATGGCGACCAACCGCGAGATCATCGCGGTGCTGCATTTCGTCGGGGCTAACGAGCGTTTCATCAGCCGCGAGTTCGAGCGCCACTTCCTCGGACTTGGCGTGAGGGCGGGCCTGATGGGAGCGTTTGCCGCCGCGATCGCCTTTCTGCTCCTGCCCGTCCTCACCCATATGCTCGGCGGCGGCATCGTCACAACGACCGAGACGGAGCGGCTGATCGGCTCCGGCGAGCTCGATCTTGCAGGCTATTTCCTCTGCATTCTCGTGGTCTTCGTCGTGGCTTGTCTGTGCATGGTCACCTCGCGGCTCGGTGTGATCCGCGTGCTCAAATCTTACGAGTGACCCGGAAGTTTTCTCGTCTCGAAGCGGTAAAGCCAGTTTCATGGGCCTCGTGTTCCGCCTATTCTTGCGTCCGCCTGGCAGCGTTGGAGTAACCGGTGAGCGAGGAAGTGGAAGAGAAACCGGGCCGGTTCAGCGGCTTCTTCGGGGGAGTCAGGCTCATCTTCGATGGGATGCTGTTCCTCATGGTGCTCTTCTTCATCGGCTTTGCTGTGTTCGCGACCGGAGTCGAGCGCGAACCGCGCGAGACGGTGCCATCGGCTGACGGCATCACCGTGCTCACCGGCGGCGCCGACCGCATCGACCAGGCGATGAAGCTGCTGGCACAAGGCGAGGCGAAGCGCGTTCTCATCACCGGCGTCTACCGCGCCACCACCAAGGAGGAGCTGAAGCAGCTCGCGAGCCAGGGCGATCAATATTTCGCCTGCTGCGTCGATATCGACAAGGAGGCGCGCAACACCATCGACAACGCCACCGAGACATCAGAATGGGTGGCCCAGCAGCATTTCCACTCGGTCATCGTCGTCACCTCGAACTATCACATGCCGCGCGCGCTCGCCGAGCTCGGCCGGGCGATGCCCGACGTGGTGCTCATCGCCTACCCCGTCATCGACAAGAACGTGCATCTCGATCGCTGGTGGACCTATCCAGGCACCACCAAGCTCTTGATGTCAGAATATCTGAAATACCTCCCGGCGCTCGGGCGGCTCGGCGCGACCAGGCTCGCCAACCTGTTGTTGTCGGGAGAAGACAAGGTCGCCGAGAGCGCACCCGAGCCATAGCGGTCACTCGCCTGATGGCGCGCTCGCTTCTGTTCAATCTCGTGTTCTACGTGACGACGACGCTGTTTGTCGTTCTCGGCAGCCCCTTGCTGTTCGCGCCACGCAGCTGGGCGATGGCCGCTCTCGCCGTGCATGCCCGCTTCGAGCTTTGGATCCTGAAAGTCATCGTCGGACTGAAGGTCGAGGTGCGGGGCAAGGAGAAGCTGCCCGAGGGCGCCTGCCTCGTCGCCTCGAAGCATCAATCGGCATGGGAGACCTTCGCGCTCATCCCCCTCTTCCGCGACCCCGCTCTGCTCATGAAGCGCGAGCTGTTCTGGATCCCGTTCCACGGCTGGTTCTCGAAGAAGTTCGAGATGATCCCGGTCGATCGCGACAAAGGCCCGGCTGCGCTTCGCCGCATGCTGCGTGAGGCGAAGACGCGCGTCGAGGACGGACGCGAGATCATCATCTTCCCCGAAGGCACCCGCCGCGCCCCTGGGGCGCCGCCCGACTACAAGACGGGAGTTGTCCTGCTTTACGAAGCGCTCCACATCCCTTGCGTCCCGGTCGCGCTCAACTCGGGCCTCTTCTGGCCGAGGCGCAGCCTCGTCCGCCGCCCCGGCACCGTGATCGTCGAGTTCCTCGATCCCATCCCGCCGGGCTTGCCCAGGGCGGAATTCATGAGCCGACTCACCTGCGCCATCGAGACGGCCTCGGACCGCCTAATCGCCGAAGCAAGACCCAAGGAATCCGCCAGTATGCAGGGCGTTAACCTTTGAGTGCTTGACTGTCTGATGACGCGAGTTCTATCTTTGTTCCAGAGATTCGTAGCGAGTACTGTCTTGAAATCGTCACCAGTCGGCCCATCTGACAGTGCAAGTTCAGGGTTAATGGACGGGACCCCCATGTGGATGCGCAAAGTCGAAGCCCAGGAGTTTGACGAGTTCGGCCCGGCCGACGAGCCGGCTCTCGTCTGCTCGGAGGCTGCCTTCGCCCAAGCTTTCCACTATTGGCGCGGGGCCTCTGGCCGGCGCTATCTGCACAGCGTCTACAGCCTGATCGGCTGCCCTGCTTTGCCGCGCGCGAACTATATTCTCGTCCGCCGCTACGACGACGGGCGGCGCGTGGCGCTCGCCTTCGGCCAGACCAAGGATGACGCCGTCTCCCTCAATCTCGCTCATCTCCGCCATGAAGGCGCCAAGATCGGCGCCAACGAGGTGCATATCCACCTGTTGGCCGAGAACTCGGACGACCGTGCTTTGGTCGAGACCGACCTGACCGCTGCTCACATGCGCCGGCTTCAGGCCAACGCCGCCTAGTTAGCCTCATCTATCGGACGTCATTCCCGCGAAAGCGGGAATCCAGTCGTCACCGTCTCGCCAATTTGCGACGTCGGGAATACTGGATCGCCCGGTCAGGCCGGGCGATGACAAACGGAGTGTGGAAAAAGACTAACGCCGGGAGAGCTGCTCGAGCCGCTGCTGCATGGCAGAGAGTTCGGCCTTGAGCGTCGCGATCTCATCGTCTGGCTTGGCCGAGATTGCCGGCGTCTCGCCGTGTTGCGCGCCCGCCTCGCCATGAGCATTCGTCTCCTCGCTGCCGCCTTTGGCAAAGGGAGTGAACAGGCCGAGCGCCTTTTCGAACGTCGCGAAATTCTTGCGCACCTGGTCCTGCATCGCCTCGAAGGCGGCGGTGCCGAAGACATGAGCGAATCGCCGGCGATATTGCTCCTGCTGGCGGGTGAGCGAATCGAGGCTGAACTCGAGATAACTCGGCACGAGCTTCTGCATCGAGTCGCCGTAGAAGCGGATGAGCTGGCGCAAAAATCCGATGGGCAGGAGGTTGGTGCCCCGGCTTTCTTGCTCGACGATAATCTGTGTCAGGACAGAATGGGTGAGGTCTTCCCCGGTCTTGGCATCGTAGACGACAAAGTCTCGCTCGCCGCGCACCATTTCGGCGAGGTCCTCGAGCGTCACATAGGTGCTCGTGTCGGTATTGTAGAGCCTGCGGTTGGCGTATTTCTTGATGATGACCGGCCGGGTCTCTTGCTCCGCATCCCTTGCCACGTGCCTTGCGCTCCCACGCCTTGGGGTTCTGACCCAAGATTACTTCATACCGCACCTGCGAGATGAGTACCACGTTCTTTGTGCGCAGCACCAGAGGCTTTGCCGCACCCTTAACGGGTTCCAAACCTAGGCTTCCCTAGAGGGAATCACTAAGTTATGACCTTTCCTCCCTTAGGTGTTGGAGATGGGTATGAAAGACGAGGATATTGTCATCGTCAGCGCGGCGCGGACGCCGGTTGGCTCGTTCAATGGCGCGCTGTCGACCCTGACGGCGCATGCGCTCGGCGAGGTCGCCATCAAGGCAGCGCTCGATCGGGCGGGCGTGGCGCCGGCCGATGTCGATGAAGTGATCATGGGCCAGGTGCTGACGGCGGTCCAGGGCCAGAACCCGGCGCGTCAGGCGGCGATCGCTTCCGGAATTCCAGTCGAGGCGACGGCTTTCGGCGTGAACCAGGTGTGCGGCTCGGGCCTCCGCGCCGTCGCTCTCGGCGCGCAGCAGATTGCGACCGGCGATGCCGACATCGTGGTCGCCGGCGGCCAGGAGAGCATGAGCCTTTCGCCCCACTGCGCGCATCTCCGCACCGGACAGAAGATGGGCGCGCTGGAGTTCATCGACTCGATGATCAAGGACGGCCTGTGGGATGCCTTCAACGGCTATCACATGGGTAACACGGCGGAGAATGTCGCCCGCCAGTGGCAGATCACCCGCGAGGAGCAGGACAAGTTCGCCACCGCCTCGCAGAACAAGGCCGAGGCCGCCAGGAAGGCCGGCAGGTTCAAGGACGAAATCGTCCCCGTCACGGTGAAGACGCGCAAGGGCGAGACCGTCGTTGCCGATGACGAATATATCCGTGAGGGTGCCAAGGTCGAAGACGCGGCGAAGCTCAGGCCCGCCTTCGACAAGGAAGGCACCGTCACCGCTGCCAACGCCTCCGGCATCAATGACGGCGCCGCGGCGCTCGTGCTGATGTCCGCCAAGGAAGCCAAGAAGCGGAAGCTCAAACCTCTTGCCCGCATCGCCTCCTGGGCGACGGCCGGCGTCGATCCCAAAGTCATGGGCTCAGGCCCCATCCCCGCCTCGCGCAAGGCGCTCGAGAAGGCCGGCTGGAAGCCCAAGGATCTCGACCTGATCGAGGCCAACGAGGCCTTCGCCGCGCAGGCCCTTGCCGTGAACAAAGACATGGGCTGGGACACGAGCAAGGTGAACGTCAATGGCGGCGCGATTGCCATCGGCCACCCGATCGGCGCCTCGGGCGCTCGTATCCTCACCACCCTGCTGCACGAGATGCAGAAGCGCGACGCCAAGAAGGGCCTCGCCACGCTGTGCATCGGCGGCGGCATGGGCATCGCCATGTGCGTCGAGCGGGACTGATCGCAAGCCCGCTTGCACGCGCTGTCAGTCGGTAACCCCGGGCGCATCCCGCGCCTGGGTCCAATCGGTGTTTAGACTGTCGAAGCAAGCGCCAAAGAAGCGCTTCTAAGGGAGGAAGGCATGGGAAGGGTGGCTCTCGTCACGGGAGGAACGCGCGGTATTGGTGCCGCGATCTGCAAGGCGTTGAAGAAGGCGGGCTATCAAGTCGCCGCCAATTACGGCGGCAACGACGACGCCGCCAAAGCCTTCAAGAAGGAAACCAAGATCCCGGTGTTCAAATGGGACGTGGGCGACTACGTCGCTGCCGAGCAAGGGATCATCGCCGTCGAGAACGAGGTCGGGCCCATCGAGGTTCTGGTCAACAATGCCGGCATCTCGCGCGACGCCATGCTGCAGAAGATGACCCATGAGCAGTGGGAGCAGGTGATCCGCACCAATCTCGATTCGCTGTTCAACCAGACCCGCCCCGTGATCAATGCCATGCGCGAGCGGGGCTTCGGCCGCATCATCAACATCTCCTCGATCAACGGGCAGAAGGGCCAGTTAGGCCTCGCCAATTATTGCTCGGCCAAGGCCGGCGTGATCGGCTTCACCCGCGCCCTCGCGCTGGAAAACGCGCGCAAAGGCATCACCGTGAACGCGATTGCTCCCGGCTACGTGAAGACCGAGCTGCTCGCTGGCGTCTCCGACGAGGTGATGAAGGCGATCGTCGGCCAGATCCCGGTCGGCCGGCTCGGCGAGGCCGAGGAGGTCGCGCGCTGCGTCGTGTTCCTCGCCGCCGACGAAGCGGCCTGGATCACCGGCTCGACGCTCACCATCAACGGCGGCCAATTCATGGATTGATGCTCTCGCACGCTCTGGGGTGAACGAAGCGTGTTGACCATACCTCCCCCTTGTGGGGAGGTCCGGCGGCGCCTCGTGGCGCCGCTGGGGTGGGGGTCTATTCCCGCTTTAGCTCACGGAGGATCTGGTCAAACACACCAGAAAGATTCTTGTCCACGTCTGTGTTCCACACGCGGACGATTTTGAATCCATCAGCCTTCAACGCTGCATCGCGCACAGCGTCCTTGATTTCTTGCCGCCCCATTGAATGCTGACTCCCGTCGAGCTCCACGACGACTCTTGGATGATAGCAGGCGAAGTCCACGACAAAGTTCCGGATCGGAACTTGCCGCCTAAAGTGAAATCCTAATTTTCGTAACTCGCGGAGATGAAACCAGAACTTCACCTCCTGGCGCGTCATACTCTTGCGAAGTCTGCGAGCTGTCTCGTTGGCCACGCCAAACGGTACTACATCCCCCCACCCGGCGCGCTGAGCCGCGCACCGACCTCCCCACGAGGGGGAGGTAAGAAACCGCGCGCGCTTAATCGCTAAGGCTCGAAGCTTTCGGGGGCGAGCTCGAATCCTGAGAACTCGAACCCGGGCGCCACGGTGCAGCCGAGGAGCGTCCAGGGCCCGAGGCTCCGCGCCGTCTGCCACGCCCCTGCCGGGACGAGCCCTTGCGGGTGCTCTCCGGCAAGCAGGTTCGCTCCGAGCCGGTATTCGTGGCGCGTCTCGCCGTCCTTGACCTCGAGCAGAAGCGGCGCGCCCCCATGCCAATGCCACATCTCGGCCGCGTCCACGCGGTGCCAGCGCGACACCTCGCCCGCCTTAAGCAGAAAGAGGATCGCGGTCGAGTGCGCGCGGCCCTTGTGCCCCGCTTCGTCCTTGAAGGTTTGGCGATACCAGCCGCCCTCGGGGTGCGGCTTCAGCCCGAGATGCGCGATCACCTCGTCTGCCGTCAGCGCTTCGGACATGGCTCAGAATTTGTCCTTGCGCTTGCGTGTCTCGCCGAAGATCTCCCAAAGCTCCCGCCCCTCCATGCCGAGACGCTTCTGGATGGCCGGGCTCGACGGCCTGAGGAAGGGATTGGTGGCAAGCTCCTGGCCGATCGTCGAGGGCAGAGTCGCCTCGCCTTTCTCGGTGAGCGCCGCCGCCTCCGCCGCGCGCGCCCTGAGCGCGTCGTTCTCTGGCTCGATCGTCAGTGCGAATTGGCAGTTCTTGTCGGTATATTCATGGCCGCAATAGAGCTTCGTCTCTGGCGGCAACTTGGCGAGCTTCGACAGAGACGACCACATCATCTTCGCGTCGCCCTCGAGCAGCTTGCCGCAGCCGACCGAGAACAGCGTGTCGCCGACAAACACGATGCCGTCGTCAGGAAAGAAATAGCTGACATGACCGCGTGTATGGCCGGGCGTCTCGATCACGCGGCCCTTGGCGCCGCCGATCTCGACAATGTCCCCCTCCTTCACCTCGACGTCGAGCGCAGGGATAGATCCTGCCTCCTTGGCCGGACCCACGATAGTGCAGCCGGTCATGCGCTTGACGATTGTGTTGCCGGCGGTGTGGTCGTGGTGATGATGCGTGACGAGAATATGAGTCAGCGTCCAGCCTTTGTCGTGCAGCGCGGCAAGCAGCTCCTCGGCGTCAGGCGCATCGATCGCGGCGGTCGCCTCGGTCTTGGGGTCGTGGATCAGGACGCCAAAATTGTCGCCGCGGGTCGGAAATTGGTGAATTTGCAATTGGGCCATCTGACGTTTCCAACGTTCTTTCTTGCTTTCGGCGCGGACCCTAGCATCTCCTGGCCGGAGATTGAAATGGAGCCGCGCGGAAGTTCGCGAACGAACCCTAAACGCCCGAACGTGACAATTCGCTGATGCAGCTCGACGTCATCGACCTCAAGGACTTCTACACCCGCCCGCTCGGGCTCGTGGTGCGGAGCCTGCTCTCGCCCCGTATCAGGGCGCGGTGGAGCGAGGTGAAGGGCATGCGCGTGTTCGGCCTCGGCTTCACCACACCTTATCTTGCGCCCTTCCGGGGCGAGGCCTCGGTACTCGGCGCGCTCATGCCGGCCGAGCTCGGCGCCGTGCCGTGGCCGGAGCAGGGGCAATCAGTGAGCGCGCTCGTCGAGGAGACCGAGCTTCCGCTCGACGACGAGAGCGCGGACCGCATCCTGCTCGTCCATATGCTCGAATGGTCGGAGAAGTCGCGCGCGCTGCTCCGCGAGCTCTGGCGCGTGCTCGCGCCCAATGGCCGGCTTCTCCTCGTCGTTCCCAACCGAAGGGGCTTGTGGGCCCGCGTCGATACCACGCCCTTCGGCTATGGCAGCCCGTTCAGCCGCTCGCAGCTGACGAAGCTGCTCAAGGAGGCTCTGTTCTCGCCGGAGGAGTGGGAATACGCGCTCTATATGCCGCCCTTCAATTGGGCCGTGCTGCTCAGATGGCCTGTCTTCTGGGAGCGGCTCGGTCTCGTGCTGTGGCCCGCCTTCTCCGGCGTGATCCTCGTCGAGGCGACCAAGCAGGTCTACGCCGCAGTGCCGGCGCGCGCCACGGCCCGCAAGGTGAAGCGGCGCATCGTGCCCATGCCTGCAGGGGTTACGCCACAGACCGGCGCCTCATCCTTCGAGACGGGCCTGCGGCCCTCCTCAGGATGAGGATGCAACCCCCTCATGGTGAGGAGCGGCGCACTCACGCCGCGTCTCGAACCATGAGGCCAGAAAGCACTACCGCGACAGCAAAAACACGGCCTGCTCGCCGAACAGATTCTGGGCGAAGAGCGGCATCGCGACGCCGAGCTTACGCCCATAGGCGTTGAGCGCGACGGCGCGCTCGATTTTGGCGCCGGCGTCACGGCAGAGATCGACGAAATCGTTGATCGTGCAAAGATGGATGTTGGGCGTGTCGTACCAGCGGTCCGGCAGATATTCGGTGCGCGGCATGTGCCCGCCGAACAGGAGCTTCGTCCGCACCCGCCAATGGCCGAAATTGGGGAACGACACGACCACGCGCTTGCCGATGCGCAAGAGCTGCTCGAGCACGTCCCGCGGCGAATAGGTCGCCTGGATGGTCTGCGACAGGATCGCATAGTCGAAGGCGTGGTCGGGGTAATAGACGAGGTCGGTATCGGCGTCGCCCTGGATGACCGCGAGCCCCTTTGCCACGCAGTTGTTCACGCCCGCTTGGCTGAGCTCGATGCCGCGGCCGTCGACGCCCTTCCGCGAAGCAAGGAGGCGGAGCAGCGTGCCGTCGCCGCAGCCGATATCGAGCACGCGCGAACCAGGCGCCACCATCTCGGCGATGAGGAGCAGGTCGACGCGCGCGGTATCTGTCACCGTGCGCACGGCATGAGGCGGCACGTTGACGTTCATGGCAGCCATCCCTTCGGCTCCGCAATGCCGCGCTTCAGCGCCGCTGCGGCGAGGAAGCCGCGAATGGTGTCAAACAGCTCAGGCTGGTGCAGGAGGAACGAGTCGTGGCCGTTGTCGGTCTTGATCTCGACGAAGCTGACATTGGCGGCGACCGCGTTCAACGCGTGCACGATCTCGCGGCTTTCCTCGGTGGGGAATAGCCAGTCCGAGGTGAACGACACGAGACAAAACCGCGTCTTGGTGCCGGCAAACGCGTTGGCGAGCACCCCGCCATGGTCGGCGGCGAGATCGAAATAGTCCATGGCGCGCGTGATGTAGAGATAAGAGTTCGCATCGAAGCGGTCGACGAAGCTCAAGCCCTGGTGGCGGAGATAGCTTTCCACCTGAAAGTCGGCATCGAATCCGAAGGTGACCTTGTCGCGGTCCTGGAGATTGCGGCCGAACTTGGTGTGGAGCGCATCGTCGGACATGTAGGTGATGTGCGCGGCCATGCGCGCAACGGCCAAACCTTTGCGCGGGCTCTTGTCTTCGTCGAGATAGCGCCCCTGACACCAATCCGGATCGGCCATCACCGCTTGGCGGCCGACCTCATGGAAGGCGATGTTCTGCGAGGAGTGGCGCGCGGCGCAGGCTATCGGCACCGCTGAGAACACGCGGTCCTTGTAGGTCGCTGCGAATTCCAGCACCTGCATGCCGCCCATCGAGCCGCCGAGCACGCAGAGCACTTGCGCCACGCCGAGATGATCGAGCAGGCGCGCCTGCGCGCGGACCATGTCGGCCACGGTGATGACCGGAAAGTCCGGTCCGTAAGGGCGACCCGTCGCGGGATTGATCGAGCTCGGACCGGTCGAGCCCATGCAGCCGCCAATGACGTTGGCGCACAGCACGAAATAGCGGTTGGTGTCGATCGGTTTGCCGGGACCGACCATCGTGTCCCACCAGCCCGGCTTGCCGGTGACGGGATGCAGGTTCGCGACATGCTGATCGCCGGTCAGAGCGTGGCACACCAGCACGAGGTTCGACTTGTCCTTATTCAGCTCGCCATAGGTCTGGTAGGCGATGCAGAAGGCCGCGAGCGAGGAGCCGCAGTCGAGCGGCAGGGACTCGTCGAAATGCACGATCTCGCTTTGCGGATTGGCGATCTGCGCAAGCCGCAAGGAATGATCGGTGAAAGCCTGCGCCGTCGTCGTCTCGCCCATGGTCCTCGAACCACCAACTCGGGCCTCATGGGTTCGAGATGCGCCCTTCGGACGCTCCTCACCATGAGGATCTTCTCCTCATCGTGAGGAGGCGCGCGGACGCGCCGTCTCGAAGGATGAGGCCAAAGCCCCGCACAATCTACAGTCCGGGGTTAGCTAGGACCTTAGCAACGAAAGTCAATCTTTTCTTTGCTTTGGCCCAAGAAATGCCCCAAGAGAGGCGCCTTGCAACATCCCGTCCAAGGAGTGCGCCAAGATGCCCGCCAAGCGTGGGCCGATCCCGCGTCAAGGCATTCTCGACATCGCGCCCTATGTGCCCGGCACGAGCGTGCTCCCCGGCGTTGCGCCGGTCATCAAGCTCTCCTCTAACGAGACGCCGTTCGGCCCCTCCCCGGCGGCTGTCGAGGCTTATCACGCCGCGGCGGCCTCGCTGTCGCGCTACCCAGACGGCTCGGCGCGCCCCGTGCGCGAGGCTCTTGCCGAGCTTTATGGTCTCGATCCCGCGCGCATCGTCTGCGGCGCAGGCTCCGACGAGCTTCTCAACCTGCTCGCTACCGCTTATCTCGGCCCCGGCGACGAGGCGATCTACAGCGAGCACGGCTTCCTCGTTTACAAGATCGCCATCCTCGCGCGCGGCGCCAAGCCTGTGGTCGCGCCGGAGACCGATCTCACCGCCAACGTCGATGCCATCCTCGCGCGGGTGACGCCGCTGACGCGCATCGTCTTCATCGCCAACCCCAACAACCCGACGGGCACCTATCTGCCCTTCGACGAGGTGAAGCGCTTGCGCGATGCTCTGGCCAAGCGCGTGCTGCTCGTTCTCGACGCGGCCTACGCCGAATATGTACGGGCGAACGACTACGAGGCCGGCATCGAGCTTGTCGCCACCACGCACAACACGGTGATGACGCGCACCTTCTCCAAGATCTATGGGCTTGCCTCGCTCCGGCTTGGCTGGGCGTATTGCCCGGCAGAGATCGCTGCCGCGCTGAATCGCATCAGAGGTCCGTTCAACGTCTCTGGCCCGGCGATTGCCGCAGGGACCGCTGCGCTTAACGATCAGCGTCAGGTGCAGCGCGCGGCAGAGCATAACGTGACCTGGCGCGCCACCATGGCGGAGGCGCTCACCGAGCTTGGCCTTCGCGTCACGCCGAGCGCCGCGAATTTCCTTCTGCTGCACTTACCCAAGGACAAGGCCCATTCGGCGGAAGAGGCGGAAAAGTTCCTGCACAGCCGGCGCATCATCCTGCGGCGCGTCACCGAATATGGCTTCCCCAACGCGCTCCGCATGACCGTCGGCACCGAGGACGACAACCGCGCCGTGCTCGAAGGGCTGCGCGCTTTCATGAGAGCCGAAGGCTCGGACCGCAAATGACGAAGCCTCTTTTCGACACGCTCGCCATCATCGGGCCCGGCCTGATCGGCTCGTCCATCATGCGCGCTGCGCGCGCGCAAGGCGCCGTGCGTAGGATGGTGGCGAGCGCACGGTCGCCTGAGACACGACAGCGCGTCATCGAGCTTGGCATTGCCGACAAGGTCACGGAGACCAACAAAGAGGCGGTCGAGGGCGCCGACCTCGTCATCGTCTGCGTTCCGGTCGGCGTTTGCGGCGACGTCGCCAAGGAAATCGGCCCTCATCTCAAGCCCGGCGCGATCGTGTCGGATGTGGGATCGGTTAAGGGCTCGATCGTGCGTGACATGGGCCCGCATCTGCCGAAGACTGTCCACTTCGTACCCGCGCACCCGGTGGCCGGCACCGAGCATTCCGGTCCCGATGCGGGTTTCGCCGAGCTGTTCGAGAATCGCTGGTGCATTCTCACGCCGCCGGAGGGGACCGACCCCAAAGCCGTCGAGAAGCTCGCTGCGTTCTGGAGCCTTCTCGGCGCCAATGTCGAGCGGATGACGCCGGATCATCACGACCTGGTGCTCGCCATTACCAGCCACCTGCCCCATCTGATCGCTTACACCATCGTCGGCACGGCCGATGAATTGCAGACGGTAACCCGTTCGGAAGTGCTCAAATTCTCCGCCGGCGGCTTCCGCGACTTCACCCGGATTGCCGCCTCCGATCCCGTCATGTGGCGCGACATCTTCCTCGCCAACAAGGAGGGCGTGCTCGAGATGCTCGGCCGCTTCAACGAAGATGTCGCCGCGCTGACCAAGGCGATCAGGAAAGGTGACGGTGCGGCGCTCTATGAGCATTTCACCCGCACCCGCGCCATCCGCCGCGGCATCATCGAAGCGGGCCAGGATACGCAGGCGCCCGATTTCGGCCGCCCCCACGGCCACGACGACTAGACTGGAACATGGCTGAGCTTTGGGTGTTCGGTTACGGCTCGCTGATGTGGCGGCCGGGCTTCGACTTCGAGGAGCAGGCCCCTGCCCGGCTCATGGGCGCGCATCGCGCCCTGTGTGTCTATTCCGTCGTGCATCGCGGCACTCACGCCGAGCCGGGCCTGGTGCTCGGACTCGATAAAGGCGGATCTTGTCGGGGCGTCGCCTTTCGCGTGGTTGCCGGCGCGGAGAATGAAACACTTGCCTATTTGCGCGCGCGCGAACAGGTGACCGACGTTTATGTCGAAGCTTCGCGGCCGGTCACGCTGCTCGATGGATCAAACCGCGGCTTTCGCGCGCTCTGTTATTTGGTCAACCCCAACCACTCGCAATATGCGGGATCGCTGTCACTCGAGGAGCAACTCCACATCGTCCGCAACGGCAAAGGCCAAGCGGGGGGCAATATCGAGTATGTGCTGAACACCGTGCGCCATCTGGAAAAAGCGGGTGTGCACGATCGCGCGCTGTCCGCTCTCGCCGAGCGGCTCTTCACGGACTAACCGCCTAGACGGATTTCGCCCCGTTTTTGTCGGCGACCTCGTCTTTGGCGAGTTCCGGCGCGCCGAAGAAATAGCCCTGCATGTAAGAGACACCCGCTCGCTCGAGGAGCTTGGCCGTCCGCTCGTCGCCCACCCATTCGCCCACGGTGACGATGCCGAAATTGCGTGCGAGGTCGATCAGCGTGCGCACGAACATCTCGTCCTCGGCGTGGGTGGCGACGTTCTCGATGAACGAGCCGTCGATCTTCACCATGTCGACGCCGAGAAGCCGGAGTGAGCGGAACGAGGTATAGCCGGCGCCGAAATCGTCGAGCGCCACGCGGCAGCCTAAGGCCTTGAGGGCAGTGACAAATTTAACCGTCTCGGCGAGGTCCGAGATCGCCGCGGTCTCGGTGATCTCGATGGTCAAACGCTCGGTGAGCGCGCGGTCCTTGCCGGTGAAAGCCCCAAGGCTCGACAGCCATTGCGCATCGGTCGCCGTCGCCGCCGACACGTTGAGCGCGAACTTGATCTTCGGGATCGAGCGCAACAGGTCGATGGCGAGCTCGAGCACGCGATGGTCGATGAGCTTGGCGAGCCCGAACTGCTCGGCGATATGGATGAACTCGCTCGCCGAGGCGATCGAGCCATCGAGTCGCTTCATGCGCAGCAGGCATTCGTAGAGCTCGGGCTCGTGGCTGCGTGAGGTGACGATCGGCTGGAGCGCGAGCATCATGCGCCGGTCGTTCAGCGCACGCACGATCTCATCGGCAATTCCGACGGCACGGCGGCGTTCCGACTCGCGCCTTTCGCACGGCCGGTAAAGTGCGAAATGCGCGCCGCGATTGCTGCGCGCGCTATCGAGCGCTTGCAGGCAACGGCCAATGGCCGACTGCGCGTTGCCGGCGTGCTCGGGCAGGATCACGGCGCCGACCGAGATGCTCGTCGCCACGGCCCCTACGCTCGTATCGATGACGCTGTCGCGGATCGTCGCCATCAGCCGCGCGGCGATGGCCTCCAGCCCGTCAGCGTCGCTATCGTGCAGCACGATACCGAACTTGTTGGAAGAGAAGCGGCCGATGCAGTCCTTGCCGCGCAAGGCGCGCCCAAGGCGGCGCCCGACAATGGCGATGACCTCGTCGCCCACGTCGAAGCCGTAAGTCTCGTTGATCAGGGTGAGATCGTTGACGCCGGCAAGCAGGAAAGCGCCTTTGGCCGGGGCTCGCCCCGCGCTCGACAGAAGATGCGTCAATTCCTCGGTGAGCCTGGTGCGATTGAGTTGTCCGGTGAGCTCGTCATGGCTGCCGAGATAAAGCAGGCGCTCATGCTTCTCGCGCCGGTCGTCGATCACGCGCAGCGTGCCCTGCGCGAGTCTCGGGCGCGATTCCTCGTCGATGTAGCATATACCGGTGTCCTCGACCCAAAGCGCGGTCCTGCCGCGACGCCCCTCGGGGAGGAAGCGATAATGCAGGCAATATTTGATCTCGGTTCCAGGCGGGGTATGCGGTCCGCCCGTGATGCCGTCATAACGCGCACCCGCGTGCTCCGGATCGACCAGCAGCGCGAAGGCACGGCCCTTTGCGAGTTGGAGGGGATCGGAAATGCCGAGCACTTCTGAGGCATTCTCCGCCCAGTCGACGCGGTCGCTCGCGAAGTCCCAGCGATAGGCCGTCTCGCGCACGGCTTTCAGGACTTCTTCGAGATCGAGGCTGTGCTCCGGTGACGGCGTGGCGCGGGACTCCTCGCCCCGCGGGCTGAAGTCGACGCTTTGGGCTGGTTGCTCAGCCTGGGACTGTATGCGGCCGCGCCCGGCCAGGTCCTTAGAGGATCTACTCAACTCGGCCCCCTTAAGTCCCAATTGCGGCGCACCTTCTCGGTGCTGCCTTGTTGCCGCGAACCTAGTCACCAAGGCTTAAGAAAGGGCTCTCTCTAAGCCGCGATCGAGCGGGAAAGACGGCGGGAGCGCGACGGATGCGATCTTTCTTCATTGCTTGGTTGATAAAAGCTTGCGGCTCTCCGCGAGTCCACATTGGGCTCGGTTCAGAGAGTCACGGGGCGCCGATATTATAGTCGCGCCGAGCCGCATTGATGGTGACCGAGAAGCCCGCGATCACGTCGGTCATCGCCATCAGCATGAGCAGGAAAAACGTCGAGGTGGCCGCGCGGTCCCAGATCAGGAACAGAATAAGGCAGGCGACGAACACCATCATCGAGAAGGCGTGGTCGACGACCGTGGCCCCGCCGGTTCGCGCCGCTTTCAAGATCTCGAAGAAGAGAAGCCCAAGCCCGACCGTGAGCAGAATATCGCCAGGGGCGATATGCCATGTGCCGCCTGACGGCAGGGATACATTGAACCATGGAGCGACGAACTCGGCACCGGCACCGGCCAAGACGACATAGGCGAGAAGCGGAATGACGAGGAGCGGCACGGGCCCCATCCAGCTCCGCCGCTCGCGTCTATGAACCGCCTTATCCTCGGGCGCCGGTTCCGTCATCGCCAGTCGAGCCCTCCACCAGAAGGAGGCCGTCCGGCCCGCTTCGGCCGAGCCAGCCGCTTAGGTTTCTTCCTTGACGTCGAGCACCTGGCGGCCGCGGTAGCGGCCCGATTTCAGATCGATGTGATGGGGCCGGCGAAGCTCGCCAGACTCCTTGTCCTCGACATAGGTCGGCGCTTTGAGCGCGTCGTGACTTTGCCTGTTGCCGCGCTTCATGCGCGAGACTTTTCTTTTCGGAACGGCCATGATTCATACAATCCCATGAGCAGCCCCCGAAACTCGGGGGCCTTCGTCGCGCCCTTATAGTGGCAAAGTTTTCGGCTGGCCAGAGCCGATGGCGGCCCCTCAGCGACCCGGCATCACGCAAGCCCCGCGCTTGGCGATGATCGGCATGCGGAGCTCGACCGCTCGCGCGATACGCAGCATGCGAAAGCTCGGCTTGCGCGGATTGCGTATATGCGGGGCCGGCAACGTGACGGCAAGCAGCACCGCCTCATGCCGGGTAAGATCGGCGGCGCTCTTGCCGAAATAGTACCGGCTTGCTTCCTCCGCCCCGTAAATGCCGCGGCCGAACTCGGCGACATTGAGATAGACCTCGATCATGCGATCCTTGGGCCAGATCAGCGACATGACATAGGCAAGCGGCAGCTCAAGGGCTTTGGCCACATAGCTGCGCCCGTTCCAGAGATAGAGGTTCTTCGCCACCTGCATAGGGATGGTGCTGGCGCCGCGCACCGCGCCGGCTTTGATCGCCTCGCGCATCGCGCCCCAATCCACGCCCCAATGCCGGCAAAAGCGGCCGTCCTCGCTCGAGATCACGGCGAGTGGCAATTGTGGCGACATGTCCTCGAGCGGCACCCATTTGCGATGCAGCGTCGTGCCCGTCAGCTTGTCGGCCATCATCACGGCGGTGATAGGCGGATTGACGAAGCGGAAGATGACGATGGAAAGGAGGAGCGCCAAAAGCCCAAAGAGCACGACAAGCGCCGTGCGCCTGAGCCAGGGATGCCCCGTTCGTCTCGAAGTGCGCTTGCGCCCCCGCGCTCCTGAGACTGCTTGAATCACCATATCCCCCGGGTTCTACCTCTCGGTTGCCGCAACCGGCAACGTGGTATTAGGGTAATGCTTAGCAACGATTTTGCGGCAAAGAGCCGCCCCTCTCTCGCCCTATCCCCAGGATGGCCTTCAAGGAAGAGCTCGAACGCGCGGCAAGGCTTGTAGAGGCAAGGCTCGCTGCGCTGCTCGGAGGCGCCGGCGCAGGCCGCCTAGGGGAAGGAGCCCTAGCCGACAGCGATCTGGCAACGGCCATGTGCTATGCGGTGCTCGGGGGCGGCAAGCGGCTCCGCCCTTTTCTCTTGATGCAGTCGGCGCGGTTGTTCGAGGTCGATGAGGAGGCCTCGCTCGATGCGGGCTGCGCGCTCGAATGCGTGCATTGCTACTCCCTCGTGCATGACGACCTCCCCGCAATGGATGACGACGACATGCGCCGGGGACGCCCGACCGTGCACAAGGCCTTTGACGAAGCAACGGCGATCCTCGTGGGCGACGGCTTGCTCACCATCGCCTTCGAGATCCTTAGCGACCCTGCGACCAGTCCCGATCCGGCCATCCGCTCAGAGCTCGTGTTTCACCTCGCAAGAGCGAGCGGCTGGCGGGGCATGGTGTTGGGCCAGGCGCTCGATCTCACCATCGGGCAGAAGGGCTTCGGTAGGGAGGACGTCTCTACGATGCAGGCGCTCAAGACCGGCGCCTTGTTCCGTTTCGCTTGCGAGGCCGGCGCAATCCTCGGCCGGGCAAGCGCCTCAGAACGCGCGGCGCTCATCGCCTACGCAGCCGCCTTCGGCCAGGCCTTCCAGCTCGCCGACGACCTGCTTGACGCGGAGGGCGACGCCACCATGCTCGGCAAGGCCGTGGCCAAGGATGCCGGCCGCGGCAAGGCGACGCTCATTGCCTTGCTAGGAACGGATGCCGCGAAAGCGCGGCTCGCGGGGCTCGTTGCCGAGGCGGAACAGGCCCTTGCGCCCTTCGGCGGGAAGGCGGCCATGCTCATCGCCGCCGCCCGCTTCGTCGCCGAGCGGCGCGCCTGAGCCGAACCCATTAGATGTCGCATGTCGCGAATCAAGGAATCTGATAGCAGGTGGCGATGGCAACGCGCAGCACGCCAAAAGCCAAGCAGGCGGAGATCGAAGCCTCATTAGGCGCCGCCATCGTCAGGCACGTCCGGGCGCAGAAACGGTTCGTCCTCGCATTTTGCGTCGGCTTCGCCGTTGTGCTCTTTGCCCCGATCGAGAATTGGATTCCCCGTCTCCTCGCGGGCTGGGATGTCGGCGGGTTTCTTTATCTCGTCCTCATCGCCATCAAGATGGCGCGGGCGGAGGTCGACGGCATCAAGCGCGAGGCGGGCATCGAGCGCGAGAGTCGCATCGCCGTCCTGTTCATCGTGATCTTCGGCTCGATCTTCGCGCTGCTCGCTTTGTTCGTTCAGCTCATGGCAATCAACAGCGAGCACGGGTTCAACCGCGATTTCAGCATCGCGGTATCGGTTGGGACCATCCTTCTGACTTGGTTCCTGATTCACACCGTATTCGCGCTGTTCTACGCCCACGAGTTCCACAGCGAGAGCAAAGGTGGCCCGCGCGGTTCTGGCGGCGGGCTCGAATTCCCCGACGACCGCACGCCGGACTATCTCGACTTTCTCTATTTCTCCTTCGTCGTCGGCACCACGGCGCAGACCTCGGACGTCGCGGTTTGTTCGCGCTCCATGCGCCGCGTGGTGATGCTGCACGGCATCCTGTCGTTCTTCTTCAATACGGCGGTGATCGCTCTCGCCGTCAACCTCGCCGCGCAGCTCGTTCAAGGTCAGGGGCAGTCGTAGAGTGCGGTGAAGCAAAGGTCGCCGCCCGCGATCCTACTGGCCGCAGAGCTTGGCCGCAGCTTGGTTCAGCACGAACAGCGAATGCTCGGGATTGTCGGGCGACAAGAGGACGAAGGATGCGGTGTCGATGCCCGGCACGAGCGCGATGTGCTCATCGCTTCCCTGCAACACGATCTTCATGTTCTTGGCCGCGGGCGCGAGCTCGAACTTGCCGACGAAGAACCCGTCGGTGACGCAAGAGAGATGGTCCTTGGCCGCGCCGGTGACGACGCAACGCCCGCCGCTCGGCATGACATAGACGTCCGTCTTGTCGCGGAACTTGCCGGCGAGCTTGGCGAGATAAGGACCGGGATCGCTGTCGCCCGACGGCTCCCGGGTCCCGATCGAGAGCGTCAGCGCCGTGACCTTCTGGCCGGGATGCTTGGCGAGATGGGCTGCGTCATAGACCCGGGTCCAGCATCCGACCCAAGGATCGGGCGCTTCGTCTGTCGATGCCTCGTCCGCCGGCTCGTCCTCGGCGAGCGCCGATGAGAGCTTGAGAGGGCATGAAAGAAGAACGGCAAGGACCGCAAGCCACACCAACCGCATCGCCTTCTCCCTACTCCGCAGCGCTGCGGCCGATGGCGCCTTGGCCGAAGCGCCGCTCGATATAGTCGAGCACCATCTGCTTGAAGTCAGCCGCGACGGTCGGGCCCCGCAAGGTGACGGCCTTCTTGCCGTCGATGAACACGGGCGCCGCCGGCGCCTCTCCCGTGCCCGGGAGCGAGATGCCGATATCGGCGTGCTTCGATTCGCCCGGTCCGTTGACGATGCAGCCCATCACCGCGACGTTGAGCGTCTCGACGCCGGGATAGCGGCGCTTCCACTCGGGCATCTCGTTGCGGATGAAATCCTGGATGTCACGGGCGAGCTCCTGGAAAGTGGTCGATGTGGTGCGCCCGCAGCCGGGACACGCCGCGACAAGCGGCACGAAGCTTCTGAAGCCCATGCTCTGCAGCAGCTCCTGCGCGACCTTCACTTCGAGCGTGCGATCGCCGCCAGGCTCCGGCGTGAGCGAGATGCGGATCGTGTCGCCGATCCCCTGTTGCAGCAGCACGGAGAGCGCGGCTGACGAGGCGACGATGCCCTTGGACCCCATGCCCGCCTCGGTGAGCCCGAGATGGAGCGCAAGGTCCGAGCGCGCCGCGAGCATCGTATAGACCGCGATCAGGTCCTGCACCGCGGAGACCTTGGCGGAGAGAATGATCTTGTCAGGCGGAAGGCCAAGCTCGATCGCGCGTTCGGCGCTCAAGAGCGCGGACTGCACGATCGCCTCGTGCATGACCTCGCGCGCATCCTTCGGCTGAGGCGCGCGCGCGTTCTCGTCCATCAGCCGCGTGAGCAGATCCTGGTCGAGGCTTCCCCAATTCACTCCGATGCGCACCGCCTTGCCGTTCTTTGCCGCGATCTCGACGATCTCGGCGAATTGCTTGTCGCGCTTCTCCTTGAAGCCGACATTGCCGGGATTGATGCGATATTTGGCGAGCGCCTCGGCGCAGGCCGGATATTCGGCGAGCAGCGTGTGGCCGTTATAGTGGAAGTCGCCGATGAGCGGCGCCTCAACGCCCAGGATATCGAGCCGCTCACGGATATGGGGTACCGCGGCCGCCGCCTCGGCGCGATCTACGGTGATGCGCACGAGCTCCGAGCCCGCGCGGGCGAGCGCCGCCACCTGCTTCGTCGTCGACTCGACGTCCGCGGTGTCGGTATTTGTCATCGACTGGACGACGATGGGGGCATTGCCGCCGATCGTGACATTGCCGATCCTGACCGGGATCGTATGGCGCCGGGCCGAACTGATCATGGCTCAAGGATACAACAGATTTCGCGACCGCGCGCCAGTGGCCGCGACTAGGCCGAGGGGGCTTGCGGCCGCGCCCGCCCTTTCTGCCATGCATCTGTCACGAGACTTGCCAGCAGCGCCGCAGAAGGCGGTGGCAAGGCTCGCTCAGCGCAAGGTCAAGACACCTGCTGACCGTCGGTTGGGGCGAGACCCTCCGCAACGGACGGGTCGGACGTAACAATCGCTATCGGAACTCGCTGCCCCAACCAGTGCGCCCACGGGAGAATTGCCAAGAAATATCCGGTGGCGCTGAGGGCCGAGATCCAGAAGCTTGTCGGCCAGTCGGTGTAGAACGCGAGCGTGAGGCCGAGCCAGACGTAAGCCAGCGCCAGCGCTATGGCCACTATCACCCCACTCGCAAAACTCTTGGTCAGACGTTGCGCCGCGGCTGCCGGTCCGACCATCAAGGCAAAAACCAAGAGCACGCCCACGATTTGCGCGCATTCGGCGGTGGCGAGAGCGACGATGGCCAAGAAAATGACCGAGAGCAGCCGTCCCGGCACGCCTTTCGCCGCGGCAAGCTCCGGCTGCAGGCTGGCAAACAGAAGTGGGCGCGAGATGACGGCAAGTGCGGCGAGGCTCACCGCCCCCAGCACGAGCAGAGTCCAGACGGTGGTGATGTCCACGCCTAGCACGTTCCCGAACAGCAGCGCTGTCGCCTTGGTGGCGAAGGACGTGAAGAAATGCAGGAACAGAAGTCCGAGGCCGAGCGCGAGCGCAAGGATGATGCCGATGGCCACGTCGCGTTGCGCCAAACGCTCGCCGAGAAACCCCATGGCGATACCTGCAGCGACGGTGAGACAGACCAGGCCCGCTAACGGGGAGAACCCTATCAGTATTGCGCCGGTGGCTCCGGTGAACCCGACATGCGCCAAAGCGTGACCGGCGAAGGTCTGTCCCCTGAGGACCAGAAAGTAGCCGATGGGGCCGGCGACGATCGCGACGATGGTGGCGGCCGCGAAGGCGGTGCGCATGAAATCATACTGGAGCATGGTGATGCTCGTGGTGTTCGTGTTCGTGCCGGTGATTTTCCCGCTCCACGTCGTGCTCTCCCGACATGACGAAAATGCGGGTGCCGATACGAACCACCTCGATCGGAGATCCGTAGAGGCGCGACAAGACCGGGCCGGTAATGACTTCGTCGACGGTACCGAGCGCCGCGTGTCCGTTGCCCAAGTAGAGGACGCGGTCGAGCGCTCCAAGCAGCGGATTGAGTTCGTGCGAGCTGAACAGCACCGATATGCGCAGTTCCGTCTGCAGCGCCTTCGTTAGCTGGACGACCGCGCGCTGGTGACTCGGATCGAGGCTGATCAGGGGTTCGTCCAGCAGGAGCAGTTTGGGCCGCCCGATCAGGGCCTGGGCGAGCAAGAGCCGCTGGCGCTCGCCCCCCGACGTTTCGGCCAAAGGGCGTTTCGCGAGCTCGCGCGCTCCGACCATGTCCAAGGCCCAGTCGACCTCCTTGCGTCCGTCTTTGCTCAAGTAAGGCAGACCGAAGCGATGGCCGTTGACCACCACGGCCACAAAATCCCATCCGCTGAGACGCAGCGCGTCGACATTGCTGCGCACTTGGGGCATGTAGCCGATGGACGGATTTCCGCGCACGGCGGGCGAGCCGAGCACCGTGATCGAGCCGTGGCTGACGGGCAACATTCCGAGAGCGGCGCGCAGCATGGTCGTCTTCCCGGAACCGTTCGGTCCGAGCACGCCGACGAATTCGTGCTCGCCGACCGCAAAGCTGACATTGGCCAAGACCGCGCGCCCGGCCAGCATCACCGTGACGTTGGTGAATTCGAGTGCGTTCACTGCGTCAGCTTAGGCAGAGCTTTGTCCACCGCAACGAGTTCCCCCATCATCCATTTCTGATAGGTCGAGCCGGGAGGCTCAGTTTCGGTGGCTCCAACCACCGGGATGTTCGACGCTTTCGCCAGCTTGAGCATCCGGTCCGCCAGCGGATCGGATGCTTGGCTGTTGTAGACCAACAGCTTGACCTTGCCCGTTTTCAGGTCGTCTTCAAATGCGGCAATTTGCGATGGACTAGGCTCGGTGTCGTTCATCACCGCCAACTGAAACGCCTCGTTCCTGACGACCATGCCGAGCGCTTCGAACATATAACCGAACACCGGTTCGGTTGCGGTGACAGGAACGCCGGCCGAGCGCTTCTTCAGTTCGCCAATCTTGTCTTGCACCGGCTTGAGTGAATCCTCGAAAGCCGTGAGGCGCTTTTCGTATTCAGCCTTGTTGGTTGGATCGGCAGCAACCAGCGCGTCTTTCATCGCCTGCGCCAGCGCGACCATGGTCGCCGGATCGTACCAGATATGCGGGTTGTCACCGGACTTCTTGGCGATGAGATCGGCGACGACGATCGTCTTGCGGTCCGGCGCCTTGGACGCGTTGAGCAGATCCGTCATCCACGGGTCGTAGTCGATGCCGCTGTAAATGACGATCTGTGCGCCTTTAAGGCTCCGGGCAACCGACGGGCTCGCTTCGAAGAGGTGCGGATCGGTGTCAGGATTCGATAGGATGCTGGTCACCTTGACCGTTGGTCCGCCGATCTGTTTGGCGATGTCACCATAGAAGTTCTCCGCAGCAACGACATGGATGGGCTCGGCCGCCATAGCCGGGAAACTGGCCAAAGCGACGAAGGCCGCGGCAACTGCAAACGACTTCATGAGTTCCTCCGTCGTAATGATATAACATAATGCCGCCCGTGGCAGCTGATCCCTCTTTGCCCACGTCCGATCATCTGCTCTAGACCGCGAAGTGCGGCCGGCAGGCCTCGCATAGGCCTGCGATCTCGAGCGTCACCTGCTCAGGCGCAATCTCCTCGGGCGCGAGCGCGAGCAGCGCCGCCTGGTCCTCATCGGAGAGGGGAATCTCGACGACCTTGTCGCATTGCCGGCAGATGGCGAAGGCGAACTTGCCGTCGCAGGCGCCGTGGCCGCAGGCGACGAAGGCCGACTTCGACTGAAGCCGATGCACCATGCCTTTCTGCATCAGCTCGTTCAGCGCGCGATAAACCGTGGGCGGATGGGAGATGCCGGCCGTCCTCACCCGGTCGAGGATGGCATAGGCGCTCATCGGTTCCTTGGCTTTGCGAAGGCAGGCGAGGATCTCGCTCTGATTACGCGAAAGCTTGGCATGAGAGTGGTGGTGGGCCGCGTTCATGCACGATGATATAACATAACATCCCCGGGCCGTCAAAAGCCGCTTATTTTGGGTTTGGAGCCTGCTCGCTTGCCTTCGATTTGGCTTCCCGGCCCATCGTCGATCTTACCGACCCATCCTTCCGGTGCAGGACCGCGCGGCCCCCGTGTCTGCGGACGAGTCCGCAGGCCTTGCGCCATGCGTCCTCCTGCTTGGTCCACAACTCGAACCAACCCTTCTCGTCGCGGAGCCGCCACACGAATTCCGGCGCGCCAAGACTGAAGGGATTGAGGTCGGGTTCTACGTGCCATTCCTTCTTGCTCATGGCAAAGCCGCTTCCAGGCGCTATCCTTGATCCTCAGCCGATCCCGGCGTCCAATAAAGCGATGCCTCACCGCATTGAGATCGTCGAGGGCGACATCACCAAGCTCGACGTTGATGCCATCGTCAATGCCGCCAATACCGCTCTGGCACCGGGCGGCGGCGTCTGCGGCGCGATCCACCGGGCCGCTGGCCGCGAGCTTGCCGATGCCTGCACCAGACTCGGCGGCTGCGAGACGGGAGAGGCCAAGATCACGCCCGGCTTCCGGCTACCCGCGCGTCATGTGATCCACGCGGTGGGCCCGGTCTGGGGCGGCGGAGAGCGCGGCGAGGACAAGCTGCTTGCAAGCTGCTACCGCAACAGTCTCGCGCTCCTCCGCGAGAACGGGCTCGCCTCTATCGCCTTTCCCGCCATCTCGACCGGCATCTATGGCTTCCCGCCCGAGCGCGCCGCGGCGATCGCGGTCAAGACCGTGCTCGATGTGCTTGGCGAGGGAACGGGCGGCGAGTATGTCGTGCTCTGTTGCTTCGGCCCCGAGAGCCGGAGATATCACGAAGAGGCCTTGGCCGCCGCAATGAGCGGAAGGACTTGAGCCCGCCCAAGCAGATCAAGGCAGCGCCCATCGTCGTCTAGTCCGCCTCGATCGATATCCCGCCTATGAAGCAATCGAGCCGGTCTCATGACAATTTCGCGCAAAACTGCGGCCTTGAGCGCCTATGCCTCGTGGCCTGACGGCGCTAGTCTTGGACCTTCAGGGACTGAGTCGCCCAGAAGTCGACAAGTCTCGTCCGGCTAGGTGAGACGCGAACGATGCCAGAGCTCGACCCGCTTCTGCTTTCGCGCATCCAGTTCGCCTTCACCATTTCGTTTCACATCCTCTTCCCGTCTTTCACCATCGGGCTTGCCGCTTGGCTCGTCGTGCTCGAGGCGCTGTGGCTCAGGACCGGCAAGGACATCTATTTCCGCATCGCGCAACATTGGACCAAGATCTTCGCCATCTCGTTTGGCATGGGCGTCGTCTCCGGCGTCGTCCTGTCCTATGAGTTCGGCACCAATTGGAGCGAGCTGTCGCGGCGCGGCGGCAACGTCATCGGCCCACTGATGGCCTATGAGGTGCTCACCGCCTTCTTCCTGGAGGCGGGCTTCCTCGGCATCATGCTGTTCGGCGGCAAGCGCGTGCCGAAATGGGTGCATTTCTTTGCGGCCTGCATGGTCGCGTTCGGCACGGTCCTCTCGGCCTTCTGGATTCTCTCCGCCAACAGCTTCATGCAGACGCCGGCGGGCTACACCGTCGATGCCAATGGCATACTCCACGTTGCCGATTGGTGGCAGGCGATCATCAGCCCGTCCTTCCCATACCGCTTCGCCCATATGGTGGCGGCCGCATATCTCACCACGGCCTTCATCGTGGCCGGCATCGGCGCCTGGTACATCTTGCGCGACAGAAGCGTTCCGGAAGGGCGCATCATGCTCGGCATGGCGCTGAGCCTCCTGATCTGGCTCGCGCCGCTCCAGATCGTGCTCGGCGACCTGCACGGTCTGAACACGCTCAAATATCAGCCGGCCAAGATCGCAGCGCTCGAAGCCCATTGGGAGACGGGCCGGGACGTGCCGCTCATCCTTTTCGCCTTCCCCGACCCCAAGGCGGAGATGAACCACTACGAGCTCGCCGTGCCTCATCTCGGCAGCCTGATCCTCACTCACGAGTGGGACGGCGAGATCAAGGGCCTGAAATCCTTCCCGCCGGAGGACAGGCCGAACCCGATCATCCCCTTCTTCGCCTTCCGCATCATGGTCGGTATCGGACTGATCATGGTCGCGGTCGGGGCCGTGGGCGCGGTGCTGTGGCTCACCGGGCGTCTCTACTCGAGCCGCTGGTTCCTGCGCATCTTGACCTGGGTCTCGCCCCTTGGCTTCCTCGCCGTTCTCGCCGGCTGGTTCACCGCCGAAGTCGGCCGCCAGCCCTGGACGGTCTATGGCATCTTGCGCACCGCCGACGCCGTCTCTCCGGTTCCGGGCGGCAGCGTGCTGACCTCGCTCATCCTGTTCGTTCTCGTCTATGGCATCGTGTTTGGCGCCGGGCTGTATTACATTGCCAAGCTCGTGCAGCGCGGCCCCGACGAGACGCCGCCAGCGCCGGCAGAAGGCGAGGCGGATCTCTCTCACCGGCCTCTTGCCGCATCGGGCACACCATGACAGCCGCCTCCTCGGCCACAGCCGTCACCGCCATCCTGCCAGTGATCCTGCCACTGGTGTGGGCGGCAATCCTCGCCCTTGCGGTATTCCTCTACGTTCTTCTCGGCGGCTACGATCTCGGGCTCGGCGCGCTGTTCCCGATTGCGCCCTCCGACAAGGACCGCGACGCCATGATGGGCTCGGTATCGCCCTTCTGGGACGGCAACGAGACCTGGCTGGTGATGGGCGGAGGCGGCCTGCTCGCGGCTTTCCCCCTCGCCTACGCGGTGATGCTGCCCGCGCTCTATATCCCCATCATCCTGATGCTGATCGGCCTCATTCTGCGCGGCGTCGCCTTCGAGTTCCGCTTCAAGGCTGAGCGCGGCAGGTGGATGTGGGACACGGCCTTCGCCGGCGGCTCGGTGCTCGCCGCGCTGATGCAAGGCGTGATCATCGGCGCGTTCGTGCAGGGCTTCGCCGTCACCGACAATAAATTCTCGGGCGGCGCCTTCGATTGGGTCACGCCCTTCTCGATGACCACGGCGGTCGCCGTGCTGTCGGGCTATGTGCTGTTATCGGCCGGCTGGCTGATCATGAAGGGCGACGAGGCGTTACGCGAATGGGCCTATGGCATCGCCCGCTACGCGCTGATCGCCGTCGGCGTGTTCATCGCCGTCTTCAGCTTGTGGACTCCGGTGCTGCACCCCGAGATCGCCGCGCGCTGGTTCACGCCTGCCCATATCGTCATGCTGAGCCCCGTCCCGCTCATGACCGCGGCGGCAATCGGCGGCTTGTGGATCACGCTCGACCGGCGCTACCGCTATGCGCCTTTCCTGCTCGCGATCGCGATCTTCATGCTCTGCTACACCGGGCTCGCGGTCAGCCTATTTCCCTTCATCATCCCGCCCCACATCAACATCTGGCAGGCGGCCGCCGCGCCCGAAAGCCAGCTCTTCATGCTGTACGGAGCGATCCCGATCCTCCCGATCATCATCGCCTACACCGCCTATTCCTATTACGTGTTCTGGGACGCGACCGAGCACGACGCCTATCACTAATGCGAAGTGCCTCGCCCTGAGGAGGCCGCGCCGAGCCTCACCACCAAATCATCCACAGGACCAAGGGCAACAGCGCGACACAGAGAAAGATGGCCAGCACCAGAAGAAGGGCGGCTATCGTGCTGATCATCAGGCCCTCTAGCCTCACCACTTGCCGGCGAGTTCGTGCTGGGCGAGGCGGCGCTTCAACAATCTGATCTTGCCGTAAGCCTGCTCGATGCGGAGCTGAGGGATGCGCCCATCGCGCACCGCATCGGCGATGATGGCGTGGATCTTTGCTCCGAGATCGGGGTCGTGACCGCTGACGTTGGAGAACACGATGATGTCGGTGCCGGCATTGATCGCCTTTATGATGCGATCCTCGATCGAATAGCTGTGGGCGACGGCGCCCATCTCCATGTCATCGCTGAAGATGACGCCGTCGAAATCGATCCAGTCCTTGTTGCGCAGCGCGCGGACCGCCTTCGCCGATAGCGAGGCCGGCAACATCGATCCGTCGCTGAAGCGCGGATGATAGAGGTGCCCAATCATCACCGCATCGAGCAGGCCTTCCTTGGCAAGCACCCGGTAGGGCTCGAGCTCGATCTCCTTCCAGCTCATCGAGATATCGGCGAAGCCCTTATGGCTGTCGGTGCGGCTTGAGCCATGGCCGGGGAAATGCTTCGCGACGGTGACGATCCCCGCCTCGCGATGAGCGAGGATGAAGGCGCGTGCGAGAGCGGTAACGGTGTTGGGGTCTGCGCCGAAGCTCCGGTCGCGCTCTCCGATTACCGGATTTTCCGGATTGAGATTGAGATCGACCACCGGTCCGAAATTGAGGTTGAAGCCTGAGTCGGCAAGCTCCTTGGCCATCGACGCATAGAGGCGCTGCGCGCTATCCGGCGTGGCGAAGCTCGGGTTCCGACCGACGGCGCGCGCGGAGGGGAAATAGGTGTGTCCGTTCTCGCGCGACAGGCGCTGCACCTCGCCGCCTTCCTGGTCGACGGCGATGAACGGCACCGGTGACGAGCGCGCATTGCGTAAGAAAGCGGTGAGCGCGGTGATCTGCTGCGGCGAGCGGATATTCTCGGGATAGAGCACGACACCGCCGATCGTCCCCTCGCCGAGCTCGTCGCGCGCGGTGGCAACCCCGGGGTCGTTCACCTCGGTGCCGGCAAAGCCCACCATGATCATCTGCCCGATCATGGAATCGAGCTCCGCCGCCTCCTGCTCGGGAGCCGCAAGGGCGCTGCCGAGCAATGCCGCGCCGAGCAGCAGACCTCCAACAGCAGCAAGCGTCTTGGTCACGGGGAAAAGCAAAGGCGGGCACCGTTTATGAAGCCGCTAAAGGCTTTAGCGGTTTCTACTCGCGCAAAGGAGGAAATTCTATGGCCCCAGCGCCGGCCTTGCCCGCCAAAGGGGATTTCCGTCTGGGGAACGGGCGGCGGCAACGCTCATTTTGTCATGATTGTGATTACACTGTGAGCCCCGCCTCGTTTAGCTCCATGCCAGGAAATGCCCATGGTCAACATCCGCCCTTCGCTTGCCTGCCTTGCTCTCGCCGCTGCGCTGGTGGGGATTGCGCTATCGCCTGCACCCGCTTCGGCCGAGCCCAAGCAGCCGACCGAGGAGCAATCGGCTGACGTGCTCTTCGCCAAGAGCTTCGTCGGCAAGACCTATGACGACCAGCTCGACATCGATGGATGGGAGGATCTCGGCGGCGGTCTCGTCTCCCCCCCGATCTACGTGCATGAATATCAGCGCGAAGACGGCACCATCCTGGTTCTGACGAGCCGGGAGACGGTACCGCAAAAGGGCGACGCGCCGGGCTCCTATGAGGTGCTCGATGCGCTCATCGTGCCGAAGCCGCAGAGCGACGTAACCTTCTCCATCGCCTGCGTGCAGGGCGACGATCAGACGCTCAATTTCCTCGGCGAGACCAAGGGCAGCGATGAGAAGGAATGGTGGACTGATGTCAGGCGTGCCTGGGAGATCTCGCTCGAGACGGGCACGATCACCTCGATCAAGCCGAAGGGCATCAAGTGCACCAATCCTTCGTTTTAAGACAGCATGATCCCGAGACTTTTCGGATCGGATGATGCGTCAGAAAGAGACCGTCACATGAAGGCCAAGCTCAAGGACCGCGTGATCGCCGAGAGCGACGACATCGTCGAGGAGGCTGGTTATCACTATTTCCCGAGCGAGGCTGTGCGCCTCGATCTCTTGGAGAAGTCTGAGAAGACTGCGTCCGACCGCGCCTGTCCGCATGGCGTCCAGTTCTACGACGTGGTGATCGAGGGCGCTCGCCACGAGCGTGCCGCTTGGCGCTACGAGGCGCCACGCCCAAGCATGAACCACGTCGCCGACCGCTTCAGCTTCTGGGACGAGGTCGAAGTAGACTGAACGCGCACCCAGTTTGAGTTTCGTCCTTGCCCGGCTTGACCGGGCAATCCAGTAACCCCCTGCGCGTGTAAATCGATTTGAAGGCGGCGATGACTGGATCCCCGCTTTCGCGGGAATGACAAGTCGGTCGTGGAGGGCCGCGACGAGCCCGGCCATGACGGAGGCACCGTGGCCTTTGCCTACTCCCACACCGGGAGTTTCTCGTCGTCGGCGAGGTTGGTCATGGCGCGCTGTAGCTTGGAGACGAACTCCGAATAAGTCGATGTCCCGTAAAGCGGCTCTCCGACGCTGACCGTGACGTTGAACGGCACGAGCAGCGCGGAGCCCTTGGGCAGCGCCTTGCCGAGCCCGTACATGAAGATCGGAAAGACCGGCACCTTGGGCAGCGCATGCGCGAGGTGGCCGATGCCCTTCTTGAATTGATTGAAGGTTTCGGGCTCCCCGCGCGTTCCTTCCGGGAACAGCACGAGGATCTCGCCGCGCAGAAGCGCCTCCTCGGCGAGCGCGAGCGGGTTGCCGCCTTCCTTGCCGCTACCGCGCTTCACCGGAATGATGCCGATGATGTTGGTGGCGAACCAGCCGCGGAGCGAGCTGGTGAAGAAATAATCCATCGCCGCGACCGGGCGGAGCTTCGGCAGGAGACGCAGCGGCATCAGCGATATGATGGCGAGCGCATCGAGATTCGAATTGTGATTGCCGGCGAGCACCGCGGGGCCGTCCTTGGGCAGGCGCTCGCGATGGCGCACGGTCAGCCCAAGCGCAATCAGGATCACCGCCCGCACCACCACGGCGAAGAACAGGAACCTGAGCAGTCGCGTAAACGGGTTCTTGCTCATGGCCTCGTCACGGGAAGTAGAAATAGCGCACGAAGTGGACGAACACGGGCGCCGCGTAAGTGAGGCTGTCGACGCGATCGAGGATGCCGCCATGGCCCGGGATCAAGCCGCCAGTGTCCTTCACGCCGAGATCGCGCTTCATCGCCGACATGGTGATGTCGCCGAGAAATCCCGACACGCCGAGGATCGCGCCCGCGAGCGCCGACCAACGCCAATCCATCGGCGTGAGATAAGGCCCGACCAGCGCAGCCACGATCGTCGTCGTGGCGATGCCACCGACCAGGCCCTCCCACGTCTTTTTTGGGCTCACCGTGGGCGTGACCTGGTGCCGCCCGAGAGGCTTGCCCCAGCAATATTGTGCGACGTCGTTGAACTGGGTGAGCACGACAAGGAAGAAGAGCAACCCCACCCCGCCGTTCACGGGACTGATGGTGTGGCCGGCGACGAGCAGCCACGCCATGTGCGACAGCGTGTAGACCGTCATCATCATCCCCCAGGACAGCGTGCCTACCGCGCGCAGGAATCCCTGCGTCTCGCCTCTGAGCGCCATCAGCGCCGGAAAGAACAGGAACACCCACACGGGGATGAAGACGATGAACATGTTGTACCAGTCGATCGCCGCCCAATAGAACTGGATGGGAATGGCGAGATAGGCGAACAGCAGTACCTCGCGGTCGATGCGCCTGGTCGGCACGAGCGAGAGATATTCCTTCAGCGCGAGATAAGAGATGAAGCCGAGGAAGACGACGGCCACCGTCTGGTTAAGCAGGATGGCGAGCGTGAACGCGCCGATCATCCACCACCACGAGTTGGTTCGCGCGGTGAGCTCGGCATAGCGCTCGCCCGGATTGCGCCAGCGCAGCACCGCCACCACGATCGTGGCGAGGATCAGCAGCGCATAGATGCCGACAGTGAAATAGACGACGTGGGCCGGCACCCCAAACATGAGACTCATGCTTGGCGCCCTCTGGCCTCGGCAACGATGCCGCGCGCCCGGTTGAGCACGGTGAGCGCCGACACGAGCAAGAGCGCAGCGAGATAGAGCGAGCTCCATAGCCCCGGCGCGATGCCGATCCCAAGCAGGACCGCGAGCAGGCCGAAGGCAAAGGCGCGGTCGCTTTTGCCGAGCGGTCCGTCATAGCGGCGGGGTGCGCCGATCATCGGCCCCAGCGCGCCGGCCATCTCGGCAATGACCCCCGTCACCACCACCAACACCACCAGCGAAGCATTGAGCCCCGGTATCAGCGCGAAGGGAAGGTAGAGCGCTGCGTCGGCGATCACATCGCTCAGCTCGTTCAGCACGGCGCCGGTAGCGCTCGCTTGGCCATGCTCCTTCGCCATCATCCCGTCGATGGCGTTGAAAGCCATGCGCAGGAAGAGCGTGACCGGGAGCAGAATAAGCGGCCAGCGCGAGTTGGGCATCAGCGCGAGCCACGCGCCATGCGCGGCACTCAGCAGCAACGCCCCGAGCGTCACGTCATTGGCGCTCAAGCGTGCTCGCACCAGCGCGTCAGACACAGGCCGAAGCAGCGCCTGAAAGCGTGGCTTCAGATCATAGATGGTGGCCAAGCCCGCTCCCCCCTGAAGCACCGGCAGTTGTATGCCTTTTGCGGAGGTGCGGCCAGCGCCGAGAAACACGCCGAAGTCCGCGCGTTGGCGCGATCAGCGCCGCAACCATTGCGGCAAAACCGCCAATTAGGAACCCATTAATACACGTCGAGTTAACCATAACAGTTAAGACAGATTAATCGGAGCCCTCCCTTGCAGAAGCCGGTCATCATCCTTGGCGCCCCGCGTTCGGGCACCACGCTCTTGTCGCGTATCGTCGGTGTGAGCGACGAGATCTTTCTCATCACCGAGATCGCACCCCGTCTCAAGGATCGCCATTGTCCGGAGGACCGATCGGGCGTCAGCGACTCCGAACTCTGGCGCAATCATTTCTCATTCGCCGCGTGGCCCACCGACAAGCCGCGCCCGCTCTCCGAGCGACCCATCTTCGATCTTGCCAAACTCGAGACCATGCGGGCCCGCTATCTGGAAATGGCCAACGGTAAGAGGCTCGTGATCAAGAATCCGCTGACCGTGGCCCGCGTCGACATGCTCAAGATCATGTTTCCCGGCGCGATCTTCGTATTCTCGATGCGCGCTCCGTGGCCGACCATCCAATCGGCCGTCCACAAGGGCAAGTCCTCCTATATCTTGCGCACCGAATTCGTGAACAGCCTTCCTGACGATCTCGTCCTGCGGGCAGCCGCAAGCTGGGCCGAATCGATCGATGTGCTGATGCGCGAAAGCGATTCCAATTGGATCGTGATCCGGCATGAAGAGCTCGTCGCCCGGCCGCAAGCGGTCGTTGCCGCACTCTACGATCATGCCGGCTTGGCCCAAGTCCCCGGTCATGCTTGGCGCATCCCCGAGAATCGCGACCACGATTATTCCTTCATCAAATATCGGCTGATGGGACATCCCTACCGCGCCGAGATCTTTTCCCTCTTGCGTGATCGTGCCCGCGCAATCGGCTACGACCCGAGCCTCTGGGCTCTCCCCGGCAATGGCCTGCGCTATGCGGCCGAGACATGGCTCGGCGAACTGAGGCGGACGAAGAAGACCAAGAAGTCGAAAGCCCGGCTCGGGCGAATCCCCGAGCTCGCCCGCGCGTGATCGGCTCGCCAATGGTTCTCATGGGCTAATCGGCGAGCCGTGCGGCGAGGAAGTCGGTGAACGTGGCCCACGACTTCTCGTCTGCATCCTTACGATAGCTCTCCCCGCCGAAAATGGTGAAGCCGTGCGGCGCGCCGGAATACACTTGAATCTCGTAAGGCAGACGCGCGGCTTCGAGCTCGCGCGACAGGGCGGCGACGTCCTCCATGGTGATGGATGCATCTGCGCCCCCATGCAGGATGAGAAGGGGCGGCGTGCTGGCGGGATAGGACTCGCCCTCCGGCGTCTTTAGGCCGCCGTGGAAGGTGACATAGCCCTTGACGCCCTCGGCCTTGCCCGAGCGCGCGAGTTCAAGCGCTGCGGCGCCGCCGAAGCAATAACCGATCACCACGGTCGCCTCGTCTCCGCCCGCGCGCGCTTCCTTCAAGCCTGCGAGCAGGAGCTTCTGCATGCGCGCGCGGTCCTCATAGAGCTTCGTCGCCTCTCTCTTCCTCGCGTCGGTATCGATAGGGCGGTTGCCCTTGCCATAGAGATCGAGCGCGAAGGCGTCGTAGCCGAGCGCGGCAATCATGTCGGCGCGCTTCTGCTCGTAGGCGGTCACGCCGCCCCACGCATGAATGATGACGACGAGCCCCTTGGAGACGCCGGCGGGCTTGGCGCGATAGCCCTCGAAGGCTTCGCCATCGACGCTGTAGGGAACGGTTTCACCCGCGTGAGCGGCCAGAGGACTCAAGACCATGACAAGTGCCAGCGCTAACGATCTCATAGCTACGTCCCCCGACCTTGCATCCTAGGGAGCTCTATCCTTGCGATCGGGGCTCAACCGGCAACACACAACTCGGTGTTTGAGTTCCGCTCGTGACGCTCAGCCCTTGGGCTTCACCTCTGCGAGCAGCTCATCGACCTTTGGCAGCATGCTTGCGACGATCTTCGCCACGCCCTTGGCGTTGGGATGGATGCCATCGCCCTGCATCAGCGAATCATCGAGCGCGACCCCGTCGAGAAAGAATGGGTAGAACACTACGTTGTATTTCGCGGCGAGCGCGGCATAGATCGCCCTGAACGCATCCACATAGTCCGTGCCCATGTTGCGCGGCGCCTCCATGCCGGCGAGCAGCACGGGCAGCCCTTTCGCCTGCGCCGCCTCGATGATCTTGGCGAGGTTGGCCTTAGTTCCCTCCGGAGGAATGCCTTGCAGCGCGTCGTTGCCGCCAAGCTCGACGATCACCGCGCTTGCATCTTGCGGCAGCGCCCAATCGAGCCGCTGCAATGCGGCGCTCGTCGTATCGCCCGACACGCCGGCATTGACCACGCTCACATCCTTTCCTTGCGCCTTGAGCGCCGCCTCGAGCTGGGCCGGGAAGCTTGCATTGTCCGGCAGTCCGAAGCCCGCAGTCAGGCTGTCGCCGAAGGCAACGATGGTCATCGTCTCGTCCTTCGCCTCCGTCGGGCGCGGCACAAGCGCGCAAAGGAGCGCTGCGGCAAACAGCATGGGGGCGGCGACATGAAGTTTCATCTTTTCGACCTCTTTACCCTTCTTTATTGCCGTCACCCGTGCCATCTCTCAGCCGCCAGCGCTCAAGTAGCGAAGCGGTAGCGCAAAAAAAGTCTCAGCCCGTCCATGGATCACACAGTCAAAACACGCAAGCCTCCAGCAATTCTGCTCGAAGGCGTCGAGGTGACGCTGCCCTCGCGCGCGGGGCCGGTGGCGATCCTGCGCGGCATCGACCTCGAGGTGCCGGCCGGCGATGCCATCGCCGTGGTCGGTCCGAGCGGCTCGGGCAAATCGACGCTCCTCATGGTCGTCGCCGGGCTCGAAAGCGCGACCGGCGGCCGCGTGACGGTGGTCGGCGCCGACTATGCCGCCCTCGATGAGGACGGGCTCGCCCGGCTCCGTGCCGCCAATATCGGCATCGTGTTCCAATCCTTCCACCTCGTGCCGACCATGACTGCGCTCGAGAATGTGGCGCTGCCGCTCGAATTCCTCGGCCGGAACGACGCCTTCGTTAAGGCGCGCGCGGCCCTTGGCGAGGTCGGGCTCTCCCATCGCGAGGCGCATTTCCCTGGTCAGCTTTCGGGAGGCGAGCAGCAACGCGTGGCAATCGCACGTGCGCTTTCGACGCACCCGACGCTGATCCTCGCCGACGAGCCGACCGGCAATCTCGATCTCGCCACCGGCGCGATCGTGATGGACCTCCTGTTCACGCTGAAGGAGCGCACGGCAGCGACCCTCCTTCTCATCACCCATGACCGGAGCCTCGCCAAGCGCTGCGACCGTATCGTCAGCCTCGCCGATGGCCGCATTGTGAGCGGGGCCAAGCGCAAGGTCGCCGCCTCGTGACGGCGATCGGCGCTACGTCCGCGCCTCGGCGCGCGACCTCATCGCAGCTCAGACTGGCGCTCGCCATCGCGTTCCGCGAGCTCCGCTCGGGTGCGGGGGGGCTCACCGTGTTCGTGCTGTGCATCGCGCTTGGCGTCGCCGCGGTCGCTGCCATCGGCTCGCTCGCCGCCTCGTTCGACGAGGCGCTTGCCCGTCAGGGACGCACGCTGATCGGCGGCGACCTCTCTTTCGAGCTGGTCCACCGCCAGGCCAATACGGAAGAGCACGCGGCACTCGAGGCGCTCGGCCGGTTGAGCGAATCGGCAAGCTTCCGCGCCATGGCGCGGTCGGAAGGCGGCAAGAGCGCTCTGATCGAGGTGAAGGCCGTCGACGACGACTATCCGCTTTATGGCGACGTCGCCGTCACCCGCGCCGAGAAGCCGGGGCCGATCTGGCGAGACGATGGCGTCGTGCTGGTCGAGCGCACCCTGCTCGACCGTCTCGGCGTCGACGTCGGCAGCAAGCTCCGGATCGGCGAGGCCACCACGACCATCGGCGGCGTGCTCGGCGAGCAACCCGACCGGCTGGCCGACCGATTGGCTTATGGACCGAAGGTTTTGATGTCGCGCGGCACGCTCGCCAAGACGGGTCTGGTGCAGCCGGGCAGCTTGATCCGCTGGATCTACAGGCTGAAGCTTCCCGAGCCCGCCGCCTCGGACAAGCAAGCGCTTGCCAAAACGCGCAAGGACATCGAGGCGCGCTTCCCCGAGAGCGGCTTTGCCATCCACGACTGGACCGATCCCGCTCCCTCGCTCCGCCGCGATGCCGACCGCTTCACCCAGTTCATCAATTTCGTCGGGCTCACCGCGCTCCTGCTCGGCGGCATCGGCGTCGGCAACGCGATCGGAAGCTACATGGCCAAGAAGCGCGAGATCATTGCCACCTTCAAGTGTCTCGGCGCCTCGAGCCGCCTCGTGCTCGCAATCTACATGATCCAGGCGCTGTTCCTCGCTTCGCTCGGCATCGCCCTCGGCCTCGTCATCGGCGCGCTGGCGCCCGTCGCCATCGCCACGATCTACGGGGATACGCTTCCGATCACGCTCGCGATCGAGCCCCATCCTCTGCCGCTCCTGACCGCTGCGTTCGCCGGCCTCCTGACCATGGTGCTGTTCGTCCTCTGGCCTCTCGGACGCGCCGCGCTCGTGTCACCCGCCGTTCTGATGCGCGCGCATCTGACCGAAGAGCGCGAGCGCTCGTCACTCCCCTTCGCGCTCGGATCGGCGGCGGCGGGTATTGCGCTGTTCGCTCTTGCCATCGCCGCCTCCGAGGAGCGTCTCATCACCGCATCGATCTCGGCCGGGATTGTCGTCGCCTTCCTTCTGCTCACCGGCTTCGGCCTACTCGTGCAGCGCCTTGCCGCCAGAGGCAGGCGCGTGCGCGCACCGTCTCTCGCTCTCGCGCTGTCGAGCATCGGCGGGCCGGGCTCGCTGGCCCGCTCGATCGCCGTCTCGCTCGGGCTCGGGCTTGGCCTCCTGATCGCGACCGCGCTCATCCATCGCTCGCTGCTCAAGGAGATCAACAGCAACATCGAGGTCGATGCGCCCGCATATTACTTCCTCGACGTCGAGGAAGGCGATCTCGGCATCTTCCGCGACACGGTGAAGGCGATCCTGCCCGACGCCAAGATGGCCGATGCGCCGATGCTGCGCGGCCGCATCGTCAAGGTGAAGGGCGTACCGGTCGATCAGCTCGAGGTCGATCCCGATGCGCGCTGGGTGCTCGCCGGCGACCGCGGCCTCACCTATACCGACGAGGTGCCGCCCTCATCGACCATCGTCCAAGGCGAGTGGTGGCCGACGGGCTATTCCGGAGAACCGCTCGTTTCGTTCGACGAGGAGATTGCCAAGGGTTTAGGCCTCAAGCTTGGCGATAGCGTCACCGTCAATATTCTCGGCCGCAATGTCGATGCAAAGATTTCAAGCCTGCGCAAGATCGACTGGGAGTCGCTTGCCATCAATTTCGTCATGGTGTTCTCGCCCAACACGCTGCAAGGCGCGCCGCACCGCGTTCTGACCACGCTCGAATTTCCCAAGGGCACCGATCCCGCGCGCGCGAGCAAGGTGGTGCAGGCTCTCTCTGAGGCCTTCCCGCTCGTCACGGCGATCAAGGTCGGCGACATCGTCGAGGCGGCCAAGGAGCTGCTTGCCAAGGTCATGAGCGCGATCAGAGCGACGGCGGGCGTGACGCTCCTGATCGGCGCTGCCGTGCTTGCAGGCGCGGTCGCCGCCGGCCAGCAGCAGCGGAAATATCTCGCCGTCCTCTACAAGACGCTCGGCGCCACCCGCTTTCGCATCATCAGCGCAGAGCTCCTCGAGTTCGGCCTGCTTGGCCTTGCCACGGCGCTGCTCGCGGTCGTCATCGCCACGGTGACCGCCTGGGCCTTATGCAAATGGGCCTTCGAGGTCCCCTTCGTGTTCACGCCCCTTGCCGCTGCGGAGACGGTGCTGCTCGCTCTCGGCTTGGTGCTCGCCGTTGGCGCCGTCGCCACCTGGCGGGTGCTCTCGGCCAAGGCGGCGCCCTATCTCAGGGCGGAATGATGGGGGGCGTCTCGGACAGGCACGACAAGCGGATATTTATGCTTGGCGTGCCACAACGCCTTCATCTTGCGGGGCCACGCTAGAACCACCATATTCGTGGCCAAAGTACCTTCGGGCAGCGGCGCTAAACCCGGCGCCGAAGGTAAGGATTTTGAGTAGCAGCAAGGGGAAAGGACCCTCACAACACATGGCTGATCTCGACAGACGTTACGCGCAAGGAACGACCGTCGGCCGCACCGATGCGGGCGTCGTCGACCAGGGCCTGCGCGCCTACATGATCCGCGTCTACAATTACATGGCCACCGGCGTCGCCATCACCGGCGTGCTGGCCTATGTGATTTATGCCCTTTCGGTGCACCAGGGCGCGGCCGGGCTCGAGTTGACCTCGTTCGGCAACTTCATGTTCGCGAGCCCGTTCAAATGGGTGGTGATCTTCGCGCCGCTCGCGCTGGTGTTCTACATCTCGGCGCGCATCAATTCCATGAGCCTTGGAGCGGCCCAGACGGCGTTCTGGATCTTCTCCGCGCTGATGGGCGCCTCGATTTCGTCGATCTTCCTGGTCTATGCCGGCGAGAGCATTGCGCGGGTGTTCTTCATTACTGCCGCCTCGTTCGGCGCGCTGTCGCTGTGGGGCTACACCACCAACCGCGATCTCACTGGCTGGGGCTCGTTCCTGTTCATGGGCCTGATCGGCGTCATCATAGCCTCGCTCGTAAACCTGTTCGTCGCCTCGACCGCTCTGCAATTCGCCGTGTCGGTGATCGGCGTGCTCGTCTTCGCCGGCCTGACCGCCTACGACACGCAGCAGATCAAGGAGATGTATTATGTGGGCGACGACGGCTCGGTCGCCGGCCGCAAGGCGGTGATGGGAGCGCTCAGGCTCTATCTCGACTTCATCAACATGTTCATGCTCCTGCTCCAGCTCTTCGGTAATCGCCGCTAAGCCAAGGCAGAGCCAGAAACACCAAGGCCCCGGCCATTCGCCGGGGCCTTTTGTTTTGCTTTTTATCTTTCTCTCGTTGTCATCGCCCGGCTTGACCGGGCGATCCAGTAGCCACTGTCCCTTGCTATTTCATGAGGTCGGCGGATACTGGATGCCCGCTTCCGCGGGCATGACACGCCGGACTTTGATCGGCGTCAAAGCCGCGCGCTGCCTCTCTCGGTATGCACGGATGAGAGTGTGAGCGCCCACGCCTTCGGAGACAGCGGTATGAAAGACTGGCCTGAGATGACAAAAGACCTGGCGCCCCACCTGCGTGATTTGCGCCAAGCCACGCCGGAAGTCATGAAGGCCTTCGCCGCAGTGTCGCAGGCCGCGCTTGCGCCGAAAGCGCTCGACACCAAGACCAAGGAGCTGATCGCGCTTGCCATTGCGGTGGCTCTGCGCTGCGACGATTGCATCGCCTTTCACGTCAAGGCCGCTCTGCAACACGGGGCATCACGCGACGAAGTGATCGAAGCGCTCGGCATGGCGATCTACATGGGCGCCGGCCCCGCCGTGATGTATGCGAGCCACGCGCTCGACGCCTATGAGCAGTTCGACGACAAGGCTAAAGGCGACAGCGCCGCGGCTTGATAACGCCTGACTGATCGCTCAGGCCTCGACCAGGCGAAGACCTTTGTCGAGCGCGCGGAGCACCCGCGCAAGATCATGCCCGCGCTTCACGATCAGCCCGGTCGCCGCGACCACGCTATAGGCTCCCTGACGGCGCGCGAGCTTCGGCGCCTTCTCGATGCGATAGAGCGGCGATTCCGACGCGCGGCGGAACACCGAGAACACGGCCTTCTCGCGCATCATGTCGATCGCGTAGTCGCGCCACTCGCCGCTCGCGACCTTGCGCCCATAGACATTGAGGATTTGAGATAATTCGCGCCGGTCGAAGGTAATGCTTCCCCGCCGGGACGCTTCGAGAAGGTGTGAGTCGCCGCCGGCCCTACGAGCCAGCGGCAAAACTATTCCGTCAGTTTCGCTCAACGTGCGCCTCCTGTAACGGAAGCTTCATGATGACTTGAGCCACGCGGAAATTCAAGCCGGTGCCGTCGCTTGCACGATCTGTAACATTACGAAACATAAATCACAGTTACGCCTAAGTTCAAACATTGCCGCGCCCCAAAGAACCGTATGATCATCATCGTTGCCTCTCGGCCCGGTCCAATAGAGAGGCTTCGGATCTCAGCCCCCCAGCCCCCCCGGGGTCTTCTCTCGGACCGGGCCACTTCATTCCCGAGTATGTGTAAACGGGTCGGTTCGCCGACCCGTTTGTTTTTGGGCCGCACGCTGTCGCTCTGAGGGATGCGGCTAAAAGACTGCGCTTGATCAGCTGCCCTTGGCAGCGACCTCGTACTCGGCGGCGCCGAGCACCGGTCCATAGTTCTCGACCTGCACCAGCGCGATGAGGCAATCGCCCCCCATGGCCTTCAGGTCTTTCAGCGGAAGGCGGAGCGTCATGGCATCGCCCTTCCACATGCCGACCGGAGACAGCTCGCGCACGGGATGGTGGTAACTCAGAGTGCGCCCGCGATTCTCACCGCGGCTGATCGAGACCGTTTCCTGCTCCTTGGCGATGGCGAGCCAAATCGTCGCTTCGCGCGAATAGGACGCTTCAGGCGCCGCGCCGATATTGATCACTAGCGTGTCGCCGTCACCATGCATGCTGACGGGCACGCGGACATTGGCGAGCCGTTTGGCGGCGGCCTGCATCGCCTGTTCGACGGCGTTCTCGTCGCTGCCAACGACGTGAAGGAGGCCATCAACCACGATCTGCGGCGTGTACACTCTGCCGTCGCCGCGCGCCTTGGCATATTCGCGCTGGCGGTCGCTATTGGCGGCGCTCGACAGCGTGTCGCGCCAGCCAAGATAGTTCCAATAATCGACCGAGTAGGAGAGCGCGACGATGCCAGGCTTCTCGGCAAGCTCAGCCAGCAGCGCATCGGCGGGTGGACAGGACGAGCAACCCTGACTCGTGAACAGCTCGAGCACGGTGTTGCCGGCGATCGGTTCCGTCGACGGCTCGGCGCGCCCAGGCCTCGCGGCGAAGAGCGCGGCAAGCGTGCATGCTGCGAGAAGAAGGAGTGCTCTCATGGCCCCTAGAATGCGGGAAGCGGACCGAAATTACTTGGCAAAAGCGGCTCACCTTGGGGTCACAACTGAGTGACTGGGGGGGCAAATTCGACGCTCCAATTGGCGGCTTCGTCCCGTTATGGTGCGCTCCGCGCTTCATTTCCCGCCCCCGTCACCTCCTAACCGGCAGCTCACATGGATTTGCTTTCTCTTTTTGGCTTCGCGTCCACGTCGCTCATGCTCCTGTGCTACGCGCTGGAGGATCGGAGCGCATGGTTCATCCTGGGATTTGCAGGAAGCTGCGTGCTCTCCGGCCTCTACGCTTTCCTGCAAGGGGCGTGGCCACTTGGTTTGGTGGAGATCGTCTTCACCATCGTGGCGCTGCGGCGCTGGTGGCAACGCTCGCAAATCGCTTAGGGGCCGCTCCGGCTTTTGATCACGCCGCGGGCCGTGCCAGCGACCGCAGCACATAATGCAGGATGCCGCCGTTGCGGAAATAGTCGAGCTCGTCGAACGTATCGATGGCCGCGCGCAACGGCACCGCGCGCTTCTCGCCGCTCGCATAGGTGACATCGGCCTCGAGCCACTGCATCGGCTTGATCTCGGCAAGACCTTTCAGCGTGACCAGCTCATCGCCCTTGAGCTCGAGCGACCTCCACGTCGTGCCCTCGGCGAAGAGGAGCGGCAGCACGCCCATGCCGATGAGATTGGAGCGGTGGATGCGTTCGAAGCTCTGCGCGATCACCGCGCGGACGCCGAGCAGCCGCGTGCCCTTCGCCGCCCAGTCGCGCGACGAGCCGGTGCCGTATTCCTTGCCGGCGAAAACGACGAGCGGCACCGAAGCCGCCTGGTAGCGCATCGCCGCGTCGTAGATCGGCATCTGCTCGCCGGAAGGATAATGCGCCGTGACGCCGCCTTCGACCCCGTGCACCATCTGGTTCTTGATGCGCGTGTTGGCGAAGGTGCCGCGCATCATCACCTCGTGATTGCCGCGCCGCGAGCCATACGAATTGAAGTCGTGGATGGCGACGTCGTGCTCGGTCAGATAATGGCCGGCCGGGCTATCCTTCCTGATACCGCCCGCGGGCGAGATATGGTCGGTGGTGATCGAGTCGAGGAACAGCCCGAGGATGCGCGCATTCTCGATGTCGGTCACAGGCGATGGCGTCAGCGACATGTCGGCGAAATAAGGCGGGTTCTGCACATAGGTCGACGAAGAGTCCCACGCATAGGTCTGCCCGCCCTTGACCGCGATCTTGCGCCATTCGGGATCGCCGCGGAACACGTCGCCATAGCGCTCCTTGAACATGTCCTTCTTCACCGCCTTGCGCACCACCTTGGCGACGTCTTTCGCCGACGGCCAGATATCCTTGAGATAGACGGGATCGCCCTCCTCGTCGGTGCCGAGCGGCTCGGTCAAGAGATCGATCGTGACCGAGCCGGCGAGCGCGTAGGCCACGACCAGCGGCGGCGATGCGAGATAGTTCGCGCGCACGTCGTGATTGACGCGGCCCTCGAAATTGCGATTGCCCGACAGCACCGCCGCGACCGCGAGGTGATGCTCATGGATGGTGTGGGAGATTTCCTCGGGCAAAGGTCCCGAATTACCGATGCAGGTGGTGCAGCCATAGCCGACGAGGTTGAAGCCGAGCCGGTCGAGATGCTTCTGCAAGTCGGCCTTGTCGAGATAGTCGGTTACCACCTGCGAGCCCGGCGCGAGCGAGGTCTTGACCCAGGGCTTGACGCTAAGCCCGCGCTTCACCGCGTTCTTGGCGAGCAGGCCTGCCGCGACCATCACATAAGGGTTCGACGTGTTGGTGCAGGAGGTGATGGCGGCAATCACCACGTCGCCGTGGCCGAGGTCGAAATTCCTGTCCTTCACCTTCACGCGCAGATCGGCTTCAGACCCCTTGCCGTATTCCTTGTCGAGAGCCACGGCGAACGCCTCGGCGGCGTGCACGAGCGGCACGCGATCCTGCGGGCGTTTCGGTCCGGCGATCGACGGCTCAACCGAGCCAAGATCGAGAGCAAGCGTCGCGGTGAACACGGGATCGGGCGTGTCCTCCTCGCGGAACAGACCTTGCGCACGCGCATAGGCCTCGACCAAAGCGATGCGGGACTTCTTGCGTCCCGTCGCCTTGAGATAAGCGATGGTCTCCTCATCGATGGGGAAGAAGCCGCAGGTCGCACCATATTCCGGCGCCATGTTGGCGATGGTGGCGCGGTCCTCGAGCGGGAGATTGCCGAGGCCGGCGCCGAAGAACTCGACGAACTTGCCGACCACGCCGAGCCGTCTGAGCATCTCGGTGACGGTGAGCACGAGGTCCGTCGCCGTCACGCCGTCGCGCAAGCTCCCAGTCAGGCGGAAGCCGACCACCTCGGGGATGAGCATCGAGATCGGCTGGCCGAGCATCGCCGCTTCTGCCTCGATGCCGCCGACGCCCCAGCCGAGAACCGAGAGGCCGTTGACCATTGTGGTGTGGCTGTCGGTGCCGACGAGCGAGTCCGGAAAGGCTTGCGCGTTGCCGCCGTTCGCCTTTTTGGTCCATACCGTCTGCGCCAGATATTCGAGATTGACCTGGTGGCAGATGCCGGTGCCGGGCGGCACCACGCGGAAATTGTCGAAGGCACCGGCGCCCCAGCGCAGGAACGCGTAGCGCTCGCCGTTCCGCTCGTATTCTCTATCGACATTGATCTGGAATGCTTTGTCCGAGCCGAAGGCATCGACCATCACCGAATGGTCGATGACGAGATCGACAGGAGCGAGCGGATTGATCTTCTGCGGGTCTCCGCCGAGCTTAGCCATCGCGTCGCGCATGGCGGCGAGATCGACCACGGCGGGAACGCCGGTGAAGTCCTGCATCAACACGCGGGCGGGCCGGAACGCGATCTCGCGGTCGCTTCTCCGGTCCTGGAGCCAGAGAGCCACGCCGCGAATGTCGTCGGCGGTGACGGTACGTCCATCTTCGTGGCGGAGCAGATTCTCGAGCAGCACCTTGAGCGAGAAGGGCAGGTTGCCGATCCCGACGAGCCCGTTCGCCTCGGCCTCCTCGAGGCTGAAATAGTCGTAAGCCTTGCCCTCCACGTCGAGCGTGCGCCGGCATTTGAAGCTGTCGAGCGCGGGTTCCAGTGCCGATGTCACGGAGATCTCCCACAAGAGGTCATAACTCAGGCGCTTCAAGCGCATGCAAAGGCGTGGCCAACCACGAGTAGGCGGGCTCCCCCTCCCGCTCGGGCGCCACCCTTGGATCAAGGCTTGCGCGACCGGTCTATATAAAAGCGCTTGCGGCGACGAGACAATGACGCGAAATGAGCGCCCGAGGCGAAATCTCAAGGGTCTCTTGCCTCGGTCCCCGTCAACGTGCGCAAATCCTAAGCAAATGCCTCAAACGGTCGGCCTCGCTGCTCATGGGATCGGCTGCCAGCGCGGCGAAAGACTCCTGTTCGAGGATCTGAGCTTTGGCCTTGCCCCCGGCGAGGCGCTGCTCGTCACCGGACCTAACGGGGCCGGCAAGACAAGCCTGCTCCGCCAGATCGCCGGCCTGTTGCCGCTAGCCGGAGGCAGGCTGAGCCTGTCGGGAGCCGGCGAAGATGCCGCGCTCCCTGAGCTTTGCCACTATGTCGGCCATGCCAACGCCGCGAAGTCCAGCCTCACCGTCGCTGAGAACCTCGCCTTCTGGGCTGACTTTCTCGGTAAGGGCCATGCAGATTTACCGAGGGCTCTCGCCGCTTTCGGACTCGGCCCTCTCGCCGAGTTCCCCACCGCGCTGCTCTCCGCCGGGCAGAAGCGGAAGCTCGCGCTCTCGCGCCTCTTCGCCGCCCCGCGCCCGATCTGGCTTCTCGATGAGCCGCAAGTCTCTCTCGATACGGCATCGGTGAGAGAGCTCGACGCGGCGATCAAGGACCACCTCGATGAAGGCGGCGTCGCGGTGGTCGCGAGCCACACCGCCCTCAAGACGAAGTTCGCGCACAAGCTTGTCCTCGGAAAGAAGCGCGCGCGATGACACCCGCCTTCGCCCTGCTTCGGCGCGACATCGCTCTCGCCTTCCGCGAAGGCGGCGCCATCGGCACTGCGCTCGGCTTCTACCTCATGGTCGTCGCCTTGACCCCACTTGGCCTTGGGCCGGATCTCAACCTGCTCTCACGCATCGCGCCCGGCATGTTGTGGATCGCGCTGCTGCTCGCGGCACTCCTCTCGGCCGACCGCATCTTCCACAACGACTACGAAGACGGCGCGCTCGATGTCCTCACCACCGGACCTCTGCCGCTGCCCCTCGTCGCCGCCATTAAGAGCCTCGCGCACTGGATCACGACCGGCGTGCCGCTCGCGCTCATCGCCCCCCTGCTCGGACTCTTGCTCAACCTGCCGCTCAATGCGATCCCGCTGCTCGTGCTGTCGATGCTCGCCGGCACACCGGCGGTGAGCTTCGTCGCCGCGATCGGCGCGAGCCTCACGCTCGGGCTTCGACGAAGCGGCCTCTTGCTCGCGCTACTCGTTCTGCCGCTCTATGTTCCGGTGCTCATCTTCGGCGTCGCCGCGGCGTCGGCCGCCATCGTCGGCCCCGCCTCGCCCTGGCCGCCTCTCCTCATGCTCACCGCGTTGAGCCTCGCCAGCATCGTGCTCGCCCCCATCGCCGCCTCAGCCGCGCTCCGCACCGCGCTGCGGTGACCGCCGCACTGCGCTGATCGCGGTACGCCTCTTGCCCGTACGACCGGGTTTGTTCGGGTACGACGCAGGGTGAGTAAGCGAGAGTCCAAATCTTATCCCCGCTGGTCGTGCGAGGGGCGCGACCTCAAGTCTGCTTTTGACCCTAAGCAGACGTCGGCAGATTCAACACCCGAATGAGACCTAAGGTTGACGGCCAGTCGCGCACGCTGCTAGTGGGGGTCCGAATCGAACTGCAGTTTCGCTCCCTCGGTACCGCCGCTGAGTACGGGTTGCGTCAATCTAGGCCAGAGGAGCTGTGCCGGGTGTGGAACCTCCCCGAGGGCCCGGTATCACAGCGCGTACGCGTCAACAGCGACGTTCCCGTGTTGGTCGTCTCGGGCACCTTCGACGCAAAGACCGGCACCGTATGGGGACGCTACGCCGCGAGCATGCTCTCGCATTCGACCTATGTGACGATCAACGGCATCGGTCACTGGGTCATCGTCCAGTCGCCGTGCGCGCAGAAGAGCTTCCAGCCCTTCCTTTCCGCACCTCTGTGCCCGGACACGGCATGCGCCGCGGAGACACGGCCCGCACCGTCACCATCGTTCCCGACTACACCGCCGGAGTTGCCAGATGACATCGACTCGCACCACCTTGGGGTCCCGCGCCACCGTCGGGGCCCTGCTGGCCATCGCGACGCTGCTTGGCGGCATCGCCTTCGCTCGTGCCGAGCCCGAATACCGGTTCGAGAAGACGGCATGTCCGGAGATGCCTGCTCCGATCCCCGAGCTGAAGACCGCGCGCTGCGGGCAGCTGACCGTGCCCGAGAACCGGAGCAAGCCCACCGGGCGCACGATCACCCTCTCGGTCGCCATCATCCCCGCCGCGTCGGCGAACCCCAGGCCCGATCCGATCGTCTGGCTCGCCGGCGGTCCGGGCGACGATGCCATCACCGAGATCCCGATGGCGCTCGCCGGCAAGCTAAACCGCGACCGCGACGTGATCTTCATGTCGCAGCGCGGGACCTATTCGGCGAAGCCGAGCCTCACCTGCCCCGAGGTCGATCGCGTTCTCGGGGACACGCTCGCCATGCCCTACGACGTGCCGGAAACGGAGGACATTTATAAGAAGGCGACGGCGGAATGCCGGCAGCGGCTTGAGGCGCTCGGCGCCGACCTTGCCGCCTACAACACGATCGAGAGCTCCGCCGACCTCGAGGATTTGCGGGCGGCGCTCGGCATCGCGCAGTGGAACGTCTTCGGGATCTCCTACGGCACCGACTACGCCCTCACCTATATGCGGCTCCACCCGGAGGGCATCCGTTCGGTCGGCATCGACGGCATCTTCCCACCCCCGATCGCCGGTGGCGTGTCGACGTGGCAGAGCGCCGGCGAGGGAATCAACGCGATGTTCGCCGCATGCAACGCCGACCCGCGCTGCCATGAGCGCTACGGCGACATTGGCGCGACGTTCCGCGAGCTCGTGCAGAAGTACGAGCAGAACCCGGAAACCGTGAAGGTGAGCGTCCCCGACGTTCCTGACCCGGTGAACGTGACGATCAGCGGCTTCATGCTGGTGCAATGGGCCGTGTCTCCGGGCACACACACCCCGGCGAAGGTCCCTGCGGCGATCGACGCGCTCGCCCACGGCGACGCGACACGCGTCGCCACCTCCTGGGCCCGTTTGCGGCTCAATCCTGCCAGCATCGGCGTCTTCAGCAACGGGCTCTTCGACGGCGTCTCATGCGCGGAGTGGGTGCCCTATGAGGACGAGGCTGGCGTTGAAGCCGCGGGCCAGCGCGCGTTTCCGACGTTTCCGAACTCGATCCATAAGAACGCGCCTAACCTACTCTACATGCGCGCCAACTGCGACGTCTGGAAGGTTCCGCCGGTCGATCGGTCGATCCGCGACGTCACGCAGAGCAGCATCCCGACGCTGGTCATCGCGTCGCAGTACGACGCACAGACCGCGCCGTCCTTCGCTCCGCTGGTGGCGCGGACGCTGCCGAACTCGACCGTCGTCGAGATACCCAACGTCGCGCATGTGGCGGTCGGAAGCCCTTCAGCCGAGGCCAACGCCTGCGCCCAGAGCATTGTCCGCGACTTTTTCGAGGTCCTCAACGCCGTCGACACGAGCTGTGCGACTCGGGTGCCGCCGACGGACTTCGTAATCACGCCGCGCTGAGGACGCGAGCTGTTCGATCGTTCGAGCGCAAGTTGTTCGGTCCACAACGACCGTCTGCTCTTGGCACAAAGCCGACGAAACTTACCCTCGCGTTCCAAATCGCAACTATCATGCACTCACCGCGTCCACTTGAAGGGCGCTCTTCGCGAGGCGTTGCGATAAGCGGGATGAGGTGCGGCGCCCGCGGGCTTGGCTACGCAAGTCGAGCACTCGGGCGGCGCCGGGGCTCCGCCCGGGTCCACTACGAGAACCTGCCAGGAGCTGGCTTACAGTCCCCGACTTTGACTTGATCGGGGATGAAGCGCGGCCCGACGCCGATAGACGCCGTGATTGGCGCGCCGAGAGGCGCCCGCCGCTCTTCCGAAAGAGCGGACACCATAGGTTTGCGCTTTTCGGCGCGCCATCCCCCCTCATTGAGGGGCGAGTTGATCAAACCCGGACGCTGCAATGCGTCGCGGCGACGGAGTCGCATGTCTTGTTCGAGCGCACACAGCAAACTCCCGCTCGCCCCTGGGGGAGAGCACGCGCTCGCGTTGCGAGCGCGGTGAGGGGGAAGCGGCTTTGCCGCGTCAAACGCGCCAACAGGAATTCGATCACCATCAATCACCCCCTCACCCTTCCCGCCATGCGACTTGCGCAAAGCTTCGCCCGCGCAAGATCGCGGCAGGAAGCCCTCTCCCCAAAGGGGCGAGGAGATGCAGGTAGTAGCCTCCTCCGGAGCCGCCGCTTCAAAGGGGAGAGCGGGAGAACGTTGCTATGCCTCGGCAAACGAACTAGATCAGCACCATGGTCAGCCTCGCCAATCCGACGCGATTTTTGAGCCTTGTCGGCCGCATCGTGCCTTGGCTAACGGCCGCGACGCTGATCCTGCTCGGCATCGGCCTCTACCTCTCGCTGTTCGTGGCACCGCCGGACTATCAGCAGGGCGAGACGGTCAAGATCATGTTCATCCACGTGCCGTCGGCATGGCTCGCGATGTTCGGCTACATGCTGATCGCGGCCGCGGCGCTCGGCACGCTCATCTGGCGCCATCCCCTCGCCGACGTCGCCGCCAAGACTGCCGCCCCGATCGGCGCCACCTTCACCTTCATCGCTCTCGTCACCGGCTCGCTGTGGGGCAAGCCGATGTGGGGCACCTATTGGGTGTGGGACGCGCGGCTCACCTCGGTGCTCGTGCTGTTCCTGCTCTATCTCGGACTGATCGCTCTGTGGAACGCGATCGAGGAGCCCGGCCGCGCCGGTCGCGCCGCTGCGATCCTTGCGCTCGTCGGCGCGGTCAATGTGCCGATCATCCATTACTCGGTGGTGTGGTGGAACACGCTGCATCAGCCGGCGAGCGTGTTCCGGATCGGCGGCCCGACCATCGATCCCGCGCTGCTCACCCCGCTCCTCGTCATGGCCCTCGCCTTCACCCTGCTCTTCGTGCTGCTTCACCTGATCGCCATGCGCGCGGAGATTTTGCGCCGCCGCGTGCAGGCGCTGCAGCGGACCCAAGTCGAGCAAGCGGCGTTTGCCGAAGCGTGAGGCGATAGATGCCGGATCTCGGTCAGCATGCGCCCTTCATCATCGCCGCTTATGCGGTGACCTTCGCGGCAATCGCTCTGCTCGCACTTCTCATCGTCGAGGATGATCGCAAGCAACGCCGCCTCCTTGCCGAGCTCGAGGCGAAAGGCATCAGGCGGCGCTCGGCGCGCGTGTCGTCTGAGGCGAAGCGAGAGACGGCCGCTAAGCCGGCAAGGAAGCGGCGCGCATGAGCGAGGTGACCCGCCGGGAGCCGAGAGACGCGTCGGCGCGGCGCTTCTGGCTTGCTTTGCCGCTTGTGATCTTCGCGAGCCTCGCCGGACTGTTCTGGTATGCGCTCCAGGGCGGCGACCCCTCGCTCCTGCCCTCGGCGATGATCGGCAAGAGCGTGCCCGAGTTCACCCTCCCGTCGCTCGAAGGCCTCACCGCCGACGGCAAGGACGTGCCAGGGGTCGCGTCGTCAGATTTGGCGCAAGGCGAGCCGACGCTCGTCAATGTGTTCGCCTCGTGGTGCCTCGAATGCCAGGCGGAGCATCCCCTCCTCGTCGAGCTGGCCAAGCAACCCGGCATCAGACTGTTCGGCATCGACTACAAGGATGACGCGGCGTCCGCGCGCCGCTTTCTTGGCCGCTATGGCAATCCTTATTCGCGCGTCGGCGCCGACGTGTCCGGGCGCACGGCGATCGATTTCGGCGTCTATGGGGTGCCGGAGACTTATGTCATTACGCCGGACGGCAAGATCGCCTATCGCCAGGTCGGTCCACTAACCGAGAAGACGATCAGGGAGAAGCTGCTCCCTCTGCTCAAGAGGCCAGCCGACGCGCCGCCTAGCTGATTGTTGTCATGCCCGCGCAAGCGGGCATCCAGTAACCACGGCCCTCATGAACTGGGCCGAGATCAGTGATTACTGGATCGCCCGGTCAAGCCGGGCGATGACGCTGAACCAGGTGAGATACTGCCCACTATTTGCGGACGGCCGTGACGATGAGACTGAGCAACTCGAGGAAGTCCTGCCGCTTGGCGGGGGGAAGGCTTGCGAGAAGCTGTGAATCAGTCGCAGCGGCGCCCGGCTGCGCCTCGCGAAGCGCCTTGGCGCCCTGCGGGGTAAGCCTGATGGCATAAGCGCGCGCGTCCTCCTTGGCCCTGCGGCGCTGGATCAACCCGCGCCCGAGCAAGCGCGCGACGATGTCGGCGAGTGTCGATCGGTCGATCCCGGTTCGCTCGACGAGGTCGGTCTGCGTCAGGCCTTCCTCGTCGGCGACGATCATCAGCACGGCGAATTGGCGGGGCGTCAGCCCGCTCGCACGGGCCTCCGAGGCGAAGATGTCGGCAGCGCATTGGCCCGCGCGATGCAGCAGGTGCATCGCCGAGCGATTCAGGTGGTTTCCTGCCTTAACCATGCGACCCGGCATTTCGCGTAGGGCGTGTACCCTTCCTCGCTTACGCCTTGCTTACTGGGCGCTTCACGACCCTTTTACAACCCAAAAACGCGAGCAGCAAACGAGGGGTTGCAACCGGCCCGGTCGTGGTAATCAGGTTTTAACCGCAGCGCAACATATCGTTACGGCCGATTTGCCTTACAAGGCACGAGGCGATCACGACCCCTTACTTGGCGTTAACTCGCCGAGGTTCACGCCGTTCCCCCGCTTTACGGGGTGTCCTTCCCCTGCTCGGCGGGGTCCTGACCGTGGCGCTGCATCAGCGGCACTTGCGCGATGGCGAATAGAAACGTCAGGGGAAGAAAGCCGAAGGCCTTGAAGCTGACCCACGCATCGGTCGACACGTTGCGCCACACGAGCTCATTCAGCACCGCCATTACGGCAAAGAACAGAGCCCAGCGAATGGTGAGCTTGCGCCACCCCTCTTCGGTGAGCGTGAACACCGGGCCGAACAGAAGCTCGAGCATGGGCTTCTTCCACAAAAGCCCCGCCACAAGCAGCCCGGCGAACATCGTGTAGACGATAGTCGGCTTGAGCTTGATGAAGGTTTCGTCGCGCAGGTAAAGCGTGAGCCCGCCGAACACGAGCACGATGACGCCGCTCACGATCGGCATGATCGGGAGCTTGTGATAGCTGAACCAGGCGACGAGGAGCGAGACGACCGTCGCCGCCATGAAGGCCGCAGTCCCGGCATAAATGCCCGCGGCCGCGTTCGTTCCGAAGAACACGAGCAGCGGCCCGAGCTCGATCGCGAGCTTGAGCAGCACCGAAGGCGCGGGCTCGATGCTCTTGTCCACCGAGGCCGTCTTCGCTTGCGCCTCGGTGCTTGCCGGCGGGCTTCTGTCGAGATCAGGCTGCGGCTTCATTTTCGCTCTCCACCCCGGCGATGGCGCGCGCGAAGTCATGCGCGTCGAACGGCTCGAGATCGTCGATCCCTTCGCCGATGCCGATGGCATTGATGGGCAACTTGAACCGCTCGGCGATGGCGACGAGAATGCCGCCCCGCGCGGTGCCGTCGAGCTTGGTCACGACGAGACTCGTCACGCCCGCGATCTCCTTGAAGATCTGCACTTGATTGAGCGCGTTCTGCCCGGTGGTGGCGTCGAGCACGAGAATGACGCTTTGCGGCGCGGTCTCGTCGAGCTTCTTCAGGACGCGCACCGTCTTGGCGAGCTCGGCCATGAGGTCCGACTTGTTCTGCAGCCGTCCCGCCGTGTCGATCAAGAGCACGTCTGTGCCCTCTTCCCGTGCGCGGGCGAGCGCCTCGTAGGCGACGCCGGCAGGGTCCGCACCCACGTCCTTGGCAACGACCTCCGCGCCGACGCGCCCGCCCCAGACTTTGAGCTGGTCGATCGCCGCCGCGCGGAATGTGTCGCCTGCTGCGAGCATGACGCTGAGGCCCTGTGCCTTGAGGTGATGGGCGAACTTGCCGATGGTCGTGGTCTTGCCGGTCCCGTTCACCCCAACCACCAGCACGACATGGGGCCGCGCGGCTCGGTCGGGCACGAAAGGCTGCGCCAAAGGCTCGAGCACACGGGCAACCTCGGCGGCGAGCACGGCCCGCACGGCGTCAGGTGAAAGCCCGCGCTCATAGCGGCCTTTGGCGATGATCTCGCGGATGCGTCCCGCCACGGCGACACCGAGATCGGCCTTGATCAGCACCTCTTCGAGCTGATCGAGGGTCTCCTCGTCGAGCTTTCGCTTGGTGAGAGCGCTGGCGAGATTGTCGGAGAGCGCCAAGGAACTCCGCGCCAGCCCTTTGCGAAGCTCGGCGAACCAGCTCCGCTTCGGTTGCTCGGTGACGTGATCAGCCTCCGCCTCAGCACGCTTCGGCGGACGCTTACGGTCGGGCGGCCCGTCCTCGACGGGACGCTCACGCGGCGGCTCCTTCTTTTCAGGCCCCTTGGCCAGCGGCTCCTTGGCGGAAGAGCTAGGCTCCGGTGAGGATGGCGTACCGCCCCCGAATAGCCGTTCCACGAAGGACGGCTTCTTCGCTTCACTCATGATGCGACCACGGCAAGGAGCGACGCGCCATCATTGCCGCTCACCACCGCATCGACAAGGGCGCCCGCACCCTCACCTGCCGCGAGCTTGACCGGCGTGAAATCGGCCGAGCGGCCTTGCGCCGCGTTCTCCATGAGCACTCGGATATGTCGCCCCTTGGCGCTTGCAAGATGCGCCTTGAGCGCGGCGACACCCTTGTCGCGGAGCTCGGCGGCGCGCCGCGCAATGATCTGGCCGCTGACCTGAGGCATCAGCGCCGCGGGCGTCCCTTCGCGCGCGGAATAGGGAAACACATGCAGGAAGGTGAGCCCGCAATCATCGACGAGCGCGAGCGAGCCCTTGAACATGGCCTCGGTCTCGGTGGGGAAGCCCGCGATGAGGTCCGCGCCGAACACCATGTCCGGGCGCACGCGGCGCACCTCTTCGCAGAACGCAATCGAATCGGCGCGCGAATGGCGGCGCTTCATGCGCTTCAGCGTGAGGTCGTCGCCGGCCTGCAGCGAGAGATGGAGATGCGGCATCAGCCGCTCTTCCTCGGCGATCGCCGCCATCAGAGCGAGATCGGCCTCGACCGAGTCGATCGAGGAGAGCCTGAGCCGCGGAAGCTCCGGCACGAGCTTGAGCACCTTCTGCACCAGATTGCCGAGCGTCATCTCGCCGGGAAGGTCGCGGCCGTAAGCCGTGATATCGACCCCGGTCAGTACGATCTCGGCATAGCCATGCTCGACCAGGCGCCTCACTTGCGCCACCACTTCGCCCGCCGGCACCGAGCGCGACGGCCCGCGGCCGAACGGGATGATGCAGAACGTGCAGCGATGATCGCAGCCGTTCTGGATCTGCACATAGGCGCGCGCGCGGTTGCCGAAGCCGTCGATGAGATGGCTCGCCGTCTCGGTGACCGACATGATGTCGTTGACCACGACCTTCTCGGTGCCTTCGTGCGCGAGGCCCTCGTAGGTCCGGCATTCGGTCTTTTCCTGATTGCCGATGACGTGATCGACCTCTGCCATGCGGGCAAAGGCTTGCGGATCGATCTGTGCCGCGCAGCCCGTGACCACGATCTTGGCGTCGGGGTTCAAGCGCCGCGCCTTCCTGATCGCCTGGCGTGCTTGGCGCACTGCTTCCGCCGTCACCGCGCAGGTGTTGACGATCACCGCGGAGGTTAGCCCCGCGGAGCTCGCATGCTGGCGCATGACCTCGGATTCATAGGCGTTCAGCCTGCAGCCGAAGGTGATGACCTCGATATCCGACATGTTAGGGGCTTCTAACATGAAACTCTTGATGAGTCAGACCCCTGCCGGCTGGAGCAACGCCGCAGGCAAAGTGCCCTCGAAATCGAGCGCGTAGGGGCCCGTCATCAGGATATGGCCGTCGCTCTCGCGCCATTCGATCATGAGATCGCCGCCGGGAAGGCTGACCTTCACCTTGCGCCCGGTAAATCCACGCCGGGCCGCCGCGACCGCCGCGGCACAAGCGGCCGTGCCGCAAGCGCGCGTCAAGCCCGCGCCGCGCTCCCACGTCCGCACTTTCAAATGCTCTGAACTCAGCACATGCACCAGCGAGATATTGGCGCGCTCGGGGAAGAGTGGGTGATGCTCGAGCATCGGCCCGAACTTGGCGAGGTCGTGCGCCGCGACGTCATCGACGAAGAACAGCGCGTGCGGATTGCCGACATTGACCACAGCAGGCGAATGCAGCACGGGATCGTCGATCGGTCCGATCTGCAGCTCGATCCGCCGCGTGTCGTGGAACGGTTCGGCGAGGGGGATCTGATTCCAGGCGAAGCGCGGCTCTCCCATGTCGATGGTGACGCTGCCGTCGTGATTGACGTTGGCCCCGAGCACCGCACTCTCCGTCTCGATGCTGACGCCTGATCGTCCGCGCTCGGCGGCGAGAAGGGCCGCGACGCAGCGCGCGGCATTGCCGCAAGCGCCGACCTCCCCGCCATCGGCATTCCAGATGCGCATGAACACATCGGCATTGCGCGACGGCTCGAGCGCGATGATCTGATCGCAGCCGATACCCTCCTTGCGGTCGGCGATGGCGCGGAGCGCATCGGCGCCGAGCGGAAGCGCGCGCGGACGCGCATCGAGCACGACGAAGTCATTGCCGAGTCCATTCATCTTGCGGAAAGGGATCGAAGAGGTCTGCACGCGGGGATCCTTTGCCTTAGTGCTCCTATATAGGGCGAGCCTATCCCCGACTTCCAGCACGGCTCATCGGCCCTTGCCGTGCAAGGAGGAAGGCGATGAAGGCGAGTGCGGCAAAGGCCGCACCGGCCGAGAAGGTCGCGTCGGCGCCAATCCTGTCCCACAGGAGGCCGGCGAGTACGCTCGCGATGAGGCTGGCGACCCCCGTAACCAGCCCGAACAGGCCGAACGCCGTGCCGCGCAGGCGGTCCGGAGCGGTGGCAGCGATCAGCGCCGCAAGCACCCCCTGGGTCAGACCCATATGCAGCCCCCACAGGCCAATGCCGAGGAAGATGCCGACCAGCGATGCGCTAAAGCCGAGCGCGAGGTCTGCCCCGATCAGGACCAGGAGGCCGACAAGCAAAAGAGGCCGCGCGCCGATCCTGTCCTGGAGCCGGCCCGCCGGATAGGCGCTTAACGCAAAGACGAGGCTCATCGCCGCAATCACCGCGGGCGCCCAGGCCAGCGGAAGGCCGCCATCCTTGGCGCGGATGACGAGGAAGGCCTCGCTGAACCGCGCCAAGGTGAAAACGGCGCCAGCGACGATCACCAGCCAATAGGCCGACCCGAGCTCCCCGATGTCGGCGAGACGAAGCGGTGCCTTCGGCTTCTGCTCGAGATGAGCCGGCTCCTCGACGCCGAGCACGAGGACCGCGACCGCGAGCACCGCTGGAATCACCGCGAACCACAGCACCGTGCGGATGTCGTCGTTGAAGAGATACATCAGCACGATGGCAGCGGCCGGACCGACCGTGGCGCCGACCGTGTCGAGCGATTGACGCAAGCCGAAGGCGGCGCCCCTTTGCTCAGGCGGAGTCAGGTCGGCGACCAGGGCATCGCGAGGTGCGCCTCTGATGCCCTTGCCGATACGATCGAGAAAGCGCGCGAGGAGAACGAGACCGATCGAGTTGGCAAGCGGGAAGAGCGGCTTGGTCAAGGCGGCGAGACCGTAGCCTGCCACGGTGAGCGCCTTGCGCTTGCCGAGCGCGTCGGACTGCCAGCCGGAGAACACGCGAGTGATTTGCGCCGTGGCCTCGGCAATGCCTTCGATTAGCCCAAGCGCAGTCGCGCTCGCCCCAAGTGTCACCATGAGAAAGACCGGGAGCAGCCCGTGGATCAGCTCCGAGGAGGTGTCCATGAATAGAGAGGTGAGCCCGAGCGCCCACACCGCCCGCGGCAAATGTCCTCCGGATCGTCCTGCTGTCATTCGTTCTCTCTTGGACTGAGGTCGGCGCCCTGCGCGCGTCCCGCGCGAGCGTGTTATATGGGCTTCCCGGTAAAGAACGCGAGTGAGAGCAGCATGATCGCCATTCCCAGCGAAGACCCGGTCGGGGCACTCGTCCCCCATACCCTGAAGGAGCCCTTGGTCGGAGCTCGGTCAGGGCCGCTCGCCGGCCTCACTTTCATGGTGAAAGACCTGTTCGCCATCAAGGGCTGCAAGGTCGGGAACGGCAATCCGGACTTCTATGAGCATGCGACGCCCGCGCATGAGACGGCACCTGTGATCGAGCGCCTGCTGGCTGCTGGCGCCTCCTGCACGGGCATCACCATTTGCGATGAATTCTTCTATAGCGTGCTCGGCTCTAACGCCCATTACGGACAGCCGGTGAACGTCCACGCACCGCAGCACGTCACCGGCGGCTCATCCTGCGGCTCTGCTGCGGCGGTGGCGGCCTCGATGTGCGACTTCGCACTCGGCAGCGACACCGGCGGCTCGATCCGCGTGCCGGCCTCCTTCTCAGGTCTCTATGGCCTTCGCCCGAGCTTCGGCCGCATCTCCACTGAAGGCGCCACTCCCATGGCGCCGAGCTACGACACGATCGGCTTCCTCGCCCGCGAGGCCGAGCTGTTCCGCAAGATCGGCCACGTCCTGCTCGGCGGCGAGCACGTCGAAACGCCGGTCAAACGGCTCATCATTCCCGAGGATGTTCTCGGCTACGCCGAGACGACCATAGACGCCGCTCTATGGCAGATTTTCTCGAGGATCGGCGGCGCCTTGCCGCAGGCCGAGCGGAAAATCATCGCCGGCGAGGATACCGAGAGCTGGCGCGATGCCTTCCGCGTCATCCAGGGCTTCGAGATTCAGTCGACGCTGCTTCCCTTCGTTCAATCCCATAATGTCGACCTCGGACCGGGCATCAAGGAGCGCTTCGAGATGGCGGCCAAAATCAGTTTTGCCGAGGTCGAGGCGGCGCGCGAGGTCCGCGCTGAAGTCTCCAAGCGCATGCGCGGCATTGCCCAGCCCGGAACCGTGGTCGCGCTGCCGACCACGCCGACGCTGCCGCCCGAGCGGGGCATCCCCGACGGCGCCTCCTTCGCCGAGTTCCGCACGCTGACCTTGCAGAGCACCTGCCTCGCCGGCCATGCCGGCCTGCCGCAGATTTCGATCCCCGCAGGCGAGGCCGCCGGTTGCCCCATGGGTCTTTCCTTCATCGGCTGGCAGGGCGGCGACGAGGCGTTGCTCGATCTCGCCGTCCGTCTTGAGCCGGTCTTAAGGAAGTCCGCCTAAGCTCCGCGCCTTGAAGCGAGGATGCCGATGCTCGACAAGTCATTCCCCTACGCCGCAGGCTTCCGCTCGCTGACGCACGAAATCGTCGATCCAGTAGAGCTGAGCGTGCGAGGTGCGCTGCCGACATGGCTCCAAGGCGCTCTGCTGCGCACCGGTCCGTCGAAGTTCGAGGTGGGAGCCCGCACCTACAATCACTGGTTCGACGGGCTCGCGATGTTGCACAGATTCGCCTTCGCGAACGGCGGCGTCACCTATGCTAACCGCTTCCTCGAGAGCAACGCCTTCACCGCTGCGCAAGAGACCGGCAAGATCACCTACGCCGAGTTCGCCACCGATCCCTGCCGCAGCCTGTTCGGCCGCGTGGCCGCGATCTTCGATCCCAAACTGACGGACAACGCTTGCGTCAACGTCTCCGCTTACGCCAGCGACACCGTCGCGCTCACCGAGACGACGATGCCGATGCGTTTTCAGCCCGAGACTTTGAAGACGCTCGGCGTGTTCGGCTATGAGTCCGCGCTCAGCGGCCAGGTCTCGACCGCACACTTGCATTACGATTTTGCCCGCAAGCGCCATTACAACTACATGGTCGAGTTCGGCCTCAATAGCCGCTATCGTCTGTTCAGCGTCGCCGACGACGGCGGCCAGGCGCAGGTCGCCGAGATCGCGGTTGATCGCCCCGCTTACATGCACTCCTTCGCCATGACCGAGCGTTATCTCGTGCTCGTCGAGTTCCCTCTGACCGTCAGCGCGCTCGAGCTGAAATTCTCAGGCAAGCCCTTCATCCAGAATTATCGCTGGCAACCCGAGCGCGGACTGAAATTCCATGTGGTGGAAAAGGAGAGCGGCCGCGAGGTCGCGACCGCGACCGGCGAAGCCGTGTTCGCCTTCCACCACGTCAACGCCTTTGAGCAGGGGGATGGCCTCGTCCTCGACATGATCGCCTATCCTAACGCAGCCATCATCGACCAGCTCTATCTCGCGCGGCTCCGCGCTGGTGCACCCCTCACCGCGACCGGAAAGCTGACACGCTTCGAGCTCAAGCTTGGCGGCGGTGGCGCCGTCACGCGCCGGGAACTCGCGCCCATTGCCATGGAGTTGCCGCGCATCAACTATGAAGTGTGCGCCGGCAAGCCCTATCGCCATGTCTGGGGCACGGGTATCCAGCTTAGCGGCGACTTCCTCGATTCTATCGTCAAGATCGATGCCGAGACCGGCGAGGTCGCGCGCTGGTACGCGCAAGGGCTTTACCCCGGCGAGCCCGTGTTCGTCCCCACGCCTAACGCGACCGCCGAGGATGACGGCGTGCTCTTGTCCGTCGTGCTCGATATCGACAACGATGTGTCCTTCCTGCTCGTGCTCGATGCCGCCACGCTTGACGAGCTGGCGCGGGCCGAAGCCCCCCACGCCATTCCCTTCCACTTCCACGGCAACTATTTCGCCGGCGCTTGAGAGTGACGGGAAACCGGAAGCGCCAATGATTGACCTGCGCCAGGGGATCTCCCGACTCGGCTACGTGCTTTTGATCCTGTGGGTCGCTCTATTCGTTGTCTTGGTCGGACATGTCTGGTGGGATGGCCCCGAGCGATTGCTCTATATAACCGCCGACATCTGGTTCGATATTCTCACCATAATGATTGGTGTTCCGCTTGGCGTGTTTCTGTCCTGGCGGTTATTCAAGCGATTTGTGGGCCGGCCGAAATCCGCTGACCCCTAGGCCTGCGAAGCTTGCTTGACTTGCGAGGGGGCTTCCACCAGGATCGCGCCGAAATTCAAGGCAGCTCCGTTCGAAGAGCCGCCGCCCTGCACATTGATCTAGCGCTCAAGTAGGCCAAAGGCCGATGGCGCTAAGAAAAAGGAGGCAGGGGGGTCAACATCCGCCAGCGCTGTGCGCCCGCGGGTGCGTTATTGGTTTGCGCTAACGGCCTTCGGCCTGCTTGAGCGCTATTTGGCTTGCGCTAACGGCCTTTGGCCTGCTTGGGCGCTATTTGAGAGACAGGCGAGCCTGTGTTCGAGACTTTATCAGAGCGTCTAGGCGCGATCCTCGACAAGCTGACGCGGCGCGGCGCGCTGACCGAGGCCGATGTCGGCGAGGCGATGCGCGAGGTGCGCCGCGCGCTGCTCGAGGCTGACGTGGCACTCGACGTGGTGCGCTCCTTCACCGACCGGGTGAGAGAGAGGGCCGTCGGCCAGGACGTGGTGCGCTCCATCACGCCCGGTCAGATGGTCATCAAGATCGTGCACGATGAGCTCGTGCGCACCCTTGGCTCCGACGCGCAAGGGATCGACCTCGCGGCGACCCCACCGGTCACCATGATGCTGGTCGGACTGCAAGGCTCGGGCAAGACCACCACGACCGCGAAGCTCGCCAAGCGTCTTGAGGCTCGCGACAAGCAGAAAGTGCTGATGGCTTCGCTCGACACGCGGCGGCCAGCGGCGCAAGAGCAGCTCCGCGTGCTCGGCGAGCAGACGGGCGTGGCAACGCTCCCCATCGTCGCCGGCGAAGGCCCTGTCGCCATCGCCACGCGCGCGCTCAAAGCCGCGAAGCTCGGCGGCTACGACGTGTTGCTGCTCGACACCGCCGGCCGCACCCATATCGACGAAGAGCTGATGCAGGAGACCGCCGAGATCGAGGAGGTCGCGCAGCCGCATGAGACGCTGCTTGTCGCCGACGCTCTGACCGGACAGGACGCCGTCAACCTCGCCAAGAACTTCGATGAGCGTGTAGCCCTGACTGGCATCGTCCTCACCCGCGTCGACGGCGACGGACGCGGCGGTGCCGCGCTCTCGATGCGCGCCGTCACCGGCAAGCCCATCAAGCTGATCGGCACCGGCGAGAAACTCGACGCGCTCGAGGATTTCTATCCCGACCGCATTGCAGGGCGCATCCTCGGCATGGGCGACGTGATCGGCCTCGTCGAGAAGGCGATGCAGACCGTCGAGATCGACAAGGCCGAGGCCATCGCCCGCAAGATGAAGAGGGGCGCCTTCGACCTCGACGATCTCGCCGAGCAGCTCAAGCAGATGCAAAAGCTCGGCGGCATGGGCGGCGTGCTGGCCATGCTGCCCGGCATCGGCAAGGTGAAGAAGCAGCTCGACGCCGCCAACCTAGACGACCGCATCTTGAAGCGCCAGCAGGCGATGATCGGCTCGATGACCAAGTCCGAGCGCAAGAACCCGAAGCTGCTCAATGCCTCGCGCAAGAAGCGCGTGGCGGCGGGCTCGGGCACGAGCGTGCAGGACATCAACAGGCTGGTGAAGATGCACCGGCAGATGGCCGACATGATGAGGGCGATGGGCAAGAAGCGGGGCATCTTCAGCCAGATGTTCGGTGGAGGCCCCCCGCCCGAGATGTCGGCGGAGCTTCCGCAAGGCGCCGGGCTTCCCCCTGGCCTCCCGCCGCCGCTGCCGCCCGGCGGCTTTCCCGGCATGGGAGGCATGCCCGGCTTGCCGCGCGGCCTTCCCGGGATGCCGAAAGGACTTCCGGGCCTCCCCGGATCGAAGAAACGATGAGATCAACTAGGAGAACGAACGCATGTCACTGAAGATCAGATTGGCGCGGGCCGGCGCCAAGAAGCGGCCCTATTACCGCATCGTCGTCGCCGACTCTCGGAGCCCGCGCGACGGCCGCTATATCGAGAAGATCGGCACCTACGATCCGCTCCTGCCGAAGGACGGCGAGCGTGTGAAGCTCGTCGAGGAGCGGGTGAAGCATTGGCTCGGCGTCGGCGCGACGCCGACCGACCGCGTGCTGCGCTTCCTCGATGCCGCCGGCATGCGCAAGCGCGACGCTCGCTCCAATCCCAACAAGGGCCAGCCCGGCAAGAAGCGTATCGAGCGCGAGGAGGCCAAAGTCGCTGCCGCCGCCGAGAAGGCGAAGGCCGCAGCCGAGGCCGCAACCGCGCCGGCGCCGGCTCCTGAGCCCGAGCAGCCGGCCGCCGAGTAACCTTGTCAGCGAAGGAAGAGCGGGTGCTGCTCGGCGAGATTGGCGCCGCGCAAGGCTTGAAGGGCGAGGTACGCCTCCGCTGCTTCACCGAGGAGGAGGCGGCCATCACGGCCTACGGCCCGCTCGAGGACGAGACGGGGCGCGTGATCGAGATCGAGGCCTTGCGCGCGACGCCGAAGGCGCTGATCGTCCGCGTCAAGGGCGTCACCACCCGCGAGGGTGCTGAGGCTCTCACCGGCACCAAGCTCTACGTCCCGCGCTCGCGCTTGCCTGAGCGCGAGGAAGAGGAGTGGTACCACTCCGACCTGATCGGCCTGGCCGCGCTCGACCGCGACGGCGTCACGATCGGCACGGTGGTTGCCATTCAGAACTTCGGCGCCGGCGACCTGCTCGAGCTTGCGCCGTCGAGCGGAGGACCGACCGTGCTCATTCCCTTCACGCGGGAGACGGTCCCCGAGATCGACGTCGAGGGCGGACGCCTCACTGTCGTCCCCCCCGAAGGTCTGCTCGAATAGCGGATCGGCACAAGCGATTTACCCTGTCCACAAACGGCTTGGTCCAGGTCTCGCGCTCCCTCGCACCCTGCCCCAGGCTCTAGTACCATCTTCCCGCCGAGTTCTCGGCAGGCCGACACGAGGCACGCTCATGAGCCAAGACGGATCTGTTGCGGCCCCTTGCGATGCGCCGCTGTTCAGTTGGCTTGGCCCGCTCGGCCGCCTCGCTGAGCTCGGGACTGCCGGCTATCCCCGGGCCGTGCGCCGGCGACTGACCATCGTCAACGTGATGGCGTTCTTGATCGCCGTCTTCTCGGTGATCTACGCGGGCGTCTTTTTTTATTACGACATGCACGACTACCGGCACCTCATCGCGCTGAACCTTCTGCTGACGGTCATCGTCCTCCTGGCGCCGCTCGCCCATCGCATCAATGATATCGCCGCGGCCCTAATGATTACGGTCGCTGAATATATTGCGTTGTTCGTTTTCGTATGGGCGTTCGGTCACAACTCGGGCATTCAAATCAATTACATCGTCGCCGCGGCGGTCGCGTTCGCCATTTACGGCCTCGCGCATATCCGGCTTGCCGTCGCCATAATCGTCGCCGGGCTCGTGCTGCATGTGGCGGCCTGGTTTTTGTTTCCCCCCGAGCGCGCCCAGTTCGCCGCCGATCCCAGTCTGCTGGCAAACCTCTATATATCCTCGGCAGTCACGACCTTCTGCATCATTGCGCTGATCGTTGGTTACGCTTTCACGGTGGCCGATACCGCTCGCGCCGAGGCCGATGCGCTCCTCACCAACATCCTTCCCGAGCCGATCGCCGAGCGGCTGAAGGAACGGCCGGACGCGAAGGTGGCCGACAGCGTCGACGAGGCATCGGTCATGTTCAGCGACCTCGTCGGCTTCACCGAGCTTGCGCACAAGCTCGGTGCGGCCCGTACGGTCGCGCTGCTCGACCAGATCGTCACCGAATTCGATCGCTTGGCCGCTCGTCATGGAGTCGAGAAGATCAAGACGATTGGCGACGGCTATATGGCGGTCACCGGCGTAAGCCTGCCGCGCGCCGATCATCTCCCCTGCCTCGCGCGCATGGCGCTCGGGCTACCTGGTTTGGTCGAACGGCTGTCCGCGGCGCATGGCGTCGATTTGAGAGTCCGCGTCGGGCTCGCTATAGGGCCGGTGATGGCCGGAGTGATCGGCACCGACAAGTTTTCCTACGATGTCTGGGGCGAGACGGTGAATCTCGCATCGCGCCTCGAATCGCACGGGCTGCCGGGCGAGATCCAGGTTTCCGAAGCGGTGCGGAAGTCGCTCGGCGACAGCTTCGTCTTCGAACCGCGCGGGCTGATCGAGGTGAAGGGCGTCGGCCGTCTTGAGACGTGGCTTCTCAAGGAGGAACGCGTCGCTGCCGCGACCGAGGCAAGCATCGAGGCATGACCCACACCTGGCGTGCCACCGTGCTCACGATCTTCCCCGAGATGTTCCCCGGACCTCTCGGCATGAGCCTCGCCGGCAAGGCTCTCGCTTACGCCAAATGGGCGCTCACCACCATCGACATCCGCGACTTCGCCACCGACAAGCACCGCTCGGTCGACGACACGCCGGCTGGCGGTGGCGCCGGCATGGTGATGCGCGCCGATATTGCCGCCGCCGCCATCGATGCCGCCCGCGCCGCCATGCCGCCTGACGTCCCCACGATCTATCTTTCCCCGCGTGGCCGCACCCTGACGCAGACGCGCGTGCGCGATCTCGCGCAAGGGCCGGGCGCGATCCTGCTCTGCGGCCGCTTCGAGGGGCTCGATCAGCGCGTGCTCGACGCGCGCAACGTCGAGGAGGTCTCGATCGGCGACTACGTGCTCTCAGGTGGCGAGCTTGCCGCGCAGGTACTGATCGATGCTTGCGTGCGTCTTCTGCCCGGCGTCGCCGGCAACGAAACTTCGCTCGCCGAGGAGAGCTTTGCGGCGGGGCTCCTCGAATATCCCCATTACACGCGACCGCGTGATTGGGAGGGCCGCGCCATCCCCGAGGTCCTGCTCTCGGGCGATCACAAGGCGATCGCCAAATGGCGCCGCGCGCAGGCGGAGGCGCTGACGAAAGAACGCCGGCCCGATCTTTTTGCCGAGCACGCCAAGAAAAAGTGATGATTTGTCCGTAGGAAGGCCCGTGCGCCCGGTGCTATCACCGCACTGGAGCGAACCGGACAAGGAGAAGAACAAATGAAGAGACTCATGCTTGGGGCGGTGCTGCTCGCTGCCTTCGCTTCGCAGGTTGAAGCTCAGGAAGGCGATGTCGCCGCCGGCGCGGCCTACGCCAAGCAGGTTTGCGCCTCCTGCCACGCCGTGTTGCCCAACGAGCAGATCTCTCCCCTGGCTCAGGCTCCCACCTTCCAGAAGGTGGCTGACACTCGCGGCATGACCGAGATGGCGCTTTCGGTCTGGCTGCAGAGCTCGCACCCGACCATGCCCAACATCATCTTGAAGCCCGACGACCTCCGCAACGTCGTCGCCTATATCGGCAGCCTCAAGAGCAAGGATTAAGGATCGAGCCCTCGGGCCTTGTTGAAGAATTCGCCGTAAATCCATCGACAAGGGCGGCAAGCTAGGCTAGGAAAACCCAGCGCAAGCGTTTACCGCCCGCGAAATCTCTAGGATCAATCAAAAAGAATGGCGTTCGCCGGAAGGCCTCTAGCCAAGGCAGGCGCCCACCGAAAGGTATGGCCATGAATATTATCGAGCAGCTCGAGAAAGAGCAGGTTGCCGCCCTCTCCAAGAAGCGCAAGGTGCCGGAGTTCGGCCCCGGAGACACGGTGCGGGTCAACGTGAAGGTGGTCGAGGGCGAGCGCACCCGCGTGCAGGCCTACGAGGGCGTGTGCATCGGACGCGCTGGCGGCGGGGTGAACGAGAACTTCACCGTACGCAAGATTTCCTATGGCGAGGGCGTGGAACGCGTCTTTCCCGTCCATTCGCCCCTCATCGATTCGATCGAGGTAGTGCGCAGGGGCCGCGTGCGCCGCGCCAAGCTCTATTATCTGCGCGGACGGCGCGGTAAGGCCGCCCGCATTCCCGAGCGCCAGGACCCGCACCGGGGCAAGAAGAAGGAGGCCTTCAAGGGCTTCACCAAACCCAAGGGCGAGCCCGACGATCTGAAGCTGATCGCCGGCATCACGCCTGAGCTCGAGAAGAAGCTGAACAAGCTCGGCGTCATCAAGTTCGAGCAGATCGCCAATTTCTCCGACGAGGAGATCGCCTATGTCGATGAGGCGCTCTCCCTTGACGGCGTGATCGAGAACGAGGACTGGGTGTCGAAGGCCGTGGCGCTGATGGCCGAGACCACCGCCGACGAGGTGCCTGCCGGCGAGGACGAGCTCGAGGACGAAGAGGCATCCACCGAGGCCCCCAAGGCGAAGGCCGAGAAGGCCAAGGCCGCCAAAGAGAAGCCCGCCAAAAAACCCAAGAAGGGCTAGTTCGACACATTGTGGCCGCGTCCTAGCGGCCACCCGAAGGCAAGACTTAATCTCGCACGCGCCGAAGCTTGCCGGACCGGGTCAGCGCATAAAGCTTGGCGATTGGCCTGCCATGGACGTCGACTGCGTCTGGAGGCACCGGGAATGTAAATCCGCCGGCATCGTTGCGAGGGCCCCCATACGCCGCTTGGCGATCGGCTTCCAAACCGACCGCCGTGCTTCCGCGCGATGCAGATCCGCGGATCCAATTCAATCCAGAGCTGGATACGGAAATCTTTTTGATCCGACCCGTCGCCACGGTTTCGCGATGCTCGCCCAGATCAAAGATCGTCTGACCAATCCGACCGGAAAGAAGGAGGCTCACGCGTTCAAGGTGGCGGAGCACGGCATCGAAGATCGGGTCACTGCGATAGGACTGGAGACCGCCTCGTCGAAACTTACTGGACGCGAGCGGCTCGCCGGCTGCTACGAACTTCCCTGTGCCGCAAGCGGACAGCCACGCGGCCGCTTCGATCTGAAAACTGAGATTCTGCACGATCCCGGAAAAATCCATCTGGTATGGTCTTAGGCTTCCGCACAGCTTGAGGTCTCGCCTAAGCCGGCGAAGCGCCCATCGATTGCGAACACGGCGATAGAGCTTGCGCAGCGCCGGTATCGAACCAGCGACGGGAAGCCGCGATTGGTCGGCCAGGGCGAGGCAATCGCCGGCGATGATCGTCGCGAGGCTTTCGACTGAAGGATCAGCATGGGTCGAGACTGACCTCGCTATTCCCAGCGCGCGGCGACCGGCTTGATCGGCCTCTCCATGCTTGCCGGCTAACGACGCGGCGCGGGCGAACCTCGTCAATGCGCAGCAAAAATTCGGCTCAAGATCGAGAGCCCGCCGGGCCAGAGCCATTTGCGCATCGCGGGGAAGCAACTCGCCGAACACGTCGAGATACCAGCAGATGTCGCGGGCCAATAGCGGCTTCAGGCACTCAAAGTGGGCTGCTTCCCGCATGCCGCGCTCGATCTCGGCGAGCACAAACTCACCCATCTCGTCCTCCGCCATCGTGCTGGCAGGGCGTCGCACCTCCTGCGCTGACAAATTTGCGGCAAGTCCCGTGAATGCGCTGCGCGGAGGACCGACAATTTCGCGGCATCGCGAAAGCAAAAGGATGTCGGCAAGAGCCTGCTGAAGCTCGGAGAGGGCGTCGTAGCCCGGGAGGATGTCGCGCGGCGTCCGGACTGTGCGAAACCGTTGCTTCAGGTACTCGACATAGGCTTGGTTGTCCGAGATGACCACCACTAGCTTTCGATCGGCACCAGAGAGGGTCTCGATGGCGAGGGAGACCAGTGGCGTCGGAACATATTTCTCGTGGGCGATGAAGTTCCGCCACGCCCCGACGACGATATCACCGGCTCGCACGTGAATTGCTGAACAGTCGTCTGGGTTGCGCCAGTTCGATATGAAGTCGACAACGTCCCGCGCGGCGTCACTCCAGCCGATCCGGCAAAACGCCTCGCGAAAGCGATTCCCGGCAAGTTTCGAGCCTTCTCCGGCAAAGGCGCAAACATCGAAGGGCTCGCTAACCTCAACGACCGTGTTACCCCCTGCCGATAGCAGGAATTGACACGCATCGGACAGACTGAGACCGCGAAGACGGGCGGCGGAGATTGCCTCGCGATCTGCGATGTCGGAAGCGGCGATTTCGAAGGCTTCACGAAAGCTCTGGCTGAAGAGGTCGAGAGGCGCATCAGGCATCGCCTCGGGGCGGTGAGGCCAGACGAATCTGAACTCCACTCCAAGCGCTTGTGCCAACGACCATGCATTTGCCAGGGAGGTCAGGCGGGCGCCTAGACCATCCCAACGATTGGAGACCACGAGCCGCGACTGCGGTGGCTTGTGATCTTCAGGCTTCACCGACATCCCAAGCCGGGAGATCAGAGCTGTAAGCCGGATTGCGCGACCACTCCATGCTCGAGCGGTCCGAACGAATTGCGCACCTGATCTTCGATCCACGCATAGGTCCGCTCCAGCCCAGGCCTCAGAGCTGAACACGGAGCCCAGTTCAATTTCTCGTGGATCAGTCGATTGTCGGAGTTTCTGCCCCGAACGCCGACCGGCCCCTCGACATGACGCTTTCCGATCCGCTTGCCTGCTATATCGGCGATAAGATCGACGAGTTGGTCGATCGTGACCATCTGCTCTGAACCGATATTTACCGGACCCGCGAAGTCCGAGCGCGCCAGCCGCATCGTGCCCTCGATGCATTCCTCGATATAGAGGAAGGATCGCGTCTGCTTCCCATCGCCCCAGATCTCGATCGATTCGCCGCTCTTGGCCGTCGCCACCTTCCGGCAGATCGCCGCGAGCGCCTTCTCCCGCCCCCCTCTCCACGGGCCTTCCGGACCGAAGATGTTGTGGTAGCGAGCGATGTGGGCGTTCAAGCCATGGTTTCGGCGGTGGGCCAGAAACAGCCTCTCGCCGAATAATTTCTCCCAGCCATACTCGCTGTCCGGCTCGGCGGGATAGGCAGAATCCTCGCGGCAGATGGGATGATCCTCGTCGATCTGATTGCCGACGGGGTAAACGCAGGCCGAAGACGAGTAGATGAGGCTTCCGATTTGCCTTTTCCGACAAGCAGCCAGCACGTTCACGTTGATCGTGGCCGAGTTGATCATGATCTCGGCGTCGTTCTTTCCACTGAAAATGTAATCGGCACCCCCCATATCGGCGGCGAGCTGATACACCTCGTCGAAATCCCGATCGATCGCGTTTCGGCAGAGGCTTTGATCGCGGAGGTCGCCGATGACGAAGTCGTCGGCCGCGCTTTCCGAATATTCCGGAAGTTTTAGGTCGAACGCGCGCACCCAATACCCGTCGCGCTTCAAACGCTTAACGACATGGGACCCGATAAAGCCGCCCCCTCCACACACCAAGACCTTTTTCATTCTTTGACTCTGATGAATTGAGAGAGGAGGCAAGCAGCCCCGGCAAGGCGCGCACTATAGCAAATGGGCCGCCCGGCGACAGAGGGGCCGGCCAATCTCCAAAGAGCCGCCGGGCTGAGGCTTTTCGGGGTTTGTAAAGCTGGGGAAGAGACGCTATCTGAGGAGAAATTTCAGACTTCCCGGCCACATATCAGCGATGACCAAGCCCCGCAGCCTCTACGACAAGATCTGGGACTCGCATCTCGTGCACGAGGCGCCAGACGGCACCTGCCTCCTCTATATCGACCGGCATCTCGTGCATGAGGTGACGAGCCCGCAGGCCTTCGAGGGCCTGCGCATGGCTGGCCGCAAGGTCCACGCGCCGCATAAGACGCTGGCCGTGGTCGATCACAACGTGCCCACCACCGACCGCTCCAAGGGCATCGACGATCCCGAATCCGCTCTCCAGATCGCGACGCTCGCCGGGAACGCGCGGGATTTCGGCATCGAATATTACGACGAGCGTGATAAGCGCCAGGGCATCGTGCATGTGGTCGGCCCCGAGCAGGGCTTCACCCTCCCCGGCACGACCATCGTCTGCGGCGACAGCCATACCTCGACGCATGGCGCCTTCGGCGCTCTCGCGCATGGTATCGGCACGAGCGAGGTCGAGCATGTGCTCGCTACGCAGACGCTGATCCAGCAAAAGGCCAAGAACATGCGCGTGCGCGTCGACGGCGCTCTGCCCAAGGGCGTCACCGCCAAGGACATCATCCTCGCCATCATCGGCGAGATCGGCACCGCCGGCGGGACCGGCCATGTCATCGAATATGCCGGCGACGCGATTCGTACGCTCTCCATGGAAGGGCGCATGACCATCTGCAACATGTCGATCGAGGGCGGCGCCCGGGCCGGCTTGATCGCACCGGACCGGAAGACCTTCGACTACATCAAGGGCCGCCCGCGCGCGCCGAAAGGCGGCGCTTTCGAGGTCGCCCAGCATCATTGGGAAAAGCTCTTCTCCGACGAAGGCGCCCATTTCGACCGCGAGGTCGTTCTCCATGCCGAGAAGTTGCCGCCCATCGTCTCCTGGGGCACGAGCCCGGAGCAGGTCGTCTCCGTGCGGGACGCGTTCCGGTCCCCGCCGAGATCGCCGACGAGACGAAGCGCAAGGCGGCCGAGCGGAGCCTCGACTATATGGGCTTGAAGGGCGGGGAGAAGATCACCGACTTGACGCTCGACCGCGTGTTTATCGGCTCATGCACGAATGGCCGCATCGAGGATCTGCGCGAGGTGGCTAAGGTCGTTGCCGGTAAGCAGGTCAACGCCAATGTGCGCGCCATGATCGTCCCGGGCTCGGGCCTGGTGAAGCAGCAGGCCGAGGCGGAAGGTCTCGATGCCATCTTCAAGGCTGCGGGCTTCGAATGGCGCGAGCCCGGCTGCTCGATGTGTCTCGGCATGAACCCCGACCAGCTTGCCCCGCGCGAGCGCTGCGCCTCGACCTCGAACCGCAATTTCGAGGGGCGGCAGGGCCGGCTCGGCCGCACCCATCTCGTATCGCCGGCCATGGCAGCGGCCGCGGCGATCGCCGGGCGCTTCGTCGACATCCGCAATTTCCATTAAGTCGAGTCGGCGGGCGATGATTTCTCTCGTTCAGCAGAAATTCGGGGAGGCGGCCGCCGACTACGCGGCCTCGACGGTGCATGCCAAGGGCGAGAGCCTCGCACGTCTGGTCGAGCTCGTCGAGCCGAAGCCCTCGTGGCGCGTGCTCGATGTCGCGACCGGGGCAGGCCATACCGCACTTACCTTTGCGCCGCTGGTAGCGAAAGTGATGGCGAGCGACATCACGGATCAGATGCTCGCTGAGGCGAGGAAGCTCGCCGCCGAGCGCGGGCTTGCCAATGTCCGCGCCGCGCGCGCCAAGGCCGAAGATCTCCCCTTCCCCGACATGAGCTTCGATCTCGTGACCTGCCGCCTTGCTGCCCATCATTTCGACAACCCGTGCGCCTTCGTCGCCGAGGCATTTCGCGTGCTGATGCCGGGCGGCGCTCTCGCCCTTGTCGACAACATCTCGCCCGATGAGCGCATTTTTCCCGACCTTGCTGAGGAGCCGTCACGCGAGCTGGCACGCGCCTATAACGAATACGAGAAGCTGCGAGACCCGAGCCACGGTCGCTGCCTGGGCCTTGCCGAGTGGACCGCACTTCTTGGCGATGCGGGCTTCGCCGTCGCGCACAGCGAGAACATCGATCAGACGATCGAGTTCGATCCCTGGACGAAGCGCATGCGTTGCGATGCGCCGACTGTGAAGCGGCTTGAGATGTTGCTCGCCGCCGAGCCGTTGCGCTCCTACCTTCGCCCGCGCGAGAGCGACAAGGGCCTCGTCTTCACCTTGCAGGAAGCAATCATCGTCGCCCGCAAGTCAGCCTGAGGCACGATCCCTGAATGGCAAGAGGTCCCGCTCGCGCGGGACCTTGTTCGGAAGTCCGGGAGGACGACCTTAGTTCGGGTTCCTGCCGTAGACGGTCACGCCGTTACTCTTGCCGTTGCCGTTGCCGTTGCCATTCCCATCGTGATCGTCGTTATCGTGATCCTTGTCGGCGTGCTTCTTGTCGTGGTCGCCGTTGTTGCCCTGCTTCTTGCCTTTGTGCGGCTTGCCGTTGTGATCGTTGTCGCCGTAATCGTCCCAATCGTTATTGTTGTTGTAGCGGCCGAAATTGCGGTTGCCATTATCCCAACCTGGACCGTTCCGATAGAAGCCCGGGCCGCCCCCATAGGGCCTCCAGCCCGGCGCCCAACCGGGTCCCGGTCCATAAGCCTCCTGCGCGCAATAGCCGTTCCACGGTCCGCACACGCCCCGGCACCAATTGTTCCACATGCCGCACTGCGCAAGGCACCAATTATTCCACGGCCCGCATTCCTGCGCGCACCAATTGTTCCAGTCGCCGCATTGCGGCATGCACCAGTTGTTCCACGGGCCGCAGCCCTGCGCCGACGCAGGCGACGATCCCCCAGCGCTTGCGGCCATCAAGCAGCCGACAAAGGTCAGTGCGGCGAAATAGCGGTTGCTGAGCATCTCCATCCCTCATCCTCTAGGGTCCGCACCGGGCGCGGAGGTCTGTCATTGCCTAAGTTACAGTCATGGCCTGAATGCGACGTGAGCAAGGAATTCAGCGGCGGTTCAGCTTCGCTTGACGCTCGCTCGTGCTAGCAATGACGCAAATGACTGAAGACAAGGACATGATCGACTGGGTGCGCCTCGAGGCTCCGAGCCTAGCCGAGCTCGAGACGCTCGCCGATGCTGCCTATCGGAGGCTGCCTGAGGCCTTTCGCAAACTGACCGGCGATGTCGTGATCCGCGTCGAGGATTATCCCACCGGCGAGGTTCTCGACTCACTCGGAATCGAATCGCCCTTCGACCTGCTCGGGCTCTATACCGGCGTGGACCTGGCACGCAAGAGCGTCATGGACGTAAACGCCATGCCCGATATGGTGTTCCTCTACCGCCGTCCGATCCTCGATTATTGGGCCGAGAACGAGGAGACGCTGGGCAGCATCGTGACCCACGTCTTCGTGCACGAGATTGGCCATCATTTCGGCCTGTCTGACGCCGACATGGAGCGGATCGAGGCCGAAGCTGCGGCCTAGCCAAAAAACCGCCATCCCAAAGTGCGAGGTTATTTTCTCAGACACTGCCCGCCGGCCGGCAAAGCTGGTATGATTGCGCGGGGAAAGACGGGGATGTCCTTGCACCGAGCGCTTGCCGGGCTGTTCGTCAGCATCCTTCTTTGCGGCTGTAGCCTGAACAGCGGCACGGAAGGTTCGGCCTTGTCGAGCCTTGAGGCGAACAAGATGGGACCGCCGGCGATCACCGGCCCGACCCTCCAACAATATATCGCCTACCAACAAGGCGCTCAGGCGGTTGCTCAAGGTAAGATGACGCTGGACGGTCGTCCTGTGAGCTGCGGCGCGAGACCAACGGTGATCGACGCCAAGCTAGATAGCTGGGGCGGCTCTTATCCAGGCTATCTGATTGTCAACCCCGACCGGCTGAGAGGCCTCGCGACGCCGGTCAAGTTCTACGTCTACTACCACGAATGCGGCCATCAATTCGTGGGCGCAAGCGAGACCGGCGCCGACTGCTTCTCCATCCGCCGCGGCGTTACCTATGGCTGGCTCAACGCCAAGGGCATGAACCAAATTTGCGACTTCATATCGCAGCTGAAAGGCGACGGTGTGCATCCGCCCGGCCCGCAGCGTTGTGAATTGATGCGTCAATGCTATGCCATGGCGCTTCACGACAAAGCTCAGGCGCGCAATTAGAACCCACGCTCCGGCACTCTGCGATGGTTGGCGAGTTTGCCCGTAAACTTGCCCGGCATGGTGCGGCGCTTTCGGCCGTCACGCTCTTTTGACATCGATGAAGGGCGGTGCCGCCGATAAGGGCAGCCATGCAGGCTTGATTAGCCGTTGACGCGACCGCCGGCGCACCCGCAGACTGAATGACTGTCTGGGGCATGAGGGCAGCGAAGGGAAACAGGAATGAGGCCGGCTGCCCGTGTCGTGACCAATGTCCTGGCATGGCTCGCACTGATCATTGCGCTCTTCCTACCCGGCGGCGCCCTCCCGGAAGGACTGGCGAGCACGCTCGATCAGACCAAGCTCGTGCAGCCTGGACGCCTCGTGGTCGCCGGCCGCAAACTCACCTGCGGGCCGACCGCAACCCTGCTCCGCAATTTCGAGGGCTTCGCCGTGTCCTCGACCGTGATCATGCTCAACATGCAGGCACTCAAGGACCTGCCGCGCCCCGTGCAGTGGCTGATCTACTATCACGAATGCGGGCATATCCTGTATGGACCGAGCGAGACCGCTGCCGATTGCTATGCCGTCAGGCGGGCGCGGCGCGAGGGCTGGCTCGACGAAAAGGCGCTCGACGACATCTGCGCGGTGTTCAACATCGCGGGCCACGGTCCGATGCATCCTGATCCAGAGCAGCGCTGCAACGATCTTAGGCAATGTTTCGTCAAGAAAAGCGGCATAACGGCGCAAGACGGGGGCCGATAGGCTCACAATATTGCACCTACCCCCCACTCAGCCTTAGAGTGCGATTCGACATGCAGGACGGACGGGCACGGATTTTGTTGGCGCTGTCATGCGCCCTCGGTTTGGCGCTCTCTTCGGCGCACACGAGCGCGGCGCGTGCTCAGGATTGGGCCGGCGACGTGGAGGGCTCGACCACTGACGGACCGACCGTCGACGAATATTTGAAAAGCGCCGGCCCAGACGTCAAGTTCGTCGCACATGGCGCGCTCAAGATCGATGGCAGGTCGGTCAATTGCGGCAAGCGGCCGACGGTGATGAACCCGAATTTCGACAGCTGGGGCGGCGCCTTCCCGGGCTTCGTCATCCTCAACACCAAGAAGATCAGCGGGCTTTCGACTGAGGTGAAGCTCTATATCTACAGCCACGAATGCGGCCACCAATTCGAGGGCCCCGACGAGACCAAGGCCGACCTCTTCGCCATCAGGCGGGGGGTTAAATGGGGCTGGCTCGACGCGCAAGGCATGGAGGACATCTGCACCTTCATCTCCCAGCTCAAGGGCGATTCGGTGCATCCGCCTGGCCCGCAACGCTGCGAGACCATGCGCAAATATTATCAGGAGCTGATCGAGGCCGGTACGCAGCAGGCGGGCTCAAGCTCGTCCTACGACACGCAGGCGCAAACGCTCGGCCCCGCGCAATAGTCTGACCCCTCGACCTACGCTTCCTCTTGTCACGGCATTTGGCGGGTTGAGCTGGGCTATCGTTTTGTGCGCAACCAATAACAAGGAGGAAATCATGCAGCGGCTTTTGATCTGTTGTGTCGTAGGGCTGGGCTTGCTGTTCGGCGCGTTTGCCTCAGCACCTGCGTCGGCCCATTACTATTATTACGGCCACCGTCACCACCATCATCACCACCGTCATTGCTGGTGGCATCATCATCATCGCCATTGTCGTTGGTGGTATTGAAACCACCGACTCTCGTAATTGTCAGAAGGCCGCGGCACGCTGCGGCCTTCTCCATTTCCAACGAGCCTAGAGCCGGCGAGACAAGGGCGATTTCTTCGCCGTCAGGCGAAGCTCTAAAAGATCCAGGCGATCATCAGCCAGAAGATCACGAAGAAGATCAGGAAGCCGGCGATGGTGAAGGGCAGCTCGCCGAAAATGGCGTCGCCCCCCGACACCACCGCCATCACCAGGATCAACACCAGCGAGACGCCGAACGAGACGATCGCCGCGCCCTTGAGGCCGAGACCCGCCGAGAACGGATCGCTGTCGCCGAGCCCCGTGATGACATAGATGCCGACGGCGCCGATCACGATCAGCAGCAAGATCGCCACCGCGGCGGCGAGCAGAAGCCGCGCCGCCTCCTTGCGGTCACGATCGTCTTGCGGGCTTGGCATCCTGCCTCAGTCCCTGTCGCCAGCGTCCTGCGCCCGCGAGATCGCCTCTCTGATCTCGCCTGGGTCCGGCATGTCGGCCACGGTGAATTCGGGCTGATCGCCCGCGGTCGAGACCTGGATCGTGCCGACGCCGAGAATACGGTTGAGAAACCCCTGGGTGACATGCACCGCGCGGATATGCTTCAGCGATACCGAGGTGCGGTCCTTGCTCAGGATGCCCTTCTCGTAGAGCAGCTCGTTCTCGGTGACGGTCAGCGCCGTCTGCCGCGTATGGATATACCAGTAGAGTAGCAGCAGGATGCCGAGGCCGAGGGCCGGAATGAGGATCACACAACCGATGAACCAGAACGGATGCGCCCGGAACATCGCCGGATGCGCCTCGTAGACCACGTTGCCGTTCATCGCGCAGCTCCCTCGATCCCTCGGACGGGCGAACTTAATCTGGGCCTCTGCGAGATAAAAGCGAAGATATGGCGAAGCCCCGCCGGCCTTTGCTTCTGGAAAGCGCGCCTCCTTGGGGCTAAATAGACCCTCATCCGAACGAGGCTTGCCATGCAAAAATTCACCACGCTGACCGGGATCGCCGCCTATCTGCCGATGATCAATGTCGACACCGACATGATCATCCCCAAGCAATACCTGAAGACCATCAAGCGCACCGGGCTCGGCAAGGGGCTGTTCGCCGAGCTTCGCTATGACGAGAAGGGCGTGGCCCATCCCGACTTCGTGCTGCACAAGCCGCCTTACACGCAAGCGCAGATCCTGATCACCGGCGAGAATTTCGGATGCGGGTCATCGCGCGAGCACGCCCCGTGGGCTCTGCTCGATTTCGGCATCAGATGCATCATCGCGCCGTCCTTCGCCGACATCTTCTATAACAACTGCTTCAAGAACGGCATCCTGCCCATCACACTGCCGCAGGCGGAGATCGACAAGCTGATCGACGACGCGTCCCGCGGGGACAACGCGCGGCTCACCATTGACCTAGAGGCGCAGGAGATCAGAGGTCCCGACGGCGGCGTGATCAAGTTCGACGTCGATCCTCACCGCAAGCGCTGCCTGATGGAAGGGCTCGACGATATCGGGCTGACAATGGAGAAGTCCGACGCCATCGCCGAGTTCGAGGGGAAGTCGCGCACCGCCCGCCCCTGGGCTTAGCTCGCTCGGAGGAACAACTTCCTCAGCGTGGGTCGCAAGCCTCCTCCAGGAAGAAGCGAAGCATCTCACGGGAGGCATCGGGACCGTGCGGATCGGTATAGCTCCCGTCCGCGCTCCCGCCGGACCAGGCGTGGCCGCATCCATGAATGAGCCACTGCTCAACCACCGCGACCCCGGACTTGTCGCGGGAGACGATGCGGGTATAGCGGCGCCCGGCAGACCCCCGAACCTCGGAGCGCTCAAGACTCTCGTTTGGCTTGCACGTCTCGGTTATTCCGTGAGCGTTCGACGGGTGGACGAGCTTGTCAGCATCGCCGTGAAACACGATGGTGCGCCGGGGCGGGATAGATGCCGAACCGCGCGACTTCCGTTTGACCCGCCCGCGCGCGGCTCCATCCCCGCGCATTGCCGCAAAGGCCGAAGGTAGGTCGGTCGCTGATCGATAAGGCAAGCCGGAGTGAACCCCGGTCGCGGCGTAAAGATCGGGATAGGTGGCTGCCATCACGGCCGCCATCGCCCCTCCCGCTGATAGCCCCGCGATGAACACGCGCTTCGGATCCACATCGTAGCTCGCTACGACCTCTCTCGTAATCCCGGCAATGATGGCGGGTTCGCCCTTCCCGCGCTTTTGATTCTCAGGCGTGAACCAGTTCCAGCACAACGATTGATTTGCGGCTTTGGACTGGCTCGGATAGACGACGATAAATCCATGCTCCTCGGCGAGGGTATTCATGCGAGTTCCCGCGGCGAAGTCCTCTCCGTCCTGCGTGCCGCCATGCAGCATCACCAGCAATGTGCGTTCGCTCTTTTTGAGCTGGCGCGGAATGTAGAGCCTGTAGTTTCGGCTTCCGGCCGCGCAGGTAAAGGTCCGGCTTAGGAACTGAGCGCCCTCGGGGACCTCGAGAGGCTTGCTGGATCTCGCCCTTGTCGGTGCATCGAGACTGAAGCGTGGAAGCCCGCCATGAGCGCGCGTGTGCATCAATCGGCCGATGTCTTGCGCCCACGCCGCGGTGTTCGGAGTCGGCGGCGGCTCCGATCGACTGTCTGCCGCGCCCGGCATGACCACGTCGTCCGGTGCAACGACCTCTTCTGACTCAACGACCTCGGCCGTGAGATCGATGACGGGTCCTTCAATCGCTCGAACTCCGGGCGCTTGGTTGACTGGAGCGCCGGGGCGCCTTAGGCCGGCCAAGGCTCTTTGGATGACGCGGGTGGCCTCCACGAGCTTCCGTTGCTGCGTCAGTTTCATTGCCGCGCGCATGCCGTCCGCAAAATCCGTATTCATTACCTGCATCCTCGTTGTGTGAAAGTTGGTGCGTCAACTCATGCGATCGGCGAGCGCGTCTTTGATCTCCTTGCTGGCATGAAGGGCGCCGAGCACGGTGATCGATTCGATGGTGGCCGAAGCGAGCGCAGCGCTCACGTCGGGGGCGAAGCTCGCTAACCCGAGCACCTTGATGTGAAGCTTCTCGCCGGCGGCGTTCACCGCCTCCAAATCCTTGCGAGTGTAATGGCGCAGGCCGAGCTCGAGCGTGTGCCGCACGATGGATTGTTTGACTTCCTCGCGATGGGTCGAAAGCTGATTGCGGATCGCCGTGCGAATGAAATCCGTTCGGTTGGAATAAAAGCCCTCGTGGACCAGCAGATCGATGTGGCCCAGGTCGACATAGCCCAGGTTGATCGTGATCTTTTCGGTCTCGCCCGCTTTCTCGCGAAGCCGGTGTATCTGAGCAGTCACGTCATCTTCTCCATCCGTGTGGATGTTATATGGATGGTTAATGGATGGAATGCAAGGGGGGTGCACGCCCCAACCGAAGAGGGAGGAGCGGCGAACGCAAGAAGGGGGCTAAAAGGCGCGTGCCCTACTCGAACGGGATTGGCGGCGTCGATTGCTCGAGCAGGGTCTTACCGTCGCGCATGATCTTGACGCTGGCAGAATATTTCCACTCCTGCGGCCAGCCGCCCGCCGGCACCGCCCGCTTCCCCGCTTGCAGCAGATCGGTCTCCTTGTCCTCGGCCAGCGTCTCGCTGTTGGTGAGCAAGGTCCCCTTGTCGTTATTGAGCGACAGCTCGACGACATCGCCCTTCTTAAGATCGGCGGCGAGCACATAGGCGATGGCCGGCGTGTTGAAGCGCGGGACCGGCGGAGTGCCTTTGGCGAGATCGTCAACCGTCACCTCACGGTCGGCGAGGCCCAAGGCCACCACCTTGGCGTCCTCGGCAAAAGCTTGGCCGGCAGTCCCGCATAGCAGTACGAGGAGAAACAGCACCCTTGTCAGCATTTCGCTCTCCCTTTAGGCAAGGCCGCCAGGATCTAGCACAGGAATGGCCCGCGCGATGACAACCTATAATCTCTTGCTCCTCCCCGGCGACGGCATCGGCCCAGAGGTGATGGGAGAGGTCGAGCGCATCGTGGGCTGGATCAACGCCCAAGGGCTCGCCACCATCAATACCGAGACCGACCTCGTCGGTGGCTGCGCTTATGACGCGCATGGCGAGGCGATCTCTGACGCAACCATGAAAAAGGCGCTCGCCGCCGATGCGGTGATGCTCGGCGCCGTCGGCGGCCCGAAATGGGATGGCGTGCCTTACGACCAGCGCCCCGAGGCCGGGCTCCTCCGCTTACGCAAGGATCTCGAGCTATTCGCCAATCTCCGTCCCGCCATCTGCTATCCCGCGCTCGCCGATGCCTCCTCGCTCAAGCGCGAGCTGGTCGAAGGCCTCGACATTATGATCGTGCGCGAGCTGACCGGCGGCGTCTATTTCGGCGAGCCGAAGACGATCACCGATCTCGGCAACGGTCAGAAGCGCGCCGTCGACACCCAGGTCTACGAGACCTACGAGATCGAGCGCATCGCCGCCGTCGCTTTCGAGCTGGCGCGCAAGCGCAAGAACCTCGTGCACTCGGCCGAGAAGCGTAACGTGATGAAGACCGGCGTGTTGTGGAACGAGGTGGTCACGCGCGTGCACAAGGAACGCTACTCCGACGTGCAGCTCCAGCACATTCTCGCCGACAATTGCGCCATGCAGCTCGTGCGCGCGCCGAAGCAGTTCGACGTGATCGTCACCGACAATTTGTTCGGCGACGTCCTGTCGGACGAGGCGGCCATGGCCACGGGCTCCCTCGGCATGCTGCCGTCCGCATCGCTCGGCGCGGCGGACGCGGATGGGCGCCGCGCTGCCATGTACGAGCCGGTGCACGGCTCGGCGCCCGACATCGCCGGCAAAGGCGTGGCTAATCCGATCGCCACGATCGCGAGCTTCGCAATGTGCCTGCGTTATTCCTTCGATCTGCCCAAGACCGCCGACAAGATCGAGCGGGCGATCTCGCAGGTGCTCGACCAAGGCTTGCGCACCGGCGACATCAAGCAAGAGGGCTGCCGCACCGTCGGCACGCGCGAGATGGGCGACGCCATCCTCAAAGCGCTGGTCAAGTGAGGGGGAGGATCATGAACCGAGCTTCGCTAGCCGCTGCACTGATCACACTCCTCGCAAGCTCCGCTCTCTCCTTCGCCGCCGAGGATAGCGCGAGCCCGGCGAGCCCCGCACCGCAAGCAGCAGCGCCGGCCGAAACCACGCCCCTCACCGATGAGGACAAGCGCGAGCCGACGCCCGAGGAGAAGGCCGAGAAAGAGGCGCGCAAGGAATGCAAGAAGACGATTTGCGACATTCTCGCCACGCGCGATCCGAATGGCGGCGACGTGGCTTGCGACATCACCAAGACCTGGCGCGAGGAGGACATCACCAAGATGCTCGGCGGCAAGATCACCTGGCCGTGGGGCAAGGCGGTCTGCCAGTCGAAGCTCGAGATCAAGCGCGCGGACCTCGCCAAGGCGATGAGTGAGCCCGAGTATGAGGTCGCGCTCGAGCCGCAGAAGGTAAGCTGCACCCTCGCGCAGAAAGACAAGGGCGCGCCTTACGAGGTCAAGCTCACCATGTCGCCTAAGGTCAAGTTCAAGGACGGCAAGGCGACCGAGGCGAGCATCAATTGGGGCGAGGCCTCTGCCCCGCTTTTCGTCTACCCGCTCATCTATGCCGGCACCGGTCTCGACAACCAGACCAACGTGCTCGGGCCCCAGGTGGTGCGCATGGTGAACGCGTTCGCCACCAGGAAATGTGCCGAGGTCAAAGCTGATCTTTCCGGCGCCAAAGCGAACTAACGGGATGGGAATTTGTCAGGCGACGCCCGCGCGCTTGAGCTCGGGTCCGAGCTGCCCGGTGAGCATCAGGCGGAACATGCGGATATCACACTGGAACGACCAGGCCGGGTGCGAGACCATCGCCGGCCGGTTCCCCTCGACCAGGAGATGGCCGGCCCAGGCGAACAGATAGCCGACGCCGGTGCCGATCAGCACGATCATGGGATTGATAGTGACGAGCCCCGCGATGAGCGCGACCATGCCGAGCCCCGTGCCGACGAGATGCAGCACCCGCGTGCCGCCCTCCGCGTGGTGGCGGAGATAATGCTGCCAGAAATCCTCGAAGCGTTCCTGCTCGCCCGCCATCGTTCCTCACCGGTCCTTGCTGCCAGCGACCTTATTGTGGTCCTCGCGTGCCGGTCAAGCCGCAGCACCCATCAAGGTCCCGCGCTCTCGCCGAGAGTGACGATCGCGTTCTGGGCGAGCGGATCGGGGAGTGCGATCTCCTCGAGCCGCGGGTGCTGCGCGTAATAGTGGCGGAGCTCGACGAACAGAACCGCGGCGCCGATGAGCGGCAGGAGCAGCGCAACCGACAACGGCGCACCGGTCGAAGCCAGCAGCGCCGATAGCAACAACCCGGCTGCTCCGCCGACGTCCCAAGCGCCTTCGGTCGCAACATGGAATCTGAGCGTGCAGGGCGAGCGCTTCGCCTGATTGTAGACCGCGGTCATCAGCGTCGGGATATAGAGGCACACCACCAGCGCGCCGAGGGCATTGGCGATGACGGCAAGAATCGCGTGCCCCGGTGCCGACGCGCGCAATAGCGTGGTGATCACAAGCATGCCGATGGCATAAGCGACCGCCCTCTCCCCGTGCCCCGCATCGATGAGCCGGCCGAGGAGAAGCCCGGCCACTGCGCCGACCAGCGCGGCGAGCGCGAGCGCGCCGCCGAACGCGACGAAGCTCTCGCCGAGCGACAAAAAGAGCACGATCTGCCAGAGGAAATAATATCCGGCGACAATCCAGCCGTCGGCAAGGAAGAGCTTCATGCCGGGAATCGCCGCGCGGAACGCGCCGGGCGCATGGGCCGCGACCGGAACATCCGGCGTGAACAGAAGCGGTAGCGCGGCAAACAGAAGGAGCACGCTCGTTGCGCCGAACGCGACCAAGGGCCCGAAGGCGACGAGCGCCCAGCCCGTGATGAGCGGACTTGCGATGCCGACCACGGCTGCAACCGCCTCGCGCGCGCCCACCTCCGATCCGCGATGCTCGTGATTCCCGAGCGCGGCGAAGTAGGCGTGATAGCTCGACCAGTAAAGCGTGTCGCCGAGCGCCGCGACCACGCAGAGGGCAACCAGAGCGGGACCGAGCCCGTGCACTTCGGCAAGCAGGGGATATTGCAATGCCGTGAGCACGGTGCCGGCGATGACCAGCGCCCTCATGCCGGTCTTGACGGCGATCGGAACGATGACGGGTCTGACCACGAACCGGCCGGCGAGAATCGAGGCGATCGATACGAGCACCCACGGAAGCGACACGCCCGCCTTGAGCAGATAGACGGCGAAGAACGAGGCCCCGCCTGACAGCGCGATGGCATGGATGGCGTAGTGCAGGTTGAGGAGGTTGACCGTCTTGCTGCGGAAGAAGGCCATCGGGCTCTCATCTTGAGGGGAAGGCTTGGTTTCGGCTTGATTCCTAGCGGCCCGTAGGCGGCCGCACAACACCGCCGCCTTTACTTTGCCGCCTGCTTCCCATACATCCGCCCGGAATAACAGGAGCGCATCATGGGCTATAAAGTCGCCGTCATCGGCGCCACCGGCAATGTCGGGCGCGAGATGCTGAATATCCTCGCCGAGCGCGAATTCCCCGCCGATGAGGTCTTCGCCATCGCCTCGCGCCGCTCGATGGGCGTCGAGGTCTCCTTCGGCGACCATCGCCTGAAATGCCGCGACCTCGAGCAGTTCGATTTTCGAGGCGTCGATTTTGCCCTGATGTCGGCGGGCTCCGCCGTGGCCAAGGAATGGGCGCCGAAGATCGGCGGGGCTGGCTGCGTCGTGATCGACAATTCCTCCTGCTTTCGCATGGACCCCGACGTGCCGCTCATCGTGCCCGAAGTCAACGCCGATGCGGTCGTGGGCTTCGCCAAGAAGAACATCGTCGCCAACCCGAATTGCTCGACCGCCCAGCTCGTCGTTGTGCTGAAGCCGCTGCACGACCACGCCAAGATCAAGCGCGTGGTGGTCGCCACCTACCAGTCCGTCTCCGGCGCCGGCAAGGAGGCGATGGACGAACTGTGGGACCAGACCAAGGGCATCTTCGTTACTGATTCCCCGACGCCGAAGGTCTTCACCAAGCAGATCGCCTTCAACGTCATTCCTCATATCGACGTCTTCATGGAGGACGGCTCGACCAAGGAGGAATGGAAGATGATGGCCGAGACCAAGAAGATCCTCGATCCCAAGATCAAGCTCACCGCCACCTGCGTGCGCGTGCCGGTGTTTGTCGGCCACTCGGAGGCGGTCAATGTCGAGTTCGAGGAGCCGATCACGGCGGCCGATGCGCGGAGGATCTTGCGCGAGGCGCCCGGCGTGCTGGTAGTGGACAAGCGCGAGCCCGGCGGCTACGTGACGCCGGTCGAATGCGTCGGCGACTACGCCACCTATGTGAGCCGCATCCGCGAGGACCAGACCGTCGACAACGGCCTCTCCTTCTGGGTGGTGTCTGACAATTTGCGGAAGGGCGCCGCGCTCAACACGGTCCAGATCGCCGAGCTCATCATCAACCGCAACCTGCTCGACAAGGCGGCGTAAGCTCAACCGGCCGAACGCCTGATTGGATCACCTGACAAAGCTGAGATAGGACGCGAGCGCCTCAACGTCGCCCGCCGACAATTTGCTCGCAACCTCGGGCATGGGGGGCAGCGCCGCTGTATGATAGCCCTGGCCCCACTGCGCAAGTCGCCTCTTCAAGTAGTAGTACGACAAACCCCCCAGACGGGGAATTTGTCCCGCGCCCTGGGCAGCAGCACCCTCGGCATTCGGACCATGACAGGCAACACAAGACGGAATATTCGCGCCCGGAATTCCCTCCTGATATATCGCTCGTCCCCGCGCCGCCAGAACCGCGTATCCGTCATTGGCTGACTTAGGCGCCAGCGTCGATAGATACAGGGCTAAATTATGCGCATCCTGAAAACTGAGGTGGTTCGCGGCTGCGCCCCACATATACTGCCGAGAGAGCGGGTTGTCGCGCGCGTGATCTCGAAAGCTATAAAGTTGGTTCATGACGTATTGCGGTGTCTGCCCGGCCAATCGGGGCGCGGTCGAGAAACCTTGCAGAGATGGCCCATGGCACCAGGCGCAATTCCTGTGCGCGAATCTTTCGTCCGTAGGCGATTGTCAGATCACCCGCCAATGACGGCACGGAAGAAGAAACAAATGCGAGGATCGCGGTGGTGAAGTTGATAATCTTCATGATCTGGCTCAAGGAGAATGAATTACTCCAGAGTGCTGAGATAGGCGGCAACTTCCTTGATTTGTGACTCGGTCAAGCTATGTGCGATCGGTCGCATGATGGCGGAGGTATCTGGATTTCCCGGTCCGCCCTGACCCCGCTCTTTGTCCATATTCGTCAATGTCTTGATGATGTAGGGGTAGAGCTGCCCTGCTAAACGAGGAAACTGTCCGTTACCCTTAGCCTCTGGACCGTGACAGACCTGGCATGCAGGGACATTGGCATCGGGGAGTCCCTCTACGAAGATCTTCTTTCCAGCGTCTACAAGCTCCGTGGGAGCCCCCCCCAAGGGTGGAGGATTGAGGGCATTAAAATGATCGGCCAGAGCCGTTAACATCTCCGGGCTGAGACTGTGCGCTACCCTAAACATGAAGAAATTCACGCGACGGCGGTCAATAAAGGCCTGTAGCTGATTCTTGAAGTATTCTGTTTGTTGTCCCGCGAGTCGCGGTATGGGGGTAGATCCGACATAGCCTTGCCCCGAGGGTTGGTGGCAATAAGTGCAATATTGGATCTTGGCCTGAAGCTTTTGGTCCGAGACCGTAGCCGTGTCCGTCGCCTCGGCGCGTCCCGCTGCGGCGAGGCACATTGCCAGCATTGTTATTTGCAAAGCGAATGTTGAACCGCCCGTCTTCACCATTGCTCGCCTCCTTTTGCACCAGAGACGGAGGCTGCGCTCTTTTCGAATTGGGTGACGGGAGAGGGCGGCCAAGGAGGTTACTCCAGATTACTGAGATAGGCCGCAACAGCTTCAACCTGCGCTTTGCTCAAACTGTGTGCAATCGGCCGCATAACCGCGGATGAGTCTGAATTTGCCCCCTGACCCCGTTCTTTGTCCCAATTCACCAGTTCCTTTACGGTGTAGGGGTAGAGCTGACCCGCTAGACGAGGAATGGGACCTGTCCCCTTGGCCTCTGGACCGTGACAGACTTGGCAGGCAGGGACATTGTCATCGGGGACTCCCTGCTCGTAGATATTTTTTCCTTCGCCCGCGAGCTGCTTTGCAGCTCCTCCAAATGGCGGGGGATTCAGTGCATTAAAATGCGCGGCCAGAGCCGTTTGCAGGGCAGAGCTAACGCCGTGCACCTTAGACATAACCATCGCCATATGGGGCTCGCGCCTGCGCTCGATGAAGGCTCGTAATTGATTCTCAAAGTACTCTGTTGTTTGTCCTGCAAGCCGAGGCATCGGAAAATATCCGCGATATCCCTGCCCCGAAGGTCCGTGACAATCGCTACAGTATTGTATCTTGGCTTGGAGGCTGCCTGCTCGAGCTTCTTGGTAGCGGGGTGCGGGGTAAGCACGATGAGCCCAAAGTCCGTGCGCATTGCCTGTGCCACCCGCGAGGCTAAATCCCAAGAAAACAATTGCCAGGACTGCCGCTGCTAGCGCCGATCTGATCTTCAGGACCTGCATTTCGTATTGGTCCTCGGTTTAGAATGCCAACCAAGTGTAGAGAAATGTTGTGTTGTTATCGCTGGCATTGCGGAAAGCGCCATTGTAGTTGGAGCTCGCGCCATTGAACTGGTTGTAAAGGGTGTACGACACCCCGATGCGGGCGTTAAACCAGGGATAAATGGATGGCCCTCCGTTACTCCAGGGTATCCAAGCCAAATCGAAGATCCAGCCGTTCGAGTTCGGTGACCCTAAGTGCATTGGCGATAGCGAATCGCCGTAAAGTGATGGGTCGGCGTCGCCCCAGACGTTGAAGTAACCCGCGGTCAGACTCACCGTACCGTTGTAAACGTACGAGCCAGAGACCTTGAAGCTATTCAGATCGTCGCTCGAGTTGGAGGAAAGCCCCAGTGGCTGGCTGCCATTCAGCTTCTGGTGTTCAAAGATGTAGGCGATCCGTGCAGTCAACGCGTGGACTTCGCCGATGTACTGAAGTTGGGCGTCGCCGCCCACATCAGTGATCTCGTTGGTTGGAGCGGACTGGTTTCCGATTGGGGCGACTTTGGCGAACATGCCAAAGGTCCCGAACATGACGGAGTATTTATCCCAGTCCTGCTCGTAGGCCGCGCGCCAGTAGGGTGCCAGACCATCGAAGCGGCTTGCGGGATCGGTCGGATCGAGCCCGAGCGCCTCCAACGTCTTCGTGTCGAACGTGCCGTAAGCCGTCCCTTCGAGATAAAACTTGTCGTTCGCGAAGATATAAGCGCCAGTGCCCGCCACGCGGCCCGCGAAAGTACCTTCGATCATTGTGCCCGCGGAAGGAACTGGAGCGAGGGCATCGGATGCTGCGACGAAAGGAAATGACCAAGCCGGAGTCGTATTCCAGGGGTCTTGAACAGTGGGATTGTTGTTCGCGGTGACTCCATAAACCACATCCGTTTCACCCAGTTTGAAGTTGTTGGCGTACCGGATGTCGGTGTTGTCCAAAAACCAACTGCTGCCAGGCCGCTCGTAAGTGCCTTGTGAAAATGCTCCGAAGTTGCAATAGATTTGGCCACCGAAAAATACGCTCGTCGCCTCGTCGAACGTATTGTCGTTTGTGCTGAAGCCCTTCGGAGTATCGGCTGGGTCTAGCTTCTTATTAATGTGGGTGAAATTGGGAACGGTCATGCCGGCTATCGGGATCTGGAGTTCCCTCTCGGCAAGCTCCTCGCTTGGACCACAACGCGTTCCCCCCGCCGTATATCCCTCGAGCTTGAAGCGCCGGCCATATGGCGTCAGCTGCGGAAAGGCCGTGTGACACGTCGAGCAGGGCTGGCCGGTCTGGCGGGCGAAGCTCGGCAATGCTGAGACCGGCTGTGGGGTGAGCAGAAATGCCGCGCCCACCAAAAACAAGGCGAAGGCCGTTGAGCCGCCGAAGGCAAAGAATGCCGCGTTGCCTCTGTCGGTCTCGCGAGCTGCGGCACGACGGCGTCGTGTCTTGATCCTGACAGCTTTGGCGTGTGAGTGCAGCACTCCCCCACCCCCCACGCGTCGCAATCGTCCGCGACGGTCGTTGACCCTCAATACAAGGGTCAGCCCCCAAGGTCCGTCGGCAAACTCACGAACCTCGCCGCCGCCTTACTTGGCGACGTAGATCTTGCACCAGCCCTTTGGGCTGATCGGACCTTGAACGGTCTGACAGGAGGAAGGCGCTACGAAGAGCCTGCAATTCGCGCAGCTTTGGCTTCCATTCGGCGCGTTGCGATATCCGACCGAGGCTTGCGACATTTTCGCTGCCACGGCTTTATCTGCCGTCGCCAACACGATTGGCGCTGCGGCGACGGCATAGGTTGCTCCCCGCAAGACTGACCGCCGCGAAACGGTCACCGACCAGTTTTTCTTGTTGTCCCCCACTTTCGCGCGAGTCCTGTCGAACCCGTTCCCACATTCGGGCTTGCTTGACAGTGCTCGGCGAAGATTACACCGAGCTTACCGCTAGACGGCGCAGTTCTGATCTAAATCAGCCAAGCGCTCGCGGCGCTGCAGATGGCGCACGGACCGCATCGTCCGGGGCACGACTCGACAAGCGGCCAGACGCGCGTCAAGACACCACCGTCACCTGTGCTAAACGTCCACGGGAACGGCTTATGCCTCGGCCAGCGCCGCGAAACGGCCGGTCTCCTCCTCGAGCAGCAGCAACTGCCCGCTGCCCAGATCGAAATGGAGCCCATGCAAGGTAAGCAGGCCCTCAGCCACATGCTTCTGGACGAAGGGAAACGTGCCGAGATTGGCGATCGATGAGCGCACGGCGGCGAACTCGAAGGCCAGCTCGTCGCCATAGGCAAAGATGTCGCTCTCGATAAGCGGGAGGTTGTCGAGCAGCGTGAGCCAGCGGCCGATGAAGCCGTGCTCCGGGACCTTGTCGCGCACGCCGCGCCGATAGGTATTGACGCCCCCGCAATGGGAGTGCCCGAGCACGATGAGATGCGGTACTTTGAGCGCCATCACCGCATATTCGACCGCGGCACTCGTGCCGTGATATTTGCCTTCCGGCTCGTAAGGCGGAACGAGATTGGCGACGTTGCGCATGATGAACAGCGCCCCGGCCTCAGCATCGAAGATCGCCGACACATCGACACGCGCATCGCAGCAGGCAATCACCATGGCGGTCGGCGTCTGCCCAAGCTCTGCAAGCTGACGATAGCGGCCGCGGTCCTTGGCATGCACGTCGCGGCGGAAACGCAAATGCCCGTCGACCAAGCTCTTCGGTAAAGACAATTGAGAACCTCATTAAGGAATGATGCGCTGCACCATTCCAGCACGGCGCCTGTTTGTCCAGCGCGCGGGGCGATAGGCAGCCCCGATCGCCCCATTGGCCAAATCGCCTTGATCACCAAGGCCAAGGGGGCAAAGCTATGTGCGGTAGGAATAAGAAAGCGCGACGGAACAACGCGCGCGCAAGAGGAAACGCACTGGATCAGGCGCGCGTTTATCCACCGTCTGATCCGTATAACGCGACATGGCGGCATTCGTTGCTCTGGCCACGCGCCTATACGGGGGGCAGCGACATTTTCCGCCTGGCTCGCCTCACCGAAGGAGTGGCGCCATGGCCAAAGTACTTTGTGTTCTCTACGACGACCCGGTCGACGGGTATCCGCCGGCTTATGCCAGAGATCAGATCCCCAAGCTCGACCACTATCCCGACGGCATGACGCTGCCGAGCCCGAGCAAGATCGATTTCAAGCCAGGCGCGCTGCTCGGCAGCGTGTCCGGCGAACTGGGGCTTAGGAAGTTTCTCGAAGATGCCGGCCACACCCTCGTCGTGACCTCTGACAAGGACGGACCCAATTCGGTCTTCGAGAAGGAGCTGCCCGATGCCGAAATCGTCATCTCGCAACCGTTCTGGCCGGCTTATCTGACCAAGGAGCGGCTCGCCAAGGCGAAGAAGCTCAAGCTCGCCATCACCGCCGGCATCGGCTCCGATCACGTCGATCTCGAAGACGCGATGAAGCACGGCATCACCGTCGCCGAGGTCACCTGGTGCAATTCGATCAGCGTCGCCGAGCACGTGGTGATGATGATCCTTTCACTCGTGCGCAACTACATCCCGTCGTACCAATGGGTGATCAAAGGCGGCTGGAACATCGCCGACTGCGTCGAGCGCGCCTACGACCTCGAAGGCATGAATGTCGGCACGGTCGGTGCCGGCCGCATCGGCCTTGCCGTGCTCAAGCGACTCAAGCCCTTCGACGTCAAGCTCCATTACACCGACAAGCATCGCTTGCCCGAGAAGGTGGAGAAGGAGCTGGGCTTGACCTACCACCCGACCGTGGAATCGCTCGTGAAGGTGTGCGACGTGGTCACCATCAACGCACCGCTGCACCCCGAAACCGAGGGCCTGTTCAACGACAAGCTGATCGGCATGATGAAGCGCGGCAGCTACCTGGTGAACACGGCGCGCGGCAAGATCTGCGACCGTGACGCGATCGTTCGTGCGCTCGAGAGCGGCCAGCTCGCGGGCTATGCCGGCGACGTGTGGTTCCCGCAGCCGGCGCCGCGCGACCATCCCTGGCGCACCATGCCCCATCACGGCATGACACCGCATGTGTCCGGCACCTCGCTCTCGGCGCAGGCCCGCTACGCTGCCGGCACGCGCGAAATTCTCGAAAGCTATTTCGCCAAGAAGCCGATCAGGACCGAGTATCTGATCGTCGACAAAGGCAAGCTCGCGGGCGCCGGGGCGCATTCCTATACGGCCGGAGACACCACCAAAGGCTCGGAGGAGGCCGCCAAATTCAAGAAGAGCGCAGCCTGAGGGTTTGCTGAACCGGCCGCAAAGAGATTGAAGGCGCTCAGTGCGCCTTCTTTTTCTTTGAGCTTTTGTACGTGACCTTCTTCTTGGACGATTTCTTGACGACTTTTGCCTTGCCCCTGAGCTTGTCGGCCTGGGCTTGCGTCATCTCGCCGGCGTCGACCAAAGCCGCCACGCAGGCGTGAGAGACCTTCTTGATGTTGCGCGACATGCAGGCCCGCAACCCTTCGGTGCCCAGTCCATAGTCGCTGCAAAATGCATGGTAGTCGTTCGGGCAGTCGCGCCTCTCGCGCTCGGTGATCTCCCCGGCGATCGCCGGAAGCAAACCGAGGGTGAAGGCGATAAGGACAGCACCTGAAACGGTGCCAAGCTTGAATGACATAGGACTGGACCCTGTCTGGTTGCACGCGCCGGACGGGTAAGAAAACAACCTATGCGGCGAAACCGTGTCAGCAGGAGCGGCGGGCGGGCTAACAAGGCCGGATATCCTGCTGCGAGGCGCCCAACACTATCCGTAGGTCACGCGATTGTCATGCCGCCGTGGCGACCGACCAGGGCGAGAAAGAACCTCTGAAGCCAGAGAGGGAGCAGGATGCAGGTGGTCATCTCCGGCGCGGGCATCGCCGGCCTGTCCTTGGCGCTCCGCCTGCACCAACGCGGGCTTGCGCCGATCGTGCTCGAGCGCTCCCCTGCACTCCGCGCCGGCGGCTATATGCTCGGGCTCTCGGACCCGGGCTACGACGCGGCGGAGCGCATGCAGATCGCCGATGCGCTCAAGGCCGTACAATATCTGCCACGCCGTCTCGTCTATGCGACGAGCAAGGGGCGCGCGCGGTTCGCGCTCGAGGGGCGTGCGCTCGACATTCTTGTCGGCGAGCGCCAGGTCAACCTGATGCGGGGCGACATCGAGCGCGTGCTCTTTGATCGCGTGCGCGACCATGTGGACATCCGCTTCGGTCGGTCCCTTGCCGCGCTGGAGCAGACCGACGCCAAGGTTCTTGCCACCCTCGACGACGGCTCCCCCCTCGAGGCCGATGTTGTGGTCGGTGCCGACGGGCTTCATTCCAAGACCCGCGCGCTCGTCTTTGGACCCGAGGAAGAGTTCATTCGCTTCCTCGGGGCCCGGGTCGCCGCCTTCATCTTTGACCGGTCGGCGCTCCCGGACATCGAGCCTGATGAAACTTTCTCGCTAACCGAGGTCGGCCGGGCCGCCGGTGTCGCCGCTATCAGGGACGAGCGCCTCGTCGCCTTCTTCATCTATCAATGCGGCCGCGAGCGCAGATTCGACACGGTGGAAGCCGAGCTCAGGCACACATTCGCTGGCTCTGACTGGCGTATTCCCGAACTTATTGGCTGCCTTAGCAGGGCCGAGAGCGTTTATTTCGACGAGGTGGCTTTAGTGAAGACGCCACGTTGGTCGCAGGGCCGCGTCGTGCTCTTGGGCGACGCCGCTTCCGCCGTTTCACTCATTGCCGGCAAAGGCGCAACTCTCGCCATGGCCGGGGCCGTCATCCTCGGCGACGCTCTCAGCGGAACCGCAGATCTCACTACGGCGCTTGGCGCCTACGAGGCGCGGGTCAGGCCTTGGGCCGAGGCTGCCCAAGCTACGGCTCGCCGGAACCGTGCCCTGTTCACACCCAAGAACCGCATCCAGCTGGTTTTGCGCGAGCAGGCGCTCAGGCTCGCCTCGTCTTCTCTCTTTGCTCACCTCGCCAAGCGCATTCTGAACCGGCCGGGCGAGCGACTCTAGCAGGGCTGCCGGGCAGCCAAATTCTGACACCCAAGTGAGACCGTCACCCTGTTGTCACCTGTTTGTAGCAATCAACGCGACTGGGACATTTCGTGCTCCGTTGCCCTGCGTCTGCCGACACTTAGCCGCGTCGGATTGCAACACCCAAGGCCTTGCAGTCGCGGCAAAGGCCGTCCAGACTGCAAACAAACCAAAAAACGCGACAGGCATCCAGGGGGGAATGATTATGGCGAGCGTCGCTACCGCCGATTCTTCGGGCCTCGTAGGTTGGCTCGACCGCACACACACAGTCGCCAAGCCTGGCTTCAGCCGCTGGCTCGTTCCGCCGGCGGCGCTCTGCGTGCATCTTTGTATCGGCCAGGTCTACGCCTTCAGCGTATTCAACCTGCCGATGACCAAACTGATCGGCATCACCGAATCGGCGCCCGACGATTGGAAACTGACCGATCTCGGCTGGATCTTCTCCATCGCTATCGTTTTCTTGGGGCTCGCCGCGGCCTTCACCGGCACTTGGCTGGACCGGGTCGGTCCGCGCAAGGCGATGTTCACCGCGGCACTCTGCTTCGGCGGCGGCTTTCTCATCTCCGCGCTCGGTGTCTATCTGCACCAGCTCTGGATCATCTATCTCGGCTATGGCGTGATCGGCGGCTGCGGTCTCGGCATCGGCTATATCTCGCCGGTCAAGACCCTCATCACCTGGTTCCCCGACCGGCCCGGCATGGCGACGGGCATGGCCATCATGGGCTTCGGCGGCGGCGCACTGATCGCCTCGCCTCTCTCGGTCTGGCTGATGCAGCAATTCTCCACCCCAACCCATATCGGCGTCGCCAAGACGTTCGTCGTGCTCGGGCTGGTCTACATGTTCTTCATGATGATGGGCGCGGTCATCGTGCGCGTGCCGGCCGCTGGCTGGGTGCCTAAGGGCTACGTGCCGCCGGCTCAACCGAAGAAGCTCGTGACCGATAAGGAAGTCCATGTCGACACGGCGCTGAAGACCGCGCAGTTCTATTTGCTGTGGGGCGTGCTCTGCCTGAACGTCACCGCTGGCATCGGCGTGCTCGGACAGGCCTCGGCCATGAGCCAGGAGATGTTCCCGGGGCGCATCAGCGCCGTGGCGGCGTCAGGCTTCGTCGGACTGCTCAGCATCTTCAACATGGCCGGACGCTTCTTCTGGGCCTCGACCTCCGACTATATCGGTCGGCGCAACACTTACATGGTCTTCTTCCTGCTCGGCATGGCGCTCTATGCTGCCGTGCCGTGGACCGGCAAGACCGGCAATGTAGCGCTGTTCGTGCTGTTCTACTGCATCATCATCAGCATGTATGGCGGCGGCTTCGCCACCATCCCGGCCTATCTCAAGGACATCTTCGGCACGCGCTACGTCGGTGCCATCCATGGCCGGCTCTTGACCGCATGGTCGACGGCCGGCGTGCTCGGGCCTGTGCTCGTCAACTACATCCGCGAATATCAGATCGACCACGGCGTGCCGAAGGCCGACGCCTATTCGGTGACCATGTACATCATGGCGGGATTGCTGTTCGTGGGCTTCCTCTGCAATTTCTTCATGCACCCAGTGCATGAACGCCACCACCTGCAAGAAGCCGGCGCCTGACGGAGGACGGAAAATGGCCAAAACCCAAGCACCTGAAAACGTCTCTGACGCCAACGGCATCAAGCTCCTACTCGCCTGGAGCTTCGTCGGCATTCCCCTCGCCTGGGGCATCTACAAGACCCTGACCAACGCCGTGCTGCTCTTTCAGTAGCTGATAGGGCGGAAATGCTGGGGCTTTCGGCTATCGTCCTCGGGATCCTGGATGAACCGCTCCGGCTTTGGGCCGAAAAACCCCAGAATTCCACGATCCGTTGCCACCTTTTCCTGTCAGAATTTCTTAATGTGGCATTCAGCGGCTGTTCACGGACGAGTCATGCGGAGTCCATCGCAGATCCCCATTATCCTATTTGTAAGTTCACCGGACTGAGAAGTTCACCGAAGGAGACGATCATGAAAGAGTGGCTGAAACCCGAGATCACCGAGTCCGAGGCTGGCATGGAAGTGACGAGCTATCTCCCGGCCGAGCTCGACCGCGCTTAATTAGCCGCGTCGATTTTCGACTCTAAGTAAGATGGCGGTCCTCACGAAAGTGAGAATCGCCATTTTGTTTTTGCGCGCACCCGCGCCGATCCAACCGCCGCACCGAGGCTCAGCTTCCCCTTGGGCCCGACCTTGGGCTAGATAGGCCCCCGACTGGTGAGGCCTCGACCATGGGACAGAGTGCAGCGACCGAGCTCCGCCGCACCAATTGCGGCGGCCTACTACCTTCCATCGGTTTTTTCCCGCAGCCAGATTGATGGACCCGTTCTTCACCACTCTCATCGCCGTGGTGATCGCCTTTCCGGTGCTCGCCATCGTCGGCTTCGTCATGACGCTCGGCAACCGCGAGAGGCTGAAGCGTCTCGAGTTCCACCTTGCTCGGATCGAAGCGAAGCTCGCCGGGCTTGCGGGCGAAGCGCCTGCGACCGCCCCTGTTCCGCCCGCGCCCGCGTCCTGGGAGCCTCTCCCCGCCGAAGATGCGAAGGCCGAGGAAAAGG
>CAVULQ010000004.1:0-224917 GCA_963742355.1 uncultured Alphaproteobacteria bacterium | reverse complement strand
ACCCTCTCGTCGCCGGAACGGCTGATGTGAGTTTTCGGCCCGGTTGTTGAGCCAGCGACCGCACTCCTGACGCTCCACAATCCCAATGACCTTTAGCGCGGCGCCGTAAGATCGAAGCCGGTCCGTCACGATTGCCTTAGGCCGACCATAGCGTTTCATCGCACGCTTCAAGAACTTCAACGCGGCCATGCGGTCCCGGCGCTTCGTCACAAAGACCTCAAGCACTTCGCCTTCGTGATCGACCGCGCGCCAGAGATAATTTGTCTCTCCATTGATCCTGACGAAGACCTCGTCCAGGTGCCAACGCCAGTGCGAATATGATCGAGTTCTGAATACGACGTTTTTTGATCTCGTTGGCGAACATCGGACCAAAGCGATTCCACCAAAACCGTATCGTCTCGTGGCAGATATCGATGCCGCGTTCGAACAGCAAATCTTCCACCTGCCGCAGCGACAGTGGATAGCGGAGATACATCATCACCGTGAGGCGGATCACCTCAGGCGAGCTGTTGAAATAACGGAAGGGATTGCGCATCGCCTGAGGCTACGGATCATCGCCAGGAGGCTCAAGCCAGTTTAGTCTGACAATGCCCCTGCTGCGGTTGCTTTGCCCAGCCGCCGGCGGTTACGATGAAAATCGAGTTCACTCCTGCCGACACCAGGAACAGGGATACGAGGAGGGCCGCGCACTTGGTCGATTTCTTCATCTTTGGCGTCTCGCTTAAAGGTTGGCTAAACCGCGACGGTCGGTAATCATCCATCGTCGCGGTTTCGGGCACCTTGACAACATGGGCTTTGCAGATCGAAAGCTCCATTGGCCGGGAGGATGAAGGCATTTGCCAAAGCGATAAGGCGCATTCTCCTTTGGTTTAGAAGGCCGTGTCAGCCGTCGCGGACTTCGCCAGCTCCGCCACGGCGGAGCTGGTCAGATGTTCAAGAGTCTGCGGACTAGCACCAAGCTTTTGCTCCTGTGCGGCGTGTTCGTGGCAGCGCTGGTGGTGGCGACCTACGGTCTCGTCGCCGAGAAACAAATCGCCATACACTTCGCGCGCAAGGAGCTTATCGGCGTCCAACGCTTGGAATTCCTACGCGGAGTCTACGCAGCCGTTCTGAAGGAGAACCTTGCTGCGTCGCCGAGCGCGGAGAAAACGAATGCAATCGGCGAGACGCTGGATAAGCTCGCCGCGAGCCAGGTGGCGGAGCCCGAGCAGCTGGACACGGCCGCGCTCGAACGCGCGCTTCGCGACGCGATCGACAAGCTCGCATCGGCTCCGGATGACGGCGCGAGGCAGGCTTCCTTCATCGAGGCGCTTGCCGCGGCGCGCAACCTCGCGTCGCGGATCGGCGACAACTCCAACCTTACGCTCGATCCCGATCTCGACAGCTACTATGTACAGGATATCGTCGTCGCCAAAATACCGGCCTTGCTTAGCGAGATCGGAGAGCTGCAGTCCGAGCTCGCGATGCACTCCTCCGCAGATTCGCCGCCCGAGACCCTTGCGGTGCGCAGTTTGGTGTTGGAGGGCACGATCCGATCGACTCTCGAAGGGATAAAGAGGGATTTGCAGGGATCATACCGCGGCGGCAGTGGCGCTCGGCTTCGGCACGTCCTCGATGCCGACTTGACTGCCATGATCTCGGCTTGGAACGGCTATCTCGATATGGTGAAGGCGAAGCTCGGCACCGCTGACGCAACTATGCTCGATGAGCGCTACGGGACTGCGGTCGACAGCGCAATCAATGCTTGGACGATAAGCCTGGCTGAGTTGAAGCGACTGCTCAATTCGCGACTATCCAGCCTTCTCAGCAAGTTGCGGACCAGTCTCCTTCTCAACGGGCTGGTCGCGGCGCTGAGCCTCGGATTTGCGCTGATGGTCGGACGGCATATCGTGCGACCGCTGCGCAAGCTCGAAAGTCTCGCAGAAGAGGTGGGGCAGACCAAGGACTACAAACTGCGCACCGATTATGCGAGCCGCGACGAGATTGGTCGGCTTGCGGAGGCTTTTAATGCGATGCTGGCAGAGCTCGAAGCGTCGCGCGAGCGCGAGGCCACCGATGCCGCGCGAAGAGCGGCGATGCAAACCGAGCTTGCCCGGGTCGCGCGGATAACAACCATGGGCGAGATGGCAGCGTCAATTGCGCACGAGATCAACCAACCCCTGGCGGCAATTACGAATAACGCCAGTGCGAGTTTACGCTGGCTGGGCCAGGAACCGCCGAATGTGAAGCGGGCGCGTTCGGTGCTGGAGCACGTCGTCAGCGATGCCGGGCGCGCGAGCGAAGTCATCAGCAGCATTCGCGGGATGCTCGAAAAAGGCAGCCAAGAGCGAGTCCAGCTTGATGTGAATGACCTCATTCGCGAGGTCTTGACTTTCCTACGCGCCGACCTGAGGCATCACGGGATCACGGTGCGAGCCGAACTCGCCGAGGATCTGCCGCGCATATCGGGTGTGCGCATCCAGTTGCAGCAAGTGCTGCTCAACTTGATTGCGAATGCTGTGGAATCCATGGCTTCGGTCGAGCATCGCGCGCGGGTGCTCACCGTTCGCTCCCAAAAGATCGGCGACTGTGACATAGCAGTAACCGTCGAGGACACCGGAACCGGAATCGATCAGACTGATCTTGAGCGTGTCTTCGAGCCGTTCTTTTCCACCAAGCCCGAAGGAATGGGTATGGGACTGTCGATCTGCCGGTCAATCATCGAAGCGCATGGCGGCCGCATTACAGCGTCACCGACGCATGGCGGCGGATCGGTGTTTCAGCTAAGTTTGCCCCGCGACCAACCAAGCCAAGCCGCATGAAATATCCATGAAGGAGCGCTCCACTCCCGAGTCGGTTGTGTTCGTCATAGACGATGATGCGTCGGTTCGCGACTCGCTGAAAAATCTCCTGGAGAGCGTCGGGCTGCACGCCCAGCTATTCGAATCGGTGCACGCTTTTATGAATTCTCACCGGCTCGACACGCCAAGCTGCCTGATCCTCGATGTGAGGTTGCCAGGTCTCACCGGATTGGAATTCCAAAACGAACTCTTGAAGTCCGGTGTCTCTCTGCCGATCATTTTCATCACTGGGCATGGCGATATTCCGATGAGCGTCCGAGCCATGAAGCTCGGCGCCGTCGAGTTTCTGACCAAGCCGTTCCGAGACCAGGATCTACTGGAGGCCGTACGGGTTGCCTTGGACAGGGACCGCATGCGGCGCAAGAATGACAAGACTGTTGGCGCCTTGCGCGCTCGTTTCGAGGCGCTGACCGCCCGCGAGAAGGAAGTGATCGGGTTCGTCGTCGCCGGCCTCAGCAACAAGCAAATCGCCGCCAAGATGGAGATCAGTAACGCTACGGCCAAGGTGCATCGAGCCAATATCATGCGCAAGATGCAAGCGCGGTCTCTAGCGGAATTGCTCAGGATGGCTGACTTCCTCGGCGCAGGTGTAGAGAATCTGCGACCAGCTCTCTTCAGCGACGAAACTCAATCCGGCGATCCCACCGCAACGTCCGGAAAAGATTGGTCGTTGAAGCGGTAGTGGATACAGATCCCGCGTTCGGTCGCACCATCATGTCTGCTTTGGATCAAACTGGGACTGTGCTTCTCAGCTCAGCGAGACTTGCTTTCGGCGCCATCGCTGCCGTTCCCGGGCTGCTAAGCGGCTCCTCGTGGGCCGAAAACCGCAGAGAATTCCTCTGGACTTCACCTGCAAACAGAGCACTGGTGTAGACGGACAGACAGAGTGACCTCTGTTCCGCGCATGCCCTTCGCCCGGCTTCAGTTCCGGGCTTGTGGTGGTGCAAGAGCCCGACTTCGGGCATCGGATCAGAGGTCAACCGTGGGATCTCCGCAACATCGATCTGCCGTCCGGGTGGCGACGAATCCAGACCGCATCCGGCTAACCTGCTGCGAATTCATTCAAGTTGCCGGTCGTCAGCAAGCGCCAGTCTTGGCGAGCTCCGTCGCGAGTGGCGCCGGCTCTATCACCGCGATCCGCCAAAGCTCAGTCGCGATCTACTGATGCGCGGGATCGGCTATCGCCTTCAGGAGCTTCAACACGGTGGCCTCAGCAACTCGACTCGCCGCAAGCTTAAGACGCTGGCAAAGATGTTTCGCAGCGAGGGCCGGGTCGCTCCCGATCCTGGTCTCAGCCTGAAACCAGGTGCTCGTTTGGTGCGCGAATGGCATGGCCGCACCCATACCGTCACGGTGACCGAAGACGGCTTCGAATATGCCGGCATGACTTATCCCTCACTCACCAAGATCGCCAAGAAAATCACCGGCGCTCATTGGTCCGGCCCGCGCTTCTTCGGCCTCGTCCGCGCAGGTGCAACTCGCGAGAACAACGGAGGCGACAATGGTTGAGTCGCGACGCTCGGCCAAAAGGCTGCGCTGCGCCATCTATACGCGCAAATCGTCTGAGGAGGGTCTCGAGCAGGCGTTTAACTCACTCGACGCGCAGCGTGAGGCGTGTGCGGCATTCATTCTCTCGCAGAAGCATGAAGGCTGGATGGTGCTGCCCACGCTCTATGACGACGGCGGCTTCTCCGGTGGCACCTTGGATCGCCCTGCCCTCAAGCTGCTTCTCAGCGACATTGCCGAAGGCAGGGTCGATGTGGTCGTGGTCTACAAGATCGATCGCCTGACCCGTTCGCTCTTCGACTTCGCAAAGATCGTGGAAGCCTTCGAGGCGAAGGGCGTTTCCTTTGTCTCGATCACCCAGCAATTCAACACAAGCACGAGCATGGGGAGGCTGACCCTGAACGTGCTCTTGTCCTTTGCCCAGTTCGAGCGGGAACTGGCGGGTGAACGAATCCGCGACAAGATCGCCGCATCCAAGAAGAAGGGCATGTGGATGGGCGGCCTGCCACCGCTTGGTTACGACGTCAAGGATCGGAAGCTGGTCGTCAACGAAGAGGAAGCGCGCGCCGTCCTTCACATCTTCAGGCGATACGTAGAGCGCAAATCGGTGCGTGCTCTTAAGACCGAACTAGAAGAAGCGGGGATCAGGAGCAAGCAGCGCATCTTGTCCGACGGCACTCCTTATGGCGGCCAGAAGCTCTCCCGCGGCGCCCTCTATCTCATGCTGCAAAACCGCATCTATCGCGGCGAGATCACCCACAAAGGAAATGCTTATCCTGGAGAGCACTCGGCGATCGTAGACCAAGCGCTCTGGGATCAAGTTCAGGCCGTCCTTGCCGAGAATCGCGTCGATCGAAAGACCGGGTCGTACGCAAAGCAGCCAAGCCTCCTCGCTGGGCTCGCCCTTGACGAGACCGGCGAACGGTTGACGCCGAGCCATGCCGTCAAGAAGGGAACCCGCTATCGCTATTACGTCTCGAGATCTCTCATTATTGGGTCAGCCAAGGACCATGCAAAGGGCCGCCGCATCCCGGCCGGTAATCTCGAGAGCCTGGTGATCAATAGGCTTCGAGCTTTTCTTGCCGATCAAGGGGCAGTTCTCGATGCCATTCGCGATGAGCATCCCGATGGCACTAACCAGAAGCGCCTGATCTCGCGCGGTCGCGAGATTGCTGAACAGATTCCAACGATGGCGCCTGGCCAGACCCGAGCCATGCTGATCGCTCTCCTCGTCCGAGTCGACCTAATGGCTGATCGCGTCGAGATCAAAATGCGTCGGCGGAGTCTAGTTGAGCTCCTTCATGCGCAACCGACTGAGCCAATCATCCATAGGGGGACATCTGACACCGAGTCAGACGATATTTTGACGCTGAAGGTGAGAGCACGCCTACAGCGCGTCGGCCGCGAGATGCGAATGCTGGTGGAGAACGCGGACGACCAGACTTTGGCTGATGCAGGTCTACTCCGAATTATCGCTCGAGCGCACGACATCCAAGGCCGCCTGATGCAGAGCACTGACCTGCCGCTGCACGTCATCGCCAACCAGGAGCGCGTTACGCCTGGTTACGTATCCCGACTGTTGCGTCTGCCCTTGCTGGCGCCTGACATTGTCTCCGCCATCGTCAACGGCAAGAACCCGCCGCACCTTACCGCCAAGAAGTTGATGCGCCTCGCGCTCCAGATCCCAATAGACTGGACCGAACAGCGGAAGCTGCTGGGATTTCAGGAAAGATAAAGAGCGGCAATCTGCAGCCATGGTCCGCTCGTAACGCGATCTTTCCCACAGCCGCACGTACCGAAGGTTGACCCCCAAATGCCGCCCGGGAGACTTTCGCGTCCGGGTGCAGGCAAATTCGCCGAAAGAGTGTCTCTGCCGCTTCAAATCGAATCTGAGGGGCCGCATTCAGGCGGTAATTCGCGAGGAATTTGGCGGTCTCACTATAGCAAGAAAATTATGCTATATCAATGACTTAGGCTGGCTGGGGCGCCAGGATTCGAACCTGGGATCACGGGACCAAAGCCCGTTGCCTTACCGCTTGGCCACGCCCCAATCCGCTTGCGATGATTGTTCCGCTCGAGAGCCCCCCGCCCGCTTTTTTGAAGACGCTCGGGCGCTGGGCTCCCGCTCGGATCGCTTTCGCGTCTTCCACAGAGGATGAGCGATGCCGTCCTACCAGCATCGCGCGCCTTGAGCAACGGATGTGGGGACCTCCGAGCGTGTCCTCAACTCTCGAACGAAGTCGCGGACGAACGACGAATCCACAAACCTCTGCGCGTAGTCCTCCCGGTAACCCGGCTCCCAATAAACATTGTGAGGGCAGCCGCACGTTTGAGGGTCGAGGAGCTGGCCGTCCTCGTGCAAGACGAGTAATCGGCGCCGAGGGGCGCATTCAACCTTGCCGAGATGAAGCGGGCCAGCCAAATAGCTCGCCGCGTTGAACGGGCAGAGACGCGTCGCAGCTTGGTGGGGATCATGGCTCCCATGGACCGACCCAAACAAGGCAACGCAGGACAAGGTGCTAGGGAATAAGATTACCCGAGGGGACCGAGCATCCAACATCCCCTTGAGCAGCGCCGTTCCTTGCGGCCCCTGCCCGACCCGTCTATATACCGGGCTCTTTCGCCAGCCGGAGTGTAGCGCAGCCTGGTAGCGCACCTGCTTCGGGAGCAGGGGGTCGGGAGTTCGAATCTCCCCACTCCGACCAGCATCTCCGATGCATGGTTGACCGGCCGCCGGCGCCCTTCCCTCACCCCAAAAAACCCCAGTCCCGGGCGGTAAAGCCGGGGTCACATTTTGCGCAAAAAGCGATGGGAAACTTAACGCTGCCAGGAGGGCGGCGATGCCGCCATTCCTTTGCTCCGCTAGAATGAGCGCAGGTTCCTCGAGAAGACCAACGCGGCGTTGAGACCATGTCGGCGGAGCTTGCCTTCAATCGGAGCGTGGATGTCGATTATGGCGTGGCCGTAGAGGTTACGCCCGGCGTCCGCCGCATCGTCGCCAACAATCCCGGCCCATATACTTTTCTCGGCACCAATTCCTATGTGGTCGGAACGGGCCAGGTCGCGATCATCGATCCCGGCCCCGCCGACAAGACGCATCTCCAGGCGCTCGCCGCGGCGATCAAAGGCGAGCGGCTCACTCATATCCTCATCACCCACAGCCATCGCGACCATTGCGACGGGGCTCGCGCATTGCAGGCCGTGCTCGGCGGAGAGATCGCCTCGTTCGGCCCGGCGGGGAGTGAGCGGGGTGCCGTGACGCCGGGACTGGGCTATGCATTCGTCGATCCGGCCTTCGTGCCCGACCGCACCCTTGCCGATGGCGATACGGTGCGCGCCAGAAACTTCGCGCTCGACGTGCTGCATTTGCCCGGGCACGCGCCGGACCATCTCTGCTTCGCCCTTGTCGGCAAGCGCACCGTGTTCACCGGCGATCACGTGATGGGATGGAACACGACCGTAATTGCTCCGCCAGAGGGCAACATGGCGGACTTTCTCGCCTCGCTCGAAAGGCTGATGCCGCGCCACGACAAGATGTTCCTGCCCGGACATGGCGGGCGCATCCAGACGCCGCAACGTGTGGTCAAGGCCTACATCATGCACCGCAAATGGCGCGAGCAGACGATCCTCGCCTGTCTCGATGAGGGTGTGAACACCATCCCGCGCATCGTGGGACGGCTCTACGGCACGCTCGATGCCGGGCTGAAAGAGGCAGCGGCGCTGTCAGTGCTTGCCCATCTCCAGCATCTCATCGCGCGGGAGTTGGCTACGACCAAGGGCGCTATTGGGCTCCAGAGCGTTTTCTATTCGCGGCCTTCTTAGACCGCTTCTTGATCGCCTTGGGTTTCTCCGCCTCGTCCTTCTTTGGCTCGGCTTGTTCGAGGACGGTCTTCTCACCTTTCTCCAGCGCGGCCGTCACCTCGGCGAACAGCTTGCGGATATATTTCGCGTTAGCGCCGAAGTCGTGCATGCCATAACGCGACACCGACCGCGCATCGATCTGGGCATGCGCATCGTCGCCCTTGATCTGGATCACCACGTCATTGGTGAAGCCCATGATTAGGCTACGCGCGGTCGCCTCGATGTGGCCGACGCCGGTCTCGCCCGGCGGATCGCTGGCGACGATGTCCCAACCGAGCCGGTCCACCGCCTCATGCACGATGCTGAACACCTCCGGCGCCGAGCGCTCGAGCATCATGGGCTCGAGGTCGGGATAGGCATCGTCTTGGGCGTCGACCTGAGCGGGAGTCGGATCCTTTATGGGAATGGCACCGGCGGGCCGCATGGTGTTTAGCGTCGTGAACTCGAGCGGCTCGTCGGGGCTCGTCTGCACGTCGGTGAGCAGGGGCAGTCTCGCTGCCTTGGCGAGGTAATAACCCGGCAGCGCAAGCCCAAGGCAAGCGATGAAGACCGCGGCGACGGCATGGCTTGCTCCGCTCTGCCCGCCGAACCAGATGCGAATGAGAGAGCCGACGGCGATGGCGATGGCGATAAGGAGGCCGGCGATCGAAACCGCGAGCAGGTTGATCGCGGCCGGCGTGCTGAGCGAGGCGAATCGGTGCAAGAGCACCGTGAAGATGAGGAGCTGGACGAAGAAAAGCGCAATGCGGCGCGCCCAAACCGCCTCGTGCGCCTCCTTGACCGCGTAGCGCGCGGTCGAATACCGCGCCATTGAATAGCTCACGTCGAAACCCTCATCGGTCTGCCCTGCCCTCCAGTCTAATCGCTAGCCTCAAGGAATGGCAGGTTTGTGGTATTCCTCACGGATAAAGTCGGGTCTTGGTCCAGGGGTCGCCCAGTGAGGCCCGGCGGAACACGATGCGGTCATGCAGACGGAAGGCCCCGCTCCGCCAGAATTCGATCTCGAGCGGAATGACCCGGTAGCCGCACCAATAAGACGGGCGAGGCACGTCACCCGATCCGAAGGCCTTGGTGAGGCGCGCCACCTCCTCTTCGAGCACGGCGCGGCTTTGGAGCGCCCGCGACTGGGCGGAGGCGCAAGCCCCAATGCGGCTTTCCCGATGCCGCGTGGCGAAATAGGCGTCTGCCTCTGCCTCGCTCGTGGGCTCGATCGGCCCCCTGATGCGGATTTGGCGACCGAGGCTCTTCCAATAGAAAAGTAGCGCGGCCTTGGGGGTGCCAGCGAGCTCCATCCCCTTGGCGCTCTCTTTGTTGGTGTAGAAGACGAAGCCGCGGGTGTCGGCGCCCTTCAAGAGAATCATCCGCACATTGGGAAGCCCGTCGGCATCGACCGTGGCGACGGCCATGGCCTCGGGATCGTTGGGCTCGGAGGCTTCTGCCTCCTTGATCCAGCGGAAAAACAGGGCGAAGGGATCGCTCGCCTCGGTGAAATCGGCCATTTCCTGGACTTTCGGGCTTGCTTGCTGGGATTGATCGTCCATGGGTCAACGCTCGGGTTCTGGGTGGCGAGGCAAAATTTTTTTTGGCAACCATCCCGACCCGGCACGGGCATTTACGTTTTCCTCACTCTGATAGGGCACGATTGGCCTCGTTGATAGTGGGCGCGGGGGGGTAACTGATTCCCGCGTCAGAGTTTGGGGACGATTGGTTATGCGTACGTTCCGTTGGAACGCTCCTATCGTGGGGGCGGGCGCTCTCCTGGTATCGATTTTGGCGCCCGCCTCTCATCCTCTCAAGGCCGAGGAGAGGGGAGCGCAAGCGACGACCGCGGCCACCGCGCCAGCGGCGTCAGGCCTCAATGAGCTTCGCACGAGATTAGACCAAAGCGACCGCCAAGCGGCCTACCAGGCGTTACAGCTCGCTCTCGATGAGCTAGGCGACGGGGTGACGCTCGTGTGGAAGCGTCCGGCGCGCGGGCTCGTGGGCAAGATCAAGCCGGTCTCGGCCTTTCGCGACGATAAGGGCCGCGTGTGCCGCCACCTTCTCTATTCGCTCTCGCTCGGCGGCTATGAGAAGGAGATCGAAGGCAATGCCTGCCGCGAGGCCGACGGCTCCTGGGCGCTCGCGGGCTAGCTCGCCGGGGCTCTAGCCGCGCCGATTGGCCTCAAAGGCCTCCCGGCATTAAGCCTTCCGGGCCGTAAGCTGCCGCATTATAAAGCCCCGCTGGCGCAGGCGCGGGAGGGCTGATGGCCGAGAGCGGCACGTTGATGGCAGGCAAGCGCGGCGTCGTATTCGGCGTCGCCAATAACCGTTCGATCGCCTGGGGTATCACCAAGGCCGTGACCGACCAGGGCGCGGAGGTGGCGCTCACCTATCAGGGCGACGCCATCAAGAAGCGGGTCGAACCGCTCGCCCACGACATCGGCTCCAAGCTCGTGCTCCCCTGCGATGTGACCGACGAACCCTCAGTAGAGAGCGTGTTCGCCGCTCTCGCCAAGGAATGGGGCAATATCGATTTTCTGGTCCATGCCGTCGCCTTCTCCGACAAGGAGCAACTCGACGGGCGCTATGTGGATACCACGCAGGACAATTTCACCCAGACGCTTCTCATCTCCTGCTATTCCTTCACCGCGCTCGCGCGACGCGCCGAGAAGCTGATACCGAATGGCGGCTCGCTGCTCACCCTCACCTATTACGGCGCGGAGAAGGTGATGCCCCATTATAATGTGATGGGAGTGGCCAAAGCCGCGCTCGAGGCGAGCGTGCGTTATCTCGCAGCCGATCTCGGCAAGGGCGCGATCCGCGTCAACGCGATCTCGGCCGGACCGATCAAGACTCTCGCGGCTTCCGGCATCGCCGACTTCCGCTATATCCTCAAATGGAACGAGTACAACTCACCGCTCAGACGCACCGTCTCGATCGAGGATGTCGGCGCCGGCGCGCTCTATCTCCTCTCGGACCTCGGCCGCGGTGTGACCGGAGAGATCCTGCATATCGATGCGGGCTATCACGTGGTGGGCATGAAGAACGAGGATGTCCCCGACATTTCGGTGGTGAAGAAATAGCGCCCCGCCCCCGTCGGGTTGCGGGACGCCTTTCTGCCTCGATGCTATCCGACGCGGAAGACGGCTCCGGCCACCGAGCGTGGTCGCTCGCGGACCTGGCCACCGTCATTGCCGGATTTGATGATCCACTCTCCACCAGCCGTGCGGCCGGTGATCATGCCGACATGATGCGGCCATACCACTACGGCGCCGACTTGTGGACCCGACGCACGGCCCCAACGGGTCCAGTTATGGGCCAAGTTATATTCAGGTCCGCCGCCCTTCTGGGTCCGCATCCACCAGCCGCACCAGCGCGCCGGACGGCCGCCGAGGTGACGGGATGCCGCCGGATGGCCACGAGCTTCGGCCGGGGCAACGGGGAGAGAGGTCGTCAAGATCAGGATAATAACGGTCGTGAAAAACGCATGCGCAGCACGCATCTGTTGCTCCATTTTTTGATTGTGGGAGGTTTGGAAGACCGGCGAAGTCTCGGCCGGCCCGCGCTAAGCGCGTGCGGCTAACCTATGGAAAAATAAGACGATAAATCGCTTCCCCCGAGACCATTGAGCGTCGATTTGAGGGCCGGGTGGTGCCCATAAATGGCTCAACCTCGCCGCAATCGACGAGGCCGCGCCGTTTGACCCTTCACGGCCCCTCAACTAGAAGCGGCTAGAGACACCCATGTCCTACAACAGCTTCGGTCATCTCTTCCGCATCACCACCTGGGGCGAAAGCCATGGGCCCGCGATCGGCTGCGTGGTCGATGGCTGCCCGCCCGGCATCAAGCTGACCGAGCCCGATATCCAGGTCTATCTCGACAAGCGTCGCCCGGGTCAGTCCCGTTACACCACCCAGCGCCAGGAGCCGGACCGGGTACGCATCCTCTCGGGCGTCTTCCCCGACGAGGCAACGGGTGCGCAAGTGACCACCGGCACGCCAATCTCGCTCGAGATCGAAAATGTCGATGCGCGCTCCAAGGACTATGGAGAGATCAAGGACAAGTTCCGCCCGGGTCACGCCGACTACACTTACTTCGCCAAATATGGCGTGCGCGATTGGCGGGGCTCCGGGCGCGCTTCGGCGCGCGAAACCGCGATGCGGGTCGCAGCCGGCGCCATCGCGCGGAAAGTCGTGCCCGAGATGCGCGTGCGCGGCGCTCTCGTGCAGATCGGGCCGCACAAGATCGATCGCGCCAATTGGCGGTGGGACGAGGTCGACAACAACCCCTTCTTCTGTCCGGATCCCGCTGCGGTCGAGGTGTGGGCCAAGTTTCTCGACGAGGTGCGCAAGGCGGGATCTTCGACCGGCGCCGTCATCGAGATCGTGGCGGATGGTGTGCCGGCTGGGCTCGGGGCGCCGGTCTACGGCAAGCTCGACCAGGACGTCGCGAGCGGGTTGATGAGCATCAACGCGGTGAAAGGGGTCGAGATCGGCGCCGGCTTCGCCGTTGCCGCCATGTCGGGCGAGGAGAATGCCGACGAAATGCGCAACCGGCCGCCCGGTTGGCCCGTGTTCAAGTCCAATAATGCCGGCGGCATTCTCGGCGGTATCTCGACCGGGCAGCCCATCGTGGCACGCTTTGTGGTGAAGCCGACCTCGTCAATCCTGACGCCGCGCGAGACGGTCGACACCACGGGCAAGGAGACGGAAGTCTCGACCAAGGGCCGCCACGACCCGTGCGTCGGCATTCGCGCGGTGCCGATCGGCGAGGCCATGGTTGCGATCGTGCTTGCCGACCACTACCTCCGCCATCGCGGTCAGACCGGCAAAGGCTAGGCTCGCGGCGAAGCGAATGCGCTTCAACTCCATCGTCGTCCTGACCGGAGCGGGGCTTTCGGCTGAGAGCGGGCTCGGCACCTTTCGCGACAAAGGCGGGCTGTGGTCGCAGTTCAATATTGCGGAGGTGGCGACGCCCGAGGGCTTTGCCCGCAATCCGACCCGCGTGCACGACTTTTACAATCTTCGCCGGCGCCGCCACGACGACGCTGAGCCGAATGCGGCGCATTACGCCCTCGCCCGCCTCGAGCAGGAGCACAGAGGCGAGGTGTTGACGGTGACGCAGAACATCGATGCTCTGCACGAGGCGGCGGGGACGAAGAACCTCATCCATATGCATGGCGAGCTCGGCAGGGCATTTTGCGCTCAATGCGGATTGAGCTTGCCCTGGGTGGGCGATCTTTCGACCGAGACGCGCTGCCCCACCTGTGGTGAGACCGCGATGCGGCCTGACGTGGTGTGGTTCGGCGAGATGCCACGGGAGATGGACCGCATCTATGACGCGCTCGGCGCCTGCGACCTCTTCGTCTCGATCGGGACGAGCGGCGCCGTCTACCCAGCAGCCGGCTTCGTGGCGGAGGCGCGGGCCACGGGCGCGCATACTGTCGAGCTCAATCTCGAGCCCTCGGATGGCGCCAGCCATTTCACCGAGGCGTTCTATGGACACGCGACCGAAATCGTCCCGGCTTATGTCGAGCGACTGCTGCGGAGCTAGCCCACAAGATGCGCGACGACCTCGATGTGCGGCGAGAACAGGAACTGGTCGACGGGCACGACGCGCATGATCCGGTAGCCGCCATCGACGAGGATGCGGAGGTCGCGCGCGAGCGTTCCGGGATTGCATGACACTGCGACGAGCCTAGGGACGCGAGACTTGGCGAGAGCTTCGGCCTGCGCGACGGCGCCAGCACGCGGCGGGTCGAACACCACAGCGTCATAAGGATCGAGCTCCTTGGTGCCGAGTGGCGCGCGAAACAGATCGCGGACCAAGGTCTTGACCGGCTTCAGCCTGGGCGTCCGCCGCGCCGCCTCGGCGAGAGAGGCAAGCGCGGCGTCGTCCGCCTCATAGGCATCTACGGCTGAGGTCCGCGCCAGCGCCAAGGAAAAGGTGCCGAGCCCGGCGAACAGGTCGGCCACGCGCTTGGCGCCTTCTGTTCCTTCCAGCATCAGCTTCACGAGCTCCGCCTCGGCCTCGCGCGAGGCCTGGAGGAAGGCCCCCGGCGGAAGCTTCACTTTCGCGCCTGAAAGATCGACCTCGGGAGTGCCGCCAAGCGCGATGCTCTCGCCGTCAGCGGTCAGCCGTGCCACACCGAGCACGCCCGCCTGAGCGGCGAAAGTGCCGATCGCCGCGGGGTTTGGGCGTGCCCCTGCCACGAGGACATCGAGACCGCTTTCCGTCTCAGTCACGGTAACGCGCGCCTCCCGCTTGCCCCCGAGCAGCGGCGCAAGCGCCTGTTTCAGCTTGGCCAGGCTGTTCGAGATGCTGGGGATGAGCACCGGACAAGTCGAGACGTCGATGAGGTCGTGGCTGCGGGCTCTGCGATAGCCGAGCACCGCGCCGTCCTTGTCGCGGCCAAGCGCGAGGGCAGCGCGCCGCCGGCTGCCCAAGGGCACCGGCCTGGCCGGCTCGATTTCGACGGAGAGCCCCCGCGCCTTCAACGCTGCCGCGACCTGCTCGGCCTTCCAGGCGAGATAGGCGCCCCTCTCCATATGCTGGAGCGCGCAACCGCCGCAGACGCCGAAATAGGGGCAGACCGGTGCGACACGGTCAGGGCTCGGCGTGACCACATCGAGCAGGGAGCCTCGGTCGCTGCCCGGCTCCAGAGTGATCACGGCCCTCTCGCCCGGAAGCGTGAATGGAACGTAGACCGGAGCGCCGGCGAGTTCGGCCACGCCGTCGCCGCCGGAGCCGAGCCTTGAGATCTCGACCTCAAAGACCTCACTCGCCATGGCGCGCGCCGAGGAGAAACTCTTGGTTGCCACCCCGTCCGAGGATCGGAGACGGGATCACGCCCAGAACCCGCCAGCCTGCGCTCTCGAGGAACTCCCAGACTCGGGTGACGGCCTTCTCGCGCTCTGCCTCGGAGCGCACGATGCCGCCCTTCCCCACTGCCTTCCGGCCCGCCTCGAATTGCGGCTTGACCAGGGCGATCAGCCAGGCGCCCGCCGCCGCAAGGCTCAGCGCGGCAGGAAGCGCCTGGGTCAGGCTGATGAAGCTGACATCGGCCACGACGGCGCCGACCGGTTCCTTGACGATGGCAGCATCGAGGCTCCGAGAGTCGGTGCCCTCAAGCACCAGCACCCGCGGGTCGGCCCGCAGCTTAGCGTGGAGCTGGTCGTGCCCGACATCCACGGCATAGACCTTGGCCGCGCCGCGCGCGAGCAGAAGCTCGGTGAAGCCTCCCGTCGAGGCGCCGATGTCGAGAGCCACCCTCCCCTCGGCCTCGAATCCGAAGGAGTCGAGCGCTGCCTCAAGTTTGAGCGCGCCGCGCGAGACGTAACATGACGCGTCGGGGCTGAGCGCGACACTCGCGTCCGCCCGCACCAGCGCGCCCGGCTTCACCGTCTGAACGCCGCCGACGCTAACGTAGCCGCGCCGCACGAGGTCGGCGGCACGCGAGCGGGTCGGCGCCAACCCGCTATCCACCAATAATTGATCGAGACGCTTTTTTTTGTAGATGGCCACGTGAGCTTCTCATATGCTTCCCCGCGCGACGGGGGATTCCCTGCGCGCGGTTGTCGAGCCGGGAGCGGCCGGGCACCACCCATCTATATACTGCGGAGCGCTCCGCTCGGCGCGACACGCGGAGGTCTCGTGAGCCAAGACCATTGTACGGCTTACCTCACCGACAAATGTGAAGTCCAAAATCGTGACGTGACCGGCGGCAAAGCCGTCTTCGCCCGGGAGGTGATCGAGCCCGGCGAGCTGATCGGCGTGTGGAGCGGCCGAATCGTGACGGCCGAGGAGCTGGACGAGCTCCCGGTCGAGATCAGGCGTCACACTGTTCAGGTCGAGGAAGGCCTTTACCTCGCCTCGCTCTCTCCCGACGAGGCGCCCGACTTCATCAACCATTCCTGCGAGCCGAATGCGGGTCTTGACGGACAGGTCGCCATCGTTGCGCTTGCCCGCATCCTCCCCGGCGAAGAGGTGACGATCGACTACGCCATGTGCGACGGCTCGCCCTATGACGAGTTCGACTGCGCGTGCGGCTCTCCCTTGTGCCGCGGGCACGTGACCGGAGAAGACTGGCGGAGCCCCGTGCTCTGGCAGCGCTATGCCGGCCATTTTTCGCCCTATCTCGCAAGACGCATCGAGGCCTTGCGGCGCGCGCGGCCCCCTCAGCGGGCAAAGCGCAAGCTCGTGCTCGCGGCAAGCCAAGCTCAAGGCGGAGCCTGATGGACACCGCCGGCGGCGACAGTACCGGAGCGCCTTCGGCGCTCCCGCATTCCTCCAACAATCCTCACTCTCTCCGTTCAAGGAGCTGAACGATGCTGCTCATAGGCACCTATTTGGCGCAGAGCTCGATCGAAGGTATCGGCGTGTTTGCCGCCGAGCCCGTGGCGCGCGGCCGTCTCATGTGGAGTCTGAACACCAAATTCGATGTGTTCGTGCATCCCTACGAGATCGAGGGGCTGCCTCCCCATATGCAGGATTTCATCGTCCGCTACTCCTACCCGCACCTTGAAATGCCAGGCGTGGTCGTCGTCGACAGCGACAATGGGCGATTCATGAACCATAGCCTTTCGCCGAACACCGATTTCCGCATCTTCGACAAGGGCTACGCCCTGGTCGACATCGCCGCCGGCGACGAGCTCACCTGCAACTATCATGAGTTCGACCCTGGCTTCAGGGGCTTCTTCGCCGTGCCGCCGCCAGCCAAGACCAACGGTCGGAGAGCGCGGACCAATGGCTCCCCCGCGAGGCGCTAGACGGATCTCCCTCACCGCTATTGCTGGCGCTCTCTCGGTGCTGACGCTGACGGCGGCGACCGGCGAGGGCGTGCCTGGTTTTGTCTGGATGGGGCAGGTCACCGAGGGCAACGCGCTCTTCGTCTATGGCGCTGCGGATTCGCCCGAGGACATGCTGTTCTGGATCGAGTGCAATCCCAAGAAGAAGTCGACCGAGATGACCCTTTATGATGACATCCCGGGCAGCAAGGTGGGCGAGCCGGTCACTATCGAGCTCAACGCTGGGACGCTGAAAGCCTCGCTCAAGGGCAAAGTCTCAACCGACGAAATGTCGGGCTTCCACTTTGCCGTGGCCAAGACCTTCAAGGTTAAGCCCGTGCTCGAGCTGTTCGAAGCCAAGGGTCCGGTAACCGCGAAGGCGGGCAAGCTCACGACGACGCTGCCAGAGAAGGGCCGCGCCGAGGCTCTCGCCAAATTTGCTAAGGGCTGCCCGCTCGACTAAACAGGTCGCCGGGTGAGGTTTCCCACTGCCTCGCCGCCCCTGCAACCCAAGCCCCAAGAAAGCATTTCTGTCATGATGATCAGACCGTTGGCGCGCTCCCTCTTTGCGTTCGCTGTTGTCATCGCCGCGATTGCGTCGGTGAGGCTAGCTTCGGCGGAGGACACCCTGGTCTGGATCAGCAAGTCGAACGGACAGTTGGTGACGCTCGCCTATGGTCCGGTCGATCCGACCAAGGCTCCCCTCTTCCTTCTGTCCTGCTTCAACGGAATGGACGTCGCGGTGCTCGACCTGCATCAGGACATCGCTGGCGCCAAGGCCGGGGAGAAGCTCGCGATCGCGCTCAGCGCCGGTTCCACGACGGCGTCACTAGACGGCGAGACGGCTGACGCGGGCGGGACCATCTTCGGCGAGGCGAGCGACATCAAGGTCAAGCCGGTGCTCGCGGTATTGCGCGAGAAGGGCCCGGTGGCGGTCAAGATGGGCGAGGCGACGGCAACGCTCGCCGAGCAAGGCCGCGCTGACGCAGTCGAGAAATTTGCCGCCGATTGTAAGCTCGACTGACTAAGCGAGCCGCACCACGTCGGCGGGGTCGGCCTCCTTGCCGAGGGCTCCAAACACTGAAGCCAGGATGCCGCCAGCATCGAGTCCCGCTTCGGCATACATCACATTAGGCTTGTTCTGCTCGATGAAGCGGTCCGGCAAGGTGAGCGTCCGCACCTTCAGTCCACGGTCGAGCAATCCCTCGCGAGCCAGCGCCTGAAGGACCTGAGCACCGAAACCGCCCGACGATCCCTCCTCGACCGTGACCAGCACTTCGTGGTTGCCGGCCAATTGGCGAAGTAGGTCCATGTCGAGAGGCTTGGCAAAGCGTGCGTCGGCGACGGTGGCTGGCAAGCCGAAGCCGGACAGCTGGTCTGCCGCAGCAAGGCATTCGGGGAGCCGCGCGCCGAACGAGAGCAGCGCGACCGCCGAGCCTTCACGCAACACCCGGCCCTTGCCGATGGGAAGCGGCGTGCCGCGCTTCGGCAGCACGATGCCGGTCCCCTCCCCGCGCGGATAGCGGAACGCCGACGGCGCGTCGTCGATCGATGCTGCCGTCGCCACCATATGCATCAGCTCGACCTCGTCGGCTGCCGCCATGACGACCATGCCGGGGAGGCAGGAGAGATAGGCAACGTCGAACGAGCCGGCATGGGTCGGGCCGTCGGCTCCGACGAAGCCGGCACGGTCGATGGCAAATCTCACCGGCAGCCCCTGCACTGCCACATCGTGCACCACCTGGTCATAGGCGCGCTGGAGGAAGGTCGAGTAGATCGCGGCAAACGGCTTATAGCCCTCGGCGGCAAGGCCTGCAGCAAAAGTGACCGCGTGCTGCTCGGCGATGCCAACATCGAAGCAGCGCTCGGGAAAGGCCTCGGCGAAGCGGTCGAGCCCGGTGCCTGAGGGCATGGCCGCGGTAATGGCGACGATCTTCCCGTCGGCCCGGGCTTCCTCAATGAGCGCTTGTGCGAACACTTTGGTGTAGCTCGGCGGCGTGCCGGCGGCCGAAGGCTCTTGCGCACCGGTGACGACGTTGAACTTGCCCACGCCGTGGAACTTGTCGGCGGAGATTTCCGCTGGACCGTAGCCTTTGCCCTTCTGCGTGACGACATGGACCAGGATCGGTCCGTTCTTCATCGCGCGAACATTGCGCAGAACAGGAAGCAGATGATCGAAATTATGGCCGTCGATCGGGCCGACATAATAGAAACCGAGCTCCTCGAATAGAGTCCCGCCGGTCCAGAAGCCGCGGGTGAATTCCTCGGCCCGCGCCGCACGCTTTTGCCATCCCTTGGGCAGGATCTGGTGGGCAAGCTCCTTGAGAAAGCGGCGGACGCGCCGATAGGTGCCGCCAGAGATGAGCTTGGCGAGGTAGGCGCTCATCGCCCCAACGGGCGGCGCGATCGACATGTCGTTGTCGTTGAGGATGACGATGAGGCGCGAGTCCATCGCGCCCGCATTGTTCATCGCCTCATAGGCCATCCCTGCGCTCATGGCGCCGTCGCCGATCACGGCAACGACGTTGTGGGTCTTGCCGCCGAGGTCGCGTGCCACAGCCATGCCGAGCCCAGCCGAGATCGAGGTCGATGAATGGCCGGCGCCGAAGGAATCGTATTCGCTCTCGTCGCGCTTGCAGAAGCCGGAAAGACCTCCGGCCTGGCGGATCGTGCGCATGCGACTACGACGACCGGTCAAGATCTTGTGGGGATAGGATTGATGACCTACGTCCCAGATCAGCCGGTCGTTCGGCGTATCGAAGACATGATGCAACGCGATGGTGAGTTCGACCACGCCAAGGCCCGCGCCGAGATGGCCGCCGGTAACGGAGACCGCGTCGATCATCACCTGCCTGACCTCGCTCGCGAGCGCATTCAGCTCATGGTCAGGGAGAGCGCGCAGATCCACGGGCGCGCCGATGCGGTCAAGCAGGGGCGTGGGATTTTGGGTGGTGCTCACTTATCCGCCTTTTTGGGAAGGGCGCGAAGGATCAATGCGTTAAAGCAGCTTTAGCGACCGACCTCCGACGTTGCAACTACCCCGTGAGGCAGGCGAAATCGTGTCAGTGAGCATGGCCAGAGAGGCAACCATAGAAGAGCGACCGGTCCCGCCCAGAGGGCGGCTTTCCTTCCCCATGCTGATGCTGAGGATTCTGGGAAATCCGGTGGCAAGCTGGGGCGAGGATTTCTACCAAGAGGGCATCGTCGCCTATCGTTGGCTCGGTGTCGAGACGGCCTTTGTCATGGATCCCGAGGCCGTCCAGACCATCCTTATGGACACTTCCGGCAGTTATTCCAAACAGCCCGTCAACGACGAGGTGCTCGGCGCCGCGATCGGCGGCGGTTTGCTCAGCGCCGAGGGGGAGGAGTGGCGCTGGCAGAGGCGGCTCACGGCGCCGATGTTCAGAGCGGAGGACATGCTCAGCTTCGCGCCGGCCTTCGCTGCGGTGACAGGGCCTATGCTTGAGCTCTGGCGAGGCGCGGGACCGGGTGCGCTCCAAGAGATCGACCGCGACATGGCGCGAGTCACCTTTCAGGCGCTCCAGGATACCGTGCTCGGCGCAAGCATCGGCGAAGACGACAGCAGCTTTATCGAGGATGCCAGCGCCAAATTCCTGGTTCATTCGATCTGGAAAGTGGCTCTGTCCTCGCTCCGCCTGCCGCCTTGGATCCCACATCCGGGTGCACGCTCCATGGCCCGCGACGGGCAGACGATGCGAGGCGTTGCCGAACGGGTGCTGGCAAGCGCGCGCGAGAGCGGCGCTGAGGGCATCGACCTCCTGCAACAGCTCATCGCCGCACGCGATCCGGCGACGGGAGAGGCCATGCCCGACAGGCTGATCATCGACAACCTCGTCACCTTCCTGGTTGCGGGCCATGAGACGACCTCGCAGGCGCTGACCTGGTCCCTCTATCTTCTCGCGCTGTTCCCGGAATGGCAGGAGCGTGTGCGCGAGGAAGTGCGCCGCGTGGTGGGCCAAGGGGGGCGTGTCAGCCGCGCGGACATCGGCAAGCTTCCTTTGCTCGATGCGGTCTTCCAGGAGGCCATGCGCCTTTATTCGCCGGTACCGATCCTGATGCGGCTGACGACTCGCCCCGTCACTGTCGGCGGCGTGGCGTTGAAGAAGGGCGCGATGATCATCGTCCCGATCTATGTGATCCACCGCCACCGCAAGCTCTGGCAGGACCCGCTCAGATTCGATCCCTCACGCTTCGCGCCAGAAGCGAAGGCCGGACGCCACCGCTGCGCCTATATGCCGTTCGGCGCTGGTCCGAGAACTTGCATTGGCGGCACTTTCGCCATGGTCGAGGGAAAGACCATTCTCGCCACGATCCTCGCCAATGCAAGGCTCGAGCTGCCTGAGGGCGAAGAGCCTCTGCCCTTCGCCCGCATCACGCTACGCCCCAAGGACGGGCTCAAGCTCAAAGTGACGATGCTAGGGGACGAACCCTCTCAGTCCTCGACGTCGAGGGGCTCGGTGCCGGTCGGCTGACCATTCTGATTGAGCGAGATCTTCTCGACACGGGCTTCGGCCTTGCGCAACAGCCCATCGCAATGGGTCTTGAGCGCCTCGCCCCGCTCATAGATGAGGATCGAGGCTTCGAGCTCGACATCGCCTTTCTCCAGGCGCTCGACGATGCTTTCGAGCTCCTTCAGCGCCTGCTCGAAGCTCATCGCCTTGATGTCGGAATGGTCTGGTGCGTCGGTCATGGCCTGCCTTAGCCCCTTCGGCCGTCCCGGATCAAGAGGAGTTGCCTCGAGCGGTGAGCCGTCCGGGGGACAGCCTAGGCGCCCATCAAGGTCGCGACATGGACGGCCGTCGACCGCGCCAGAGCATCGAGATCGTAGCCGCCTTCAAGCGTCGAGACGAGCTTGCCGCCCGTGTGCTTTTCAGCGGCCTCTAGCAGCTTCTCAGTCACCCAGATGAAGTCACCCTCGAGTAGCCTGATCTGAGCCAAAGGATCGTTGATATGGGCATCGAACCCGGCTGAGACGAGGAGGAAGTCGGGCGCAAAATCATCGAGCGCGGGCAGGATGCGCGTCTCATACGCGTGACGGAACTCGTCGCCACCATCGCCCGGCTTGAGCGGCGCGTTGCAGATATTACCGACGCCGATCTCCTCCGCCGCTCCCGTCCCGGGAAAAAGCGGCATCTGGTGCGTCGAGCCGTAGAACAGATCCATATCGGACCAGAACGCTTTTTGCGTGCCGTTACCGTGATGCACGTCGAAATCGATGACCGCGACGCGCTTGGCGCCGTGAGCAGCGCGGGCATGGAGCGCGCCAACCGCCACGTTGTTGAACAGGCAGAAGCCCATGGCGCGTGCAGGCTCGGCGTGGTGGCCCGGTGGACGCACGGCGCAGAACGCATTCTTGGCGCTCCCCGCCATGACCTGGTCCACCGCATGCACGACCGCGCCCGTCGCACGCAAAGCGGCATCCCAGCTTCCCGGCGAGACGATGGTGTCGGGGTCGAGCCAGTTATGGTCGTGCTTCGGGATCGCGGCACGCACGCCCTCCACGTAGCCTTGCGGGTGCACCCGCTCGATGGCGGCAAGGTCGGCGAGCGGCGCCTGCTCCCGGGCGAGATAATGGAAGCGCTCGTCTTCGAGCGCATGCTCGATGGCGCGCAGCCGGTCGGCCCGCTCGGGATGGCCAAAGCCCGTGTCGTGCTGGAGGCAGGCGGGATGGGTGAGGAGGAGGGTCGAGGTCATGAAGGCTGGCGAGAGTTCTGACTGTTCATCAAGCATAAGCACGCCTGACACGAGCTTGGCCAGTCTGTGCTACATGGCGCACGAAAACATCGCCGGATCCTTGCGACGCACCATGCCCATCGTCCCTGCCAACGCAGACACCATCAAAGAGGCGGCGCAGGTGCTCGCGCGGGGCGAGATCGTCGCTTTTCCGACGGAGACCGTCTATGGGCTCGGAGCGAATGCACTCGATGGTAACGCGGTCGCCAAGATCTTCGCCGCCAAGGAGCGCCCGCGCTTCAATCCGCTGATCGTGCATGTGCTGGGGCTCACAGAGGCTGAGACCTATGCCGTGGTGGGTGCGACGGCGCGCAAGCTTGCAGAGGCTTTCTGGCCCGGGCCCTTGTCGCTCGTGCTTAAGCGACGCACAGGTTGTCGGATCGCCGACCTCGTGACCGCAGGCCTCGATACGATCGCGCTCCGCTCACCTGCTCATCCGGTCGCGCGCGCGCTGCTTGCCGAGGCTAAGCTCCCGATCGCCGCGCCGAGCGCCAACCGCTCTGGCCGCGTGAGCCCGACCGCCGCGGCGCATGTCGCGGCGGAGCTTGACGATGTGCCCGCTATGATCCTCGACGGAGGGCCCTGCAAGCTCGGTATCGAGTCGACCGTGGTCAGCCTCGCAGGCGATGCGCCAGTCCTGCTCCGGCTAGGCGCTACTCCGCGTCAGGATATCGAGCGCGTTCTCGGACAAAAACTCCCCATGGCGGCTTCCGATGCGGTAGTCGCCTCTCCCGGACAACTCGCCACTCATTACGCACCCGACACCAAGCTCAGGCTGGAGGCGACAAGCGTAAGCCCCCATGAAGCGCTGCTCGCCTTCGGCCGCGATGTGCCGAAAGGTGCTCGCCTCACCCTCAATCTCAGCGAGAGCGGAAATCTCGAGGAAGCCGCGGCGCGATTGTTCGGGGCGCTGCGCGAGCTCGACCAGGCCGGTGCGAGCGCCATCGCCATCATGCCGATCCCCGATCGCGGGCTCGGCGAAGCCATCAACGACCGCTTGCAGCGCGCGGCTTGCAGCGCCCCGCCAAGACGCGCTAGCGATCAGTCATGACGCCTGAGCCAAGCCATCAGCCCCCGAGCCAGGAGACGGTCGATGCGCTCGTCCGCATCGTCGGCGAGGATCACGCGATCCGCGACGCCGACGCCATGGCGCCCTATCTCGTCGAATGGCGCGACCTCTATCGCGGCAAGGCTGCGCTCGTGCTTAAGCCGGGCGAGACCGAGGAGGTGTCCTCGATCCTCAAGCTTGCCAACGAGACGCGCACGGCAATCGTACCGCAAGGCGGCAATACCGGGCTGGTCGGCGGGCAGATCCCCTTCGAGACGGGCCATGAGGTGGTGGTTGCGCTCGAACGTCTCAACCGCGTGCGCAACATCGACCTCGCCTCGAACTGCATGACGGTCGAGGCCGGGCTCGTCCTCGCTCTTGCGCAGCAGGTAGCGGCAAATGCCGGACGTCTCTTCCCCTTGAGCCTCGCCTCAGAGGGAAGCTGCCAAATCGGCGGCGTGCTTGCGACCAATGCGGGGGGCACCGCCGTGCTCGCTTATGGCAGCGCCCGCGATCTCGTTCTCGGGCTCGAGGTGGTGCTCGCCGACGGTCGCGTGTGGAACGGTCTGAAATCCCTGCGCAAAGACAATTCTGGCTACGACCTCAGGGACCTCTTCATCGGCTCGGAAGGCACGCTCGGCATCATCACCGCTGCCGTTCTTCGCCTCTTCCCCAAGCCCGCAGAGCGCGTGACCTGCATGGCGGGGCTTGCTCTGCTCGAAGCCGCGCCAGACTTCTTCGCGCGGGTGCTTGCCCACGCAGGCCCGGCGCTCACCGCCTTCGAGATCATGCCGCGCATCGGGCTCGACTTCGTGCTGCGCCATGGCAGCGATGTGCGCGACCCCTTCCCCTCCCCGCACGCCTGGTATGTGCTGTTCGAGCTGACCAGCCCGCGCGAGGGCGAGGAGCTGCGGCAGCTCGCCGAGACCGTGCTCGACGAGGGGCTCAAGACGCGAGAGATCGAGTCGGCGATCGTCGCGTCCTCGCTCGGTCAAGGCGCGGCGCTGTGGCGTCTGCGCGAGCTGATGAGCGAGGTGCAGAAGGACGAAGGCGGCAGCATCAAGCACGACGTCGCGGTGCCGGTGGCGCGCGTTCCGGAGTTGATCGCCCGTGCCAACCAGCTCGTCGAGCTGATGATCCCCGGCGCCCGGCCGGTGCCCTTCGGCCATCTGGGGGACGGCAACATCCATTACAATGTGAGCCAGCCGCCAGGCATGGACCGCGCCATCTTCCTGAGCTCCTGGGAGGCGCTGAACGCGGCCGTGCATGAGATCGTGCTCGATCTCGGCGGCTCGATCAGCGCCGAGCATGGCATCGGACGTCTGAAGCGCGATCTCCTGCCTCACGCCAAGTCCGCGATCGAGCTCGAGCTGATGCGGAAGATCAAGGCAGCCTTCGATCCGAATGGGACCCTCAATCCGGGAAAGCTTTTGTGATGAAGCGGCTCGAAACCAACGAACTGTGGACCGCGGTCGATGGCTATATCGCCGACCATCTCGTAGGCAACGATGCGGCGTTGAGCGCAGCGCTCGAGGCGAGCGAAGCGGCAGGCCTGCCGCCGATCAATGTCGCGCCCAATCAGGGGAAGCTGCTGATGCTACTGGCGCAGATGATCGGCGCCCGGCGCATTCTCGAGATCGGCACACTCGCTGGCTACAGCACGATTTGGCTCGCGCGCGGGCTGATCCCCGGAGGCCGTCTCATCACGCTCGAGCTCGACCCGCGTTGCGCGGAGGTAGCGCGCGCCAATATCGCCCACGCGGGGCTCGGAGATGCTGTCGAGATCCGCGTTGGCCGCGCGCTCGATACCTTGCCAAGCCTCACCGCAGAGGCGCCGTTCGACCTCATTTTCATCGACGCCGACAAGCCGAGCACGCCCGCATATTTCGAGTGGGCGATCAAGCTGTCGCGTCCGGGCTCGCTGATCGTGGTGGACAATGTCGTGCGCGAGGGGGCGATCATCGATGCCGACAGCGACGATCCGCACGTGCAGGGGATCCGCCGCTTCTACGAGCTCGCCGGGGCTGATCCACGCGTGAACGGCACGGCACTCCAGACCACGGGCAGCAAGGGCCATGATGGCATCGCCATCCTCCGCGTCACCAGCACGGCGTGACGCCGCTAAATTAGCAGCTCTTTCTGGAGTGGCTCCTGAATACCGGGCTCGTCGCGCTTCGAGTCGTTGATCTTGGGATCGAGCTCGACCGCCTCGAACAGATCCTCGGGCGAAGGGCGCAACAGTGCGGCGGCAGTCTCGGGCGGAGTTTCCTTAACGTCGAGCCAAGACGCGAAGTCCTCGGGGGCCAGCACCACGGGCATGCGGTCATGTAGCACCGAGACCGTCGCGTTGGACGGGCAGGTCAGGATCGCGACGGTGTCGATCTCGCCCCCCTGCCCGTCACGCCAGCGCTCGTAGAGACCGGCAAAGGCGATGAGCCGCGGCGTCTTGGGGTGTAGGAGAAAGGGCCTGCGTTTCCCCTTGGGACCGGTCCATTCATAGAAACCGTCGGCGGGAATGAGGCAGCGGCGCCAGCGCATGGCGTTGCGAAACGACGGCTTGTCGAGAGCCTCTTCGGAGCGGGCGTTGATGAGCGTCGGAAATTTCTTCGGGTCCTTGACGAAGGACGGCAACAACCCCCAGCGCATTAGCCGGAAGCGCCGCGCCCCTTCGCGGTCGCGACAGACAACCGGGATGGGTTGGGTCGGAGCGATATTGTAGCGGGTGGGGAAATTGGGCGTGTCGCCGTAGCCGAAATAGGCGCGCACGGCTTCAGGCGGCGAGGTGAGACTATAGCGCGAGCACATGCTGCGATGCACCCAGTAACACTTTGGCAATCATAGTTAGGCAACACTCCACTCTAAAGCGATTGCGTCCACGTAAGAACGATATTGGCGGAAAAGAAGCGCGATCTCCGGTCTATGGCAAACCCCGATGATGTAAGCCGAGAGGATATCGTCGCAGCCTTCCGCTCGGCGATGATTGGACATTTCCGGTCGCACGTACCCGGCACCAACATCAACGAAGCAACGCTGATCGCAAGCGACTACCTCAACCATTTCCACGAGCTCGTGATGCTGCTCGAGGCGATCGGCGCCGAGCCTAAGGAGTTCGCCGACGATCTTTTGTCCTGGCGCCCGCTCACCTACGAAGAGCACTTCTCCGCGTCGGGCTTTCGCGACAAGAACCTCGCCATTGCCGCCTATCGCCGGGCGCCACCGCGCATCAGGGCCCGCTTCGACGAGGCCGTGGCGCGGCTGCACGGTGAAGCCATGACCATCGTCGCCGACGTGGCGGCAGAGCTTGGCAAGGGCAATGCCCGCCTCGGCAAGACCTGCGAGAAAGCCGCCCAGCGTCTACGGGTCTTGATCGACGAGGCAAACGCCATCGCCAATGGCGAGACCGTGCCCGAGAGTGCAAACTCTGAAACTGTGAGCGATGTCGGCGGTCAGGCGGCGATCGACGCTCTGTTCGGAACCCGCTAACGGGCCGATGTCCCCTCCAAACGTACTGGAGCCAAAGCGCGGTCAAAGGTCCGAGGCAAGGCTAGATTTGACCATGAATTGGGGTTACTCAAGGCCCCCATGGGACAGCCCGGAAAGCGCCTGTTATGGCTCGCAGTCGTGGCCTTTTGCTTCGCGACACCCGCTGCCGTAGCCTACCCTCCCGCCGCCAAAGCGCAGTTCTTCAATTGGTTCAACTCCGAGCCGGCGCCGAAGCCGCGCGTCAGGCCGAAACCTCCGGGCGATGATCTGCCGCCCATCGTGCCCAAAGAGAGCACGGCGCCACCGCCGCCAGACGACCGTCCCTATGACAACAAGCTGATGCGGCTCGCCGAGATCCTCGGCGCTGTCCACTATCTCCGCGAGCTTTGCGGAGCTAACGAAGGGCAGCTCTGGCGCGACCAGATGAAAGAAATCCTCAAGAACGAGGGCACCACCGCCGTCCGCCGTGCCAAGCTCGTGAACAGCTTCAATGACGGATACAGGGGCTATAGACGCACCTATCGCAGCTGCACTCAATCGGCGACGCTCGCAACGACGCGATTCAGCACCGAAGGTGCGCAGATTGCCGCCTCGCTCGCGCAGGGCTCGGTCTTCGCCAGCAAAGGGACGAACGAGCCGAAACCCGACACTTCAAAGCCCGACGAGAAAAAGGGCGGTGCGGCGCCTGAGGCCGGCAAGGAGGGGACATCTCCTGAAGGAACCCCGACCGGCTCGGTCGATCAGAGCCCAACCGCCCCGCAACAAGCCGACGCGAACGGGGCTGCTCAGCCCGATTCCGGGCAGCCCGCGGCCAACGCCAAGCCTCCCGAGACCGGGCAGAAGCACGGTAAACACCACAAGGCAGCGGCGCCCGAGACGGCGGCGGCACCCGCTGAGGCAGCGCCCGACAGTCCCGATGGGGGCTTCTAGCTCCGTTTACAAATCGTAAAGATTAACCGTTAGTTCACTCTGTCGTCCCGGCGGCGGAAGACCGGTGTAATTGTGACGATCCCGAAGTCTTTGGCAGCCAAGAGGGGCGCGTCGAATTGCGGTCAACGCGACGAACTTTGCGAACCTCGGGCGGAGACGCGGAGAGACAGGCAGCGCTCCGATACATCCTTGATGCCTGGGAAGAGGCGCTGCATGACGGTATCGAGCCGGAGATGCTCGCCAATGCCGCGCTCTATGCGGCGCTCGCCGATCTTATCGGCGTCTATGGCGAGGATGCCGTCGCGAAAATGACGACTGGCCTCTCACGGCGCATCCACCACGGCGAGTTCACGCTGAAGCGCACCTCGCAATAGCGGCGTCACGCAAAATAGCGGAGGATCCCCTCGCCGAGCAGGACCGCTCCGAAGGCGAGCAGGACGACGCCGGCAATCCGGTTGATGAGCTTGAGCCTGCCGTCAGTGAGCTTGTGCCTGATCGTGGCGATGAGCTCCGAGAGACCGAGCCACCAGACGAGGCTTCCACCCATCACCGCGAGGACGAGAATGAGAGCCTCGAGATAAGTGTCGAGGCCGCCGATCAGCGAGCCGAGACCGCCGATCATGGCGGCCATGCCCAAAATCGCGCCGGGATTGGTGACGGTGAGAAAGAAGGTCTGCGGGATGATGCCGGTATGCTCCCACAGCTCCGACTTGCGCCCTGATCGCATCGCCAGCTTCGGCTTTGCCAGGAGAAGGCCGATACCGAAGGCGACCAGAAGCAGACCGCCGACGAACTGGATGAAGCCCGAATAGGCCGTCATCACATCTGAAATCGCGGTGACGCTGAAGGACGCGATCGCCGCCAAAGTGCCGTCGCCGAGGACGGCGCCAATGCCGGCCGCAAGCCCTCCCCAAAACCCGCTCGCCGCAGCCCTCTGGATGACAAGAACATTGACCGGCCCGATCGGCGCCGCCATCAAAAGCCCGATGCCGAGGCCGGCCAGCATGAGCTGGATGCCCGAGAGCACGATATGGGCACCTGCCTGCAAGGCCGGCCCTACTCGCTTCTCGAGGCTTGATGCGGCACGGCGGTGTCTCCCCAGGGCTTCTGACCGTGCTCCCCTTGCGCTCGGTCGCCGATCTGCGAGATTGATCGAGCACTGATGGAGTGATGCATGAACCGCCGGATTATCATGATCGCCCTCGGCGCATTGGTAGCTGGCACTTTCGCCCTTGTCTATGCCGGGCGCGACAAGGAGACGTCGCAACGCATTGCCGCAGACGCATCTTCCGGACAGGACGTCGCCGTCACGGGTGCGACACACGCTTCGCCGCAGGCCCGCGCTTCACAGGTGCTTTACGACTTCAACGCGCTGCCTGATCCAGTGAAACGCATGCTCACGCAAATCGCCGGCGCGGCCGAAAGCGGCGACATCGAGGCGATGCGCACGGTGTTTGAATTGAACGAGCTCAAGCCGATGGTCGCTACGGGCTTCGTCGATGACCCGATCGCCTTCTGGAAGAAAGAATCGGCTGACGGAACCGGGCGCGACGTGCTGGCCGCGATGCTCAACGTGCTGTCGTCCGGCTATGCGCGCGTAGGCCAAGGCAAGGACGAGATCTTCATCTGGCCCTATTTCGCCGCGACCGATCTTGCCAAGCTGACGCCCGCGCAGGAGGTCGAGCTCTATCGCATCGTTCCGCCGGCGCTCGCGCTTCCCATGAAGAAATCGGGCAAATACAGCTATTACCGGCTTGGCGTCTCGCCGACGGGGGTGTGGCAGTACTTCCTGCAGTAAGCCTGCGGGGGCTTAGGCATCGGGCAACGCCTCACCGAAGCGTACGGGCTCGCCTGCGGCCTTCCTGAGTTCGCCCTCCCACATGGCGATCTTCCCGCGCACGACCGTGCCGAGCGGCCAACCTTTGACTTTCCGCCCAGCGAAGGGCGTCCACCCCGATTTGCTGCCGACCCAGTTATTCTCGATGAGGCGCTCGGCCTTGAGGTCGACGACGGTCAGATCGGCGTCATAGCCGAGAGCGATACGTCCTTTGCCGGCGATACCGAAGACGCGCTGCGGGCCCGCGCTCGACAGATCGACGAAGCGGGCAAGGCTGAGGCGCCCCGCGTTGACGTGGTCAAGCATCACCGGCACGAGCGTCTGCACGCCAGGCATGCCTGAGGGAGTGGAAGGGTAGCTCTTCGCCTTCTCATCGAGGGTGTGTGGCGCGTGATCGGAGCCGAGAACGTCGACCACGCCCTGATCGAGCCCCCACCACAGGCGCTCCTGATGGCGCATATCGCGGAGCGGCGGGTTCATCTGCGCGAGAGTGCCGAGCTCCTGGTAAATTTCCGGCGCCGCGAAGGTTAGATGCTGGGGCGTGACTTCCACGGTGGCGATGTCCTTGTGGCGGGCAAGGAGCTCCATTTCCTCGGCGGTCGAGACGTGAAGCACGTGCACGCGCTTTCCTGCTCGCGAGGCAAGCTTGAGCAGGCGGGTCGTGGCGATGAGTGCGGCTTCCGCGTCGCGCCATTCGCTGTGGCTCGATGGGTCGTCTTGACGCTGCAAGGAGAGCCGCGCCTTGAGCCTCGCCTCATCCTCGGCGTGGAAGGCTGCCCGCCGGCTGATTTTGGCGAGAATGCGCGAGAGAGTAGCCTCGTCGTCGACGAGCAGATCACCGGTCGATGAGCCCATGAACACCTTGACGCCGGCGGCACCGGGGAGGCGCTCGAGCTCGGCAAGGGCATCGACATTGTCGCGGGTCGCGCCGATGAAGAAGGCGAAGTCGCAATGCATGCGGCCGCGCGCGCGGATCACTTTGTCGGCAAGCGCCTCTGCGCTCGTCGTTGGCGGCTTGGTGTTCGGCATCTCGAATACGGCGGTGACGCCGCCTAGCACCGCGGATCGGCTCCCCGACACCAGGTCCTCTTTATGCTCCAGCCCCGGCTCGCGGAAATGGACCTGGCTGTCGATCACCCCAGGCAGGATATGGAGCCCGCTTGCGTCGATGGTCTCGCCCGCGACGCCTTCGGCGATGTCGCCGATGGCGGCGATGCGGCCATCCCTGACGCCGACATCGGCAAGCCCTTCGCCCGCGTGATTGACGAGGGTGCCGCCTTTGAAAACGAGGTCGAAGGTTTCAGCCAAGGTGCGGCTCAAGTTCTCTTGCGGGCCAACCCCCGCTTCAATAGCTTCATAGCATCGGGACGCCTTGGTAGCAGAAGGACATAAGATGGGCCATTGCCAAGCGGCGCTCCTCGCCGATCGCGCGGTTCTCAGAGTGACGGGGACCGACGCGCGGAAATTCCTGCAAGGGATGCTGACCAACGACGTCGGCAAGCTTTCTGACGGGGGGGCCATGCATGCCGGCCTGCTTGCCCCGCAGGGAAAGATCTTGTTCGACTTTTTCGTCGTCGCCGGGAAGGAGGAATTCCTCGTCGACGCGGCGAAAGACAAGATGGCTGAGCTGAGCAAGCGACTCGGCTTCTATCGCCTGAGGTCGCAGGTCGAGATGAGAGAGGAACCGGACATCAAGGTCGCAGCGCTGTGGGGCGCGACCCCTCGCCCGCCCGAGGGCGCTATTTCCTATCCCGATCCGCGCCTCGCCGCGCTCGGCTGGCGCGTGCTGCTGCCGGCGGCTACCAGCGTGAGCGAGCTTGGCTGCACCGACGCCACCGAGGCCGATTACCATGCCATGCGGATCAAGCTCGGCGTGCCGGAAGGTGGCCGCGATTACAGCTTCGGCGACACATTTCCCCATGAGGCCCTGTTCGACCAGTTGAACGGCGTCGACTTCAACAAGGGCTGCTATGTCGGCCAGGAGCTCGTGTCGCGCATGGAGCATCGCGGGCTTGCGCGCAAACGCATCGTGCCGGTCGAAGGCGACACTGAGCTGCCGCCCTCAGGCACGCCGGTCACGGCCGGCGGCGTCCCCGTCGGAACGCTCGGCTCATCGAGCGGGGCTTCGGGGCTTGCGCTGATCCGGCTCGACCGCGCCGAGGAGGCACTGGCCAAGGGCGGCGCTCTCAAGGCTGGAGAGGTTTCGATCACGCTCCGTCGGCCTGAATTCGCCCGCTTCTCGGTGCCGGTCACAGCGCTCAGCGCATGAGTGAGGCAAAGCTCAAGCGCTGCCCGTGGCCGGGCAATGATCCGCTCTACATCGCCTATCACGACGAGGAATGGGGCGTGCCGGAGCGCGACGACCGGGCACTTTACGAGAAGCTCGTTCTCGACGGGTTCCAGGCGGGGCTCTCGTGGATCACCATCCTCAGGAAACGTGAGGCGTTCCGCGGCGCATTCGACGATTTCGCTCCGGAGAAAGTCGCGCGCTTCACGAGCAAGAAGGTCGACGCCCTGATGCGCGATGAGGGCATTGTGCGCAATCGGGCGAAGATCGAAGGCGCGATCGCCTCGGCGCGTCTCTGGCTCCAGATGATGGAGCAAGGCGCGGGCTTCGGCGCCTATCTCTGGGGCTTTGTCGACGGCAAGCCGATCGTAAATCGCTACAAGGCGGTGAGCGAGGTCCCCGCCGAGACGGAGCTGTCGCGCGGCATTGCGAAGGACCTCAAGTCACGCGGCTTCAAGTTCTGCGGACCGACGATCGTCTACGCCTTCATGCAGGCGACGGGCATGGTCAATGACCACCTCACGAGCTGCCACCGTCACGCGGCTTGCGTTAAGCTCGGCCGAGTGCCATCTAACCCTTAGAGCTTCGCGGGTCGGCGCTTCGCGGATAGGTGCGCTCTTCTTGGATCTTGCCGTTGCGCTTTCTGATGCGGACCGAGCCTTTTCCACCGACGGCCTTTTCCAGCACGCCACCCTTGGTGGCCTTGGCCTTGGTGGGGAAGCTCTTGACGGCTTGCCCAGTCCCTTCATGCTTCAACACCCAGCGTTTCTTTTGTTCATCATGCGCCAACGAATATCTCGGCAACTTAGCCATCTCGCCTCTCCCACGTGACTTTCGATCGCCAGTACTCTGACAAAACATGCAATGAATGGCATTATGTGCAGGATTCGTCCATTTTTTCCTGAGCCCGCTCGCGCAGTCTTGATCACGCGATTTGTCACAATGCCACTTTGCCTCAGCTCATGAAGATTGCACGGAAGATCGAGACCTCAATCAGGCCCAATGCGGGCGCGCCACGTGCGTGGCAACGCATGCTGAGCGGGCGTCGGCTTGATCTGCTCGATCCTTCGCCGCTCGATATCGAGATCGAGGACATCGCTCATGGGCTCGCGCGAGTCGCCCGCTGGAACGGTCAGACCAACGGCGAGCATGCATTCTCGGTGGCGCAGCATAGCCTTCTCGTCGAGACCATTGTCGCCGAGATCGAGCCTACCCTCGACGCGCGGTTCCGGCTGGCGAGCCTGATGCACGACGCGCCGGAATATGTCATCGGCGACCTGATCAGCCCGTTCAAGGCCGCCTTGGCGCTCGACTACCGGGCGTTCGAAGCGAAGCTGCTCGCGGCAATTCATGTGCGCTTCGGCCTTCCGGCGGAACTGCCTCCCCACATCACCAAGCTCATCAAGCGCGCCGACAAGATCGCTGCCTATTACGAGGCGACCGCGTTGGCCGGCTTCTCGCGCGAGGAGGCACGGCGATTCTTCGGCCAGCCGCGGGGCTTGAGCCCTGCTCTCGTCAACACTCTGTCCAAGTTAGGTCCGCTTCCGGCGACAGAAGGAGAGGTTCGTTTCCTCAAACGTTTCAAACAGCTAATCGCACAGCACGGAGGGCGCGAATCGTCGCGTCAAACGAAACGGGCATGACCTCCCTGATTTTGCCAAGAGAAGGCGCTAGAGTGCGTCCCACGATGACTGCAGAGACTATTTACGTCGCGCCTTTGAGCCTCGTCGCCACGACCGTCGCCGATGCCCGCGTGAGCCATCTCGTCACGCTCATCAACGGCGAAACTTTGATCGACACGCCCCCCTCGATCGATCGCGACCGGCATCTTCGGCTCGCCATGAACGATATTTGCGAGCCGCATGAGGGCCTCGTGCTTCCCTGCGAGACCCATGTCGCCGACCTCGTCAAGTTCGCACTCGATTGGGACCGCAGGGCGCCGCTCCTGATCCATTGCTGGGCGGGCATCAGCCGGTCGACGGCGGCCGCCTTTATCACGCTCTGCGCGCTGAACCCGCATGTCGAGGAGCTGAAAGTCGCCCACGCGCTCCGCCGCGCCTCGCCGACCGCTTATCCGAACCGCCTTCTCGTCGCGCTCGCCGACGAGGCGCTGTCCCGAGACGGGCGCATGATGGCGGCCATCGAGGATATCGGGCGCGGCAAAGTCGTCGAGGAAGCCAACGTGTTCGCATTGCCGGCGCGGCTCGCCGCCTAATCTCCATGGCCGAAGCAAGGCGCAAAGCGCCACACCTCGCCGCCGCGACCGAGAGCACAGACCCCAAGATCGAGCTTGGGCTGAATGCCGCCATCGTCACCGTGCGCGAGCAACAGCCATACATTCTCGTGGTGCAGCTCGGCACGGCAGGGTCTGGCGCGTGGGATGCGCTGCCTTTCGGCACGTTTGCGCCGCGCGCGCACCGCACCCTCGAGATCGGGTTGCGCGAATGGGTGAAGCGGCAGACCGGGCTCGAGCTCGGCTATGTCGAGCAGCTCTACACCTTCGGCGATCGCGGGCGCCATGCGGAGCCGGGCGGGGCGCATACGCTCTCGGTCGGCTATCTCGCCCTCACCCGCGGCGCCGGCGAGGAGCTGATGGGATCGCACTGGTCACCCTGGTATGCCTATTTCCCGTGGGAGGATTGGCGCGAGGGCAAGCCCGACATTCTCTGTGACGAGATCGAGCCTCGGCTGAAAGAGTGGGCCGAGCGGCCCCCTCTCCCCGATGAGCCGGTCAGAGCGCTCCGCCGCGCCGAGCGGCTCAGGATCGGCTTCGGCATCGAAGGCGCCTGGGACGAGGAGAAGGTGCTCGAGCGCTACGAGCTGCTTTACGAGGCAGGGCTCGTGGCAGAGGCGTTGCGCGACGGACGTCCCGCAGCGGCGCAATGGTCAAATCTCCCCGAGCTTGGGCGTCCGATGGAGTTCGACCATCGGCGCATTCTCGCCACCGCGCTTGGGCGACTGCGCGGCAAGCTGAAATACCGGCCGGTCGTATTCGAGCTGCTGCCGCCCGAGTTCACCCTTTACGACCTGCAACAGACGGTCGAAGCGATCTCAGGCACCCTGCTGCACAAGCAGAATTTCCGGAGACTGGTCGAGAAGGGCGGCCTCGTCGAGGCGACTGGAAACGTCTCGACCGAGACCGGCGGCCGCCCCGCAAGACTCTATCGCTTCCGCCGCGAGGTGGTGCTCGAGCGCCCGGCGCCCGGCTTGCGCGTCAAAGGCGGGCGCGGCTGAACTCTCCGCTTAGCTTCCATTCCCGCCTCAGGCGCGCTCGAGCGCTTCGGCTGGGCTTGCCCGTGTCGCTAACAAGGCGGGATAAAACGAGCCGAGAATGCCTAGTACGATCGCAGCGATCGCCGTGGTGACAATGAGCCCCGGCGTCGGGCGCACGGCGATATAGCGTCCGATGGCAGGGATCGCGCTTAAGAGCCGCGATCCGCCAATCCCGAGCATGATGCCGAGCGCGCTGCCCAAGGCAGACAACAAGAACCCCTCGATCACCAGCGCCCCCATGATGCGCTCCTTGGACCAGCCGATCGCCGAGAGAATGCCGATCTCGCGCGTGCGCTCGAGCACGGCCATGAGCAGAGTGTTCAGCACCATGAGAACGCCCATGAGGAGAGCGACCCAAGCCATCGAGCTCGACACCGCGTCCAGCAGGCCAACCAGGCTGTCGTTCTTGAGCATGGATTCGCCTCTAGTCACAGAGAACTCGCCCAGGCCCTCTATCGCCTTAGCGACGCGATCACTCGCCGCCTGGTCCGCGGGATTGGCCAGTCTCACAGCGATGAAGGTCACCGATCCGGAGCGGAAAGTCGCCTGCTGGAGGTCAGCAAGGCCGGCGATCACGGCGTTCCGGTTGATGACCGAGCTGTAGTTGGTGATGCCGATTAGACGGAATTTGTCGCCGAGCAGGGCGATGTCGTCGCCAATATGCTTGCCGAGCGTATTCGCGATATCCTTGCCGACCAGCGCGAATTTGCGCTCGCCCGGGTTCGGCAGGCGCCCCTCTGCCAAGGGAACACTCGACCAAAAGAAGCTGTCCTCGGGCCAGCCAAAGGCGATGACATGATCGTCATTATCCGTGGCGGCAAAAGTGAGGAGTTGGCCAGACACGGCGGCCACGCCGGGAATCCGGGCGATGTCCGGGATGATCGACTCGGGTACCGTCCCGCCGAAGGGCTCGGCGATGCCGCGGCGCCTGACGGTGAGATCGGTGCCGCGCTCCTCGAAGGCCTGCTGCACATTCTCGTTGACGCTGCGCGACAGGCCATAAAGCGTGATGAAGCTGCCTACGGCAACGGCGACGCCGAGCACGGTGAGAATTGAGCGGGTGGGCCGGCGCTTGAGGTTGCGGACGGCAAGTTGCAGGTGGTTCATAGCGCCTTTTCGCGGGCTGGCGCCGACACTTGGTCAACGACGTTCCCGTCCTTCATTTTGATCTGCCGCTTGCAGCGTTTTGCGAGGTCCGGCGCGTGAGAGACCATGATCAGGGTCGCTCCCCGCGCGCGCTGCAGATCGAACAAAAGGTCCAAAATTGCCGATGCGTTGGCGCTGTCGAGATTGCCAGTTGGCTCATCGGCGAGAATGAGCGTCGGGTTGTTGATGATGCTGCGAGCAATGGCGACTCGCTGACGCTCCCCGCCGGACAGTTCCTGGGGAAGGTGCGTGGCGCGGTCGGCAAGACCGACAGTTGCGAGCGCTTCCTCGACCCGGCGCCGCCGGTCGCCCGTACTAGCGCTCGAGCCGAACATTGCCACTTCCACGTTCTCGCTGGCGGTGAGAGTGGGAAAGAGGTTGAACTCCTGAAACACGATGCCGATCTCGGAGCGTCGCAAATCAGTCCACTGTCGTAATGTGGTGATAGGCTCGCCTTTCCACCGCAGTACGCCGGTCGTGGGGATCCTGATGCCGCACATCACGAGGATAAGCGTTGTCTTGCCGCTCCCACTCGGACCGAGAATGGCCACGGACTCGGCTTCCCCGAAGGTAAGGTTGACGTCCTTCAGCGCGACAATGCGTCCATCGTCGAAGGAGTGGCCGACATGATCAAGCGCCATGAGAGGCTTGGAGACATCAAGCGCCCTAAGAGGCTTAGAGGCCAGCGGACGCGCGTTCATGTTCCCGCTCGCTTGTTCATGAAAGCGATCAGAGCGTTGATGTCACTATTGTTGCTTGCCAAAACGTTGGCGTATTCCTGAATCTCGGCATTGACCACGCTATGGCCATCGAGCAGGAGGTCGATGATGCGCCGGGATTCGCCATCGGGACGCGTCCACCAAATCCAGATCTGATCCGCCTTGCCGGGCACTGAGCGGCGGCTCGCGGCAAGCTGATCGCCGCCCACTGGCGGACGTTGTCCGATATAGGTCAAGGTGGTACCGGGCGGTCGCATGCGGCGAAGGTAGGCACTTATGACCTCGTCTTCGAAGGCCTCCATATATTTTTTTCGCTCCTCGTCAGTGGCCTTGTCCCACGCTTTACCCAGCACCTGTTTGCCCATGAAGGGAATATCGAAGGCCCAAGCAAGCAGGTCGCGACATCTTTGCCGTGCGTCGGCCTCGGAGCCCGAGACGAAGAAGCTGGTCGATGCCGCATTCACCTTCTCGATGAACGCCCGAATCGAATCGTCGGAGCTCGCCGTCTCGGCAAAAGACGGCGTGGCAAGGCAGGCAATGATTACGACAAGACACAACCGCATCAGACGCATAAGCACACGCTGGGCTTTGATTTGCCGCAAACTCCCTGGAAAGATGGCCGCACTGCCGCAACAGTTGATTGGCCTTGCAGCCCGATGCAAGCCCCCAACATGATCAAGATGAGCGAACTTCTTAAGTGCCTCGAGATCGCGACGAGCTTACGGCAGGACTTAGTAAGAGTGATGACCGGCAAGGAGGCTCATGACCTGTTTCCCCTGACGAGGCGCGCGAAACTTGGCGCTCTAGCGGCGACCACCTTGATGCTGATGTCGCAGTCTTGCGTCGCCGAGGACACGACGATCGACACCAAAGCGGGCACTATCAAGGTTGAGACGATCGCGCATGGTCTCAAGAACCCTTGGGGTCTCGCTTTCCTGCCGGACAATCGCATGCTGGTGACCGAGCGACCCGGACGGCTTCGCATCGTTACCAAGGACGGGACGATATCGGAACCGCTCAAGGGCGTGCCTGAGGTTTTCGCCGAAGGCCAAGGTGGGTTGCTCGACGTCAAGCTCGATCCCGACTTCGCAACGAACCGGCTCGTCTACATCGCCTATTCCGAGCCCGGAGACGGCGGCGCGGGAACGGCGGTGGCACGGGGCAAGCTCGGCACCGACAGTCTCGACGATGTCGAGGTCATCTTCCGCCAACACCCCAAAGTCGACGGACCCAATCATTTCGGTGGGCGACTCCTTTTTGCTCCCGACGGCAAGCTGTTCATTGCGCTCGGCGAGCGCTTCACGTTCACTCCGGCCCAGGATCTCTCTAACGATCTCGGCAAGATCGTGCGCATCAATCCGGACGGCTCGGCGCCTGAGGACAATCCTTTTGCAGGCCAGGCGGGGGCGAGGCCCGAAATCTGGACCTATGGTCATCGCAATCCCCAAGGCCTGGCCTTCGATCCTAGGACCGGCAAACTGTTCGAGAGCGAGCTCGGGCCCAAGGGTGGTGACGAGATAAACGTGTTGGAGCCAGGAAGGAATTATGGCTGGCCGGTGGTGAGCTGGGGCAGCAATTACGACGATACGCCGATCCCCCCGCCCCCCACGCATCCCGAGTTCACCGATGCGATCGCCCACTGGAATCCGGTGATCTCGCCTTCCGGGATCACTTTCTACACCGGCGATGCCATTCCGGGCTGGAAGAACAATCTTTTGATTGCCGGACTCTCTTCGCAAGCCATCACCCGCCTCACACTCGCCGGACAGACGGTCACCGGCGAGGAGCGCATTCCCATGGGCGCGCGCATTCGCGACCTGGTGCAAGGCCCTGATGAGGCGCTTTATGCGCTGACCGATGCGTCCGACGGCGCGATTCTGAAGCTTACGTCAGCCGCTTCGCAGCAGAACTAATTCGAAAAAAGATCGGGGCTGCCAACGGCGCCCCGATCTCATCCAATAGGCCGCACAGCTTACTCTGGCTGCGTGGTCTGAGGGGTAGTCTGCTGGCCAAGAGTGGGGTTCGGCTTGTTGGTCGCAGCAGCGGAGTCGGGTGGCGCCGAACTCTGCTCCTTCGCGCCGCCGGACTGGTCGGCTTGGCCATTACCGGAATTCATCGACTGGTTCATCGCGCCACCGCTCGCCGCACCTGAATTCGGTGACGCGGAGCTTTGCTCAGCGGCACCACCGGACGTATCGGCGCTGCCCGATTGCGGCTGCTGAGCCGCTTTCGCCGTGTCGGGCGAGACACTCGGGGTGGTCGGCAATTGGCCCGACTGAGATTCGGCAGCCAAGGCCGGCGCAAGACCCAGAGCAAGGGCCACAGCCGTGCATGCGAATAGATGCTTCATCATATCCTCCTTGCTGGTTTCTCGTTGCGTCGCAAAGGAGGTGGGGGAGATCGTCGGATCACCACCTCGCGGAGCGACACCTCCCCGACGAATCAACGTGACGCCTCCTCGAGGGTTCCGTTGCAAACATGAATGGAGCGAAAGTGGGCATCACAAAAGGCTGAGTTGGCTCGCGCGCCTGCCGATGATAGGGAAGCGCCTCAACCTGATCGCATTCCTGCCCCCAATCCGTCAGTCTCACGCCTTAAGCCCCGTCCGTATGCAGCCGATTATTTCCATCTCTCATCTGTCAAAGACCTACGCTTCAGGCTTTCAGGCGCTGAAGGACATCAATCTCGACATCAAGAAGGGCGAGATCTTCGCCCTGCTCGGCCCTAACGGCGCGGGCAAGACCACGCTGATCAATATTATTTGCGGGATTGTCAGACCGAGCGGCGGCACCGTGACCGTGGACGGCCACGACATCATCACCGATTTCCGCGCCACTCGCGCGATGATCGGGCTCGTGCCGCAGGAGCTGACCGCCGACATGTTCGAGACGGTTTGGGCCACCGTGTCCTTAAGCCGCGGCTTGTTCGGCAAATGGGACGATCCCGCCTATATCGAGAAGGTTCTGAAGGACCTCTCTTTGCTCGACCGCAAGAACTCGAAGCTCATGACGCTTTCGGGCGGGATGAAGCGGCGGGTGCTGATCGCCAAGGCGCTCTCGCACGAGCCGAACGTGCTGTTTCTCGACGAGCCGACGGCAGGGGTCGATGTCGAGCTGCGCAAGGACATGTGGGAAAACGTGCGGTCGCTGCGCGACTCAGGCGTGACCATCATCCTCACCACCCATTACATCCACGAAGCCGAGGACATGGCCGACCGCATCGGCGTCATCAACAAAGGTGAGCTGATCCTCGTCGAGAACAAGGCCGAGCTGATGCACAAGCTCGGCAGGAAGCAGCTCACGCTCCAGCTGCATGACGCGCTCGATGCCATACCGGCCGAATTGGCAGCGCATCATTTGACCCTCGTCAATGGCGGCAACGAGATGATCTACACCTACGATACGCAAGGTCCGCGCACGGGCATCACCGGACTCCTCACCGATCTCGCCCAGGCCGGGATCAGGTTCAAGGACCTCGACACGACGCAGAGCTCGCTCGAGGACATCTTCGTCGATCTGGTGAGGCAGCAAAGATGAATTTGCCGGCGATCAGGGCGATCTACAAATTCGAGATGGCGCGCTGGGGCCGCACGCTGTTGCAGAGCATGGTGTCGCCGGTCGTCTCGACCTCGCTCTATTTCGTGGTGTTCGGCGCCGCCATCGGCTCGCGCATCACCGAGATCGAGGGTGTACCGTACGGTTCGTTCATCGTGCCTGGGCTGATCATGCTGACGCTGCTCACGCAAAGCGTGGCCAATGCCTCGTTCGGCATTTATTTCCCGCGCTTCACCGGCACGATCTACGAGCTGCTCTCGGCGCCGATCTCCTATTTGGAGATCGTCACCGGCTATGTGGGCGCCGCGGCAACCAAGTCGATCATCCTCGGGCTCATTATCCTTGCCACCGCATGGCTGTTCGTGCCGATCGAAATCGCGCACCCATTTTGGATGATTGCCTTCCTCGTGCTGACCGCGGTGACGTTCAGCCTGCTCGGCTTCGTCATCGGCATCTGGGCCGACGGTTTCGAGAAGCTGCAGCTTGTGCCGCTCCTCATCATCACTCCCCTCACCTTTCTTGGCGGCACGTTCTATTCGATCAATATCCTGCCGCCGTTTTGGCGCGGCGTGACGCTGTTCAATCCCGTCGTTTATCTGATCAGCGGCTTCCGTTGGAGCTTCTTCAACATCGCCGACGTGAGCCCGGCGACGAGTCTCGTCATGATCGGACTGTTTCTCGCCATCTGCCTCGCCGTGGTGGCGTGGATCTTCAAGACCGGTTATCGGCTCAAGAGCTGAGCCTATTCTTCGTTTCGGTCTCTCAATATTCTCAGACGGCGCCCGACATAAGATTGCAATTTGCGGAAATAGATTTTGCCCGCTCCTAGTTTTTGTGAGCGAAAACGCTTATATTAGATTTGCAGCCGGACCTGACATTATCAGTCCTTTCTTAGTCGTGTTTTGGAGCCCAAAGCGATGTCCTCATTTGATTACGCCGCAGAAGCCGAGCTATTTCCCGCTAGAGGCTGGAAGAGTGCACGGCGCGTCACCTACAAGCGATTTGACAAGGCCTCTGAAGCGGTGCGCTACGCGATCGAAGAGCTTCCGCCTCAGCACCTGTTAGGAACCTATCTCGAAGTCGAGGAGGAGAGGTTTGACAGCGGCGGCATCAGGCGGTTGTATGACAGCGCCGACTATCCGCTGAAGCGGGCCGGAGCGTCTTCACCCCAGCCAAAGCGCGCCCGCAGCGCCTAGTTGCGGGGCGGCGAGCAGAGTTGATGCAGACCTATGTCGCAGAGATTGATGGGCGCGCGATCTTCGCGTTCCGCGCCGATGATGTTGGCTGCGCGCAAGCTTGGCTCGATATTCATGCTGTCATGCGTCACGCGCTGGAGACGGTGCAAAGCGGCGGGCAACCCATCTGGAACGGCCACGCGCCAATCATCGCGCGCAACGCGAACTCTTCCGAGGCGGCGGCGTGGAGCGGCTTGAGAGACGAGCTCGCCGCAACGGGCGGGCTCGACGAGCCTGACATCATTACGGTCTGGCTGATCCCCACCTCAGGCGATCAGCGAACGGGCAAGGCCCCCTGAAACCAACGAGCCGCTCCCCGAAGGGAGCGGCTCTAATTTTACCAAGACCGCGTCTGTCCTTGAGGGGACTACGCGGCTTTGATGTTGCCGACCGCGGTTTTGCCGCTGCGGCTGTCTTGCTCGGTATCGAACGAGACCTTCTGGCCTTCGACCAGGTCGCGCATTCCGGCGCGCTCAAGAGCGGTGGCATGCACGAATACGTCCTTGCCGCCGTCGTCGGGCTGGATGAAGCCGAAGCCCTTCTGCCCATTATAGAATTTCACAGTACCCGTAATCATTCGGGGTCGTCCTTTCGCTGAAGTCATGCAGTTGTGATCGGGACCGAGCGATCGCGCGGCCCGAAGTTCAAATGTCGATGTTTGGAGGGTCTGTACGTGCGCCTGGCATTCAGCGAAGGCGAAACGGCCATATGGTCCGGCCAAATGTCGATAGCCGATATGTAACTGCTTACGATGGCTTTTACAAGGCGATTGAGTTGTGAACATAGCCGGGACGCCAGAACTAGTGCAGCGCAGGGTCGGATTCTCCCTCCTGCGGCGCCGGCGAGATCGCTTCCTCGAGGCCGGCGAGGGTCTTGTCGAACCATATGAGGTCTTGGGCGAGAGCGGCGCTCGATGAAGATTTCTCCTCCAGACTAGCGACGAGTCCCCGCCCCTCGCGCAGCTCGGCGAACGCCTCGTCCATCTTGCCCCGTTGCGCCAAAGCGAGCCCCACGCGGCCATGGGCGATGGCGAGATCGCGCTGCCAGTCGGCATTATTAGGATCCGACTTGGCCAAGCGGTCGCGGATGGCGAGGCTATCATGGTAGGACTTGAGTGCCTTCTCGGCGTCGCCTTGGGCGAGCGCCACATTGCCGATCTCAATGTCAGAGACAGAGATGTCGCGTTGCCAGCCGGCATTGCTCGGGTCGTCTTTGGCGAGGCGCTCCATGATCGCGCGGCCCTGCTCGTAGGAGTTGAGCGCATCGTCGAGCCTGCCTTGCGCTTTTTCAGCGTTGCCCAACTTGTTGAAGGACACGGCGAGATCGCGCTGCCAGCCGGCATTGCCTGGAGTGGTCTCTGTCAGGCGCCTGGCGATGGCAAGGTCTTCCATATAAGAGATGAGCGCCGCATCGGCGTTGCCTTGCGCGAGCTGCACGTCGCCGATCTTGCCCAAAGCCACGGACAGATCGCGCTGCCAACGAGCATCGTGCGGATCTGACTTGGTGAGACGATCCAAGATCGCGCGCTCGTCGCAATAAGACTGCAAGGCCTCGTCCAACTTGCCTTGTGTGGCAAGCGCATCGCCGACCCGATCGTGAGCCACGGCGAGGTCATGCTGCCAACCGGCATCGGTGGGATCGGTCTCCGCGAGGCGCCGTCTTATCTCAAGACCGTCACGGAATGACTTCAACGCCTCGTCAGACTTGCCTTGCGCCGACAGGACGACGCCCACCTCGTTGTAGGAATAAGAGAGGTCGCGTTGGAACAGCGTGTTGGTGGGATCGTCCTTGGCGATGCGTTGGGTAACCTCAAGCGCCTCGCGATATACATCCAGTGCGCCAGCCAAGTCCCCTTGCGCCATCAGCACATCGCCGATCTTGTTGTGAGAAACAGCGAGGCCGCGCTGGAGTTCAGAATCGTTCGGATCGGCCCGCGCGAGAATTTTGGCGAGCCCGTCACTCTGCTGGAACGATTTCAGCGCGTCGGCGAGCTTGCCCTGCTGGAGCTGTATGGCGCCCACCCTCTCGACCTCGACCGCGACGTCGCGCAGCAGGCCACCGTTGTCTGGATCGGCATTGACAAGATGCAGAACGCGCCCGAGCGACGTGCCATAGCTTTGCAGAGCGCCATCGAGGTCGCCTTTGGCTGCGAGCGCATCGCCCTGCGTGCTCTCGGCGATGGCGAGGTCGCGACTGTAGGCCGTGTTTCCCGGGTCCTCGTCGGAGAGAGTCTGGAGCATCTGACGAGCGGTCTCGGCACGCTCCTGCCATTTGGTCGTGTCACCGAGGGCCTCGTAGTTGTGAGCGAACTGGATGAGCATCCACGCCTTCTGATAGCGCAACTCGGGAGTCGGCTTGCCGAGCATGGCCATGTTGTCGAATAAGCTCTCGGCGCGCGTCAGCAACGCGAGTGTCGCGGTGCGCGGAACGCCATATCTCTCGGCCTGCGTCACCGCGTCGTCGACGATCTCGGTTGCCGTCTTCAGTGTGGCTTTCAGGAATTGCTCGTTGGTCTTGAGCTCCTGCCACGCATAAGCGGCGCTGCCGATTGCCGCGACGGAGAGAAAGGCGAGGACGCCGATCACGCCGTTTCGTACCCTCGCCTTTCGGCGCCGCTCGCGCTCGGCGCGGCGGAATACTTCGTCCGAGGTCACATCGAGAAGCCCGGCGATGACCTTGGCGAGAGCGAGCGGCTTGCCGTCGCCCTCCTCCCGAGCATCGGCAGCGAGCAGCTCGAGTGGCTTCTTGCCGATGCGGCCCTTGGCGTCGACCTTGAACTTGAGCGCCGGAGGAAAGCATTCGCGCTCGGGATCGCCAGGCTTGCCGTCGACGATGAGCGGGATCACCGGACGCTTTGGATGGCGCAATTTGAAGAGCCTGATCTCCTCGTTGACATAGTGACTCTTCGCCGCCGCCGGCGAGCAGAGCGCGATTAGCGCGGCCGACGCGTCGAGCGCGGCAAGCGTCTGCTCAGTCAGGGTGTGACCTGCGGTGAAGTCGTCGCGATCGCGGAAAATGGGCTTCAGCGTCTTCGGGATGGTCCCGCTGTTCGTCTCCCTGCCGACCAGATCCGCGTCGATACGGAAGCTCTCAAGCCCGCGATGCAGCCACTTGGCCCAGGTCGTATCGGCGTGACTATAGGAGATGAAGGCGCGGTAGTTGAGCGCGACGGGCTCTGTCATTCTTGCGTCGACCCGACGTGAAGGCGGCCGATTATGGGCGAGGCAGCCATGGGCCGCAACTAACGGATCGGCGAGGCTCTACCCGCTCCGCATGGGATCCGGCTCGCCTCAGCGCATGTCATTGAGGCGATGCGGCGGATGGCGTTGATCGCCACGCCGGTTGAGGCGGCGAACATAGGTAATCGTGGCACTAGGGCGCTCGGCCTTGACCTTCAGCGCCGCGACCAGAGCGTCCTCCGCCCTGACCACGATGCGGTCGCCCTTACCTTCGACACTGATCCCGACGGTGAATTGCGATTGCACGAGCGAGCATCCTTCCGTGGCAAGAGGCTTAAGCTCGACAGGCAAACCCTAGCAAAAGAACGGGGATTAGCCCACGATTATCGAGAGCGTGATGAATCCGCTCGCCGTCACCCTGGCCTATTTGCTCGGATCAGCGAGCCGAGTTGGCGACGTTCCCGGCCTGAGTTTCCGGCTTGGGTTTCCCTTGCGGCGCATTGTCGGCGACGGCGTCGACCCTCGCCTCCTTGCCCGTGATCGCGGCCGCCACCACGCCGTCGAGCTTGTAGATGTCGGGGTAAGTCTGGAGCTTGCCGTCGTCGTCAACCGTCGCGGTGAAATAGGTCGTGTGCACCGGGAAATGGTGCTGAATGCCCACCGAACTGTTGTAGCCTTCGGCCAGCAGCTTATCCACTTGCGCCTGCGGCAAGTTCTGATCGGCGGCGAGCACGACGGCGGCCATCTTACCCGGCTTATAGACGCGGGGACAATTGTGCCCCTCGGCCCGCATGTCAGTGTCGAACAATCCCTGCTTGATGGTGTCGTGCATATAGACGGAGAAGGGATTCGGATAGACGAATTTGACCTTGCCGAGAACGTTGTTGGGTCCGGGCGCCTGCACGAAGCTGATCGCGCCCATGTTGACGTTATTCCAGTTGATGCTGCCCGCATCGACAATGCGGCCGTTATACTTCACCTTGAGCTCGTGCTGGTCGAGGATGTCGGTGTTGCTGCCGAAGAGACCACCGCCGCCGCGCAAATTGGGCAGAAGATTCTCTCTTACGATGGTGGGGGGCACGGTCCATTCCGGATTGAACACGACCGATTTCAGATCGGCCGAGAACATCGGCGTGGCATATTTAAATTCGCCGACGACGATCTTGTCCGAGTAGATCGACTTGCCGTCCTTGACGACATAGACGTTGAACTCCGGAACATTGAGCCAGAGATAGAGCGAGCCGAGGTCCTCCGGCATCCAGCGCCAGCGTTCCATGTTGACGATGATTTTCTGGGTATTGCCGGCGTTGCCGCCAGCCTCTATGTCGGCGCGGGCCTTGAGCAGGGCTTGATGGAGACGCTGGAACTGCTCGTGCTTCGGCTGAAGCGAGCGAAGATAGGCATCGGGTGCTTGCGCTTGCGCGATCCCGGCCAACACTGTCTTCGGATCGGGCAAAGTGGGCGCGACGCCGAAGAGCTTATTGAGCTTGACTGGCTCGGTGCGACCGCCGCGCGCAAAGCGCGCATATTTCAGGATGGCGAGATCGAGCTTGATCTCGTTCGCCGCGGCGGCATCGGCAGAGCCAGGTAGATCACCTGCCGGCGGCAAGTCGAACGCCGCGCTCGACAGGCCCCAATCATCGGCCCTCAGCACCTCGTCTATCACCGCGAGCGCAGGTGCGGAGAATCCCATATCGGTCATCCAGAGCGCATCGCCTCGTCCGTTGTAGAAGGTTGCGAGCGCGGCAAGGTCTCCTGACGATGATGTCTTGCGCATCTCGGCAAGTTTCGCGCGGATGCTTGCAACGACGGGCGTCGCCTCCGGCGGAGGCGCGGTCTCATCGGGCGCCTGTGCCGCCTGACCTTGATCCTGAGCGGAGGCGTCAGGCGTTGCAGGTGCCGTATCCGACGGGTCGGCGTCGGGATTGGCCCATTGGGAAGCGGGCGCGGCCAATCTAGGCGCGTCCTCAGCCAGAACCGGCCAAGCGAGTGAAGCACCTAACGCGAACGCTGAAACCGCCGCCGCCACGCCGGCGAGCCAAGGATATCCACGCATCGCCACAGACCCCCCACTACGGCCCGTAGGTTAATCCGAGACGAGGGAAAGGGCCACAGCGATCTCCCCGATGCTTGGCCTGGCGCGCAGGTCACTGGCCTGTGGCCGAAACGGGAAGCTTCTGCTCCTTCCGAGCAATAAAGCGATCAAATTTTTTCCGGCGCCCGGGAATAAACCGCCCGCCTCACCGGTCTCCTCCCTTGAGTGACCAACAACAATCGCGAGGAGATTCACCATGCTTGACCGTAAAGCGCGCGAGGCCGCTTCTGCTGTGCGTTCCGAGATAGAGGCGAACGGCGTAAGCCGCAGGGGCGCTCTCGAATGCATGATTTGGGCGGGGACCGGAGTTCTGTGGGCGTTGTCGGGGGGTGTGCCGAAATCAGTCGGTCTGCTCGGCGACGCGCTCGCTGCAGAAGCCTCTACGTTCACGTTCCTCCAGATCAGCGACAGCCACATCGGCTTCAACAAGCCGGCCAACCCAGATGCGCTGGGCACGTTGCGCGAGGCCATCGCCAAGGTCAAAGCGGTGTCCGCCAAGCCCGCGTTCATGATCCATACCGGCGACATCACCCACCTCTCCAAGCCCGACGAGTTCGACAATGCGAGCCAGCTCATAAGCGAGGCCGCGCTCGACGTGCATTACGTGCCTGGCGAGCATGATTTCGTCGATGAAGGCGTGGGCAAGGCCTATCTCGCGCGCTACGGCAAAGGCACGAAGGGTGCGGGCTGGTACTCCTTCGACGATCATGGCGTCCATTTCATCGGGCTTGTGAACGTCGTCGATCTCAAGGCCGGTGGCCTCGGCAGGCTCGGCGCCGAGCAGCTCGCTTGGCTTGCCGACGACATCAAGGACAAGTCCAATTCAACGCCCATGGTGGTCTTTGCCCATATCCCGCTCTGGACGGTTTATGCCGAGTGGGGCTGGGGGACAGACGACGGCATGCAAGCGCTCAACCTACTGAAGCGGTTCGGCTCGGTGACCGTGCTCAATGGCCACATCCATCAGATCGTGCAGAAGGTCGAAGGCAACATGACCTTCCACACGGCGCGATCCACCTGCTTCCCGCAGCCGGTCCCTGGAACGGCGCCATCGCCGGGACCGATGACCGTGCCGGCGGAGAAGCTTCGCTCGATGCTAGGCATCACCAGCGTCGCGGTGCGCGTCGGTGACAAGCCGCTCGCCATCACCGACACGACGCTCGCAAGCTAATGACCCGCTTCCAAAGGAAACAAGATAATGAACAAGACGCGACACCCAACTCTGACGGCGCTTGCCCTCTCTGCAACGCTGCTCGCTGTGTCCCCGGCATTTGCCTCCGATGCCCAGGTAAAAATCTCCAATTTCACGTTCGACCCGCCGGTTTTGACGGTCAAGGCCGGCACCACGGTGACTTGGACCAATGCCGACGACATTCCTCATGTCGTGGCCGAGAAGGACGGTAAGTTTCGCTCGGCTGCGCTCGATACCGACGACAGCTTCTCGCAGTCGTTCGCGACGGCGGGAACAGTCGAATATTTCTGTGCCATCCACCCGCGCATGACAGGAAAGATCATCGTCACGCCTTAATGGGTCTAGACTGGTGGGAGTGAAACTTCGACCGGTTGAATGTGGACGACGCGACAGATCAGACTCGCTTTGCCGAGGTGTTCCTGCCCCACCTCGTCGATGCCTTCCGGCTCGCCCGATGGCTTGCCGGAAGCCGCACCGACGCCGAGGATATTGTGCAGGAAGCCTCGCTCAGGGCGTTCAAGGCGATCCGCGGGTTTGGCGGGGGAGACTCACGCTCCTGGGTACTGACCATCGTGCGCAACACGAGCTATAGCTGGCTCGCCAAGAACCGGCCTCAGGCCGTGGTGCTGAAGGAGGATCTCGATCGGGGCATGCGCGATCGCATCGACGAAGCGAGCGCCCAGGATGAGACACCGGAAACCGTGTTGATCGCCAAGATCGAGGCGCAGGAGATCAGGAAGGCGGTCGGCGCCTTGCCTATCCCATTCCGTGAGGTGCTCGTGCTTCGCGAAATCCATGGGCTTGATTACCGGTCGATCGCCGAAGTGTCCGACATCCCCATCGGCACGGTCATGTCGCGTCTCGCGCGGGCACGAAAGCTTCTCATGGCAGCGGTCAGCGGAGGCGGAGCATGAACCTCTCCAAAGGAGACGAGCTTCTCGTCAATGCCTACCTCGATGGCGAGCTTCCGCCGATCGAGGCCACTCGCTTCGAGCAGCGTCTAGCGTCGGAGCCCGCGCTCGCCGCCGAGATCGAGGCCCATCGGCTGCTCAGAGCGGCGCTGCGCTCCGATCTCGATGACGATCAGCCGTCGCGCGATCTGCGAAGCCGCATTGAGTCGCAGCTCAACCTCACCGCCCCGCGTAAGCACCTCTCTTGGGGTTCGCTTGCCGCCTCCTTCCTTGCGGGCGCAGTGCTCGCCGGAGGCTTAACCTTCGGCGCGCTCAATCATCAAACGGGCGATGACCTCGCAAGCGAGGTGGTGTCGGCGCATATCCGCGGGTTGATGGCGCCAGCGCCGGCCGACGTCGCTTCCTCAGATCATCATACGGTTAAACCCTGGTTCAACGGCAAGCTCGCTTTCGCGCCGGTCGTCCCCGACCTGGGCGCGCAAGGCTATCCGCTTCTCGGCGGCCGGATCGACGTCATTGGGCTCGAGCCCGCGGCTTCGCTCGTCTATTCGCGCGGCAAGCACCTCATCAGCGTCACCGAGTTACCGACAAGCAAGGCGCGGCCATGGGCTACCGTGAGTTTCTCCGAGCATGGCTATCTCGCCGTCTCCTGGTCAGATGGCGGCGTAACGTATTTTGCCGTCTCCGATGCGGCGGGCGAGGAGCTTGAAAACTTCGTCAAGCTGTTCAAGGCGGCCGCTGCAACAGGCGGAGCGCCCTCGTAGTTAGGCTGGTGCACGTCGCGGCGATGTGAAGCGGGGGGCCTAGGATTCCAGCGGTTCCTCCCCTATACTCATCTTGAGAATAGTAGACTGGGTGTGGGGTCGGACCTTGCGCTAAACAAATTCGCGACCCATATATGCTCACTGTGAGTATTATTGGTCCGGGAGGCGAAACGCAATGACGACCAGTGTCCACGGCATGCGGCTTGGCAGGACGGTAGCGCAGGATGCGCCCCTTCCGGCTCAGCTCCTGCCCGACCTCGCTTATACGCCGGAGGTCGCACGGGAGACCGCCCATCTCTACGAGCGCGTATCGCGCGTCATCCCCCCGATCGAGTGGCCGGGCTTTGCGCCCTACGTCAAGGCGATCAATGACCTGAAGCGGGCGCGCAACGCCGTCGTGCTCGCGCACAACTATATGACGCCAGAGATCTTCCATTGCGTCGCCGACGTGGTCGGCGACTCGCTGCAGCTTGCCCGTGAGGCTTCGAAGACCGATGCCCAGATCATCGTGCAGGGCGGCGTGCATTTCATGGCCGAGACCTCGAAGCTGCTCAATCCGGACAAGATGGTGCTCATCCCCGACAGTCGCGCCGGCTGCTCGCTTGCGGCTTCGATCACCGGCGCCGATGTGCGCGCGCTGCGCGAGGCCTATCCCGGCGTCCCCGTCGTCACCTATGTCAACACCTCCGCCGAGGTGAAGGCCGAGTCCGACATTTGCTGCACCTCCTCTAACGCGGTGCGCGTCGTCGAGTTGCTTGGGCAGCCGCGGGTGATCATGATCCCCGATGAGTATCTCGCCAAATGGGTGCAGACCCAGACCAAGGTGGAGATCATCACCTGGAAGGGTCATTGCGAGGTGCACGAGCGCTTCACCGGCGAGGAGCTCCGCGCCTATCGCGAGAGCGATCCCGGAGTGAAAATCATCGCCCACCCGGAATGCGCGCCTGACGTGCTCGCCGAGGCCGACTTCACCGGCTCGACCTCCGGCATGATCAAATGGGTCAAAGACCACCAGCCCACGAAGGTGCTGCTCGTGACTGAGTGCTCGATGAGCGACAACGTCGCGGTCGAGGCGCCCAAGGTCGAGTTCGTGCGGCCGTGCAATCTCTGCCCGCATATGAAGCGCATCACGCTGCCGAAGATCCTCGAGTCGCTCGTGTTCCTCAAAGAGGAGGTTACGGTCGACCCCGCCGTCGCCGTCCGCGCGCGTCGGGCCGTCGAGCGCATGATCAACCTCAACCATTAGTCCTAAGAGGCATCTGTAGGCGTAACGCAAATGAACCAGATCCACGTCTCCTCCAGCAGGTCGGCCCGCTCCGCAACTTCAGATGTGATCGTAGTCGGCGCCGGGCTCGCCGGACTCTTCACCGCGCTGAAGCTCGCGCCGCGTCCGGTCACGGTCGTCTCGGCGGCGCGTTTCGGCGAAGGAGCGTCGAGCCTCTGGGCGCAGGCCGGCATCGCCGCGGCGCTCGCCGAGGGCGATAGCCCGGAAGATCACGCCGCCGACACGATCACGGCCGGCGCCGGCATCGTCGATGAGAAGATCGCACTCCTGCTTGCGCGCGAGGCGCGTGAGCGCGTCGAGGACCTGCTGCGCTACGGCGTCCCCTTCGACAAGGACCTCGAAGGCCATCTCACCTTCAGCCGCGAGGCGGCGCACGGCAAGAGCCGCATTCTTCACGTCAAGGGCGACACGGCGGGGCGCGCTATCATGCACGCGCTCATGGAGGCGGTGCGCGCGACGCCGTCGATCACCGTGCTCGAAGGCTTGGCCGCGCGCGATCTCATTCTCAGAGACGGCCGCGTGGCCGGGCTCGAGGTCGCGCCGACAGATGACGCCACTCTCGCGCGCCGCCTCATCTTGCCGGCGAGCGCGGTCGTGCTTGCGACTGGAGGAGCGGGCCAGATCTATGCGATCACCACCAATCCACGCGAGGCGCGCGGCGAGGGTATCGCCATCGCGGCCCGCGCTGGGGCGGTGATCGCCGATGCCGAATTCGTGCAGTTCCATCCGACCGCCATCAATATCGGCCGCGATCCGGCGCCGCTCGCGACCGAAGCTCTGCGCGGCGAAGGCGCCACCCTGATCAACTCGCGCGGCGAGCGCTTCATGCGCGCCGTGCACGAGGACGCCGAGCTTGGGCCCCGCGACGTCGTGGCGCGCGCCGTCTATCGCGAGGTCGCAAGCGGCCGCGGCGCCTTTCTCGATTGCCGCGAGCTCGGGCCCGAGCTCGCCGAGCACTTTCCCACCGTGTTTGCCGCCTGCCGCTCGGCCGGCATCGATCCAGCCAAGGAGCCGATCCCGGTCGCGCCGGCCGCGCATTATCACATGGGAGGCATCCTCACCGATGCCCAAGGGCGGAGCAGCGTCGACGGCCTGTGGGCGTGCGGCGAGGTAGCCTCGACTGGAGCGCATGGGGCGAACCGGCTCGCGTCCAATTCCCTGCTCGAGGCCGTGGTGTTCGGCGCGCGCGTCGCCAATGATATCGCCGGCTCGCTGCCAACGCCGCTCGCGGCGAAAGCAGAACAGGAGATTCCTGCGGCGGGAAGCGGTCATGACGAGCGCCTCGAGCAAGCCCTTCGTCGCACCATGTCGTCAGAGGTCGGCGTGATCCGCGACGAGACCTCGCTCACCAAGGCGCTTGGCACGATCTTGTCGCTCGAGCCTGAGGCCAGGGGCGACCGGCGTCTCGCCAACATGCTCACCACCGCCAAGCTGATCGCCGCGGCAGCGTTTGCGCGCAAGGAAAGCCGCGGCGCTCATTTCCGCAGCGACTATCCGGTGCCGGACGAACATCTGGCACAACGGAGCTTTCTCACGCTCGGCAACGCGGATGAGGTCGCGCGGACCGCGATCGAGACGCCGTCGCGTGAGACGCGGGTTCGTCCTCGCATCGTGGCGATGCGCGGCGCCGCGCTCAATGCATGAGCGAGACCCCCTCCCCTTCTTTCGAGCTGCCCCCTCTTCTCGTCGAGCAAGCGGTCGCAGCCGCGCTCGATGAGGATCTCGGTCAAGCGGGCGACATCACCACCGACGCCATCATCCCGCCTGATGCTCGCGGCAAGGCAGCGATCGTGGCATGGACGGAAGGCGTCGTGGCGGGGCTCGATCTCGCCGAGGCGGCTTTCAGGATCCTCGATCCCGAGGTCAAGTTCGCCCGCGTCGTTGCCGACGGGCAGAAGGTCGCTGCCGCAGGCGTGATCGCCAAGGTCGAGGGCAACACGCGCGCGCTCCTGACCGGCGAGCGGACCGCTCTCAATTTCCTAAACCGGCTGAGCGGCATCGCCACTCTGACCGCGCGCTTCGTGGCTGCGGTCGAGAGCACGAAAGCGCGCATTGCCTGCACCCGCAAGACGACGCCCAATCTCAGGGCCTTCGAGAAATACGCGGTGAGGGTTGGCGGCGGGATCAACCACCGCTTCGGTCTTTATGACGCGGTGCTCGTCAAGGACAACCATATCGCCGCGGCCGGCGGGATCGCGAATGCGCTCAAGATGATTCGCGCACGCATCGGCCATCTGGTGAAGATTGAGGTTGAGGTGGAGACGCTTCGTCAGCTCGAAGAGGCGCTGTGCTATCCGATCGATGCCGTGCTGCTCGACAATATGGATGTCGAGACCATGAAAACGGCGGTCAATCTGGTGAAGGGCCGAGTCGTGACCGAGGCGTCAGGCGGAGTGACGCTAGAGACTGTCGGGGAAATTGCCAGGACCGGCGTCGATGTGATCTCGGTCGGAGCGCTTACTCATGCGCCGCGTAGCCTAGACTCATCGCTGGAGTGGACGGGGTAGAGGTGCCGGCGACGTTGGTAACTGCCGCCGATACGAGAGAAAGCGTGGGCGTGAGAGAGATGCCCGAATCGGAGCTCTCGGGCGTCGACGAAGCCTCGACCACGTAAGGCTCCTCGTTCCGCTTCTTGTAGAAGATGTGCCGGCCGATCTTATCGATCTTGCTCATGTCGCCGATCCAGGCCGGGCTCACGTAATTTGCGTGGTAGTAGGTGGAATAGCCGACTTCGGGAAGCCAAAGCTCTCCGCCGGTGATCTTCTTAGCGATGCTCTGGGCGAGAGCCCATTGAGCATCGTTGCGTGGATTGTCGGTATGGCCATCGCAGGCGAAGGAGAACTGACAGCCCGGATGCATCTGTCCCTGATAGACGACACCGCAAATCGTCTCGGGGAACATCGGGCTCCTGACCCGGTTTAGGATGACCTGGCCGACCGCAATCTGGCCGCGTACGGGCTCACCGCGGGCCTCGAAATAGATGGCGGTGGCAAGACAACGGCGCTCACGCTCCTCAAATTCCGCCTGGCTTTCGCCTTTCGATCTGAAGTTCAACCCCTCGGGGCTCGGGCGATAGGCGATCTCCGACGCAGAGGGCTTGAAGCCATCGACGTTGAAATTCTGGGAGAAGGGCGAAGCGTAGCTCGCATTCATCAGAAGAGAGTTCGCCATGGTGCCGCCGACCGGGCCCCTCAAGGCGACGTCGGAAACGGTTGGCCGCAACCGATCGCCCTTAAGACTACGGCTGACCTCGCCGGTGATGCCGAGGGAGCTGGCTACGGGATCGCCGCCGAGGCTCGCGGTAATCAGCTGCTTGCCGGCGGAGGTGACAGCGTTGGCGGTGAGAGCTTGGTCGGCGCGCGGGCCCTTATGGCCGGTGTGGAACAGATAAGCGGCCTCTCGCGGAAGGACGGTGTGCGCCGCATCGGCGGTGCGCGTCAGCGGGTAGGCCGACCCTTTACCGGAAAGGAAAAGCTCGACTTGAAAGGCGACGGGATTGCCCGGCACCGCGGCCACATACCCCAAGCCGATCAAGGGAAGCGGCACCAGCGCAGCGACGGTGTGCCACACCCGACGAGGCAAGCGTCGGCCCATTTTCCCTCCAGGTCACCCCTAACCCGCGGGAGGATCCGCCGGTTGCGCCGGCTGGTATTCCCCCGCTTGCCCTCGTCGCGCCGTCCGAGTGGGAAAGGCGCAAACTTCGGGCGTCCCCGTAGTGATTCAGGCAAAATGGCGGGAAATCAGAATGTTAAGCTTAAGTCCCCCACCGGTTTCGCCCGGATTCCCGTGTCATTGCGTTAACCGTGCCCGAGAAATTAGGGCAAATTGTGGTGAACGGCAACAGCCGACCATTTCCTGTGAAAAACGCTAATTATCGGTAAAGGCGAGCTTTCCCCAGGGTCCAAGGTTATCAAACAGTTACCGGCTCAACCCGACGCCTCTCCCCTCCGCAGGTAACCACCAAGGTAACACCAGACGGAGGATGAATGACTCGCAAGCAAAGGTTCGATTCAAAAGCGACAATGAAAACGGCCGTCAGTGCTTTTTGCGTGGGCACTGCTTTATAGTTTCGACGTGGCCACCATTACACGCCTTTTGCGCGTCGCCCGTCACGATCTTCCCGTTCACTATACAGACAATGTGGAACTGGCAGCCTAACAACGGCCCAGGGTTTGTGTCCGCTGCGAAAGCTGGACCGGCTAGCAACGGCAACGCAACTCCCGAAATAAATAGCAAAGAAGAGGCTGCCGCGAGGTTTCCAAATTTTGTCACAGGAGACTCCCAAGGTTTAGCATGCCGCCGAGCACTTATAGGCTTGGGATGGAAATTCCGGCTGTGACACGTTGCCCTGAACAATCGCGTGGGCAAAGAAGAAGCCCGGCGAAGGCGCGAACCTGACCGGGCTTCTCTGCGCCTATGGAGCGCTAACGCGGCGAACGGCAGGGACACCGCGTCTTGAATAGAACGTGGAGCTCGCCTGCTGTCACGGCATCAAGGCGGGAAAGAGTTTGGGCATCGAATCTGAAACCGTTGCGATTTTAATTATCGGTTACTGCCTTGCCGAGCGCGGCCTGGGCCGCGGCAAGGCGCGCTACCGGCACCCGATAGGGCGAGCAGGACACGTAGTTGAGGCCGATCTTCTCGCAGAAGGTGATGGTGGCGGGATCGCCGCCATGCTCGCCGCAAATGCCAATCTTGAGCTCGGGCTTGGCCTTTCGTCCGCGCTCGGTCGCGATCTGCATCAGCTCCCCAACGGCAGGGTCGAGGGTGACGAACGGGTCGTGCTGGATGATTCCCTTGTCGGCATATTCGCCGAGGAAGCGGCCGGCATCGTCACGGCTCAAGCCGAAGGTCGTCTGAGTCAGATCGTTAGTGCCGAATGAGAAGAACTGCGCACTCTGACCGATCTCGCCGGCCATGAGACAGGCTCGGGGAAGCTCGACCATGGTCCCGACCGAATAGGCGACGCTCGTGCCGCGCTCCTTCTCGACGTCGCGCGCGGTGGCGGCGATCCGCTCCTTGACGAGGTCAAGCTCTTGCTTCGCTGCGACGAGCGGCACCATGATCTCTGGTATGACGCGCGAATGGAGCGACTTCCCGGCCTCGATCGCCGCCTCGAAGATGGCCCTCGCCTGCATCTCGACGATCTCGGGATAGCTGACCAGGAGGCGCGAGCCCCTTTGGCCGAGCATGGGGTTGAACTCGCTCAAGGCGGCGACCCGGCGCCTTAGCCTGGAAACAGTCACACCCATATCGGCAGCCACCTCGCCGATCGCCGCATCGGTGTGCGGCAGGAACTCGTGCAGCGGCGGATCGAGCAACCTGATCGTCACCGGCAGTCCGGCCATGATGGCGAACAGAGCGATGAAGTCTTGACGCTGCGCGGGCAGCAGCTTGGCAAGCGCCTTGCGCCGTCCCTCCGGGTCCTCCGCGAGGATCATCTCGCGCATGGCGAGGATGCGGCTCTCCTCGAAGAACATATGCTCGGTGCGGCAGAGCCCTATGCCCTCCGCACCGAAGGCGCGCGCCTGGCGCGCATCGGCTGGCGTGTCGGCATTGGCGCGCACGCGCATGCGCCGCGCGTTGTCGGCCCAGCGCATCAGCTTGGTGAAGTCCTCCGAGAGCTTCGGCTGGCGCATCGGCACGCGGCCCTTGATGATCTGCCCGGTCGAGCCGTCGATGGTGACCACGTCGCCCTTGTTCAGAACCACGCCGCCGGCCGTGAGCGTCTCGCGCTCGAGATCGACCTGCACGGCTGAGGCGCCGACCACGCAAGGGCGCCCCATGCCGCGGGCGACGACCGCAGCGTGGCTCGTCATGCCACCGCGTGTGGTGAGGATGCCGACGGCGGAATGCATGCCCTGTACGTCCTCGGGCGATGTCTCGACCCGGGCGAGGATCACGGTATGGCCTTGCGCCTTGAGATGCACAGCCTCGTCGGAATCGAAGACAAGCTCGCCGGTCGCCGCACCCGGCGAAGCGGGCAGCCCCTTGGCGAGAACCGTCCGATCGGCATCGGGGTCGAGCGTCGGATGAAGAAGCTGGTCGAGCTGATTCGGGTCGATGGCGAGGACCGCCTCATCGGGGCTGATCAGCCCCTCGTCGGCCATGTCGACGGCGATCTTGAGCGCGGCCTGGGTCGAGCGCTTGCCCGAGCGGGTCTGCAGCATGAAGAGCTTGCCTTCCTGCACGGTGAACTCGATGTCCTGGAGGTCGCGGAAGTGGGCCTCGAGCTTGCCGCAGGCGCGCTCCAACTCGGCGAAGGCGTCGGGCATCAAGGCTTCGAGCGAGGGATTGCGCGCGCCGGAGCCCTTGCGCGAAAGCTCGGTCAAGGGCTGTGGGGTGCGCAAGCCGGCGACCACGTCCTCCCCTTGCGCATTCACCAGATATTCGCCGTAAAGCTCCTTCGCCCCGGTCGAAGGATTGCGCGTGAAGACTACCCCGGTCGCGCTCTGGTCGCCGCGATTGCCGAACACCATGGTTTGAATGGTGACGGCAGTCCCCCAGCTGTCGGGAATGTCATGCAGCCGCCGATAGGCGATAGCGCGCGCGTTCTGCCACGAGCCGAACACGGCGGCGATCGCGCCCCAGAGCTGGTCGTGGAGGTCTTGCGGGAAAGGCTCGCCGAGCTCGCTCTCGACGAGAGTTTTGTAGCGGCCGACGATCGCCACCCAATCCTCCGCCGAAAGCTCAGTGTCGTATTCGAGTCCCTTGAGATTTTTGAAGTTCTCGAGGATCTCCTCGAACAGCTCGTGGTCGATGCCGAGCACCACATCGGCATACATCTGGATGAAGCGGCGATAGGTGTCGTAGGAAAATCGTCGATCGCCCGATCCGCGCGCGAGCCCTTCGACGGTTTGGTCGTTGAGGCCGAGATTGAGCACGGTGTCCATCATGCCGGGCATCGAGGCGCGGCTGCCCGAACGGACCGACACGAGCAGAGGATTCTCGACATCGCCGAACTTCGCACCGGCGATTTTGCCGACCGCATCGAGGGCCTCGTCGACCATCGGCCTCAGCTCGTCGGGGAGTCTTCGACCGAGCTCGTAATAGACCGAGCAGACCTCGGCAGAGATGGTGAATCCCGGCGGAACGGGGAGGCCGAGCCGCGACATCTCGCCAAGATAGGCCCCCTTCCCGCCAAGCAGGTTGCGGTCGGCAGCAGAGCCGTCGGCGCGGCCGGCGCCGAAGGTGAAGACCCATTTCGGCTCGGTTGCTAATGCGTGTTCTGTCTTGTTCATGTTCATGGCTTGGCTCAGCTATGAGCCCTTGTAGCCGATGATGCGCCCGGCACAAACCGGCAGCGCTTTACCCTAACGGCGGAAGGGTCGCGCCGCGCGCATCCGGCTGTGGGCGATCCAATCGCCGCTTTCGACCGGCTTGGCGAAGCGCGGGATGCGCTTGAGCGCATATACGATCGCGAGCCTACTTCCTCCACGGTCGAGCTCGACATCGACCTCGACGGGCCCATACATGGAGCCGGCCGCGTCAATCTCGGCGCCCTCATAAATGTCGAGCGCGGTCTTGAGCGGGCTTGCGGGATGAACGACGAAAACCTCACCGGTCACCCGCGTCTTAGTCTCTGGCGCGAAGGTGGCGCCGGGATAGTAACCGAGATCGTAGAGGGCACCGGGCACGCTGCCCTTGCCGAGGAGCTTGGCGCCTGACCGCAAGCGCCGCGCCATCGGGTGCGGGCTCTCGGAACGAAGCGTGCCGTAAACAAAGAGATGGAAGCCGGGCATGGGACTCCTTTGGAATGGAGCCTCGCTTTACTCCAATCGCGGCCCATGATGGAAGGCAGTCTGGGCAAACGCTAAAGGGGGCGCCCATGACCATCGAACTGAAGATGCTTGCATTCGCGATCATGCTCGGGTTGGTGCAGATCGTGCTCAGCGCGCAAAGCAAGAACCTCTCGACTGGCTACCGCTGGGCCGGCGGTGCTCGCGACGGACCGAGACCGCCCCTGACGCCGATTGCCGGACGGCTGGAGCGGGCACTTGCCAATTTCCTCGAGACCTTCCCGCTATTCGCTGCCGCCGTGCTGATCGCACAGGCGGTAGGGCGGCACGACTGGATGACGGAGTGGGGCTCGGTGCTCTATCTCGCGGCGCGCGTCGTCTATGTGCCGCTCTATGCATTCGGCGTGTTCCTGGTGCGCTCGCTCGTATGGAACGTGGGAACGCTTGGAATCGTGCTGATCCTGCTGTCGCTTGTGTTCTGAGAGATCAGCCTTCGATTTTGGAAAAGTCCGCGACGGTGAAGCTTCCGCGCTGAATTTTCAGACTAACCGTTGCGAGGGGGTCGGAATTGCTCCAGGAAGGGGGACTCCGGCTGGAGACCTGGATTAGCTGCTGCACCGCCACCATAGCCATACAAAAGCTTTCCGCTATCCGGACTCCACAAACCGAATGGATCTGCCTTCAGGGGTTGATAGGCGAGCGGGAATTTTGACTTTCCATCTTGTTTTTCGGGGTCGTTGTTAGCAGCGCTCTTGTCAGTGGCAGGCTGAGGTGATTGCTCGGCAGTGCCGGACGCGGATTTATAGCTACGACCCAACACCTCATCGACTTTCTTGTCGATCGCCGCGAGGTCTGGCTTAGCCTCAGCACTCAAGAGTTTAAAGACGTAACCGATCTCTGCCGGGCTTGCGCCAAGGGCCTCCAGCTTTCTCCGCAAAACCAATGCGTCGACATAGTCGGCAGAGCCTTTTCCATATACCAACGTGACCTGATCAATATCCTGAACTTTGGGCCGAAGGTACACGCAGAGCACCACTGCGAGCGTGCAAGCGACGGAAAACGACGCGAGCATTTGACCAAGGAGCTTGATCTTCAGCTGGCCGTCACTAGCGGAGACATCCATCTTGGCTATTGAAACGCCACTTACGCCGCCAACGATGCCGAACAACAATGGCAGGAGCGTCGTGACGATAGGTGTCGCAGACCAGGCAGCGAATACCCCTACCAAGACGCCTAGGGCAGCCATCCCGAAAACGATCATTTCGCGTTCCGCGATCTAAACAACTCTGGGTAGAATACACAGTAATCTGCAATTCGTCTATCTCCCGCCTTAAGCGCTAGCCTTCGATCTTGGAGAAGTCGGCGACGGTGAGCGTCGTGGCGCGGATGCGATTGAGCAGGCGCAAGCGATTGGCGCGTAGATCGGCCTCGGTCGCATTCACCGTCACATGATCGAAGAACTCATCGACAGGCTTGCGGAGCTTAGCCATCTCGGCCATCGCCGCCTCAAAATCCTCGCGCGCGACGGCGGCAGCGGCAGCCTTCTCGACCTCATCGACGGCCTTGGCGAGAGCCTTTTCCTCGATTCGTTTGAAGAGCTTGGCGTCTGGCGGCTGATCGTAAGTCGTAGAGTCCTTCTTCTCCTCGATGCGCAGGATGTTGATGGCGCGCTTGGTGCCGGTGAGGAGGTTCGCGCCGTCCTCGGTGTCGAGAAAACTGCCAAGCGCCTCTACCCGCCGCACGATCATCCAGAGGTCGTCGCCGCCGAGAGCAAACACGGCATCGACGAGATCGTGGCGCGCGCCCTGATTACGGAGTTGGACTCGAAGTCTCTCTCGAATGAAGTCTTGAGCGTCGGATGCCCCGAAAGCGTTTGCTATCCTCTCAAGTGTATCTCCAACCGACTCTCCCTTCTTTCCCGGACCTGCTAACCGCTCCACTCCCGCCCTTACAAATTCGTTTCGCTGCTGGGTGTAATTCGAGGTTGCGCTTGCGAAGAGGTTCCACAGCGGGAACCGAATTCCATTCGACAGCACAATGCGGATCACACCAAGCGCGGCGCGGCGGAGCGCGTAAGGGTCCTTGCTCCCGGTTGGCTTCTCGTCGATCGCCCAGAAGCCGACAAGCATGTCGAGCTTATCGGCAAGAGCGACAGCGATCGCTACCGGCTCACGTGGCACGTCGTCCGACGGGCCTAGCGGCTTGTAATGAGCGGCGATGGCGTCGGCGACGCTCGGGTTCTCCTCTTGGTCGAGCGCGTAATAGCGGCCCATCACCCCTTGAAGTTCGGGGAACTCTCCGACCATCCCGCTCACAAGGTCGGCCTTGGCGAGGATGGCTGCGCGCTCGGCGAGGTCAGGATCGGCGCCGACCAGCGGCGCGATCTCGCGCGCTAGCCGCCACACTCTCTGCACGCGCTCATATTGGCTGCCGAGCTTTTCGTGGAACACGATTTCCTTCAGCTTCGGCACGCGGTCCGGCAGCATGATCTTGCGATCTTGCTCGAAAAAGAACTTGGCGTCCGACAGGCGCGCGGCGATCACCCGCTCGTTGCCGGCGACGATCGCCTTGCCGCCGTCCTCCGCCTCGAGATTGGCCACTAATATGAATTGGTTGGCGAGCTCGCCTCCCTTGTTACGCAAGGAGAAGCATTTCTGGTGCGCTTTCATCGAGGTGGCGAGCACCTCGGGCGGCACTGACAGAAAGTCCTCGTCGAAGGTGCCCATCAGCACTACGGGCCACTCGGTCAAGCCGGCATTCTCGGCGAGCAGCGTCTCGTCCTCGACGAGGGAGAGGCCGTGCTTCTTGGCAAGCGCGCGCGCTTGCTCGACGATCAGGCGCGGGCGCTCCTCACCGTCGAGGATCACTTTCGCCTCGCGCAGCTTCTTGCGGTAATCCGCGAAGCCCTTCACACTAAACGGCTCCGGCGCCATGAAGCGGTGGCCGCGCGTCTCCTTGCCGCTCTCGATGCCGTCGATCTCGAGCTCCACCACCTTGCCGTCGAGGAGACAGAGGATCGAGTGGAGCGGGCGCACCCAGCGAAGCCTGCCCGAACCCCAGCGCATCGATTTCGGCCAGGGGAAGCCGCGGATGATCTCGGGCACGATCCCGGCGATGACCTCGGCGGTCGCGCGCCCCGGCTTCTCGATGAGCGCCACGTAATAGGCGCCCTTCTTATCGTCGCGCTTCTCGGCTTGATCGACCGAAGAGAGCCCCGCCGCTTTGAGGAAGCCTTTGAGCGCGGCCTCAGGCGCATCGACGCGCGGACCTTTCCGCTCCTCTCTGATGTCGGGCGAGCGCGCAGGCAGACCTTCGACCATTGCAGTCAGGCGACGCGGCGTGGCGAAGGTCTTGATGTCCTTGTATTCGAGTCCGGCCTCAGAGAGCGCATTGCCGAGCAGGCGCGCAAGATCGTCCCTAGCGCGGATTTGCATGCGCGCGGGGATCTCTTCGGAAAACAGCTCAAGCAGAAGCTCAGCCATGTCTAGCCAATGCGGTTGTGGAAGCCGAGATCGTAATCGGTAATGGCGAAGCTCAGGTGGTCCGTTTCAAGGCTGTAGGGGACGACACTTAAGACCAAATCTGACTGCGCGCCCGCGGCCGGCAGAAGCGGAACCAAAACCTGGGCAGGCGGCGTCTTGAGGAAATCGTAGAAGCGCATGAAAGCATGTTTGCTCTGCTCGACATAGAACGCGCCGACCGCCCATGAAAACGGGAGCTTTCCCTCGTCGGTGTAATCGAGATAGAGCGCGAAGCTCGCGAGCTCCGCCGCGAACGGCGTGAGCGCCGCGCGCAGATCATCGTTCTCGACCTCCGACACCGCCACGCTCGCATCAAGCTTGAGCATGAGCTGGAAGCCACTGGGATCCCATCGCCAGACGCGTCCGGTCCACGATCTGAGCTTTGGCTTCAGCGCAATGGTCCGCTCTTGCGGAGGCGCCTTCCGCTCATCGCGATAGACCTCAAGCATGGGCGTTGCCGCCTGCCTCGGTCTTAAGCCATGCGGCGCAGCAAGCCTTGGCAAGCTCGCGCACGCGCAGGATATAGGCCTGGCGCTCGGTCACCGAGATCACGCCGCGCGCATCGAGCAGATTGAAGATATGCGAAGCCTTGATGGCTTGGTCGTAAGCGGGCAACACCATCAGATGACGTTTTCCCTTTTCCCCGCTTGAGAGCAGCGCCTTGCATTCCTCCTCGGCGTCGCGGAAATGCTCGAGCAGCCTTGCCGTATCGGCGTGCTCGAAATTGAACCGCGAATATTCCTGCTCGGCCTGAAGGAAGACGTCCCCATAGGTGACTTTGTCTTGGCCTTCGCGGCCGTTGAAATTGAGGTCGAACACGCGGTCGACCCCCTGCACATACATGGCGAGGCGCTCTAGCCCATAGGTGATCTCGCCGGAGACGGGGTCGCAGTCGAAGCCGCCGACCTGCTGGAAGTAGGTGAACTGCGATACTTCCATGCCGTCGCACCACACTTCCCAACCAAGTCCCCAGGCGCCGAGTGTCGGGCTCTCCCAATCGTCCTCGACGAAGCGGATGTCGTGGTTCTTGGGATCGATGCCGATGGCGTAGAGGCTCTGCAGATAGAGGTCCTGGATGTCCGGCGGGGACGGCTTAAGGATGACCTGGAACTGGTAATAGTGCTGGAGGCGGTTCGGGTTCTCGCCGTAGCGGCCGTCCTTCGGCCTGCGCGACGGCTGGACATAGGCCGCGCGCCAAGGCTTCGGCCCGAGCGAGCGGAGAGCGGTCGCTGGGTGAAAGGTCGCAGCCCCCATCTCCATGTCGTAAGGCTGGAGGATCACGCAGCCCTGATCGGCCCAGAAGCGCTCCAGGCGGAGGATCAGGTCCTGGAACGACGCCTTCGGGTTGTCGGATTTGGCGGGCTTTACCATCGGGTCGTCTTGGCGAGTCTTGGTGGTGTCAGGCGCATTCACGCGCCTGCGCATAACATGGAAAGCCACAGTCTTTGGCGGATAACAATGGCTGGCGCGTTAATGGGCTCGGTTTTGCGCGCGTCCCGCCGTCTGCTTCGGCCGGTAGATGCCGGTAGCAGGGTCGCGCTCGAGCGGAATGGCGGTATCGGACTCGCGCCGCGCGAGCGCCTCCTCGGCGGCTCTGAGCTCGGCGGCGACGCGCAGTTGCTCACGTGCATACCACCGTCGCGCCAGCATCAGCCCAGCGCCCGCTGCGAATAGAAAAAGGATCTGCGGCATGGCTCAGAGTCCAAAGCGCGACCAAAGCGCGCGCGCCTCGATCGCCGAGATGAGATCGGCGGCAAGCCCGCCGGACAGGAAACCGAAATCGAGGGCGCCAGCCTCGGCGAATATACTCCGCTTGCGCCGGAGCCACGAGGTCGACGGCATAACGAGCTTGAGGCGCACGTCCTCGCCAAAGAGGGAGCGCATCTTGCTGCGAACGTCCGAGAGGCCATCGATCAGGCCGAACTCCAGCGCGCGCCTGCCCGACCAGAACTCTCCGGTGAAGAGATCCTCGCCAGCGTTGGCAATCTTTCCTCCGCGCCGCTCTTTGACGAGATCGATGAAGGTCGCATGCACGTCACGCTGCAGCGACTTGATCCTCTCAACATCCTCCGGCTTCTCGGGGAGAAACGGATCGAGCGTGTCCTTGCTCTTGCCGGCGGTATAGACGCGCCGCTCGACACCGATCTTGGCGATCAGCTCGTTCAGGCCGAAGGTCGCCGTGATGACTCCGATCGAGCCGACGATCGAGCTTGGGTCGGCATAGATCTCGTCGCCGGCGAGCGCGAGTAGATAACCGCCCGAGGCCGCGACGTCCTCGGCGAAGACATAGACCTTCAGGCCCTTCTCGGCGGCGAGCGCCCTGATGCGCTTATAGATCAGCATCGATTGCACGGCCGAGCCGCCGGGCGAGTTGATCTGAATAGCGACGGCCTTGGCGCCGCGCATGGAGAAGGCCTTGTCGATGGCAGCGGCGCTGGTCGAGATGGAAAGGCCGGGCCTGAGCGGGGTCGCCATGCCGATCGGCCCGCTGAATCGGAGCACGGGCACGAGCGGCCCGCGGCTGATCCAGGAAGCGGGAAGGTAGCTCAACCAGCCCGCGCGAGCAGACGGGCTTGCCTCTTTCGAGAGTTCGTCCATGGCGCGCTTAAAGTACAGAGCAACAGGGTTAAATCAAGCTGGGGAGCAATTCTGTCCCGATGGAGGCCAGAAAGAGGCAGGCTTAAGCCTTTGGTTAACGCAAGTAACTGAGGTGCCATGGGGCCGTCGGGATTCCTTGCTATAGTGCGGCCTTGAAGGTGGACATCCACCTAGGCGGCGCGTTTCCCGGCGGAAAAATCGCCGCCTTCGTCTCTGAGGAGGACTTGATGAGCAAGCTTGCGACTTTTGTCGTGGCATTGGGCGCCCTCGTGCTCGCCTTTGTCACATTGTCCCCGAATTCAGCGGAAGCCGGCTGGCGCCGCTGGGGCGGCCCGGGCGTCAACGTCTATGTCGGCCCGCGCTACGGCTGGTATGGCCCACGCTACTACTACCGGCCTTATGCCTATTACGGTTATCCCTACGGCTATTATCCCTATTGGCGCGGCCGCTACTGGCGCGGTTGGTACTAGGCACGAGCGCCTCCGGGCGCATTTTCGATCTTGGCAAGGGCCGCTCCCGCGAGGGAGTGGCCCTTGTCGTTTTCGGAGCTTGCTCGATGAACGGCGAATAAACGGCGCCCTCAGCTTGGGTTCAGGGGCTGCGGTCTAAAACCTCATCATGCCCGAGGAACTTCGCGTCCGGCACATCAAACCGGAAGATCGGAGAATGAACCCATGTTGAAAAAGACACTCATCGCCGCGGCCGCGCTCACCTTCCTGGCGCTTGGCTCAATCTCTCCCGCCAGCGCTCATGATCAGGGCGACCGCTGGGACGGCGGAAATAACTCGAAGAACTATAGCTACAACGACTACCGCTACAACCAGAAGCCCCATCACAAGCAGTACGGCTACTGGAATTATCGGCCGTATCCCTGGTGGCTCCAGTTCAACTGGCAGCCTCGCGGGTACTAGCGACCGAACGTCGAGGTCTGCTTGAAGCAGACCTACGGGCCCGAGGTCTCTCCTCACCGCTCGGGCGAAAGAGGGCTGCCGCCTTACCCCCCAAGGCGGCGGCCCTTCATTTCATTTGCGCTCCCAGCGGAAGCGCTGCCCCTCCCCTCAGCACCGCCTCGGCCTCGCTAGTGTAGCGCCCGTCGGCCTCATGCAGCACGAGGCCCTGAAGCAGTTTGATCCCGGCCCGACTTCCTTTGCGTCCTTGCACGATGATGCGGGTCGCTGGATCGCCAAGTTTCGGAAAGAGCGGAAAGACAGCTAAATCGCCGAACCTCCGCTCGAGCAGTCGAAGCAACTCGCCGAGATGATCGGGGCGATGGATAAGAGTGAGCCGCCCCTTGGGCGCGGCGTAGCTGGTGAGGAAGCGTACCCAAGCCGCCAGCGCGCCAGCACTCATAACATGGGCAGAGGCGCGCGCCTCCTCGGGTGGCCGCCTGACCGAACCCTCGGCGTAGAAAGGTGGGTTGGCGATGACGTGATCGTAGCCCTCGCGCACGAGGCCCGCGTCGCGATGAGACTTGGCGCTTCCCGTGACGTCGGCATTGGCAATCTTGAAGCTCGCCGAGACGCCGTTCCGCTCGGCGTTCTCGCCTGCAAGCGCGCAGAGATCCTCGTCGATCTCGACCGCGGTCACATCGAGCCGAGATACGCGCGCGAGAAGACAGAGACCGGCGACGCCCACGCCCGCGCCGGCGTCGAGCACATTCTCGCCTGGCCGTGCCGGCACCGAGGCGGCGAGGAAAACCGCATCGCTTCCCGCCCGATGACCGCCACGCGGCTGCACGACGTCGATGCGGCCGCCAAGAAACGCGTCGAGGCTCGTCGCGCTTTTTCGCGCCGCGCGCCGCTCAGGTCTTGTCTTCTGAGATGACATGGCCGATGCCGGCCTCGGTGAGGATTTTGCGTGCATGCCCGATCTTATCGCTCTCGACCAGGATGCGCCGGGGAAGGACTCCGAGCGAGCCCTCAAGCACGCTCATATTGGCGTCGGCCACCATGAAGCCGATCGCGTCCTCCTCGAGGAGCGAGCTGACATAGGACAACAACACCGCGTCGTTTGAGCGCAATAATTCCTTCATTGCCAGCTGAAGCCCTTGTCAATAAGTCCTTTAAAGTGCAATGCCTTGACCCTTGGCAGTTCGCCACCGACAATATCAGCAAGACACCGCTTAAGCCTTGAGGAGAAGTCCTATTGGGAGTTGTCGTTAAGCTTTCCGGCGGCCGCGACCCCAGGGCAAGCCTTGCCCCGCTGGTCGCGCTTGTCGAGGAGGACATGGCCCATGTCAACCGCATCATCCTCGACCGCGCGAGATCGAATGTCGAACTGATCCCCGAGCTCGCCCGTCATCTCATCGATTCCGGCGGCAAGCGGCTTCGTCCCATGCTCACCATCGCGGCGGCCAAGCTCTGCTCCTATGAGGGCGACGGCCATGTCCGGCTCGCGGCGAGCGTCGAGTTCATGCATACCGCGACGCTTCTCCACGACGACGTGGTCGACGAGAGCAATCTTAGGCGCGGCAAGACGGCCGCGCGGCTCGTGTGGGGGAACGAGGCGAGCGTGCTGGTCGGCGACTTCCTGCTCGGCCAAGCCTTCAAGATGATGGTCGACGTCGGTTCGCTCGGGGCGTTGCGCATTCTCTCCGACGCGGCGGCAGTCATCGCCGAGGGCGAAGTGATGCAACTCATCACCGCCAAGAACACGGAGACCACGGAGGACGACTATCTCGCGGTGATCGACGCCAAGACTGCGGCTCTGTTCGCTGCCGCGGCGGAGGTTGGCGGGGTGATCGCGGTCCGGCCGAAATCTGAGACCTCGGCGTTGCGCTCCTATGGGCGCAATCTCGGCCTCGCCTTCCAGCTCGTCGACGATGCGCTCGACTATTCAGGCGAGCCGTCGATGCTCGGCAAGAGCGTCGGCGATGATTTCCGCGAAGGCAAGATCACGCTCCCCGTCGTGCTGTGCTATCGCCGCGGCAACGCCACCGAGCGCGCCTTCTGGCAACGTACGCTCCAGGAAGGCGTGATCGGCGAGGAGGATCTCGCCGAGGCGATGGCCTTGATGAAGCGCCACAACGCGCTTGTCGATACGATGGAGCGCGCCCGTCATTACGGGGCGATCGCCCGCGACGCGCTCGCCATCTTCGGCGATTGCGATGCAAAATCAGCTCTGCTCGAAGCCATCGAGTTCTGTGTCGACCGCCCGTTCTAGCCAAGCGCGCTTGGAACGATCCACCAGGAGGGGTGGCTGCGCGAGAGCGTAGCGGCAGCGCGCACGGCTTCATCATGAGTAGCGAACAAGGCAAAGCAGGTCGGTCCGCTTCCAGACAGCCTTGCAATGCGTGCGCCCGTTAGCCCACTGAGTGAAGCCAGCACCTCCCTGATCTCTGGGACGAGCCCGGCGGCGGGCCGCTCTAGATCGTTGCCGCGCGGGATGAGATAGGCGACCAAAGCCTCGAAGTCCTCGCCGAAGTCGGGTGCCAGGACAGGATCAGGCTGCGCGCTCAGAAGCGCTGCACGAAGCGCGGCGTAGACGGGTGCTGTTGCGAGGGGGAGCCGGGGATTGGCGAGCAGAACCGCGCAACGGGGAAAGCCCTGTACAAGCGCGACCTTCTCGCCGCGTCCGGTGATAAGCGCCGGTCTACTCTCGAGGCACACACCCACGTCTGAGCCGAGCGCGATGGCGAGCGCAGCGCGGTCGGCCGCGCCGAGCTCGCCGCCATTGGCGCGGGCGATGAGACGGAGTGCGGCGGCAGCGTCGGCGGACCCTCCGCCGAGACCCGCAGCGACGGGGAGCTGCTTGGTGAGCCGAAAGTGCCCGAGCTTGATCTTGGGCTTGAGCGTCTGCGCAGCCTGTGCAGCGTTGAGAACAAGATTATCGCCGCTCAAGGCGGCAGCGAACGGGCCGTCGATGGAAAGACCGAGCGGCATGTCGGGCTCAAGCTCGACCAGATCGCCGGCCTCAGCGAAAGCCACGAGGCTCAGAAGCTCATGATAGGAATCATCGCGCCGGCCGAGCACCTGCAAGGTGAGGTTGATTTTCGCCCGAGCGGTCTCGCTCAGCGTCATCACCATGCGCGAGCCCTTGGCTGACGGTCAGAGACCCTTCTGGCCGGTCTGCGTCCGCTCGGCGGATGCCTTGGTCTCGGTCGGCGCGGGCAGGCCGGATTCGATCTTCTGCTTGAGCGTCGCGGCCTGATCATCCTCGGGCTTAAGCGTAAGGGACTGCTGCCACTGATATTTCGCCTCAAGCGTCCGCCCGATGCGCCAATAGGCATCGCCAAGATGATCGTTGATGATCGGATCGTCCGGCTTGAGCTCGACGGCGCGCTCGAGATTCTCCACCGCAGCTTGGAGATTGCCGAGCCGGTAATAGGCCCAGCCGAGGCTGTCCACGTAATAGCCGTCATCCGGCTTCAGCTTCACCGCTTTGCGAATGTAATCCATCGCGGTCTTCAGGTTGCGGCCCTGATCGACCCAGGAATAGCCTAGATAATTCAGCACGAGCGATTCCTCGGGCGAAAGCTCGAGCGCCTGCTTGAAATCCGACTCGGCGGCGGGCCAATCCTTGAGCCGCTCGTTGGACACGCCGCGCGAATAGAACAGAGTCCAATTATCGTGGGTCGGCTTGGGAATGAGCGCGATCGCCCGCGAATAGGAATCGCGCGCCTCGCCATAGCGCTCGTGCGCGCGGAGAATGTTGCCGAGCGCATCGAAGGGGCGCACGTCCTTGGGATAGGTGGCGATCAGTTGGTCGAGCAGCGTCTTGGCATCGTCGACGCGGTCGAGAGAGTTGAGGGCGAAGGCCTTCTGGATCTGCACGTTCAGCCAGAGCGGAGAGTCCTTATCGACTTTGTCGAAGGCCTCCATCTCGAGATCGAATTTCTTGGCGCCCTCATAGGCCTCGGCAAGAGCCACGTATGCCAGCGGGAAGTCGGGCTTAACGTAGAGGGCGAATTGCAGGAAGATGATGCCCATATCGAGCCCGCCCTCGCCGGCGAGCGCATCGCCGATGCCGTAGAACACCTCGGCAAGCCCGTCTGAGGGATTGACCACGAGAAGCGCCGGAACCTTGCCGGCATCGATGTCGGCGAGAAGCGCCTCAGACAGAGGGTGGGGCGAGGACTTGGCGATGTGCGTCTTGAGCGTCTGGCGGGCGAGCTTGCGGTTGTTCTCGTTGACCGCGTGGCGCGCATAAGCATCAGCTACCCTAAGCGTCGAGGGATTCTTCTTGAAGGCCTGGGCGAAGGCCTGGCCGGCGATGTCATGCCGGCCGGCGACATCGGCGATGAGCGCGCGGTGATAGCGCTGATAGAATTGGGCCCAATCGGCGTCGCTCAGGCTGTCGAGAGTGGCGAAGGCGTCGTCGGTTTTGCCGGCGGCCTGCTGCACCCAGGCGCGGGCGAGCGTCGAGGTCAGATCGGCGATCGGCCCTTGGCGAGCGGCCGCGAAATGCTCGTCGGCTTCCGTGTAGTCGCCGCGCTTGAAGGCGTCGCAGCCAAGCAGGAACTGCGCGATGCGGTGCGAGGGCTCGATCTTGACGAGCTCTTCGGCGAGCGGGAGCGCGCGATCCCAGTGCGCCGACGCGGCCTCGAGCAGGAAGGCTTGCTCGAGAATGATCTCGTTGCCCGGATCCTCGGCCAAGGCCTTGGAGTAGAAATCGGCGGCAGCTTCGGTGTCATGGTCGCCGCGCGCCATGCGGCCCGACAGATAGTTGCCAAGCAGCGTGCCAGGGGGCTGGTCGCTCGGGGAGTCTGACGGCGCGACCTCCGAATAGGCCGCGGGAGCTGCGAGAATTGCGACGAGAAGCAGCGTTCTCCACACCCATCCGTGCAAAGCCGCACCATTGAATTTCGTCATAATATCGGCTCGGCGATCATGCCGCCCCAGAGATGCGGGTTATGAGAAAATCCCCTGCCAAGGTTACGCGGTTTCATTCCCGATCTGCAAACCAAAAGCGGCTTCGCCGCAAGGATGTTCGGACCCGGTTGATTGCTTCCTTGAGGCCCAATCGCGGCGCGTTTGTGGCCGCTCGCCCGCGACTTTTTCGCGAGGGACGCCAAGCTCACATATTTACGTAGTTCGGCCCGTCGCCCCCTTCGGGCGGGACCCAAGTGATGTTCTGCGCAGGGTCTTTCACGTCGCAGGTCTTGCAGTGGACGCAGTTCTGGGCGTTGATCTGGAACCTCACCGTCTCCCCCTCACCCACCACCTCATAGACCAGGGCCGGGCAATAGCGCTGGGCGGGCTCGGCATATTCCGGGAGATTGCGCTCGATCGGGATCGAGGGGTCGGTCAACCTGAGATGCACCGGCTGGTCCTCTTCATGGTTCGTTCCCGACAGGAAGACCGAGGAGAGAATGTCGAAGGTGAGCTTGCCGTCGGGCTTTTCGTACTCGATCGGCTGCGCTCCGGACGCCTTGCTCAAGCCGGCGTAGTCCGCCTTCTTGTGCTTCAGCGTGTGCGGCAGGAACGGGAAGACGGTGTTGAGCCACATATCGATGCCGCCAAGCATGACGCCGGCCATGGTGCCGAGCCGCGACCAGAGCGGCTTCACGTTGCGCACCTTCTTGAGCTCCTTCGCCATGCCGGAAGACTTGACGCTTGCGGGGTAGGCTTCGAGCACGTCACCCGCGCGACCAGCCTCGATCGCAGCGAAAGCGGCTTCCGCCGCCATCATCCCCGACAGCATGGCGTTGTGCGAGCCTTTGATGCGCGGCACGTTCATGAAGCCCGCGGCGCAGCCGATGAGCGCTCCGCCGGGAAAAGCAAGCCGCGGAATGGCTTGCCAGCCGCCCTCGGTGAGGGCGCGGGCGCCATAAGCGATGCGCTTGCCCCCTTCCAGATGATTGCGGATCAAAGGATGCGTCTTGGCGCGTTGAAATTCCTTGAAGGGATTGAGATAGGGGTTGGCGTAGTCGAGATGCACGACGAAGCCGATCGACACGAGCCGCTCGCCGAAATGGTAGAGGAACGATCCACCGCCGGTCTTGTCGTCGAGCGGCCAACCCATCGTATGCTGGACGAGGCCCGGGCGATGCTTGTCGGCTGGCACCTCCCAGAGCTCCTTCAGCCCGATGCCGAATTTCTGCGGACCTGACTCTGAGTCGAGCCCGAGCTTGTTGATGAGCTGCTTCGAGAGCGAGCCGCGCGCTCCTTCGGCGATGAGGGTGTATTTGCCGCGGAGCGCAATGCCCGGCGTGTAGCTGTCCTTGTGGCTTCCGTCGCGGGCAATGCCCTTGTCGCCGGTGATCACACCCTCGATTGCGCCGTTCTTGCCGAAGATCGCTTCGGTCACGGCAATGCCGGGATAGATCTCGACGCCGGACTGCTCGGCCTGCTCGCCAAGCCAGCGGCACAGGCTGCCAAGGCTGCCGATGTAGCAGCCATGATTGCTCATGAGCGGCGGCATGAAAATATTGGGCACGCGGATGCCGCCCGTCTTCCACAGATAATAGAAGCGGTCCTCTTCGACCTTGGTCTTGAGCGGAGAGCCCTGCTCGCGCCAATCGGGGATCAGCGTGTCGAGGCCAACGGGATCGATCACAGCGCCCGAGAGGATATGGGCGCCGACCTCGGAGCCCTTCTCCAGAACCACGACCGAGATGTCCTTGCCCGACTGAGCGGCGAGCTGCTTGAGCCTGATCGCGGCGGCAAGCCCCGCAGGCCCTGCGCCGACGATCACGACGTCGAACTCCATGGTCTCGCGCTCAACACCCTCGCTCAAGGCTTAGACTCCAAATCCGTCGTTCTGGCTGGATACCCGCTTTCGCCCGCGGGACGAGTTGGGGATACTGGCCGCCCCTGTCACCTGGGCAATGACACATAGGAAATCGCGGGCAGCAACGCAAATGGCGGCTTCGGATCTCAGCTCGGCAGAGGCACTGCTTGCCTGGTACGCGGCCATGGGCGTCGACGAGGCAATCGGTGAGAGCCCCGTCAACAGCTTCGCCCCGCCCGCCGCCGCACCGTCCAAGCTAGAGGCGCAGTCGGCCAAGGCCAAGACGCGCCATTCATCCGAGCGAGCTTTGCTCCCCACGAGTGGGTTCGACCGAAGCAGCATCGGCGAGGCGACGACACTCGAAGCGCTGGAAGCCATGGTTGCGGCCTTCGACGGCTGCGGACTGAAGCGCACGGCGAAGACGCTCTGCTTCGCTCGGGGGAGCACGAAGGCGCGCCTCATGCTGATCGGCGAAGCGCCTGGCCGGGACGAGGATCTGCAAGGCAAGCCCTTTGTCGGCCGCGCGGGGCAGCTGCTCGACCGCATGCTCGCTGCGATCGGGCTCGACGAGGAGAGCATCTACATCACCAACACCGTCTATTGGCGCCCGCCCGGCAACCGCACGCCGACGCCGGAGGAGATCGAGGCCTGCGCGCCGTTCCTCGTCAAGCAGATCGAGCTGTTGTCGCCAAAGCTGTTGGTGCTGCTCGGAGGAGCGGCCGCCAAGAGCCTGCTCGGCGTGAGCGAGGGCATCATGCGGCTCAGGGGCAAATGGCTGAACTATGAGAGTGCTGGGCAAAGCGTCGCCACGCTTGCGACCCTTCACCCTGCCTACCTCCTGCGCAAACCCGAAGAAAAGCGCTACGCCTGGCGCGATCTCTTGATGATCAAGGCCGCGCTCGGGGTATAACGTCTGCAATCTGCGCAACCGCTCAGCAAGCAGCTAACATGACCCGCATCGACGAGACCCGACCGTTCATTCCCGTGCGTATCGCCGTGCTCACCATTTCGGACACGCGCACACCCAAGACCGATAAATCAGGTCCGCTGCTTGCGAGCCTCATCAAGGAAGCGGGGCACGAGCTCGCCGAGCACGCCATCGCCGAGGACAACGTGAAAGCGATCAGGAAGCAGGTGAAGCGCTGGATCAAGGACCCGGAGGTCGATGTCGTCATCACCACCGGAGGCACCGGCTTCACCGGTCGCGACGTGACGCCAGAGGCGGTGCGGCCCCTGTTCGAAAAGGAGATCGAGGGCTTCTCGGTGCTATTCCACCTCCTGAGCTATCAAAGCGTCGGCACCTCGACGGTGCAGAGCCGAGCCTGCGGCGGCGTCACCAACGGCACCTATATCTTCTGCGTGCCCGGATCACCCGGAGCTTGCGGGGATGCATGGAACGGCATCCTCAAGGCGCAGCTCGACAATCGCCACCGTCCCTGCTCGTTCATCGAGATCATGCCGCGGCTCGAAGATGGCCGGCAAAAGACCGCGCGAAAGAAGAAATAAGCTAAGCCGTCACATCGCTAGGGCGCGAACAATTCCCTCAGTGACCACGGCGTTACGCATCGGCATTCCCGCATTGATTCCGACGACGCAGTTGCGGCCCTTTAGCTTGGCGTCGTAAAGCGCAGCATCGGCGCGGGCGAGGATCTGGTCGACGGTGTCGCCGGCTTTGCCTTCGCCGACGCCGAGGCTGCAGGTGAGACTGATGCGGCCCTTGCCGGTATCGATGGGCTGCTCGGAAAGCCTGGTTCGCACACCCTCGGCAATTGAGACCGCTTGCGGCAGCGTGCGGTGCTGCAAGAGAAGGGCGAACTCGTCGCCGCCCAACCGTCCCACCACGGCCTCATTCAGGAATGCCGCGCGGGCGCAGACGCAGATCGCCTCGTCTCCGGTCTCGTGACCGTAAGAATCGTTGATCTGCTTGAAATTGTCGATGTCGAGGATGATCGCCGAGAGGCTCCCGTCTGGCGCGGTGGCGCGGGCGCAGGCTTCGCTCGCCTGCTCGAAAAAGCCGCGCCGATTGCAGAGCCCGGTGAGCGGATCGATGGTCGCGAGCCTGATCAGCTCACGTTGCATCGCGGCGAGACGCTCGGCAGCGCGGAGGCGCGCATAGAGCTCTTCGGCAAGCGGAGGCCTTCCGATGAAATCGTCGGCGCCCGAGTCCAAGGCCTCGATCAGGCTGCGCTGATCGTATTGACTGGACATCATGACCACGTAGATCGGTCGGCGGCTGGTGGCGACAAGCCGCGTCTCCCAGCAAAGCTCTACGCCCGACATATGTCTTAGCTCGGCGCTGGTGATCAGCGCCTCAATGCTGGGATCGCCGGTGATCTGAGCGAGCGCGTCGCGCTCGTCGGCGAACGGCTCGACGTCATGACCGCCCGCTTCGAGCATGCGGGCGACGATCAATCGAGTCGTGCGGCTCGGATCGACCAAGGCGATGCGCATTGAGCTTGACCTTATCTCGTTGTTCCAGGCACCTAGCCGATGCGTCTTAAAGTTGAATTAAACGATGGACGATACTCGCTTCGAGGGAGGCGCGATCAGTCGTTCGGCTAGCACTTTCTCCGCGCGATAGTCTTGATGGGTATCAACGTCGTTGAGATCAGCCGCGAATGCGACGCGTTTCCCCTTCAAATTGACGAGAGTGTCGGCAAGAGCGTGCGGGCCCGACCAGCGCACGGAAGCGAAGGGCGTAAGCACGCGCGGAATCCGCTTCATTCCGATCAACCAATAACCTCCATCGCGAGCGGGACCGAACGCGACATCAGCACGTCCGAGCAGCTGAAATGCATGAGCGATGTGCGATGGACGTATCGCGGGGATGTCGCTGCCGACAATGATGACAGGTCCGGGCGGCAGGCGCTCGAAGAGACGCTGCATGCGCTGCCCGAGATGACCTTTCCCTTGCGGCAAACGTTGGACGCGCGGACGCGAAGGCACGATGGGCGATGACCTATCCTGATCGGGAGCTACGGCGAGAACCGTCAGCCAGCGCTTATCGGCTGCAAGGCGCATCACCGAATGAGAGAAGCAGGAGCGATAGAAGCGAAGCGCCGCACCCTCGCCGATCTCGCTCGCGAGCCGCCGCTTGACGGCGCCCCGGCGCGGGCTCTTGGCCATGATCACGAGGCGGTTGGCGAAGGGGCCGCAGCGTAAGCGCGTCCCCTTCCCTTTAGCCATAGAGGCGCACGAGCACCCGCGGCGGCACGCGAAGATAATAAAGCAGGATGCAACCGAGATTGCGCAGGCTCCGTGCCAGATAGCCTTCGCTCCGATAGCGCGCCCCGCTCGTTACGGCGCGCGAGGCGAGGATGGCGATCTCGCTCCGCTTGAGCCGGCGTACGAGATCGACATCCTCCATCAGCGGGATCGGCCGGAAGCCGCCGAGCCGGCTATAGAGCTTGCGCGAGATGAGGAGGCCCTGATCGCCGTAAGGGAGCGCAAGCAGGAAGCAGCGGAGGCTCACCATCTTCTCGATGAGCCGCGGCATGGTGCCGTCGTCGTCCAGAGCGAAACGGAAGAAGGCCGCGGCCTGCCGTCGCCGTCCGCTTTCCACGCGCTCGATGAAGCCCTTCGCTTCCTCGGCCCAGGATGGCTCGAGCACCGTGTCGGCATGGAGGAAGAGGAGCCAGTCGGCCCGCGCAGCGGCGGCGCCGGCATCGAGCTGCGTGCCTCTCCCGCGTGCGGCGGTGATCAGATGCGTGCCGGCCGCATCGGCGATCAGGCAGGTCTCGTCGGTCGAGCCGCCATCGACAAGAATCGCTTCCTGCACCAACCCATCGACCACGGCTGGAACGAGCGCGGCGAGAGTCGGTCCGAGTGTTCTCTCGGCATTCAGCGTTGGGATGATCACAGAGATCATGAAAGGCGACTTATAACGTCTGGTCCCGGACCGGCAATCGTCACATGCAGGTAACCCTGGTTATGTTCTTGATTTGTTCTCACAGCGCGACTATATACAGCGCATGTCCGTTTCGCTGCAAAAATCAAAGGAATTTGACAGCTACCCGCTGGAATCGGGAGGTGTCGTCGCAGGCCGCCGCCATGGCAGGGGCGCACAGACCAATCGCTCGGGACGGTTCGAGCCTGTTTCCTACGAGCCCGCCGACGACGGCTGGGAGTCGCTTGCCGAGCTTGAGGCTCTGACCACCGAGGTCCAGGAGGTGCCGGCGCGGCGCATCATCACGCGCAATGACTCGCCCGATATCGGCTTCGACCGCTCGATCAATCCCTATCGGGGCTGCGAGCATGGCTGCATCTACTGCTTCGCCCGCCCGACACACGCGTTTCTCGGGCTTTCGCCGGGGCTCGACTTCGAGACCAGGCTTTTCGCCAAGACCAATGCCGGCCAAGCGCTCGAGCGCGAGCTTGCCGATCCAGCCTATCGCGCCGAGACCATTGCCATCGGCACCAATACCGACCCCTATCAGCCGATCGAGCGGCGCTACCGCATCATGCGCCGCATCCTCGAAGTGTTGAGCGCAGCGAACCATCCCGTCGGCATCGTCACCAAGTCTGCTCTCGTATTGCGCGATCTGGACATCTTGAAGTCGATGGCGGAGCGCGGCCTCGTCAAAGTGGCACTCTCGGTCACCACGCTCGACCGGAAGCTCGCCCGCGCGATGGAGCCGCGCGCAAGCACGCCGGACAAACGGCTCGAGACGCTGGAGCGTCTGGCGGATGCGGGCATTCCTGCCGCCGTCATGGTGGCGCCGGTCATTCCAGGTCTGAACGACGCGGAGATGGAGCGCATTCTCGAGCGTGCGTCCTCGATCGGGGTCAAGAACGCGGGCTATGTGCTGCTGCGCCTGCCGCTCGAGATCGGCGACCTCTTCACCGAGTGGCTCAAGGCGAACTGCCCTGACCGTGCGTCTCGCGTTCTGTCGCTGATGCGCTCTACCCGCGGCGGCAAGCTCTACGATGCGAAGTGGGGCAAGCGCATGGCGGGCGACGGGCCTTATGCCTGGATGATCGGGCGGAGATTCGAGCTTGCCGCCAAGCGGCTTGGGCTGAATGAGAGCTCGGTCGAGTTGCGCACCGACCTGTTCACGCCGCCCTCCCTCCCCGGCCAGCAGCTCAGCCTGCTCTAGTCAGGCTAGCCGATCGCGCCGGCGCGGCGGATTGGCCATTTCCTTTCCGAGCCCACCCCTGCTTTATTTGTGCCGCGAGCAAGAGCGAAGGCGGGGAAGCAGGCGTGGCATTCGATCAGCAGCAATCGGCGACGAAAGTTCCGGAAGTCACGCTCGGCTTTTGGATCATCAAGATCCTCGCCACGACGCTCGGCGAAACCGGCGGCGATACTTTCAGCATGACGATGGATCTCGGCTACCTGCTGAGCAGCGCGATCTTCCTGTCTATCCTAGTGCTGCTCGTGATCATGCAAATCGCCGCGAGGAAATTTCACCCCTTCCTTTATTGGGCGACGATCGTCGCCTCCACTACTGCCGGCACGACGATGGCCGATTTCGCCACCAGGTCATTGGGCATCGGCTATCTCGGTGGCTCTTCGCTGCTGTTTGTCAGCCTTATGGCGGTGCTTGCGCTTTGGCACTGGTCGCTCGGCTCGATCTCGGTCGAGACGGTCAGCACGCCGAAGGTGGAGGCCTTCTATTGGGCGGCAATCACGGTTTCACAAACTCTCGGAACCGCACTTGGCGATTGGGTTGCGGATGCAGGCCTCGGCTATGAGGGCGGAGCCCTCGTCTTCGGGGCTGGATTGGCAACGTTGGCGGCAGCCTATTTCTGGACTGACATATCCAGGGTGCTGCTGTTCTGGGTCGCGTTCATTCTCACACGGCCACTCGGTGCGACTGTCGGCGACTTCATCGACAAGCCGCTCGACCAAGGCGGCCTTGCCATGAGTCGTCCGCTCGCCTCGGCCGTCGTTGCCGCCTTGGTGATCGCCTGCATCCTCATCATCCCGCAACGGCCGGGCAGACATCCCCACCGCGCTTGATCTCTTGCTGCCGGTTCGACTCCTCGCGTCCGAAGGAGAAGACACGCGGGTTTTCCACAAAATGCGATCCTATTGAGCACGTCGGTTGCAAAACGAGGGCGGTTTGCGCGAGAGTCCCCCGGCAATGGGACTCGCCGCGAAAAAATTGTCAGCGCTGCCGTCGCCCTCCTTCGATCTCGAAGCGGCGATGATGGATCGATATCAGGGCCCGGTCGCCGGCATCGACGAGGCCGGCCGCGGACCTTGGGCGGGACCCGTCGTGATCGCCGCCGTGATCCTCAATCCCGACCGCATCCCGGAAGGCCTCAACGATTCCAAGGTGCTCACGCCCGAAATGCGCGCGGACCGCTACGAGGAGATCGTGGCGACCTCGCTCGTGTCGGTCATCATCAGCCCGGTGAAGCGCATCGACCGCATCAACATCCTGCAAGCAAGCCTGTGGGGCATGCGCGCCGCCTATCGCGGGCTCGGCGTTCCGCTGGGATCGGCGTTGATCGATGGCAACATCATTCCCCGCCGCTTCCCCTGTAAGGCGCGCGCCGTCGTCGGCGGCGACGGACTTTCGCTGTCGGTGGCGGCGGCCTCGATCGTCGCCAAGGTGACGCGCGACCGGCTGATGGTGAAGCTCTCCCGGCGCTATCGCCGCTATGCCTGGGACAGCAACAAGGGTTATGGCACGCCCGAGCATGCCGAGGCGATCAAGAGGCACGGCGTGTGCATCCATCACCGCCGCTCCTTCTCCCCGATTGAGCGCGCGCTAAACCTGCTCCACGGCGGCGGCGAGCTGCCTCTTCCCGAAGAGGCCGAGCAAATCTAGCTCGGGATCCAGGCGGCGATGCGCTCGGCGATCTTGCCGGCGCCGGGCTCGACCAGAAGCATATGGCCGTGGCCATCGATCTCCCAGAATGGCGCGTCTCGATAGGTGGCGGCGGTGGCACGCGCGGTCAAGAGCGAGACGAGCTTGTCATCGGTGCCTGAGAGGCAGAGCACGGGGCAGCGCACCCGATCGGTGGCAACGAAGCTCGCGCCGGTCTGGTCGAGCATCCAGAAGAACAATTGAAAGAAGGCGAGCCCCGATTCGGGGCCGAATTTGTCGAACACCGCGCGCTGCTCCGATGGCGGCACCCGGTTCAGCGAATAGATGCAGGCGAGCGCGAAATCCGGAGGGATCACCGACTTCCAGAAGGCGCCGAGCCCCATCAGGTCCTGATCGAGCTGCTTCTCACCACCGGTCGGCGGCAGGATGCCCGCGCGGGGCGCTGGGCTGACCAGGATCAGCGAGCGCGCCAAGCCTTGGGTGGCGAGCTGCTGGGCGATGACCGCCCCCATCGAATGGCCAAGCACGACGGGAGGCGAGGCAAAGCCCTTGAGAAAGGACTCCATCTGGGCGCGGTAATCGGCAATGCCGACGCGGGCCAGTGAAGTCATGGCGCTTGCCTTGTTCTCACCGTGACCGATCAGGTCGGGCGCATGGCAGGTGAAACCCTTGGCCTCGAACACTTTGGCGAAATCATCGAAGCACCAGCCCCCGGCATTGGCGCCGTGCAGCATCACGATGTCCTTGCTCATGGCTCGATCGGCGTCCTTCTCCTCGGCCTTCGCTTTAGCGCGGAGTCCCCATAACGGCAGTGTTGCAACGCCGAAAGCTGCCCCAAGGAAGCTTCGTCTGTCCATCGCGTGGCCCCAGCCCCGCTGCCCTTCTTGGCATGTCGTCGAAGCCAAGCCAATCGGCGGTTAAGGGCGCCTTTACGTAAGTCGCGCAGCATGGCCCCGCTATAGGGTTCTGCGTAAGCGCGAGTGGTGGCATGGGCGTGGGGGAAACGGGGGGAGCCAAGCTCCCGCTGAACAGGATCATCGTCGGCGATTGCATCGAGGCGCTCAAACGCCTGCCTCAAGGAAGCGTCGATCTCGTCTTCGCCGACCCGCCTTACAATCTCCAGCTCAATAACGAGCTTTATCGCCCAGACAACAGCCGCGTCGATGGCGTCGACGACGATTGGGACAAATTCGCGAGCTTCGAGGCTTATGACGGCTTCACCCGCGAGTGGCTTGCGGCCTGCCGCCGCGTGCTGAAGCCGCATGGCAGCCTGTGGGTGATCGGCAGCTATCACAACATCTTCCGCGTCGGCGCAAGCCTTCAGGATCTCGGCTTCTGGGTGCTGAATGACGTGATCTGGCGCAAGACGAACCCGATGCCGAATTTCCGCGGGCGCCGCTTCACCAACGCGCACGAGACGCTGGTCTGGGCTTCGATGGGCCCGAAGGCGCGCTACACCTTCAATTATGATGCAATGAAAGCTCTCAACGAGGATCTGCAGATGCGCTCGGACTGGCTGTTTCCGATCTGCTCGGGCGCGGAGCGGCTGAAGCAGGATGGCGGGCGAAAGACGCATCCGACACAGAAGCCCGAGGCCCTGCTCCACCGCGTCATCCTCGCCTCGAGCCATGTCGGCGATGTCGTGCTCGACCCGTTTTTGGGCTCTGGCACCACGGCTGTCGTCGCGAAGCGGCTTGGCCGCTCCTTCATCGGCATCGAACGCAATGAGGCTTACGCGGAGGCGGCAAAGGCTCGGCTTGCGTCTTTGGCGCCGCTTGCCAAGGATTCGCTCCAGGTCGCCAAAGGCAAGCGCGCAGAACCTCGCGTCGCCTTCGGCGCTCTGGTCGAGCTTGGGCTGATCGCGCCAGGTACCGTGCTTTACGACCCGGCAACGCGGCATGAGGCGAGAGTGCGCGCCGACGGCTCGATCGCGTGCGCCGGCGCCGAAGGGTCGATCCATAAGATCGGCGCGCATGTGCAGGGCGCGCTCGCCTGCAACGGTTGGACCTTCTGGCATTACGAGGCCGATGGCGGCCTCAGGCCCATCGACTCGCTCCGCGAGGTCGCCCGCCGGCAACTAGAACCACAGGTCTAGGCGCGCCTTCGCGCCGGCCGAAGCTCGTCGTCGCTGAGCGCGTGGGTCAGTACTTTCCGCATCACTGACGGAAGGGCGGCGGTGGTGAGCTCTCGTGGTTTCAACCAGCGGCACCGCTCGGGGTGCGCTGCGCGCTTGGGCTCGGCATCGAGGCCGACCTCGGCGCGATAGACAGACAGCTCGAGATGGAAATGGGTGAAGGTATGCTCGACGAGACCGGGCAGCTTCGTCCAAGCGGCCTTGAGCGGCGCGTGTTTCGTTCCGGCCGCAGCACTCACCTCGCCTTCAGCCCAAGGCGATGACGGCGTCTCCAACATGCCTCCAAGCAGACCGTTCAAGGGCCGCTCACGGAGCAAGATCGCGCCGTCCTCGCGAAGAGCGACGAAAGTCGCTCCACGGCGCATAGGGCGCTCAGTCTTCTCCCCGCGAAGGGGAAGCGCCTCGGCGAGACCGTCGGCACAGCCCTGGCACCAACCTCGCACGGGGCATGACCCGCAAGCGGGGCGACGCGGCGTGCAGAGTGTGGCGCCGAGATCCATCATCGCTTGCGCGAAATCGCCAGGCCTCTCCTTCGGCGTGAGGCTCTTCGCCAACGCTTTGATCTCTGCTTTCGCGCCGGGCAAAGGCGTGGTGACGGCGAAGAGCCGCGCCACGACGCGCTCGATATTGCCGTCGACCGGCGTTGCCGGTTCGCCGAAGGCGATCGCAGCGATCGCCGCGGCGGTGTAGTCGCCGATGCCGGGAAGCGCGCGAAGCTCTTTCTCGGTCGCGGGAAACGTGCCGCCGTGTCGGTCGACCACGGCGCGGGCGCACGTATGCAGATTGCGGGCGCGGGCGTAATAGCCGAGCCCAGCCCAGGCGGCGAGCACCTCGCCGAGCTCGGCGCTCGCCAGCGCGCTCACATTAGGCCAGCTCCTGAGGAAGAGGCCGTAGCGGGACAGCACCGCCTTGACCGTCGTCTGCTGCAGCATGATCTCGCTGAGCCAGACCTTGTAAGGATCTGGCGTCTCGTCCGGCTCAGCGCGCCAAGGGAGATGGCGACGCTCGCGGTCGTACCAAGCGAGCATAGCGTCGGCGACCACGGCTTCGCGATCGAAGAAGTCCGAGGCGACGCGCCTCTGCATAATGCCAAGTCCTCCCGCGCTTCTCGCTGGCTCATGGTGTAAGCTTGGCGAAGGCGAAGCAAGCGGGCGGCGCGGCCCCTCCACCGGAAAGCCAATGGACGAGAACGAGCGGAGAGCGCTGGCAAGAGCGGCAAGCGGGGCGCGGCCAGTTGGCGCGTATATCGCGCGGCTGCTCGATCCTCTGGCGCGAGCACGCGGCTTTGCCACCACGACACTCCTCAGCGAATGGCCCACGATTGTCGGCGCCGAGCTTGCGCAATTCACGATGCCTGACCGGGTCGTCTGGCCGAGGCGTCAGCAGGACGGAGACGGGGCACCGCCTGCGAAGGGCTGGCGCGTCGAAGGCGCCATCCTCGTGCTTAGGGTCGAAGGACCCCGCGCCATCGAGGTACAGCACCGCTCGGGTAAGATCCTCGAGCGGGTCAACACCTATTTCGGCTATCGGGCCGTCACCGAGATGCGCATCGTGCAAGCCCCAGTCGTCAGGGCAGAGCCGGCCTCCCCCAGGCCGCCAGAGGCAAAAGACCCGGAGATCCTGCCAGCTCCGGCCTCAATCGAGCACGAAGGGTTGCGGCGCGCTTTGTCGCGGCTTGGCGCCGCGGCCCGTTCCAAGCTCACGAGGGGTTGACGAATCTCGCATTTCTCGCTCTTGCCAGGGAGCGGTTCTTTCAACGAATGTAGGCGCGCCCAAGCCAGGGCCGGGCGGCACAGCTAGAGGTGGAGTGGAGAGCGTGGCAAAAACTGAAAAACCAGCGGCCGGCAAACCCGCCGCGGACGAGACGCCGAGCGGCGGATCCAACTTGATCAACATCGTCCTCGTCTGCGCGCTGGTCGCGGCGGCGCTGGTCGGCGGCTATGTCTATTTCATCAGAGGCGCTCAGCACGATCCGGATGCGCCAAAGAAAGACCCCGACATCGCCGAGTTGATGAAGCCGGGCTCCCTGCCCGACATGTCGCTCGGAAGCCAGGATGCTCCGAACGTCATCGTCGAATACGCCTCGATGACCTGCCCGCATTGTGCCCAGTTCGACAAGGTCGTCTTCCCGGAGCTCAAGACCAAATATATCGACACCGGGAAAGCGCGCCTTATCTTCCGCGAGTTTCCACTCGATGGTCTCGCTGCGCGGGCCTCGATGCTCGCGCGCTGCGCCGGGCCCGACCGTTACTTCGCCATGATCGACGTCATGTTTCAGACGCAGGCGAACTGGGTGGTGGAGGGACCAGACGCGCTCGACCATCTGCTCCAGCTCGCGCGCCAGGCCGGATTCTCCAAGGAGAAATTCGACGCCTGCCTCGCCGACAAGGATCTGTTCAAGAAGATCGTCGATGAGCGCCAGCGCGCGAACGACGTGTTCCAGGTAAACTCAACCCCGACCTTTTTCGTGAACGGCAAACGCATGTCCGGAGAGCATCAACTCAAGGATTTCGAGGCGATGTTCATCGGCATCGAGAAGCCGGCTGAGAGCACCAACACTGCTCCAGCGGAAGGCACGCCGCCGCAAACAGAAGAGAGCGCCGCTCCGCCGGCTGGGCCAAGTGAGCCGCAGGGAGCTCCGGCGCAATAAGCGAGCGAGACCGCATGTCCTGCCAAGCAGCCAGAGCTTCAATCGCGTTCGCTCTCCTGCTTTTGCTCGGGGGTTGCGGCGGGGTCGCGAGCGGTCCAACCGCCACCGCGACCGAAACGGCTCTCACGGCAGCACCGGACGCCGACGTGATGGCAGAGGGGCCGCTCGGCGAGCGAACGCTCGGAAGGGCGAACGCACCGGTGACGGTGATCGAATATGTGTCGCTCACCTGTCCGCACTGCGCGAACTTCCAGAAGACCGTGTTCCCGCGCGTAAAGAAGGAGTTCATCGATACGGGCAAGATCCGCTTCATTGTGCGGGAGTTCCCGATCGGCCACACCTCAGGGCATGCGGCCATCGTCAATCGCTGCGCGCCGGAGGATAAATATTTCTTCCTGGAGAATCAGTTCCTCACCCGCCAGCCCGAATGGGTGAGCCAGGAGGTGCGCCCCGACGCCATCTATGCGGTCGCCAAGTCGAGCGGAATGAGCCGCGAGACGTTTGACAAATGCCTATCGAATCAAACCATTATCGACGGCTTGACCGAGGTTAAGCAGCGGGGGCGGAAATACGGGGTGATCGGCACCCCGACCTTCTTCATCAATGGCCGCAAGGTGGCGCAAGGTGAGGTCACCTACGACCAATTCAAGACCTTGATCGAGGCGCCACCGCCGCCATCCTCCTCGTCTTGAGTTTGTGTCGTTCCCGCGCGAGCGGGAATCCAGTCGCCACAGCGCACCTCGATAACAACGGCCGGAGGTACTGGATCAATGGCGAAGTACGTAAACGCTTGTTAACCATTGGGCATCAAGTCTTACCCAACCCTTAAGGACCGCTGACACGTGCAGATCACTCGACTCCGCCTCCTCGGCTTCAAGTCCTTCGTCGAGCCGACCGAGCTTCTGATCGAGCATGGGCTCACCGGCGTGGTCGGGCCCAATGGCTGCGGCAAGTCGAACCTGCTCGAGGCGCTGCGCTGGGCCATGGGCGAGACCTCCTACAAGAGCATGCGCGGCTCGGCGATGGAGGACGTGATCTTCGCCGGCTCGGAAGGACGCCCCTCGCGCAACATGGCCGAGGTGACGCTCTTCATCGACAACAGCACGCGCACCGCGCCTGCCGAGTTCAACGATTCGGACATGCTCGAGGTCACGCGGCGAATCGAGCGCGAGGCAGGCTCGGCCTACAAGGTCAACGGCAAGGATGCACGCGCGCGTGACGTACGCCTTCTGTTCGAGGACGCGGCGACCGGTGCGCGCTCTCCTGCCCTCGTGCGGCAGGGGCGGATCGGCGAGATCGTGAATGCCCCACCGCAGGAGCGCCGTCGCGTGCTGGAAGATGCGGCCGGCATCGCCGGCTTGCACAGCCGCCGTCACGAGGCAGAGCTTCGCTTGAAGGCGACCGAGGCCAATCTCGCTCGGCTCGCAGATTTGATCGGCCAGCTCGCATCGCAATTGCAGGCGCTCAGACGCCAGGCGCGTCAGGCGCAGCGCTATCGGGAGATCTCCGGCAAGATCCGCGAGGCAGAAGCGCTCCAGCATCACTTGCATTGGGAGGCGGCCTGCGCGCTGGTCGAGCACGAGGAAGCCGCGTTCCAGGAGGCGCTCGGCACCGTCGCGCAAGAGACCAAGGCCGAAGGAGAGGCGCTTCGCCAGCAAGCGGAAGCCGCGGAGAAGCTCCAGCCTCTGCGTGACGAGGAGGCTGCGCGCGCTGCCGTGCTGCACCGCCTGAGCGTCGAGCGCGATGCGCTCGAGCGCGAGGAGGCGCGCGCCAAAGCGCGTCAGGCCGAGCTCGAGACACGGCTCGCGCAGGCCTCGCGCGACCTTGCTCGCGAGGAGGAGCATATTGCAGAGGCAGAAGGCATGTTGCGCGGGCTCGGCGAAGAGAGCCGCAGGCTGCAAGCCGCAAGCTCTCGCGATCGCGAGATGCCGCAGCTCCGCGAGGCGGTTGCCAAGGCGGCTGAGGCGCTCGCTGCCGCCGAGCAGATGCTTTCGCTCACGACCACATCTCTTGCCGAAGGCCGCGCCGAGCGTGCCCGGATCGAGACGGAGAAGTCCGATCTCGCTGGCCGCATGACACGGCTTAGCGCCCAACTGGCCGAGATCGAGGCCGGGCTTGCGCAGCGCGAGGCCGAGACCGGGCATGAGAGCGCACTTTCAGCTTTGAGTGGCGAGCTTACGAGCCTCACGGCCACGACCGAGGGGCTCGAAGCCGAGATTCTCGCGGCAGAGGCCGACGAGGAGGCTGCGCGGGGCGATGAGGCGAAAGGACGTGCCCTCGCGGCAGAAGCCAAGCTCGCGTTCCAGGAGATCGAGACCGAGCGCGCCACGCTCATCAAGCTGCTTCAGCCCGCGAAGCAGGGCGAGTGGCCGGCGATCGTCGATCAGGTCAAGGTCACGCAAGGCTACGAGGCGGCGCTTGGCGCTGCCCTCGGCGAGGATCTCGACGCCGCGTCCGACGAGGCGGCGCCTGCCCATTGGCGTCTCGTCGCCGCCGGCGACGACGAGCCCGCTCTTCCGGGCGGAGCAACGCCCCTCAGCCAATTCGTTACCGGGCCGGAGCAGCTTGGACGCCGGCTGGCGCAGATCGGCGTCATCGATCAGGAAAGCGGGCAGGCCTTACAGTCGAAGCTGAAGCCCGGCCAGAGACTCGTTTCCAAAGACGGCGATCTTTGGCGCTGGGATGGCTATCGGCTCAAGTCCGGCATGGCGGCAGCGGCGTCGGCACGGCTCATCGAGCGCGGTCGGCTCGAAGCCTTGCAGGAGGCTGCGTCCGAGGCAGAGGCGCGGGCGAGTGTCGCGGGAAGCGAGCTTGAGGCTGCGAGAGCGCGTGCCGAGGCCGCCGCACAGAAGCTCAAGGCGCTCCGCCATGAGGCCAAGGAGGCGCAAGTCGAGCTTGGCCGGACGCGGGATTCGATCGCTGCCGCCGAGCATGAGGCGCAAGCGACCAGCAAGCAGCTCGGCGCTCTCGCGGAGGCGCTCAATCGCACACGGGATGCGCTGCGCGAGACGAATGAGCAAAGCGCGCGCGCAGAGGTCGCGTTTGCCGAGCTCGTATCGCTCGCAATGCTCGAGGAGTCGCTCGCCAACGCAAAGGCCTCGGCGGTCGAGCAGCGTTCGGTCCACGCGCGCGCCGAAGCCGCGCTCGAAGGATTCGAGCGCGAGGTGAGGCTTAGACAGGAGCGCATACAGGCAATCAGCGCCGAGCAGGCGCTCTGGCAGAAGCGCATTGCCAATTCGCGCGAGCAGATCGCCACGCTTCGCGCCCGCGAGGAGGAGACGAGCGCCGATCTCGCCGCGCTCGCCAATCTTCCCGCCGAGATCGAGGCGCGGCGCGGCAAGCTTCTCGACGCGATCGCTCAGGCCGAGCGCGAGCGCAGCAAGGCGGCTGACGATCTCGCTCTCGCCGAGACCGCGCTCAAACGTTTGGAGAAGGCCTTGCGCGAGGTTCAGGAGCATCTCGCGGCAGCGCGCGAAAATCGGGCGCGCACCGAGGCACGCCTTGAATCCGCGCGCGAGCGGCGCGCCGAGTGCGCGCATACAGTCCGCGAACAGCTCGACTGCGCGCCGGAGGCTTGTCTTGCGCTCGCGGCGCTGAAGCCGAACGCCCCTATTCCCCCTCTTGCCGAGGTCGAGGCGCGACTGGCAAAGCTCAAAGGCGACCGCGAGCGCCTCGGCGGAGTCAATCTCAGGGCCGAGGAGGAAGAGGCCGAGCTTTCAGCCAAGCTCGAGGAGATGGAACGCGAGAAGGCTGACGTCGAGGAAGCGATCGTCAGGCTCCGCCAGGGGATCTCCAATCTGAACCGCGAGGGGCGCAAGCGGCTGCTCGAAGCTTTCGACACGGTCAACGCTCATTTCCAGCGCCTGTTCAAGACGCTGTTCGGCGGCGGTTCCGCCGAGCTGAAACTGGTCGATTCGGATGACCCGCTCGAATCAGGCCTCGAGATCCTCGCCTGCCCGCCGGGCAAGCGGCCGCAAGTGCTGACGCTGCTTTCCGGCGGCGAGAAGGCGTTGACCGCGCTCGCGCTGATCTTCGCCGTGTTCCTGACCAACCCCTCGCCGATCTGCGTGCTCGACGAGGTCGACGCGCCGCTCGACGACGCCAATGTCGACCGCTTCTGCCTTCTGATGGAGGAGATGGCGCGCTCGACCGACACGCGCTTCCTCATCATCACCCACCACCCGCTGACCATGTCGCGCATGAGCCGGCTGTTCGGCGTGACCATGGCCGAACGGGGAGTGAGTCAGCTCGTCTCCGTCGATCTCGAGACGGCCGAGCGTTTACGCGACGCGAGCTAAAGGGCTAGCGAACCGCGTCTGTCGTAAGGGCTCCGCCCTCAGCCTCCGTAAGGAGAGCTCCCGGGACCGCCAAGGCACCAGGGCCGGTCGCCCTGATAGCTGGAGTGCTTCGAACAGTCGTCGATACCTCCGGCATACACAGCTCCGGAAATGGACGAGATAAGGGCGGCAGCGAGGATCGCTGCGGCGATGGTTTTGATCATGTTGGCCTCCTTTGAGGGTTGCTGAATCAGCGGGAGTTCTACCGCTGGACCGTCATGAGAACGTCATCTAACCGTCACGGTTCCTCGCAGGCTAAAAGGCCGCAACGTCGCTGAAGATGGCCGTTGGAGGGCGCCGTTTTCCAGCCGGCCAGCGCCTCTCTAAAGGGGATGAACGGGGCGCCCAGGAGGGTCCCCGACTTCCTTGACAGGGCCAAATCCCAAACTAAAGTGCGCGCCAAGCTTAAGGACCAGCCGGTCCCTTAGGGCTCTCCCGGATATTGAGCAGTGCCAATGGCCGGAGCCGACAAGACGTCCGGCCGCACGCAGAGCGGCCGCGACCAGGAAGGCATCCGCCGACGGCTCGACACCCTTGGAGAGCGGCTGGCGGAGGTTCAGGCGCGCCATGCGCCCCCGCCCCCGCCCGATTCTAGGGCGCGCGGCGAGGCGCTCGGCTACGCCCTCAGACTAGGGGTCGAACTGGTCGCCGGCGTTGCGGTCGGGGGGTTCATCGGCTGGGCGCTCGACCGCTGGTTGGGGTCGGCGCCATTCCTGATGGTGGTGTTTCTGGTGCTTGGCGCCGCCGCCGGGATCGTGAACGTGATCAGGGCGGCCAAGGCCATGCAGGCCAAGGCGCCGACGGCCGGCAAGGACTTGCCGGAGGATGTGGACGACGAGGATTAGGGGCGTTTCGTGTTCGAGGCATATGCCGCTGAAGGAACTGACACCGGCGCGGCGGGCGCGGGCGGCATCCCGAGCCCCATGCACCAGTTCGAGATCAAGCGCATCATCCCGTTCGAGCTGTTCGGGTTAGACGCCTCTTTCACCAACTCCGCTCTTTTCATGGTGATCGCGGCGACGCTCATCACTCTCTTCACGCTCTACGCCATGCGCAATCGCGCGCTCGTGCCGACGCGGCTCCAGTCGGTCGCCGAGGTCTCCTACTCGTTCGTCGCCAATATGGTGCGCGATAATGTCGGCACCGACGGGATGCAGTATTTCCCCTTCATCTTCACGCTGTTCATGTTCGTGCTCGCGCTGAATATGCTCGGCATGGTGCCCTATTCCTTCACAGTGACGAGCCACATCATCGTCACCTTCGCGCTCGCCGCCTTCATCTTTCTCGGCGTCACCGCGATCGGTTTCTGGAAGCACGGCGCGCATTTCCTGAAATTCTTCGTGCCCGACGGCGTGCCCGTCGTCATGCTGCCGTTGCTGGTGGTGATCGAGGTGATTTCCTACCTGACGCGACCTCTCTCGCTCTCGGTCCGGCTGTTCGCCAATATGATGGCCGGGCACACCATGCTGAAGGTGTTCGGCGCCTTCGTGGTCGCGCTCGGCTTCCTCGGTGGATGGGCTCCGCTCGCCTTCATGGTCGCCTTCACGGGACTCGAGATCCTCGTCGCGTTCCTCCAGGCCTATGTCTTCGCCATCCTGACGTGCATTTATCTCAACGATGCGCTGCATATGCACTAGCCTCACCATCAGCCAACATCAGTCACAAGGGAGAGTGAAATGGATCCATCAGCAGCAAAATTGATCGGCGCAGGATTGGCCTCGATCGCGCTCGTCGGCGCCGGCGTCGGCATCGGCACGATCTTCGGCAATTATCTGCAAGGTGCGTTGCGCAACCCTTCCGCCGCTCCGAGCCAGTTCGCCAACCTTCTGCTCGGCTTCGCTCTCGCCGAGGCCACGGGCCTGTTCGGCCTCGTGGTGGCGCTCATCATCCTGTTCGTGTTCTAGGACAGTTCGGGACGCAGCCCTAGGCCCGCAAAGCGACCATGCCGCAACTCAATCCGCTCGACTGGGCGCCGCAGATCATCTGGCTCATCATCGTCTTCGGCATTCTTTATGTGCTGATGGTGAAGGTGGTTCTGCCGCGCATCGGCGGCGTGATCGAGGCGCGTGCCTCCCATATCGCCAAGGATCTCGCTGAGGCCGATAGACTGCGGCGGCAGACCGAGGAGGCGATCGCCGCTTATGAGCAGGCGCTCGCCGAAGCGAAGCAGAAGGCGCATGCCATCATCGATGCCGGACGTGCCAAACTGAAAGAGGAGATTGCGGCCGAGCGCGAGAAACTCGAGCGCGAGCTCGGGAAGAAGAGCGCAGAGGCCGAGGCGCGCATCAACGCGGCCAAGACCTCCGCAATGAAGGACGTCAGCGCGGTGGCTGCCGACGTCGCCGCCGATATCGTGCGCAGGCTGATCGGCAGCGCGCCCTCTCGCGGCGATATCGAAAAGGCCGTAGAGGCCGCACGGAAAGACTGACCCCATGGACTTCATCCTCGAGCCTGAATTCTGGGTTGCCGTCTCGTTCTTCCTCTTCCTCGGCGTCCTGGCGTATTTTGGCTTGCATAAGAAAGTCGCCGCGGCGCTCGATGCCAGGGCAGCGATGATCGCCAAGGAGCTCGAGGAGGCCAGGCATCTGCGCCAAGAGGCGGAAACGGTGCTTGCCGACTACAAGCGCAAGCAGGGCGACACGGCCAAGGAAGTAGAAGCCATCATCAGCCTCGCCTCGAAGGAGGCCGAGGAGCTCGCGGCGGAGACGCGCAGCTCGATGGTTGAGCATTTCGAGCGGCGCATGAAGCTCGCCGAGGACAAGATCGCCCGCGCTGAGACCGAAGCTTTGCTCGAGGTGCGCGCCGCAGCTGCCGATGCCGCCATTGCGGCGGCGCAGAGCGTGATCAAGGCGAAGCTCACGCCCGAGACGGCCGACAGCCTCGTCACCCAAGGCATTGCCGCGCTCAAGACCAAGCTGAATTAGCCGCACGCCGGCGAGCTACTGCGTAAGCCATCCCCAGAAGGACGACGACTCCGATTTCTGCTCAGGTTCAGAGGCGGCGGCCGCGGCTCGCTTGCGCGATCGCACATGGTGCCCCCCGCCGACATAGCCGCTGTAGATCCACCCCTTCTCCGAGGTCTCAGGGTTGCTCACCTGCACCCAGCCGCGCTTCCGGTCGAGCACCGGCAGCTTCGCCCCCTTGGCGATCACGGCGATGACACTCGACGACGACGAGGGTCCGTCGCGCATATTGACGTAGACGGACGGCGTTACCCAGTTGGTCGACTGTCCGTCGACCTTTGCCGATGCCGATGTTTCGGGAGTTTGACCATCGCTCGGCGAAGAGGCCGAGGCCGGTTGATTGGACGTTGCTTCCTCGGCGGCGGCACCATCATCTTGGTTCGGTTCCGTTGCGGCACTCTGTTGATCGCCGCCGTGGTCCCCGGTCGATTGCGCCGTCGGACTCTGAGCCGTGGGCACACTTGGAGCCGGCGCCACTTTCAGCACCGTTTCGGTATCGGTGATGACCTTGTCGTCAGGTGTGATGAGGCTGATCGCCACTTGCATCTCGCCTCGCGCGGTCAGCGGCAAGGCGAGATGCAAATCGCCGATCTGGTCCGATTTCAGGTCCCATTCACTGTCCCCATAAGGCCGCCCGTCGGAAAGGGTGCTTCCGGGAGGCAGTCCCTTTATGGCGATGATGCTGCGAGCGGGAACGCCGTCGGTCCCATCGAGCGCGATCGGAAAGCCAATCGTACCGCCCGCCGTTGCTTCGAGGGTGGCGGGAGCGGTGAGCACGGCGGTTGCGGTTGCCGGTTGAGCCGCCGCCTGCGGCGGGACCTCTTGCTTTGTCCAGGGCGGATCGATCAGTCCGAGCCAGAGCACGGCGGCAAGAGTGACATTCGGAACCAGCGCGGCGATAATGAGCCCTATTACGAGAGTGCGCACCCAAGAGCCCTGCGGAAGCGGAGGCGCGATGGGGCTGTCGAGCGCCGGCGTGTTGAAGCGCGTTACACGGGCGGCCGGAGGCTGCTCGGTGCGGCGTGAAGCATCCTTCCTCGCCTCGGGCGGACGCGCCACCCGCTGCACGGATGGCTGGATCGGTCCGACGCGCTGGCTGTTGACCTTATCTCCGACGGGGCGATGACCGCCGGCCTTATCGCCCTGAGCGACGACGTTGAGTTGCGCCATGAATTCGCCGGTCGTTTGAACGACCTCTCCCCGTTGGCGAATGGCTCCCTCGCAAGCCTGGGAGGATTCGCGTCCCTCATCTGTCCAATTGTCACTGACGCAACTGGAACGCGCGGGGATGGCAGCGCGAAACCGCGAACGAAAGGGGCTGTCTAAGACAGCGACCACGCTCTCGCTAATGCTGCACTCCCTCGTAGCGCTTAACCCCTAGCAACTCGCCGAGGTTCCTCCGTCGCGCCGATTTAATGATCGTAGCCAACCGCACACCGCCACCTGGGTACGAACTCTCAAAGGCTATCAACGCGGTGGATCAATTTTTTGGCGGTAAAGTGAAAACAGCGAGGCGGACGATTGCCGGTTCGAGGCAATGGACACGCCAGTAAATGAGCTGAAGTCGCCTTAGCCGGCGCCGGGCTGATTGCGCTCGAAGGCAACGAAAACCTTGTAGTCCTCGGGCCTCGTTCCGACCTGGATGGGGAAAGCAATCTCCCGCACCATCGAGAAATAGCCGACCGGGTCGCCTTGCGGCACGGTCGTGGCGACCGTCATCTTGTCGGTTGCGAGCGTCCTCTGCTCGGTGCCGGCGACGCGGATGGTGATCGGCATGTTTACCGTCCCGGGAATGCCCTTGGGGCCTAGCAGCACACGGCCGGCGAAGCCGTAACGAACCACCACGCGATCGGAATAGATCTGGCACTCGCGCGCCATCTTGGTGATCTCGCCCCGATGAATCACGGCGAGGTTGTCGCCGACATGGCCGGGCTGGTAAATCGTGAGCAGGCGGTCGCGGGGCCACGCCACCACCTGCGGGCAATGGGCGCTCAATCCACCGGGCATGTCGGTGCCCGAATTGGCCTTGGCCGTCTCGAGCAGCCGGTCCTCCGTCACGGCGGAGGCCGAGGTATCGGGACTGCCGGTTCCGAAGGGATTTGCGAATTTGGAGACGGAGCAGCCAGAGAGGAGAAATGGCGCCGCGAGCAGCCCGGCGAGCAGGCCCGCACGCAGCCACCAAAGAGCGTCGGAACCCCTCAACTCACCCCGTCCTTGGCTTGACATGCCAGGCATCCCCGCCTGATATGCCCGGGCTCGACTTGATTTTTTTGAACTCTGTCGCGAGCTGCCGGTCTCCAGCAATGGGCGCCAACCTATCCGTACTCGATAAGCGCCACAAGGTCCGACTTGACGCGCCTGTGACACGCTTGACCCTTTCCCTGGCACAAAAATGACGGGCATGCCGAAATCTGACGGACGGCCGCTTAACCGCCCTCCTCTCACCATCTTTCTTGCGGCCCCGAGAGGCTTTTGCGCAGGTGTGGATCGGGCGATCCAGATCGTCGAGCTCGCGCTCGAACGATATGGCGCACCGGTCTATGTGCGTCACGCCATCGTCCATAACCGCACCGTGGTCGAGGACCTGAAGGCCAAGGGCGCGATCTTCGTCGAGGAGCTCGACGAGATTCCCGAGACCGACGCTCCGATCGTCTTTTCCGCCCACGGCGTGCCGAAGGCGGTGCCCGAGGCCGCCTCGCGCCGACGCATGTTCGTGCTCGACGCCACCTGTCCGCTGGTCGCAAAAGTCCATGGCGAGGCCGGGCGTCAATTCGCCGAGGGACGCGAGATTCTGTTGATCGGGCACGGTGGTCATCCCGAGGTGGTGGGAACGATGGGTCAACTGCCGAGAGGCGCCGTGCATCTGATCGAGACCAGCGAAGAAGCGCGTGCATTCACGCCGCGCGATGCCGACAGGCTCGCCGTGCTCACCCAGACGACACTCTCCGTCGACGACACGCGCGAGATCGTTGCGGTGCTGAAGGAGCGCTTCCCCAACCTCACCACGCCGAGCAAGGACGACATCTGCTACGCCACGACCAATCGCCAGGACGCGGTGAAGCGGATCGCGCCGGCCTGCGACAGCATGATCGTGGTCGGCTCGCCCACGAGCTCGAATTCGCTGCGTCTCGTCGAGGTTGCCGAGCGCGCGGGCTGCCCTCATGCCGTGCTGATCGAGCGTGCGGCCGAGATCGAATGGAACGCTTTCGGCGACATCAAGAGTCTCGGACTGACGGCCGGCGCCTCAGCCCCGCAGGTTCTGGTCGATGAGATCATCGACGCCTTCAGGGCGCGCTTCGAAACGAAGATCAAGACCGTCACCACGGCGGAGGAAGACATTGCCTTCAAGCTCCCGCGCGAGCTGCGAGAAGTGCCGGCGCTTTAAATGGCCGTCTATACCGACGTCTCTGACGAGGAGCTTGCGGACTTCATCGGCAGCTATGCCATCGGCGCATTGACCTCTTTCAAAGGCATCGCCGAGGGCGTCGAGAACTCCAACTATCTCGTCCATACCGAGAGCGGACGCTACATTCTCACGCTTTACGAGAAGCGGGTGCGGCGCGAGGACCTCCCCTATTTCCTTGCGCTGATGCAGCATCTCGTCGGGCGCGGAATCTCCTGCCCGCTGCCCGTCAAGGACCGCGCCGGCCGCACGCTGAAGGAGCTCGCGGGGCGGCCCGCGGCGCTCATCACCTTCCTCGAAGGGCTGTGGGTGCGCCGCCCCAATATCGAGCATTGCCACGCGCTCGGTGACGTGCTCGCGCATTTCCATATTGCTGGGGCCGACTTCCCCATGTTCAGGGCAAATGACCTGTCGCTGCCCGGCTGGCGCAAGCTGGTTCAGTCGATCGGCGCCGGAGCGGATGAGGTCGTGCCCGGCCTTGCCGCCGAGATCGAGAAGGAGCATGCCTATCTCGAGAAGCGCTGGCCTTCTGACCTGCCGCAAGGCGTGATCCATGCCGACCTTTTCCCCGACAACGTGTTCTTCCTCGGCGACAAGGTATCGGGGCTGATCGATTTCTATTTCGCCTGTAACGACACGATGGCCTACGACGTCGCCATCTGTCTCAACGCCTGGTGCTTCGAGTCAGATGGCAGCTTCAACATCACCAAGGCACGCACCATGCTGCAAGCCTATGAGGGCGTGCGCCCGTTGAGCGAGGCCGAGCTGAAATGGCTGCCGACACTCGCGCGCGGAGCCGCGCTGCGCTTCCTGCTCACGCGCACTTACGACTGGCTGAACACGGACGAGAGCGCGCTTGTCCGCACCAAGGACCCTAACGAATATCTGCGCAAGCTCAGGTTCCATCAGGGCGTCAAATCTTATCGCGATTACGGCCTCGGGAAGCACTGAGGATGGCAAAGTCCAAGGTGATCATTCATACCGACGGCGCTTGCTCCGGCAATCCCGGCCCCGGCGGCTGGGGAGCGATCCTTCAGTCCGGCGAGCATCGCAAGGAGTTGTCGGGCGGAGAGCCCATGACCACCAACAACCGCATGGAGCTGACCGCCGCCATCAAGGCGCTCGAAGCGCTCAAAGCGTCTTCGGAGGTCGAGCTCTATACCGACTCGAACTATCTTCGCGGCGGCATCACCGGCTGGATCAAGGGTTGGAAGAAGAATGGCTGGCGCACCTCAGATCGCAAGGCGGTGAAGAATGTCGAGCTTTGGGAAGAACTCGACAAGGCCGCGAGCCTACATGACGTTCGCTGGCACTGGGTCAAAGGCCATCACGGCCATGACGAGAACGAGCGGGCCGATGAGCTTGCCCGCCAGGGCATGACGCCGTTCATGCCCGAGCGCCGCAAGAAGAGCAGCGAAGACGATTGAGGGGTAACCGCTAGAGCTGCTCGAGGAGGTGCGAGGCGCCGGTGATGTCGCACACGCCGGGCGAATCCTCGACATCCAACACCTTCACCACGCCGTCGTCGACCAACATGGAGTAACGCTTGGAGCGCGTTCCGAGCCCGACGCCGCTACCGTCGAAATCCATGCCGATCTTCTTAGTGAACTCGGCGTTGCCGTCGGACAGGAACAACACCTTGCCCCTGCCGCCCGAGTTCTCCTCCCAGGCCGCCATGACGAAAGGATCGTTGACGGCGACGCAAGCGACCGTGTCGATGCCCTCTTTCTTGAAATGATCGGCGCTCTCGATGAAGCCCGGCAGGTGCTGCAAATGACAGGTGGGCGTGAAGGCGCCCGGGACGGCGAACAAGACGACCTTCTTGCCCGCGAATATATCCTTAGTTGTCAATGTCTTGATGCCTTCTGGCGTCATGATCCTGAAGGTGGCCTCGGGCAGGCTGTCTCCTTTGACGATGCTCATCGGTGCTCCTCCAGGGGCTGAGTGCGGCGCGGCCCGCACCATACCGGCTCAACCTCGCCCGGCCAAGTGCGCCCTACTTCGCTGTCCAAGTCATTTCGGCCGACCCCAAGTCTGAGACCAATGTGAGCGTCAAGGTCTTGCCCTTTAGCGCGGCAGCTTCGGCCGCGGAACCGAAGTCGACGATGAAACGCTGTTTGCCGTCGGCGAGCGGGCCGTCCGGTTTGGGCACCGGCACATAGGTCTCCTCCCCGTTGATGAAGAGATCGGTCCCTCGCGCCCCTTGCGGAAAGATCGCGTCGATCGTGATCTTTGGCTTGGGCGCATCGAGATCGGCCGTCACCTTCTCGACCGCAGGCAGGAGACCGGGCGCCGCTTCCTTCGGTGTGAGCGCGAGAGCGTTTTCGAGCAGCATCGCGTCGCCTTTGCCTTCATCGGGAGAAAGCACGAGCTCGAGACTCACTTCATTAGGGATGCAGAGATTCTTGCACAGGCCATATTCGAAGGCGAGCTTGAGTTCGACCGGCTCGCCCTCGTGCTCAGGTGTGATCTTGACGGGAAAGACGACCTCGTCGTCGTAGCCGATCGCCGTGCCGTTCGCGTCGGCGATACGATGCGGAGCCGGATAGAGCAGCTCGGCCTGTTTGAGATTCTTGGAGCCTTTGAAATCGAAGCTCGGCGGCACGCCAGAATCGCCGGGGTTCCTCCAATAGGTCTTCCACCCCGGATCCATGCGGAGCTGAACGCCCGCGACCAGGCTTGGCCTGCCATCAATATCAGGCGTGCCCGAGACGAGTCGCACTTTCGAATTGTTGGACGAGACCCAAGCGGATTCGCCGGGGCTCGCGGCACGACCGATGCTCGGCGCAACAATGCACAATAATGCGCCAACGACGAGGCCAAGCCGTGGCGCGCCGAGGGAATGGGAAAGGAAAGAGTGAGGCATGGCTTCCGAATAGCTTGCGCGGACGCGAGGACTTTAGCGGGAGGGATATCGCAACGCGACCTCGAGCGGCGCGGCAAAGTCTCACTCTTTTGTGAGCGCGATTGCGACGAAAACGCCTCGCTCAGCGTTAATTCAGCGTTGCCTCTTCCCAAGGGGCAGAACTGTTGTAGTCTTATCATCATGCCAGCTCGAAGCGCACAGCGGCCACCACGCGAAGGCTATCTCGACGGACAACTGCTAATCGCCATGCCGGCAATGGGAGATCCGCGCTTCGCCCGCTCCGTCATCTATATGTGTGCGCACTCCGCCGAAGGCGCCATGGGCATCATCATCAACCAGCGCGCGCCCAACATCAATTTCACCGAGCTCCTCGAGCAGCTCAACATCGTGCCGACACAGGAGCGCATCAGGCTTCCCGATGGGCTTACCGGCATGGCAGTGCATCTCGGCGGACCGGTCGAGACGGGGCGCGGCTTCGTGCTGCACAGCGCCGACTATTTCAAAGCCGAGAGCACGCTGCCGATCGACGAGAGTGTGTGCCTCACGGCGACCATCGACATTCTGCGCGACATCGCCAAGGGCACTGGCCCGGACAAGGCGCTGCTGGCGCTCGGCTATGCCGGCTGGGCACCGGGCCAGCTCGAAACCGAGATCCACGCCAATGGCTGGCTCAACTGCCCGGCCGACCCCGAGCTGATCTTCGATCCCGAGGTTGACCGCAAATACCACCGCGCGCTCGGCAAGATCGGCATAGACCCGATCCGCCTCGTCAACGATTCAGGTCACGCTTAGGACGTCGGTCGAGGCACCGGTAGCGCCTGGATCTGCGCCGTAGCCGGGGGCTGAACGTCCATTCCCTTCGGCGCCTGTGGTGCACGCGCTCGCTCGCGCTCCTTGCGCCTGCGGTGACTGGCGAGGGCAGCGAGAAGATCGGCCACGTCCTTGGCCGCCATCGGCTCTCCGTAATAGAAGCCCTGGCCGTATTCGCAGCCGATCGAGCGGAGATAGCTCGCATCGGCCGCCGTCTCGACGCCCTCGGCAACCACCTCCTTGCCGAGCTCGTGGGCGAGAGCGATCACCGAACGGAGAATGAGCGGGGTCGAGCCGTTGAGCCCGCTGTCACGCACGAGCGAGCGGTCGACCTTGATCGTGTCGCAGGGGAAGCGGTGCAGATAGCTCAACGAGGAATAGCCGGTGCCGAAATCGTCGAGCGCGAGGCTGGCGCCGAAGGTCTTGAGCCAGGTCAGGATCTCGACGGCGCGCTCGGGATTCTCCATGACCAGCGACTCGGTGATCTCGAGCTTGAGGGTGCCCTTGGGCACCGCCTCGCGCGCCAGCATCAGCCTGATCTCCTGCACCATGTCCTGGCGGAAGAGCTGGCGGCTCGACACGTTGACGCTGACGAAGAGCGGATCGCGGTCGCGCGGCAGAACCTTGTGCCAGCGCACCGCCTCCTCGAGCGCCTGGCCGAGAACGTAGCTGCCGAGCTCGACGATCAGTCCCAATTCCTCGGCGAGCGGGATGAAGTCCTCGGCGCCAAGCCGCCCCCGTGTCGGATGCTCCCAGCGGAGCAGCGCCTCGAAGCCGGCCAGCTGGTTCGAGGCAAGCCGCGTGATCGGCTGGTAGAGTACCAAGATCTGCTGGCGCTCGAGCGCCTTTCTGAGATCGCTTTCAAGCGGGAGCTTGCTCTCGTCCTCGCCGCGCATCGAGGGATTGAAAATCTCGATGCGGTCGGCGCCCGAGCGCTTGGCGCGCAACATGGCGATCTCGCCCTCGCGCACCAGATCCTGAGCCGTAGCTTGCGTGCCGTCATGCACGACGATGCCGATCGAGGCGGTGAGGATAATTTCCTTGGAGCTGATCTTCATCGGCGTTCGGAGCGCGCGGCGCACGCGCTCGGCAAGCGTGGCGACTTGATGCGGATCGCTGCCCGAGATGAGGAGGATGGCGAACTGATCGCCGCCGAGCCGTGCAAGAGTGTCTTGCGGGTTCAGGTGCCGCGCTAACCTCCGGCCGAGCGTGAGCAGCATCGAATCGCCGATGACGAGACCGAAGCTCTTGTTGACGTTCTTGAAGCGGTCGATGTCGATGAAGATCACGGTCGGGCGATTGGCCTGCCCTTCGCGCGCGCGGGTGATCGCGCCAGCCACGCGGTCCATGAACAGCTCGCGGTTGGGAAGCCCGGTCAGGCTGTCGTGCACGGCGTCATGCAACAATCGCTCATGGGAGCGCTTGAGGCTCGTCACGTCGCGCATCAGCCCCACGCAGCGGAGGAGCCGCGTATTCTCGCTCGGCACAGCATGCGCTTTCAGGTCGTACCAGAGATAGGTTCCGTCGTGACGCCGCAGGCGAAAATCAAGCACAAGGTCGCCGCCCTGCTTCTCCTGCAACGACCACAACATCAGGCGGAAGCGCTCGCGGTCCGAGGCATGCATATGGTTGAGGAACTCCTCGACGGGCACGTTGAGGGTACCGGGGTCGAGGCCGAGCTCCTTCTCCACCTCCTCGGCCACGGTGATCTGGTCCTTGCCGGCGCTCCATTGGAAGATGTGGGCGCCTGAGCCATCGACGGCGAGCGACTTCATCTGCACGAGGCTCGGCGGCCCGAGCTGAAGCGGCCCTCCGGCTGAGCGGAAAGCGAATTGCGTCACGGTGAAACCGAGCAGAACGAGAATGAGCACGAGGCCGGCGACCAGCCCGGAGATAACGATGTCGCCGGACAGCTTGCCGAGCACGATCATGGCGGCGCCGAACAGCCATACGATCAGCAAGAGCCAGCTGGGGATGAGCGAGAGCGCGCGGTCCTGGCCACGCAAGGCGAGATAAGCGATCAGCCCGGTGCCGATGCCGGCGATCGCCACGGTCGAGGCGCGCGCGAGCCCCGAGGCCAAGGGCGGATCGACGACGGCAACGACGATCAGACCGAACTGGGCGGCGATCCAGCACCAGAACAAGGTCTTGATCCAGCCGTGCCACAGCCCGATGCGGAGGAAGGTGTAGAGGAAGAGGACAAGGCTCGCCGCAAGCCCCGCCTCGGCCGCCGCGCGGTAAAGCGCTGAGCGGTCGGGCCCTACCGGGAAGAGTTTGTTCCAAAAGCCGAAATCGACACAGAAATAGACCAGGGCAGCCCAGGCCACGAGCGCGGTGGCGGGGAAGATCGCCCGGTGATTGGCGGCAAAGATCGCGGTCAAAAAGATCGCCAGCAGGCCGGTGATGCCGAGCAGCACGCCGTTGAACAACATGCGGTCCTGCTGTTTCGACTGGTATGCGTTAGGGTCCCAGAGGTTGAGACGGGGGACTTGGGCCGAGCTCAGCTCGGCGGCGAAAGTTACGGTCTGGCCCGGCTCGAGGCTCAGACGGAACATGTCGGCGCGATCGCTCTTGAGCGGCTCGGGACGAAAGCCGAGCGATGGCGTCACCGCGGCGATGCGGGGAGCATCGAGTTCGGGCCAGAACACACGCGAATTGGCGAGCGTGTAACGCGGCGCGACCAGCCAGCGCACGATTGACTCAGAGGTCGGGTTCGACAGCGCAAAAACGAGCCAGCCCGGATTGGTGCCTGGCGTCGCCGCCTGCACCGCCATGCGGCCGATATAGCCGTCGGGGCCTGGAGCCGTCTCAAGTTGGAGCTTGTCGCCGCGGCCCTCGTAAAGCTCCCCCTTGGTGGTGATGTCGATCTTGTCTTGGTCGGGCGTCACGGAGATCGCCTCGACGGCGCGGGCGAAGCCCGACGGCAGGAGCACCAGAGCGACAAGAGCGGCGCGCAGGAGCGCACCACCTCGCCCGTCCCGGCAAAGATGCCAGGCGGCTGCTTGCCCTGCGCTCAAGCCGCTCAACTCACCAACCCTCCCGTCTTGCTCGGCTCTTCCCCGGCGGCACTAGCGGCGCGGGTCGGCGTCGAGCAGCGCGTAAAGCAGATGGTCTTGCCAGACGCCATTGATCCTAAGATAGCGGCGCGCGAGACCCTCGCGCTTGAAACCGGTCTTCTCCAACAGCTTGATCGAGGCCGCATTAGTCGGAAGGCACGCCGCTTCGAGCCGGTGCAGCTCAAGCGAGTCGAACACAAAGGGGACGACGGCGCGAACGGCGGCCGTCATATAGCCCTGGCGCGCATATTTGGCGCCGACCCAATAGCCAAGCGTGCAGGACTGAGTGACCCCGCGACGCACATTACACAGGGTAAGTCCCCCGACGAGTGCCCCGCTCGTGGCCGAGAAGATAAAGAGCGCATAGCCCACGTCCTCGCGGATGTCGCGGAGATAATGGCGCACGCGGCGCCGGAACGAGGCGCGTGACAGCTCATCGTTCGACCAGAGCGGCTCCCAGGGAGTGAGGAATTCGCGGCTCGCGGCTCTAAGCTCGGCCCAGGCGGGATAATCCGACATCTGCGGCGTGCGCAACACAACCCGATCGGACTCAAGCACCGGACCGAGGTCGCTCGTGGACGCTGCTCGCAACAAAGCCATAGTTTGAAGACCCCCTTCAAGCGGCCTGGCTCGACGGAATTGTGAATTTTTCCGCCACCCTATCGAATCTTGCAACATGAAGAATGGGCCCAACCGTGGCAAGGCTGACCGGGGAGGCGAGAAGCGCAGCAACCAAGGCTTGCAGGTCAGAGGCCTGGACTTGCTCCACCTTTTCTATCAGCTCGGTTGTGGTGAGCGGCCGGCCATGGATCAGCACCTGACGGGCAAGCTGCTCGGCACGAGCGCTCGAGCTTTCGAGCCCTGCCAGCAGCCCCATCTTGAGCTGGGCCTTGACGCGGGCGATCTCCTCCTCGCGAAAGCCTCGCTCCGCAGCCTTGAGCAGCTCCTCGCGGATGACGGCGATCAGCTCATGCGCCCGGTCTGGACCGCCTGCGGCGTGGACCGCGAACATGCCGCTATCGGCGAGACCGCTGGCGAAGGCGTAGATCGCGTAGCAGAGCCCGCGCCGCTCGCGTACCTCCTGGAACAGGCGCGAGGACATGCCGCCGCCGAGCGCTCCGGCGCAGATCTGCGCCGCGAAATAATCGGAATGGCGATAAGGCGGCGCCTCGAACGCGAGCACGAGATGGGTCTGCTCGAAGGGCTTATCGGAGCGCCTCATGCCTCCGGCATAGATGGCCCTCTCGGGCTCAGGCGATGTCCCCGCATCGAAGGACGCCAGACGCCGCTCGGCCTCGGCGACCAGCAAAGCATGGTCGACCGCGCCAGCCGCGGCGAGCACCATGTTCGGAGCGTGATAATGGGTCGAGAGATAGGCGCCGAGATGGGCGCGCTTGAAGCAAACGACGCTCTTGGCCGTGCCGAGGATCGGTCGTCCCACGGGCTGGTCCGGGAAGGCCGCTTCCTGCACCAGGTCGAACACGATGTCCTCGGGCGAATCCATGGCGGCCGCGATCTCCTGAAGGATCACGTCGCGCTCGCGCGAGAGCTCGGTGCGGTCGAAGCGCGGCTCGAGGATGATGTCGCTCAAGATGTCGAGGGCGAGCGGCAAGTCCTTGCGCATCACGCGGGCATAATAGGCGGTGGAGTCGACGCCGGTCGCGGCGTTGAGCTCGCCGCCGACCGCCTCGATCTCTTCGGCGATGTCGCGGGCGCTCCGCCGCGCCGTACCCTTGAAGGCCATATGCTCGAGAAAATGCGCGACGCCATGCTCGCCGCGCGTCTCGCTCCGGCTGCCGGCGCCGATCCAGATGCCGAGCGACACGGTTTCGACCTCGGCCATGGCGTGACTGATCACGGTCAGACCATTGGCAAGCTGTGAGCGCTCGACGCTCACGCGCCGACCCCGGCGCGTCGCCCCCGCGACTTATGAGTGCTGCCTTGGAGGCGCGCACGGCTGGTGATGAAGTCGGCGACCGCCGCATAGTCGTTGGGAAGAACAGCGCAGCGCTCGTGCTGGCCGAGCCGGAGCCGCAAACGCTCGGGCTGTTCGGGCATGCGGCCCGTTGCACGCTCGACGAGCTCGGGGAACTTGGCCGGGTGCGCAGTCGCGAGAACCACCATAGGTGTGGTGCCGAGACCGCTCTCCTCGCGCGATGCGGCGACGCCGACTGCGGTGTGCGGATCGGCGATCACACCGGTCTCCTCTGCCAGCCAGCGAATGGTCATCTCCGTCTCGTGCTCTCCCACCGAATGGGCGGCGAACAGACCGCGCAGGCTGGCAAGCTCGGCGTCATTCAGGCGGAAGGCCCCAGTCTTGCGCTGCTCGTCCATCAGCGACCTGACGCGGCCAGCATCGCGGCCGGCAAGCTCGAACAGGAGGCGCTCGAAATTGCTCGCAAGCTGGATGTCCATGCTCGGGCTTGAAGTGGCAATCACGCCGTGCGGCTCGTAAACCCCCGAGCCGAGCACCCGTGCAAGACTGTCGTTGAGGTTCGTGGCAATAACGAGGCGCGCGACCGGTAAGCCCATCTCTCGCGCCGCGTAACCGGCGAAAATATCTCCGAAATTTCCGGTCGGCACGGAGAAGGCTACGGCGCGGTGAGGTGCACCGAGCGTTACCGCGGCGGTGAAGTAATAGGGGATTTGCGCGAGGATGCGAGCGAAGTTGATCGAGTTGACGCCGGTCAAGCCGAGACTGTCGCGAAGCTCGGCGTCGGCGAACAGGGCCTTCACGATGCCCTGGCAGTCGTCGAAGGTCCCCTCAAGCGCGATGTTGTGGACGTTCGGCTCGGCCGCCGTCGTCATCTGCCGGCGCTGCACGTCGCTCACCCTACCCTTGGGGTGAAGGATGAAGATGTCGATCGCCTCGAGCCCGCGAAAGGCCTCGATCGCCGCCGCGCCCGTGTCGCCGGAGGTGGCGCCGATCACCGTGGCGTGGGCGCCCTTGCGCAACAGGGCACGGTTCATGAGCCTCGCCACGACCTGCATGGCGAGGTCCTTGAAGGCGAGCGTCGGCCCATGAAACAGCTCGAGCAGAAATTCGTTCGGCCCGATCTGACGGAGGGGTGCAACAGCTGGGTGATGGAAGCTGCCATAGGCCTCTTCCACCACCGCCTCCAGGTCGGGAAGGCAGGGATCGCCCTCAAGGAATGGACGCATGACACGGCAAGCGGCGTCGGCATAGTCGAGGCCAGCGAGAGAGGCGATCTCACCCTTGGTGAGTTTCGGCCAAGCCTCCGGCATGAGGAGGCCGCCGTCGCCCGCCATGGCGGCAAGGAGCGCGCCCTCGAAGGAGAGCGGCGGCGCCTCGCCGCGCGTGCTGATAAATCTCACCTCTGACCTCAAGCTAAAAAAATGGGCGGTTGCGGGCTGACCCTAGCCTTGCCGACGCGCCCCCGCAACCAGACCAAAGCGGCTTCCCGTTAGGGTATCCGCTGGCGATAAGCGCTTCTAACGTAAACGAGATAAATGATGACGACCGCGCCGGCGAGCAGGAACCAGGTGATGGCGTATTGCAGATGGTTATTGGGCAGTTCGAGACGGGTCTGACCTCCCTCAGGCCAGCCCCCCGGTACGTCGCTTTTCTCCGCTTCGAGGAAGAACGGCGCGGGGTCTATGGTTGCCGTGGGGAACATGGAAAAAGTCATGCCGGGGAGATCGCGCCAAAACCAGTGATTGGCGTTCGGCTCATTGTCAGGGGTGAACAGGCCCTGGGCTTCCGGGAGACGGACCAGCCCGGTGACATCGACTTCCCCCTCCAACTGTCCAGCGGCGCGGGTCGAAGGGTCTTGCAGACGGTCAGGCACGAAGCCCCGGTCGATCAGAACCAGATCGCCCTCGGCGGTGCTGAAGGGCGCGATGACATGCCAGCCGGGTTCCCCTTCGGTCGACAGCGCGTAGAGGTGTCGCTCCTTGTCGTTAGCGAAGCGCCCTTTGACGTGCACGCGGTAATAGCTTGGATCTTTGCCCGTCCGCGCGAGGCCTATGGCCTGTTGCAGCGTGATGGGTGCTCCCATGGCGCGAGCTTCGATCTCGGCGATCAGGCCTTCCTTCCAGGCGAGCCGCTTCAGCTGCCACACGCCAAGCCCGATCAAGAGGGCAAGAGCCGCCAGCGTGAACAGGGTGAACCAAGCGAGACCCTTGCGCGTCATGAGATGCGCCTAGTCGGAGGCGAGCTTGCCCTCTTCGGCCTTGTGCTTGAACTGAAGGGCGATGAGAACACCCTTGAAGGACCGAAGCAGGACGAGCGGCAAGATGATCGAGAGCGAGCCCCAAACGAGAGCATGCACCCAATAAGGCGGTGAATAGAGCACTTCGACGATCAGCGCCGCGCCGACCACGATGAACCCCGTCACCAGGATGACGAAGACGGCAGGGCCGTCACCGGAATCGGCAAAGTCGTAGTCGAGCCCGCAAACATTGCAGCGCGGCGCGAGGGTGAGGTAACCGGCAAACAGCTTGCCACGACCGCAGTTGGGGCAGCGGCCGGTGATCCCGACCCACAGCGTTGCGCCAAACGATCTCGGCTCCTGCTCGACTCTCGCATTGTCCATCGCCTTAGCCTCAAATGAAAAGGGGGCGGTCCGCAAGACCGCCCCCCGGAACCGGTGCGGATAGGCGGTTTAGCCGGCGGGATAGTTACTGCCTGCGCCCCACACATAAATGCAGGTGAACAGGAACAGCCACACAACGTCGACGAAGTGCCAATACCAAGCGGCCGCCTCGAAACCGAAATGCTGCTTCGGGGTGAAATCGCCCCGCATCGCCCGGATCAGCATCACCGTCAGGAAGATGGTGCCGACGATGACGTGGAAGCCATGAAAGCCCGTGGCCATGAAGAAGGTCGAGCCATAGATATGGTGGGCGAAGGCGAAGCCTGCATGGGAGTATTCATAGGCCTGACAGGTGGTGAACAGGACGCCGAGGATGATGGTGCAAAGAAGCCCCATGACGAGCCCGCGCCGGTTGCCCTCGAGCAGGGAGTGATGCGCCCAGGTCACGGTCGTGCCCGAGGTGAGCAGGATCAGCGTGTTGACGAGCGGCAGGCCCCAGGGATTGAAGGTGTGGGCGAACCAACCGAGACCCGCAATGTCGGTGTCGGCGCTCGGAATGGGCGGCCATTGCCCGCCGAGGACCTGAGTGCGGACGTAGGTGACAGCATCGTTGGGATAAAGCGCTGCGTCGAAATAGGCCCAGAACCAGGCGACGAAGAACATCACCTCAGAGGCGATAAACAGGATCATGCCGTAGCGGAGGTGGAGCTGCACGACGGGCGTCTCGTAGCCCTCGTGCGCCTCCTTGATCACGTCGCGCCACCAGCCGAACATGCAGAAGATGACGAGGACGATGCCCGGAATAATGTACCAAAGATGCGGAGTGCCGGCCTTCTTCGATATGAAAAAGAGCAGGGCGCCAATCGCGAGCGAGAAGGCACCCGTAGCGCCAACAGCGGGCCACGGGCTTGGATTGACGAGATGGTAGTCGTGCTGATTGGCGTGGGCGTGAGCGTCGGCCATTGTTCTCTCCCAGTCCTCCCAAACGTTCGAGGCGTCGTCCGCCTCAAAGGCTAAACCTCAAATCACGATCCCGAATTGCTGCCGGGCGACGCGGCGACGCCCGACCCGTTATCGACTCGGTAGAAAGTGTAAGACAAAGTGATCTCGTCAATCGTGTTGGTGTCCTCGTCATCAACGATCTTGGGATCGACGAAGAAGGTCACCGGCATCTCGACGCTCGCATGCGCGGCGAGCGTCTGCTGCTTGAAGCAAAAGCATTCGATCTTGGTGAAGTAGCGCCCGGACACCTCCGGCGACACGTTGAAGACGGCCTGGCCGGTGATGGGGGTCGCCGTGTTGTTGGTCGCCTTGAAGAATGCGAGCGCCGTCTCGCCGATCTTCACGTCGATGTACTTCTGATCGGGCGTGAAGCTCCACGGCAGCGAGCTATCGACGTTGGCGTCGAAGCGGACGCGGATGACGCGGTCGAGCACTTGATCAGGGGCCTTGGCCGCGCGGCGCGGCTCGCCGGTATAGCTCGTCGCCTGACAGAACATGCGATAGAGCGGCACGGCGGCGAAGGCGAGGCCCAACATGCCGGCGGCGACGCCCGCCATGATGAACGCCGTCAGCCTGCGACCGGCATCCCGCTTCTCCGTGTCGTGCTCCTGCCCGCTCATGGCTTTAGTACTCAGATTGGCCGGTCGGCCACATGGCCGCCGAGCCTGACGATGGTGACAATGAAGAACAGCACCACGAGGCCAAACAAAACCCAGGCGATTGCGAGGGATCGCTTGCGTTGGCGGCGTTTGCGTTCCTTTTCCGCATCTTGCATCACGACGTCCAGAGGGGAGGAAGCGACCTGCCGACGCCGAAAGCATGCTCGACGAGCAGCACGGCGAACAGCAGGAAGAGATAGAGCACCGAATAGGCGAACAGATCCTTCGCCGCGCGCGCGGCTCTCTCCCCTTCCCGCTCGCGATAGCAGGCATAAGCGAGCACGACGAATAGAGCGCCGAGGATAGAGGCAGCGACTGCATAGAGCGTGCCGCCAAGGCCGATAATGGCGGGGACCATGCCGAGCGGGGCCAGGATCAGGCTGTAGATGAGGATCTGCCGCCGCGTCGCATCCTCGCCACTCACCACCGGGAGCATCGGCACGCCGGCCCGCGCGTAGTCGCGCGTCCTGAGGATCGCGAGCGCCCAGAAATGCGGCGGCGTCCAAAAGAAGATGATGAGGAAGAGGACGAAGGAGGCGAAGCTTACGGTTCCGGTCGCGGCGGCCCAGCCGATCATCGGCGGCAAGGCTCCGGCAGCTCCGCCGATGACGATGTTCTGCGGCGTGGTCCGCTTGAGCCACATGGTGTAGACGAAAACATAGAAGGCGATGGTGAAGGCGAGCAGCGCCGAGGCGAGCCAATTCGCCATCAGCCCGAGACAAACCACCGAGCCCAAGGCCAGTACCGCACCAAAGGAGCGCGCCTCTGACGGCGTCACCTGACCGCGGGGAATCGGGCGTCCGGCGGTGCGCGCCATGGCGGCATCGATGTCGGCGTCGTACCACATGTTGAGCGCGCCAGCGGCACCCGCGCCGGCGGCGATGCAGATCAACGCGGCGACGGCGAGCACGGGGTGCATCGAGCCGGGCGCCACCACCAGCCCGACCAGCGCGGTGAACACCACGAGGAACATCACGCGCGGCTTCATCAGCGCGACAAAGTCGGCGACGTCGCCGCCAGTTGCAGCATCAAGCTCGGTTGCAATCGCTTCGACCGTCATCTCGGCCATGGCTTACTCACTCAAGGCCCGCGACGGTCCCGCGAGCGATCTGGCGTGCGAGAGCGGCGCAAAGGAGCATCTTGCGCCGCCATCGTTTGCCGTCCTTGCCTCATTGGATTCGCGGCAGCGTCTCAAAGGTATGGAACGGCGGCGGCGACGGCAGCGTCCATTCCAGCGTGGTCGCGCCGACACCCCAAGGATTGGCAGCGGCGCGCTCCTTGCGGACGAAGGTGAGGATAACCACGATGAAGAACACTATCGTCCCGGCGAAGGCAATGTAGGAGCCGATCGAGGCGACCATATTCCAGCCGGCGAAGGCATCGGGATAGTCGGCATAACGGCGCGGCATGCCAGCCAGTCCGAGGAAGTGCATGGGGAAGAAGGTAAGGTTCGCACCGATGAACATTAGCCAGAAGTGCAGCTTGCCCAGCGCCTCTGGATACATGTAGCCGGTCATCTTTGGCGACCAATAGTACCAAGCGGCGAAGATCGAGAACACCGCACCGAGTGAAAGCACGTAGTGGAAATGGGCCACGACGTAATACGTGTCGTGGAAGGAGCGGTCGACGCCGGCGTTGGCGAGCACCACACCCGTCACTCCACCGATAGTGAACAGGAAGATGAAGCCGAGCGCCCACAGCATCGGCGTGCGGAAACTGAGCGAGCCGCCCCACATGGTGGCAATCCAAGAAAATATCTTGATGCCGGTCGGCACGGCGATGACCATGGTAGCGAACACGAAATAGGCTTGCGTGTTCACGCTGATACCCGCGGCATACATGTGGTGCGCCCACACCACGAAGCCGACCACGCCGATGGCGACCATGGCATAGGCCATGCCGAGATAGCCGAAGATCGGCTTCCGCGAGAAGGTCGAGACGATCTGACTGACGATGCCAAACCCGGGGATGATGAGGATGTAGACTTCAGGATGGCCGAAGAACCAGAACAGATGCTGCCACAGCAAGGGATCACCGCCATGGGCAGAGTCGAAAAACGCCGTGCCGAAATTGCGGTCGGTCAAGAGCATGGTGATGGCGCCCGCAAGAACCGGCAGAGACAGGAGCAGCAGGAAGGCAGTCACCAGCACGGCCCATACGAACAGCGGCATCTTGTGCAGCGTCATGCCCGGCGCGCGCATGTTGAAGATGGTGGTGATGAAGTTGATGGCGCCAAGGATCGACGAGGCGCCGGCGAGATGAATCGACAGGATGGCGAAGTCCATGGCGATGCCGGGAATGCCCTTGGTGCTGAGCGGAGCATAGATCGTCCACCCGACGCCGACGCCGTTAGAGCCGGGAGCGCCCGGCATGAAAAGCGACGTGACCAACAAACAGATCGAGCCGAACAATAGCCAGAACGAGATGTTGTTCATGCGCGGGAAGGCCATGTCGGGGGCGCCGATCATCAGCGGCACCATCCAGTTGCCAAACCCGCCCATGGTCGCCGGCATCACCATGAAGAAGATCATGAACAGGCCATGGCCAGTTACGAAGACGTTGTACACCTCGGGATTGCCGAAGATCTGCAGGCCGGGCTCCATGAGCTCGGCGCGTATGCCCATGGACAGAATGCCGCCGACGATGCCGCCAAACATGGCGAGCGTAAGATACATCGTGCCGATGTCCTTGTGATTGGTCGAGAACAGCCAGCGCCCTATTCCGTGCGGATGGTGGTCGTGATGAGCTTCCTCTACATGCGCGGCCTTGGCCATGGCGTTCTTCCTCGTCTTCCCTATCGTCCCTTGATGATCATTCGCCTGCGATCGTCTCGCTGAAAAGTCCGATCGCTCTAGTCCTTCGCCGCCGCGACCTTATTCGCGCTGTCAAGCGCGGCGCTAGGAGCTTTGGTCTTGGCGACCCAATCGTCGAACTCCTTTTGCGACACGACGTGCACCGCGATCGGCATGAAGGCGTGGTTGCGCCCGCACAGCTCCGAGCACTGGCCGTAATACATGCCTTCGCGCTCGGCTCTGAACCAGGTCTGCTGCAGACGGCCCGGCACCGCGTCGAGCTTCACGCCGAAGGACGGCATCGCCCAGTCGTAAATCACGTCGTTCGACTTGAGCCCGACGATGACATTCTTGCCGACCGGGACGACCACTTCATGGTCGACGGTGAGGAGACGCGGCTGACCAGGCTTGAGGTCGGCGTCCTGCACGATGATCGAATCGAACTTGATGCCTAGGTCGGGATATTCATAGCTCCAGTACCACTGATTGCCCGTCGCCGTGATGGTGAGGTCGGCCTTGGGGAAATCGTACTGGGCGAAGAGGAGCCGGAACGAGGGGATGGCGATGGCGACGAGGATCAAAATCGGCACCACCGTCCAGGCGATTTCGAGCGGGGTATTGTGGGTGGTGCGGGTCGGCTCGGGATTCCGCTTCTCGTTGAAGCGAACCATCACATAGACCATAAGCCCGAAAACGAAGAGCGCGATCACGGTGATGATGATGGTCACGTAAGCGTGGAACGAGGTGATCTGCTCCATGATCGGCGTGTTGGCCTTCTGGAAGCCCATCTGCCACGGAGCGGGCTGGCCATCTCCGGTCGCCGCCAGGGCCGGTCCCGTCAGAGCGAGGCCCAACGCCCCGGCAAGCATGCTCAGAATCCGATTGGAAATCACCATTCCTGCACTCCTAAAGCCTGCTCTTTTTAGCCCATCGCCTCGTTAAGGGAAGAGACAGATGAACGCAATCACAAGGGACATGGGCGAGACCAGCGTCGCCCACGCCGCTTGGCCGAAAGGCAAGGGCGGCGCGAAAGTTTAGCCGCGATATCAGGCGTCGCCCCCACCGAAATTCTTGCTGCCAGGCCCCGCGCGAGGGGGGCTGGAGGCTCTTTTCGGATGTTCAAATCATAAAGGCCACAAATTGGCAACACTCATGATTCATGGGATTCACCGGCCCGCTGCGGCATATGCACGCTTGCATAGGAGCTTTAGGGCAGATGGAAAAATTTCCGCGAGCGCGAGCGTCGAAATTTGGCCCTAATACTCGGCGATGGCCGTTTTCCATGTCGCGTGCTCCTGTCGCAACCCGCTTCATCTTCCTTGCTTCTCTGCTTAAACCTTTAATGCGCGAAGACGCGCGGCAGCCCGTCTCTCTCTGAAAGCCATGGCGCACATGCCCAGAACCCCGCACCAGTCCCCGCAGGGCCGCCCGCTCGCATCTCTCTCGGCGGCGCTTGCGCTCGTGCTCGGTCTTGCGAGCCATGTCGATGCGCAAAGCGCTTCGCCCGAACCGGCTCCCGTCGCCACGGGACCGGGGAGCGTGGTGCGCGAGACGCATGGAGCTTGGCAGGTGAGTTGCCGCACGCCGCCCGGCGCCAAGGAAGAGAAATGCGCCCTGGTGCAGAGCGTGACGGCCGAGGACAGGCCAAATGTCGGGCTGACCGTCGTGTTCTACAAAGCGATCGGCGATGACAAGAAGCTGTTGCGCGTGGTGGTGCCGCTCGGCGTGCTGCTCCCCACCGGGCTCGGACTCAAGATCGACGGGCAGGACGTGGGCAACGCGCCCTTCTTGAAATGCGGCAAGCGCGGCTGTGTCGCCGAGGTCGTGCTGCAAGACGAGGTCATCAACAAGATGAAGGCTGGCGGCACCGCCATGTTCATCATCTTCGACACGCCCGAGGCCGGCATCGGCATCCCGGTCAGCCTGCAGGGATTCGGCGATGCGCTCGCCAATTTGAAATAACCGGCCATTTCCGCGCAAAAAAAATCGGCGGCAGAAAAGGAGAATCCGCCGCCGATTACATCCGTCTTGGGGGACGGACTAGCGTCCCATCAGTGCAGGGTAGCAGATGGGACGGTGACTTGACCGGCTATGTGGTTACCGCAAGCTTGCCCTTCAAGTCCCGCAGCCGCTTGCGACGACAGCCTCAGAACGCTTGGGTATCGAACAGCCTGTCGATGTTGCCGCGCCAAGCCCCGCGATAATCGGCGAGCAGCCGATCCGCGGGAGAGCGTCCAGCCTCCAGCGTCTCGAGCAGCGGCTCGAGCGCCTTGCGCTCGTCCTCGCCGTTTCGGCCGACCCGCGCCCGGCGGCGCAATCCGCCAAGCGCGATCGTCACGACCTCACGGGCGATATCGAGCAGTGTGCTGCGGCGGAAGGGGGTGGCGAGACCGAGCCGTGGCACCGAATCGCGCAACGCCTGACGCTCTGCCGCGGTCCAATCGGCGACGAGCGCGCAAGCCTGATCGAGAGCTTCGCTGTCGTAAAGGAGCCCGACCCACAGCGCCGGCAGAGCGCAGAGCTGGCGTAAGTCACCGGCGTCGGCCCCCCGCATTTCGAGGAAGCGCTTCAGCCTCACATCGGGGAACAGCGTGGTGAGATGGTCGGCCCAGTCGTCGAGAGTCGGCAGTACGCCCGGGAGCGGGGCGAGCTTGCCTTCGAGGAAATCGCGGAACGAGGCGCCCGCTACGTCGATATAGCTCTCGTCGCGATAGACGAAGTACATCGGCACATCGAGCGCGTAATCGACATAGCGCTCGAAGCCCATGCCGTCTTCGAAGGCGAAGGGCAAAAGCCCGGTGCGGTCGGGATCAGTGTCACGCCAGATCTCGGCTCGATAGGATTGGTAGCCGTTCGGCTTGCCGTCGGTGAAGGGCGAGTTGGCAAAGAGAGCGGTCGCGACCGACTGGAGCGCGAGCCCGACGCGCAGCTTCTTGACCATGTCGGCTTCACTCGAGAAATCCATGTTCACCTGCACCGTCGCGGTGCGGAACATCATGTCGAGGCCGAGGCGCCCCCGCGTCGGCATATAGCGCTTCATGATGCGATAGCGTTCCTTCGGCATGACCGGGGTCTCGGCGAGCGTCCATTTCGGCGAGAAGCCGAGACCGAGGAAGCCGACGCCGAGTTCTTCCCCCACCTCGCCGACCTCGGCGAGATGCTGGCGGATCTCCTCTTGCATCTGATGGACGGTGTCGAGCGGCGCGCCAGAGAGCTCGAGCTGTCCGCCAGGCTCCAGGCTCACGGAGCCGCCTTTCGGGCAATCCTTGCGGCGCAAGGCGATGATGTTGCCTTTCTCCAGCACCTCGTCCCAGGCGAAGCGGTCGCGGAGCAATTCGAGCAGAACGCGAATGCCGCGATCGCCCTCGTAAGCGACCGGCGCGTGATCGGCGGTATGGAACACGAACTTCTCGTGCTCGGTACCGATGCGCCATTCAGCCGCCGGCTTGCACCCCGCCTCGAGATAGGCGACGAGCTCATCACGCGAGCGAATGATCGGGCTTTCCGGCCCACTCACCCGTGTCGACATGCAAGACGCTCCGGTTTCGAGGTTGAGGGTTGGGGGACGCCTGCGAGGAGAGCAAGGCAAGCTCAGAGCGCAAAAGGCGGCCTTTATGGCGCTCGCCGCGTCACTCTTACAAGCGATTCCTTACTTAACGCCAATCGCCGAGAGAAGCGTTCACAAGGGCGAGAGCGGCGACTGCGGCGGTGTCGGCGCGCATCACCCTCGGCCCCAGCGAAATGGGGTGCACGAAGGGCTTTGCAAGGAGCAAAGAGCGCTCCTCGGGATCGAAGCCGCCTTCAGGGCCGATGAGAACGGCGAGCGGGCCCGGCGCAAGCGCGGCAAGCGCCTCAAGCGGGGAGGCCGACGGCGCCGCCTCGTCGGCAAAAACCAAGGGCCGGCCCGCGTCCCAGTCGCTCAGAACCTTGACGAGAGGTTCGGGCGCTTCGACCTCGGGAACGCGCAGGATGCCGCACTGCTCGGCGGCTTCGACGGCGTTGGCGATGAGGCGGTCCAGCTTGACGCGCTCGGCGACAGTGCGGCGCGTAAGCACCGGGCGAAGCATGCTTGCTCCGAGCTCCGTCGCCTTCTGCACCATATAGTCGAGACGCGCGCGTTTCAGAGGAGCGAAGAGGTAGTGTAGGTCGGGACCAGGTTCTTGCGGGCGAGTCTGGTGCGAGACGAGGGCACGCGCCTGCTTCTTGCCAATCGCACCGAGTGAGGCAGACCACTCGCCATCCTTGCCGTTGAACAACAGAATTTCGTCGCCTTCGCGAAGCCTGAGCACGTTGCCAAGATAGTGGGCCTGGCCAGCATCGAGCTCGACGTCGGCGCTCGGCGCGAGCTTTGACTTGACGAATAACCGCTGAAGCTTAGAGGGCATGGGAAAGGTTAGGCCCAAGGGTCGCGAAACACATGCCACGTCCAACTCAACAAGGCAAAGATGCCGCGCTCGGCGGCGCCGCGACCAGCAACATCGTCGATCGTTTAGCGCCCAAAGCGGTCCTCCCCTATCTCAGGCTCGCCCGCGCCGATCGTCCGATCGGAATCTTCCTGCTCGCTTTTCCCTGCTTCTGGTCGGTGTCGCTCGCGGCGCGAAGCATCGGCGATGCCTACCCCGATCCCTCTCTCCTACTGCTCTTTTTGATCGGTGCTGTCGTCATGCGCGGCGCCGGCTGCACCTACAACGACATCGTCGATCGCGACATCGACGCCAAGGTCGCGCGCACGATGACACGGCCGCTGCCGAGCGGACAGGTCACACCTAAGTCGGCGTTCGGCTTCATGGTGGTGCTCAGTCTCATTGGGCTCGCGGTGCTGCTGTCGCTCAACCGCACCTCCATCTTGCTCGGGCTCGGGGTGCTGCCAATCGTCGCGCTCTATCCCTTCGTCAAGCGCATCAGCCATTGGCCTCAGGCCATTCTCGGGCTCGCCTTCAACTGGGGCGCGCTGATGGGTTGGACCGCGGTGCTCGGTCGCCTAGACTTGGCCCCACTCGTCCTCTATGCGGGCGCCGTCTGTTGGACCATCGGCTACGACACGATCTACGCGCACCAGGATCGCGAGGACGATGGCCTGCTCGGGGTGAAATCGACGGCGCTCCGTTTCGGAAGCGCCACCAAACCATGGCTTATGCTTCTTTATTCGCTCGCCTGGCTCGCAATCACCAGTGCGGGGCTTCTGGCAGGCGCCGGATTCGCCTTTCTCATCGGCATGGCCGCGGCGGCGGTCCAGCTTGCCTGGCAGGTCGCGACGCTCGACATGGACGATGCGGAGAACTGTCTCACCCGCTTCCGCTCGAACCGCGACTTCGGTGCGATCGTGCTTGCCGCGATCCTTATCGATATGGGGCTTGCGGCAATCCTGTGAGGAGCCCAGATAGACAGCGGGCCTCGGAACGCGAACGCTCCGAGGCCCGGATGACGCCTTGCTGTTATCTTCCTCGTGAAGAGGATGACGCCTTGCTGTTAGCTTCCCCCTGTGGCCACCTTGGGCAGCCCTTATTGCCACGATCCTGCCACAGAAGTTTTCCGATACGCTTAATGGACGTTGTTAATGACTGGTATGCGGCGGTTAGCTCGCCGCATGGTTTAGAGAGTCTTCCCGAGCGCCAATGACTGCGATTGAACCGAAAGAACGGCTGCAGGAGACTACCTCCCTCGAGGAGGATTACGAGCTTCTTAAGCAGGCTTCGCGCGAGGCGGGCGCTCTCGCGCTCAGCTATTTCCGCCAGCAGATCTCCGTCAATCGCAAGGCGGACGGCTCTGAAGTGAGCGAGGCCGACCTCGCCGTCGACACCGCGCTCAAGCTCGATCTCGCCAACAAGCGTCCCGACTATGGCTGGCTCTCAGAGGAGAGCGACGACGACAAAGAGCGGTTGAAGCACCGCCGCGTGTGGATGGTCGACCCCATCGACGGCACCAACGCCTTCTTGCGCCATGTGCCGGAATGGACGATCTCGGCGGCTCTCGTCGAGGATGGCGTGCCGGTGCTCGGCGTCGTGTTCAATCCCGCCACCAAGCAGTTCTTCTCGGCCATGCGCGGCAAAGGCGCCTTCCTCAACGACAAGCCGATCAGAGCGAGCCAGAAGGCATCTCTCGATGGCGCGCTGCTGATTGCGAGCGGCGGCCTGTTCAAGAAGAAGATTTGGAAGGAGCCTTGGCCGGAGGTGAATACGCGCTGGGTAAACTCCGTCGCCTACCGGCTCGCGCTCGTCGCCTGCGGCGAGGCCGACGCCACCATATCGCTTTCGGGCAAGTGCGAGTGGGACCTCGCGGCGGCCGCGGTGGTCGTCGCCGAGGCGGGCGGCATCATCACCGATCATCACGGCAAGTCGCACCCCTATAACTCTCCCTCGCCGCGCTTGCCCAGCCTCGTGGCAAGCGGGCCAAAGCTGCACCCGCTTCTCATCGAACGCACAAACCGCGTAGACCTCTAGCCCCCGTTTCGGCAAAGTTGCAGGGGTCTTGGACAAGAACAACAGGAGCGGGGTATGGCGGGGGCTAAAGCGAGCAAGCGTCAGTTGCTTCATCTCGTATTCGGCGGCGAGCTGACGTCGCTCGATAGACTCGAGTTCGGCGATCTCAAGAAGCTCGACGTTGTCGGCATCTACCCCAACTATGCCGAGGCGTACGACGCCTGGAAGGACGCCGCTCATCGTACGGTCGACGATGCGCATATGCGCTACTTCATCGTGCATCTGCACCGACTGCTCGATCCCGGCGAAGCGGACGGCGCGGCATAAGGCCATGGGGCAAGAGCTGGCGGGTTTTTCGCCTTAGGGCCATAAGCAGGCGCGTGCTAGAAGAGCGGCGACGTTGCCGGGTCCTATCCCGCAGACTGTTGGAAAATCGGGGAAGCGCTTGAAAGATCAGCTGTTCAGGGACGTCAGCAGCATCACCAGAAGCGGGGACGAGCTTCAGGTCGAATACTCGACCAAGGAGATCGTGGTGCGCATCTGGCGCGAGCATTTGCGGCCGCGGATCGGGATCCTGCTGATCGCCGGCATCGCCATGGTCCTGACCGCCGCCACGACCGGCGCCATTCCTTTCCTCATCCAGCGGACGGCCGACGACGTGTTCGTCGCCAAGAACCAGCAGATGGTCTACTTCGTCACCGCCGCCATCGTGGTGGTGACCATCGTCAAGGCGATCGCCGAATATGTCGGCGACGTAGCGGTGAATTATCTCGGCAACCGCTTCATTGCCGATCTGCGTATCCAGATGTTCGATAAGCTCGCCCGCGCCGATCTCAGCTTCATTCAGACGGTGCATTCGGGACGGCTGTTGTCGAGCTTCCTCAACGACGCGACGCTGATCCGCGCCACGGCGAGCCGCTCTCTCGTCACGCTCGGCGAGAACTACCTCAAGGTCATCATTCTGATCGCCACCATGTTCTACATGGACGCGCGCTTCTCGGTGCTGATCCTGATCTTCATGCCGCTCGCCTGGATCATGCTGTCGCGCCAGCGGCGCACGATGCGGAAGTCGACGTCTAAGTCGCTCCAGGAGACGGGCGACCTCTCGGCGCTTATCACTCAGACCTTGCGCGGCATGCGCGTGGTGCGCGCCTATCGCCAGGAGGATCGCGAACAGGAGCGCGCGGCCTCCGCCATCAACCGCGCGCTCGAGTTCACCATGCGCGGCACGCGCGCCCGCGCGCTGTCGAGCCCCTCGATCGAGCTTCTCACCGGGCTTGGCTTCGCGCTCGCGATCTATTTCGCCGGCACCAAGGGCGTGCGCGGGGATCTGACGCTCGGCCATTTCATGGGTTTCATGACGGCCGCGCTCCTCATCTACACCCCGCTCAAGAGCGCGGCGACGCTGCAGACCCAACTTCAGGAGGGCATGGCAGCCGCGAGCCGCGTGTTCGGCGTGGTCGATCTCAAGGTGCATCTGATCGAGGTCCCCGACGCGAAGCCGCTCGCGCTCAAGAAGGGCGAGATCGAGTTCTCCAACGTGTCCTTCGCCTATGAGCCGCAAAATCCCGTGCTCAAGGGCGTGAGCCTCACAGTGCCTTCGGGGCGGACCGTAGCTCTGGTTGGACCGTCGGGCTCGGGCAAGAGCACGATGGTCAACCTCGCGCTCCGCTTCTTCGATCCCGAGCGCGGCAAGGTGATGATCGACGGGCAGGACATCAAGCACACGACCATCGAGTCCTTGCGCAATTCGATCGCGCTGGTGACGCAGGACCCGGTGCTGTTCGACGATACGATCCGCGCCAATATCGCCTATGGGACCAAGCCCGTGGTCGAGGAGGAGGTGATCGCTGCCGCCAAGGCCGCCGCCGCGCACGATTTCATCACGGGCCTGCCCAAGGGTTACGACACACGCGTCGGCGAGGCCGGCGGTTTGCTCTCCGGCGGCGAGCGCCAGCGCATCGCCTTCGCGCGGGCGATCTACAAGGACGCGCCCATCCTCCTGCTCGACGAGCCGACCAGCTCGCTCGATTCGGAGGCCGAGGCCAAAGTGCAGATCGCGCTCGAGGAGCTGATGCGCGGCCGCACCGTGTTGATGATCGCCCACCGCCTGTCGACGGTGAAAAAGGCCGACCTCATCTGCGTGCTCGATCAGGGCCGCATCGTCGAGACCGGACGCCATGACGAGCTCGTCGCCAAAGGCGGCCTCTATACCAGGCTGCATCGCACCCAGTTCGGCATTGCCGGAGGGTTCGCTGCGGCCTCGCCGGAGACCGAAGGCGCAATCGCCGTGGCAGGCGAATAGCGACGCGTAAAGTTGATGTTGAAACGGCTGCTAGCATCGAAGCCCGCCGCGGCCATGGGCAGTGCGCTGCTCGCTGCGTATATCCGCCTCGTCTACGCGACGAGCACGATCAAACGCGATCCACCCGACACCGACGCCAAGCTGTTTGACCAGCATCCCCAGATCCTCGGCATGTGGCACGGGCAGTTCCTGCTGCTGCCGAAGCTCAAGCCGACGCGTTCCGCCGACGTCCGTGCCATGGTGTCCCGCCACGCCGACGCCGAGATCATCGGCGCCGTGCTCGAGCGTTTCGGCATGCATTTGATCAGGGGAGCTGGCGCCGGCAAGAGGCGGCGGAACCGGGGCGGTGCTACGGCCATGCGCGAATCCTTGCGGGCGCTCGCCTCGGGCGCGACCGTGGCCATGACGGCCGACGTGCCGCCGGGCCCCGCGCGCAAGGCTGGAGTGGGCATCGCCACGCTCGCTTCGATGTCGGGACGTCCGGTCGTGCCGTTCGCCATCGCCACGCGCCGCTTCATCGCTCTTCCCACCTGGAGCGCGTTCACCATCAACCTCCCTTTCTCAACCTTTGCCATCGTGATTGGCGACCCGGTGCGGGTGAAGGGCGAGGATAGAGAGTCGATCGAGACGGGGCGGCTTGCGATCGAGCGGGCGCTCAACGAGGTGACGGCGCGCGCCTATCGGCTCGTGGGCGCGAGCGACCCCTTGAACCGGCAAGAAGCGGTCAAGCCGGGGTTAACGCTCAAGGCTTACCGCGTGCTCACGAAACTCGCCGCTCCGCTTGCTCCCCTGATCCTCGCCTGGCGCACGCGACGCGGCAAGGAGGAGATCGACCGGCGCCCCGAGCGCTACGGCGTGTCGAGCGTGGCGCGGCCGTCAGGCTTCCTCGCCTGGTTTCACGCGGCGAGCGTCGGCGAGGCCAATGCCGCTCTGCCGGTGATCGAGACCATCGCGGCGGAGCATCCAGGGGTGAAGATCCTCCTCACCACCGCCACGGTCACCTCGGCGAGGCTTGCACGCGCGCGGCTGCCCAAGGGCGCGCTCCATCAATATGTGCCGCTCGACAATCAGGGCTTCGTCCAGCGCTTCCTACACCATTGGCGGCCAGACCTTGCGGTGCTGGTTGAGTCTGAAATCTGGCCGAACCTAGTGCTCGAGACCAAGGCCCAGGGCGTTCCCCTCCTCCTCATCAATGGGCGCATGTCTACGCCCTCTTTCCAGCGCTGGCGACGGCGTCCGGGCATGAGCCGGCCGATCTTTTCGGCTTTCGATCTCGTGCTCGCCCAGAACGACCGGCTGGCTGAGCGCTTCAGCCAGCTTGGCGCTTCGCGTGCGCTCGATGTCGGCAATCTGAAAGCCGATGCGCCACCCCCTCCCGCTGATTTGCCGGGCAAGCGACGGCTAGCCGCATCGCTCTCGGGTCGCACGGTGTTCCTTGCCGCGAGCACGCATCAGGGCGAGGAGGATATGGTCGCCGCGGCGCATCTCAAGATGAAGCAGAGGATGGCTGGCCTCCTCACCATCATCGCGCCGCGTCACCCAGAGCGCGGACCTCTCATCGCCGAGCAGCTCAGCGCGGCAAAACTCACCGTCGCGCTGCGTTCGGAGGGGAAGCTGCCGGAGCCAAGGACCGACATCTATGTCGCCGACACGATCGGAGAACTCGGCCTTTTCTATGCGCTCGCGCCGGTCGCCTTTATTGGCGGCTCGCTCGTTCCGCACGGGGGGCAAAATCCCGTCGAGGCAATCAAGCTCGGCGCCGCGGTGCTGACGGGACCCCATCGGCAGAACTTCCGCGATTCTTACGCCGACCTCCTGCGCGTGGGAGGCTGCAAGGAGGTGTCAGACGCCGAGAGCCTGGCAGCGGCCGCACTCGATCTCCTTAACGATGCCACAGCGCGGACCGTCATGACGTCGCGGGCCGAAGGGGCCATCGCCGCCATGAGCGGAGCGCTCCCGCGTACGCTCGCCGCGCTCGAGCCCTATCTCCCGCCCAAGACCACGCTGCAACATGCCTCTTGAGGCGCCGTCCTTCTGGTATCGCCAAAGAGGCGCGCTAGCCGCCGCACTCGCCCCTTTGGGGGCGCTCTACGGCAGAATCGCCGAGGCAAAGTACGCGCGCGCGACGCCCTATCGCTCACGCCTTCCGGTGATCTGCATCGGGAATTTCACGTTGGGAGGCGGCGGCAAGACCCCGACGGCGATCGCGGTCGCCTCCTTGCTCGCGAACCTCGGCGCACGGCCCTGCCTCCTCACCCGTGGCTACGGGGGCAAGAGCAGGGGTCCGGCCGAGGTCAAGCCGGGCGATGGCGCGGCGGACGTGGGAGACGAGGCGCTCCTGCTCGCTGAGGTCGCGCCCACCATGGTCTCGGGAGACCGCGCGTCGGGGGCCAAGGCGATCGAATGCACCGATGCGACCGCCATCGTCATGGACGATGGCTTTCAGAATCCGGGTCTCGCCAAGGATCTGTCGTTGATCGTGGTCGATGCCGGGTTTGGCATCGGCAATGGACTGGTGATGCCGGCCGGCCCCTTGCGCGCGCCGCTCGACGCTCAGATCGCCCGCGCCGATGCGCTCATCATCATCGGCACGGGCGGCAATGCGGCCCCGCTCGAGCAGGCCTTCACCGCACATGGCAAGCCAGTGCTGAAGGCGCGCATGGTTCCGCGCCAGGACAAACGGTGGCTCGGCGTGCTCCCCGTCATTGCCTTCGCTGGAATCGCGGCTCCGGAAAAATTCTACGCGACGCTCGGCGCTAACGGCGCGCGCGTCATCGCCAAGCACTCTTTCGGCGATCATCACCGCTATATGCGCAAAGAGGCGGCGGCGCTGCTCAAGGAGGCCGACGAGCGCAAGGCCATGCTGGTCACGACCGAGAAGGACTTCGTGCGCATCCCCGACGAGGAGGGCACACCGCTCGGCGAACTCAAATTCCGCTCGCGCCCCTTCCCCATCGCAGTCGAGTTCGAGGACGAAGCGGCCGTGAAAACGCTGCTCGCAACAGCGCTCACCAAGTCGTGATTATTTCGCGGGCGCGGGGTGGGTCTCGCGGAAGCGCTTGAGCGAGGTCGCCGCGTCGATATAGGCCTCCTGCAGCTCGACGCTCCAATAGCGGAGCTCATCGAGCGCGATGGTGCGGCCGGTCACCGCGCAGCGCACGAAATCGCCGGGCGAGAGCACCTGGACTTCGCCGTCGAGATATTTGAGCTTGGCCTCGCCCTTGAAGCCGAGATTGCGTTCGAAACGGTTCATCAAAGCGAAGCTTCTCAATTCGTTTGGTTGCGTGTCGTCACAATATAGTCAAGCCAATGCGGCGCGCCAGTGTCGTCGTCAGACCTAGAGCAAAGTTCCTTGCTTGTCGCTGCCGCCGCGCTTCTTCTTCCGCTCGCTCTCTGGCTTATGCGGACGCGCATCGGCATGCGCTCCAACATGGCCGTCGGCGAACTCGATGTCGAGGCTAGCGCCCGACGTCACGTCCGAAGCGCGCCGCACCATCGCGCCATCTGCGTCGCGCACCAGAGCGAAGCCCCGCGCGAGCACGTTGTGATAGCCGAGCGTCTCAAGCAGCTTCGCCTGGCCGTCGAGCCGGCGCCGCGAGCGCTCCAACATGGCGATGACGGCCCTCCCGCTCGAACGCTCAAGGCGCGCGAGGCGCTCGCGGCCTTGCAGCGTCACGCGGGCAACCACATGCGGCCTGAGCCGCGTCGCGGCGCGCTCGAGCCAAGTGCGATGGACTCGCGCATTGGCGAGAAGCGCGCGCTTCAGCCGTCCGCTCGCGGTGTCGAAGCGCTGGCGGGGAAGATCGAGAATGTTTGCCTTACGCGGCAGGCCGCGCGTGGCGGCAAGGAAACGTCCGCGCTGCGCTTGAAGCGCGCGACGCAAGATGCTCGCGGCGCGTAATCCATAGCCGGTGACCGTGATGAGGAGATCGGCACGGACGGGAACGGCACGCTCTGCCGCCGCGGTCGGGGTCGGCGCGCGCCAATCGGCGACGAGATCGATGATCGTCCAGTCGGTCTCATGCCCGACCGCAGAGATGAGGGGGATCGCGGAGTCTGCGGCCGCGCGCGCCACGGTCTCTTCGTTGAAGCCCCAGAGATCCTCGAGGCTGCCGCCACCGCGGGCGACGATGATGAGATCGGGGCGTGGAATCGCAGCGCCGATCACCAACGCGTTGAAGCCGGCGATGGCCGCCGCCACCTCGACGGCACAGGTCTCGCCTTGCACTCTCACCGGCCAGACCAGCACATGGGAGGGAAACCGGTCGGAGAGGCGATGCAGAATATCGCGGATCACGGCGCCGGTCGGCGATGTCACCACCCCGATGATGCGCGGCAGAAAGGGAAGCGGCTTCTTGCGCGCCTCGTGGAACAGGCCTTCGGCGGCGAGCATCTTCTTGCGCTGCTCGAGCAGAGCCATGAGAGCGCCGACGCCCGCAGGCTCGAGCTCGTCGATCACGATCTGGTATTTGGAGCGATCTGGGTAGGTGGTGACGCGGCCCTTAGCCACGACCTCGAGCCCTGCCTCGGGCTTGAATTTGAGGCGGGCAAAGGTGCTCCGCCAGATCACCGCCTCGATGCAGGCGTTCTCGTCTTTCAGCGTGAAATAGCAATGGCCGGAGGAATGCGGGCCCTTATAGCCCGAGATCTCGCCGCGCAGCTTGACGAGGCCGTAGGCGTCCTCGACCGTCCGCTTGAGCGCGAAGGCAAGCTCCGAGACGGTATATTCGACGAGATTCGTTACCTGCGATGCGGTGCGGTCGGCCATTGGAGTCCTTTACGAAGCCATGCAATACAGGTCCGACATGCGGGCGACAAGCGGAGCAGGCGCCGGATGAATGTGTTGTTGATCGGGGGCGGCGGCAGGGAGCACGCGCTTTCCTGGAAGCTCTCGCAAAGTCCCCTTCTCGACACGCTCTATTGCGCGCCGGGCAATGCCGGAATCGCTGAGGTTGCCGAGTGCGTCGCCCTCGATATGGCGAATCACGATGCCGTAATCCGCTTCTGCAAAGAGAAGGACATCGGGCTTGTGGTGATCGGACCTGAGGCGCCGCTGGTGACCGGTCTCGCTGACGATCTCAAAGTCGCCGGGATCAAAGTGTTCGGACCGTCCAGGGCGGCGGCGAGACTTGAGGGCTCAAAGGGCTTCACCAAGGATCTCTGCGCGGAATACGGCATTCCGACCGCCTCTTACCGCCGTTTCGCCGACGCCCACGCCGCCAAGGCCTACGTCAAGACGCAAGCCTTGCCGATCGTGGTCAAGGCGGACGGGCTCGCGGGCGGTAAAGGCGTCACCGTCGCCACGACGCGTGACGAGGCCGAGGCAGCCATCGATGCGTGCTTGGCAGGCGCGCTCGGCGCCGAGGTGGTCATCGAGGAGTTTCTCGATGGCGAGGAGGCAAGCTTTTTCGCTCTGGTCGACGGGACAGCCGCTCTTCCTCTGGCGACCGCGCAAGACCACAAGCGCGCCTTCGACGGCGACAAGGGCCCTAATACCGGGGGCATGGGCGCATATTCGCCGGCGCCCATCATGACGCCTGCGCTTTGTGCTCGCGTGATGGAGGAGATCGTGATCCCCACGGTGCGCGCCATGAGCGCGCGGGGCACTCCCTTCAAAGGCGTGCTCTATGCCGGGCTGATGATGAAGGAGGGGTCGCCCAAGCTCATCGAATACAACGTGCGCTTCGGCGATCCCGAAGCTCAGGTGCTGATGATGCGGCTCGAGTCCGACCTGCTCCCTGCCCTTCTCGCCGTGGCCGATGGGGATTTGAGTGGCGTCATGCTCGATTGGTTTGACGACGCGGCGCTCTGCGTGGTGATGGCGGCCAAGGGCTATCCCGGCGCCTATGCGAAAGGCAGCGAGATCAAGGGGCTCGACGAGGCCGGCGCCGATCCCGACGTGCAGATCTTTCATGCCGGCACGAGGCGCGACGGCACGCGAATCTTGGCTGATGGAGGCCGTGTGCTGGGCATCACCGCGCGCGGCAAGGATATCGCCGAGGCGAAGTTGCGCGCCTATCGTGCCGCCGACAAGATCGACTGGCCGGGCGGCTTCTGCCGCCGCGACATCGGCTGGCGGGCACTATCCGCTTGTCCTTCCCTCAAATAATAATAGCGGGCGGAGGAAGGACATGTCGGCCAAGCATCCGGTTCTTGCCATCACGGGCTCGTCGGGCGCCGGCACCACCACGGTGACGACGACCTTTCAACAGATCTTTCGCCGCGAGGGCGTCAACGCGGCGATCGTCTATGGCGACGCCTTTCATCGCTACGATCGCGACGAAATGCGCGCGAGAATGGAAGAGGCGCAAGCCAAAGCCGAGATGACTTTCAGTCATTTCGGCCCCGAGGCCAATCTCTTCGAGGAGTTGGAAGCGCTGTTCCGCGTCTATGGCGAAGCCGGAACCGGCAAGGTGCGCAAATATCTGCACGAGGAGGAAGAGGCCGCCCTCCATCAGCAGAAGGCCGGCACGTTCACGCCGTGGGAGGATCTGCCCGCCGGCACGGACATGCTCTTTTACGAGGGGCTACATGGCGCCGTAGTCACGCAGAGCGTCAATATCGCCGAGCATGCCGACCTCCTGATCGGCGTCGTCCCGGTCATCAACCTCGAATGGGTGCAGAAACTCCATCGCGACAAATTGGTGCGCGGCTACAGCCAAGAGGCGATCGTGGACGCGATCCTGCGCCGCATGCCTGACTACATCAATTACATCTGCCCGCAGTTCTCGCAGACCCACGTGAACTTTCAGCGGGTGCCGACCGTCGACACGTCGAACCCGTTCGTCGCACGCGACGTTCCGAGCGCCGACGAAAGCATGCTCATCATCCGCTTCAAGAATCCGCGGGGAATAGACTTCCCCTATCTTCTGGCGATGTTGCCGTCCTCGTTCATGTCGCGGCCGAACACCATCGTCTGCCCGGGCGGGAAAATGCCGCTCGCCATGCAGCTGATTTTCACACCCATGATCTGGCAATTGATGGAGCGCAAGCGCCGCGCGACGTGAGGCTTCGGACGTTGAGGGGAAACGCAATGGCGTCGTTGAAGCGGGACGGGGTTTCGCTCTTCTACGAGCAGGCGAGCGGCAAGAAGCGGCCGCTCCTCTTCGTGCATGGCTGGTGCTGCGACCACTCCTTCTTCGCGCCGCAGTTCGAGCATTTCGCGCGTGAGGGCCATAGGGTCGTTGCGGTCGATCTCCGCGGACATGGGAAAAGCGACAAGCCGCATGAAGACTACTCCATGCAGCTCTTTGCCGACGATCTCGCCTTCCTCTGCCGCGAGCTTCAACTCGAGAAGCCTGTCGTCGTCGGCCACAGCATGGGGGGCGTCGTCGCCTTCGCCTTTGCCGAGCGCTATCCCGATCTGCCCTCGGCCATCGTCACGGTCGACGCCGGGCTCGCGCCGCCATCCACGGTCGGGACGGCGCTGTCGAATTTCATCGATGGGTTGCGCGGCCCGAATTATCGCAAGGTGATCGGCGACTACGCCGACGCGGTCCTCTTCCTGCCGACCGACGATGCAAAGCGGAGAGCGCACATCCTCGCCGTCATGACGTCGGCGCCGCAGCACGTCATGGTCTCGGCGCTCGAAGGCGGGCACGCTTATGACGCGAGCCAGGCCAAGGGGCGAATTGTTGCGCCGATGCTCTACATCGCCGCTGACGAATCCCCGCCGCGCGCCGACATCACGGATTTACGCGCGCTCGTCCCTCGCCTTTATTTCGGCCACGTGGTGGGCTCTGGCCATTTCTGCCAGCTCGAAGTACCGGAGCAAGTGAACGCGATGATCGACCGCTTCATCTCTCTCGTCGCCAAGTGATGCGGGCAGTCTATTGCGGGCGCACCAGCGCGACGCCAAACCTGAAGCGGCGGAGATTTTTCGCGCCGTCGACGAAGGCAAGCTCGAGCGCCAGCTCGGAGATTTCACGCCCCTCGGGGAGAAACAGCCAGGCTGTCGCGTGCGCCTCGACGCCCGGCGCGGCAATGCCGTGCCGTTGCTCATGCGGCCCGATCTCGAGATGAAGCGGGATACTCGTCCTGGGGCTATCGGTCGAGGGGTCGGACCAGACTTGGAAATCGCCTTTGCGCGTGCTGACCGCCGTGATCGGCGCCATGAGTCGCGCGGCGCGGGGCCTAACGCGGCGGAGCGCCACGCCCGTCAGCCTATAGGGCGCGCGGTTCGCGATTCTCATGTCGAGCTGATACCATCCCTTTTGCAGCTCCTTGGCGTGGGCCTTGATAATCGGCTCGGCGTCGCCTTCGTCCGCGCGCAGCACGAAGCTCAAGGTCCAGGCGGCGACGGCGAGGACCAGGACCAACACAACCGCGAGCTGGATGACGAAAGGGAACACATTCATGGCGGGTTTGCATGATCAATAAAGTCGGACGGCGCGCCATCGTTTTTTGCCGCTCTTGTCTGGGGACCCTGGGGGATGGATAAGTCTCGCTCGAGGAAGCTTGGAGATTCGCACGCAATGGCGCACGCATCGTCGCCGCTCAGCCGCATGGCAGGAAGGCTCGCGGCAGCGGGCGCAATCGCAGGCCTAGCGGTGCTCGGCTGGTCGGGGACGGTGAGCGCTGAGCCCATCTTCAAGCGCGGGCGCCCACCCATCTATCCCTATTACTATTCCCCCGGGCGGCCCGGCGGTTACAGCTTCTATTTCGGCTTCGTTCCCTACCAGAAGGGAGACTACGAAACGCAGGCGCTGCAGCGGCAATTTCCCCAGATGAACTATCCGCCCAGCATGCGTTATTGGACGCCGAAGTCGGGGTTTTGAGGGCCTTGCAGCGTTCGGAACGACTTGCGCCGTTAGCGGCTGATTGATGCGACACAAGCCCGGCAGCCGCGCTATTGCCTTCGCTTTGTCGCTATGCGAACCCTAACAGGACGTTCCAAGCAAGCGGACGTGGGGCATGTTGGACTGGCGGCGTTTCGTCTGGGTGGTGGTCGGCGGCTTTGTCGCGATTCTGCTCTTGCTCGGCGTTTTCATCCTGCTGATGAACCCCTTCGGCAACTTGCCCGCCCTTCTATTTGCCTCTCACGCCATCACCGACATCAATCAGCGCTTCCAATTTCCGGCGCTGGTTCGCTCCAAGAAATACGATTCCGCCGTCATCGGCGCTTCGGATTCTCGCCTGCTCCGACCGGCGGCCCTTGAGCATGTGTTCGGCGGAAGGATGGTCAATCTCGCCATCAATGCGGGGCAAGCGTACGAACAATACCGGCTCGCCGATCTGTTCATGCGCGAGGTTCACCACCCGCGCACGCTGCTGATCGGGCTCGATCACGTCTGGTGCGACGACGATGCAGACACCGATCGCATGACCTCGCGCGGCTTCCCCGAGTGGATGTATGACGACAACCGCTGGAACGACTTCGTCTACATGCTGAATGCCACGGCCGTCGAAATCAGCGGGCGGCGCCTTGGCGTCGCGCTCGGCGTCAATAAAGCGCGTTTCCCCGCGGGCTATGAGGTGTTCACGCCGCCGGAGAGCGCTTATGACCCGGTAAAGGTCAAACACAAGCTGTGGAAGGACGAGCAGCCGCATGCGATCGAAGCCGTCGTGCCCGCCTTCGTTCCCACCAGCGCCGAGCGCGAGAGCTGGCGCTTCCCAGCCTTGATCTGGCTCGAAGAGATCGTGAACCGGTTCAAAGGCCGCGTCGTGCTCGCGTTCATGCCGCTGCATGTCGCGAGCCAACCCACGCCAGGATCAGAGGAGGCGGCGAGGCAGGAGGAGTGCAAGTCGCGAATTGCCGCGATCGCACAGCGCAAAGGGGCGCCGCTGATAGACTTCGATATCCCATCGAAGATCACAACCAACGATGCCAATTATTGGGACCCCAGGCACTATCGCGTCGCGATCGCAGAACGCATCGTCGATGACATCGGGCGGGCTCTCACCACGCGCCAGGATGATCCCGATGGCGATTGGCGCTATTTCGACGGCCCGCGAACAGCAGCGATCGCGACCAACTGAACTCAGCTGTCCTTTCCGTCGAGCCTAAGAGCGATTCTCCGAACAGCATCCACGTCACCGCGACATGCTTTTTCACAGCCAGGAGTTCGTCGTCCTCTTCATGCCCCTCGCCGTCGGCGTCTATTACGCCGTGGCGCGCCGCGAGGCCGTGCGCACCTGGTGGCTGATTACGGCGTCGCTCATCTTCTATGGCTGGTGGGACATCCGTTTCGTCCCGCTGCTCGTCGGTCAGATCCTCATTACATGGCTCCTGGTCGAGCTTTCCATCCGGCGCAATGCACGCTGGCCTCTCGTTTTCGCCATCGTGGCCAATCTCGCGGTGCTCGGCCTGTTCAAATATCTCGACTTCGGCGCGAGCATCCTTGCCGAAGTAACCGGTCTCGGCTTTGCCAGGGCCTCGCTCGTCCTGCCGATCGGCATCAGCTTCTATACGTTCGAGCTCGTGTCCTATCTCGCCGACCGCTTGCGCGGCCACGCCCCGCGTTACGCGCTTAGATCCTTCGCCCTGTTCATCGTGCTCTTTCCGCACCTGATCGCCGGACCGATCATGCGGCACAACGAGATCATCCCGCAATTCGCCTATGACCCGCTGCGCACCGGTCTCTATGAGAGGATCGGCCGCGGCTTGATTCTGTTCTTCGTCGGCTTCGTCGAGAAATTCTTCATCGCGGACCAGCTTGCGACCATCGTCAACCCCGTGTTCGCCCAAGCCGCCGCGCAGGTGCCGACATTTTCCGACGCGGCGGCAGGCGCGCTTGCCTTCTCGCTGCAGATCCTTTTCGACTTTGTCGCTTATTCCAACATGGCGATGGGCATCGGCCTCACGCTCGGGCTGATGCTGCCCCTGAATTTCAACACGCCCTACCGTGCGTTGAGCCTGCGCGATTTCTGGCGGCGATGGCACATAACTCTGTCGCGCTGGTTGCGCGACTATATCTACATCCCGCTCGGCGGCAGCCGCGAGGGGGTGGCGGTCTATATCTGGGCGACCATGGTCACCATGGGCCTGTGCGGGTTGTGGCACGGCGCCGGATGGACTTTCATTCTATGGGGCCTTGGCCATGGCATAGGCTTGCTCGTCTGCCGCCTCTGGCAACATTACGGCGTCCCCCTGCCCCCACTCCTGGCATGGGCGAGCACCATGGTCTTCGTCATCCTGCTCTTCGTGCTGTTCCGCGCGTCGGACATTTCTGCCGCCACGCGCATGCTCACTGGCCTCACCGGCGGAGGAGGACTGGGCGACGCCTGGTCCTCGATGACCTTGCTGCCGATCGCGATCGCTGGAGGGCTGGCGTTGATCAAGGTGCCGAGCGCCGAACTCACCATGTGGCTTCGTCCGACTTGGCCGGTGGCGATCGGCCTCATCGTCGTCGCCGTATTCTGCGTGCTCGAAGTCGGCGAAGGCCAACCCTTGAGCTTCATCTATTTCCAGTTTTAAACCCTGCTCAAGCGCCAAGGGCGGTTTTGGCCGAGACTTAGTCCGCTCGATTTTCCTAAATTTTTATTGGAGCAATCTTCAATTCGTTCCTCACGCCATAGTTCTTCAGAAGTGCTGTGAAGTACTTGTGGCGATCAAGACTAACGTAATCCACACTTTGTTAGCAGGGCAGCCGCTATCCCAACCTAAACAGGGAGACTGCCATGCGACCAATATTTCTAGCTATTTGTCTTCTCGCCTTGTCGACCGAAGCGGGTCTTGCGCGCCAAAGCGCGGGAGAGCAATGGGAGCAGGCGCTCCTCTCCGCCAAGAGGCACGGCACGCTCGCGGGGCCAAGGCCTGGTCAGGTGTGCCTCTGGTCCAAACCGCTCGGCGCCTGCCTCTGGTACACGCCGTCAAAATGGAACTTGATGCTGACCGACCACTAGTCCGTTCAGCGGCGCGCGGCGAAGAAGGACTTGAGCAGCGCTGAAGCGCGCGCTTCGCCCAAACCGCCGATGACCTCTGGCGCGTGGTGGCAGGTCGGCTGCGCGAAGAAGCGCGGGCCATGCTCGACCGCGCCTCCTTTTAGGTCGGCCGCACCGAAATAGAGGCGGCGGATGCGGGCGAAGGAGATGGCGGTCGCGCACATGGCGCAAGGCTCGAGCGTGACATAGAGGTCGCAATCGACGAGCCGCTCGCTACCGAGCTTCGAACAAGCCTCGCGAATGGCGAGAAGCTCGGCGTGCGCCGTCGGGTCGTGCAGCTCGATAGTGCGATTGGAGGCCCTGGCCAGGACCTCTCCAGATGTATCGACGACGACCGCACCGATCGGCACCTCGCCGCGGGCACCGGCCGCTTCAGCCTCCTCAAGCGCGAGGTCCATGGGCCGCGCGGCCTTGCCTCTTGGCGCCTCATCTGCAAGCTTCTCTTTCATGCGCGGCAAAGTGGGCGGGAAGGGAAGCTCAGGTCAAGGGCCGCATCGGCCCAAGGCTAACCGGCCGAAATCAAAGCCCGAGGCCGCAAAATCGACTGAGCCGATGCGCATCGCCAAGGCGATCGCCCATGCCGGGATTTGCTCGCGGCGCGACGCCGAGCGGATGATCGAGGCGGGCCGCGTCGCGGTGAACGGCAAGGTGCTTACGACGCCGGCTCATGTCGTGAGCGCCAAGGACAAGATCACCGTCGACGGGAAGCCGTTGCCCGTGGCGCAATCCCCGAGGCTCTTCCGCTATCACAAGCCGCGTGGCCTGGTGACGAGCCGCAAGGACCCGCAAGGGCGAAGGACGGTGTTCGAGGCTTTGCCCGAAGGCCTTCCCCGCGTCGTCTCGGTCGGGCGGCTCGACATCAACACCGAGGGGCTTCTGCTGCTCACGACCGACGGCGAGCTCGCGCGCCATCTCGAGCTCCCGAGCACGGGCTGGCTCAGGCGCTACCGCGTGCGCGCGCATGGCCGCGTCACGCAGGAGGCACTCGATGCACTTCGCCAAGGAGTGACAATCGACGGCATCCGTTATGGGCCGGTCGAGGCGCGCATCGACCGCGAGCAAGGGGCCAATCTCTGGCTGACGCTGGGGCTTCGCGAAGGCAAGAACCGCGAGGTAAAGCGGCTTGCAGAGCATCTCGGTCTCACCGTGAACCGGCTAATCCGCATCTCGTTCGGGCCGTTCGCGCTCGGCGACTTGCCCGACGGTGCCGTGGAGGAGGTCAAGCCTAAGGTGCTCGCCGACCAGCTTGGGCGGAAACTCGCCGGCGAGCTTGGCCTTCTTCAGGCGATCAAAGAGCGCCGCCAGGCGCACCGCGGTTAAGCCATGCGGATCGTCGCCGGCAGATTCAAGGGCGCTTCGCTCGAAGCCCCTAAGGGGCTTTCGACACGTCCGACCTCCGACCGCGTACGCCAGGCGCTGTTCAACGTGCTCGAGCACGGACCCGCGCGCTTCGAGTTCGAGGGCGCGCGCGTGCTCGACCTGTTCGCCGGGACCGGAGCGCTCGCCCTCGAGGCATTGTCGCGCGGCGCCCGCTATGCCGTACTGATCGAGGAGGATGCCGCGGCGCGGGGGGCCATCCGCCGCAATGTCGAGGCTCTGTCATTGACCGGCGTCACCAAGATCTGGCGGCGCGATGCGACGAGGCTCGGGGAGGCCGGCACGCTTCAGCCCTTCGACCTCGTCTTCTGCGATCCGCCTTATGGCGAAAGCCTCGGCGAACGGGCTTTGGCCGCCGCCGCCGCCGGGGGCTGGCTGGCGAAAGGCGCCGTCGCCGTGCTTGAGGAGCGGGCCGATAGCGAGATCGCGTGGCCCGCGCCCTTCGAGGAAATCGACCGGCGCCGCTACGGCGATACCGTGATTGCCTTGGCACAGGCGGGGGCTCAGACGAACACGCATGGTTGAAGGGGACAACATACCCGCTCGGGCCCTCCCTATGCTTTAATGGGGTTCCGGCGGCATGCGAGGAGTGCCATGACCATCAGAGCCTTGCTCTTGGGGGGGGTTCTTATGGCGACCAGCGTTGCGGGGTCGCCGCAAGACACGGCTTTCGTCTCAGGGGTCTGGAAGGGCGAGGCCAACTACGATTCCGACGGCAATTTCCGCGACTGCACCATGACCGCGGAGTCGGACGGCGGGATACTGCTCGGTTTCGTCATCAGCAAGGATTTCGACTGGGGCCTCGTGCTCGCCGACGAGGATCGCGAATTCGAGGTCGGCTCGACGCATGCGGTGATCCTGCTCGTGGATTCACGCGATCCCATCCCGGCGCTCGCCAAGGTGGTCGACCCGCACGGAATTCTCATCCCGCTCGAAGATTCTGGCCCCGTGATCGAGGCGTTGCGCGAGGGCAAGGTGCTCACCATCCAAACTGAGGGGATGGAGGTGAAATTCAAGCTGACCGGCACGCGCGACGCCATCGCCGAACTCGCCGCCTGCGTCACCGAGAGCAAGACCACCGAGAAGGTCGAGCTTCCGGGAGGGTCGCGCATCTGACCTTGCGGGTCAGCGGCGGGAGAACAGCTTCTCGATATCGGTGAGCTTCAGCTCGATATAGGTCGGGCGGCCGTGATTGCATTGGCCGGTGAAGGGGGTTTGCTCCATGTCGCGCAGGAGGGCATTCATCTCCTCAGGACTGAGCCGGCGTCCAGCTCTCACGCTGCCGTGGCACGCCATGGTGGAGAGCACGTGATCGAGACGATCGGTGATCAGCGTCGTCCCCTGCTCGCTCTCCCTCTCGGCAAGCTCGGCGGCCAAGTCCTTGAGCAGATCCTTGACGGGAAACGTGCCGAGTAGCGACGGCACCTCGCGCACCACGACGGCTGACGCGCCGAAGGGCTCGATCACGAGGCCCAATCGCTCGAGCTCGCCTCCGGCAGATGACAGGGTTGCGGCGGCTTCAGCATCGAGCTCGACCACTTCGGGGATGAGCAGCATCTGGCGGGCGATGCCGCCATTGGCGAAGGAGCGCTTCAGCCGCTCATAGACGAGGCGCTCGTGCGCCGCGTGCTGATCGACGATGACGAGCGCATCCTCGGTCTCGGCGATGATGAAAGTGTCCTGAACCTGCGCCCGCGCAGCCCCGAGCGGGTAGGCCGCTTGCTGCTGATCGTCGGTCCGCATCCCGCGCATATCGCCGCTCGGCTCGGCAAGCGGGGCGAGCGGAGCTTGCGCGCGCTCGGCGAAGCCGAATGAGCGTGCGTCCCTGCCGTAAGAGCCTTGGCGCTGAGCGAAACTTGGCGGTTGCGGCGCGATGTTCACCTCCAGCCGCGCCATGCGCTCGAGTACCACTTGCGACAGAGAGGCAGTGGCGCGATGGCCCGCCTTGGCAAGCGCATCACGGAGGGCGCCGATCAGCAGCGAGCGCAGTCCATTGGGATCGCGGAACCTGAGCTCCGTCTTGGCGGGATGGACGTTCACATCCACCTCCTCAGGCGGCAGCGTCAGGAAGAGCGCAAGCATGGGATAGCGACCTTGCGGCAGGAGATCGCCATAGGCCGCGCGCACCGTGCCGGCGAGAAGCTTGTCGCGTACGGGCCGTCCATTCACCGCGAGATAAAGCTGCGATGCGTTAGGCCGATGCAGCGTCGGCAGCCCGGCGAAGCCCTCAAGCGCGATGTCGCCGCGCGCGGCCCTGACGGGTAGCGCATCCTCCACGAAATCCTCACCGAAAATGCGGCCGAGCCGCGCGAGCCCATGATCGATCAAACCGGGTGGGCACGGATCGAGTCGAAGCGTGGTGCGCTCGCCATTGGCAAGGCTGAAGGCGATCTCAGGCTTTGCCAGAGCAAGCCGCTTCACCATGTCGGCGATGGCCGCGCTCTCGGCACGCTCCGACTTCATGAATTTGAGCCGCGCCGGCGTTGCATAAAAGAGATCGCGCACCTCGACCCGCGTGCCGCCGCCGAGCGCTGCCGGTCGGAGCGCGGACTTCTTGCCGGCATCGACGGCGATCTCGTAAGCCTCGGCCGCGCCGTGCGCCCGGCTCTGGATGGAAAGTCGCGCCACCGCGCCGATCGAGGGCAGAGCCTCGCCGCGGAAGCCGAGCGTCAGGATGTGCGAGAGATCATCGCCGGCAAGCTTCGACGTGGCATGACGCTCGACGGAGAGCGCGAGATCGGATGCGTCCATTCCTGCGCCGTCATCGGTGACGCATATCATCCCGAGGCCGCCGGCCGTCGCCATGATGTCGATGCGAGAAGCGCCGGCGTCAATCGCGTTCTCGATCAGCTCCTTCACGACGCTCGCGGGCCGCTCGACGACCTCACCGGCCGCGATGCGGTTGACGAGATTGGGCGGGAGCTCGCGAATCGCCATTGGGTGCCTCGGTGCCGGCGAGATACCGGCGGGTCAGCACTTTACCCGATTCTACCGCCGGCTGGTCGAACGGGTCGACGCCGAGCAAATGAGCCGAGAGGATCGTTTCCAGCATGAAATGCATCATCAGCGCGCCAAGCGCCCGCTCATCAAGCATGCCGAGGTCGATGGTGCGGACCGGGCGACCAGCCGCGATCAGGGCCTCGGGGATGGCGCGCTGCTGCGCCGCGACGAGATCACCGGCAGTGTGGCCCGCGAGATAGTCGGCGCCGGTGAGCTTAGCGAGGTCGGCGGGAACGCGCGGTCCCCTGCCCGCGCAATCCTCACGGATGATTGTGATGAAATGCTGCGGCGCCCCGTCAAGATAAAGCTGGAGCTGGCTATGCTGGTCGACGGGGCCAAGCGCTGCGACGGGAGTTGTCCCTTCGCCGTCCTTGCCTAGGCTCTCTCCCCAGAGCTGCACGTACCAGGCGGCGAAGCGTGAGAGGCGATCGCTGTACGGCAGCATGATGTTCGCCCGCACGCCGCGCTCCTTGGCGAGGCCGACAGCCACCGCCGCGCCAATGGCCGGCGCGAAGCCGCCCGCGCTTTTTGCGTCAAGCAGCGCATCGATCACGCCCTGAGCCCCTTCTCTCAGCGCTACCACATCGAGACCGCGGGCGAGCGCCGGAAGCAGACCGACGTTGGTCAGACCGGAGAAGCGGCCGCCGATTTTGGGATCGTGGTCGAGGACGGGAATGGAGAAATGCTCGCATAGCACACGCAACCCATTTGCCTTGCCGTTGGCAGCGGGCTCGGTCACGGCGAGGAACAGCTCGGGGATCTGGGCCGCGAGCCCGGCCTTTCGCACCGCCTCGATGGCGGCGGAGAACTGCACCAAAGTCTCAGGCGTGCCGCCGGACTTGGAGATCACCACGAAGCGCGCCGTCTTGAGGTCTAGGCCGGCAAGGCTGAGCTCGAGCGTTCGCGCATCGAGATTGTCGTAGAAGCGCGTGCGCGGGCGCTCCTCGCTGCCATGCTTGTCGTCGCCGGGAATGCCCCAGCCGCCAAGTTGCGCGAGAGTCTGACCGCCGAGGCTCGACCCGCCGGTGCCGAAAAAGACGAGCGTGCGGGCACCATGGCTGAGCTTCTTCAATGCCGCCCGGGCAGCCTCGATGTCGTCGCGCCATTCAGGCACGCGCAAGAGAGGAAGGTTCCCCTCGGCGTGAGCCTTGCGCAAGGAGGCGAGCCGCGGTTCGAGCGTCTTGAGGTTCTTGTCGAGCGAGGCTTGCGGTAGTCCGAGAGCGCCGATGGCGGACTCGAGGCAGCCTTTAACCGATTGCGTCAAGGGCATGAAGCTACTTCCCTTCGCCAGAGTTCAAGCAACTCGCGCTTAACCCGGCGCTCCTAGGGGCGCTATCGCGACAGGCTTGCCGACGATGGTGGTGATCAGCCGGTCGGCCTCGATCAGGCGCTTCGCCACGCGTTTGATGTCGTCGAGGGTCACGGCCTCGACCAGCTTGTTGCGCCGGTTCACATAGTCGATGCCGAGATCCTCGATCTGGATGGCGAGAAGCTGGTTCGCGATCGAGGGCGACGATTCGAATCTGAGCGCATAGGCGCCGGTCAGATAGCTCTTGGCGTTGGCGACCTCATCGGCAGTCGGACCTTGCTCGGCAATCCGCTTCAGCTCGCCCTCGATCACTTCGAGCGACTGACCCACCGCCTCATTCTTGGTTGCCACGCTGCCGATGAACACCGCGCCGTGCTCGTAGGGATAGAGGTTGGAATAGACCGAGTAAGCGAGCCCGCGTTTCTCGCGCACCTCCTCCATCAGCCGCGAGCTGAAACCGCCGCCGCCGATGATGTAGTTGAGGACATAGGCGGCGATGAAGTCGCCGTCCTTGCGTGGGATGCCGCGATGGCCGAACTGCGCCACCGATTGCGGCACGTCCATCTCGATGATCTCCTGCGAGGGCCCGAGCGGCGGGACGGCATCAGCTATGGGAGCGAGGACCGAATTGGCGGGAAGGTCGCCGAAGATATGATCGAGCACCTTGCCTAGCTCCCTGGCATCGATGTCGCCGACCACAGAGATCACGAGCTTGTCGCGGGCAAAAACGCGCTTCACGTAAGATTTGAGGTCGTCGCGCGAGATGGCGTCGATCGATTGGACCGTCCCCTTGATGGGACGGGCGTAAGGGTGGCCCTGAAAAGCGAGGCGGTCCCAAGCGAGAGAGGCGACAGTCTCAGGGTCGTGCTCGTCGAACTGAAGTCCGGCGAGAATCTGGGCGCGCACGCGCGCAATGGCATCTTCGTCGAAGCGCGGCTCGGTGAGGGCAAGCCGCACCAGGTCGAACACCTCGTCCTTGTTTTCGCTCAGAGTCTGGAGATTGCCGAGCATCACGTCGCGCCCAGCGTCGAAGTCCATGCGCATGGCGAGGCCTTGCGCCTTCTCCTGGAAGGCCTGCGCATCGAGATCGCCGGCGCCCTCGTCCATCATCGCCGAGACGAAATAAGCAAGACCCTCCTTGCCCTTGTCGTCCTGGGTTGCGCCGCCGCGAAAGGCGAAGCGCATGGCGACCAGAGGATTGGCGTGGCTTTCGACGAGCCAGGCCTCGATCCCGCCGGGGCTCGTGACGCGCTCAATCTTCATGTCATTAGCCTGGGCTGCCTGGGCGGGGGCGAGGACGAGGAGAGCGGCGACAAGCCGCAAGAGCCCGGACGCAAGCGACGCTCCGGGATCGGGCACGGCTAAGACTTACCTTTGGCTGGCGCATAGACCGGCTTCTCACCAATGCTACCCGTATATTCGGGCGCCGGCAGCAGATAGCCGGTGACAGAATTCTTGTCGACGAGATATTTGCGCGCAACGTTCCTGACGTCATCGACGGTCACCTGCTTCAGACGCTCGGGCCACTCCTCGACGTCCTTGATCGTCATGCCGGTGGCAAGCCGCCAGCCATAGTGGCGCGCCATGCGCGACTGGCTGTCCGAGGTATAGACGAACTCGGCGAGATAGGAGGCGCGCGCGCGGTCGAGCTCGCCCTGGGTAATACCCGTCTCGCGCAGATCCGCGATCACGCTCTCGATTGCCGCGTCAAGCTCTTCGGCCGAGACGCCTTCGCGGGCGATGGCATAGAAGCCGAGCCTGCCCGAATCGAGGCCAGAGTCGGAATACCAGCCGCCGGCATTCGCTGCTTTCTTCGCCTCGACGACAAGCTTTCGGTAGATGCGGCTGACAGAGCCAGAAGCCGCTGCGCGCATCAGTAGATCGAGCGCCTCGGCCTCGCCCGGAGTGGCAGAGGCATAGCTCGGCGAGAGGTAATATTTCTGCACGGTGGTGCGACCGGCGCGCGGGTCCTCGAGCGTGACCTTGACCGGCGTGAAGTGCTCGGGCTCCTTCGGCCGGGTGCGATCGTTCAACGTCGGGTTCGGCTTGAGCTTGCCGTAAGTGTCGTCGGCGATCTTCTTCACCTCGTCGGGCTCGACGTCGCCGGCGACGATCAGAATGGCGTTGTTCGGCGCGTAGAAGCGCTTGTAGTAGGTCAGCGCGTCGCTGCGGTTGAGCCCCTCGATCTCATGCTCCCAGCCAATGATGGGGATGCCGTAAGGATGGTTCTCATAGAGCGCAGCCATCATCTGCTCTTGGAGGATGGAGCCCGGGTCGTTGTCGACGCGCGAGCGGCGCTCCTCGAGGATGACATTGCGCTCGGTCACCACGTCCTCCTCGGAGAGGCGCAGATTCGCCATGCGATCGGCCTCCATGGCCATCACGGTCGGCAGGCGATCCTTGGCCACACGCTGGAAATAGGCGGTGACGTCGTGATTGGTGAAGGCGTTGTCCTCGCCGCCATTCCTGGCGACGATCTTCGAGAATTGGCCGGTCGGGATCGTGTCGGTGCCTTTGAACATCAAATGTTCGAGGAAGTGCGCGATGCCCGAGGAGCCCGGCGGCTCGTCGGCGGCGCCGACCTTGTACCAGACCATCTGAGTGACGACGGGCGCGCGATGGTCGGGGATCACGACCACATCGAGACCGTTTGCGAGCTTGAACTCCTTGGCGCGCTCGGATGGGGGCTTCTCGGTCGCGGCGACGGCCACCGCCATGGAGGCGAGGCTCGCGCAGGTGAGCACGAGGGGAAGCCGCGCATCAAGGAGCGCGACAAGCTGATCCAACATCCACATCACCATAGTACGGGGCCTTGTCTGGGACATACGGCGAAGCGGAGCAAGGATCGTGCCGTTGCTCCGCTCCGCGCAAGCCTTGAATTTCAGGCCTGACGCCCGCGTTTTCAAGCCAATTCGGGAAGGATCGGCGTCGTGTTCCCCGCGGCAGACGCGTCAATACTGACTCGCATTTCCGCCGCCGGACACGCCCTTGTAGCTGTCGGGCGCTGCCGGATGGAATGGATCGTCCCCAGGCGTGGGAATGACCGCGTCAGGTGCTTGCGGCGGTTTCGGACCCGTTGACGAGGCTACGGCCGTCTTGTCCTTGTCCTCGGGCCGCTTGTCGGTGGGATCCGGCTCGGGAACGTCGTCGACCGGCTCGGCCTCGGCCTCGCCCTTACCCCAGAGCTTGCCGAAGGCCTTGTCGAGCAGGGTCGGCTTACCGCTGTAAGGATTATAAGGAGCGTCGTGATCGGTCGCGGCCTCTTGCTGCGCTTCCTGTACCGCCTTGTCCTTGACGATCTCCTTGTGAACCACTTCGGGATTGGTCGGCCAATCAGGCCGAGCCGTCGCGACGGCGACGCCGGTCCCCGGCGCAGGCAGTTGCTTGAGGTTCGGCGGAAGCAGGAGGGGCGGCCGCTCGGCCATGCGCACATCGGCCTCCTGATGGTCGCCGGACAGGCCCATATAGTCGAAGATCTTGCCCTGGAACTGAATGCCACCGCAGCCGCCGAGAGCAAGTGACATGGCGAGCGCAACGGCAAAGCCGCAGGCCCGGCCAGCACGCGATATGGCTGCGATGTGCCCCAAAGTTCCCCTCTGACACCCGGAATGGCCGGGTTCATTCACATCTTAGAAGGGTTTCCGACCTTTTTGTGGCCCCTGAACAGCGAGTCATACAGAAGACCGACAACTCCGGCAACAATGGCGGTGTCGGCGATATTGAAGATGTACCACTCGAGCCCGAAAGCGTGGAGGGAGAAGAAATCAGCCACCGCGCCGTAAACGACGCGGTCGACGGCGTTGCCTATGGCCCCGCCGATGATCAGCCCGATGGCGACGGCGGCGAGCCGTGAGGTAAGGGTCGCGAGCCAGACGGCGAGGGCGAGGCTCGCAGCGAGCGCAAAGAGAATCAGCCCAAGCCGGCCGAACACCCCCTCCTGCGGCAGGAGCCCGTAGGAAATGCCTTGGTTCCACACCAGAACAAGGTCGAAGAAGGGGGTGATGGTAACCACCCCGCGCGAGCCGAGGTCGTAGACATAGAGCATCCAGGCCTTGTGAGCCTGGTCGAGCAGCACGACGAGTGCGGCGACGGTCAGCCCAAGCCCCGACACAGGCCCCCATAGCCAACTCCTCGTCATCGCCCTACTCCGCTGCCCGAGGGCGGCGCGCATCGAATTGGCGCACAGCGGCCGCGTCACGCGGCGAAAGCTCGGGGAACTCAGGATCTGAGCCAACCTCAGGCAGGATCTTCCACGACCGCGCGCATTTGGTGCCTGTGGCGGGCGCGAACACGACAGCGACGCCAGGCACGTCGGCGAGACGGAAGGCGTCTCCAGGTCCCGCGCCGGAGAGAAGCGCGATGCCGCTCGTGATCGCGATCTGGGCGAGATCGACGCCGCGCAGCGCCGCGCGGAGCTCATCGTCTGAGACATAAACTCTTGGCGCTGCCTCGAGACTCGAGCCGATTCGTCCCTCTTTCCGCTCGATCTCGAGAGCGCCTGTCACAACGCGGCGGAGCGCCCGCACCTTGCGCCATTTCTCGGCGAGCGCTTCGTCATGCCACTCGCTTGGAATCTTGGGGAACAGGCGAAGATGGACCGAGCCCTTGTCTTGCGGGAAGCGGTTGAGCCAGACCTCCTCCATGGTGAAGCAGAGCATCGGCGCAAGCCAAGCGGTGAGAGCGAGGAAGATCTGATCGAGCACCGTCAGCGCCGCGCGCCGCGCGAGGCTGTCGTAAGGATCGCAATAGAGCGCGTCCTTGCGAATATCGAAATAGAAGGCCGAGAGATCGTTGACGCAGAAATTGAGAAGCACGTGGAAGACGCGCTTGAAATCGAACTCGGCATAGCCTGTGCGCACGGCCTCGTCGAGCTCCGCAAGTCGCGTGAGCATGTAGCGTTCTAGCTCCGGCATGTCGTCATAGGGGACGGCAAGCTCGGCGCGGTAATGAGCGAGATTGCCGAGGAGGTAGCGGAGCGTGTTCCTGAGCTTGCGGTAGGACTCGACATTCGCCTTGATGATGTCAGGGCCGATGCGAAGATCCTCGGCATAGTCCGAGCTCATCGCCCATAGCCGCAGGATCTCGGCGCCCGACTGGCGGATCACGTCCTGCGGCGCCACCACATTGCCGAGCGACTTCGACATCTTGCGCCCGTCGCCATCAAGCACGAAGCCATGCGTCACCACCGCCTCGTAGGGAGCGCGGCCGCGCGTGCCGCAAGCTTCCAGCAGCGAGGATTGGAACCAGCCGCGATGCTGGTCGGAGCCTTCGAGATAGAGCTGCGCCGGCCAGGCAAGGACCTTGCGCTTCTCTAGCACGAAGGCATGGGTGCTCCCGGAGTCGAACCAGACGTCGAGAATGTCGTCGATCTTCTCCCAATCGTTGGGATTGGCGACGAGCCCTTCAAGGAAGCGCTGCTTGGCGCCCTCCTTGAACCAGGCGTCGGCGCCCTCCTTCTGGAACGACTCGACGATGCGCTCGCGCAGAGCCTCCGATTCTTTCCGCAAATCAGGGTGGGGCCCGGGGATAATCGCGCCTTCATGCTCGCCGTTCCTGACGACGTTGCGGAACACGGTGATGGGAACACCCCAAGCGCGCTGGCGCGAAACGACCCAGTCGGGACGCGTCTCGATCATCCCGGTGATGCGGTTCTCGCCTTGCGGCGGCACCCAGCGCGTGTCGCCGATGGCGGCGAGCGCGCGAGCACGGAGCGTGTCAGACTTGTCCTTAAGGCCCCGATCCATGGCGATGAACCATTGCGGGGTGGCGCGGAAGATCACCGGCTTCTTTGAGCGCCAGGAATGCGGATAGTCGTGTTTGTGGCGTGAGCGGGCGATCAGAGCGTTGGCCTCGATGAGCGCCTTGATCACGGCGTCGTTGGCGTCGCCGAACTTGCCCTTGTCGTCGACCACGCGCTTGCCCTCGAAACCGCGCGCCTCGGCAGTAAAGAAGCCGGCCTCGTTGACGGTAAAGGGGATCGTGGTGTCGATCTTCCGGTTCTCGAGCTCCCAGCGATTCTGCTCCCAGACCTCGAAATCCTCTGTGCCGTGACCAGGCGCGGTATGGACGAAACCCGTGCCGGTATCTTCGGTGACATGCTCGCCTGCGAGCAGCGGCACATCGAAGAAATAGCCGGCGCCGCGCAGAGGATGCTCAACCGCAAGAATGCTGTCCGGCTTCACGTCACGACGGCGCTCGAAAGCGGTCGCGCGGGCAGCCCGCATGACCTCTTCAGCGAGGGCATCAGCCAGGATCAGCAGATCGCCGCGCTTCGCCCAGTTGTCGTCCGGCGCATCGGTGACTTCGTAAAGCCCATAGGCGATATCGTTGGAATAACTGATCGCCCGGTTGCCAGGAATGGTCCAGGGAGTCGTCGTCCAGATCACGACGTTCGCGCGTTTCAGGTCTTCGACTAGCTCCGCGTCGCCGACAACCGTCTTCGCCGGAAACTTCACATAGATCGCCGGACTCTCGATCTCCTCGTACTCCACCTCCGCTTCGGCAAGGGCGGTGCGCTCGACGACGGACCACATCACGGGCTTCGAGCCGCGATAGAGCAGCCCGTTCACGGCGAACTTCATCAGCTCGTCGGCGATGGTCGCCTCGGCCTCGAAGCTCATAGTGGTATAAGGGTGGCTCCAATCGCCCTCGACCCCGAGCCGCTTGAACTCCTCGCGCTGCACCGACAGCCAATGCTCGGCATAGGCGCGACATTCGGCGCGGAAGGCGATCATCGCGGCGGAGTCCGACAGGTTGGGCTTCGCCTTGCCTTTGGCGCGATAGTTCTCCTCCTCGACTTTCCACTCGATGGGAAGGCCATGACAATCCCAACCCGGCACGTAATTGGCGTCCTTGCCCATCATCGCTTGCGAGCGGACCACCACGTCCTTCAGAATCTTGTTGAGGCCGGTGCCGATATGGACATTGCCGTTAGCGTAAGGCGGCCCGTCATGCAGAACGAATTTCGGGCGCCCTGCTTGCTCGGCACGTAGGAGCCCGTAGAGGTTCATCCCCCGCCAACGCTTGAGTAGCTCGGGCTCGCGCTCAGGCAGCCCAGCCTTCATCGGAAAATCGGTCTTGGGCAGGAACAGCGTTGCGCTCCAGTCGCGGCCGATCTGCGGCTCGACGGTCAGTGCCTCGATCCTCTCGACCAACGATTGCGGCTCAGGCTTAAGCGCATCAATTCTCTGAACCAGCGACGTAGGCTTCCGCGTTTCTGGCTTAACCGCGCCTGCGGGTAGGACCTTCTGCGCAGCTGCCGGTCCGACGCGTGGTTTCGGCACGCGACGCGCAGTTCTCGACGCCTTCGATGTCCGGGCTTTCGATCGTCCGGCAGGCTTCTTGGAGACCTTCTGTTTCCTCTTCGCGGACTTGGCGTTGACTTTGGCCCCGGGGGTCTTCGCCTTCTTGCCCCTGGCCTTCGCGCCTACTCGCCGAGCATTCCTGCTGGCGGCCTTGGTGTTGGCGCCAGAGGTCTTCGCCTTCGCTCGGAGGGATTTAGGCTTTTTCGCAGCCGGCTTGGCTAGCCTCCGCTTGGCGGCCGGCTTCGCCTTTGGGGCGGCCTTTCGCGAGGGCGCGGGTCTGGCGGCAACCTTGCCGCGTTTGGTGGTTTTCGCCATGATCCTTGCTTCTATCCCGCCAGCGGGCACCGCTTGCGGCCACCATTAGCGGGCCGCGCTCGCCTCCCATTCAAGCGCGCGTTCTAGCAACCAGGCTCTCGACAATCCAGTGCTGCCCTTTCGAGCGCTCGGCCCAGGGGGAAGCGACGCATCGGGTCGTCCTCTCCGATATTGCGAAGGACGATACGCGCGGCCTCGCAATCGTCCCGCATTTGTTTTGCAAGCGTCTCACCGTCGGCAAAGGCGCGGTCGGCGCGGAGCGGAGCGATAAACTCGAGCTCGACATCCTCGCCGTAAAGATTGCCAGCAAAATCGAGCAGGTAGGCCTCGAGCGCCGGGGTGCCCGGACCGAAAGTCGGGCTCGAGCCGACATAGCCTGCGGCGTCATAGCGCCGCCCCTTGTGATAGACGCGCATGGCGTAGATGCCGTGTGCCACGTCCTGGCCGTAAGCGAGCGGAAGGTTGAGGGTGGGGAAACCGAGGCCCTTGCCGCGGCCATGGCCGGGCTCGACCTTGCCCCTGATCCGCCACCAATAGCCGAGCTGCTCGGCGGCTTCCCTCATCTCGCCCTTGCGCAGGTGATCCCTGACGCCGCTCGAGGAGAAGGTGGCGCCCTCTGCACCAACGGGCGCGACGACGTCGACGCCGAAGCCTTGGGAGCGCCCGATCGCGGCGAGCCGCTCGGTCGTGCCGGTTCGACCTTTGCCATAGGTGAAGTCGTAGCCGACCACGACATGGGAGGCGCCAAGCCCCTGCCCCACGACTTCGGTGGCAAAGGCGTCCGCGCTCAGAGACGACAGCTCCCGGTTGAAGGGAATGACGAAGGTTTGGTCGAGGCCGAGCTCAGCGAGCAGCTCGAGCTTGAGCGGGAGCGGCGTCAGATAGAAGAAGGGCTGCTCGGGTGCGAAGAAGGCGCGCGGGTGCGGATCGAAGACGACGGCGCCGGAGCGTCGCCCTTCGGCGTCGGCGATCCGTTTTGCCTCGAGCAGAACCGCCTGATGGCCGCGGTGAACGCCATCGAAATTGCCGATGGCGAGAGCAGCACCCTTGAGCGAGCCCGGCACGTCCTGCCAGGCGGACAACGTCCATCACGCATCCTTCGCTCTCGCCCTATTGGCGCGGGGCCCGTCGGTCGACCATCATGAGCGCCTCGCCTTCGAGAACGGTCTTGCCGTTCACGGAGCAGTCGCACGCCAAGGTAACGCGGGCCTTGTCGGGATCGAGCGCGGTGATCTTGAGCGTCGCCACCACCTCATCGCCAATATAGACCGGCCCGCGGAATTTCATGGTCTGCGAGAGATAGACGCAGCCGGGTCCGGGCAGCTTGGTGCCGAGCACGGTCGAGAACAAGCTCCCGGTCAGGAAACCATGGGCGATGCGCTTCTTGAATATGGTCGAGGCGGCGAATTCGTCGCTCAAATGGATCGGATTGACGTCGCCAGAAAGCTCGGCGAAAGCGAGAATGTCCTCATTGGTGATCTTCTTGGCGTAGCTCGCATCCATGCCGACCGAGAGATCCTCGAAATAGTAACCATGGCCGAGGCCGGCGCTGCCGTTTCCATTGCGCGTCATGTGCTCTTCCTGCTCCCTGATGGCCGCAAGGCAAAATAGCGAAGGGGTTGCTGCACTGCAATAAGAGTTGGAGATCGCTCGCCACGAGCAGGAAAGACCGCGTAGGCCGCTCGGCTTAACCGTCCGTTCACAGCCATTCCCTAACCTCGCCGCGTCAGTTGTGCCCCTCGCCCGGGCAGTGGCTTTGCTGTTGAGACCTCACGTAACCAAACGAGAACGCCGAGGCCCGTGAGGATCGGAGGATCAGATGGCTGTCAATCCCAACATGCCCGTCCTCATCGTCGACGACTACAAGACGATGATCAGGATCATTCGCAATCTGTTGAAGCAGCTCGGCTTCGCCAATGTGGATGAGGCCGGAGATGGGACTGCGGCGCTCGACATGATGCGCAACAAGCAATACGGGCTCGTGATCTCCGATTGGAACATGGAGCCGATGACGGGCTATGAGCTGCTGCGCGAGGTGCGCGCCGACGACCGGCTGTCGCGCACGCCCTTCATCATGGTCACAGCCGAATCGAAGACCGAGAACGTCATCGCGGCCAAGAAGGCCGGAGTGAACAATTACATCGTCAAGCCGTTCAACGCGGCGACGCTCAAGGCCAAGATCGACGCGATCTTCGGGGAGTGAGGGTTTAAAGGGGGGCAGCCTGTATGGTGGGGCGTGGGGGATCGACGGTGAAGCGCCGGGCCAAGGGCCGAGCAACCCCGTCAAGAGTTGATAGCGGCCGCACGGTCTCGGACGAGATCACCGTGCTGATGAACACATTGCGCGAGCTCGCGGCGATCCGCTCGACCGCCGAGGACGCCGCCGGGCGTATTCTCGCCTCTGCCGAAGGGTTGCTCGCCTTCGCCGACCAGGAAGAAGCGAAAAAGGCCGAGGAAGCGATCCTCTCCATCATGACGGCGTGCGGCTTCCATGACCTCGTGGGCCAGAGGGTCACCAAGATCACCGAATCTCTCGACCGCGTCCTCGCCAAGCGCCTGAAGGGCGCTGCCCGCGGCCACGCCGAGGTCGCCGCGCGCAAACGCAAGGCGAGATTGAAGCTCGAAGGCCCCGGCCATCCCGCGGCGAGCCAAGCGAGCATCGACGCCCTGTTCAGCGAGAACTAGAGCGCCTCACCAGGCGAGCGCGCGCATGGCCGCGAGCGGCCTGCGGTTCGCCTGTCCAAACAGCTCGGCGAGATGCCCGCCACCGAGCGCTTCGGCGCCCGCTTCGCCACCGCTCTTCGCCGGCACATGTAATCCGCTCGCTACAAATACGGCGTCGATGCCAAATCCCGCCGCACCGGCAATGTCGGTGTGGACTCCATCGCCGATGGCGAGAACATCGTCCTTGGACACGGCTCTGCCCGCGAGGCTCGCTAGGGTCTCGAGTGCGAGCTCGTAGATGGGCGCGTGCGGCTTCCCGGCATAGATGACGCTGCCGCCCAGCTTCTCGTAGATCGCCGCCAAGGCGCCGGCGCAATAGACGAGCTTGTCGCCGCGCTCGACCAGGTGATCGGGATTAGCGCAGATCATAGGCAGATTTCTCGCGGCAAGCTCTTTCAGAAGCTTGATGTAATCGTCCGGCGTCTCGGTATCATCGTCGAACAGACCGGAGCAGACGATCAGCTCAGCCTCCTCGCGCGAGACGAGCGTCACATCGAGGCCGGCGAAGATCGGAAGGTCGCGCTCGGGCCCAAGATGAAAAACGCGCGGGTGCTTATGCTTGCCAAGCTCATGGCGCGTCAGATCGCCGGAGGTCACGGTCGCGTCGTAGCAGGACGGCGGCACGCCGAGGCGGGAGAGCTGCTCCTGAACGCTGGGGCTCGGGCGCGGCGAGTTGGAGAGGAAGACGACGATCCCTCCCTGCGTGCGAAACCCTTGCGTCGCGGCGACGGCGGCGGCGAAGGCACGGTGTCCGTTATGCATCACGCCCCAGATATCGACGAGCCACGCACGATAGCCCGACCCGATCGCCGCGATCGAGGCGATAACGGGGATTTCCGGGTGATTGAGGGTCATGCGTTCCGTTAGAGGTTCGCCAGATCACGGTCAAGCGTAGCTCCCTTGGTCTGCCAGCGAGGCGATGGGCGTCACAAGGCGAGCCGTCGCGACCACCAGATCGGGGCTGAGAGAAGCCTGAGCTGCACGGCTTCAAGCTCGACCTCACCAAGAAATAGCGCCAACTCTCTAGTCGAGCGGCGCCTCGGCGAATCTGAACGTGGCCTCAACAGCACCCTGTGACTTGTGGTGGGGTGGGGCTTGCCGACGCGTTCGCTCCTCCCCACATCTCGCGGGCCGATGGGGGTAAGCGAAGGAGATGAAACACATGTCTAACCCCCGTAAATCCCAGAGTTCGTTGTCCCGTAAGGTCGCCCGATTGGCCGCTCTGTCCGGCATTGCCGTCGCGTTGGGCCTGGTTGCCGGTTTAATTCCTGCCTCAGCGGCACCCCTTTCCGCTTCGAGGCTCACCGCACCCGGCCTTCAGGTCGAGGAGGCCGGCTACCGGAAATATGTGCAGCCTTACGCCTTCGATCGGTACGCGAGCGAGTCCAATGATTGGGGCCCGTCATACCGAATCTATCGGCACATCCCGGGCGGCAACGACGAGATCCGCGAGCTGCAGCGGACGTTCCCTTCAACGCCTTGGCCGCCGAGCCTGCGTTACTAAAGGCTGACTGGCGAGTTCTCGCTTTTCCGACAAATCGCCGCGGTTTGTCGGTTGCGCCATTAAGCTTCTTAGAGAGGTTATATGGCAAATCTCTACCACGCCGCCTGGAGCGCCTCGCCGATGAGTGGCAGGAGCGCTCAGCATGCGCGACGCGACAATTGAAATACCCGAGGAGATCTCGACATGGCTCATGATTTGATCAAAGCGGGCGCCGTTGCGCTCTTTGTCGGCGGCTTAGCCGCCGGTCAGGCTTTTGCTTTCTCGCCTGTTCCCGTCGATCGTGCCGCATCCTTCGCCATCCCGGTGGTCGACGAGCAGCAGCAAGTCAACGACGAGCTCAATGCCGCCGATATGCCGCCCCAACCCGAAGGCGCCGCTCCGCAGGGAGAGGTCAAGGAGCGGCCGTCAGGGGGCAATTCCGGCGGCGACGTCGAGGAGAAGGAGCTGCAGAGCACGTTCCCCTCGACGGCTTGGCCAAAGTAAGCTCTTCAGCTTGTTCCGTTTGCAGAGCCCCGGGGGGCGACCCGGGGCTCGCGCCGTTTTAAGGGGCTAGCGGTTTAGGCCGCGTCGGCGCTCTCGAGCTCGCGCACGAGTTGCGGGCTCATGGCCTTCGGCTCGCCGAACAGATAACCCTCACCAAGCTCGACGCCGTAGTCGATGATCTTGCCGACATCGGCTTCGTCCTCGACCTTCTCGACGATCAGCTTGAGATCGAAGCTCTCGAGATAGGCCTTCATGTCCGCGGCCGGCAGCGCCGCCCCCTTCTCTTTCATATCGTGCAGGAAGGTCTTGGCGTCGATCTTGACGAAGCGGAAGGAGCGATCGCGCAAGCCGGCGAAATCGACGTCGAGATCGCCGACATGGTCGAGGGAGAAGCCGAAGCCGAGCGCACCCAGCGTGTCGAAGCAGGAGAGCTCGCCTCGCGTGAGGCCGACGATCGCCGGCTGGCTCACCTCGAAGACGAGGCTTTCGGAGAGGCCGCTATTCTCCTCCATGAACTCTACGAGCTCGGGAAAGAAGTCCGGATCGAGCAAGGATTGGACCGAGATGTTGCAGAACACGCCCTTGACACGCGAATCGGAGCGAAGCCGCCTGAGCAGCTGCACGCTCTTGACCAGCAGCACGTTGTCGATGATCGGCATCAGCCGCTCGCGTTCTGCGATCGGCAGATAGTCACGCGGCAGGACGACCTCGTCGGAGTGGGTCCGCAGGCGGGTGAACCCCTCGTAATAGCGGAGCTTGCGCTCGGGCAGCGTCACGATCGGCTGGAGATAGAGGTCGACGCGCCCTCCTTCGACCGCATCGTTGAGGATCGCCAGTACGTCGCCGACGGGCGGACCGTCCTCGGCGGTGGCGCGCACCAGGGTCTCCTCCTCGACGAGCATCGTCTCTTCGGCCTCGCCGCCCCGGTCGTAGATGGCGAAGGTCTCGCTCTCGATCTCTTGCACGGGCTCGGTCCTCGACTCGCTCAAGAAGCCCGCCGAGGACGCCATCGGTGCGGCTTCGATCTCCGATTGAGCCATCTCCGATTGACCCTTGGCGGCAGCGGCCGTCACCGACAGCTCGCGTGAGAGCTGCTTGATCAGGCCTTCGAGCGCGCGCAAGTCGCCGGCCATTTTGTCCCGCTGGTTCCGCGCCTCTCCCTCGAGGTCGGTGCGCATGCCCTCGATCCGCGCATGAACCTGCTCGAAGGCGGCGGCGAGCTCTGAGTCGCGGGAGGCGCCGGCGCCGAGATCGCCAGTGCCGATGGTGCTGACGGTCTGGTCGAGCCGCTCGACGCGATCAGTAAGGAGGTCGAGGCGGGCCACGTCGTCCTCGACGCGGTCGATGCGCTGAAGATCGCTGTCGATGATCTCGAGCGCTTCCTCCAGCTCCTGTAGCCGAGTGGTCACCGGGGTGGCTTTGGTCTGGCGCGAGATCATGAGATAGGACGCGGCCATGACGAGATAGAGCGCAGCACCAGCGATCACGCTCGGAATGAGCGCGATGCCGGAATGCACGATCAGGCCGGCCGCGAACGCGGCGGCCGTGACGGCCATGGCGATCAGGACGATCACGTCGAGCATGACCAGCCCTCCCGTAGACGCGATTCGTATTGGAGCCAACGTATCGACGTTGCGCAACCCGGGGGCCCCAAGCTCCTCAGCGCAAATCATGAGCGACAGGCCACTGTAAAGCAACAGCAAATCTGGCAGCCCCCGCGCGCTTCTCGTTGATAGCAGCGAAGCAGATCGTGGCCAAGGCCCCAAGGTCAGCGTAAGCGCTTCAGGAGGTCGGCGATCTTGCCCACGATTGCGGCAATGTCGTCCTCCGACACGATGAGAGCCGGCGCCAGCACGATCGTGTCGCCGACCGCGCGGATGACCAAGTCCTCCTCGAAGAAAGCGGCATCGAGTGCGCGCAGGCCGCGCAATCCGGGGGAGCCGTCGATCGGCGCTAGGTCGATGCCGGCGGCAAGCCCGATGGTCCTGATGTCGGTCACGTGCGGTTTGCCTTTGAGGCTCTGCACCGCATCGGCAAAGACCGGCTCGAACGCTCTTGCCCGCTCGAAAAGGCCCTCCTCGCGATAAAGATCGAGAGCGGCACTCGCCGCGGCGATGCCGAGCGGATGGCCGGAATTGGTGAAGCCGTGGGCGAGCTCGGGCACATGCTCGGGGCCTTGCATGAAGGCCGCATGAATGTTGTTCCGCACGAGCACGCCGCCGAGGGGCGCGGCGCCGTTGGTCACCGCCTTGCGAAGCAGATCATGTCGGGGACGATGCCATAACGCTCGGCGGCGAAAGCATGCCCCAGCCGGCCGAAGCCGGTGATGACCTCATTGAAGATGAGGAGGATGCCATGAGCACGGGTGATCTCGCGCAAACGCTGGAGATAGCCTTGCGGGCTCGCGAACACGCCAGCGGAGCCGAGCATCGGCTCGACGATGACGGCTGCGATCGAGCCTGCGCCATCGAGCGCCACGATGCAGGAGAGGCCGTCGGCGAGGTCGGCGCCGATCTCCGGCTCGCCACGCGTATAGGGCAGTCGCGGGCGCGAGTAGGGCGAGGAGAGCCGGTCGACCTGGAGCAGAGGCTCGAACAGATTGCGGTTCTGTGGGATGCCGCCGACCGAGGTGCCACCGACGCAGGCACCGTGATAGCCACGCTCGAGGCCGATGAAGCGGGTGCGCGTGCTCTGCCCGGAAAGCTTGTGAAAAGCGAGCGTGATCTTGAGCGCGGTGTCGACGGCCTCGGAGCCGGAATTGCAGTAGAACACATGGCCGAGGTCGCCTGGGGCGAGTGCGGCAAGCTTCGAGGCGAGGCGAAACGCCGCCACGTGACCGAGCTGAAATGACGCAGCATAGTCGAGCCGTTCCGCCTGTCTGATAATCGCGTCAACGATCGGGGCGCGGCAATGACCGGCATTGCAGCACCAGAGTCCTGACATGGCATCGAGCAGCCTGCGCCCGTCAGGTGTCACATAATGCATGCCCTCGCCGCGCTCGATGAGACGCGGATGGCGCTTGAAAGCGCGGTTGGCGGTGAAGGGAAGCCAATAGGCCTCAAGCTCGGATTGATCGAGCCTTGCTGGCGAGGGAGCATCGAGAGGCGGCATGGCGTGAAGAGATCATAGCAAAGGACGTTTGCGCGGAAGGTTCAAGTCGAATTTGGCGAGCTCGGCCAACGCGGCAATGTCGGGCAGCAGGATCACGCTTCCCATCAGCCCACCACGGCGGCGTTAGGTTGGGGGAAGCCGTCACCGGCGTGACCGCGTGACGCCGTGTCGCGCAGGGAGGTCGTGGCGAGTGGTAGCCTTCACCTCATTGTCAAATGACACTTTGCGCAATTCCCGCCAAGAACCAGCAACCATAGCGTCGTTTGCGGCATCGAGCGTCATGTAAAACAACCATGAATGGCGCTAGCATGCCGGCGGCATCAACGGAGGACTGAGATGAGCGGAAGCAAACGCCTGGGCGCGCTCTGCGCCATCGCCGCATTGATCGTGGTTGGAGGGGCAGGAGCTGGTCTTGCCGCGGACGCAACGCCCACCGACCTCGTGGACGCGCTGAACGGGGTATTCGGCAAGCACGCCGGCGACCGGGCGGCGCACACCAAGGGGTTCTGCATGACCGGCATGTTCACCCCCTCGGCCGATGCCCCCAAGCTGTCGAAAGCGCCGCACTTCGCCAAGGAGGTTCCGATTACCGCGAGATTCTCGCTCGGCGGCGGCAACCCGCAAGCGCCTGACAACGCTCAGGACAATGTCAGGGGCTTCGCCATCAAATTCGATCTTGGCAATGGCGCGACCACCGACCTCGTGACCATCTCAGCGCCCGTCTTCTTCGCGCAGACGCCGGAGCTGTTCGTCGAATTGCTGAAGACGCTCGGAACCGGCGATCAGGATAAGATCAAAGCCTTCTTCGCCGCTCATCCAGAATCGACACGGCAGAACGCCTGGCTGACGTCGCATCCCATCCCTGCGAGCTTTGCGACCGTGGACTATTGGGGCGTGCACGCCTTTACCTTCACCAATGCCGCCGGGGAGCAGACGCTGGTGAAATACAAGCTGGTCCCGGAAGCGGGCGATGTCGGTCTAACCTCTGACGAGGCCAAGGCCAAGGGGCCCGATTTCTACGCGGCTGAATTCAAGGATCGCATCGCCAAGGGGCCTGTCGTGTTCAACCTCAAGGCGATCATGGGCAAGACGGGCGACCAGACCAGCGATCCCACGCTGCGATGGGACGATGAGGACAACCGGCCAATGACCGACCTCGGCAAGATCAGCATCGAGGCGCTCGTGCCCGAGGCGACGTGCGACGCCGGGATGTTCCTTCCCGGCAATGTCGTTGACGGCATTGCGGGACCTACCAACGACCCTATCTTCGCCGCCCGCTCGCCCGCCTATATCGTGTCGTTCACGCGGCGCAAGACTCCATGAGGCGGTGACCGGGCCTTAAGGCAAGCCTGACATGCTACAAGCGGGCTCTTCGCCCGCTTGTTTTGTCTCGTGGATCAGCTGAAGAATGCCCGAAACCGAACCAGGCGACCTTTCCGACAAAGCCGTTTTGTTTCAGGCTTATGTCGATCTCATCAATTCGGAGCGCGAAACAATCTGGGCGCGGCACAACGCGCTCCTCGTTGCCAATTCGCTCATCGTCGGGGCGATCGCCATCAGCCCGACCGCGCTGTGGAGCCATAGATGGGCCGCGCTCGGCCTGCTCGGCGCCGGCCTCCTCATCACCATCATTTGGTTGCTGATCACCATTCACGGCTGGCTCGTGCTGCAACGGCACGTCGAGTTGGCGAGTGCTTTCGCCATGACCCATTTCCGCCATTTGGCAAACCCATTCAGCCAGACCGCCTACCACCGGTCGGGGACGTGGATCCACACGCTCGCTTTGATGCTGATCGGGGTTTTCGTTTTGATCTATCTCGGCCTTGGCTATTTCCGCTTGATGACCGGATAGCCCAAGGATGCGTCAACGGCGATAGGCGGCGAGGAAGTTGCGCACGGCGGTGGCGACGACATACTCGATCCTCGCCTCGGTCGGACGGCCAGCGGCGTTAGAGAGCAGCGGATAGAACGTGGTCGATTTGCAAGAATCGAGGAACTGCGCAGCGGCAAGCTCGCAATCCGCTACGGCCAATACGCCGGCTGCCACCTGATCCTGCAAATAGCGTGCGACGCGCGCGATGCCAGCGGCAGGACCGGTGGCGTAAAAGCGCGCGCCGATCTCCGGCATGCGCTCGGCAATGGCAATGACCGTGCGGAACGACGAGACGCGATGCGGCTCGCACAAGAAGCGAACGAAGTCGCGGCCAAGCCGGGTCAGCACGCCCTCCACATCGTGATCTTGTGAATCGAGGGCGAAGACCTGCTCGGCCTGCGTCCTGCACTCCTCCCCGACGATTTCCTGAAAGAGGGCCTCCTTGGAGTCGAAATAGACGTAGAGCGTCCCCTTGGAGACTTTGGCCTCACGGGCGATGTCGCCCATGCTTGCGGCATCGAAGCCCTGCCCGAGAAACACGGCGCGGGCACCCTGCAGAATCTGGCGGCGCTTGGCGCTTTCCTCGTGATCGGAGATCTGGGGCGCAGTGACGATTTCCATCTGGGGACCTGCGATATTTTGACCGAACGGTTCGGTCGGGATTGACATAAGCCAAGAGGGAGAGTAAGTCAACGATTGACCGAACGGTTCGGTCAATATGTCTCACATGGAGGCTCCAATGTTTCGGGAGCGCGGAAATGCCGTCCTGGCGGAAGACCCCGACCAGCCCTCATCGTCTTCAGACGACAACCGCCCCTCCCGCAAAGCACGGCGGCGCGGCGCGCTGAAGGCTGTCGAGGAGGCGCGGACCCCTCCCTCCCCCACCCCCCTCTTCGAAGCCCCCACGGCGCCCCCCGCCGAAGAGCCGGCCGCGACGCCGGGCATTCGGACTGAGACCACGAAGCCTACCGATGCCGAGCTTGCCCCCCCTGCCCCGCGTCGCTCGCTTCGCATGCTCATTCTGATGTTCGGCGCCGTGGCCGCGCTCGCCGCCGCAGCTTGGTATGGCCATTACTACTGGACGGTCGGTCGGTTCTATGTCTCGACCGACGATGCCTATGTGGGCGCCAAGACGGCGACCATCGGCGCCAAGGTGTCGGGTTATGTCACCGAGGTCGCCATCGACGATAACGCCCATGTCCGAGCCGGGGATGTCATGGTCCGCATCGACGACGGCGACTACCAGCTCGCCGTCCAAACGGCGAAGGATAATGTCGCCACCGAGCAGGCGACGATCGACCGGATCGGCAAGCAGATCGAAGCGCAGAGCGCCGCCGTCGATCAGGCGAAAGCTCAGCTTGCATCGGCGCAGGCTGGCCTGACCCGTGCCGAGCTCGAGCTCCAGCGCCAGCAAGCTCTGTCAGTCAAGGATTTTGCCAGCCACCAGACGCTCGAGCAGGCGCAAGCCGGTCGCGACCAGGCCGTCGCCGCGGTGCAGTCGGCGGAAGCCGGCGTCGAGGCGGCCGAGGCCAATGTCCAGGTGTTGAAGGGCCAGCAGAACGAGGCCGAGAACACCTTGAAGCAGTTAGAGACTGTTCTCGCCAAGGCAGAGCGCGATTTGTCGTTCACTGTGATCCGCGCTCCCTTCGACGGCGTGATGGGCAATCGCGCGGTGCAAGTCGGCGACTATGTTCAGCCGGGGCAGCGCCTCGCCACGCTCGTTCCGCTCGACGCGGTCTATATCGATGCGAACTTCAAGGAGACGCAGCTCGACCATCTCAAGCCGGGCCAGACGGTGTCGATCTCGGTCGATGCGCTGCCCGGTCGCGAGCTCGAAGGCAAGGTCGTGAGCGTTGCTCCGGCGTCGGGCTCGGTGTTCTCGCTTCTGCCTCCCGACAACGCCACCGGCAATTTCACCAAGATCGTGCAGCGCGTTGCGGTGCGTATCGAAGTGCCGACGAATGTCGCCGAGCAAGAAGTGTTGAGGCCGGGCATGTCGGTCGTGGTCAGCGTCGACACGAAGAAGACCCCTGCTGCGGCGGCTGTTGCCGCTGAGACAACGGACACGCCGTCGACGCCGCGCCCTTAAAGGATCACACCTGATATGGCAAGCGCCGCTACACTCACAGAAAAGCGGCCGGTCCCGGCGATCCCCCTGTCGCGCACCGATGACAGCATCGATCCGCGCCGGCTCATCGCTTTTCTCTCCATGGTGTTCGGAATGTTCATGGCGATCCTGGACATCCAGATCGTCTCGGCCTCGCTCACCGAGATCCAGGCGGGGCTTGCCGCGAGCTCGAACGAGATCACCTGGGTGCAGACCGCTTACTTGATCGCCGAAGTGATCATGATCCCGCTATCCGGTTTTCTCTCGCGCGCGCTCGGAACGCGGATCATGTTTGCCGTCTCCGCAGCCGGCTTCGCCGCGGCAAGCCTGATGTGCGGGCTCTCGACCTCGATCAACCAGATGATCATGTGGCGCGCCATCCAAGGCTTCATCGGCGGCGGCATGATCCCCACCGTGTTCGCCTCGGCCTATATCATCTTTCCGCGCAGCCGCATGGGCCTGATCAATCCGTTGATCGGGCTTATCGCCACGCTTGCTCCCACCATCGGCCCCACCGTCGGCGGCTATCTCACCGATACGCTCTCCTGGCACTGGCTGTTCTTCATCAACATCGTGCCGGGAATTGCCGTGACGATTGCGGCTCTCACGCTGATCGATTTCGACAAACCCGATTTCAAGCTGCTCGAGCAGTTCGACTGGTGGGGCCTGATCTTCATGGCGGGCTTTCTCGGCGGGATCGAATATGTGCTCGAGGAAGGTCCGCGCAACGACTGGTTCGGTGACGACAGCGTGCGCTTGCTTGCCTGGGTCTCAGCGCTGTCGGCGATCGCCTTCTTCGCCCGCGTGCTCCTGGCACGAATGCCGATCGTCGACCTCAAGGCATTTCTCAACCGCAACTTCGCGCTCGGCTCGCTGTTCTCCTTCGTGCTCGGCATCGGCCTCTACGGGCTCACTTATCTCTACCCGCTCTATCTCGCCGAAATCAGAGGTTACGACGCGCGCATGATCGGCGAGACCGTCTACGTCTCGGGTCTTGCCATGTTCCTCACCGCGCCGATTGCCGGGCGGCTGGTGACCAAGGTCGATGCGCGCTTCATGCTGGCGGCGGGCTTCTTGAGCTTTGCGGTCGGCAGTTGGTTGATGACCTACATCACCAGCGATTGGGATTTCTGGGAGCTGGTTTGGCCGCAAATCTTCCGCGGCGTCGGTCTCATGACGGCGATCATCCCGATCAATAATGTCGCGCTCGGGACGCTCCCGCCCGAGAAGGTGAAGAACGCCTCGGGCCTATACAATCTCATGCGCAATCTTGGTGGTGCGGTCGGGCTTGCCGGCCTCACCACGATCCTCAATGACCGCACCGATTTGCATTTGGAGCGGCTGCACGAGGCCATCACCTTCGCGAGACGCCCGGCCGTCGAGGCTCTCGACCGGTTCGCGGCGAACTTGCAGAGCTTCGGCGGCGACGCGAGCGACATGGCGCTGAAGCAGCTCTACCAACTCGTTCACGCGCAAGGCGTGGTGATGGCCTTCGCCGACGTGTTCCTGCTGCTGACCATCCTGTTCGTGGTACTGGCGGGATTGGCGGTGGTCATCAAGAAACCCACCCAGCCGCACTGAGCTAAAGGGCAAGGATAGGATCAACAGCGTGAAGCGAGCCGAGCCATGAGCAACACGAGTATCGACCACGTCACGGTCAGGACTGGGCTCACCTTTGACGGGCTGGTGAGCGCCTTCGAGGCCCAGCTTGGGCGGCTCGATCCCGACCTTGTCACATCGCTGGTCAAGGCCCAAGCGCCCTGGAGCGAGGTGAAGGCCGCCATCGAACGGGTAGCAGGGCCCCACGGGCTGATGATCATCGCCGCGGCCAACCAGGGGGCGGTGACGTCGCTCTCGGGCAAGCCGAAGCGCTGCGTGCTCTACATCGTTGGCAATCCGCTGATCGCGAGCGACATCATCGACATCGACAGAGCCGCGAGCTTCTACGTTCCGTTCCGGATCGCGGTCTATGAGAGCGCCGATGACGGCACTGGGGTGATCGCCTATGACCGGCCGTCCTCGTTTCTCGCCGCGTTGGGACGGGATGAGCTCAAGCCGTTCGGCGCGCTGCTCGACGGGAAGGTCGATGCCCTCCTCGCCGCCGTGACAAAGGCGAACTGAACTGGCACTTGCGGGCTTGGTGCAACGAGGAGGAATCCCATGAAGCAGAGAAAGCTCGGCGCGGTGGAACCGCAAGTCTCAGAGATCGGACTAGGTTGCATGGGGATGTCCGATTTCTACGGGCCCGCGGACCGCGGCGAGAGCATCGCGACCATCCGTGCTGCGCTCGATGCCGGCATAAACCTGCTCGACACCGGTGATTTCTACGGCATGGGTCACAACGAGATGTTGATCGCCGAGGCGCTCAAAGGCCGCAACCGCTCACAGGTGGTGATCAGCGTCAAGTTCGGGGCCTTGCGCGAGCCGTCCGGGAATTGGATCGGCTACGACGCGCGGCCTGCGGCGGTGAAGACTTTCCTGAACTATTCGCTCAAACGGCTCGGCACCGACTACATCGACATCTACCGTCCATCGCGGCTCGATCCGGCGGTGCCCATCGAGGACACGGTGGGCGCGATCGCCGAGATGGTGACGGCAGGCTACGTCCGCCGTGTCGGGCTGTCCGAGGTCGGCGCCGATACGATCCGCCGCGCGCATGCGACCCACGAGATCAGCGATTTGCAGATCGAGTATTCGCTCATCTCGCGCGGGATCGAAAGTGAGATCTTGCCCACATGCCGCGACCTCGGCATTGGCATTACCGCCTATGGCGTGCTCTCGCGCGGGCTGATCAGCGGCCATTGGTCGAAGGCGCGCGAGGGCGAGCGCGGCTTCCGCGCTACCGCCCCTCGCTTCCAGGGCGCCAACCTCGACGCGAATCTCGCGCTGGTGGAGAAGCTCCGGGTCATCGCCGACCCGATGGGCGTTTCGGTCGCGCAGATCGCCGTCGCCTGGGTCGCGGCGCAGGGGGACGACATCGTTCCGCTCATAGGCGCGCGGCGGCGCGACCGGCTCAACGAGGCCCTCGGCGCGCTCGATGTCACGCTGTCGCCTGAGGACCTCGCAGCGCTCGCGCGGGCTGTGCCCGCTGACGCCGCGAAGGGAGAGCGTTACCCCACATCAGCGCTCGCCTTCATGGACAGCGAGAAGAAGCGCAAGCGCGAGTAGCACGCCTGTTTTCCTTGACATTTGGTGGCCGCTCCAGCTATTTCCTCGCACCGTTAGCACTCGCATTCACTGAGTGCCAACGTGGTTCAATCCCTCATCTTCCGTTAAGTGGCGGCCTTCCGCCCAACGGCATTTTCCGGAGCTGAAATCCATGAAATTTCGTCCCTTGCACGACCGCGTCGTGGTCAAGCGGCTCGAGGAGGAGCAGAAGACCAAAGGCGGCATCATCATCCCCGACACGGCGGCGGAGAAGCCGCAAACCGGTAAGGTCGTCGCAGCCGGTCCAGGCGCCCGCGGCGAGGACGGCAAGCTACAGCCGATGGGCGTGAAGCCCGGCGACAAGGTGCTGTTCGGCAAGTGGTCGGGCACCGAGGTCAAAATCGATGGCGATGAACTCCTCATCATGAAGGAGTCCGACATCATGGGAATCCTCGCCTAGCTTTTCTTCCTCGTCCTGAGAAGGCCGCCCTTGCGGCCGTCTCGAAGGACGAGGGCAAAACATACCGGCTCATCCTTCGAGACGCACGCCAAGGCGCGCTCCTCAGGATGAGGAGACCATCAAACAAGGAGCAAGCTGAAATGGCAGCCAAAGACGTAAAATTCGCCGCCGATGCCCGCGAGCGCATGTTGCGCGGCGTCGACATCCTCGCCAACGCGGTCAAGGTCACGCTCGGACCCAAGGGCCGCAACGTGATCCTCGAGAAGTCGTTCGGCGCGCCGCGCTCGACCAAGGACGGCGTGACCGTGGCGAAGGAGATCGAGCTCGAGGATAAGTTCGAGAATATGGGCGCGCAGATGATTAAGGAGGTCGCCCAGAAGACCAACGACACCGCCGGCGACGGCACCACGACGGCGACCGTGCTCGCTCAGGCCATCGTACGCGAGGGTCTTAAGGCGGTGGCCGCCGGCATGAACCCGATGGATCTAAAGCGCGGTATCGACAAGGCGGTGATCGACGTCGTCGAAGCGATCAAGAAGCAGTCCAAGGTGGTGAGCGGCTCCGCCGAGATCGCCCAGGTCGGCACCATCTCAGCCAATGGCGAGAAGGCGATCGGGGACATGATCGCCCAGGCCATGAAGAAGGTCGGCAATGAAGGCGTGATCACCGTCGAGGAGGCAAAGAGCCTCGACAGCGAGCTCGAAGTGGTCGAGGGCATGCAGTTCGACCGTGGCTACATCTCTCCCTACTTCATCACCAATGCCGAGAAGATGGTGGCCGAGCTCGAGAACCCTTACATCCTCATCTACGAAAAGAAGCTCTCCGGCCTGCAGGCGATGCTGCCGCTGCTCGAGTCCGTGGTGCAGTCGGGGCGTCCGCTGCTCGTGATCGCCGAGGACGTCGAGGGCGAGGCGCTCGCGACGCTCGTGGTCAACAAGCTCCGCGGCGGGCTGAAGGTTGCCGCCGTCAAGGCGCCGGGCTTCGGCGACCGCCGCAAGGCCATGTTGCAGGACATCGCCGTGCTGACCGGCGGCGAGATGATCTCCGAGGATCTCGGCATCAAGCTCGAGAATGTCACCGTGCAGATGCTCGGCAAGGCGAAGAAGGTCTCGATCACCAAGGACGACACCACCATCGTCAACGGCGGCGGCAAGAAGGCCGACATCGAGGCCCGTATCGGCCAGATCAAGCAGCAGATCGAGGACACGACCTCCGACTACGACCGCGAGAAGCTTCAGGAGCGGCTTGCCAAGCTCGCCGGCGGCGTCGCCGTGATCAAGGTCGGCGGTGCCACCGAGGTCGAGGTGAAGGAGAAGAAGGACCGCGTCGACGATGCGCTGAACGCGACCCGCGCTGCCGTCGAGGAAGGCATCGTGCCGGGCGGCGGCGTGGCGCTGCTTTGGGCCTCGAAGGCGCTCAAGACCAAGGGCGACAACGACGACCAGGAGGCCGGCATCAATATCGTGCGCCGGGCGCTCCAGGCGCCGATCCGGCAGATCGCCGAGAACGCGGGCGTTGAGGGCTCGATCGTGGTCGGCAAGATCCTCGAGCAGAAATCGTCGTCCTACGGCTACGACGCCCAGAACGACACCTATGTCGACCTCATCGCCAAGGGCATCATCGACCCGGCAAAGGTCGTGCGTACGGCGCTCCAGGATGCGGCGTCCGTCGCCGGTCTCCTCGTCACCACCGAGGCAGGCGTGGCAGAGGCGCCCAAGAAAAAGGACGAGCACATGCACATGCCGGGCGGCGGCATGGGCGGCATGGACATGATGTAGTCCTTGCTTTCGGCCAAAAGCGGCCAGTGGCACATGACAAGGGGGCGGCCATCAGCCGCCCCCTTTGCCGCATTCAGGGGCGCTTTGCTCAATTAAGCCTTACCGAATCGTAATTTCCCCCCGACTCGGCTTTGGTCTTATCGTCGGCCCCGCCGGGGCACGGCCCTTGCAAAGTCGGACCTGAGGCTTGGAGCCGTCCCAAATGGCGAATTTCCGCAACACGGCGCGAAACTTCACCCATATCGCGGCGCCCTATTTCAAGGGCGACGACCGCTGGCCGGGGCGCATCCTGCTGATCTCGGTGATCGCGCTCCAGCTGTTCCAGGTCTGGCTGAACATCAAGTTCAACTCCTGGTACAACACCTTCTATACGGCGCTGCAGAACAAGGATTGGAACGTCTTCATTACCCAGCTCGGCGTGTTCAGCATCCTCGCCGCCGCCTTCATCGTCACCGCCGTCTATCAGCTTTACCTCCAGCAGTGGCTGCAGATCAGATGGCGGCGCTGGCTGACCGACCGCTATCTCGGCCGCTGGCTCGGGCAAGGCACCCATTACCGCATGCGCCTCAAGGGCGACCAGGCCGACAATCCCGACCAGCGCATCGCCGACGACGTCCGCATGTTCATCAATTCGACGCTGGACATCGGCATCTCGCTGCTCGGCTCGATCGTCACGCTGGTTTCCTTCGTGGTGATCCTGTGGAACCTGTCGGCGGCCACGCCGCTGATGATCGGGTCGGAGAACTACAACGTCCCTGGTTATCTGGTCTGGGCAGCGCTGATCTACGCCGTTATCGGGACCTGGGTGACCCATCTCGTCGGCCGGCCGCTGGTCAAGCTCAATTTCGATCAGCAGCGCTATGAGGCCGATTTCCGCTTCTCGCTCGTACGGCTGCGCGAGAACGCCGAAGAAGTGACGCTGCTCTCGGGCGAGGCGGCCGAGGGAGAGCGGCTACAGGATCGCTTCTCGCGCGTGGTCGGGAACTGGTACGGCATCATGCAGCGGACCAAGCGGCTCACCTTCTTGACCGCAGGCTATTCCCAGGTCGCGATCATCTTCCCGTTCCTGGTGGTGAGCCCGGTTTATTTCTTCGGCGCGCTCACCCTTGGCGGGCTGATGCAGATCGCTTCTGCCTTCGGCCAGGTGCAGAGCGCGCTCTCCTTCTTCGTCACCGCCTATTCGAGCATCGCCGACTGGAAGGCCGTGCTGGACCGGCTGGCGGGATTCGAGGCGTCGATCGGCTGGGCTGAAAGCCTCGACAAGACAGCGCCACGGGTCGAGTTCGTCGCCGACGGCGGACGCGCGCTCCATGTCGAGGAACTTTCCGTCGGGTTGCCGAGCGGGCAGGAGATCGTGCGGCTTAACGACTTCAGCGTCGAGCCCGGCGATCGCGTTCTCGTCACCGGCCCGTCGGGCTCCGGCAAGACAAGCCTGTTCCGCGCGCTCGGCGGGGTGTGGCCGTTCGGCGCAGGCTCGATCCGCATTCCCAAGGGAGAGAGCGTGCTCGTGCTGCCGCAGCGCCCTTATCTGCCGCTCGGCACACTGCGCGGCGCGCTGGCCTATCCGGGACCCGAGACGGCATTTCCGCCCCGAGCGATCGAGGACGTCGTCGAGGCTGTCGGCCTCGGCGATTTCAGCGACCAGCTGGACGAGACCGCCTATTGGGCCGACAAGCTCTCAGGCGGCGAGCAGCAGCGGCTTTCGATCGCGCGCGCGCTGTTGCAGAAGCCGCAATGGCTGTTCCTCGACGAGGCGACGAGCGCGCTCGACGAGGCAGCCGAGGCCGATCTCTATCGCCTCCTGCTCGCTCGGCTGCCGCACACGGCCATCATCTCGATCGGCCACCGCTCGAGCCTCGTCCAGTTCCATGGTCGCTTCTTCGAGCTCAAGCCTGAGGCGCCAGGGCGCCATCGCCTTGCCGAGACGGGCCTACGCGAGGATGCGCGGGCGGAGGACGCGTTGGGGATTGGTGTCGCCTGATCTGCTTCGTCAATCGTCTGACGACTTCACCTTGCAGCCGCTCGACGCATCGAGGCCGTCTGGCGTGTCCCAGTCGTTCGACGGCACGCTCGCGAAGGGCGCCGCGAATTCCTGCTTCACCATGGTGAATTTCGAGGGGACGTTGGAGTTCGGCGGGAAATCCACGATCCAGAAATAGTCGTAGTTGTCGCTCGGCCAGGTTTTCGGCACGCCCGGCAGAATATCGAGTTTCAACAACTTGCGCAGAGTCACCGCCTCGCCCTCGAACTTGGCTTCGAGCTTTTCATTGGCGATGTGCTTGTGCTCCCACACCATCACCACGGTCTTGCCGTTGAGTGCCGGGTTTTGCATGATGTTGGCCGCGGCCTCTTGGGTGCGGCGGTTCAGCGCTTTGACATGCAGATCGTCGTCGTCGGCTTCGTCGGGAACCACCGAATAGAGGATGATCGGCTTAGACCACGTCGCGACAGACGGCGCCGCGAGCTCGAGCGTGTGCAGCGTGACGGCGAAGAAGAATGCGGGCTCCTCGCCGTCGGCGAACAGCGACTTCGAGGCCTTCGCGCCGAGATAGGTGGCGGCGAGAGCATCGGCCCTCTCTACGCCAACCTCGCACAGCTTCCAGGGATTGGCTTTCTCGCCGTGACGCAGAATGATGATGCGCGCGGGCGCGGCCACACCCGTGGCGATGGAGCCTATGAGAAGCAGCGCGGCGATGAGGAGGCGAATCATGCGCTGAGCGTAGCCGTGTGGCGTACCGCCGCCAATGGGTGCGATGGGAGTTAAGTTGACAGTCTTGTTACAATCGCGTCCCGGAGTTTGCCAGCTGGCCTGCTCCATTTCGCGCCGCGCGAGGAGAAGAGCTGCGCCTGGGACTTCAGGATCAGTCCATCCTCAAGCACCTTCAGATGATTGGCGCGCAGCGTCGTTCCCGTCGTGGTGATGTCGACGATCAGCTCAGAGGTGCCGGCAGCCGGCGTGGCCTCGGTCGCGCCGGCGCTCTCGACGATGCGGTAGCCGGTGACGCCGTGAGCGGCGAAGAAGCGCCGCGTGAGACTCATATATTTGGTCGCCACGCGGAGGCGCCGGCCATGCACCCGCGCGAATTGCGCGGCGACATCCTCCAAGTCCGCCATGCGATCGACGTCGATCCAGCAATCGGGGACGGCGACCACCACGTCGGCGCGACCTAAGCCAAGCGGCGCGAGGAATTCCACCGTGCCATCGACATCGGCGAGCGTCTCGCGGACCAGGTCCTCACCGGTAACCCCGAGGTGAACGCGCCCCGACTTGAGCTGGTGCACGATCTCAGCCGCCGACACATAGATGACCTCGACACCATCAAGCCCGGCAAGCGCGCCGCGATAGCCACGCTCGTGACCGGACTTGCGCAAGGCGAGCCCGGCCCGATCGAACAGCTCGGCGACCTGGTCCTTGAGCCGCCCCTTGGAGGGGACGGCGATGGTGAGCTTCGCCGCCATCACGAGATCCTCTCGACGGCGGCAAGCAGCCGCTCGGTGTGGATCGCCGAGCCGATGGCCGGCACGTCGCGCGGCGCGCCGATATTGGCGAGCAGGCCGTCATAGCGGCCGCCGCCGGCGATCTGGCTCGCATTGCGTTCATCGCCCACCTCGATCTGGAACACGAGGCCCGAATAATATTCGAGGTTGCGGCCGAACTCGGTGGCGAAGGCGGCGCGACCAAGATCGATGCCGCTCTTGCGCAAGCGCTCGAAGCGGCGCACGCAATCATCGAGCGCGGCATCGAGGTCGATGCCCGCCCCCTTGGCGATCAGGGCGACGCGGCTGACCGCCTCGTGCGGCGGTCCAGCCACGGCGAGATAATAGTCGATCACCGTCGCAACCTCTTTTGGCAAGGGCTTGGCCCTGAGGTCGGCGGCGAGATCGAGCAGCCGCGTGGTGATCTCGCCAAGCGTGCGGTTGCCCGCGAGCGGCAACCCCTCGCGCTCGAGATAGGCGGCGACGGCTTCCTCGGCCTTCTCTCGCGACGAGCGGGCGAGCGTGGCGGCAAAGGCTGCGACAGGCCCGTTGCCTTCTTTGCGCTCTCCCTTGGCAAGCCCTGCGAGCAGCTTGTGGAACAACGGCGGGCGCCAGAAATAATGACGGAGCTTGAAGCGCCAGCGCTCAGGCAGATCGAGCGCATCGAGCAGAGCAAAGAACAGAGCGATGTCGCCGAAACGAAGCCTAAAGTCCTTGAGCCCAGCGGCGCGCACCGCGTCAACAGCGACCTGCACGATCTCGACATCGGCACTTTCACGGTCCTGCGCGCCGAAACACTCGATGCCGGCCTGGCGAAACTCGCGCGGATGCGCCTGGTTGCTGCGGTCGGGAAAGAAGCGGAAGGCCGGGCCGTTATAGCAGTAGCGGGCCTCCGTCTTGGCGTCGGGGTGGCGTTCGAGATAGAGCCGCGATACCGGAACCGTCAGGTCGGGACGGAGGCAGAGCTCGTCGCCGGCGAGATCGGTGAAGACGTAAGTGCGGTTCCTGATCTCCTCGCCGATCTGGTCGAGGAAAATGTCGGCCGGCTGGATGATCGAAGGCGCAACCTGCTCGTAGCCCACCCGGCGGAAAACATCGAGCAGGGTTGTGGCCTGGGCTTCCAGCGCCTCGAATTCTTTCGCCGATTCAGCGGCCATGGCGGTTCAAGCTTTGTGACGGGCGAGGACGCGACGGACGGCGTTCACCAGGTCGGACTCAGGCACGGAGAACTGCGCCTCGGCCTGCTTCTTGAGATATTCGTCGCGGTCCTTGGTCTCGGTCAGCGTGGCACCAAGGATGAGATCCTTGATAGTGACCTCGCCCTTGGCGCGCTCGTCACCGCCCTGAATGACGACGCAGGGCGATGACCGCTTGTCTGCATATTTGGTCTGTGCGCCAATCTTGCCGCTGCCCAGGTAAACCTCAGCCCTAATCGGATCGCCGCCATCGTCCGGATGTCTCAGCCTCTGCGCGAGACGCTGATAGTTTTCCATTGGTTGATCTGGAAACACCAGGATCACGACAGGACCTTGCGCGGCCCCGGCTTTGTATTTACCGAGGCGCTGGAGGCCGAACAGGAGGCGCGAGACGCCGATCGAGACGCCGGTGGCCGGCACCTTCTCGCCGGTAAAGCGCTCGACGAGCCCGTCATAGCGCCCGCCGCTCACCACCGAGCCGAGTCTGATCGGCTGACCGCGCTCGTCCTTGATGGGAGCGGTCAAGTCAGCTTCGAATACCGGTCCTGTGTAATATTCCAACCCGCGCACGACGGAGGAGTCGAAGCTAACCTGCTCATAGCGATACTCGGACTCCCACAACAGACGCGCGATTTGCCTTAGCTCCTCGATGCCCTCGCGCCCGGTCTGCGACTCGCCCACGATAGACTCCCAAGCGCTGAAGCTTGCATTCCAACCTGCCGCTCCCTCGCCTGAGCCCATCACGGCATATTTGCCGCCCAGATAGCTCAGAACACTTTTCAACTGGTCAGCTGTGAGATCAGCGCCTTTGGTATAATCGCCGCTCTCGTCTTTGCGCCCCTTACCAAGAAGCGCACGAACGCCCTCGATGCCTAAGCGGTCGAACTTATCGATTGCGCGGAGGACATTCAGGCGCTTCGCCGAATTTCCCTCGCCGCCAAGACCGATCGACTCCAGGACTCCATCCAGCACTTTGCGGTTGTTGACTTTGATGACGTACTGCCCGCGTGGGACGCCGAGCGCCTCGAGCGTATCGGCGGCGAGCATGCAGAGCTCGGCGTCGGCGGCGACCGATGAGGCGCCGACCGTGTCGGCATCGAACTGGGTGAACTGGCGGAAGCGCCCGGGTCCTGGCTTCTCGTTCCGCCAGACGGGACCCGTCTGATAGCGGCGGAATGGTTTGGGCAGCGTCTGATAATTCTCGGCGACGTAGCGGGCGAGCGGCGCGGTCAGGTCGTAGCGGAGGGAGAGCCACTGATCGTCGTCGTCCTTGAAGGAGAACACGCCCTCATTCGGCCGGTCCTGGTCGGGCAGGAACTTGCCGAGCGCGTCGGTATATTCGATGGCCGGCGTATCGAGCGGCTCGAAGCCATAGGACTCGAACACGCCCCTGATCGTGCCCAGCATCTCTTGCGTGGCGCGGATCTCTCCGGCCGAAATATCGAAGAGTCCCTTCGGCAGGCGGGCCTCGGGGCGAGGACGCTCGTCTTTCTTAGACATGGGAAATAAAGGCTGATTCTCGAACGGCTCTGGCGCTTCGCGCTTCTAGCCCATCGCCATGAGGGCAGCAAGCAACGCCGCCGCTTGCTCTCCCCTCCCCCTTGTGGGGGAGGGAGAGGGAGGGAGGGTCAACAGGCCTACCCCCTCCGACCGGCCAATGGCCGGTCGTGCTCCGCCACAAGGGGAGAGCGGAAAGAGATCAATCGACGAGGAGACCCTCTTTGGCCATCTCGACCAGGGTCTCGATCTCGTGGCCGCTGTCCTTGAGGTCGCCGATGCTCTCGGGCGGCGGTCCGCCGGTCGCCCAGTCGAGCAGTTCGACGGTATGGACGAAGGGAGCGTCAGCCTCCCTCAGTTGGATCATGCAGCCGAGATTGCCGGTCGCGATCACATCGGGTTTGACGGTGGCGATATTGGCGAGCTTCCGCTCGCGGAGCTCATCGGAAAGCTTGGGCTGGAGCAGATTATAGGTGCCGGCAGACCCGCAGCAGAGATGCCCTTCGGGAATCGCGGCGACGGCGAACCCGGCTTGGTTGAGAAGCTGCACCGGGAGCGTGTCGATGCGCTGGCCGTGCTGCAACGAGCAGGGCGCGTGATAAGCGACCTTCAGCCCGGTCCACATCACCGGCGGCATCAGCCCGATCTCGCCGATATATTCGCTGATGTCTTTGGCGAGCCCGGCGACATAGGCGGCCCGCTCGGCATAGCCGCGGTCGCGCGCAAGCAGATTGCCGTAGTCCTTGACCATGGTGCCACATCCCGAGGTCGTCACCAGGATCGCGTCGAGCAGGCCCTCGCGCATCGACGCGGTCCAGGCGTCGATATTGCGGCGGGCGGCGTCGCGGGCCGCTTCGTCGCGGCCGAGGTGATGGACGAGCGCACCACAGCAGCCCTCCTCCTTGACGATGACCACATCGACCCCGTGGCGCTTCAGCAGGCGGATCGTCGCCGACGTGATGGAAGGCGCGAGCACCTGTTGAACGCAGCCCAGCATGAGAGCGACCCGCTTGGCCTTGGGCACCGTGCCGATCGCCGATTTCGGCTTGGCCAGCTTGGCGTTCAGCCGCGTTCTCGGGACGAGATCAAGCGCGGAGGCAAGATGGGGATGGCCCATGCGCGCGATCAGAGCGCGGAAGGGACGCATCATCCAACCGGCTAGAAGCGCAAGCCGGAAGGTGTTCGGGTTCGGCATCACCTTGCTCAAGATGAAGCGCAAAGCGCGCTCCGAGGTCGGCCGGTGCGCCTTCATCTCGATGCGCGTGCGGGCAAGCTCGACGAGATGCATGTAGTCCACGCCGGAGGGGCACGTGGTCATGCAGGAGAAGCAGGAGAGGCAGCGGTCGATATGGTGCACCGTCGACGGCGTCACGTCGCGGGTCTCGAACATCTGCTTCATGAGGTAGATGCGCCCGCGCGGACCGTCGCGCTCGTCGCCGGTCAGCACATAGGTCGGACAAGTTGCGGTGCATAGCCCGCAATGAACGCAGCGCTTGAGGATCGCGTCGGCGCGCGCGATGGTCGGGTCGGCGAGCTGAAGCGAGTTGAAATTGGTCTGCATCGTCCCGCCTAAATCCCCGGATACATGCGACCGGGATTGAGAATGCCGTCCGGATCGAAGGCCTGCTTCACCCGCGCCGTCAGCGCCGCAAGCGGAGGATCGAGCGGCTGGAACACGTCGATCACCGCTCTCGCCTGGTCATCGGCGCGGATCAATGTGCCATGCCCGCCAAATTCGGCAAGGGTGCGGCGGATCTCGACCGCGCCCGCGTCAGACAAAGGCGGCGTTTCGAGCCAGATGAGGCCCCCGGACCAATCATAGACCGGTCTCACCTCGATCTTGCGGGCGATGCTCGCGACGAGCTTCGGCGCTTTCGAGGGCGCCGTCGAGATGCGCCAAAGCGGCAGCGGCGTCTTCTGGAACATGCGTAACGTGCGCAACTCGTTCCAGAAGAGGCGGCTCCGTCCCGTCTCGAGCTCGAGCGCAGGCCCATAGGCTTGCAGCATCTGGCGGAGCCGATTGGCACGATAGCGGGCAGAGGCAGGCAAATTTTCTACGCGAATCGCCGTGACGGAGGTGCCCGCACCGCTGATGCCCTCGTCGGTGAAGCGTTTGGCAAGCTCGGCGTGGATGTGCACCGTGCCCGAGACCTCGAAGGGAGTCCCGTGAGCGAGGCACATGGCCTCGACGGCGGTCGCGTCGGGCAAGCCAAAGCAGAGAACGGTGCGGGTCTCCGATTGAGCGGGAAGAACCTTAAGCGCGATTTCGGTCATGATGGCGAGGGTGCCCCAGGAGCCGGCGAGCGCCCGGCCGAGATCGTAACCGGTGACGTTCTTCATCACCCGCCCGCCGGCCTTGATGATCTCGCCGCGACCATTGACCGCCGTCACGCCGAGAACGTGATCGCGGGCCGAGCCGGAAAGGATGCGCCGGCTGCCTGAGAAATTGGTGGCGATCACCCCGCCGACGGTCGCCTGGCCGGGGCCGTAGCCGAGAGCGGGTCCAAGATCGACCGGCTCGAAAGGAAGCATTTGATCGCTCTCGGCGAGAAGCTCCTCGATCTTGCCGACCGGCGTTCCCGCCTTTACCACGAGCACGAGCTCGGTCGGCTCGTAAAGAGTGACGCCGGCTAGGCTCTCGGTGCTGACCACAGCGCCGGAACGGACCGGACGTCCGAGCTCGCGCTTGGTGCCGCGGCCCATCACCTCGAGCGGCGTGCGCGTATCCATCGCCTCGCCGACGAGATGGGCCAGCTCCTCGACCGTCTCGGGAGCGTGAAAGCCAAGGCGCATATGCCCGGTCACTGGACCTTACGTCCTTCCAGCGGGAAGACCTTGCCTGGATTGAGCAGCCAGTCGGGATCGAAGGCCTGCTTCACCCGCATCTGTTGGGCCAGATCCGCGTCGTTAAATTGAAACTGCATCAGCTCGCGCTTCTCGATGCCGACGCCATGCTCGCCGGTCAAGCAGCCGCCCAGGTCGACGCAGAGCTTCAGGATCTCGGCGCCGCAAAGCTCGACACGCTCGAGCTGGAGATGGTCGTTGGCGTTGTAGAGGATGAGCGGGTGCAAATTGCCGTCGCCGGCATGGAAGATGTTGGCGACATCGAAGCGGTATTTGCGGCAGATCCAGCCGATCTCGTCGAGCGCCTTGGGCAGCTTTGAGAGCGGGATCACGCCGTCCATGCAGATATAGTCCGACAGTTGGCCGATGGCGCCGAACGCCGCCTTACGGCCCTTCCAGATCTTCGCGCTCTCCTCGGCGCTTTGGCTCCGGTGCATCGTCACGGGGTTATAGTCGCGCGCGATCTCGCTGATCCTCTCGAGCAGGGTATCGATCTCGTCCTCTGAACCCTCGACCTCGACGATGAGGAGCGCCTCGACGTCGAGCGGATAGCCGGCGGCGACGAAATGCTCGCAGACGTGGATCGCAGGCCGATCCATGAACTCGATCGCCACGGGGACGATGCCGGCGGCGATGATCCCGCCGACGCACGAGGCCGCCTGCTCCGTCGTGTCGAAGCCGAGCAGCATCGGGCGGGCGCCTTCCGGCGCCTTCAACAATCGCACCGTGGCCTCGGTGACGACGCCGAATTGGCCCTCGGAGCCGATGATCAGCGCGAGGAAATCATAACCCGGCGCATCGAGATAATCGCCGCCGATATCGAGAATCTCGCCATCCATCATCACGATGCGGACGGCGAGCACGTTGTTCACCGTCACTCCGTATTTCAGGCAATGAGCGCCGCCGGAGTTGGTGGCAATGTTGCCGCCGATGGTGCAGGCGATCTGGCTGGAAGGGTCCGGCGCATAGAAGAAGCCTTCGGCTGCGGCAGCCTGGGTGATGCCGATATTGGTGAGGCCGGCTTGGACGCGGGCAACGCGGTCGGTCGTGTTGATCGAGAGAACCTTGTTCATGCGCGTGAGGCAGAGCACAACCGCGTCCTCGAGCGGCAGCGCGCCGCCGCAAAGCGAGGTGCCGGCGCCGCGCGGCACGACCTTGACGTGGTTCTCGTGGCAGAAGCGCAAGATCTTGCTGACCTCTTCGGTGGTGGTCGGCAGCATGACCGCGAGCGGCAGGCAGCGATAGGCGGTGAGCGCGTCGGACTCGAAGGCGCGACGCCCTTCCTGGTCGGAAATCATGCTCGCCTCGGGAGCGAGCTTTTTGAGCTGCTTAACGATGTCGTTTCGGCGCGCGAGCACCGAGGGATCAGGGGCCGGAAGGCTGATATGCGACATCGATGGGCTCCAACTGGGGCCGTTGTGGAAGGGAGGCTGGGCACTAGTCTTTCGCATGGGGCGAGGTGGCGGGCAATATGCCCCGGCGCCGGGCGGGAGACGCGGTGGAGCGATCGCAACCCCTTCACTTGCTTGGGAGTTACCATGCCGCAGCGACCGCTTTTGCCCGCAAACTGGCCTTCTGCTACTGTTGAGCTAGTCTTACAACGGGTTTTGAAAAGACTGGGCCATCGTCCGAGACGCGCCAGAAGAACCGTCGAGGACCCCCTTCCAAGGAGGACTGTGATGAGGACTGTTGCAGTGTTAGGTCTCGGCGCAGCGATGGTGCTGGTCGGGATTTACGGCCCGGCTTTCGCCGAGGGCGATGCGACGAAGGGCAAGGCCGCGTTTGCCAAATGCGGGATCTGCCACCAAGTCGGGCCGGGCGCCAAGACCCTGGTCGGCCCCGAGCTCAACGGAATCGTCGGGCGCAAGGCGGCAAGCGTCGCCGACTACCCCTATTCGGCGGGGATGAAGAAGCTCGGCGCGGACGGCTGGGTTTGGACGGAGGAGAATATCGACAAGTGGATCGCCGATCCTAAGGCTCTGATCCCCGATTCCCCGATGGCCCTCGCGTTTGCAGGCGTCCCCGACGCCGGCGAGCGGGCCGACATCATCGCCTATCTGAAGACCCAGACCGGGCAATAGCATCCTTCGATCGCAGCCATTCGCTTTCATTCCTCCCCCGCGGGAGGGATGGGAGTTGCTTGGCCGATGGTAACTACCAGCTGACGCGCATGCCGGCTTTGCCGCCGACGAGAGGGAAGGCGATCAAGGCTGAGCGGTCTGGGCCGGTGAAGCTTGCGGGCTTGAGCCGGGCGAGGGTTGGGTCTGGTCGCTCGACTTGGCGGTGAATTTCTCGATGTCGTCGAGCACGAACCTGAAGAAATAGTCCTGATCGCCTTCGTCCTTGGCGACCTTCCCCCACGCGTCCTTCAAGGCGGCGAGCACATCGTCGGGCCAGGTCAAGATGCGCACGCCGTCCTTGGCAGTCATCTCGGCCAGGGCCTCGGCCTGGAGGCGAGCGCTGTCGGCAAGCGATCGTTGCAGCATGGTCTTGCACGCGCCATCGAGCAGCGCCCGATGCTCGGCGGTGAGCCCATCCCAGCGGTCCTTGTTGACGATAAGCTCGAGCACGGTCTCGGGCTGGTGCCAACCAGGCATATAGATCAGCTTCACCTTCTCTTTCAGGCCCTCCTCGAGGTCGACGGCGGGGGTATAGAGCTCGGCCGCGTCGATCTCCTTCTTGTCGAAGGCACTCGCGATCTTTCCCCCGGGGAGAAGCACAGTGGTGACTCCGACCTCGGCCATGACCCTAGCGCCGAGGCCAAAGATGCGCATACGCAGGCCCTTGAGGTCGTCCTTGCTTTTGATCTCCTTGGCGAACCAGCCACCCGCCTCGGCGCCGCCGAAGGCGCATGGCATGACGTGCACCTTCAGGCCGGCATGATCGTACATCTCCTGGTAGAGGGACCGGCCGTTGCCGTTGTCGAACCAGTCGAGATAGGTCTTGGCGTCGGGGCCGAAGGGGAAGCCGGCGAACAGAGCGGCGGCAGGCAGCTTGGCCGCCCAGAAGCTCGCCGTCGAGAAGCCGGCATCGACCTTGCCGTCAGAGACCTTTTCGAGGATCTCGTCGGGGGTGGTTCCGTCTCCAGGCTGCTTCAGGTCGAGCTGCAGCGAGCCGCCAGAACGCTCCTTCACCAGCCGCGCGAGCTCCGTTGCGGAGTCGCCGAGCCCGGGCATATGGGTGCCGTAGACAAGCGGTGTCACGAGGACGACGGGCGCCGTCTCGGCCCTGGCGCTTGATACGCCGGGCACAAGGATGAGTGCAGAGAGCGCGAACGCCCTTGCCAGCATGGCCCTCGCCTCTTGCTTTCGGCGCCGCTGCGGCCGATTTCCGATTTCTCGAGTTGCGGCGGCGATGCTACATCCTCACTCCCACCTCCCGCCACAGGATGCAGGGCCCGACTGGACGTTGATATGACTTTGGCCCCTGCCGATGCAAAGAAAGGTCCGCTGGTCGGACTTTTTGTGACATGCCTCGTCGACCTCTTCAGGCCAAGCGTCGGCTTCGCTGCGATCAAGCTTCTAGAGGCCGGCGGTGCGCGGGTCGAAGTTCCACTCACGCAGACCTGTTGCGGGCAGCCGGCCTATAATTCCGGAGACCGAGCGAATGCCGTCCTGCTCGCCCGTCGCGTGGTCGACACCTTCGACCGCTTTGATTACGTGGTCGCCCCGTCCGGCTCCTGCGCAGGGATGCTAAAACGGCACTATACGGAGCTCCTTGCCGACGATGCCGATTACGCCGAACGAGCGGAAGCGTTGGCAGCGAAATGCTTCGAGCTGACGAGCTTCCTCGTCGATGTGCTCCGCCGCACCGAAGTGGAGGCGCGCTTTGCGGGGACGGTCACCTATCACGATTCCTGCTCGTCCTTGCGCGAGCTTGGCATTCGCTCGACCCCGCGGCGGCTGCTCGCGAGCGTCGAGGGGCTCAATCTCGTCGAGCTCGCCGACCGCGAAACGTGCTGTGGTTTTGGCGGGACCTTCTCGGTCAAATATCCGGAGATCTCAAGCGCGATCCTGGACGCAAAGATTCGCGCGATCATGGCGACGGGCGCCAAGACCGTGCTAGCCGCGGATCTCGGCTGCCTCATGCAGATCGCCGGCGGCCTTGCGCGCGAGGGCTCCCGCACCGAGGCGCGCCACGTCGCAGAGGTGCTGGCCGGGATGACCGAAGCGCCGGCCATCGGCGCGCCGCGTAGCGCCCGCTGATGGGGCACGATGGCATCGTCCAGCAACAGCTTCACGAGCAACGCGCGCAAGGCGCTCGCCGACGCAGAGCTCCAGCGTGCGCTTCAGAACGTCAAGCGCGGTTTCATCCTGAAGCGCGAGACGGCGGTCGAGAAGTTGCCCGAGTTCGATCAGCTTCGCGCCGAGGCGCGGGCGATCAAGGATCACACGCTCGGTCATCTCGACCTCTATCTCGAGGCCTATGAGGAGAAAGTGGTCGAGAGCGGCGGGAGAGTGCATTACGCGAGCACCGCGGCAGAGGCGCGCGACATCTTGCTCGCGCTTTGCCGCGCCGCGAAAGCCAAGCGCGTCACCAAGGGCAAGTCCATGGTCTCGGAGGAGATCGGACTGAATGCCCATCTCGAGGGAGCCGGCATCGAGGTGGTCGAGACCGATCTCGGCGAATATGTTTTGCAGATCAGGGGCGAGGCCCCGAGCCACATCATTGCGCCCATCGTCCATCTCAACAAAGAGGCGATCGAGGCCGACTTTCGCCGCGCGCACCGCACACTGCCTTCGACACGAAAGCTCAAGTCCGTCACCGACCTCGTGGCGGAGGCACGCGCCGTTCTGAGAGAGAAGTTCATCACCGCCGATGTCGGCATTACCGGGGCCAACCTGCTCATCGCCGAGACGGGCACCTCGGTAATCCTCACCAATGAAGGCAATGGCGACCTCACCTCGACCCTCCCGCGCGTTCATATCGTCATCGCCTCGATCGAGAAGGTGGTGCCCACGCTCGAGGACGCCTCGACGATCCTCCGCCTGCTCGCCCGCTCGGCGACGGGTCAGGAGATGGCGACCTATACGAGCTTCGCGACGGGGCCGCGCCGCGACGGCGACCCGGACGGGCCGAGCGCTTACCATGTCGTGCTGCTCGACAATGGACGGAGCGAGATGCTGGGCAGCGTCTTCCAGGACATGCTTCGCTGCATCCGCTGCGGCGCCTGCCTCAACCACTGCCCCGTCTACGGGGCGATCGGCGGACATGCCTATGGATCGGTCTATCCCGGGCCCATGGGCGCCGTGCTCACGCCAGCGCTGCAAGGGATCGAGCATGCCCGCGACCTTCCGAACGCATCGAGCTTCTGCGGCCGATGCGAGGAGGTTTGCCCCATGAGCATCCCGCTTCCCAAGATGATGCGGGCGTGGCGGGAGCGCGATTTCGCCGAAGGAGGTCCGCCGCTTCGCCAGCGGGTCGCGCTCAAGGCATGGGCGTACGCTGCGAAGCATCCGCGCCTCTATCATGCCCTCACCAGCATGATGATGCCGCTGCTTGCTTGGCGAGCAGGGCGCCGCGGTCGCTTCACGCGATTGCCACTCGGTACGTCGTGGACGCGAACGCGTGATTTCCCCGCGCCGGAAGGCAAGACCTTCCACCGGCTCTACGCCAAGGCCAAGCGGAGCGTGTCGTCATGAGTTCGCCCGAGGATGCCGGCATCGCCGATGCGCGGGAGAGAATATTTACGCGCATTCGTGCAGCGCTCGACGTCGATCCCGAAGATCAATCGGGGCACAAAGTCGCCTCCGACAGGCTCAGGCGGCATCCCAGAGGCACCATCCCATTGCGCGCACGATGTCACGGTGAGCAGGCGATCCGCCAATTTGCCGATATGCTGTCCAAGCAAGGCGCTGATTTGAGCCGCGTCGCCAACGCAAAAAAGGCGGTGAGCGCGATCGGCTCTTATCTCGGCTCTAACAACCTGCCGCCGCGCTTGCGCATGGGGGCAGACGCCGTGCTCGCCTCTCTTCCGTGGAAGGAGGCCTGGGACATCGAGCGGAGCTTCGGACCGGCAAGTCCCTCGGATAGGACCTCGCTATCGCGCGCCGTCGTCGGCGTTGCCGAGACTGGCACGCTGTTCCTCGTGTCGGGCGAGGACAATCCGACCACACTCGCATTTCTTCCCGAGACGCATATGGTCCTTGTCCCGGCGGCCGATATCGTCGGCTGTTACGAGGAGGCTTGGGACCGGCTGCGTTCGATCTATGGATCAGGCGCGCTGCCCCGCAGCGTCAATCTGATCGGGGGTCCTTCGCGGACGGCCGATATCGAGCAGACCATCGTGCGGGGCGCGCATGGACCCCGCCGCTTGCATGTGCTGATCCTCGGCTAGGCCGTCAACGGCGCAGAAAATGTCGCAGATTGGTACGCTTGCGGAAAGGCAGGTTTGCTTCCGTTCCCAATCCGCTTCGATTATGGTGCGCCGCATTCTGCCAGGGAGTATGGTTTTCTAGGTCCGGCGCTTAGACCGGTACGGGGTGGACTTTCATGCGTTTCGCCGTCTGGCTGATCGAGCGTCCCCGCTGGTTCAAGCGGACCGTCCTGATCATCAACGACCTCGCGCTGCTTACCATCGCGTTGTGGCTCGCCTACACGCTCAGGCTGAGCAGGCTCTACGTCCCCCCGAGCCTCGACAAATGGATGTTGTTCGTCTCGGCTCCAATCATCGGCGTCATCGTCTTCTATATGCGGGGGCTATACAAGCTCGTGACGCGCTTTATCGGGCCAGAAGGCACGACGCGCATCTACTTAGCCGTGATCATCGCCTCGGTCATCTGGGCGCTCGTGGTGCTGATGGCAGGCGTCAAAGACCATCCACGTTCCGTTATCGTCATCTATGCGCTGATCGCAGTGCTGCTTATCCGGCTTAGCCGGCAATGGGCCGGCGCCACCCTGCTCAGGCTTGCGCCCGAGCATAAGGGCGTGAGCTTCGATGAGCGGAAGCGCGTCATCATCTATGGCGCCGGCACGATCGGCATCCAGCTGCTGCGTGCGCTGAACGAGACAGGGACTTATAAGACCGTCGCCTTCATCGATTCGAACCCCTCGCTTGCAGGGCAGATGGTGCACGGGGTCAAGGTGCTGAGACCCGAGAAGATCGGCAAGACGATCGCCGACGAGAATGTGAAGGAAGTGCTGCTCGCCACGCCGTCGGCATTGCGCGGCGAGCGCCGCCTCGCCATCCGCCTGCTCGAGGCCTATCCCGTAGTGGTCAAGACGCTGCCCGCGCTGGAAGAGATCGCCTCTGGTCATGTCGAGATAAGCGATCTCAGGCCGATCGACGTCGAGGATCTGCTGGGACGCGATCCGGTGACTCCCGATCTCGAGCTGCTCGCCGGCAATGTGCATGGCAAGGTGGTAATGATCACCGGCGCCGGCGGCTCGATCGGCTCAGAGCTCACCCGGCAGCTGCTCCGGCTTGGGCCCAAGACCCTCGTCTTGTTCGAGCTCTCCGAGGTCGCCCTCTACGAGATCTCCATGGAGATCGAAGAATTGAACGAGCGCCTGCATAAGGACGAGGCTGGCGCCGACGAGACGACAAGGGTGGTCCAGGTGCTTGGCACGGTGCTCGATCGCAAGCTCGTCGCCCGCACCATCGAGGAACTCGGCGTCGAGGTGATCTACCACGCCGCCGCCTACAAGCACGTGCCGATCGTCGAGGCCAATCCTTTCGCCGGTTTGCAAAACAATACGTTCGGCACGCTCGTGGTCGCAGAGGCGGCAAAGGAACTCGGGGTCGAACGCTTCGTTCTCGTGTCGAGCGACAAGGCGGTGCGGCCGACCAACATCATGGGTGCGAGCAAGCGGCTCGCCGAGCTGATCCTGCAAGCCTTCGCCCAGGAGCCCCATTCCTCCACGATCTTCACCATGGTGCGCTTCGGCAATGTGCTCGATTCATCCGGCTCGGTGGTGCGGCGCTTCCGCAACCAGATCAAGGCCGGCGGCCCGGTGACCGTGACCCATCCCGAGGTGATCCGCTATTTCATGTCGATCCCCGAGGCCGCTCAGCTCGTCATCCAGGCGGGGACCATGGCGATCGGGGGCGAGGTGTTCGTGCTCGAGATGGGGACGCCGGTGAAGATCGACGATCTCGCCCGCACCATGATCCGCCTTTCGGGGCTCGAGGTGCGCGACGAGGCCCACCCCGAAGGCGACATCGCCATCGAATATATTGGGCTCAGGCGCGGCGAGAAGCTCTATGAGGAGCTTCTGATCGGCGAGAATACGACCGGCACCAGCCATCCACGCATCTTCAAGAACTCAGAGCCGATTCTTCCTTTCGAGGAGCTTGCCGCCGCTCTGGAGCGCCTCGAAGAAGCGATTCAGAAGCTCGACACCGCGGAGCTTCAGGAGACGCTGCGCGCCACCGTCGAAGGCTACGTCCCGGCAAGCACCGCGCATCCGGTTTCTGCCAAGGACGAATGGCAGCCCGCCTCACGTACGCTCCATTGAGGCAATGGCTCTGTCCGGGTTTCTGTCTTGGGCCGCAATCGTTGCGGCCAGTGCTGCGGTAAGCGCGGGGGCGATACTCGTCTTGCGCCCCATCCTTCTCCGCCATCTCCTCGCGCACCCCAATGATCGCTCCTCGCATAAAACTCCGACGCCCCAAGGTGCCGGGCTTGGCGTCATGCTCGCCTTGCTCGTGGTGTGCGCCTTGGCGGCGTTGCTCGCGCCACAATCCGGGGCGCTCACGCTTGTCCCAGCGCTCGCCGCGGCGAGCTTCCTCACCGCGCTCGGAGCCCTCGACGACGCGCACGCGCTCCCCGTGTCCTGGCGCTTCATCGGGCAGGCACTTGCCGCTCTCGCTATCGTTCTGACCCTGCCGGAAGAGGTGCGCGTCCTGCCGGGGATCCTTCCGCTCTGGCTCGAACGCGCGCTGCTGGTGGCGGGAACGGTCGGTTTCATCAACGCGGTCAATTTTCTCGACGGACTCGACTGGATGACGGTGGCGGAGGTCGTCCCCATCACCCTCGCCGTCGCCGTGCTGCACGCCTTCGGCGTCGTGCCTGCAGGCGTCGGGCTTCTTGCGCTCGCTCTCTTCGGCGCCACGCTCGGTTTCGCCATATTCAACAAGCACCCCGCGAGCATTTTTCTCGGCGATGCCGGCAGCCTGCCGATCGGTCTTTGCCTGTCGTTGATGCTGATCTATGTCGCCAAGGTCAGTCTCGCCGCTGCCGTCCTGTTGCCGCTCTATATGGTTGCCGACACCTCCATCACGCTGGTTCGCCGCGTGATCAACAAGGAGCCATTTCTCTCGGCGCACCGCTCCCACTACTATCAACGCGCAGCGGCCGGAGGCCGGAGCGTGCCCGCGGTGACGGCACGCATCTTCCTCCACGGACTTGCGCTCGCCATGCTCGCGATCGGCGTGGCGCTTTCGCAATCGCCCCTGTTGGATTTCGTGGCGCTCGCGCTCGGCGTGTTTTCCACCGCAGCGACGCTTGATTGGCTTGCGCGAGGCCGAAAATGAAGGGAACCGTTCTCGTCACCGGCGCCTCCGGCTTTATCGGACGTCGTCTCGTCGGCGCGCTTGCCGAAGAGGGTTACGCGGTCAAAGCGGCAGCGCGCAATCCCGAAGCCATCGCGGCGGGCGTCGGCGTCATGCGGGTGGCGTTGCCGGACCTCGCTCGCCCGGTCGATTGGTCGGGTTTGCTCACGGGCGTGAGCCATGTGGTCCATCTCGCCGGGCTCGCGCACTCACCGGGTGTGCTCGCCGACGATGTTTATCGGCGCATCAACGCGCTTGCCGCCGGCGAGCTCGCGGAAGCGGCAGCACGCGCCAAGGTCGAGCGTCTCGTCTTTATCTCGTCCGTCAGGGCGCAGGCCGGGCTCTCGGCGGATCATAAGATCACCGAGACGAACGCGCCCGCACCGACCGATGCCTATGGCCGCTCAAAGCTCGAAGCCGAGCAGCTGATCGAGGCGAGCGGTGCCAGCTTCACCGTGCTTCGCCCGGCCGTCGTCTACGGACCCGGGGTCAAGGGCAACATCGCCTCGCTCGCCACGCTCGCCAAGACGCCGATGCCGCTTCCCTTCGCCAATCTCGATAATCGCCGCTCTTTGCTCGCGATCGAAAATTTCATCGCGGCGATTCTGCTCGCGCTCCGCTCCGAACGCGCGGCGAACGAAGTCTTCCTCGTTGCCGATGCCGAGCCCATCAGCGTGGCGAACCTGGTGAGCGCCATGCGCGAGGGGCTGGGCCGCCCCCCTCTCCTCGTCGGCGTGCCGCAAGGCGCGGTGAAGCGGCTGATGCGTACCTTCGGCCGGGAGGCCGAGTGGGAGCGCATCTCCGGCAGCTTCGTGATCGATGCTTCGAAGCTGATGGGCATCGGCTGGCGCCCGTCCATCTCCACGCATGCCGGCATCGTCGCCATGACGCGCGCCGAAAACAGCGTTAGCTCGCCCTGAGTACGTCGTAGAGGCCAACAGTCTCCTTGCCGATGGCATCGGCAGAGAACTTACTCTCGACAAGAGCGCGGGCATTGGCGGCAAAGCGCTTGCGGAGATCAGAGTCGCTTGCGAGCTTCTCCATCGCGCCGGCCAACGCTGCGGCGTCGTCAACCGGGACAGTGATAGCAGTCACGCCTTCGATGGCGATCTCGCGGCAGCCCGGAGCATCGGTCGCAACCATCGCACGCCCGCAAGCTGCCGCTTCGAGCAGGCTCTTAGGGAGCCCCTCGCGGCGAGAGGCGAGCACGGCAAAATTCGCCCGCGCCCAGACCGTCCTGATATCGGCGACATGGCCGAGCCACTCGATGTCGTAGAGGCTCGCGAACTCGCGAAGCTGCTCGGGCGCGAGCGATCCCGGGTTCTCCTTGTCGCAGTCGCCGGCAAGCAAAAGCTTGAGCGGGACGCCGCGCTTGCCGAGAGAGGAGAAGGCCTCGATCAGCGTTAGCACGCCCTTGTCGGCAAGCATGCGACCGACATAGGCGGCGGTCACGGGCGGCGGCGGTTCGGGCAACGGCGTCAGCACGTGCGTGTCGACGCCGGATCCTCCGATCAGCACGATGGCTTCCTCAGGCACGCCGAGCCCGATGACGAAGACGCGGTCGTCGGGGTTCTGCACCACGATCTTGCTGCGTTTGCGCCTGAGCAGACGGCTGAGCGCAAAGCGGACGAGGCGGCGTGTTGCCCCGCTCACTTTCGCCTCACCGATGAAGAGCGTGCCCAGACCGGTCAGGCTGTTGACCACGGCGGTGCGGGCAAGCCCGAGACAAGCCGTCGTTCCGAGCAGGACGGGCTTCAGCGAGATGTTGTGGAGGATGTCGGGTTCAAGCTCGTTGAAGAGACGCCTGAGCTCACGGATTGCCGCAAAGCTGCCGAGCGGCGAAAGAGAGCCGCGGCTCCAGGAGAGCGCATGCGGGACGAAGCCTTCACGCTCGATCGCCGCCTTTCCGTCCTTGATCCTGGTTGCGACGTGCACTTCGTAGCCGGCATTCTTTGCGGCACGGGCCATCGGCAGCCGGTGCGACAAGAAGTACCAGTCCTCGGTCACGACATAGAGCAGGCGGGAAGCCATGGCCCGCGCTTGTATCAGCGTGGCCGCGCGAGCGAAATAGCCGCCGAGGCTCCGTTGCAGGCCGGCCGGCGATCGTGTCGCGGTGGTGCTGCGCGGCAAATCGCGCTATATTAACCCTCAAATCAAGAGAGCTTGTTTCGGGGGATCTCCAATGAAGCATGTTCGATTCGTGCTCGCAGTGTGCGGCGCGGCCTGCTTTGCCGCCGCCCCGGGAAGCGCTTATGCCTTCGACGTCGAGGGCGAAAATGCGAGCCTCGAGGACGGTGCCAGCCAATTCGCCACGCCGGTGGATGACTTCATCAAATCCAATGGCGGCGCCCGCTCGCTGGCCATGCCGTACACAGGAGATTCCGATTCGAGCGTGCATATCTCGGAATACGGGAACTCGATTGCGATCCCGACCCCCGGCATGGAGGCGCCGGCTTGGACCTACTCCTCGCCCTACTACCAAAAGCGCGGTTATTAGGCTCAAGCGCGGGTCGAATCAGCCTTGGAGTCTTGCAGCGGCGTCATCGGACGCCGCTGTTGCTTTGAGAATCGCGAGTTTCTCACGCGTGGCCATGCGCTCAGGCTCGGCTCGGCCCCAGCAAGCGTGCTCCCCAACGTCTTCGCGCCCCAGAAAAAAACCTAGAAAACTCAAGGTGTGCCGGCCTAAGCGGATGTCCTTTTTTGATCCAAGCGTGTCCCAAACGTCACAGCCACCTGCGTGATTATCCGCTAGAGTGAATGCCTTCAGGGGACTTTGGGGGATCAATCCATGCGCCTCTTTCTAGCTTGCGCCATCATCATCACTGCAACGATCGGGCTCGGTGGCTGCTTCGGCCATCACGAGAAGGCCGTGGCGACCCAGCCGTTGAAGCTCGGTTAGTCGACTCGGTAACGCCCTTAGTTTTTTCTCCGGCAAATGCCAAAAACCCCGGCCCACTCGGGTCGGGGTCTTTTTTGCTTGCCTCGTCAGCGGTGGCGCGCGACCGGTGCGGTCGCGGTGTGAGGCGGCTCTCTTGGTGGAGGGTGGTACCGCCGGGTGAATTCGAATCACCGACCTCTTGATCCACAGTCAAGCGCTCTAACCAACTGAGCTACGGCGGCATACTCCGCGATGCCATCGCCGCGAACCTATGCGGAGCCAACAGACGTTGCAAGCTTACGCATATTGATTCGCGCTCACTCTCCGGCGGCGCGCACCGATGCAAAAAGGCCCGGGCTGAAGGCCCGGGCCCTTTCACGACTGGCACTGTCACTCAGGGAAGGAAAGACTGAGTTACTTACGAGCTGCCTCGAAGGTCTTGGTCACTTGATGCTTGATCGGCTCCGTGGTGTCGGCGGCGATCTTCGTGGTCAGAGCCCTGATCTCACTCGCCTGACTCGCGAACACATCGAACTGGCCGCGGATGAAGGCCGACTGGAGCTCGACGATTTCGCCAAGGGTCTTGGCGCCGGCGAGCTTCTTGGCGAGGTCGAAGGCAGAGTTGAGATTGCGCTGAGCAAGGTCGATCATCTTGCGATTGAACGCCGTCGCGCCCTGGCCCGCGGCATCGAAGGACCGCTCAAGCGCGTCGATCGCCTCTTCCAGCTGCTCCTTGCCCCGCTCGTAAGCTTCGCGGGTCTGGTTGACCGTCTTCTCGGCGAGAGCGCGTACGCTCTCAGGAACGGTCGTGTCGATCTTCAATGCCTCGAATTCCTTCGCGGCTTTGCGGAATGCATCGCGTGCCTGCTCAGCGGCAGCTTGAGGGGTATAGGTATCGCTCATGGTGATTACCTCCGCTTGGACTCATTTCGCCTGGGCAACGGGTTCGGCCCATGACGGGGCATGGGTCCCCGCAGTGTTGTCTTGTTGCACTGCAATATAAATGCTGCGTCGCGATAAGGCAACGGTTAGCTGACCTCGTCAGCACTTTTTTAGTCGTGATGAGGAAGTTTTCGCATTAACCCTATGCAAAAAGGCGAATTCGCCTAAATTTAGTGGTTGAGTTGAGCAAGCGCCCCAAGGGAGGGCGCGTCCGGCCATTGTTGGCGTCACGCCAAAGCGCGGCTGGAACAAGTTCTTACCGGGTTTCAAAGTGGGCCCACCGATGGCCGACCTCAGACTGCAACGACGGATGGAACAACTCGATGGCGACCGCGAGGCGCTCGAGCATATCGCCCGGGCGCTCGAGGGCCGGGTCTTGCCGTTGCCGAGTGCTCCGGAGCCTTCGGAGGAGACCATTCTAGTCGCGGAACTCACGCTCGCTCCGCACGGCATCAAGCTGTTGCTCGAGGCGATGCCGGCGGCCATCGGACTGCTCGCACGTGGTCGGCTCGTCCATGCCAATTCCGCCTTTGCCTATGCCTTCGGCTATCGCTCGCTCGCAGAGTTGATCGAGGCGGGCGGGCTTGAAGCGATTCTGCCTCACGGCATGACCGCTCTCGTGAGCGAAACGGGCGGTGACCGAAGTGTGCCGGTCGATGCGCTGACCCGCTCGCGGCGGAGGCTCAGAGTCGCTTTTGCTTCGAGCAGGCTCGATCCCGACGCCGACCTCACATTGCTTCGTCTCATCGATCAGAAGAGCCTCGCTGAGGCGAGTGCGCCCTCGCAAGTGGAGCTCGACGCCAACGCCGCTTCGCGCCGTCTCGATTTCCTCGCCAAGGTCAGTCACGAGGTGCGCACGCCGCTGAATTCGATCCTCGGCTTCACCGAGCTGATGCTCCAGGAACGCTTCGGTCCAATCGGCAACACCCGTTACACGGGCTATATCGAGGACATTCATCAAAGCGGCCTCTATGCGCTTTCCCTCCTCAACGACTTGCTCGACATCTCCAAGATCGAGGCCGGCAAGTTCGAGCTCGACTTCACCGCGGTCGAGGTGCCGGAACTCGTCGAGGACTGCGTCAACAGCCTGCAGCCGCTCGCCAAGCGGTCGCGCATCGTGCTACGCACCTCTCTCGCCGAGAAGCTCCCGTGCATCGTCGCTGATCCGAGGCGTCTGAAGCAGATCCTGCTCAACCTCCTCACCAATGCCATCAAGTTCACCAAGGAAGGGGGTCAGGTAATCGTTTCGGGCACGATGGCCGACGGCGAGTTCCGCCTGCGCGTGGGCGACAACGGCGTCGGCATGACGAAGGACGAGATCGCCTTCGCCATGCAGCCCTTCCATCAGCTTGACACTGCCCCGCGCAAGCAGTCCGGCACGGGCTTAGGACTGCCGGTCACCAAGGCGTTGGTCGATGCCAACCGCGCGCGACTCGTTTTGACCAGCGAGCCAGGTGTGGGGACCTCTGCGGACGTCATCTTCCCCGCCGAGCGGCTGTTCACCTCGGACCTGTCCGAGTGACGGCCTAGTCGGCTTGGCCCACCATTCTCTACTCTGTGCACTTGCGAGACATCTCAGTGTAACCGGCATCCTTGCAAACTTTCTGGCATAACTTGCCACATGATACTTGCGACAGTCCATGCTCTCCTAAATTAATTACTGCTTTGATGGAGATTAGAAGACTTCTAAGGTTAGTTCCATTACGATATTCTTGTTGACATGCCGAGATCGCAACCCTTAATCGAAGAATATCGCTCCCGGACTGCTCGATCCTGGAGCTTAGCTTTAGGTCCGATACCGGGGCCTTGAACCCCGGCCATTGGAGGAAAAAATGCGATTGCGTCTTGCTTGCGCCTTTGCGCTTGCGCTTCTTCTTCCTCTCCCCGCCGCGACGATCGCCCTGGCCGAAGAGGCCGGCGAGGTGAACGTCTATTCCTACCGCCAACCTTACCTGATCAATCCGCTGTTCAAGGCGTTCACCGAACAGACGGGCATCAAGGTCAACGTGATCTTTGCCGAGAAGGGTCTGATCGAGCGCATTCAGGCGGAGGGGCGCAACAGCCCGGCCGACGTTCTGCTTACCGTCGATGTCGGCAATCTCACGCAAGCGACCGACGCCGGCATTGCCCAACCGATCCAATCATCGGCCCTCGAAGCCGCCATCCCGCCAGCCTATCGCGCCGCCGACAATCAATGGTTCGGGCTCACGCGCCGCGCGCGCGTTGTCTACGCGTCCAAAGAGAGGGTGACGCTCGACAAGATCGCCTATGAGGACCTCGCCGACCCGAAATGGCGCGGCAAGATTTGCATCCGATCGGGCCAGCACGTCTACAACGTCGCGCTGATCGCCTCGATGATCGCGGCGCACGGCGAGGAGTGGACCGAGACGTGGCTGAAAGGCGTGAAATCCAATCTCGCGCGCAAGCCAGCAGGCGACGATCGCCTTCAGGTCAAGGGCGTCTATGCCGGCGAATGCGACATTGCCGTCGGCAATACCTATTACATGGGCGCGATGCTCAAGAACGACAAAGAGCCAGAGCAGAAGGAATGGGCGAACTCGGTCAACATCATCTTCCCCAACACCGATGACCGCGGCACGCATGTGAATATCTCGGGCGCGGTGGTGGCGAAATACGCTCCGCATAAAGACAACGCCGTCAAGCTGCTCGAATTCCTCGCCTCAGACCAAGGCCAGGAGACGTATGCCGACGTGAACAACGAATATCCGGTCAAGGAGGGCATTCCCTGGTCGCCGCTCGTGAAGTCCTGGGGAGCGTTCAAGCCCGATCCGATCTCGCTCAACGACATCGCCGCGCTGCGCAAGAAGGCGAGCGAACTCGTCGACAAGGTCGGCTTCGACGACGGTCCGAGCTCCTGAGGGGACAACGATGAGCTTTCACAAGAAGATCGACAGCATGGGCTCCTCAAGGGTCCAGAGGGGCTCACTCCCGCCACGGAGTGGAGCTGAGTGGCTGGTCGGCGTCGGCTTCCGCTGCTGGCTCGCCGGCTACGACACGGGCGACATTTCCTGCTGGGAGCACGGCTGGAACGCTTATTCCCGCGTTCTCGGTGCCGAGCGCGCCAAGCGTGCCGTCACGGAGCTCGCTTGCTGGGTGAGGGCAGTGCGCAGCTCGGCGTCGCGCAAGATCGAGTATTATCCGTTTGGTTGCGCGGGCTTCTGCGCCGACGAGTGCATGGCGATCTCGCTGATCGCGGCCTCTCAGCATCATCGCTGTCCGGCCATGCGCGCTTGCGCGCTTGCGCTCACCGGCTCCGACCTCGTCGAGCCGGTGATCTCGGCCGCCAACGCCTTCGCCGACGCGCTGGAAGAGGCGGATCAGCTTCTATCGCCGGAGGCGGTTGCGGCGCTGATGCTCGACAAACGCAAGGGCGGCGGGGACGATCTCACTGGCCGGCGCTGACAGCAGACGCGGGCGGGAGCCAAGTCCTCGCGCGCCTTTGCGCCGGCGGCTCAAGCGGCTCGTCGAGGGCGGTAATCTCGCCTGGTCTGCCGCCGCCTTCATCCTCTCGCTGATCGCGCTCGCACCCATAATCGCCATCGCGGTGATCGCGCTTCGGCCGAGCGGGGATACCTGGCCGCATCTCATCGCCAACGTGTTGCCTGGCGCGCTCCGCCGCACCCTCGGACTGATGGCGGGGGTCGGCGCACTCACCCTCCTGATCGGCACGGGAACGGCCTGGCTCGTCACCATGTACCGCTTTCCGGGGAGACGCGTGTTCCAGTGGCTGCTCCTCCTTCCCCTCGCCATCCCGACTTACATCGTCGCCTACACTTATCTCGAGATGCTCGACTATTCCGGCAGCCTGCAGACGGCGCTGCGCGCGCTGTTCGGCTGGCACGATGCCAAGGACTATTGGTTCCCTGACATCAGGAGTCTCGGTGGCGCGATCCTCGTCATGAGCGCGGTGCTTTATCCATATGTCTACATTACCGCCCGGGCGAGTTTCATCGCGCAGTCGGTCTGCGTGCTTGAGGTGAGCCGTACACTGGGGCGAAGTGCGGCGGAGACCTTTTGGCAGGTGGCGCTGCCGCTTTCTCGTCCTGCACTCGCCGCCGGCGTTGCGCTTGCTCTGATGGAAACGCTGAACGATATCGGCGCCGTCGAGTTCTTCGGCGTGAGGACGCTCACCGTCGCCGTCTACGACACGTGGCTCGATCGCAACAGCCTCGCGGGTGCCGCGCAGATCGCCTGCGTCATGCTGATCTTCGTGGTGGCGCTGCTTCTCGGTGAGCGCGCTCTGCGCGCCAGGAGGCGCTTCCATCACACGACCGGCAGGTACCGCGATCTCCCCGAGGACACGCTTGGCGGCTATCGCGGGGCGCTCGCTTCGCTCGCCTGCGGACTGCCGGTCCTATTCGGCTTCGCGCTACCGGCGCTGGTGCTCACGCATGACGCGCTTGCCCATGTGGCGGCGGGGCTCGAGCCGGAGTTCTGGGAGGCCGCTCTCAACAGTCTGATGCTGGCCGCCGCCGCCGCGGTGCTTGCCGTCGGCTTCGCCGTGGTGCTCGCTTATGCGCGAAGACAAACGCGCTCTGGGCTGATCCAAGCGGCAAGCATCGTCCCCGCCATCTCCTACGCGGTGCCGGGAACCGTGCTCGCCATCGGCCTTCTCATTCCGCTTGCCAGCCTCGACAACGCAGTCGATGGCGCGATGCGGTCGCTGTTCGGCGTCTCGACGGGACTTCTCGTGTCAGGCACCGCGTTCGCCATCGTGCTTGCCTACACAATTCGCTTTCTTGCCGCCTCGCTCGGGGCGGTCGAGGCAGGATTGAGCAAGATCTCCCGCAATATCGACGCTGCAGCCCGCACGCTCGGCGCCACGGTAAGCGAGACGCTGTTCCGCGTACATCTTCCTTTGCTCAGGCCCGCGCTCGGCGCCGCCGCTCTCCTCGTCTTCGTCGACTCGATGAAGGAGCTGCCGGCCACCCTTCTGCTCCGCCCCTTCAATTTCGACACGCTTTCAACTCAGGTGTTCACGCTTGCCTCCCTCTATCGCTACGAAGAGGCAGGATTGTCGGCGCTCTCCATCGTCGCCGTCAGCCTCGCTCCGGTATTGCTCCTCCATGGAATCATTGCTGGCAGCCGGCGAACGGTCTCTGCCGGGCCCCCGTCTGCGTCAGAAGCTCCCCCCGAATTGGCGTTGCGTATCTCTTGATAACTCAAGAAAATGCGGGAGTTGGGCTCGCCATAGGGGGTCAATCGGGGTAGAAAAACTCCGGGGCCGTGGCGGTCGGATCAGCGTAGCCTCATCGCGGGCAACGTCAGACGGGTGGATAGGTCGGCATGAAGCCTCGCCAGCTCTCTTGGAAATGGCTTCTCCTCGGCCTTATCGCGTTTCTTCTTGCGGGCATCGCCTTGCTGCCCCGGAAAATCGGCTCTTCCTCTCAACTCCATGACCGGGTCACTGCCGCTGTTGCCGCCTGGACAGGCGGCGAGGTCAGGCTGAGTGGTCCCCTTCGCATCCACTATTTCCCCTCTGTCTCGATCAAAGGACCATTCGAGCTGACCGACGCCGCACGCCTCCCTTTGGTGAAATCCATCAAGGCGAAAGACGCCAAGCTCACCTTGAATCTCCCCGACTTGTTTCTTGGGCGCATCCGCTTCGATACGGTCAGGCTGAGCAAAGCCACCATCACGCTGAAAGAGCCGACACCGCCGCTGAAGCCCGCAGACCACACGCCGCAGGAGCTTGTTGCGAACCTGCTCGCAGGCTCTCCTGTCAATGTGCTCCGCTTCCGTGACGGCGAGATCGATCTGCCGGCCGCCTCTGGGGCCGAGGCGATCACCAATTTCAATGCGCGCTTCGATGCAAGCTCGGGACGAGGCACGATGTCGAGCTTCGGCTCGTTCGATTTCCGTAATGAAACTATCCATTTCGCGATCGACAGCGGCGAGCCGTCGGACACGCCGGACGGAGCTAACGTGCCGATCTCGGCGAGCTTCAGCTCAGACCCCCTCGCGGCTAAGCTCACCGGTACGGCCAAGCTCGGCGACGGGCTCGAACTCGACGGCGACATGAACGCCGACATCGCCGACGGGCGCCGTTTGCTCAGATGGGCTGGCATCGTCGTGCCGAAGGGGACGAGCCTGCAAGGCATCTCCGCCAAAGGCGGCGTGCATTGGAACGGCACGACGCTCACCTTCGATGATGGCTCATTCGCGATGGACGGCAATACCGCCGACGGCCTTCTCGCGGTCACCACCGGCGCGCCGCCGCGCATCGAGGGCACGCTCGCGTTCGACCGGCTGGTGCTCGATCCCTATCTCATGCGAGCCGACGCAGACGAGCAAGCGGCGGCGGATGGCTTGTTCGATTGGGCCCTGCTCAAATATCTCGATGCCGATTTGCGTATCTCGGCGGGCGAGATCGTAGCGTTCGCGACCAGTCTTGGTCGCGGCGGCTTCACCGTCAGTGCCAAGGACGGCGTGGTGGCTGGCGAGATCGGCGAGCTCGATCTCTGCGATGGATCGGCCTCGGGGCGCCTCAACCTCGACTTGTCGCATCAGACCGTGAAGGCGACCTTGGTCGCGAACCTTGAGGACGTGACCATCGAGACCTGTCTTTCGCCGTTTGGGCTTACCGTCCCAATCACCGGCAGCGGCGGTCTGAAAACTGAACTTTCCACCGAGGGCGTGACCTTCGATGCGCTGGTGCACGGCCTTTCCGGCAATCTCAAGGTGAATTCGCAAGGCGGTACCGTGCCGGTCGACCTTGCCCGCTTGCTAACGGCCGCGGCACCCCTCGAGGGAGACGGATGGAGCCGCGATACGCTTACACCATTCGATACGCTCGATGCCGATTGCCGCCTCGTTGCTGGCCACATTTCATGCCAAATGTTCAACATGCAGACACGCCGGGGATTGGTTTCCGGCAACGGTGACGTGGATCTCGGACAGCAGACGTTGGACTGGAACTTGTCGGTCGCAAACCATGTGGTGCCGGCGAAGGCCTCGCAACCGAGCGACGGGCCCCCGCCGCGGGTTTCTATACGCGGACCCTTGTCGCAGCCGATGATCCGGCGGGCCGACAGGCCAACCCTCGGCGAAGGCTGGCCGCAAGCCGGTCCGACCACAGGCGTGTCACCGCACTGATTGGCGTTAGACCTCTTTCGACTGGATGACGATGGTGCCTTTGCAAAGGAAGCGACATATTCGCGGAAGCCGCCTTGGCGGAAAGCGTGTTGGCGCAGTAGCGGGGCACGTCTTGCGCCTTGCTGCGGCGCTCGCGTTCGGATTGAGCCTCGGCGCCGCCGTCGCGAGCGCTGAGGACACGTCTGGGGCGGGAGCAAGCGGAGGCACGCTCAGCGTCGCCACCTGGGGCGGGGCCTACGAGCAATCCCAGGAGATTGCCTATTTCGAGCCCTTCGCCAAGGAAACCGGCACGAGCATCGCGACCCAGATTTACGACGGCTCGCTCGCCAAGATCAAAGCGATGATCGGCGGAGACTCCTCCCCGGTCGACGTGGTCGATCTTTCCTCATCGGCGCTCGGCGCGTTGTGCAGCGACGGCCTCCTTGAGACCATCGAGACTTCCAGCCTCGGCGCGGCGCCTTCAGGAGAAAGCGCTGAGCAAGATTTCTTCACCGGCGGGCTTACCTCCTGCGGGGTTGCGAGCGTCGCCTGGTCGACGGCGATCGCCTTCGACCGCCAGGCGTTCACCAAGGCGCAGCCAAGTCAGATCGCTGACCTCCTCGACTTGAAGCGGTTCCCGGGGAAACGCGCGCTGCCCAATAGTCCACGCTATACGCTCGAGCTTGCCCTCCTCGCCGACGGCGTCGACCCGGCGAACGTCTATACCGAGCTTGCGACGCCTGAAGGCGTCGACCGCGCCTTCAAGGCGCTCGACAAGATCAAGAACGATACGTTCTGGTGGGACGGCGCGCAGGAGCCGATCAGCTGGCTCTTGGAAAAGAAGGCGGTGATGGCGGCGGGCTATAGCGGTCGCATCTTCCGTGCCGCAGTCGGCGACAGCAAGCGCCTCGGCGTGATCTGGGACGGGCAGGTCTATGACCTTGATATTTGGGCGATTCCCAAGGGAGCCAAGAACAAGGATGGGGCCAAGCGCTTCATCGTCTTCGCCTCAGACCCGGCGCGGCTCGCGGCTCAGGCCGAGCTCATCGCCTACGGACCGATGCGGAAGTCGGCGCTTCAACTCGTGGGCAAGCATCCCGTCATCAATGTCGAGATGAAGGATTTCCTGCCCACATCGCCCGACAATTTCAAGAAGGCTCTCAGATTCGACGAGGCATGGTGGAGCGCGCATGGCGAGGAACTCACCAAGCGCTTCCAGGAATGGCGTGGACCCGGCGATGGAAAGCCGCACGAGCCGAAGCCTGAAGAGGCTGACGCGAAGACGCCGACCTCGACCGCTGCGCCTTAGAGCTTCGCCCGGAATACGCAAACCACTGAACGTCAAAGTCGGTCTTGCACTGTGGCGAGATCACCATAGCGCTCAGCGCGATGCAATTTCGGACCATCCACAGCACCAAAAAAGAAAATGCGGGTAAGACCGAACTCCTATTTGATCGGCTGTCGTCTTCGTGTCATGCTGATGCGTGGAGAGAGTCTTCCGGTTGAATCTGGAGACATCGCTCTTACACAGGATGCACGATCCAAGAGCGCGATGCCGCCTAATCGATGTGGGATTTCCCAGTCGGCGTTAAGGGCGAGCAGTTACGCTGAAAGGCCAAGCACTGCCGGAGCGGGGCCGGCAGTGCGATTTGGCCTAAAGCCTACCGAAGACTGTCTTGTTAGAACGTGCGGTAGACGCCGAGCGCGACATAGCTGCTCGGATCGTCCAGCAGATAGTTGCCGGTGAAGCCTCCCGAGAGGGTGAACTCGGTGTCGCGTAGATTCAAACGGACGAAACCACCGCCTTTGCCGGCATTGTACTCCTCATTGCCGAGCGCTCCGCCTTCCAGGCCGAGGGCGAAATGCGGCCTCACGCGAAAACCCACGCGCGCGAGCGAGTAATATTCCTGGAAGGCCGTGCCGTAGGAGGCGTCAGCCGAGACGAACAGCTTGGGTGAGACATCGAGCCAAGTCTCGGTCGCGAGCCAGAGCCCGATCTCGCTTCCCTGCACCGAGTTGTTGGGATCGTGCGGGGAGATATGCTGGTCCTCGGCCTCGATGCCGGCAAACAGCTTGGCGATGAACGACCCCTTGCGGAACTGATAGCCGGCGAGCGCGGCGAGGAAAGAGTCCTCGCCGTCGAACGTGGTCGGCACATAGGCTCCGTCAGTCAAGAGCGTGCCATCGTAGTGGTAGCGTCCGAAGCTTGCGACCGCGCGAAGCCTGAAGCCAGGCTCATACAATCCCTTGCCCAGAGCAGTGCCGCCGCCCACATAGACGCTGGCATAGTTGTCGCTCGCCTCTAGCCCGGTGAAGATCTCGGCTGTCGGTTGGTCCGATTGCGCGAAAGCAGCCGGCGCGAACAGGCAGAGGGCAAGGAAGCAAAGTGCCCCTGCCCCGCTCGCGCGGAGACATGCCCCGACGACCCTCTCGCAACGCCCCCACATGGCGGACATCCGCCGCCGCATCGCATCGAACTATGTGGCATCTTCGGCGGAACACCTACGGAAGGTTAGGCAACTCGGTGATGTACAACTTGTTACACTTCAATCTCAGGTGGAAATTCGGCGGGTAAAGCGTGATTTGTTCTACACAGCGTTGAAGAGAAATGAGACCCGACAAATTCGAGTCCTGGCTGGCGGTCGACGCCAAGGGCCTCTATTGCCGGCCCGGCGGCTTCCATATCGATCCCTATGCGGGAGCGAAGTACGCCGTCGTCACGCACGGCCATTCGGACCATGCGCGGCCCGGTCACCAGCACGTGCTCGCGACGCGCGAGACGCTCGCCATCATGGAGCAGCGGCTGGGATCGGCGGCGAGCCGGGGCACTCAGACAGCGGCTTATGGCGAGAGGATCGCGATCGGCGAGGTTACGGTGACGCTCGTGCCGGCGGGGCATGTGCTTGGCAGCGCCCAGGTGGTGATCGAGTGGAGGGGAGCGCGCGCCGTCGTCTCCGGCGATTACAAGAGGAGTGCCGACCCGACCTGTCAGAGCTTCGAGCTTGTCCCGTGCGACCTCTTCATCACCGAGGCGACGTTCGCCCTGCCCGTGTTCCAGCATGGTGATGCCAGCTCAGAGGTGGCGAAACTGCTCAAGTCGCGGAACCAGTTCCCCGAGCGGGCGCATGTCGTCGGCGTCTATGGGCTCGGCAAGTGTCAGCGGCTGATCGCGCTTCTGCGCGCGGCCGGTTATGAACGCCCAATCTATCTGCATGGCGCACTCGCCGGCTGCTGCGCGCTCTACGAGACGTTCGGGGTCACGCTCGGTACGCTGAAGGCCGCGACCGGGGCGAAGCGCGATGAGATGAAGGGCGAGATCGTGCTCGCGCCGCCGAGCGCGATCGCCGACCGCTGGTCGCGGCGGCTCCCCGATCCCGTGACGGCGTTTGCTTCGGGATGGATGCGGGTGCGCGCACGCGCTCGCCAGCAGGGCATCGAGCTGCCGCTGGTGATTTCCGACCATGCCGATTGGGAAGAATTGACGAAGACCATTGCCGAGACCGGCGCCGGCGAAGTCTGGGTCACGCATGGGCGCGAGGATGCGCTTCTGCATCACATCCGGACGACGGGCCGCAAGGGCCGCGCGCTCGCTTTGATCGGCCGCGAGGACGAAGACCAGTGAAGGACTTCGCGGCGCTCCTCGATCGGCTCTCTTACACGCCGTCGCGCAACGACAAGCTCAAGCTGCTTGCCGACTATTTCGCGACCTCGCCCGATCCGGACCGCGGCTACGCTCTTGCCGCGCTCACCGACGGACTGTTCTTCAGGCTACCGCTTCGCCGCATCCTGACCGAGATGCTCGCTTCGCGCGTTGACCCTGTCCTGTTCGATCTCTCCCGCGACTATGTTGGCGACACCGCCGAGACGATCGCGCTGATCTGGCCGGCCAAGATGGAAACAGCTGAACCGCTCCGGCTCGCGACCGTCGTCGAGATGGTGCAATCGGCGCTGGCAATGGAGGTTCCCTCGCTGCTCGCTGGCTGGCTCGACCGGCTCGACGCCACGGGGCGCTGGGCGCTGCTCAAGCTGCTGACCGGTGCGCTCCGCGTCGGCGTCTCGGCGCGGCTCGCCAAGACGGCCCTCGCCGAATGGTCAGGCGTGCCGCTCACGGAGATCGAGGAAGTGTGGCACGGGCTAGAACCACCCTACCTTCCGCTGTTCGCTTGGCTCTCAGGCAACGCCCCGCGGCCCGAGAGCGGCGAGGCGCCGGTGTTCAGGCCGCTAATGCTGTCGCATCAGATCGAGAACAAGGAGTTGCCCGCTATCGAGCCGACGGACTTCGTGGCGGAATGGAAGTGGGACGGCATCCGCGTCCAGGCGGCGCATCAGGGCGGCGAGAAACGCCTCTTTTCGCGTACCGGCGACGATATCTCAGGCGCTTTTCCCGACGTGGTCGAGGCGCTTCCGGAAGGCGTCGTGGTCGACGGCGAATTGCTGGTGATGCGAGACGGCGAGGTCGCTCCGTTCAACGACCTGCAACAACGGCTGAACCGGAAGACGGTGACACAGGCCATGTTGAAATCGCATCCAGCCCATATCCGCCTCTACGACATGCTGTTCGAGGGGGACGAGGATTTGCGGGCGCTCCCCTTCACCGAGCGCCGCGCGCGGCTCGAGGCTTGGCATGGAGCGAACACGCCGGCGCGGACCAACATCTCGCCGATGATCGATTTCGCTTCGATCGGCGAGCTCGAGACATTATGGGCCGGGGCGCGCGAGACCGGCATCGAAGGGCTGATGCTCAAGCGCCGCGACAGCCCCTATATCGCCGGCCGTCCCAAGGGCCATTGGTACAAATGGAAGCGCGCGCCGCTTACTCTCGATGCCGTGCTCATGTATGCGCAAAGGGGCAGCGGCAAGCGCTCGTCTTATTATTCGGACTATACGTTCGGCGCCTGGCGCGCCGGCGAGAACGGAGAGCCCGAGCTTGTGCCGGTCGGAAAGTCCTATTTCGGCTTCACCGATGAGGAGCTGAGGCAGCTCGATGCCTTCGTACGCAATCATACGGTGGACAGTTTCGGTCCCGTCCGCCAGATCGAGCCCAAGCTCGTGTTCGAGGTGGCATTCGATTCGGTGCATCGCTCGACTCGGCACAAATCAGGGGTGGCCATGCGCTTCCCGCGCATCCATCGCATCCGCTGGGACAAACCGGCGGAGGAAGCCGACCGTCTCGAGACGCTGCAAGCGATGATCGTCGATTAGAGACGAGCTATGACGCGCGATGCTTCGAGTTATAAGGTTGCCGGTCTCACCTGGGACAGAGTTGGCGAACGCCTGCTCGCGGGAACGAGAGCCATCCTGCCAATCGGAGCCGGCGCCAAAGAGCACGGTCTGCATATGCCGATGGCCACCGATCAGATCTTTGCCGACTATTTCGCGCATGTGCTTGCCGAGAAGACCGATGCGCTGATCTGGCCGACGCTCACCTATGGCGCCTATCCCGCTTTCGTGGCCTACGCAGGAAGCGTCAGCCTCGACGACGAGACCTTCAAGACGCTCGTCACCGAAATCGCCGACGCCATCATCGACTCCGGCGCCAAGTCCCTCTTCATCCTCGACACCGGGCTTAGCACGATCGCGCCAGTCGACGCGGCGATCCGCGCGTCGCGCCACCGCTCGCGTGTCCGCCACGTGATCATCTTTCGCGGGCTCCGCTTCCTCACGACCGCTCACGATCTCATGCGGCAACCTTATGGCAGCCACGCAGACGAGATCGAGACGTCGCTGATGCTGGCCATTGCGCCCGAGTTGGTCGATATGACGCGCGCTAGAGCCTGCCTATTCTCAGCCGCTGGCCCCGCGCCTGGGCCGCTTTCACCTGACGATCGGCGTTCGGCGAATTACTCGCCAAGCGGAAGCTATGGCGACCCGACGCTGGCGTCGATTGACAAGGGGACACGGCTCCTTGCAGCTATCCTTGAAGATTTGACGGAAGAAGCGACAGCGAAACAGGGAGGTTAAGCGATGAGGGTCTTGCTCCAGGCGATTTTTCCGACCGAGCCGTTCAACGAATTGGTCAGGAGCGGCAAGATCGGCGCGATCATGCAGAGGATCATAGAGGATGTGAAACCCGAGGCCGTCTATTTCACCGAGCAGGATGGCAAGCGGTCGGGCTTGTTCGTGATCAACCTCGCGAGCCCTTCGGACATTCCTAAAGTCGCCGAGCCTTTCTTTCTCACCTTCAACGCCGAGTGTCATTTGAAGGTCGCGATGAGCCCCGAGGACTTGAGGGCTGCGGGCCTCGAAGCGCTGGGCAAGAAGTGGGGGTAAACCGTCGGCGACGCGCTGACTCTCGCAGGCGAGGCTCAGCGGTCGTAGCGGTAGACGTTGTAGAAGCCGGTGGGGTCTCTGAACACGACGCTTGCCGCGGAGAACCCCGCCTCGCGCCCGAGATCGAGCCAGGTCGCAGCGCTCTCGGGGAAATCGCAGGTGGTGACGTGGTGGTCGATCTGCTGCCATTCCTCATCGGTGAGGAAGGGCCAAGCCGGGCGGTTCACGCGGCGGAAGCGCTGTAGGTAAGCCTCGCGGTCCTCGCCGTCGGCGAGAGTCGGCTCGTAGATCATCAGCATCTTGCTGCTCGAGCCATGAATCGCCTTGAGCAACTTCGCCTTTCCCTCGGTGCTGAGATGATGGATCGAGAGCCCGCACCAGGCCGCATCGGCGGGCTCCGGGCGCCTCTCCAGCGCTTCCACGAAATCGCGATGGTCGAGCTCGACCTCGAATGGCACGCCCGCGAGATTCCTGGCGGCAAGCTCGAGCGCGGGCTGCGACAGGTCGATGCCGTGATAGTGCTTGACCCTGGTCGCACCAAGAGCCCGCTTCATCTGACCGGCATCGCCGCAGGCAATATCGAGGAAGGCGAAAGGGTTGGGGATTGCTTTCAACGTGTCGTGGAGGATCCCTCCTACTTCCTCGTGGGAGAGCGCATCGCTATCGACGAGCTTTTGGTAGGTCGCCCATCGCTTCTGGAATTGCTCGAGAGCGGCCTCGTCATCGATCGCGCTCCCAGACCGGAAATGGTGAATATGGATGTTCATGGAGGCGCGCGTGTTCCAGTCTGCCCTGGAACGAGGTTCTACCCTGCCGAGGTTTACAAAGATTAGCGCCTTGCTCGCGACGGTACCCTCGTCGTCCTGGAAAGGACGTTTTGCGCCAATGCTCGCGGATAGGCATCTTTTCAGTCATATGTGGCAGTCAAAGCCTTAGGGGTCGCTGCCGCAGGGACTGCCCGCATGCTATTCTTGATTGCTCGTAACTTCTGGTGGGCCGCGTGGTGGCCTTACATGACCTGGCTGCTCGCCATGCAGAAGGCCGCCGATCAGGCGACCGCGCGGTCAAGGGCGAGCGAAGATACGCGAGGACATGCCGGGGGGTCAGTACCACAGGAGAGTAAAATGGCTAACGACGCGTTCATGAAGCCGGAATTGCCGGAGCCGCTGCGCGACCTCATGAAGATGAGCATCGAGCAGGCGCGCAGAGCCTTCGAAACATTCGCAGCGTCGAGCGAGAAGGCCTGGAAGTCGTTCGAGACGAGTTCGCAATCGGGGCGGGCAAGCCTCCAGCAGCTCAATGCCAAGATCGCCGAGATTACCCGCGCCAATGCCGAGGCGAATTTCAACCTCGCCATCAAGCTCGCCGAGTGCAAGGACATCGCCCAGGCGATGGAACTGCAGAGCCAACACGTACGCAATCAGATGGACAAATTCGTGCACCAGCTCGAGGAGATGCGCGACCTCACGACAAAGATCATCCAGGACGCGACCCCGGCCAACACCGATCTCGGGCAAGTGCCGACCCCGCGCAGCCACGCCGCGACCGCCTCAGCGAGCAGCGGGCACTCCTATCCCTCCTCCTCGGGGGGCTTCAAGCCCGGCGGTCCGCGCGGCTACTAGCCTCGCGCCTCGCCGAAGTGCAGGGGTCAGAAATTCCAGCCGGGATCGTGGCTGATGTCGTGGAAGGCCTTGTGGATCGCGCCGCCCCAGCCGTCGCGGATCGCCTGGAGGTAGGGATCGTCATCCTCGAGCCGGATGGTGAAGTCCTTCTTCAATGAGCCGCGGCGGTAAATCAGAAGATCGAGCGGCGGTCCGACCGAGACGTTGGAGCGCATGGTCGAATCGAAGGAGATCAGCGCGCATTTAGCGGCATCGCTTAAGCTCGTGTCGCGGCGAATGATGCGATCGAGGATGGGCTTTCCGTATTTCACCTCGCCGATCTGGAAATAGATCGTATCCCCCATCGCCTCGATGAAATTGCCGGCGTCATAGATGAGGAATAGGCGGAGCTGGCCGCCCTTGATCTGCCCGGCGAGGATGAACGAACCGGTGAAGTCGACGTCGCGCTGCTGGAGATAGCCGCCGTCGGTCTTGTGGACCTCGCGGAGCGCCGCGCCGATGACACGGGCCGCTCCGAACATCGAGCTTACGGCGAACAGGTCGCGGTCCGGGTTCTCGTTGTTCAGCCACTCGCTGAGCAGGCTCACCACGCCTTGGGTGAGCGATAGATTCCCGGCAGTGAGCAGCGCGAAGAAGCGCTCGCCCGGCTTTTCGAAGGTGAACATCTTGCGGAAGGTCGAGACGCGATCGATGCCCGCGTTGGTGCGCGAGTCCGAGGCAAGCACAACTCCCTCATCGAGCAGGATACCGATGCAATACGTCAATTGTCCCCCCTATTGCGCCTGTTGTTGTTGACTGGGGAAGGTCACGCGCACGCTCATCGTCTCGACCCCGCCCCCGCTTCTCACCCCGCGTATGGGGCTTGCCTCAGCATAATCCAGTCCGACCGCGGTGCGGATATAGGCCTCAGTGGCGCAGGCACGGTTGGTGGGATCGAACCCGACCCAACCGAGATCCTCGATCAGGGCCTCGGCCCACGCGTGGCTCGCGGCATGCGCTTCGATTCCCATGCCATGGGTCACATAGCCGCTGACATAGCGGGCGGGAACGCCAAGCACGCGGCACACGGCGCAGAAGATGTGGGCCTGATCCTGACAAACGCCACTCCCCTGCTCGAGGGCCTCGGCGCCAGTGGTATGCACATGCGTCTCGCCCTTTCTGTATTCGACGGCATCGGCAATGCCGAGCATGATCTGGTGCACGGTCTCGATGGCGTCGCGCGCGAGCGAGGGGCGGAAGCGAGTGGCGAAGTCGTTGATGGGACCCGAGGGGACCGTATAGGGCGTCTCGCGAAGATAAATGCTGGGAGGAAGCTCTGAGGGAGCAAGCCCGACGACCCCGTTCGTGTCGCGGGTGCGCACGAGGCCATGCACTTTGATCTCGAGATGATCTACCGGCTCCGCGATGGTGAGCGTGTGGCAGTAATTGCCGTATTGGTCCTGCCAAGGCGTCGTCGTCGCGCCGGGGCATGAGAGCTTCCAGCCCTCGACGGCCTGAGTCCGACCGGAAAGCGGAGTCATGCGCAGATATTGCGTGCTGGCCATCAATGGCTCGGAATAGGAATAAGCCGTCGAATGCTCGACCCTGATGAGCATGGCTTAAGCGACTCCCGCCATCATGGCCGCCGGCGTCATCAGAAAGTCTTCCTCGAGCTGGACGCCAAGCGTGTTGTTGGCGGCAATGAAGTCCGTCAGGAACTCGTGCAGGCCCGACTGGAAGATTTTGTCGATGCGGCCATATCTGAGCCGTGCGTAGGTCTGGCCGGCGAGCCTCCTGCATTCGAGCTGCTTCTTGCCGGCAAGCTCATCGAGCGTTCCGATCACGTTCTCGTAACAATGATGCAAGGAGCGCGGCATGTCGGCGCGCAGGATCAGGAGCTCGGCGATGCGCCAGGGGTAGACCGTGTCATGATAGACGCGGCGATAGGCGCGGAACGCCCCGACCGAGCGGAGCAGAGCGCCCCATTGGTAATAATCGACATAGCCGCCAACCTGCTCGGTCTCGGGCAGGAGCACATGGTATTTCACGTCGAGGATGCGCGCGGTGTTGTCGGCACGCTCGATGAAGGTGCCGAGCCGGATGAAGCGGAAGGCATCATCGTGCAGCATCGTGCCGAACACCACGCCGCGGAAGAGATGCGAGCGCTCCTTCACCCAGTCGAAGAAGTCGCGAAAGCCCCAGCGCTTCAATCCCTCGAAGTCGAGATTGTGGACTTGTAGCCAGGTCGAGTTCAGGCTCTCCCATGCCTCGCTCGAAATCGCCGAGCGCTGGGCTCGAGCATTCTCGCGCGCCGATCGGATGAGAGACCAGATGGAACCAGAGTTCTCGGGCTCAAGCGCGACGTAGCGAACGATCGTCTCGTGCGTCATCTCGCCGTAAAGCTCATGAAAGCGACCCGACCCCGGCGCGATGGCGAGGATCGGCTCGAAATGCAGCGCCTGTTTGTCGATGGTCGAGGGAAGCAGAGCCATGCGAAAGGAGACGTCGAGCATGCGCGCGGTGTTCTCGGTCCGCTCCATGTTGCGGGACATCCAGAACAAATTCTCGGCGCTACGGCTCAACATGATTAGCGCTCCAGCACCCACGTGTCCTTGGTGCCGCCTCCTTGGCTCGAATTGACCACGAGCGAGCCTGCGCGCAGCGCGACCCGCGTCAGACCGCCAGGGATCACGCTCGTCTCTTTGCCGGAGAGCACGAAGGGTCTGAGATCGACGTGGCGGGGCACAATCTCGCCATCGACCAGGGTGGGGGCAGTGGAGAGCGCAAGCGTGGGCTGGGCGATATAGTTCTCGGGATTGGCCATGACGCGGCGCTTATAGGCTTCGCGCTCCTCGGCGGTCGAGGCCGGCCCGATCAGCATGCCGTAGCCGCCGGAGCCCTGCACTTCCTTCACCACCAGGTTGTGCAGATTCTCGAAGACGTGCTGCCGCTGCTTGGCATTGCGCAGCATGTAAGTGTGCACGTTGTTGAGGATGGCATGCTCGCCGAGATAGAACTCGATCATGCGCGGCACGTAAATGTACATCGCTTTGTCGTCGGCCACGCCGGTGCCGAGAGCGTTGGCGAGAGCGACCCTGCCGGAGCGAACGACCGAGAGCAGACCCGGCACGGCGAGGACCGAATCGGGTCGGAACGCGAGCGGGTCCATGAAGGCATCGTCGACCCTGCGATAGATGACGTCGACCTTGACCGGGCCCTCGGTGGTGCGCATCCACACATAACCGTCGCGCACGAAGAGATCGCCGCCCTCGACCAGCTCGATGCCCATCTGCTCGGCGAGAAACACATGCTCGAAATAGGCACTGTTGTAGCGGCCGGGGGTGAGCAGGACGACGACCGGGTCTTCCGCGCCCGACGGCGCCACGGCGCGCAAGTTCTCGATCAACCGCTCGGGGTAATTGCCCACGGGCGAGATGCTCTGCCCGGCGAAGGCGTCGGGAAAGAGCCGCATCATGATCTCGCGGTTCTCGAGCACATAGGAGACGCCCGAGGGCGTGCGCACATTGTCCTCGAGCACGAAGAAGTCGCGCTCTCCGGTGCGGACCAGATCGATGCCAGCGATATGGGCGTAAACGTTGTTCGGCGGCTCGACGCCGATCATCTCGGGGCGGAAGGCGGAATTGAGCAGGACGAGTTCGGGAGGAACGAGACCTGCCTTGAGGATCTCTTGGTCGTGATAGATGTCGTAGAGGAAGATGTTGATCGCCTTGACGCGCTGGAGGCAGCCCCGCTCGACCAGATTCCATTCCGAGCGGTCGAGGATGCGGGGGATGAGGTCGAAGGGGATCAGACGTTCGGTCGAGCCGCCCTCGGCATAAACGGCGAAGGTGATGCCGAGCCTCCGAAACAGCTCCTCGGCGGCGTTCTGCTTGGTGGCGAGCGAATCGATCGAGAGATTGTCGAGCATGCCGGCAAGCGCGGCGTAAGCGTGCCGGACCTTGCCGTCCGGCGCGCGCATCTCGTCGAAGAATTTACGGGGTGGTTGGGAGGCCGTCTCGCGCCTCTCCTCGATACTCACCCTCTCAGCAGATTGCGGCAAACGCGCCCGTCCTGGCTTTCAAAGCGACCCCTAAACCCAAGCTTGGCGCGCTCCCCTGTTATATTTTCAGGCATCTTAATCCCATGCCGTCCGATTGAGCAATGTTCTTGCGGTCTTGCCTCCATCGCGTCGTCCTTAACGGCGAAAAGTGCTAGATAGGCCGCCGACCCTGACCCCCTCGCCCTATGCTGGAAACCGTTCTCACTGCCTTCACCACCTTCTTCGCGGTCATTGGGCCGATCGACACTGCCGTTCTGCTCGCCTCGCTCACGCCCAACATGACCGGGGCAGAGCGGCGCGCGATCTCGGTTAAGGCGGTGTTCATTGCAACCCTGATCGTGCTCGCCTTTGCCCTGTTCGGAGGACCGGTCCTGACTGAGCTCGGCGTCTCGCTCGCCGCGCTGCAGACGGCCGGCGGCATCATTCTGTTCGCCATCGCGCTCGAAATGACGCTCGCCAAGCGCCCCGGCCCGACAACCCTTTCGGCCAAGGAGAGCGCAGAGGTCGAGAACAAGGCGGAAGCGCATGCCGAGATCGCAGTGTTTCCGCTCGCCACCCCGCTTCTCGCCGGTCCCGGCGCGATGACGGGTGCCATCGTGCTGGCAGCGGGCACCAAGGGCGATTTGAAACTGCTCGGCGCCGTGGTCGTCGCCATCCTCGCAGTGATGGGAGTGACGCTGATGCTTCTCCTCGTCGCTCAGGAGATCCACCAGATGATCGGCATCACCGCGCGGAAGGTGATTGTGCGGGTGTTCGGCGTTCTGCTCGCGGCGCTTGCCGTTCAGTCGATCTTCAACGGCCTCGCCGCCACCCACCTATTCCACTGAAGGATTATTCGGCGGGGACGTGCCGGCCGCTTGGCTCCGCCTTCGGCTTGCGTGCGAATTTGCGCACCACGACGTAGAACACGGGCGTGAAGATCAGCCCGAAAATCGTCACCCCCAGCATGCCGCAGAACACGGTGGTGCCGAGCGACTGACGCATCTCGGCGCCGGCGCCGGTGGCGATCATCAGCGGCAGCACACCCAAAATGAAGGCGAAGGACGTCATCAGAATGGGCCGCAAGCGCACGCGCGCGGCCTCGGTCGCGGCCTGGATGCGATCCTCACCATGCTCCTCGTTTTGTCGCGCGAACTCCACGATCAGAATCGCGTTCTTGGCCGCCAGTCCGATCAAGACGACGAAGCCGATCTGAGCCAGGATGTTCACGTCCATGGTTCTGAGCAGAAGCCCAGTGACGGCGGCGAGGAGACACATCGGCACAATCAAGATCACCGCGAGAGGCAGCGTCCAGCTCTCATATTGTGCGGAAAGCAAGAGGAAAACGAACACGACCGAGGCCATGAACACGTAGATGGCCGTGTTGCCGGCAAGCTTCTCCTGAAAGGCGAGCTCGGTCCACGAGAAGGAGTAGCCGTCGGGCATATTGGCGCGCGCGATCCGCTCCATGGCGGCGAGACCGTAGCCGGTCGAGTAGCCCGGCTGCGTACCGCCTTGCACGGCGGCAGACGGGAACAGGTTGAAATGCTCGACACGATAGGGACCGGTGATGCTGCGGAACGAGGCGACGGAGGAGAGCGGCACCATTTCGCCTTTGGCGTTACGCGTCTTCAGATTGCCGATGGCGTGCAAGTCTTGGCGGAAATCGCCGTCGGCTTGCGCCGTTACGCGATAAGTTCGGCCCAAGAAATTGAAATCATTCACATATTGCGAGCCAAGGAAGACCTCGAGCGTGGTGAACACGTCGTTGGTGTTGACGCCCAGCATCTCGGCGCGGACGCGATCGATGTCGGCATAGACCTTCGGCGTCTTGGTGCTGAAAGTGGTGAACACGCCGGCAAGGCCTGGGGTCTGATTGGCCTGAGCCATGATGGCGTTGGCGACGGTTTCCAACTCGGCCGGCTCGCCGCCATGCACGTCCTGCACCTCCATCTTGAAGCCGCCGGTCGTGCCGATGCCGCGCACGGGCGGCGGCGCAACCGAGATGATGAAGGCGTCCTGGATGCCGGCGAATTGCGCGTTCAACGCGTTGATCAGCGCTTGCGCGCTTTGGCCTTTTGCGGCGCGCTGCTTGAAGTCGTCCAAGGGCGTAAACACCACGGCGGCGTTGGGCGCAGTGGTGAAGGTCGCGCCGTCGAGGCCCACGATGGGCACGGCATGGGCGATGCCTGGCGTCGACAGAACGATCTTCGTCACCCTGCGCGCCACCTCATCGGTGCGCGCAAGCGAAGCTCCAGGCGGGAGCTGGATGATATTGATCAGATAGCCCTGGTCCTGCTGGGGGATGAAGCCGGTCGGCGCGCGGCTGAACTCGTAGATGGTGATGCCGATCAGGCCGAGATAGATCACCACCATGAAGCCAGAGATGCGCACGAGCCTGCCGGTCAGAGCGCCGTAACGCGAGGACACCCACTCGAAGGCGCGGTTGAAGCCGTTGAAGAAGGCGACGACCGGGCGGACGAACACGTTCTGGCGCTTCGGCGCCGGATCATGCGGCTTGAACAGGAGCGCGCAGAGCGCGGGGCTCAAGGTCAGCGACACGATCAGAGAGATCGCCGTCGCGGTGGCGATGGTCACGGCGAATTGGCGGAAGAACTGGCCGAGAATTCCGGTCAGGAAGGTCGAGGGAATGAACACCGCCGACAACACGAGCGCGATGGCGATCAGCGCGCCGCCCACCTCCTCCATGGTGCGATAGGCCGCGTCGCGCGGACTTAAGCCCTCGCGGATGTTGCGCTCGACGTTCTCGACCACGACGATGGCGTCATCCACCACGATGCCGATGGCGAGCACGAGACCGAACAGAGAGAGATTGTTCAGCGAGAAGCCGAGCGCCGCCAGCATGGCGAAGGTGCCGATCAGCGACACAGGGATGGCGACGATGGGGATGACCGAGGCGCGCCAAGTCTGCAGGAAGAGGATGATCACCACCACGACGAGGACGACGGCCTCGAACATGGTCTGGATCACGGCCTCGACGGATTGCGAGATGAAGATGGTCGGATTGTAGACGATGTCGTAGCGGAGCCCGGACGGGAAGGACTTCGACAACTCAGCCATCGCATTCTGCACGAGAGCCGCAGTGGCCAGCGCATTCGAGCCCGGCCGCTGGAAGATGCCCAAGGGGATCGCCACCCGTTCGTCGAGATAGCCGCTGCGGTTGTAGTCGGCGGCACCGAGCTCGACGCGAGCGACGTCGCGCACGCGGGTCACGCGGCCCTGGTCGTCGGATTTGATGATGATGTTGCCGAACGCCTCAGGCGTCGTCAGGCGCCCTTGCGTCTCGACATTGAGCTGGAAGGCGCCAGGCTTGGGCACCGGAGGCTGGTTGATGACGCCGGCGGCGACCTGCACGTTCTGGGCCCGCAACGCGGCGACCGCATCGCCCGCGGTCAGGTTGCGCAGAGCGAGCTTCTCGGGATCGAGCCAGATGCGCATCGAATAGTCGCGCGCGCCGAAGATGGTGACATTGCCGACTCCGTCGATGCGGGCGAGCACGTCCTTCACGTGCAGCGTCGCGTAATTGGAAATGTACAGCAGGTCGCGCGAGCCGTCCGGCGATGAGAGATGGATCACCATCATCAGGTCCGGCGATTGCTTGGTCACCGTCACGCCAATCGAGCGCACCTCATCGGGAAGCCGCGGCAGGGCCGTGGAGACGCGGTTCTGCACCAGCACTTGCGCAGTATCGAGATTGGTGCCGAGCTTGAAGGTGACCGCGAGCGACATGCTGCCGTCGCTCGTCGATTGCGACGTCATATAGAGCATGTTGTCGACGCCATTGACCTCCTGCTCGAGAGGCGTGGCAACCGTCTTGGCCACGATCTCGGCGGAGGCGCCCGGATAGCTCGCCGTGACCGAGATCGATGGCGGCGCAATGTCGGGATATTGCGCCACCGGGAGGCTGAAATAGGCGACAGCGCCGACCAGCGTGATGATGATGGAGATGACGGCGGCGAAGATCGGCCGGTCAATGAAGAAATGCGAGATATTCATTTCGCCCCGGCAGCTTGCGGCGTGGCAGCGGCCTCGCCGATCTTGCCCTGCTCTGGGGTGACCTTCTGGCCCGGACGCGCGCGCAGAAGCCCGTTGATGATCACCTGGTCATCGGCGGTGATGCCGCTCCTGATCACGCGCAGATTGTCGTCGGTGACGGGTCCGAGATCGACCGGCTTCGGCACTACGGTCCCGTCGGGAGTCACGGTGAACAGCAGTTTCACCGATTGATCGGTCACCACCGCCGCGTCAGGCACTAGTATGGTCGGACGGTTCTGCGACATCGGCACGCGCACGCGCCCGAACTGGCCTGGGGTTATGAACAGATCGGGGTTGGGGAAGGAGGAGCGAACGCGAATCGTGCCCGACGAGCGGTCGTACTGATTGTCGACGAAATCGATGGTGCCCTTAAGGGGCCAGTCCTTCTCGTCCATCAATTCGCCCTGCACCTGGACCGAGTTGGTCCGCGCCGACTCGATCTCCCCCTTCTGCACGAGGCGCTTATAGGTCATGCCGTCGCCCTCGCTGACGTTGAATGAGAGCCAGATCGGGTCGAGCGAGACGATCGTCGTGAGCAGCGTGGTCGAGCCTCCGGTGCCCCCCATGATGAGATTGCCGATGCTCACCTCGTGCCGTCCCATGCGGCCGGCAACGGGGGCGGTCACGCGCGTGTAATCGAGGTTGAGCTGGGCCTGATTCACCGCGGCGATGGAGGCGTCGCGCGAGGCCGTGGCAATATTCACCTGGGCAACGCGTTCGTCATAGGTCTCCTGCGTGGCGTAATCGTTCTTGCGGAGCTGGGCGGTGCGTTCGAGCTGGGCCTTGGCAAGATCGAGTTGTGCCTGCGCCTGTGCCTGCTGCGCCTTGGCAGTTTCGAGCGCGAGCTCGAAGGGCCTCGGCTCGATGACAAACAGAAGGTCGCCCTTCTTGACGAGCTGGCCGTCCACGAAATTGACAGATTCGAGATAGCCGCTCACCCGCGGGCGGACCTCGACCGCCTCGCGCGCCTCGAACTGGCCGGTGAAATCGCTCCACTCCTGCATGCTCCTGACGAGGGGTTTGGCGACGGTGACGGGGGGCGGCGGGGGCGCCGTTGCCGCGGCCTGCTCGCCCTTCCAGAAGCCCCAATAGTGATAGAGAAGCACTGCCGCCGCTGCCACGACGAGGAGCAGGAGCACACGCATGACCCCTCCGCCGGAGCGCCGGGCGGGAGCTTCAGCGGGAGGCGCCGAGTCGGGCTTGCGCGCGGGAGCGTCTGGAGCTTTTAGGTCCGTAGCCACCTCCTCGGGTTCGCGCGAGGGCGTGTCGTCCTCGACTCGCTCGGCATTTCTGTTGCGACTGTCGCCGTTCCGGTTTCTCTGTTGCATGGTGGCCGCATGTTGAGCTTAACGCTCTTGACGATCTGTTGCGCCAAGGCGGTTCGCAAGGGACTTTGGCTACGACGCTACTCCAAAGCGGCCCGCGAGCGCGAGGGGCAAAGTCCCGATAGGAATACCCGATCGTGGTGGGAAAGGCCGCAAAAAATCGCCATTTCTTGTCCTATCACGGCAATTTGCGCATGACACTTTAGCCCTGGCTGGAAATGGCTGCGGCGTTCTGGCAGGGCTTGCCGAATCGCCTCGTCGGAACCTCGCGCGTTACTGTCCGGTTCTCCCCCGGGAGTGCCGAGGCAAGGAAGTCGGATCCGAATATGCTGAAGGCCCTCGTCACGACGCTCCTGATCGCCGGGCTCGCCTTCGGCCTCGTCGGCTGCCGCGACGAGGCGACGTTGCCGGTCGAGGCGGGGACTGGCGCCAACCCCAAGCTGCCGCCGCCGAAACAGAGATTGATCCCAACGGTCGAGGTCGCGCACGCGATCGGCTGGCCTGAAGGCGGCAAGCCAACCGCCGCGGAGGCGCTCAAGGTGGAGCGCTTCGCGAGCGGACTCTCGCATCCGCGCTGGCTTTATGTGCTCCCCAATGGCGACGTGCTCGTCGCCGAGACGAATGCCCCGCCGCAACCGGAACAGACGGGCCTCGTCGCCTGGATCACGAAGTCAGTGATGGGGTGGGCCGGCGCAGGCGTGCCGAGCCCCAACCGCATCATGCTTCTCCGCGACGGCAACGGGGACGGCGTGGCCGAGACGAGGTCGATCTTCCTGAGCGGGCTCAACTCGCCGTTCGGCATGGTCCTGGTCGGCGACGACCTCTATGTCGCCAACACCGACGCGGTGTTGCGCTTCCCCTATCGTAAGGGCGATACCAGCATCACGGCGCAAGGTACCAAGGTCGCCGACCTACCGGCCGGGCCTTACAATTATCACTGGACCAGGAGCCTGGTTGCGAGCCGCGACGGCGCCAAGCTTTTCGTCGGGGTGGGATCGAACAGCAATGCCGGTGAGAATGGGATGGATGCCGAAACGGGTCGCGCCGCCATCGTCGAGATCGACCTTGCGACGGGTCAATCTCATCTCTTCGCCACGGGCCTGCGCAATCCGGTAGGGCTCGCCTTCGAGCCGGAAAGCGGCGCGCTTTGGGTCGCGGTCAACGAGCGCGACGAGCTCGGCAGCGATCTCGTCCCCGACTATATGACAGCCGTCAAGGAAGGCGGCTTCTATGGTTGGCCTTACAGCTATTACGGTGACCATCTCGATCCGCGCGTCACGCCGCAGCGCCCTGATCTCGTCGCCAAGGCGATCGTGCCCGATTATGCGCTCGGTCCGCACACCGCTTCGCTCGGGCTCGCCTTCGACGACGCTACGCTGCTGCCCGAGCGTTATCGCGGCGGCGCCTTCGTCGGTCAGCACGGGTCGTGGAACCGTGATCCGCCGAGCGGCTACAAAGTGATCTTCGTGCCGTTCTCGGAAGGTCATCCCTCGGGACCCCCGGAAGACGTGTTGACCGGCTTTCGCAGCGCTGACGGCGATGCGCTCGGGCGCCCCGTCGGCGTCGGCGTCGATAAGACTGGTGCGCTCCTCGTCGCCGACGATGTCGGCAATATTGTGTGGCGAGTGACGCCGAGCGCGCCGGCAAGTGCCGCGATCGAGCCATGATACCGCTTGCCAGGGGTTGAACTCCCCGCAAAGATTCAATGGATCAATCACGGACCAAGGGAGGGCTCGCATGCGCGTCTTCGCAAGCCTCGTTGCCGCACTGTGCATAATCGGAACCGCGATGCCGGCGCACGCGATCGGCATGCAATTTTGCGACGACATCAAGGACGATCAGGCCCGCATGGCCTGCCTGCAGCTGCATATCTCGCATCTCGAGGAGAGCATCGTGGCCTTGGGTGGCAAGATCGCGACGCTCGAAAATGCCCTTGAGAAGATGCTCGAGGCCGATGCGAGCTACAAATTGAAATCTGTGGCGCAGGACAAATGCCTTGGTCTCGGCGGAGACAACAAGGACGAGCTGACCTTGGTGACCTGCGACAACCCCGATTCCTGGACGGTGTTGAAAGGAGCGCCGATCAAGAAACCGGCGAAGGTGGTCGCGCCCGCTGCCGATGCGGGAACGAATTCGGCGGGAGCGACGGCGGCCCCCACAGATGCTTCGACGCCAGCAAGCACCGGATCGAATCCTTGCAAAAATCTCGATCAGGCGGCCTGCACGGCTAAAGCGGACAGTTGCGAGTGGAGGGCCGATAAGAACAGATGCGGGCGGAAGAGCGGCTGATGACAGATCACATCACCCAACATTGTTGGCGACTGAGATCGATTCACGGAGTATTTTGGCTCTTGGCCGCGCGCTCAAGTTCGGCCTAGCTCGCAGGAGGTCGGCATTGTGCGTCGCTTCGGTGCAGGCTCAGTCCGGAGCCATGAGCCGTAGGGGTCTTCTGACCCTTGCGATCGCGGGAGCGCTCTTTGTTCTGTTCTTCGCCGGCGAAAGCCAGGCCGCTGTCGAGGATCTCGCCAAGGCCGCAGCGTGGCGGCTGGGCGACCAGCTCAGTCTTGCCGGTCTTCTTTACGCGCAAGGCAACCAAGACGATAAGGTCGAGCAGCTGTTGGCCAACATCAAGCCGGTCGCCGAGGCGATGCAGCTCGAGATCAAGCCCTTCCCTCCCCGCGCGGCCAACTCATCGCAGACCTACGCTGACGTTATCCATTACCTCATTCAAGGCGACGGCGCCGATCTCGGTCGCCAAATCGTCGAGAAGTTCGGCAACCCCGCCGGCACCCTGTTCGAAGTCTCGGTCAAGTCGAACCTGCTCATCCTTCTCTATCAGCCGGGTGAGGATCAGGGGATCGGCGGCGTCATCCAATCGCGCCTGAACGAGATCGGCTTGCCGGAAAATCTGTGGATCGGCCTTGTCAACGCCATCAATAACAAGGCTTCGGAAGGCGACGTGAAAGAGGCCGTCTTCAAGATGCATGACGACGTGGCGACCTATCTCGGACAGCAGCTCGACTAGCGGAAGGCTAGCGCCGCGTGCTTCACCTTTTGGGTTGCTGCATCTCGCGCATGGCATCGGCCATGAGCCAAGAGAGCTGCTGCGCCTGAACCGCGAAGAGCTGCATCTGGGTTTGCGCGTAGCGGCTCTGCAACGTCAGCACTTCTTGCACGTCTTTGGCGCGCGCGATTTCGCTTGCGAGATTGAAGGAGCGTTCGGCGTTCTCCTTGGCGAAGCCGACGGCACGCTCTTGCACGGCCTTGAACCCCGCCGCGCCGCCGGCGGCCGGCCCCTTAGCCCAGGTGTTCATGGCCTGCGTAAGGAGATCCATGAATTGGCCATAGGCCGCGCGCGCTTGCTCGACGTTCTTCTCTGCCATCTCGCGCAGCTGTGGCGGAATCTCGAAGGAAGGGGTGTCGCCCATAATGCCCTCTCAGGTTGACTTCCAAACAGCGCCGTCTCGTGTACGACACCCTAACTATATACCGTATCGACAGGAATCGCGCCCATAACGCGATCGACGCGCGCTCGGGCCGAGCTTAAGGGCTGTTTTCCTAACTATTTCCACCTCGCGCCATACCCGCAGGCTGCCAATCACGGTGTCGCTTGCGGTGTCGATGACGTCGCCTTATCCGTTGCCTTATCCATCGACTGCGCAGGAGCGGCCGATTGATCCGATTCCGATCCGGAAGATTGGTCGGCAGCCGGCTCACAAAAGGAGCCGGAAGCGGTCGGCTTTTCGAGCACCACATTCCCCGGGGGGCAAGCGTGCACGCCGGCATCCCCTCCCTGCACTGTCGATTGGTCCGCCGTATCCTTTTGCGACCCGTTCGTCGCTGTTGAACTTCCTTTCTGGCTCGCGGTACCGCCCTTCGACGATGGCGTCTCTTCCGATTGATCCTTATAGGAGGGTTCGACCTGTTCCTTGTGGTAGGTCTTCTTGCGGAGCCGCGGCAGGGCCACCGCGGGGCCGCACACGATCCCCAGGCCATGGACCCGACAGCCTAAAACCTTGATGACCGGCAACTCGGGCTCATACGGCAAAAGGCCGAGCATTGACGCCTGGGCTGGAGCCGCAAGCCCCATCGCGCCGAGCAAAACACCGCTCAGCAATGTGTGTCGACGAATGACCTTCTGCATTGTCACTGGACCACTGGAACACGAGCCAAGCGCGATTTTATCGATACGGTGCATCGAGACGGCAACACAGGGCGAGTATCCACTGGAACTGCCAAGGCGTAAACATGCGCCGTTGTCGAGAAGCGCATTCGGAGTCGAAGACCTTGATTTGAAAACGGAAAGAATGGTGCCCAGGGGCGGATTTGAACCACCGACACGCGGATTTTCAGTCCGCTGCTCTACCAACTGAGCTACCTGGGCCCTTGCGGCGCTCGATGCGGCGCAGTCTCCCCGGACATGAGGAAACCCCGCGCCGCGCGCAAGGCCTTGGCTTATAGGAAATCGCTTATGTCCTGTCGAGACCGGCGCTAACAGCCCGCGTCTTCGTCCTCTTGGGAGACCGCCTCTTCACCGCTAGCGCGGCCGATCGGCTCGCCCGGCACGGCGTAGCGCCCTCCGAGCCAGCGTCCAAGGTCGATATCGGTGCAGTGTCTCGAGCAGAAGGGGTGAAACTCGGCAGTGGTCGGCTTGCGGCAGATCGGACAGCGCGGCGCCTTGCGTGCCGCCGCTTTTGCCTTGCCCGGCGATGCTGCCCTCGTTTCCCCGCGTCTTCGCCCGCTCACTCGGTCTCGACCTCCTCGGCCTTGGAAAGCCAGAGATGACTGACGGGGAAGCCCTCGCCTTGCAGCAGATTGACCACCTCGGTCAGCGGCAGACCGACGACATTGGTGTAGGAGCCGACCATCTTCACCACGAAGGCGCCGGCGATACCCTGGATGGCATAGCCGCCGGCCTTACCCTTCCATTCGCCGCTCGCGAGATAATTGCCGATCTCCTCGTTGGAGAGATTGCGGAAGCGCACGCGCGTCTCGACCACGCGCTCGCGCACGTGGTCGTCCGGTGTGAGCAGGCAGATCGCGGTATGCACGCGGTGAGCGCGGCCGCGCAGCAGCCTGAGCGCATCGCCGGCCTCATGCTCGAGCTCGGCCTTGCCGAGCACGCGGCGGCCGACCGCGACCACGGTATCGGCTGCGATTACGAAAGCCTTGGCGAGATCCGGCTCGTTGCGGATCAGCCGGCGCGCGGCCTCGGCCTTGGCTCGGGCCAGCCGGCGCACGATGTGGCGGGGCACCTCGCCCTTGGTCACGCTCTCGTCGATCGAGGCAGGGCGGAGCGCGTCAGGCGTGATGCCGGCCTGCTCAAGCAGCTGCAGTCGGCGCGGCGAGGCCGAGGCGAGCACGAGCTTCGGCCGGAAACGGCTCGGCGCCGCGCGCGTGCGCGCCGGCCGCTGCGGCGCGACCGCCTTCTCCTTCTTCACAGGCTCGGCTCGCTTGAACCGGAACCTGCTACTTAAATCGGTAAGTGATCCGACCTTTAGTGAGATCATAGGGAGTCATCTCGACCAGAACTTTGTCGCCGGCAAGCACCCTGATGCGGTTCTTACGCATTCGTCCCGCGGTATGGGCGATGATCTCGTGTTCGTTCTCGAGTTTCACCCGGAAAGTGGCGTTCGGGAGGAGTTCCGTCACCACTCCCGGAAATTCGAGCATCTCTTCCTTCGCCATAAGGCTCCTTCCGCATCGCAAGTCGCGGGAGAATGGTCGGGAAGTGACGCAAAATCAAGCCGGATTGCGGAGCTTCCGCGCAACGCGGCAAATAAGGTCACTTGCCCCGAAATGCGTTGCTTTTGCATGGCGGGCCGTTTCAGGCGTGGTAGAACCGGCCTGCAAAAACAGAGGGATCAGTGGATGACACGTCATCGGTCGAGACTGCCCATCACGCTTGTTGTGATCCTTGGCGTCTGCGCGGCACCGTCAGCGGCCTTTGCGCAGGCCGGCACCATTACCAAAGGCATGCAGGATAACTGCGCCAATGACTACCGGAGGTTCTGCGGCGATTACGGGCTGCAGACCAACGCTCTGAACCTTTGCATGAAGAAGGCGGGGCCGAGCTTGTCGCCAGCCTGCGTGCAGGCGTTGGTCCAAGCCGGAAAGGTCTCGCAAGCCGACGTCGATCGCATCAAGGCACAAATGAAAGGGCGATAAGCGCGCCTCGGCGGCTGTCGCGCCGGACGCTCCCCCGCCCCTACCCACTCCGATGAGGAACAAGGAATCCTTGATCATGAAAAGATTTCTCTGCTTGAGCGTGTTCGCGGCTCTAACACTGACGGGCAATGCCGCCTTCGCCGCCGACGAGTGCACCAAGATCACCGCGACCGGCCATCCGCAATATCCGGCGATCGCCTACAGGGACGGCGACAATATCGTCGGCGCGGCGCCGATGCTGGTCGAAACCATTGCCAAGCAAATCAACGTGCCTCTCGAGTCGAAATACATGGGAACTTGGGAGGAAGCGCAACAGGCGGCGTTCGATGGCAAGGCCGATATGATTTTCGGCATCTACTACAACGATGAGCGGGCCCCGTATCTCGATTATATCCAGCCGGCCTTCACCTTCGACGACGTGGCGGTGTTCGTCGTCAAGGGCAAGGAGTTCCCCTTCACCGACAAGAATGATCTGATCGGCAAGAAAGGCGTCACTAATCAAGGCGAGAGCTACGGCACCGACTTCGACGCCTTCATGAAGGACAAGCTCGATGTCACCCGTACTGCCGGCATCGATGCCGGGTTCCAAGCCCTGTTGGACGGAAAGGCCGACTACCTCATCGCCGGCTATTATCCCGGCATTGCCGAAGCGGCCAAAGAGGGCCTCAAGGACAAGATCGTGGCGCTGAACCAGGCGCTCCTCTCTCAAGAGATGTTCGTCGCCTTCTCCAAAAAGTCGCCGTGCAAGTCGTTGGCCGCCAAGTTCGGGCAAGGCATCACGGAGCTGACGACCGACGACAGTTTCGACAAGATGCTCGTACAGGCTGAGAAGGATTGGGAGAGCACCCAGGCGGGAAAGTAGGACGCGGGGCCAAAACCGCGACGCGCCGAGTGGAACAAGCCGAATTCCGTGGCATAATCGCTTCGACGCGGGCGCTTTAGCCTTGCGCGGCAGCATTGCACGAGGAAACGGCACCATGGGCTATTCCCACACCGTCGGCGGCCATACCTACAGCTTCTCTTCGCTCAAAGAACTGCTTGCCAAGGCAACCCCGGCGCGGTCGGGCGACTACCTCGCGGGGATCGCCGCAGGCGACGACGAGGAGCGCGTCGCGGCGCAAATGGCGCTTGCCGACGTCCCACTCGCCGTGTTCCTGACCGAGGCCGTCGTGCCCTACGAGAGCGATGAGGTGACGCGTCTCATCGTCGACGAGCACGATGCGCGCGCCTTCAAGCCCGTCGCGCATCTGACGGTCGGCGGCTTCAGGAATTGGCTCTTGTCGGATGAGGCGAGCGAGAGCGCGCTCACGGCACTCGCGCCCGGCCTCACGCCCGAGATCGTCGCCGCGGTGTCCAAGATCAGCCGCGTCCAGGATCTGATCCTCATCGGACAGAAATGCCGCGTCGTCACTAAGTTCCGCAACACGATCGGATTGAAGAAGCGGATGGCGACCCGACTCCAGCCAAACCATCCGACCGACGACCCGACTGGCATCGCCGCCAGCATCGTCGATGGCCTGATGTACGGCAATGGCGACGCGGTGATCGGCATCAATCCCGCGACCGACAGCATCGCTCAGGTGACGACGCTGATCGAGATGCTGGACGAGATCATCCGCCGCTACGAGATACCGACCCAGTCCTGTGTGCTCACCCACGTCACCACCAGCATCGAGGCGATCAACCGCGGCGCACCCATCGATCTCGTATTCCAGTCGATCGCCGGCACCGAGGCCGCCAATAAGAGCTTCGGCATCAATTTGAGCATTCTCCAGGAAGGCCGCGAGGCGGCGCTCGGGCTCGAGCGCGGCACGGTCGGGGACAACGTCATGTATTTCGAGACCGGCCAGGGAAGCGCGCTCTCGGCCAACGCCCATCACGGCGTCGATCAGCAGACGCTCGAGGCGCGCGCTTACGCCGTCGCCCGCAAGTTCAAGCCGCTCTTGCTCAACACCGTGGTCGGCTTCATCGGCCCAGAATATCTCTATGACGGGCGGCAGATCACCCGCGCAGGGCTAGAGGACCATTTCTGCGGCAAGCTGCTCGGCGTGCCGATGGGCGTGGACATCTGTTACACCAATCACGCCGAAGCCGATCAAAACGACATGGACGTGCTTTTGACTCTGCTCTCGGTTGCGGGCGTCAACTACATCATGGGCATTCCCGGCTCCGACGACATCATGCTCAACTATCAGACGACCTCGTTCCATGATGCGCTCTATGTGCGCAAAGTGCTGGGCCTCAAGCCCGCACCGGAATTCGAGGACTGGCTGAAGACGATGGGCATTTACGAGCAGGACAAGAGAGAGGTTCGCCTCTCCGATAGTCTGCCGAAGCCCTTCCAACGCGCCCTCGCCCATCTTCATTAGGCCCGCCATGGCACGTGAAACGCGAGACATCGTCGTCACTGATCCCTGGACCAAGCTGCGCCAGTACACCGACGCGCGCATCGCTCTTGGCCGCTCAGGGACGAGCCTCCCGACCAAGCCGCATTTGGAGTTTCAGCTTGCGCATGCGCGCGCACGCGATGCCGTGCATCACGAACTCGACATTCCCGCCTTTGCGGAAACCCTTCGCGCACGCGGGTTCGAGACGGTTCTCCTGCACAGCGCCGCCGAGAGCCGTTCGATGTACCTGCAGAGGCCCGACAAGGGGCGGCGGCTCGATGCCCAATCGCGCGCCAGCCTCGAAGCGCTGCCACGCCCGGCAGAGCCACATGATGCGGTGTTCGTCATCGGCGACGGGCTTTCGGCTCTCGCCATCGAAGAGAATGCCGCTTCGTTTCTCGACGCAGTCCTGCCGACGTTGAAAGACGACTGGCGCATCGCCCCGCTCTGCATCGTGAAAGAGGCACGCGTCGCGGTCGGCGATGAGGTCGGCGAGATACTGGGCGCCAAGATGGTTGTCGTGATGATCGGCGAGCGTCCCGGCCTAAGCTCCCCCGATAGCATGGGCATCTACATGACGCTCTCACCCCGCGTCGGCCTGACTGACGAATTGAGGAATTGCATCTCCAACATCCGCCCGCAGGGCCTCAGCTACGAGCAGGCAGCCTACAAACTGCATTATCTGATGACCGAGGCGCGAAGGCGCGGCCTATCGGGCGTCAATCTCAAGGACGAGGCCGAAGCGCTCCCCAAGGCCGGTCTCGCATCGGCCGAGAATTTCCTGATCGAGTCGTAAGCGCTTCGCCCTGCCGCTCACACGCTTAGGCCGCCACCTAGCCCAAAGCGCGACTTGATCTTGGCGAACAGGCCGTCGCGCGCGGCACGATAGGCGTCGAGAATCTGCTCGCGATTGCCGCCGGCAACGCTCGGGTCTTGCGTCGGCCAATATTCGACATCGACGGCGAAGCCGCTGACGATTTCGAGGGCCTTGTGATGGGCTTCCGGCGCGAGCGTGACGATCAAATCGAATGAGGTGTCGTGCACGCCGGCAAGCGACATCGGCTTGTGCTTAGACATATCGATGCCAAGCTCCTCCATCACGGCGATGGCGAAGGGGTCGGTCGCCTCGCCGGCGCGCACGCCGGCGGAGCCAACAAAGACTCTGTTGCCGGCGAGGTGACGCAGGATCGCGGCCGCCATCGGCGAGCGCACGGCGTTGCGATTGCAGGCGAAGAGGACCGCGCCCGGCAGATCGCCCGTAAGCGCCAAGGCATCAGCCCTTCCAGTGGAGCGCGCAGAGCAGCGTGAACAGGCGTCTTGCGGTCGCGAGATCGACCGCGATCTTGCCCTTGAGCCGCTCCAGGAGGAGTTGGCTGCCCTCGTCGTGGAGGCCGCGCCGGCCCATGTCGATCGCCTCGATCTTCGAGGCCGGCTGGGTCTTGATCGCCTGATAGTAGCTCTCGCAGATGAGGAAATAGTCCTTCACCAGGCGGCGAAAGGGCGAGAGCGAGAGCATCACATGCTGGATTGGAGCGCGATCGCCATCGCCCACGGTGAACACGAGGCGATTGTCGGCGAGCGACAGGTTGAGCGTGTAGGGGCCGCCGTCATGGCCTTCGAGAGCGAACGAGTTCTTCTCGAGCAAGTCGAAGATCGCGACCTCACGCTCGTGCTCGACCTCGGCATTGTTGCGGCCGATCGAGGCCTGATCGAGCGTAACCTCGACCAGCCGCGACCGATCCTCCACCGACGCCCCAACCTGCTCCGTCATGCTAATCCCTCGGATTGAGCCTGATGGCGACGGAGCGGCGATGCGCTTCGAGCCCTTCGGCGTCCGCCAAAGTCATGGCGGCTGGGCCAAGCGCGGCGAGGCTTTCGGCATCGAGTTTCAGGATCGAGGTGCGTTTCATGAAATCGAGAACCGACAGACCCGAGGCGAATCTGGCGCTCCGCGCCGTGGGGAGCACGTGGTTGGTGCCTGCAACATAATCGCCAATCACCTCCGGCGTGTAGCGCCCGACGAAGATCGCGCCGGCATCGTTGATTCGCGCGGCAAGTTTTTCCGGGTCAGACGCCGCAATCTCAAGATGCTCTGGCGCGAGACGGTCGGCAAGGGCGGGCGCCTCATCGAGACTCCTGACCAGGATCACCGCGCCATAGTCGCGCCAGCTCGCCCGCGCGATCGCCTCGCGCGGCAAGGTGGAAAGCTCAGTCTCGACCGCGGCGACCACGTCCTCAGCGAAGGAAGCGTCGTCGGTGATCAGGATCGACTGCGCCGCCTCGTCGTGCTCGGCCTGGGCGAGCAGGTCGGCGGCGATCCAGGCGGGATCGTTCTCTCTGTCGGCGATCACCACGACCTCAGAGGGGCCCGCCACCATATCGATGCCGACTTGGCCATAGACCTGGCGCTTGGCGGCGGCGACATAAGCGTTGCCGGGGCCGACGATCTTGGCGACCGGCGCGATGCTTTGCGTGCCGTAAGCAAGCGCGGCGATCGCCTGCGCGCCGCCGACGCGATAAATCTCATGGACGCCGGCTAAGGATGCGGCAACAAGGACGAGCGGATTGAGGGCGCCCTTCTGTGCCGGCACCACCATGACGATGCGCTTCACGCGCGCGACCTTGGCGGGAACGGCGTTCATCAGCACCGAACTCGGATAGCTCGCCGTGCCGCCAGGGACATAGAGCCCAGCGGAGGAAACCGGCGTCCAGCGATTGCCGAGCTCAACCCCGATCTCATCGATATAACGATCGTCGCTCGGCAGCTGGCGCTTATGGTGGTCGAGGATGCGCTCATGCGCGAGCTCGAGCGCGGCAAGCGTCTTCGCGTCGATCTTGGCGCGGGCCGCCTCGATCTCCGTGGCCGTCACCCTGATGCCGGCAACCTCCAGATCGAGCCCGTCGAAGCGCCGCGTGAGCTCGATCAGCGCGGAATCGCCCTCGGCGCGGACCTTGGCGATAATGGCGGCAACCGCGTCGTTGACGTCGGATGCCGTCTCGCGCTTCACCGCGAGCAGAGCGGTAAAGCGGTCGTCGAAATCGCTATCGCCGGTCTTGAGCCAAAGAGCCATGGCCTTAGGAGCCGGCTCCCGGCTTGCTGCCCGGGTCCGGTTCGCCGGGGTGCTCGGGCTTCGACTTGGTGCGCCAGACGGGACCGAGATCGGTGAGGGCGGCCTCGATGCACTCGACCTTGAGCTCAATCGAGGCGTCGCCCGAGAAGGTCAGCGTCACATAGCCGGCGGGCGGCTCGGTAGGCTGGAAGCTGATGGCAAGCAGCGACAGGACCTTATCTTCGGTCGCGGGTTTCACCCGTCTGTGCCGCGCGCTGAGCACGCGCTCGAATCGGAGCGCGGTCCGCCGCCGGCGAAAGTCCTTGCGGCCATTCCCGCTCTCCGCCCGCTCCCAATCGAAGCGGTTGAGGAGCGCGGCAAAGCGCTTCTTCGAGGGGATGTAGGCCATGTCGCCGACCCGCCCCACCGCATCTTGGAGATGCGATGACACGATTTCGAGGTCGGCTTCATCGAGCGCGATCAGTTTCAGTGGGCTCATGGCGACAATGGGGGTTCTTTCGCATGGGCAAGTACCACGCTCCAGGAAGACATGAAACTGTCAAGTTCAGGCAGGGTTCAGCTCGTCAGCCGCTCGATATGGGCCCCACATTGCCGCAGCTTGTCCTCGATGCGCTCGAAACCGCGGTCGAGATGATAGACCCTGCCGATGACGGTCTCGCCTTGGGCGGCAAGCCCGGCGATGATCAGCGACACCGAGGCGCGCAGATCAGTCGCCATGACCTGAGCGCCGCGCAATCCACTGACCCCGGTCACAAGCGCAGTATCGCCCTTGAGATCGATGCGGGCGCCTAGCCGCGCCAACTCCTGAACGTGCATGAAGCGGTTCTCGAAGATGGTCTCGCGCACGGTCGAGGTGCCGCTCGCCATGCACATGAGAGCGATGAGCTGGGCCTGCAAATCCGTGGGGAAGCCAGGGAAGGGCTGGGTTTCCACGGTCACCGGTTGGAGCCCTCCTCCGTTCCGCGCGATGCGGATACCGGTCGGCCGCTCCTCGACCTCGATTCCGGTCGAGCGCAGGGTTTGCAATGCCTCCTGCAGGAGATCGGCACGGGCGCCATCGAGCAGAACGTCTCCTCCCGTCATGGCGGCGGCCATGGCGTAAGTCCCCGTCTCGATGCGATCGGGAAGGACGGTATGCTCGGCACAATGCAGCGTCTCGCGTCCCTGAATCCACAAAGTAGGCGTGCCGAGACCTTCGATGCGGGCTCCCATCCTGATCAGGCAATTGCCGAGATCGACGACCTCTGGCTCGCGCGCGGCGTTCTCGATCAGCGTCTCTCCCCGCGCGAGCACCGCCGCCATCAAGGCGTTATGGGTCGCGCCGACCGAGACCTTGGAGAGCTCGACACGGTTACCGGTGAGCCCCCGTGGAGCCCTGGCGATCACGTAACCGCCTTCGAGCTCGATTTCGGCGCCGAGCGCCTCAAGCGTCGTGAGATGAAGATCGACGGGGCGCGTGCCGATGGCGCAACCGCCGGGCAGAGAGACTTTGGCCCGGCCGCAGCGTGCGACAAGCGGGGCAAGCACCCAGAAGCTCGCGCGCATGCGCGCCACCATCTCGTAGGGTGCCGTGGTGTCGACGATCTCCGGCGCGGTCAGCCGAAAAGTCTGGCCGTCGCTGGTGCGCTGGCCCGACTTCTTGCCGGCGATGGTCACGTCGACGCCGTGGTTGCCCAGGATGCGAGCAAGAAGATTCACGTCGGCGAGGCGAGGCACGTTGTTCAACGTCAGCGTTTCGCGCGTCAAAAGGCTGGCGATCATCAAGGGCAGCGCAGCGTTTTTGGCGCCACTGATCGGAATGGTGCCGTTCAAGCGCTGGCCGCCGACAATGCGGATGCGGTCCATGACGTGTGACTCCCTCGCGCGCCCTTGCCCTGCTCGCGCTTTATTAAGTCCCCGTTAAGTGCCGGCCAAACCTCCCTCAAGGCGGACCGACAAACTGCAAGCTTACTCCCTAGGACCTGCTCTGTCCTCCATCATCGCCGGTTTTGGAAGCGGGGCGCTCGCGCGCCTGCGCCTTGCGTTTCAATAAGTTAGCGCGGAGCGCCTGGGCGAGGCGCGCCTCGCGAGCTTCTTCGCGTTCACCCGTCTTAGGGCCGGCTCCGCCCTTGGTCTTGCCGCTCATTTGCCGCTCCGGGAATGCCAAACGTGCTTTCTTTATATCACGTCCAATGTTGCCTATCTCTTGAGCTTGAAACGGGCGTTGGGCGCCTGGGGTTCCGTGCTTGCAGGCGCTTCACCGCTATGGCAGGGTCCGCCCGCGCGCATCGAGGCAGCCGTCAAGCTTGCTTCGCCGGGCTTCCCTTAGCCGCCGTAGCTCAGTGGTAGAGCACGTCATTGGTAATGACGGGGTCAGTAGTTCAATCCTACTCGGCGGCACCACTTTTCAAGCACTTGGCTCGCGAAAGTCCCCTCTGAGGCCCTGCTAACACCGCTAGGGCTCGCGCCCCTCCCGGCAACGAAGGAGGGAGGCATGACGCTAACACTGCTGCCGCCGCCTATCACGACCCTCGCCCTGTCCAAATTCGGACATTCGGTGGTGTGATTTTGAGAGGGTTATAGGGAGAAGCCGCGATGCGCAGCCTGATCTTAGTCACTATTCTCTGCCTCACCTCAACTGCGGCCTTCGCTTGCGTGTTCGACAACGACTGCAAGCCCGGCTCGGTGTGCATGGACGGTGTCTGCAGCGGCAACCTGAATGCTGGTAGCAACGATGACAATGCCCCCACGAAGCGAGCGACGGGGAAGAGTTGCTTCGACGACGGTGATTGCAGCGAGGGTTCCCGTTGCATCAAAGGCTCGGGCCTAGAGGGTGTCTGCATAGGACACTGACTAGCGTGGTTCTGAAAAATTCCCTCAGCCCAGGTGGCCCTATTCGGATTGCCGTCCGCATCAATAATCTCAACCGACGTTAGACATGCCGACAGCTCTCTGTCGCGCTCCAACACGTCAACCTGACGTTCGAGCTTCTCCGGGCCCCAGACGTCATCGGAGTTCTGGAAGGCGACGAATTTTCCGGTGCACCACTTGAGCGCTTCGTTGCGAGCCTGCTTTGCCCGATTCTTGTGCAGACGTATCAGCTTGATCCGAGGATCGCGAAATCCGGCAATGATATCGGGTGTGCCGTCAGTCGACCCGTCGTCTACGACGACGAGTTCGAGGTCTGTCAGAGTTTGATCTAGAATGCTTTTCACGGCGTTTCCGACGAAACGCGCGTGGTTGTAAGAAGCCATCGCGACCGATACCTGCGGCGCCTTACGAAAGAAGCGGCGCACGCCTACGTCTCCGGCAATTGCTGGTCATCGGCTCAGACTGTGCTTTCAGGTGGCATGGAGGGTGAACCTTCAACCGCTTCCTGATGAATTTGCTTTCGCTTCCCGGCATCAGAATATAAGTTAAGGCCACTGGGCAAGCCGTCGATGCCAGTCGACGGGCGATTTGTTTTCTGACCGTCTCCAGGCTGCCCAGTGAAATTGGCGATTAGTCTGTTCTTGTTGCAAGCAGATCCTGCCAAAGCGGTCGACGCTTTGGCCCAGGGCGTTGATGCCGTCATTTTCGATTTCGAGCAGCGCGGAAAGCGCGAACGCCAACGGACCTTCGATACATCGATATCCGTCGCTTCGATAGACGCTCTGCCTGCGTTCGTCGCGGACAGCCGCATCTCGCCGATTTGTCGGCTCGATCCGTGGGGCGAGACAAGCCCCCGGCAAATCGATGTGGCGATCGAGGCCGGCGTTTCAGCCCTGATACTTCCCATGGCGAAGACTCTCGAGGAAGTCGACGCGTTTACCGCCGCAATCGGCGGACGCACAAAAGCTGGCTTGATGGTTGAGACACCGGAGATGCTGCTGTTGCATCCCCACCTGGCGCATCGCGAATTAAACCTCGTCTATGTTGGATTGCACGATCTTGCGATTGCGCGAAACGATCGGAACCTGTTTGCCCCGCTAATCGACGGCACGGTGGAGTGGGTTAGAGAGGCGCTGCCGAACGTGAGTCTTGGCGTGGCAGGAGCTACCGATCCGAGGTTCGGCGCTCCTATACCGTTCCCATTGTTGGCGGCCGAGATGTCACGATTGGGTATCGACTTTACGTTTCTTCGGCGCTCATTCATCACCGACGTGCCGGCCTCCGGTATCCGAACTGCCGTAGAAAGCATTCGCGCCCTTTGGCGTGCGCTCGCGCAACGAAGCGCTCACGCCGTCTTGATGGATCGATTGCGCTTCTCCGAGGCGGTGGCCGCGGCAATCGAAGAGTAGGTTTCGGCGTTGCTGGC
>CAVULQ010000003.1:0-38709 GCA_963742355.1 uncultured Alphaproteobacteria bacterium | reverse complement strand
TGGTGCCGCTGGAGAGATTTGAACTCCCGACCTTGGCTTTACGAAAGCCCTGCTCTACCCCTGAGCTACAGCGGCTTGCTTCATCGCCTGAGACCTCTCGAGCTTGCAGCCAGCTTGCAACCACGGCCGCGGAAAATGCCTCTTCAAGCCCGGCGTTTCAACTCTTTCCGGGGCTTCCTGGCCGGTTGATTTACTGCTTACGAAAGCCCTGCTCTACCCCTGAGCTACAGCGGCGCTTGGCGCGCGGGCCATCCCAATCGTGCCCGGCCGTGACTTAATGCCATTGCCCCAGCGATGCAAGCCAACGGCTTGCTGGCGCTTCAGCCTCGGCGGATTTGCGCCGCGCGCAAGCGCTCGAGCACCACAACGACGGCATTTGATTAATCGAAGGGCGCTAGCCCTTGCTCAGAACTTCAGGGACAAAGCCGATTCTACATAGTCAACCCTCTGCAACGTATCGTCTAGGCGCCCCTTCACGTATTTCGTCGTCCATCCGAATTTCTTGCTCTCGCCGAGGGCGAAGGTCACGCCGCCCTCGAACCGCTCGAACGTATCGAGGGAACCGCTGATGCCGCCGAGCCACTTATATTGGGCAAAGAGCGTCATCCCCCTCAAGAGCCCCTCGGACTTGCCCAAACGCAAGAGATTCATATCGACCCAGGAGATGCTGGTACCAACTACGCCGCCCGCCTGGAAATACGTCTTGTCCTCCTGGAAGAGAGGATCGGTCCCCGCCTCGACGGCATTACCGTAGACCGCTTCCCCAGTGAGCGTGTTCCTGACTTGAAAGACCAGGTTGTTGCCAAGGGAGAACGAGGCGTAGTTGACGAAAGATCGCAGCCACCAATTCGCAAAATCGCTCCGTGGAGACCAGGCCGGGAGGGGTGCCCAAACCACGCGGGCGGTCTCAATCTGTGAATCGACCTTGTCGTCCCACGTATAAGCGGAAAGGAGCGAGATGTTGTTCTCCCACCCTCCGATGTGGCCATAGTCGATATTGGCGAGAAGCCCGATCGCCTTGTTGTCGATCTCAAGAGTCTTGACATTGTCAGCGCCCTTTTGGTCGAGCCGCCCATAGATGATCAGCTGGCCGTCGGCCACTACGTTGTACCCACCGATCGATGAAGGCTCGGTCACCAGCGGACCTGAAACGCCGACGCCTACGGCGCCGTCGACTTGAAAGGATGTCACCGTCTTCTCGAAATCGTCGGTGATGGAGAAAGTGGCCGGCTTAGAATCATCCTTGAGCGGGTTGCGCAGATCGGTGGGGTCGCCCCGAACTCTGAACACGGTCTTTGGCAAGGGCCGCGCATTCTTGTCGACCGCCTCGTCCTCGGGCTTCGTGCAGAGGACGATGGCATAGCGGCCCTTCGGGAATAGCAAGTAACCTCCCTCAGTCTCCAGTTCGGGATATTTCCGCACATCCCCCGCGGATGGACGATGGTGGGCCACGATGTGATAGTCGGTATTGGTGAGGTGCTCGTTGAAATCGGCAAGGTCGTCCCAAAGAGCGTGGGCTATGCCCGTCCGCGAATAGGTCAGCGAGATCTTACCCGAGTCGTCACCAGCATCGATCGGCACCTCACCGCTGCGCACCATGCGTCCGATGAGCTCAGCCAAGAGTTTTTTGTTGTCCAAATACCAGCGTCCGTCTGCGTCGTTCTTAGTACAGAGTTTGTCGGCCGGAAGCAGATAAAGAGCCGTTTCAGCTGCGCGCGCGGAGTCGACCGCGAGCAACAGCGCAAGCACGAATAGCGTCGCTGTCAGGCGCATGACTTTCCCCCAAGGATTTAGGAAGTGATTCTCTTGGTCAGAAACGCACGGAAGACCGTGAGCTCCTTCGTGAAATGGGCCCCGATCTCCTGTCGCTTGACAACGAGTCTCGGATATTTAGCCTGCAGAGCGTCGACGACTGTGTCGCCGGTCGCCTGCCATTGCTGAGCCCTCAAGCTCATCGGGGGTTCAGCCGGGACCCAGCGAAAGTTGGTCTCGCCGCCCATTGAGACTTCGCGTTTGATCGCCGCGCGGACGTCCCCGATGACGCTGTTCTCCGAGACCGAAGCTACGATGTGAACTGAAAATGTCTTCGTCTTTGCCTTTGACTTTGCCTTTGCCATTTACTCCCCCTGCCATGCAAAAACAGGCCCGCCAGGGCCTGTCTTTCGGTTCACTCCTTGAAGGGCTTGGGAGCGCTATGCTCGACTTGGCAGCGAGACAGCACGCCAGCTTTTGAAATGGTGGCGATCGTCCCACGCACGCCAGTGGCGGAGACAGTCGTCTGTCCCCAGCCGGCATTGCATCAACACAACCCATGCTACGCCCCCCAACGACCCTGCACGGATAGGTTGGTGGTAGTGCAAAATGGCTACCACACGCAACGGTTAAGTATAAGGCAGAGTAAGGGGTTAGCCTCGGCGGATTTGCGCCGCGCGCAAGCGCTCGAGCGAGGTCGGGCTCTCGTCGGTCTCGGCCTGCGCCACGCCGGGATCGTCCGGCGGCCGGTCGGGAACGAACAGCTTGGGCCTCGGCCGCTCCTCGAGGCGGACCGGCGCTTCTTTCCTAGCCGGCGGCGGTGGCGGTGGCGGCGGTGACGCTTCGGCCTGAGCCTCCTCGACCACAGGTTCGGGCTTTGGCGCCGGCGGCTCGGCTGGCGGAAGGGCTTTGGGCCCGGCTTCGATCTCCCTCATCGGGGGCTCCGGCCGCTCCTCGATGACGAGTGTCTGATCGCCGCGGCCGATCGCATCGACCGGCGCTTTCCACTCGAAGGCATCGACGGCGCCGGTGACCGGCGACACCGGGAGCCAGCGATCGGACACATAACCGTCGGCGATCCAGGCGCGGTCGCGCGGCGCGCGCAAGGCACGGGCAAGCCATTCGCGCTCGCGCCCCCGGTCGCCGAACTCGCCGACCTCGATGCGGGCCATCAGCGTGCAGATGCGTGCCGACGGCCGCTCCTCGAGATAAGGCGCAAGCGCATCCCGCGCTTCCTGCCACTCATGCGCCTCGATCGCAGCGTTGGCGATGGCGATCCGCCCTTCGATGTCGCCGGGCGTGAGGCTTGCGAGATGCTTGATGCGCTTCAGGCGGTCGCGCGGCGACTCGCCGGGCTTGACGAAAGCATAGACGAGCGCGAGGTCGGGATGGGGCGAGAGCTTCCAGGTGCGCGAGATGAGGCGTGAGGCTTGTCTCGCCTCGCCCTTCGCGGAGAGGATGCGGCCGGCGATCTCGGCCGCAGGCACCAGCGACGGTGCAAGCCGCAACGCTTCGTTGGCAAGCGCGAGCGCCTTGTCGGGGTTTGATGCTTCGAGCTCCCGAGCCTCGGCCGTCAGAAGCACGGCGCGGCGTCTTGTCCCCGTATCGGCATCGAAGTGGCCGTTGTGGCGGCCGATGGCGAGCGTGTCGAGCGCGCCATTGAAGTCGCCTTCGCGCGCTTGCAAATCGAACAGAGCGTTGACGCCCCAGGCGAGCTTCGGATCCCGCTTCACCGCGCGTTGGGCGAGACCGCGGGCCGCGTCGATGTCGTTGCTCCGTTTCGCCTCGAGGAAGAGACCGCGCACGCCGAGAAGCTCGGTCTCCGGGCGGTCAAGCATGGCCTCGAAGGCGCGTCTGGCTGCAGGCCTGTCGCCTTTGAGCTGGGCGGCCTGGGCTCTGAGCAGCGCCGTCAACGGCTCGTTGGGAAGATTGCGTCGAGCGATGCCGGCATAACGCTGCGCCTGCGCGCGATCGCCGACGCCGATGGCGAGAAGTCCGCGCGACAGCGCATCGAGGCCTTGCTGCTTTCGCCGCTCCTTGGTGTAGGCAGCGATCGCCTCCGGCCGCGTCACAATATAGCGCACCAGCGCCCAGAGCAGGATGAGCACGACGACGAGGGCGATGATGGCGAGAGCGCCGACGAAGGCGGATGTCTCGACTTGATAGCCGAGCCACTCAACGGTGATCGCGCCGGGGCGATCGGCGAACCAGGCAAGGCCGAGAGCGGCCGCGACGATGCAGAGGATGAAAAAGAGAACGCGGATCATCGTGTTTAATCTTGTGCCTTTTCGGGGGCCGTGCTCGCGGAGGCGAGCAAGGTTGCTTCAAGCCTTTGCAAAGTAGCGTCGGCCGAGAGCCGAGCCTTCGCCTCGTCGAGCCAGGTGGAGAACGCCTCACGCGCCGCGCCGCCAAGCGCCTCGATCTGCTTCGCGCTGCCGGCGAGATCGCCCTTGGCGAGCAGGGCCTCTGCACGCGCGAGCACCGCGCTCGCGCTATCGCCGGTCGCCGCCTCATCGACGCGCTTGACCTTGACCAGGGTCGAGGCGCTGGCGAGCAGCCGGTCGAGGAGCGAGCCGGACGGCGCGGGAGACGCGGCGGCGAGCGCAGCATCCCGGCTCGCGGCGAAGGAGCGCGTAAGCTCGGGCACCGTCGGGATGCCTTTGTCGGCGTAAGCTTGCAGCGGTCCAAGGTCGCCTGGGTCGGGGACGAACGATTTGATCGTGGCGAGCTCGGGGGCGAACGGGCGGCCTTCCGCCACCGCGCTGCTCAGATTGGCGAAGGCGATCGCCGCGGCGGCCGATTTCGTGCCGGCCATGCCTTTGTCGATCGCCGTCTCGAGCTTGGCGACGCGCTCGGTGAGCGCGGTAAGGTCGGGAGACCCCCCGGTCCCCGCCTCGGCGAGCGCCGCGATCTTTGCCTTCATCTCGTCGATCGAAGCCTGCATCGTCTGCAATGTCGCGGCGTTCGCCGCTTGCGCATCAGCGAGCGCCTTGTCGAGATTCTCCTGTATGCGTTGCTCGGCCTCGGTGATCTGCTGGTTGATGGCAGCGGCGTCGGTCACCGAGCCGCCATCCTTAGCTGCCGAGGCCAAGGCCTTCATCTCCTGTTCGAGCTGCGCGACGCGATCGGTGAGCCCCGCAATGTCAGGCGGCGTCTCGCCTTCGAGCGCCTTGATGCGGCCGTCGAGCTTGGCGAGGGCTTCAGTGTCAGGAGCGGGCGCCGGCGTCGCTTCGAGCTTGGCGATGCGCTCCTTGATCTTGCCGAGCTCGGCCGCGGACTCGCCCTTGCCAGCCGGAATGAGATGCCAAGCGAAGGCGAGCGCGATCACGCCGATGAGACCGCCGAGCAGCCCCGCGGCGAGATGGGTCACGAAGCTTTTCATCTCCGACATGGTAGCAGCCGGCGGAGGCGAGACTCTGTGTTCGGCGGGTTGAGGCTCCTCGTCGAGGTGCACGGCCTCAGGCTCGGGTTCGACCCTACTTTCGGGCGTGGTCGCTTCTTCCTCCGGCTCGTCGCGCTCTTCTTCGTCTCGCGCTGCAGCCGCCTTAGCAGCAGCCGCTTCGTCCGCGGGCGTCTCGACCGAAACTTCGGTCGCGGTGCCTTCGATGGTCGGCGCCAGACGCTTGCCCGCGCCGCCTTGGCCGGAGTCGTGATCGCCAAATGGCTCTACCATCGCGCCTTAACCTTAAGTCCTTCGCGGATTCGCGAACCTCAACAGGATGCCGCCTTCGAGTCGAGGAGCGCAAGGACATCTTCCTCGCGCTTGTAGGCCGCAACGCGCACGCGAAATCCGAGCGGCGTCAGCACCTCTGCTACCGCCTCGGAGATGCAATAGCAAACGAGCCGCTTGCCTTGCGTTACCGCGCCGTATCGCTCGAGCAGAGCGAGGAACGTCTTGGCCGTGCGGGGCGACATCAGGATGACGCCGTCGAGCTTGCCGTCCTTGATTGAACGCAACGCCTCCGGCGCAAGTTCGGTCGCCGGCGCGGCACGGTAAAGCACGGGCGCAGTCACGCCAAAGCCGCGCGCCTCCAACGCCGATTTCAGGTCGAAGGCAAGAGTCTCTCCGGCGAGATGCACGAGCCTGCCGGCTGAAGGCTCGATTGTGGCGACGATCAGCTCGGCGAGCCCTGCCCCGTTCCCCGGCCCTTCGATCACCGTGGCAAAGCCAAGCTCGCGCGCGCGCTGGGCCGTCGCCCCGCCCACCGCGAAGAGCGGCAGCGCGCGAGCCGCACCAAGCGCGGGATGCTTGGTGAGCGCGCGAAGCGCGTTCCGGCTGGTGACGATCAGCGCCTGAGCGCCATCGAGGTCGATGGCAACGTCGTTTACCTGCTCGATGACGAGGAGTGGCGATGCAATGCCCTCGTGCCCGCGCGCGGCGAGTTCTTGCACCTCGTCTTGCGCATCCGGCTCAGGCCGTGTGACGAGGACGCGCATCAGGCGAGCTTGGCGAGGAAGTTCCGGCCGGCGCGCGCCAGAAGCTCTTCGCCCGCGTCAGTGCCGAGAGAGCGCGCGTGCTCCGCTTCGCCCGTCAGCTCGATGTCGTGCCACTCGCTGCCGTCGGGCGTGAGGATAAGCCCGCGAAAGCGCAACACGCCGTCATCGATCTCCGCGAGGCCCGCGATCGGCGTCTTGCATGAGCCGTCAAGGCGAGCAAGGAAGGCGCGCTCGCAAGCAACGCCCGTGGCGGAGCGCGCATCGTTCAGCTTCGCGAGCAGAGCGCGCGTCCTCTCGTCGTCGGTCCGCGCGGCGACGCCGATCGCCCCTTGCGCCACGGCGGGGAGCATCTCGTCGGTGGAGAGGATCGAGGTCACCTGCGCGGCGAGGCCGAGCCGTATCAGTCCCGCCATGGCGAGAAGCGTCGCATCGGCGACACCCTCCTTGAGCTTTCTCAGCCGCGTCCCGACATTGCCGTGCAGATCGGCGACGCGAAGGTCAGGCCTGAGCCGTTTCACTTGCGCCGCGCGCCGCAAGGACGAGGTGCCCACGACCGAGCCCGGCGGCAGCTCGGCGAGCGACGGCGCTCTTGTGCTGATGAAGGCGTCGCGCACATCGGCGCGGGGCAGCACGGCAGCCACCACAATCCCTTCGGGCAGCACCGTGGGGAGATCCTTCATCGAATGGACGGCGAGATCGACCGCGCCTGAGAGAAGAGCTTCGTCGATCTCCTTGGTGAAGAGCCCCTTGCCGCCGAAATCGCGTAAGGGTTTGTCGCTGATGCGGTCGCCGGAGGTGGTGATCTTGCTGAGCTCTATGTCGCTTTCGCCGAACCCGTGCGCCGCCATGAGCAGCGCGCGCACATGCTCCGCCTGCCAAAGCGCGAGCGGGCTGCCTCTCGTGCCGATCAGAAGGGACCGGGGCGGCAAATGCGGAACTCCTTGGTTTGCTTGGCCTAGAGCGGCCTGCCGGGCCGCATTAATGGCCCCTTTCGCCTCCCCCTTCAATTGGGCCCGCCAAACCCTATAGAAAGCCCTATGACGAGCAGCCAAAGCACCCCTCTGACCGTACTCGGCATCGAGACGAGCTGCGACGAGACGGCTGCCGCCCTGGTTCGGCTCGAGGCCGGCGGGAGCGGCAAGATCCTGGGAAACGTGGTGCGCTCGCAGCTCGACCTGCACAAGGTCTATGGCGGCGTGGTGCCGGAGATCGCGGCGCGCGCCCATGTCGAGCTGCTCGATGCCGCGATCCTTCAGGCGCTCAACGAGGCGGGGCTTACGCTCGATCAAGTCGATGGCGTCGCCGCGGCAGCGGGGCCAGGCCTGATCGGCGGGCTCATCGTCGGCGTCGTCACCGCCAAGGCGATCGCGCTCGGGCGCGGCATCCCGTTCATCGCGGTCAACCATCTCGAGGCGCACGCGCTCACTGCTGGGCTCACCGACCGCCTCGCCTTCCCCTATCTGCTTCTCCTCGTATCTGGCGGCCACACCCAGCTCTTAGTCATCAAGGACGTCGGCGCTTACGAGCGGCTTGGGACGACGCTCGACGATGCCCTCGGCGAGGCGTTCGACAAGGCGGCGAAGCTGCTCGGGCTTGGCTATCCCGGCGGACCTGAAGTCGAGCGCATGGCGGCGAAGGGTCGGCCCACCATCAGGCTGCCGCGGCCGATGCTGGGGCGAGACGAGCCGCATTTCTCGCTCGCCGGGCTCAAGACGGCGCTTAGGCACGCAGCGATGGCCCATGCGCCGCTCAGCGAGCAGGACGTGGCCGATCTCTGCGCGAGCTTCCAGGAAGCGGTTGCCGACATCCTCAGCGACCGAACGTCTCGCGCGTTCGAGCTTTACGAGGGGCACGCGGGAAAGGGCGCCCAACGCATCCTCGTTGTGGCCGGCGGCGTCGCCGCTAACCGAAGGCTGAGATCGACTCTGGAAGCGACCGCGCGGAAACACATCTTCCGCCTGGTCGTGCCGCCGCCCAAGCTTTGCACCGATAATGCCGCAATGATCGCCTGGGCCGGCGCCATGCGGCTTTCCCGAGGGTTGATCGACGATCTTTCGGCGCCTGCCCGGGCGCGCTGGCCGCTCGATCCCGATGCGCCGCCCGCCCTCGGCGCCGGGGTGAAGGCCTAGCGACCCCGCTGTGGCCGGTGGGGGAATGACGCGAAATCTGGCATAACAGTGCCCCATGACACTCCAGACAGTCGGCATCGTGGGCGCGGGGGCGTGGGGAACGGCGCTCGCCGTCGTCGCGCGGCGGGCCGGGCGCGACGTGCTGATCTGGGCGCGCGAGGCCACGACCGTTTCCGACATCAATCAAAAGCATCGCAACGAGACCTTCCTGCCGGGCATCAAGCTCGACAAGGCGATCGAGGCGACCGCACGCTTCAACGAGGTGGCCACTTGCGACCTCTTGCTGATGGTGACGCCGGCGCAGCATCTCCGCACCATTGCCGGCGAGCTCGCCCCTTATGTCCGTCACGGGCAGCCTCTCGTGCTCTGCTCGAAGGGCATCGAGCAGGCGAGCGGCAAGCTCATGTCGCAAGTCGTGGCTGAAATGTTGCCGAAGGCCGAGATTGCCGTGCTCTCAGGCCCGAGCTTCGCCTCGGAGATCGCCAAGGGCCTTCCCGCCGCGGTCACGCTCGCGGCTCCCGACGAAGCGCAAGGGCGAGCGCTCGCCCATGCGCTGAGCCACCAGCCGTTCCGCTGCTATTGGAGCGACGACGTGATCGGCGCCGAGATCGGCGGCGCGGTGAAGAACGTCTATGCGATCGGCGCCGGCATCGTCGCCGGCAAGAAGTTCGGAGCGAGCGCGCACGCCGCGCTCGTCACGCGCGGCTTCGCCGAGATGGCGCGCTTCGGGGCTGCGCTCGGCGCGCGGCGCGAAACGATGGCCGGGCTCTCGGGGCTCGGCGATCTCATCCTCACCTGCGGCAGCCAGCAATCGCGCAACATGTCGCTCGGCATCGAGCTCGGCAAGGGGCACAGCCTACAAGACGTGCTGGCGAAACGCCTCTCGGTTACCGAGGGCGTCTATACCGCCGGCGCTCTCGTCGAGACGGCGGCAGCACGCGGCATCGACATGCCGATCGCCCAGGCCGTGCATGCGGTGATCTCGGGGCTCGCCACGGTCGACGAGGCGATCGAGGCGCTGCTCGCCCGCCCGCTCAGGGCCGAGGTTTGAAGTCCAACGCTTTTCCCGCGTCGTCACGCCCGCGAAGCAGCATGGTTTCCCGCAAGACAACCTACTGCTGCTTCGTGGTCGCTGACGGAGCTTTGAACTTATCGATCTTGCCTCCGCCTGGAGAAATGACCTTCGCGGGGGTGCAGTCACTTGTCGTGGTCTTTTCTACGCTGCAGACGGGAGGATCTCCCAGCGTGCAGCATGATTTGGAGCATGTCGTGCTCGTGCAATTGTGGAGGACCCCATTAATGGTCTTGGTACCCTTGGTGGGGGTGCCGCACGTATCAGCCCCGCACTGCTTCTGCGTGGCATGCGCAACCACCGGGACGGTTAGGAAAATGATCAGAAGCAAAAACCTAGTGTGAGCCATTGCTTCCTCCTTAGCAAAATAAGGAGGCAGGAACTTATCAGGGATTGAGCGACGAACATAGCGATTGAGGCGACCCCCAGGGCAATCTCCTCGTGGTGAGGAGCGCCCGAAGGGCGCGTCTCGAACCATGAGGCCCCATGGACAGGCGCGAAGGCGCACAATAGCCTGACGCCAAGGGGGAACATCATGCTTTATGCGCTCATCTGCACCGACAAGCCGAACAGCCTTAGTTTGCGCAAGGCGAACCGCCCTGAGCATGTGGACTATCTGCAAGGCCTCGGCGAGACGCTGGTCTTTGCCGGCCCGTTCACCCAGGAAGACGGCGCGACCATGAACGGCAGCCTCGTGGTGATCGAGGCCGCCTCGCTTGACGCCGCGCGCAAGATCGCCTCCGGCGACCCCTTCGCCAAGGCCGGACTGTTCGCCACGGTCGACATCAGACCGTGGCTGTGGACCATGAATGTTCCCGACGAGGAGGAGTGAGGCCCGCGAGTTCCCCCATGGCGTACTGGCTGATGAAATCGGAGCCCGAGGCGTGGTCCTGGGAGCAGCAGAAGAAGGAAGGCGTCAAAGGCGCTGAGTGGGACGGCGTGCGCAATTTCCAGGCGCGCAACAATATGCGGGCAATGAAAAAGGGCGACCTCGCCTTCTTCTACCATTCGGGCGACGAGAAGCAGGCGGTCGGCATCGTCAAGGTGGTGAAGGAGGCGCACCCCGATTCGACCGACGCGACGGGCCAATGGGAGTGCGTCGATGTCGCCGCGGTGAAGGATTTGCCGCAGCCGGTGACGCTTGCCAAGATCAAGGCCACGCCGGCGCTGAAAGCCATGGTTCTCGTGCGGAACTCCCGCCTCTCGGTGCAGCCGGTCACGGACAGCGAATGGCGCAAGGTCTGCGCCATGGGCGGGCTCGCCGACCTCCTATGAGCTTAGTGCCGCAACCTCCCAACCTAGGGTAAAGTCGACCCGCGCCACGCTTGGGAGGGCAACGCCATGAGCTTCGCAGGGATTAACTATCTCGCCGTGATCATCGCCGCGCTCGCCGCCTTCGGGCTCGGGGCGGTCTGGTACATGGTTCTCGCCAAACCTTGGGTGCGCGCCACCGGCAAAACCGAGGCCGAGCTCAAGAAGGAGGGGTCGGGTAAGGCGCTGCCATTCATCATCTGCCTCCTTGCGCTTCTCGTCATGGCGTGGATGCTGGCCGGGCTGCTGGGACATATCGGCAACATCACCGTCAGGGGGGGCATGATCAGCGGCGCCTTCGTGTGGACCGGCTTCGTCATCACCACTATGGGGGTCAATCACACATTCGGCGGCCAGAAGCCGATGCTCACCCTGATCGACGGGGGCTATTGGCTTGCCGTGCTCGTCCTCATGGGTGCGGTGATTGGCGCTTTCGGCGTCTAGTTGACAGCCAAGCCTTTGCGCAAGGAGGGTGGCTCGCTCTAATATCGAAGCACAAAAAGAGTGGCGCAAAAACAAACAGCGTCGCATCGCGTAGGGAGGAACGGACACCATGTCCGAGCACAAACAGTATGCCGTCGCGCCTGTGAAGGTGTCGAAGGAGTGGAAAGAGCGCGCCTTCATCGACAAGGATGAGTACGAGAAGCTCTACGAGAAGAGCATCGAGAAGCCGGACAAGTTCTGGGGCAAGCAGGCCGAGCGCATCGACTGGATCAAGCCCTTCACCAAGGTCAAGAACGCGACGTTCGAATATCCCGACGTCTCGATCAAATGGTTCGAGGACGGAACCCTCAACGTGTCGGCCAATTGCGTCGACCGCCATCTCAAGAAGCGCGGCAAGCAGACCGCCATCATCTTCGAGCCGGACGATCCGAACGCCCCCGCGCTGCACATCACCTACAAGGAGCTGCACGAGAATGTCTGCCGCCTCGCCAATGTGCTGAAGGCGAACGGCGTCAAGCGCGGCGATCGCGTCACTATCTACCTGCCGATGATTCCGGAAATCGCTTATGCCATGCTCGCCTGCGCGCGCATCGGTGCCATACATTCGATCGTGTTCGGCGGCTTCTCTCCGGACTCGCTCGCGGGCCGCATCGAGGATTGCGGGTCTAAGCTCTTGATCACCGCCGACGAGGGCCTGCGCGGTGGCCGCAAAGTTCCGCTCAAGGCCAACGCCGATGAGGCATTGCGGAGAGTGGGCGGCGTCGAGCGCGTGCTCGTGGTCGGGCGTACCGGAGGAGAAGTGCCGTGGACCGAAGGCCGCGACCGCTGGCTGCACGATGAGCTCGCCAAGGTCGATGCGAATTGCCCGCCGGAGGAGATGGGCGCAGAGGATCCGCTCTTCATCCTCTACACCTCGGGGTCGACGGGAAAGCCCAAGGGCGCGTTGCACACCTCGGGCGGCTATCTCGTCTACGCCTCGATCACGCACCAATATGTTTTCGACTACCACGACGGCGACGTCTTTTGGTGCACGGCCGATGTCGGATGGATCACCGGCCATACTTATATCGTCTATGGTCCACTCGCCAACGGCGCCACCACCATCATCTTCGAAGGCATCCCCACTTATCCCGACGCCTCGCGCTTCTGGCAGGTGATCGACAAGCACAAGGTCGACATCTTCTACACGGCACCCACCGCGATCAGGTCGCTGATGGGCTTGGGCAACGACTTCGTGACGCGCAGCAAGCGGAAATCGCTCAAGCTGCTCGGCAGCGTGGGCGAGCCGATCAACCCCGAGGCTTGGGAGTGGTATTACCACGTGGTCGGAGACGGCCGCTGCCCCATCGTCGATACGTGGTGGCAGACCGAGACCGGCGGCATCCTCATCACGCCGCTCCCCGGCGCGACCAAGCTCAAGCCGGGCTCGGCGACGCTTCCCTTCTTCGGCGTCCAGCCGGCGGTGGTCGATACCGAGGGCAAGATCATCGAGGGGGAGGCGACCGGCAATCTCGTCATTCTCGATGCCTGGCCCGGCATGATGCGCACCGTCTATGGCGACCATCAGCGTTTCGTCGAGACCTACTTCGCCACCTATAAGGGCAAGTACTTCACCGGCGACGGCTGCCGGCGCGACGAGGACGGATATTACTGGATCACCGGCCGCGCCGACGACGTGCTCAAAGTCTCGGGTCACCGCATGGGCACGGCCGAGATCGAGTCGGCGCTCGTCGCCCATCCCAAAGTGTCAGAGGCCGCGGTCGTCGGCTTCCCCCACGACATCAAGGGACAGGGCGTCTATTGCTACGTCACGCTGATGTCGGGAGAGGTGGCTACGGACGCGCTCAAGATCGAGTTGCGCGACTGGGTGCGCAAGGAGATCGGGCCGATCGCCTCGCCCGACCTGATCCAGTTCGCTCCGGGTCTGCCCAAGACGCGCTCGGGCAAGATCATGCGGCGCATCCTGCGCAAGATCGCCGAGGACGATTCCGGAAATCTGGGCGATACCTCGACGCTTGCCGATCCCGGCGTCGTCAGCGATCTCGTCGAGAACCGGCAGAACCGGAGATAAGCCTATGTGGCTGAAGCGCATCCTGATCGGCGGGAGCATCGTGCTCGCGCTGTTGATCGTCCTCGTCTTCGCCGTGGGCTATTGGACACCGAGCGGGCAGGTCGAGCAAAGCCTGTCGGTGACGGTCGGCCACCGCACTGTCACCATTGGCGGCCAATATAAGAGCGTCACGCAGGAGTCGATGGCCGACGGCATGTCCATCAAGGTGGACGGCCACGAGATCACCCTCACCGGCGATCAGCTCACCATCGACGGCAAGACGCAGGTGCTCGAGCCTGACCAGAACATCGAGATCTGGGTCGACGACAAGGGCCAGGTGTCGGTCAAGGTGGTGCAGGCGGACGCGGACGGGTCGGGCTCGGCGAGCCAATAGGGCTCGCCGTTACGTCAGCGTGCGGGTGATCCTGTCGAGTAGCGCCGACCAGGCCGCGCGCGTCTCGCGGGCGAAGCCCTTCTCGAGCGACTGCTCGAGCGTCCAGATGAGCGCCTTGGCCATCATGCGGTAATGGCGCGTCCTGATCCCAAGCTGGCGATGGCGGGCGCCGAGCAGCTTCAGCGTCGGCGTCAGCTCCTCGTCCTGGCTGAGCGTGATCATGGTGAGCTTCATCGCGGCGGCGAATTTGCGGGTCTGAATCTCGATGGGCCCGGAGAACTTCGCGCGCAGGCTCGAATCGAGCGCGAACAGCTTGCGGAAGAAGACTTGCGCCACGAGGTCGATGGCCGGCTCGATCTTGGCGTAGCTCTCGCGGATGAGACGCTTCTGCTCGTCGGTGAGCGGTGCTTCGGCGGGGGTCGCGATCCTCTTCAGACGCATGCGGGTCATGGTCTTGCTGGAAGACAAATTCAGGGCGACGACTGACATGGCGGACTTCCCCCGGTGAGCGAGACAATCAGGAAAGAATGCGGCCGAGCGATTGAGGAACCGTTAAGGTAAGCGCGCCCGCAACCAACGCGCTGGATACTGCCCAAAAAGCCTTTGCGCCTGGTGCTTTCGCCCCACCTTGTGACAGGGGCGCGGGTCTCCATATTATGCTCGAAGCTTCAGGATTTTCGCCCTCTCGTGACGGCTTCGAGGAGGCTCAAATGAGCTATTTCCGCACTGCCATCCTGCTCGCGGCGATGACCGCGCTGTTCATGGGCATCGGCTTCCTGATCGGCGGCCAGTCGGGCATGGTCATTGCGCTCGTTGTCGCCGCGGCGATGAACCTCTTCGCCTATTGGAACTCGGACAAGATGGTGCTCTCCATGTACGGGGCGCGCGAGGTGGACGAGCGCTCCGCACTCGATCTCGTTTCGCTGGTCAGGCATCTCGCCGGAGCCGCGGACATCCCCATGCCGCGCGTCTACGTCATGGAGAATCCGCAGCCGAATGCCTTCGCCACGGGCCGCAACCCCGAGCATGCCGCCGTCGCTGTCACGACGGGTCTCCTCAACACCGTCAATCATGAGGAGCTGACCGGCGTGCTCGCGCATGAGCTCGGCCATATCAAGCATCGCGACACGCTATTGATGACCATCACCGCGACCATCGCCGGCGCGATCTCGATGCTCGCCAATTTCGGCTTCTATTTCGGCGGGCGGAGCAACAATGGCGGCAATATCGGCTTCGTCGGCTCGCTGCTCCTCCTCATTCTCGGCCCCCTCGCTGCGGGGCTGGTGCAGATGGCGATCAGCCGGACGCGCGAATATGAGGCCGACCGCGAGGGTGCCGAGATCAGCAAGCGCCCCCTCGCGCTCGCCTCCGCCTTGGAGAAGATCGCGGGAAAAGCCAAGCAGATCCCCAATATGACGGCAGAGCGCAATCCGGCCTCGGCGCATCTCTTCATCGTCAATCCACTGTCGGGTGCGCGCATGGACAACCTCTTCTCGACGCACCCGAACGTCGAGAATCGCGTGGCGCGGCTCGAGGAGATCGCGCGCGAGATGGGCACGACGGCCGCGCCCTCTGTCTCCCCGTCGAGCGAGCAAATTTCCGGCCCGTGGGCCTCATCTCCTTCGGCTGCGCGGCGCGGCCCTTGGGGCTAAGCCCCTACAGCAATCCATGATCACACCCGACAAAGAGGCGCGGGACAGGGCGCATATGCGCGACCTTCAGGTCGGGCTGCCGGCCAGGCGCGCGGCGGTCGAGCTTCTCGATGCCGTTCTCCAGAAGAAGCAGGCGCTCGACGATATTCTCGGCCGCTCGCTGGAAAAGGGCGCCATGTTCAACCTGCCCACCCGCGACCGCGCGCTCACCCGCGCCATCGTGGCGGCGAGCCTCAGGCGCAAGGGGCAGATCGACCAGGTGCTCGGCACGTTTCTCGAACGCGGCATGCCGGAAAAGTCGGGAACGCTCTATCCGATCCTGCTCTCGGCCGCAGCTCAGCTCATCTTTCTGAAGACGCCGCCGCACGCGGCGATCGATCTCGCCGTCACGCTTGCCCAGTACGATCCGCGCGCCAAGCGCTACGACAAGCTGGTCAATGCCGTGCTCAGGCGCGTCGCCGCCGAAGGCGAGGCGATCGCTTCCAGCCTCGATGCACCGCGGGTCAACACGCCGGACTGGCTCTGGTCGCGCTGGGTCTCCTATTGGGGCGAGCCGCGCGCCCGCGCCATCGCCACCGCCCATCTCGTCGAGCCGCCGCTCGATCTCACCGTGAAGAGCGAGCCTGAGCTTTGGGCCGAGCGGCTGCAGGGGCGCGTGCTGCCGACGGGCAGCGTGAGGCTCCTGCCCAAGGGGCGCATCGAGGACCTTCCCGGCTTCGAAGAGGGCGCCTGGTGGGTGCAGGACGTCGGCGCCTCTCTCCCGGCACGGCTTCTCGGCAGCATCAAGGGCAAGCGGGTTGCCGATCTATGCGCCGCACCTGGCGGCAAGACCGCACAGCTAGCGCTTGCCGGCGCCGCCGTGACCGCAGTCGACCTGTCGAAGACACGGCTTGGCATGGTGCGCGCTAATCTCGACCGGCTCGGTCTTGAGGCCGAGCTCGTGTTGGGCGATGCGGCGACCTTCAGCGCGGACCATAAGTTCGACGCGGTGCTGCTCGATGCGCCCTGCTCGTCGACCGGCACGATCCGCCGCCATCCCGACATCCCCTACACGAAATCGCCCAAGGACATCGAGGCGTTGGCCGGCCTCCAGGCGTGGTTGCTCGATAACGCGGTTAAGCTGCTCAAGCCCGGCGGCACGCTCGTCTATTCGACCTGCTCGCTCGAGCCCGAGGAGGGCGAGGCGCAGATCGCCGCGCTCATGGTGCGGAACGACGGGCTCCGCCTCGAGGAGATCGGCAAAGAGGAGCTTGCAGGCGAGGCCGAGTGGATCGAGCCGTCGGGCTGCCTGAGGACTTTTCCCTATGAACTCAAGCTCGACAGCCCCGAATGGAGCGGGATGGACGGATTCTTCGCCGCGCGGCTCATTCGCGCCGGTTAAACTTCGTTAACCATCGGGCTTGATCCGGAAGGCCCGCGGCCCGACAATAGGCCCCTCAGGATGCGCGGGGAGTGCTTGCGCCCAAATCGTGTTGGCGCGCGTGGCAGCAGCTTGGAGTTTAAGCGGCATGGCGGCTGATTCTCAGGCCTTCGAGCGCGGCCAGCGCGTTCAAGGACCGCGCCATGGCGGGCCAGGTGCCTTGCGCCGGTTCATGCTCGCCGGCATGGCCTCAATCAGCTATCCGGGCTCGCAGGCCGAGCAGCTGCTGCTCGCGCCCCAAGAGCTCAGGACCGCAGACCCGAGCTTCGCCACCGAGCTTTACAACGGACATTTCGGCCTTGCCGGCCGGCTCGCGGAGCTCAACGCCGACTCCCCGTTCGAGATCGAGCCGCCATCGGAAGGCTGGGAACGCGAGCTTTACGGCTTCGGCTGGCTCCGCCACTTGCGCGCAACTGGAAGCGAGCTCTCGCGCGAGCAGGCCAAGGCGCTCGTCGGCGACTTCGTCCGGCTCCGGCGCTCAATCAAGGGGCTTGCCTGGCAGCCCGAGATCGTCGGCCGCCGGGTGATCTCCTGGCTGTCGAACTCGGTGCTGATCCTCGATAGCGGCGAGCCGCAAGCCTATGAGGATTTCCTGCGCGCGCTCACCTCGCAGCTCCGCTACCTCTCGGCGAGCTATCGGGATTGCCCCGACGGGGTGCCCCGTCTCGTCACGCTGATGGCGCTCATCTATGCCGGACTCTGCATCGCCGACCAGCAGTCGGTGGTCGATCGCTATACGCGCCCGTTCTCCAAGGAGCTCGAGCGGCAAATCCTGCCGGACGGCGGCCATATCTCGCGCAATCCGGAGGCGCTCGTCGAGCTTCTGCTCGATCTCCTGCCGCTCCGCCAATGTTTCGTGGCGCGCGACCGTACCCCGCCAAAGGAGCTGACCGACGCCATCGACCGCATCATGCCGATGCTCCGCTTCTTCCGCATCGGCGACGGTACGCTCGCGCGCTTCAACGGTTGTGGTCCGACGCCGACCGACGCGCTCGCTACCGTGCTCGCCTATGACGACGTCGAGGGCTCGCATGTGAGGAGTGCGGTGAACTCGGCCTATGTCAGGCTGAATTGCGGAACGATGCAGCTCATCTGCGACCTGGGCCCCGCGCCGGCGCCGTCGCTCAGCAGCAACGCGCAAGCCGGCTTCCTCTCCTTCGAGATCGCCTCCGGCAACGCGCCCATGATCGTGAATTGCGGGACGCCCGCGCTCGATCACCAGGAGTGGCTCCCTTACGCCCGCTCGACCGCCGCGCAATCGACGCTGACCTTCGAGGATTCATCCTCGGGCGAGTTCACCACCGGGGTCGACGGCACGCAGTCCGTCGTCGACTCGCCGCTGGTCGGCCCCGCCAATGCGCAAGCCACGCTCTCGGACCAGGGCGACAATCTCCGCATCAAGGGCTCGCATGAAGGCTATCTCTCGCGCTACGGAGTGGTCCATTCGCGCCAGCTTCTCATCGCCCAGACCGGCAAGCTCATCTCCAGCGAGGACAAGCTCGCCGCGCCGAAAGGGCTGTCGAGCCCCGAAGGGCTGATCGCCGGGGCCTATGCCATCCGCTTCCACCTCCACCCGAGCGTGAGCGCGGCGCTGTCCGAAGACGGGCAGAGCGTCAACCTCATGATCAAGACCGGCGAGACCTGGCGCATCAGCTCTAACGCGCCCGAAACGGCCATCGAGGAGAGCTTCTTCCTCGCCGACGCGCGCGGGCCGCAGCTGACCTCGCAAGTCGTGCTGAGCGGCATGATGGGAGAGGCCTACGAGGTCAGGATCGTGTGGAATATCGAGCAAGTCGGTGCCAATGGCGGTGCCCATCCTCTGGTCGATCCGAACGACACCTCGCCGCCAGACGCCTCGCCGGCAGCCGCTTAATCTTAGCGAGCAAAAAGGTGGATGGCCGGGATAAGCCCGGCCATGGCGGGTTTTCCCGTGTGCTAGAACCGTCGGCGTCATGGAACAACGCAAGATCAAACGCGCGCTGCTCTCGGTCAGCGACAAGACGGGACTCGCCGAGTTCGCCAAGGCGCTCAGCGGTTACGGGGTCGAGATCGTCTCGACCGGCGGCACCGCCAAGCTCTTGCGCGATGCCGGGCTCATGGTCATCGACGTTGCCGAGGTCACGGCCTGGCCGGAGATGATGGATGGGCGCGTCAAGACGCTGCATCCGAAGATCCATGGCGGGCTGCTCGCGGTGCGCGGCGACGAAGCGCATGAGCGCGCGCTAGAAGAGCATGCGATCCCGCCGATCGACCTTCTCGTGGTCAATCTCTATCCCTTCGAGCAGACGGCCGCGAGCGGCGCCGATGTAGCCGCCTGCATCGAGACGATCGACATCGGCGGCCCGGCTCTCATCCGCGCCGGTGCCAAGAACCACGCGAGCGTCACCGTCATCACCGAGCCGTCCGACTACCGCCTCGTCCTCGACGAAATGGCGGCGCATGACGGGGCGACGACACTTGCCTTGCGCAAATCGCTCGCGGCAAAGGCCTTCGCCCGGACCGCCGCTTACGATGCGGCGATCGCGAATTGGTTCGCGAATGTCGATGGCGAGAAGAATCCGGAAAGGCGCGTGCTCGCGGGCCAGCTCGTCGAGGCGCTCCGCTACGGCGAGAACCCGCATCAATGGGCGTCGTTCTATCGCACGGATGAGAAGCGCTTCGGCGTCGCCACGGCCAAGCAGCTCCAGGGCAAGGAGCTCTCCTACAACAATCTCAACGACACCGATGCGGCCTACGAGCTCGTCGCCGAGTTCGATGCGGAGCGAAGTGCCGCCGTCGCCATCATCAAGCACGCCAATCCGTGCGGCGTGGCGCTTGGGCCCACCCTCGCCGAGGCTTACGCCAAGGCGCTCGCGACCGATCCCGTGAGCGCGTTCGGCGGCATCGTCGCGCTGAACCGCCCGCTCGATGCCGACGCCGCGCGCGAGATCGTCAAGATCTTCACCGAGGTGATCATCGCGCCAGACGCGAGCGCCGAAGCCAAGACGATTCTCGCCGAGAAAAAGAATTTGCGGCTCCTGCTCGCCGGCGGTCTGCCCGATCCAAAAGCCGAAGGCGTCACCTTCCGTTCGCTCGCCGGCGGCTTCCTCGTTCAGGGACGCGACAACGCCGTAGTCTCGCAGTCCGAACTCAAGATCGTGACCAAGCGGAAGCCGACCGAGAAGGAATTCGCCGACCTCATCTTTGCCTTCGCGGTGGCGAAGCACGTGAAGTCGAACGCGATCGTCTATGCCAAGGAGGGCGCGACCGTCGGCATCGGCGCCGGGCAGATGAGCCGCGTCGATGCCGCGCGCATGGCGGCGTGGAAGGCCGAGGACGCCGCCAAGGCGCGGGGGTTGGCCGCGAGCCCGACGCAAGGCTCGGTCGCGGCGTCAGACGCGTTCTTCCCCTTCCCCGATGGGCTGCAGGTGGTCGCCGAGGCCGGAGCGACCGCGGTGATCCAGCCCGGCGGGGCGATGCGCGACGCCGACGTGATCGCGGCGGCCGACAGGGCCGGCCTCGCCATGGTCTTCACCTTCATGCGTCATTTCCGGCACTGAGTGCGTCGCCCGCCATGCGACATCCGGCGCCCCGCTATTGGCCGCAGACGCTCGAACCTGTGGTGCAGACGTAAGGCACCACCACGCCGGTAAAGCAGGTCGTGTAAAACTGAGCGGTGACGATGTCGGGCTCGAGTTTCGCCTTGGCTGGGACACCGTTGGGCCGAACGGCCTTCCAGAACGGATCTCCCGGCACCGCATAAGCCGATAGCGTGATCTGGCTCCAACCCCGTGCCCGCTGGAGGGCGTAGGCGCTCTGGAGCGCAAGCGCCTGTGACGTCTCGACGGCCTTTTGCTGCGTCCGCGCGCTGTGCGTGGCCTTGATCAATTCGCAACCGGCCTCGGCGGGTTGCACCGGGTAAAAAGCAAACATCGTAACGGCGAGCAAGCCGCTGATCGTCGACAGAAAGCCTCTCATGATCTCCCTCCTCAGTTTTGGTCTACAGCTGCGATAAGCGCATGAAAATGCCGATCTGCTAGTTCGGATAGGGATCCTGAGTGAGGCCGCCATTGAGCGGCGCCGGCGGGAAATCGAAATGAGGCCCGAAATCGGTGGGGGCCGGAGGCATCTTGGCGGGCCCCCACAAATCTCGCTTCAATTTGCGATAAGCGGCCCTCTCTTTGGCCGTTATCCCGTGCCGGTTCTTAGCATCCCCACGGTCCGTTGGGGCCGCCAGCAGGATCGCCAGCAGAATCAACATGCCCGCTGTCCGGGCTCTGCCTATCTTCTTCACCGTGTCCGCCGCAAACTTCGATCTGAGACTTTGAATATAGGCGATCATGCACGCGAGCGCGACGGGGTGATCCAGTCCGGCCTTTTCCGGCACTGACGTGGCCTAATCGGGCTTCTTGACGATGTTGTAGATCGCGTCGACCGCCCCGCCGATCTTGTCGGTGCCCTCGGGCGGCTGGGTGTTGGTCTGCACCGTGATCATCAGGTTCTCGTCGGCGATCCACACATAGAGGGTGCGGTAGCCGAGGCTCTCGCCCTCGTAGAACCACTGCGCGCCGAGAGGAGCCGGGAAGACGCGCTTGCCGAGGCCGAGCGCGAAGCCGCCGGGGTCGTTCTCGCTCACGTCGGCGATCGGCTCGCCCGTCTTCATCGAGACGAGCGCTTCCCATTCCTTCTGCTGCTTAGGCGGCACCACCTTCCCGCCGAACACAGCACGCATCCAGCGATCGACGTCGCGCGTATTGGAAACCGCGCCGCCCGCCGACTGCATCCACGACACGCTCTTGTCGCGCCAGTCGGTTCCGATGATGGGAAGGTTCCACGATTGCTTGCAGTCGGGCTGGTACTCGGCGCAGGCCTCATTCTCGAAATAGCCGTGCGACAGACGCTTCGTCACTGACTCCGGATAGGTGCTCGCCTCGTAGAAGGTCGAGGTGAGCCCTTGCGGCTCGATCACCATCTCATGCACGAGATCGCCGAAGGATTTGCCCGTCGCCTTCTCGGCGATCATGGCGGCGAGAATGTAGTTGGTATTGCAGTAGTGATAGCCCTTGGTCACCGGCAGCTGGTTGGTGGCGCTCGGATAGGCGGCGTCGACCAGCTCCTTGAGCGTGAAGGCGCGCATCGGCTCGTTTGCCCACGCGCGCGACATCCACTCGGTCTCCGTATAGTTGGGGATACCGCTCGTCATGTCGAGCAGGCGGTGGATGGTGACGTCCTTCCACGCCGGATATTCGGGCAGCCACTTGCCAAGCGTGTCATCGATCGAGAGCTTTCCCTGAGCTTCGAGTTGGAGGATCACGGCGACGGTGAAGGACTTCGACGTGCTTCCCATCTGGTAAAGCGCGTCCTGGTCGACCGGCTTGGCATCAGGCTCGCGACCCATCTTGCCGGCGAAGGCTTCGATCGCGGGGCCGGTGTCGCCGAAGCTGACATAGGCGGCGATGCCGGTCACCTTTTCGCTGGGCGCCTGCTTCGCGAGCCAGTCATCCAGCGCAGCCTGCACTCTCTCCACCTGGGTCTCTTCTGCAGCCGAAGCGGCCGGAGCAACGACCGCCATGCAAGCGCAGGCGAAGACGGCGACAAGCCCGTTCCTCATGTCACACCTCTTGGAGAATTATTCGCACTTCGTGGACGGTGATTTTGCCGCCGTGCAGGTCTGCTCCGGGGGAGAAGCCTCGCCGGTCATGGCCGAGCCTTCCGATTTGGAGAATACATTGATGACGATCACCCCTGCCGTAATGAGGGCCATGCCGATGAGCGCCGGAACGTCCAGTGCCTGCTTGGCCCACACCCAGGCAACGGCCGTGATCAGGACGATCCCCAATCCCGACCAGATGGCATACACGATCCCGGTCGGCATCGTGCGAAGCGGGAAGGAGAGAAGCCAGAACGCGGCGACGAAACAGACGACCGATATGATGCTGGGGACCAGCTTGGTAAGACTTTGCGAAGCCGCCAGCGCGATCGTGGCGATCGCTTCGGTGAGGATCGCCCCAGCCAAACACAAATAGGTGGTGACAGGACTCATCACGTCCCCCGCGGGCCGGGCGAATGGCAGTGCCCAGGGGATGAGGTTTACCTGAATACCCGGATCAAGCAAACGCGGGACGAGAGTCGAGCAGAACCGTCAGTCAGGCCGCTCGGCAACTAGTGGCGGGCAGCCGCAGCATAATCCCGAAGGACGTTTGCTTCCACTTGCAGCTCTCTAAGCCGGTGCTTGAGAACATCGCCGATGCTGATGATCCCGACGAGCCGGTCGCCGTCCTTGACGGGTACATGGCGAATGCGCCGCTGAGTCATCAGCTTCATCACATCGGTGATGCTATCCTCGGGCGAGCAGACGACGACCGCTTTCGTCATCAGATCAGAGATGCGAATCGTCGGTAACCTCGCGCCATGCGTCGCCAGGCCGTAGGCGAGGTCGCGCTCCGATACGATGCCGTCGATGGAATTACCGTCGGTGCTCACGACCAAGGCACCAATTTGCGCGGCCCGCAGGTGCCCCGAGAGGAGAAGCGCCGTTTCGTCCGGCGGCACCGTCTTCACCTGGGAACCCTTGATTCGCAGGATGTCGGCTACCTTCATGATTTGCTCCATCTGCGCGAGGAAGCGCTCAGGCTAGCATTGGCGGCGGCGGGAACCAAGAAGGGCTGATCCTCATTATCACATTAGCTCCTCCAGACATGGAGGAGCCCTCGTTAGTTCCGCGTAAAGAGGGAACGTCATGACCTTCCACATGCTGTTTTGGGCACTGTGTGCCGTGGTTGCCGCCAACGTGGCCATAGCCATAATCGCGATTGCAAAGGCGTATCGAGATGAGCGGAGGCTGGCCTTTCCGAACAGGACGAGACGGGGGCTTTTGAGCTAGTCCTCGAGATCGCGTGTAGCGGCTGGTGATTTCGCGCGTGCCTTCGCACGTTCTGCGGGGTATGATGTCTCGGGGGCGACAAACCGGTGTCATGTGCATCAAGTTGACAGACGGAGGCCCCAATGGAACTCAACAACATCGGCGATGAGTATCAAAAGGCGAGCAAGGACGGCTTTGACGCCAGCCTTCGCTCGTTCGGCGAGGCCAACAAGGGCTTGCAGGCCCTCGTTGCCGAAATGACCGACTACTCGAAGAAGGCTCTGGACGATAGCATCCACGCTTGGGAGCAACTCCTCGGCGTGAAGTCGATCGACCAGGCGGTTCAAATTCAGTCTCAGTACGCCAAGAGAGCCTACGACAATTACATGGCCGAGCTTTCTAAGCTTGGAGAGATGTATATGGCGTTGACGCGCAACGCTTACGCGCCCGTGGAGCGCGCGGTCGCCAGAAAGGTCGGCTAAGCCGATCAACGGCCAGCGTGTTTCGACGAGACCCAGGGCTCAATACCCTGGGTCTCTTTGTTGTGGCTCCCGCTCATGAAACCGAGCGTTTGCGCCGCGCTCGTCCGGCCTTGCGCAAGCGCGTTTGCCTAGGCAGCGGCAACAGCATCTTCCGGTCCAGTCTCCCGCGGATTCGGCCCCGGTAGCTACTGGCAGTTAGGTCTGGGCCTCAATACATTTTGCGCCAAGACATTCGGGTCGTTGGCATTGAAGTTCCCGGGCGGCGAATACCGGCAGACCCAGTAGGTGCCTTGTTGGCCGTTTATGGTGCAGGTTTTCCTCCCGCAGCCCAGTTGCCGGCTTGCCTTCCAGACAACCTGAGTAAAGTGGCCATTGACCGGCGGATCGCAGCCATTCTTGAAACCGCCGACCACCTGCGGATGGTCAAAATCATAGTGGTTTACCTCGCAATACCAGGAGTTCTCGAAGGCGACTCGGTCGCGCTGACCTGCCGGGTAAAAGAATGCGAGGTTCTCGCCCTCAGATGTTCCTTGCTCATGCGAATTCGTGCACTTGTCGGCCCATCGCTGTGCGTCCGCCGCTAGTTGAGAAGACCATGTGAGCGCGGGCGCGCAGTGCAAGTTCCTTCTTTCATTATGAGCAGCGAGCATGTCGCTCCACTCCGCCGGTACGGCCCCGGGAACGGGCGCAGGGGGCGCCGTTGCTACAGGTCCAGCGGCGGCTGCAGGCCGCGGCCCACAGATGAGGCCAAGCGCATCGACATAAACTCCGGAGCGACCGACCAGACCGATAGCCGCCTGCCCGGACGGGCAATCGATCGAGAATGACAGGCCAGCCGCGTCCCAACATCCGTTTCCCGTCTGCAGGCAGACCGGGGCCGCGCCACCATAGCCTGACAGGGGCGGGCAGTTCATTTGGACGTATTTGAGATATTGGGGCCGGTTATCACTGCGGGTGAAGCCAATTTTGATGCCGCTCATATAGGTGCCTTCCGGGCAACCGTTCTGCTGCGGCTGCGGGTTGCCACCATTACCGCCGGTAAAGCCAGTGAACTGGGGGGGGCGCACCCAATTTTGCGCCGCTGCATTGAACGCCATACAGTTCGCCCTGATCGCATCGACCCAGGCGCCGGTGTGCATCGCAACTCCGAGCATAAAAAAGTTGTTGGGACACTGAAGCCTGAAGGCACCGCCGCCTGGACCGCCCTGCACCGGTGTATCCCCCGCCGCAGCACTGCCGCTTAACGCGGCCGACAGCGCCAGACTTCCCGCAAGCATGAACGCAAATTTCCAACCCGCTCGTTTCATATGAGCCTCGTATGATCATGCGTCGGTGACGTTGCGCGCATTAGCTCCTGGATACTTCCACCGTATTCTTCCGCCACGGCGGCATCCGGAAACAGCACACACGTTAGCCGAAAAAGACCACGTGCGCTTGGCATTCCGCCAGCTGCGGGGCTCCCATCGGCGCTCGGGCTTGGTACGAGGTAACGCATTGAAGACACGACGCCTATTCCATGGTAACCGTTCCGCGCGATGCTTCCCTGCCCATTGGATTGAGCGCAAACTGTTGCAATAGGCGCTCTCGCGGGTCGTCCCGCGCGTTGTTTATCGGGGGCTCTTGATGCGCGATTTCCGAGCCATGAACAAATACCGCGGCGACGTGGCCGCGAGATATGACGACAAGAGAGCCGAGAAAGATGTGACTCGGCGAGACCAGGCGATCGTCGAGAATTATCTCAGCAAGATTGCGCCGGGTAGCCCGGTATTGGACATTCCGGCGGGTACCGGACGCTTTATCCAGTTCTGCCTCAACCGCGGGCTTCGCTATACGGGCGTCGATATCTCCGCGGACATGCTGGAAGTTGCGAGGACCAAGGTCCCGGCCGGAGCGAACGTAGAATTGACGGTCGCCGACGCTCGAGCGCTCCCCTTCGAGGACGATGCCTTCGACTATGCGATCATCATCAAGTTCATCAAGTGGCTGCCGACCGTGGAAACCCTCACCGAGGTGCTCAGGGAGATCAAAAGAGTCACGCGGAAGGAGGCCTTCGTCCAGATCAAGGTCACACGCGAACTGCCCCTCAAGAGCAGAGCGGCCAGTTTACTCCGCCAACTGCCGATCGCTCGTCACGTCCTCGGAGCAGTCTCGGATAAGAACGGCAGCTCAGGCGCCGGTAAAACCCCTACCCGCCCCTTCCGATCGTTTTCTCAGCAAGAGCTTGACCAAGCATTTTCCGCGGCGGGGCTGCATGTCCGCGCCATCGTGCCCGACGGCGACCTCCGACGCGGACGCAACTTTTACATCCTGTCCAAACAGGTCGATTGAGCTTCCGACGCGAAAGAATCTTTAAGAGTGTCGCATCGGCAACAGCCGACTGATTTGCCCCCAAGGCTCCGATAGTTAGAAGCTCCGGTCCGGCATGTAAGCAGGCCGTAAGGCTTGTGACCGTCCCGTGACGGATCTATGACATTTTTGTATAGCCCGGTACATTTTCTCGACACTCAAGCTTCCGGTCGAGAAACCGATGACCGACATCGACTCCCCACAAATTGAAGGATTTGAGCCGCTCCCGAGAACTCTGGGGTCGTATCTCGACGCCGCCAAGCAATCGGCGCGCTATGGCCTGACCTGGCCTCTCCATATCAAATTGACGCTTAATGCTTGGCTTGGGTGCGACATCTGCCAATTGAGCTGGAGGGAGAGGCAACAGATCAAAATGATGCCGGCCTTCGATCGGGTCCTGAGGATCTCGCCGCGCAGCTTTAAGTTCAGAATGACTGGACGTCGTAGGCACAACGTCGTCAGCTTCAGCCGCGACCATCTCGATCGCATCCCGTTGGTGGAATTCGACACCTTTGTTTTTGTCGACGAGATCGTGCGGCTGGGCCTTCCTTATGAAAGGACCGCTCTTTACAGCAAGCTCACTTCGGGCAAGCTCAGGAAACTCATGCGGCCGTTGAAGACAGCCGAAGATCCAAGGCAGTGGGGTTCAATTCAGTCCGAGGCGGGATTCAAACGCTATTACGACCGGTGCATGAGGCTCGCGGAAAGCATCGCCGACCATGGCATTTTCGACATGTCGAAAGACGGAAGGCGCGCGCAAGCCCTTCGCTTCGGACACGATGAGAATATCCTCGTGGCGATCGATGAGCAGGGCGAGTTGATTCACTGGCGGAGGGGCAAGCACCGCCTCGCCATTGCGCTCGCTCTCGGGCTAAAGGATATCCCCGTCAAGGTGGCTCTGCTGTCGGGTCATTGGATGCAGGCCGTGGCCGGCCGCTCGCGACCTTGGGGCCCCGGCGGCCTGAGCACCGCCGTCACGCTGGCACTCAAAGAAGCTGAGACGCGTGCTTGCGCTTAAGCGGCGATCGTTGCCTGACACGTAAGCCCGCGCGCATCGCTTCTATCCACGTAACTCCCGATTGCAGACCGTTCGGCGGTCGCTATGTGGCGATCGCTGTGCGAGTATCGCTCGGGCTGCGCGGCCGCGCGGCTGAAGATCGGCAGAAGCGCCGCGAAGGAGCCCGAGCATGAAATACGTCATCAGCTGGCGCGAGCGTCCGGCAGCCTCCTTTCGCGACTACGAAGCCGCGCAGGAGCGGGTGCTCCAAATATTCAACAAAGATTGGAAGATGCCGGCGAGCCTTACGGTGCATCAGTTCGTGATCAGGGTCGGCGACTATGGCGGCTACATGATCGTCGAGACGGACCAGCCGGCCGATATCCACTATTTCACGAGCGTCTTTGCCGTGTTCCAATTCAAGGTGGAACCGGTGGTCGATGTCATGGACGCGGTGGCCGTTGAGCTGCAAGCCATCGAATACCGCAAGAAGAACGCGCCCTGATCCCCGTCAGGCGCGCATAGCGAGCAGCCTCTATCTCGGCGTCTGCTTGGATGTGGAGAGCGAGAGCACTCGACGATTGCGCACGCCTCGGCTCCCGATCCGTATGCCTCGCATTTAGTCGCCATTAACGTAAAAATTGATCGAGATGGTTGACCGAGACCGATTTGGACCGTTCGCCTCCTTATAGCCACACGCAGCACGAAACTCGATCACTCTCATTCGCTTCGAGCCGTTACGCCTTTGCCAAAAAGGAGGATGGTGCATGATCGAGGGACTAAAGGGAGCGACAAGACCGAGCAGCCCTTCACCGACAGGTGACTCCGACCAGACAGTCGAAAGCATGGCTATGGCCGGAGCCACGGCAATCCAACACCTCATCACCGAGCGAGATAGCCTGCGCGGTCGAGCGCGCGCCCAGGAGGACGAATTGGCCGGTCTCCGTGCCGCGAACGAGGATCTGCGCCACCACCTAACCGTGATCCGCGATCATTATTTAGGGCTGGCGACTGGCGTGGTGACGGAACTCAATCAGATCGACCAATTCTTCCAGGCCGCGCTTCAGAGACCTCAGGATGTAACGAGCGGCCCTGAAGATAGCTCGCTTATTTCACTCGCTGAACGCCTCTCGCCCAACGGCAGGAGAGCAGATCGCGCAACGGACGCGCGCTGAGCTTGGGTCGTCACCTGGCTTGGGACCCCAGGATTCTTCTGGCGTGAACGGGTGGCCGAGCGGAAAGGCGCCGACTGTGCATAGCCGGACACGGAGGTTCAAATCCTCCCCCGTTCTCCAAGCCCTCAATCGGGGCTCAGGATGAGAGATGCTGCGACCGTCGAGATTTCTCAGCCCTGAACGTTGTCTCGGCGCTCGCGTGTCTCGGCGACGAGGCGCGAACCACAGGTTCGCGTCTTGGTCCCGTCGGTCTCACATACCCGCACGATGACGGTTGCAGCGCCGTCTAAATGCCGCAGCCCAAACAATCCACCGACTCTGTGGATAACCCCTGAGAGCGTCGGCAAGGCGCTCCACGAAGACTATGATTTCACTTCAAGCGGGGAGGGTTGAGGGATGGCGCAAGAGCTCCGAGTTGACGTGCATGGACCCGAGATCTCCATCCAGGTTCGCGGAACCTGCCTGAAGATGACCTATCGCAAGGGCGACGCGCCCTGGCTTGTCTGCACCGAATTGCGGGCCGACGACCCCGAGGCGATCATCACGCGTGATGAGTTCAAGGCGCTCGCATGGAGCGTCGCCAACGACAAGGCTCGCGAGCTCGGCTGGATCGTGTAGTCCGGCAATCTGTTTGGGCTCTTCGCCATGTCGTGAATCGGAAAGGGTTATGACCACGTCGTACGTGCACCGAATGAACAAGCTTGGGCTCTTCTATGCGGCGATCCCGATCCTCGCCGGAATCTCGGACGCAAGCGAAGCGTGGACGCCTCACCTGAACAAGACTGCGGTCGATTGGCTCGCCATCTTCGTGCCTCGCCTCGGCCTCGCGCTTATTCTGGCACTCATCGTCTACTGGCTATTTCTTGCGGCGCGGTCAGTTCTTGCGCGGCTTAATGGGGTCGCGCTCGCCGCTCTACCGAATTGGCATTTCATGACGGCGCGGGCTTCAGCGCGGTAGGCGATCCTCCCGCTATTCGGCTTTCGGCTTGACGATGTCGCAGATCGCGCTGACGGCATCCACTCGGTCTCCGAGCAGTTGGAAATGCCGCTCGTCGGTCGATCACTTTAGACAGAACGCGCGATCGCATTCTACAAAGCCGGCACGCCCGTGAGTTTGTGGGGCAAGGTCCGCTTCTGACCCAAAGCGGACATCAACAACAACGCCAAGCAGCCAGCGCCAGCGCGATGAGAGAATGGTGCCCGATCAGGTGTCGTGGCATAGACCGACAACGATCCCCCAAGAAGTTTTGTGCCTTAATTTGCAGCAAAATCCATGGTTTGGTTCCTCGGGCGGCCAGCCGATGGCCTGCTGGTGAGGAAAAGGGCTCGTGGGGGTGTCGAGGCGGGGACGTAGCGGCGAGATTGGTCATATCTCTCTCGCCTTGATCGTTGTGCTCGTGCTCAATTCTTTTGTCGTTGGGTGCGCGAGCACAGATCGCTTGCCCCCCGTTCCGCTTTCGATCGCATCGAAGGTCAACATCGATATACCGGACGCCCGGTTCTACCCCGACACAGACGGGCAGCGCATGGCGGCTCTTGGCCTCCAGGCCTACAAACGAGCGCTGGCCGCCCACCATGGCAAGCTGACGACCGCCTACTTTCTCGCAATATCCGGCGGTGGTGACGATGGGGCTTTCGGCGCGGGACTCCTGAATGGCTGGAGCGCTCGCGGCGATCGTCCGGCGTTTGATCTCGTCACCGGCGTTAGTACGGGAGCGCTTTCCGCACCATTCGCTTTTCTGGGCTCGGAGTACGACGCAAAGCTGAAACAGGTCTACACCGACACGAGTGCTGGGGACATTTTCAGTAAGCGAAGTCTCATTGCTGCCGTAGCGAATGACGCGATGACCGATACCACCCCGTTGAGGAACGTCATCGCGAGCTTCGTCGACGATACTATGATTGAAAGTATCGCAGGGGAGTACGCAAAGGGACGTTTGCTACTCATCATGACGACCAACCTCGATCAGGGTCGTTCGGTCATCTGGAATATCGGCGCAATCGCCGCCAGCAATTACCCGGGCAAACGAGACCTAATCATCGACATCTTGCGTGCGTCAGCCGCAATTCCCGGACTGTTTCCACCCGTGATGCTGGACGTAAGCATCGATGGTCAACGCTATCAAGAGATGCATGTCGATGGCGGAGCGGTCGCTCAGGCCTTTCTTTATCCGCCGACTCTAAACCTAAAAGCAAATTCTGCGCGTTATGGGATTCAGCGGAAGCGCGTTGCCTACATTGTCCGCAATGGTCGCCTCTTCAGGCCAGAAGAGAACGTGAAGCGCCAAACGCTGTCGATCGCCTCGCAAGCTATCTCAACCATGACAGCGACGAGCGGGGTCAATGACACCTATCGCATGTTTGTCACTACCAAACGCGATGGGGTCGGCTTCAACCTTGCCTATATCGACAGTGACTTTACCGTTCCGTACAAGGGGCCCTTCGATCAAGGGTACATGCGTTCCTTATTCGAGTACGGTTACGCCAAGGGGAAGGCTGGTTATCGCTGGCACAAGACGCCCCCCGGCTATCAGGAGTGAGTTGTGCGTGTCTCTTAAGGCTTTCGAGCGTGAACGGAAAGTTGGCTTGGTTCTTACTGGGGGCGATATTTGCATCCGTCTTTTGGGCGATCGCTGCGGTTGGGCTGAACGAGCAGTTGATACAAACCTTCTTTGGATTTGCCGGTCACTGAGGGCTCCACTTCCGCTTCTGGCACTAAGCGGACAAACATTATCCCCGGTCTTCAAGCCGCGCTTAAACTGGCAATTACCTCGTCCACTGAGGGGCGCGATCATGAGGCGTCGTGAGGCGGGACGAGGCGCGGTGCCCGCGGGTCTGGTTCGCATCCAGGCGCTCGGGCGGCGCCGGGGCTCCGCCCGGGTCCACTATGAGGCCCTGCCAGGAGCTGGCTTACAGGCTTGATTTTTGCGCTACCGCTTCGCTGCTGATGCGCATTTTTTGATGCACTACCGCTTCGCTGCTTGAGCGCGATTATCAAACCGAAGCGCGGCCCGCCGCCGTAAACACCGTTATGGCGCGCCGAGAGGCGCCAGCGTGCCGCAAGGCACGAGCTATAAGACTTGCGCTTTTCGGCGCGCCATTCCCCCCTCGCCTCGCCGGGAAATTCTCGGCGAGAAATTCCCGCATGCCTTGAGAGAAAGGAACGCCGCGTTGAGACAGAGCGAACGTGAGAGCCGCGCCGACATGGAGAGAGCGTTGCGCTTCGCCGCCGATAGGATCGCGCTGTTTCATCTCTGCGAGGATCGCGGTTGCCAGCGCGCCAAAGCCTGCCGCGGCGACGTGCGGCGCTGCTCATCTCTCGCCGAGACTTGGCTCGCTGCGATCGAGGAGGAAATAAAGGCGCGGCCCGTTTCGCTGCGATCGAGCGCGGCATCGAGACGGCGGAGGAGCTTCGCGCCTATCGCGCCTGGCGCAAGGCACTTCCCGAGACGAAGTGTTATCCTCCCCCTAAAAGGGGGAGGTCGGCGCGCTTTCGCGCGCCGGGTGGGGGTCGCGGCCATGTCTGAAAGGCCTTCTCGGTTCAGTCGGACGGCCACGATGACGGCGCGCGCAAAAACCCTGCGAAGGCTCGCATCGCCGATCGAGCAGAAGCTTTGGCACGCGCTTCGTGGCGCCCAGCTTGGCGCTTCCTTTCGGCGCCAGCACCCTGTCGGACCTTATGTTCTCGACTTCTACTGCCCGAGCGCGCACTTGGCGGTCGAGGTTGACGGCGATGATCACGCCGGTCGCACGATGCAAGACGCGCGGCGCACGCGGTTTCTCAACGAGCGGGGCATTCGCGTCATCCGATTCTCCAACAGAGATGTTTGGAACAACCTCGATGGCGTGAAGGCGTTGATCGCGCTCGAACTGGAAAGGCTCAAGGTTTGACCCCCACCCGGCTTGGCGAAAAAGCCAAGCCGACCTCCCCCTTTCAGGGGGAGGAAAACGGCCAACCCTCAGCGCTTCTTCACGCGCAGCAATAACAGGAGGCCGGCGACGAGGAAGAACAGGCTCGACGCAATGCCGATGCGCTGGCTGCCGGTCGCGTGGGTGACGGCGCCGATGGTAAGCGGCGCGGCAAACGCGGTGATCTTGCCGGAGAAGGAGAAGAAGCCGAAGAACTCGGTGACCTTGTCGGGCGGGCACATGCGCGCGAGCAGCGTGCGGCTCGAGGACTGGATGGGGCCCGAGGCGATGCCGATGAGAATGGCGAAGGCAAGATAGACCTTCTCGCCGAGCGAGGCGAACGTGGCGCTCCCTTCCGCCTTCGGCGCGACGGGAACGACGAACAGCACGTGATCGCGATCGACGGAGAGCACGCCGATCGCGGCGGCGATGAACAGGCCGAGCGTCGCCACGATCACCCATTTCGAGCCTCTGGTGTCGTCGAGCAACCCGCCGAGCACGCAGCCGAACGTGCCGGCGACGATGAGGACGATGCCGAACAGGCCAAGCTGCTGGCTGCCCCAGCCGAACACGGTCGCGGCGTAGATGCCGCCGAAGGCGAAGATGGCGCCGAGCCCGTCGGCATAGAGCATGCGCGCGGCGAGGAAGAGCGCGATCTGGCCATGGTGCTTGACCAGGTCCTTGACCGAGCGGACGAGCTGGCTGAGCCCTGCGCTCACGGCGCGCGTCTCGAGCGGCTTGCTCGGCCGGTCGGGCGTCAGCAGAAAGAGCGGCAGCACGAAGACGAGATACCAAGTGGCCGAGAACGGCCCGACCAGGCGGTCGCCTTCGCGGGTCGTCGGATCGAGCGGAACGAGGGGTGTGAGTCCGAGCAGCGTCTTGCCGCTATGCGGATCGGCAACGATGAGCCCGAGCACCAGAACGAGGCTGACGAGGCCGCCGACATAACCTGTTGCCCAGCCGAGGCCTGACAACGTGCCGAGCCTGCCGTCGCCGACGAGGGAAGGCATCATGGCGTTGGTGAAGACGGTGGCGAGCTCGGCGCCGATGGTGGCGACGGCGAAGGAGACGAGCACGAGCGGCAGGAGGTCGATTCTGCCGGGCGCGGCGAGAAAGAGCCCACAACAGCCGGCGACGAGCAGGACGGAGAAGGCCGCGATCCACGGTTTGCGCCGGAGCCCTGAATTGGCGATGGCGCCGAGCACCGGAGCGATGGCTGCGGCGATGAGCTCGCCGATGCCGGTGGCGTAGGCCCACAGCGATGAGCCGCGCGCGGGATCGTCCATGAAGACGTTCACGAAATAGGGCGCGAACAGGAAGGTGACGACGAGGGTGTAGAACGGCTGGGTCGCCCAATCGAACAGGACCCAGCCAAGCAGCGCGCGCTTTGCCGTGGCCTCGGGCGGCGCACGGCGTGCGGCAGCCGGCTTGCTAGACGCGGCCATACGGGTCGAGCACGATCAGGTGGTTCGGCAGCTCGTTCTTGTCGGCATGGCCAGGCGGGAAATGCTCGGCGAGGACCTTGCCGCACATGCCGATCGCGGTGATGAAGCCTTGATCGCGCGTGCCGCGGGCGAGATGGCTGGTCAGCTCGGCGATCACCTCCTCCCACACGAGTGGGCGCACCTTCTTGTAGATGCCGTCGTCGGCGATCACCTCGGCGTAATGCTCGGCGAAGGAGACGTAGATGAGCACACCGGTGCGGCCACGCGTGGTGTGCATGTTCTGGGCGAGGAATTGCTCGACGGCCTTCTCGTGCGCACGGGCGCGCTGGATCGAGCGAGGCGTGACGGCGAGGCGGAGTGGCTCCCATTGGTCGAGGGCGACGCAGGCGGCGAAGACCCCGAGCTGGAGCAAATAGATATACTCGACCGGCCATTTGGTGAGCAAAATGAGCGGCAGCGGTACGGCGAGGGCAAGCAGCGCCGACCACATCAGGGCGAGCGACCAGTAGCCGTCGGAGGCGGGCGCCACCACGACGACGATCTCGCCGCTCGTCGTCTTCTCGGCGCGGGTGATGGCCGCCTCGATCGCGGCGCGCTCCTCGTCGGTGAAGGGCTGCATCGTTGCTACCAGCCCCCAGATGCGCCGCCGCCGCCGAAGCTGCCGCCGCCGCCGGAGAAGCCGCCGCCTCCGCCTCCGCTCCAGCCTCCGCCGCCAGAGCCGCTGCCCCAACCGGGCCCCGGCAGGAAGATCGGGCCGGTTCCACCCCTCCCCCGCCCCGTGGCTGAGGCGTAGCGCGCGTTGCGATACACGCTATAGGCAATCCACGACAGCATCAGCACCCAGAAGATTACCATCAGCCAGTCGATCTCGGGCTTATCGGCGTCGGGCCTCGCCTTGGCGCGATCCTCGACCTCGGCGGCGTCGCCGGTCAGCACCTTGATGATGTCGCGCACGCCGTCCTTGATGCCGCCGGCATAATCGCCGGCACGGAACTTCGGCAGGACGGCGTTGTCGATGATGACCTTCGACAGCGCGTCGGTGAGGGTCCCTTCGAGCCCATAGCCCACCTCGATGCGGACCTTGTGCTCGTTCGGCGCGACGATCAGGAGCACGCCGTTGTTGAGCTTGGCGGTGCCGATGCCCCAATGGCGCCCGAGCTGATAGCCGTAGTCCTCGATGGTGTCGCCTTGCAGCGAGGGCAGCGTCACCACGACAAGCTGGTCGGAGCTCTTGTCTTCGAGCGCCTTGAGCGCGTCCGTCAGCTCCTCTTCGACATCGGGGCCAAGAAGCTGCGCGTCGTCGACGACGCGGCCGGTCAGCTTGGGGAAGGTTGGCTCGGCAGCCTGAGCCGGCGAGAGCCACAATGCCGCGATGACGGCAAGCCCAACCGCGCCGAGGCGCCACGGCTTTGAGGCCAACTCCGAGGCCATCAGGCCCTCGCTAAGAGCAAAGACTAGAACTTCACCTCCGGCACCTTGGTCGTTTCCTCGGCGACGGTGAAGTTCTGCATGGGCTGGGCGTCAGGATAGAGCACCGCGCGCCACCAGCGGCCAGGGATCGTCCTGATCTCCGTATTGTAGGCTTGCACCGACTGAATGTAGTCGCGACGGGCAACGGCGATGCGGTTCTCAGTGCCCTCCAGCTGCGATTGCAGTGCGAGGAAGTTCTGGTTCGATTTCAGATCGGGATAGTTCTCGGTGATGGCCAGCAGCTTGCTCAGCGCGCCGGTGAGCGTGCCTTGGGCCTCCTGGAATTTCTGGAAGGCGTCGGGATTGGTGAGGATGTCGGGCGGGATCTGGACTTGCGTCGCCTTGGCGCGCGCCTCGGTCACCTCGGTCAGCACCTTGCTCTCCTGCGCCGCATAGCCCTTCACCGTCTCGACGAGGTTAGGAATGAGGTCGGCGCGCCGCTGATATTGATTCAGCACCTCGCTCCACGAGGCCTTAGCCCGCTCTTGCAGCGTGGGGATAGTGTTGATGCCGCAGCCCGCAAGCGCCGCACCCACGAAAAGCAGGCAGACCGCACGGGCAATATTGGTGAAACGCCGATCCATCGTAGCCAACATGATGTTTGCCTCCCTGAAAACATCCGAAAGCAACTTGGGCAGGGATGTATTGAGGCGCCCTCGTCTAAGCAAGGACTTTCGCGGACGCCCACGCCGACAAAGAGCGGACTCGAACCGACCCTATTCTCGCCTTCCTCGTACCCGAGATTACCCAATCAGCAGGCGGCGAGCGGGCCCTCCGCGCGCTCGATTCAGAGTGTTGCGAGAATGAAACAAGTGCCAAGATTTTCGCGTGCAGCTATGCCCGCGCCGTCTGCGAGGTCCATCGACAAGACTCCCATTTGCTCAGCCAACCCCCCGGAGTTCCGTGATTTTTTGCGACGCTGCGGGCCGAATCCCCTGCATCCTTCGCCAGCCTCGCGCGTTAGGCAATCTGAAGGCTTTGCTGGTCAAATTGGGACGCCTCTTTTAGTTTGATTCGCTGAGTCGATGGGGGACTCGGGGGAGGCTCGCTTTATGGGTCCGATCATTCACGGGGAGCGAGTGTGTTGCGTAACGAGCGTATGACAAGCGGCAGGGCGACCAACGTCGCCAGATGGGCTACAAGCACATTTCTGACCACTCTCGGCATCGCCGCTCTGAGCGTCGCGATTGCTGTTGCGCCGGCAGAGGCGAAAAAACAGAAGTCGCCGGACGATCCCGGCATTTCTGACACCGCCACCGGCGAGCCGCTGTTTCTGGTGGTCTCGACCGGCTCGCAAAAGGTCGACGTGTACCGGGGCACCACCCTCGTCACCACCTCGCAGGTCTCGACGGGGATGCCTGCCCATCCGACCTTCCTCGGGGCCTTCTCGATCATCGAGAAGCAGCGCTGGCACCATTCCAACATCTATAGCGGCGCGCCGATGCCGTGGATGAACCGCATCACCTGGTCGGGCACTGCGCTGCACGCCGGCGTCGTCCCAGGCTATGCCGCCTCGCATGGCTGCATCCGGCTCCCCTATTCGTTCGCGCCCAAGCTCTTCAGCATCACCAGCGTCGGCGATAACGTGGTGATATCGCGCGATCGGCCCGTCCCGGCCGTCATCGAGCACCCCAACCTGTTCCAACCGCTGCCGCCTCCGCCCCCGCCGACCTTGGTGAAGAGCGACCAGCCTAAGGAGCACCAATCGAGCAACGATCTCCTGATCTTGCCGGCCAATTCCGCGCTCGCCCGCCCCGTTGTCTTGGCGAGGGCCGAGCTTGGCAGCGTCACCACCGACATCCCCCCGGACGATCTTGGTATTGACGACAACGCTCATGCCACGACGGCGCCGAAGGCCACTCCCAGCGTCGAGCATGCCAACGTCGCTCAACCCGCCGCTGCGAGCACGGCTGATGCGTCCGAGACGAAGACGGCGCAGGCCGCGAGCAGCGATGCTGGCGCGGTCGAAGATACCCACACTCACGCTATCGACCCGACCGCGGCCGACGGGAGCCATGCCATCATGGCTCGTAGCGAGCGCGCCTCGGCAAGCGCCAGCAATCACGCTCTTGGCAGCGACGATGACGATGCTCCAACTCCCGTGGCTACTGCATCGGCTGCGGAGACCCCGGGGGTGACCACCAGCGCCGCAACCGCCGCATCACCGGCTGCTGAAACGGCCGAAGCCGGACCTCCACTACCTGCCCCGGAACCGGTAGCGGCAACTCCCGTCGCAGCACCTCCGCCAGCGCCGGTCGCTGTAGCTGCTCCGGCTGCGCTAGTTACCCCGGTGCTGGTCGCGGAAGCGGCTGCGGCAACTCCAGCGCCTGTCGCAGAGGCCCCCGCCCCGCAGGCCCCTGAAGCTCCTGCCGCTACCGCCGTCGCTGCGACCGAGCCCGCCACTACCGAGGGCGAGGCCGAACCGGCCAAAGCCGAGCCTACACCAGTTCAGCTCGCAGCGGCCGCTGCCGACGACGCCGTTCCGTCGGCGGCAGAGACGAAGCTCGACGCCGGAACCAAGGCTGCGGCTGTCCAGGCGGCAGAGCCCCGTTCCACCGCTCCGCTCCGCATCCTCGTGACGCGTCGCACCCAGCGCGACCGCGTCATTGGCGTCCAGCGCATCCTGGCCGAGCTCGGTTACCTCGACCCGCAGGACTTCGACGGTACGCTCGGTGCGGCGACGGCAAAAGCCATCAAGGCCTTCCAGAAGGCGAACAATATGTCTGAGAGCGGCGCCTTCACCGATGATCTCGTGAAGAAGGTCTACGAGGTCGCCGGCAAGGGAGAGCCACCCGTCGGGCATATCTTCGTCAGACAGGAATACGGCCGCATCTTCGATGCACCGGTCGGCCTGACTAACCCTGACGAGCCGCTCGGAACGCATGTCTACACGGCGATGAAGTTTGCCCCCGGCGATACCAAGGCGCGCTGGATGGCTGTCACCGTGCAGGGCGGATCGCCCGAAGCGGCGCTCGACCGCATCCAGATCCCCGACGATATCCGCCAGCGCATCTCCGAGAGGCTCACGCCGGGATCGACCTTGATCATCGGCGACACCAGCATCAACGCGGCGACCCTTCCCAAGGGCGGCGACTTCGTCGTGCTTGCGAAATACAGCTCGCCCAAAACGGCCGCCAACTCCGGTGCCGACAGCGGCGACGATCAGCCGGTGAAAAGGAAGCGGACGCGTAGCATCCGGCGTTACGACTACAATTACAGTTACGGCTACAACGCGCCGCAGCGCAACTTCCGCTCGGGCTGGCCCTGGTAGCCATCTCCCGACCGGAGACATCGAGAGCGGCCCCCAAAAGGGGCCGTTCGCATTTTCGGTTATCGGAGAATTGGAGCGGGCAAAGGGATTCGAACCCTCGACCCTAACCTTG
>CAVULQ010000002.1:0-44070 GCA_963742355.1 uncultured Alphaproteobacteria bacterium | reverse complement strand
ACATTCATTTCAGCCTGCGCGACGCGGAAGGTCAGCCGCAGACTTACGACCCGCAGGGTTCGCTCGGCTTGAGCGCGGCAGCCGCGCATTTCGCGGCGGGCGTGCTTGCTCATCTTGCCGCGATCTCCGCCATCACCGCGCCGTCGCCCGTGTCCTATTTGCGGCTCACGCCCAATCGCTGGGCGCCGACCAATATCGACATCGTGAAGCAGGACAGGGGCGCCGCGCTTCGCGTGTGCCCCGTGTTCGCGGCGGCCAAGAAGAAGGACATTGCGCGGGCGTTCAATCTCGAGTTCCGCGTCTGCGATGGGGCAGCCAGTCCGTATATGGCGCTCGGCGCGCTCATCTTTGCTGGCGCCGACGGCATCGCGCGGAAGCTCTCGCTGCCGCAGTGCGGCGCGCCGGCTGAGGCTCTGCCGCATTCGCTCGGCGAGGCGCTCGATACCATGGAGAAGAGCGAGGCGGTCGCGGGCTGGTTCGGACCGGTGTTTCGCGAAGCCTATCTCCGTCACAAGCGCTCCGAGCTCGCTCACGTGAAATGGCTCAACCCCCAGGAACTCTGCGCCCGTTACGCGGAAGTCTATTGAGCAGCAGTTGCGAGTTTCAGTGCCTCGGCGGTCGAAAGCATCCGGCAATACCCCTTGAAGCATTTAAGCGCCGCCGCGTGCCGCGCTTCCGTCTCGGCGGCGCAGGCGTCATGCACGCAACTCATGTAATAGCCGCGGTCCGCGCCGTCCTTGACCGCGTGGTCGATGCACTGGTCGGTCAAGAAGCCGGTCACGAACACATCTTCGATGCCGATGTTGCGCAGGAGATAATCGAGATTGGTCGAGTTGAAGACGGAGGACGAGGTCTTCGCGAGCACGATCTCGTCGCGCGCGGGCGCGATAGCGGCGACGACCTTAGCCTCCCACGATCCCTTGGCGATGGAGATGCCGGAAAGCCTGTAGTCGAGGCTTCGATCGCGGCCATCCTCGGTCAGATTCTCCATCACGGTGAAGATGACTTCGAGATCAGCGCAGCGGAAGGCATCGAGCAGGCGGGCGATATTCGGAATGACGCGGGTCGCGGCGGCGGCATGGAATTCGGGACGTGCGCTCGCGTCCTTCGGAGCGAAGGTGGCGTTCTGCACGTCGATCACGAGCACCGCCGCATGTCCTTTGCGGATCGGGCGGTCGCGCGTTAGACGTGGTTCGACAACTGTCATCGCTGTTGCTTATGCCAGGGGCATAATACGGTCTGCTTATCTGAGAGATCGAATTGATAGAAATACCTTTACACGGGGGTGGAGAATGGGCGATCCGAAGCGCCGCCCTGCACATGGTAAGGGGTGCGTCTGCCCGAGAAAGCTCGAGTTTAAGAGCTTATGCGAAGGGAGACAGCCATGCGCTATGTGGCGACTGCGTTACTTTTTGTAGCGCTTAATCTCGGTATTTGCTTTTCGGCGAGCGCGGACGACGTGGCGACGATCGAGGCGATCGACAATGCCGCCGGCGAGCTCGATGAAGCGTTCGTGAAGCAGGACGCTGACGCGATCAAATCGCTCACGACGCCGGATCATATCGCCGTCACCCACTATTACGGTGAGCCTACGGCGGTAGCGGCGCAGATCGCCTCGCTGCCCGAGCTCAAATACGAGCAGACCAATCTGACCGAGCCGACGGTGAAGTTGCTCGGCCCGGACGACGCCATGCGCAGCTTTACCGCCAAGCTTGACGGCACCTTCAAGGGGGAGTCGCTTTCGGCGCGCGTGTTCGTCACGCAAATCATGGAGAAGATCGACGGCAAGTGGCGTGAGAAGTTTTACCAGGTCACCGCGCTCAAGCCGTGACAGCGCGTCAAGGCGCCATGAGAGGGTGACGGCAGTCCCTCGCCGATCCTAGAGTCCGTCCTTGAATTTGATCGCGGCGTGGGCGCCGTCGCAGAACGGCTTGTTCTTGGAGGCGCCGCAGCGGCAGAGCGTGACGCGGTTCCGTACCTCGTAGCGGTGGCCGTCCTCAGCGATCACGGCGATGCCGCCGCGCAGCCATAACGGCCCCGAGCAATCCTCCACCGGGTCCTCCACCAGCCCGATCGATTCCGGAAGCTTTGGCTCGATCGGCTCCCCGGTCTCGTTGTCCCAAGCGACGAGCCGGCCAGAAGGACAGTCGCAGGTCTGCCGCACGAAATCCTCCCGCGCCTTGGTCTTGTCGGTCTCATAGACGAGGCGCCAGACCTGGCCGTTGGGATCGCAGAAGCGCGCGAAGGCGCATAGGGTGTCAGCGTCGGTCAGCGACAGGACCGGACCCTCGATGAGCTTCGCCTGCTCGCGGTAAGGCTTGCGGCTCGCCGTCTCGGTCCCGTCGAAGCCGATCTTGGTGTGCGTGCCGTCGCAATAGGGTTTGTGGGCGCTGTGGCCGCAACGGCAGAGCGCCGCGTTCTTTTGCGTGGGCAGCGGCTTGCCCCATTCCCATTTGATCGACTCGCCTTCGGCGTTGGCGCCGATGGTCGCTTTGGCCAAGGGCAACTCGCCCGTTACGAGATAAGGACCGTCCTTGGTCACGCGAACTTCCGTCAAAGCGTCACCTCCATTTTCATGTTTCGCTTACCGCCTCGGCACTTCAGGCGAGGCTGCCGCGTTATGATTTTTGCAGTAATAAACGTGAATAACTCTGACTGCAAAATTAGAGGAGACCTACATGGCTAAAGATAGCATCACCCGGGATCAATTGGCGAAACTCCTGAACGAGGACCTCTCGCGCGAGTATCAGGCGATCATCGCCTATGTGGTCTATTCGCAAGTGCTGAAGGGCGCCGAATATATGAACATCGCGGCGCAGCTCGAGCAGCACGCGCATCAGGAACTCGAGCATGCGCTCATCATCTCGCGGCAGATCGACTATCTCGGCGCCATGCCGAGCGTCACGCCGAAGTCGGTGAAGACGTCGGAAAAGGCTCGCGACATGCTGAAATTCGATCTCGATAACGAGAATGTAACGATCCTCAACTACCGCGAACGCGTTCGCCAATGCGAGGCTCTCGGCGAGTTCGCGATGGCCGAACAGATCCGGGAGATTCTCGTTCAGGAGCAAGACCATCAGATCGATCTCGCTACCGCGCTCGGCGAGGAGGTTCCGGACGTGAGCCGCCTGCGCAAGCGCAAAGGCTGATCCAATAACAGGCAGGGAACGCCACCCCATAGAACCGGTGGAAACGAGGAGGAGCTAGATCATGCAAACCACTTGGATGCCCTGTACCGAGCACGGCAGACTGACCACGCGGAGCAACCTGCCCGACAGCGTGTTCGCGTTCCCCATGCAGCGCAAAGAGCCGCTCACCGACGCGGACCACGTCAGGGACGCTTTGGCGCGCTTCGACCAAGTCGAAGGCGTCTCCGACGCGGATCGCGATCTCGCCTTCGCCAATATCAAGGCGGCGGCGAACTATTACGGCATCGACGTGCATGAGAAGAGCTGGAAGGAGCTCGGCCGCTAGGGCCGTCGATCCTGCGCCGATTGCTGGAAGGTCCAGCCTGCGTGACGTAGCCTCCTGTTGTGGCGGCCGGCATCTCGCTTGCCATAGAGGCCGGCCTGCGTCATTTCTCTCACTCGGCAATCTGTCATCGAGGGAGGACGCCAATGGCCAAAGGGCAACAGCGGAGCAATAAGGAAAAGAAGAAGCCTAAGCAGAAGAAGGTCACGCCGCCGGCATCATCCTCGGCAAGCGGTCAAAAAGCCGGCCAAGGCAGCGGCAAGAAGGGCTGAGCCGAGCGGCCCTTTGTCCGCACCGGCTGGTGGCCAGGGCCGAGGAGGAGCCTGGTTGCGTATTGTCGTGCTGAGCTTCCTGCTCGCTCTGCTGTCATGGACCACGCAGGCGGCGGAGACCTCGCTGACCGTCATGGTCGGCGGCGAAACGCGCAATTTCACGCGCGAGGCGCTGCTCGCGCGGAGTGACGCCGCGACCATTCAAGTGCCCTATGACATCACCTATCGGGTGCCGATGACCTATCGGGCGGTTCCGGTGGCGGCGTTGCTTGCCGGGATGAATGTTCCGCCCGACAGCGTGATTGAGGCCGTAGCCCTCGACGGCTTCACCGCGCAACTGCCGCTCGATCTCGTGCTCAACGCCGATGAAAACAAAGCGGTCGCGTGGCTCGCCATCGAGCAGCCCGATCATCCTTGGCCGCCAGTTCCCGGGAAGGACGTGAGCGCGGGGCCGTTCTACATCGTGTGGACCGGCGCCGATGTGGGAAGCATCCGCAGCGAGCAATGGCCGTTTCAGATGGCGAAGCTCGAGAGTCAGCCTTCTCCCGCTTCGCGCTGGCCGGCGCTCGGCGTCGATCCGGCGCTGCCACCGACCGATCCTGTCCGCGCAGGCCAAGCCCTGTTCGTTGTTCAGTGTCTCACCTGCCACAAGCTGAACAAGGCCGGCGCGGCCGATGTCGGGCCCGACCTGAACCTGCCGCAGAATCCGACCGAGTATCTGACGCCGAAGGGCCTGCACGATCTGATCCGCAATCCGAGAGCGGTGCGCACCTGGCCGGCGCAGGCGATGCCGCCTTTTCTGCCCGATTATCTCAGCGACCGCGAGATCGATCTCATCATCGCCTATTTGAAGCACATCGCTGGCCGCAAGGTCGCCGAGTAGCGACTCGCGGCTTAGTCGTCCTCGTGGCAGCCTTCTGCCTGGCTCCAAACCAACCCAGCCTTGCATCCATGATTGGACGAAGTGCTGGGCGCCGAATAACGGCTCACACAGGTATTGCCCTTGAGGCGATAGCCGGGACCGCAGAAGCTCGCGGCGTCGTGCTTCTTGATGCATCTGCCGTCGACCATGATGCGGCCGGTGCCGCAGCCACTCGTTTTTTTCGTCGTGACCTTCTTGGCCGCAGGTTTCTCCGCAGGAGCCTCCCACAAGGCCACGGCGTTTCCACCGGTGAACTCGACCACGCGCGAGCCGGGATGCGGCATGAACACCTGGAAGCAGATCCTTCCGGTGTCGTCGGTGATGAGCCACGGATTGTCGAGGAAGGTGTCGACGGTCGTCTGCTGCCCGGCTTTGATGGTGCCGTAATCCTCGATGCGGCCGCGCTCGTCGATCCATCGTAAGATGCTATCGCTCGCCGATTTGTTGACGACAGTGAGCTTGGTCGGAACCGTTGAGCTCGTGGTCCTGAGGTTCTTCACATCGTAGCAGGACGGGTCGAGAATGTTGGCGGATGACGAAGCCGCCGATGAGGAGGCTGCGGCTTGCGGCGTGCCGCCGGCTGAGAGCTTGGCAAGATAGGCGCGAGCGAGATCGGAATAGAAACCCGATTGATGCGCGGCAAGAAATGCCTGCCAGGCTTCCGCCGTTCCAAGCTCCTTGGCGCTCTCGAAATCCTCCTTATCGGAGTTGCTCGCCGAAGCGCTGCTCCCGGCTTGCGAGCCGGTCGCAGCCGCGGCGTAGCTCTTACAGGCCTGCAGGAAGGAGGCGATCTTGTCCTTGCCGCGTGTTAGGTCGATGGTCGAGGCCTTGTAGCCGGGCACGAGGTAATCGAGGGAGTCCTTCTCGGCAAAGGCGTTCCACAACGGGTCGTCTTGGGCGATTTCGGCGTGGACGCCGGTCAAACCCTCTTCTGATGCCGGGTGCGAGATCTGGCCTTTGAGGGCATAGTCGAAGCCGCCGCCGGAGAAGCGCAAATCCGTGTCCTTGCCGGTATCGAGATTGCCGATATCGGCGCCGAACGTGACGCTCGCGGCGGGCGTGCTTTGGCTCGCATCGCAGACGCCGAGCACTTGGATATTGTCGGTCTCGGGAACGCCGTAGATCAGTCGCGCCGTCACGCGGCCCTGATTGCTCGGGTCGTTTGTTTCGGAGAATTGCCATTCCATGCTGTCGCCCGCGGCCGCCGGCAGAGAGACCGTGCACTCGGTCGAGAAGCCGAGTCAGTAGAACGAGCAAGAAGGGATGACGTCTGAGATTGGTCATGCTGCAGCTTCCTCCGATCGCTCGCGCAGATTGCCGCCGGGCTAGCGATAGCCCAATCCGCAGGGTTCAAATTCACAGGATGATCGCAAAGGGAACCGCCTGAAGTCCCCAATCGTCAGCCCCCGTCGTGTCAGGTTAGGTAAGCTCTAGCGGCGATGCAACTGCGCTTGTGTGACGTTGTGGAAGCACGGCGTCGGTGGTTTCCGTGCTAGGCTTTGGGCCGTGTCCATCACGGCTCAGAGCGAGGATGCCTTTCTCACCGGACCCGCCGCCGAGGGCGAGAGGGTAGGCGAGGGCAGGGCCGCCGGATTTGCCGGTTCCGCCGTGCTGCATGGGCTCCTCCTTCTCTTGATTGTTCTCGCCATGCCACCCGGTACGCTTGGGTCGTCCAGGGATGTTCTCTCAATCCCCGTCGAGGTCTCGCTCGGGGACGACATCAAGCCGGCCAAGAAGACGGAAGCCGCGGAGCTTCCTCAACAGGCCTCTCAGTCGTCGCCGTCGAGCCCAGCCGTGAGCGGCGCGGGGCCGTCGGCGAGCGGACCGCTTGATGCGCTCGACGCCAAGCTCAAGGCCTTGGCCGAGTTGCACCAGCCCGACGCCGCGACGACGAGCGAGGGCGACGGTTCCGGGCAAACGACGATGATCGCGGTCAACGAGCAGACGGCGGGCGAGCTTGCGGCAGCCAAGGACCTGATCAGGGTTCAGGTGATGCGCCGATGGAATCTCGATTTGAAGGGCCTGAGCGGGGGCGATCCCTCGGTGCCGATCCGCGTGCGGGTGGGAAGCGATGGCGTGGTGCTCAAAGCCGAGCTTGTCGACACGCCGCGCTCGGCCGATCCCGCCTATCGCGAAATCGCGCTCAGCGCGAAGAACGCGGTGCTGATGTCGTCGCCGTTCACGCTGCCGCCGGGCCATTATCGCGGCGTGATGGATCTCGTGCTTGACTTGAACCCGAGAGACGCTCTGCACTGAGGGCTGGCCGCGACGGCGGTCACGGCAGGTCGCGTGCGACGCGAAAGCCGGTCAGGGTCGAATAATCGTATTCGCCGTCCCCGCTCGCGCCGCCGCCGCTCCGCGCCGCCGAGCGCACGAAGACCGGCAGATTGATCCACGACCCGCCGCGGATGACGTGCTTGGGGCAATCGGGATCGGTCCACGGGCTGCCATCGTCGGGCGCGCCATCATAGGTCTGGTGCCAGCAATCCTCGGTCCACTGCCAGGCATTGCCCAGCATGCCGTACAGTCCGAAGCCGTTCGGCGCGAAGGCATCGACATCGGCGAACAGGCGCTTGTCCCACTCGCTGCCGCAGCCATTGCAATTGGCCTTGTTGACGCCGATCTCGCCGCCCCACCACCGCGCCGTCGTGGTGCCGGCGCGCGCGGCATATTCCCATTCGGCTTCGCTCGGCAGGCGATAGGGGCCGGTCGCGCGCGCCGTGCCCGGACGCTCTTTACGCACCTCGGCATTCAGCCACTCGATATAGCGCTTGGCGTCGCGCCAATCGAGACAGACCGCGGGCCAGTGCGGCGCATCGGCGTCGTAAGGAGGTGAGGCTTTGCCCCGGCCCGGCGAGCGCCAACCCATGTCGAGGAGCGGATTGCAGGGCGCGGGCTGGTAGCCCGTGTCGCGCAGAAAGGTGAGGAACTGCTCGCTGGTGATGTCGTATTTGCCGAGCGCGAAGGCCTTGATCGCAACCTTATGCTGCGGTCCTTCGGTGTCGAAGCGCCCGCTCTCGTTCGCTGGACTTCCCATCACGAAGCTGCCGGCGGGGATGCCGACCATGAGCGGACAATTGGTGCACTCCTTGAATTCGCGATCCTTGCGTTCCTCGCCCTGCGCGGTTCCAACCGACAACGCAAGGCCAAGCAGTAGTAAGGGCAGGTAGGAACGGTATGGCCTTCTCCGCGTCATGCCCAAGGCGTCATGGCTGATCTTTGGGGGCGTCCGGAAAGGCATCGGGAGCATCGAGCAGGATCTTCGACATGGTCCAGCGCGGCGGGAGCGTCTTGGTGACGTCGTCGACGCGCCAATGGCCTTCCTCGCGCACGAGTTCGAACAGCATGTTGCTCGGTTCACCGAAATTCTTGAACGTCGTGCGCACTTGCGCTTTGTCGGCTGTTTTGGACACCAAGGCGATCTTGAGCTCGGTGAGCTTCCAGTCCTGGCCGTCGACGAACACGTCCCAATCGATCCTGCCGACCATGCCTTCGGGTGTCTCCTTCTCGTCCTTGTCGATCAGAGCCTGGAGGCGTTTGCTGTAGATGTGAGGCAGGCCTGGATTATCCCTATCGTATGTTTTGTAGATGGCCTTGATCAGCGACACGGGGTCGCTTGCGACCGAGTCGCTGTCTACGGGGGCCGCGTTTGCAATATCGGCGCTCAGAGCGAGCGCAAGAAGCAGGCCTAAGAGGACGCGCATGACATCACCTCGGCATGGGCATCAATCGAGCTTCTGATAGGTGTTATCGAGCTCGTCTTGCACCACGATCGCTTTCCCCGTCGCGCCGAGGATGAGGTCCTTGTCCGGCACCATGCTGGTGTACCGCCAGCCCGACGGAAGCTTGAGCTTGGCGCCGAGCTTCGGCAGATCATCATAGGTCAGCGTCTTGTCGATGATCCCGGCGTAGGCCTGCATGACGTAGCTTTTCCCGCCTGGCGCTTTGAGCATGAATACGGGACGTCCGGCCTTGAACAGATAGACGGTGTCGCGGTCGATGGTCTCTTCGCGATAGGGGCGGTGGAGCAGGTCCAAAAGCCCGACATCGATGGTGGCGCGCTCGGTGAGTTTGAGGCCATCGGCCTCGATCGTTTCACCGGCTTTCGTGGCGCCAGAGGCGGTGATCTGGTCCATCAGAAAATGACGCGGGCCGTTGAGGAGGACGGTGAGGGCGCCGAAGCGCCGCTTCATGGCGTCTTCGGTGATGGCGTCCCAGATGGAAGCGGGGCAATCGTTGAGGCCGAGCGTGTTGTAGACCGTCGCCTCGAGGTGCAGCCCTTTACGCACGACGGGGATGATCTCGCAGTAGCGTGCGTCGCGCACGCCGGCAATGATGTTTCCTTGGATGACCGGGAGAGGCGTCGCGGCCAACGCAGTCGTGCCCGCGAGCACGAGGCAAACAAGAGTTGCACATCGAAAAGAGCAGGATGACACCTCAGAAGCCGGTGCAGGCGACGCCGCTTGCCGCTGTCGGGCAATTCTTCTGCATCGGCGGCGGACGCGAAGCATCCGCAATGGCTTCTATCTTGTGCAGCTTATCGAGCTTCATGCGGCAGTCGGTGTAGGCCGGCGTGCCGGGGGTCGTCCCGTAGCTGACGCATTTGTCGTTGTCGGCAGCCTCGAACTGGGCGGCGTTGTCCTGCGACGTTAGGCAACCCATCAGCATCGCCGACATCGATACCAAGACTGCGAGAGCCGATAGCCTCACCTCGAACCCCACATTTGACCCCGCGCGGAGGCAAGTTTAGCCAAAGAGGGAAGCGCGCAATAGGGGCGAAGCGATGGCACGCCCCGGCCGAAATTGGCCGATTCCCTACTAGTTGGGCGGGGAGTAGTCGCAATGCGCGCCGCCCCCCGCCTTCTCCTGCACCTCGCTCGGGTTGATCGCGCATTTCAGATTGGAGAGCGCTGCAAAAGTCGATCCTGCCGCCCCGTCCGGCTGAACGCCGATTTCGGCGAGCGTGACGTAAAGCTCATGCGCGCGGCGTCCCATGAGCATGACGGTCTTCTTGCCGAAAGCGAGATCGCAGGAATGCTCGGTGATATCGACGTCGCTCGCGCGGCAGGTGATCTTGTCGGCCGACACCAAGGTCGTCTCTCCGGCCGGATAAGCGACATTGGTCTGTCCGTTGAGGAACTTTGCGAGCACGGCCTTGTCGGTCGCGCCGAGCAGCGGTGAATTCTCGGCGACCAGGGCGGCGAGCGCTAGAGCGCCGTTGCCGTCAGCGCTCTCGGCAAAGACCGGGCTCGAAAAGGTCAACAACGCCGCGACAAGAATAAGCCTGGCCGAACTCATTGGCCGCGTCTCCTGGTCCTCAGACGCCGCGGAGCAAATTTCCCGCGGCGAGAATGAGATAGGCGATCAACAGCACGATGAAGCCGCTATGAACGTGCGGGATCGAGATATTGGCGTAGTGGACGACCACCGCGACGGCGGCGATGATGATCGAAACGACGAAAGTGATGATTCTCGGCGCCGAAAGTTCCAGCATTGTTTTGTTCCCCCCAGAGATTGAAGCGCGCGCGAGCCTACTCCATCGCGCGGCGAAGGGGTAAGCGAATCGACGTTCTCCCCGCCAACGGTCGCCGTGCCGAACTATCCGCGATTTGCCAGCCGCGAGATCATCGAAGGGGTGAGATAGACGATCGACGTTTTGTGTTGTCCGTCCTGGGTGTAGCGAAACGTCAGAATTGCGCCGCCAAATTGCTTTGAGCCGTTGTCCTTGGGCGTCTCAAAACCGAGGCTGAAGCGCGCGCCTGCGGGAACGACGCCCTCGGCTTTTTGTCCCTCAACACTCAGGGCAAGCTCAAGCTCACGCTGGCCTCCATCCGGCTTGAGAACCGCATGGACCTCCTGCATGGCCTGATCCGAGGTATTGATTCCGCTGATGGCGAATCCCTCGGCGCCGCTCGATGATGCCTGGTTGTGTTGATCGTCGAGAAGCCAAACGAGCGGACCCCCTGGCGTCGTCGTGGGCTCTTGTTTGGCTGCGGGCCAGTTCGGTGTCGCCGTCGCCTGAATGGCCTCAGGTTCTGGGGCAGGCGGCTCCGGGGAGGGCGGCTCCGCCTCGCTCACGCTCGCGGCATTCGCCGTGGTCGCCGAAGGAGCCTCAGCCTGCTCGACGGGCTTCGCATCGGGAGGCCCCGGAGCAAAGACTTGCGCGATCGCTGCGGCATTGGCGGCGATGGCGGCCGGGATCCGCTCGATTGCCTTGTTGATCTCGTCGGCGGTTTGCTGATCGAGCACAAGCGGGAGCTTGTCGCCGAGCCACGCCAAACCCGTGCGCAGCTGGCTCGGCTCCTTGGCCATTGCGACGAAGAGAAAGCCGATCAGCGCCGCCATTGAAACCAGCGTCGAAGCAAGCGCAATCCAAAAGCGGCGTCCGCTATAGGACGCGACAAGTAGAGCGAAGAGCACGACACCGGCAGCGAAGAGACTCAAGACCGTTGTCCCCCCACGTCAGTCGTTGCAACGAATCGATGACACCACGAAACCGTGGCACGACCACGGCGAATCCCTGGTTAAAACGCCGGAAACTGGCCGATTTCCCCGTGGGCGTCCCCCACTATAACGCGGACGCGGAGATTTGGTGCCCCAGGCCGGACTCGAACCAGCACGCCCTTGCAGGCAACAGATTTTGAGTCTGCCGCGTCTACCATTCCGCCACTGGGGCACGGGCGCGAACATGGGATAAGCATGGCGCGCGGTCAACCGCGCTCGCGGCCCGGACGGGCGACCAAAATATGCCAAGTGGCCGGCGGCGCATTAGCGCTCGTCTCGGCGAATGCTGGGCCTATCCCCAGGTCAGCGCGGATGGACAATAGGACCACCGCCAGCTAAGCAAGCTCCATGCTGCAGCGTCTCTATGACAAGGTGATCGCGCTCTCCGAGAGCCCTAAGGCGCTGCCCACTCTGGCCGCCGTCTCCTTCGCCGAAAGCTCGTTCTTTCCCATTCCGCCCGATGTCGTGCTCGTGCCGATGGCGTTGGCGCAGCCGCACAAGGCGCGGCTCTATGCACTCGTCTGCACCGTCTCCTCGGTGCTCGGCGGCATGCTGGGCTATGCCATCGGCGCCTTCCTTTTCGATACGGTCGGCCATTGGCTGATCTCGGCCTATGGCTATGGCGAGGGCATCGACGCCTTCCGCGCGGCCTACGCCAAATGGGGCGCCTGGATCATCCTCATCAAGGGCATGACGCCGATCCCGTACAAGATCGTCACCATCGCCTCAGGCTTCGCCGGTTATAATTTCTTTTGGTTCGTCGTGCTGTCGATCATCACGCGCGGCTCGCGCTTCTTCCTCGAGGCGGAGCTCTTGCGCCACTTCGGCGAGCCAATCCGCGGCTTCGTCGAGAAGCGGCTGACGCTCGTCACCACCGGCTTCCTCGCCGCGATCGTCGGTGGCTTCCTCATCGCCAGATATGCGTTCTGAGATGGACGCGTCCGGCAAGCCGATCCTCGCCAAGCCGCCGCGCCAAGTGATGCGCGCGTGCGCGGTCGTGCTCGTCGTCGCCACCGCCACCATCCTTGCCGCGCTCGGCTTTGAGCATATCGGCGGTTATGCGCCGTGCCCGCTCTGCCTCGAGGAGCGCTATGCGTATTATTTCGCCGTGCCGGTCGCCGCGCTTGCCGTCCTGTTGGCGCGGGGGGAGCAAGTCGGCGTCGCCCGCATCCTGCTGCTCGCCATCGCGCTCGCCTTCCTCGCCAATGTGGGGCTCGCCGTCTACCATGCCGGCGTCGAGTGGAAATGGTGGCCGGGCCCGACCGAATGCACCGGCGCCTTCGCTCTCAAATGGGGAGAGGGCGGCGTGGTCGATACGCCGGTGATCCGCTGCGACGAGGCGTCCTTCCGCTTCCTCGGCCTCTCTTTCGCCGGGTGGGATGCGCTGGTCTCGGCCTTCCTGACGGCCGTCGCCTTGTGGGGCGCGGCGCAGCGGCGCTAGGCGCAGCCTCACGGGGCCTTCAAGCGAGAGTGATTGGCGGGGCTCTCCCGTGCGCTGCTATAGCGGCTAGACGGTTGCACCCGCAAAAAGGATCGCGCACATCATGTTCTCCCGCCGCACTCTCCTCGTTGCCGGTATCGTCATCGCCGCTCTGCTCGGATCTTTGCAAGCCTCCTCGGCTGCGGAGTGGAAGTCCTTCACGGAAGCCGACTTCGCCGCGGCCAAGAAAGACGGCAAGTCGATCCTCATCGACATTTTCGCGCCGTGGTGCCCGACATGCCGGGCGCAGAACCCGATCCTGACCCAGCTCACGCGCGAGCCTGAGTTCAACGACCTGGTCGTGTTCAAGATCGATTTCGACAATCAGAAGGCCGACGTGCGCGCGATGCAGGCGACCTCGCAAAGCACGCTGATCGCCTTCAAGGGCGAGCAAGAGACGGGGCGCTCGGTCGGCGAGACCAATCCCGACAAGCTCGCGGCGCTCGTTAAGAGCGCTCTGTAAACGCGCTTTCTGTGGGCGGGGCCGTCCGATGATCGCGACGCTCGGACTTGCATTTCTCGCCGGCGTGCTGTCGGTGCTGTCGCCCTGCGTGTTGCCGCTCCTCCCCATCGTGCTCGGAACGGCGGCGAGCGAGCACAAGCTTGGCCCCGTCGCGCTTGCCGTAGGCTTGGCGCTCTCCTTCGTGACCATCGGCCTGTTCGTGGCGACCATCGGCTTCGCCGCCGGCATCGACACCGACGTATTTCGCGCCATCTCGGCGGTGCTCCTGATCGGGATCGGTCTCGTCCTGCTCGTGCCCAAGCTTCAGGCGCAGTTCGCGCTCGCGGCGAGCCCGGTCGGCAATTGGGTCGAAGAGCGGATGGGCGGCTTCGCGACGAGTGGCCTAGGGGGACAGTTCGCCCTGGGACTTCTGCTCGGAGCGGTATGGAGCCCATGCGTCGGGCCGACGCTCGGTGCCGCCTCGATCCTCGCCGCCAAGGGGGAGAATCTCGGCCAGGTCGCGCTCACCATGTTCGCCTTCGGGCTCGGCGCTGCTTTGCCCTTGATGCTGCTCGGACTGCTCTCGCGCGAGGCGATGATGCGAATGCGCGGCAAGCTGATGGAGGCGGGCAAAGGCGGCAAGATGTTGCTTGGAGTCCTGCTCGTTGCGATCGGACTGTTCGTGGCGACCGGCCTCGACAAGCGGCTCGAGACAATGCTGGTCGACGCCTCGCCGGCTTGGCTGACGGAACTCACGACGAAGTTCTGACAAGCGAGGCTTACGGCTCGAGCTCGGTATCCCAGTAGAGATAATCGAGCCAGCTCTCATGCAGATAATTCGGCGGGAAGAGCCGGCCGTTGCGATGGAGCTCGAACACCGTCGGGCGATAGGGCTTTTGCGCGGGGTGCATCTTGGCCTCGTGAGGCAGCTTGCCGCCCTTCATCAGATTGCATGGCGCGCAAGCGGTGACGACGTTCTCCCACCGCGTCAGGCCGCCGCGCGAGCGGGGCACGAGATGATCGAAGGTGAGATCCTCATCGTCGCCGCAATATTGGCAGGTGAAGCGGTCGCGCAAGAAGACGTTGAACCGGGTGAAGGCCGGATAAAGCGCAGGGCGTACATAATTCTTCAGTGACACGACGCTCGGCAGCTTCATCTCGAAAGTCGGAGAGCGGACCGAGCGGTCGTATTCGGAGACGATGTTGACGCGATCGAGGAAGACCGCTTTCACCGCGTCCTGCCAACCCCACAGCGAGAGCGGATAATAAGAGAGCGGCCGATAATCGGCGTTGAGCACGAGGGCTGGGAAAGTGCCGGGGGCGGCCGATGATGTTGCGACGTTCAAGGCGATAAATCCTCGATACTCGCCCGTCGCACTCGGGCTTAAGCCTCCTTATGGCGCGGCATACTATAGGGGCATGTCGGGAATGTGAAGGGTCCCAGATGCTGTGGTGGAGGGCCATCACGCCGCAGCTTCTAGCGCCCCGCGGAGGAGCCCTGCGTAGAGCAAAGCGAGCAGCACGAAGAAGACGGTGTGGATCGCGGCAAAGCCGATCATGTCGGCGAGCCCAAGGTGATCCGATCCGGCGATGATCGATCCGGCGATGATCCGAACGGAACGCGGGCGGCGCCACATCTCACCCGGCGCGAGCTACGTCACGGCCCATCGACGCGAGGACGACCACGCCTATGTGACGCTCATACACGAGGCGAGCACGTCACCCCATGTGTGGACGACATCGAGCACCTTGTGATGATCCGGCACGGCTCGATCATCCGCTACAAGCGGCGTGACCGCTAAGCTTTGTTTTTTGCCCGCGTCGCGGCTGCTTTGGCTGCGCTCGCCCGTCGCTTGCGCGTTACCGCCGCCTTCTTTGCCGCCGCGCGGCGCTTCCGCGTCAGTGCGCCCTGTTGGGCCGGCGTGAGCTTCTTGGTCGCTGCTGCCATCGTGCGTCTCCCCCCTGTGGTAGAATTGTAGTGTAGCACACCCGCGCGACAAAGCGGCGGTGATCGGGCTCCCTCGGCGATCTTGGCTAGCGGGAGGCCGTTGGTCCCTGGCGGCACCTGTTCGCTCCGATGCTTCATCACTCAGAGGATCGGCTGAGCGGTCGCGGCAAAGGCCTGCTTCAAGAAGGCGCCGCCGAGACGCAGGCCCTCGCCGTCGATGCCGTGGCCGATGCCTTCGGCCACGTGCCATTCGACGGGAAGCCCGGCAGAGGCAAGCTGCTCGCGCGCCATGAACATGGCGTCGACCGGGATGACCTCATCCATGTCGCCATGGACGAGCAGGATGGCGGGGCCTGAGCCTGGCCCTCCCGGCAAAGCTTCGAGGGTGGCGAGCGCTCCCGAATACCCCACGATCGCCGCAGGCGCCGGGTGGCGCGTCAAGCCGACGCCGAGCGCCATCATCGTCCCCTGGCTGAAGCCGACGAGCGCGAGCGCGCGCGGGCCGAGATTTACTCGCTTGAGCTCGGCATCGAGAAAGTCATCGAGCACGGGGGCGGCATGTTTCACGCCGCGCACGAGCTCGCCAGAACTCGCGGAAGGTCAGGTTGAACCACTGCCGGCCCATCGGCGACATGGCGCAGGGCTCGGGCGCGTTCGGCGAGACGAAGGCCGCGTTCGGCAAGAGGCGCGCCCATTCGCGGCCCAAGCCGATCAGATCGTTGCCGTCGGCGCCGTAGCCATGCAGGAACACGACGAGCTGCCGTGGCGCGCCGCCGGCCGCAGGCGGAAGACGTGGTCCGTCGAGAGCGAGCGCCATCTACGCGGTCCTCGCGCGCGAGACGCGGCGGCGCGCCTGCGGTCGTCTGACGCACGCGCCCGCAAGCGCAACGGGACCCCAAAGGCAGCAATCCCGGGCGAGTGGCGCGCGCAGGGTCCCCTTACCTTGGTTGCAGGTCGTTCGCTCGAACGACACGGCCGAGCGGCCGGGAGATTCCGATCCGCCGGCTTGCAACTCAAGGAGACTTGTCATGAAGAAGCTCATCCTCGCCATTGGTCTGGCGCTTGCCTTCGCTGCGCCGGCCATGGCCCAGACTTTCCCCAACGAGTTCTGCCACACCTGCCAGTAGGGCGGATCAGTTCGCGCCGACGAGCGTTGCGTTCTACGTCGGCCCTCAGCGGGCACTCGCTGTTGTACGGCGGGTGCCCGTCTTACTCTAGACCTCAATGGCGCATCGCCATGCAGTGAAGCCGACGGCGCGCGTTCCTAGACATTCTCCTCCGGCACCTCGTCCGAGGAGTGCGCGTTGAGCTGGCCGTAGTTCTGGATGCCGATCTCGTTCAGGAGATTGAGCTGCGTCTCGATGTGGTTGATGTGACTTTCCTCGTCGCCGAGCAGCTCCTCGAACAGATCCATGCTCACATAATCCTCCTCTTTCCGGCAACACGCCCGCGCCTCCATATAGAGGGCGCGTGCGCTGTACTCGGCCTTGAGGTCGCATTCGAGGATCTCCTTGATGTTCTGCCCGATCATCAAGGGATCGATATGCTGCATGTTGGGGAAGCCCTCGAGGAAGATGATGCGGGTCACGAGCTTGTCGGCGTGCTGCATCTCCTCGATCGATTCCTCGCGCTCTTTCTTGGCGAGCTTGGTGAAGCCCCAATCGTCGAGCAGCCGGTAGTGCAGCCAATATTGATTGACGGCAGTCAGCTCGTGCGTCAGCGCCTTGTTGAGATATTCGATGACGCGTGGATTCCCCTTCATTCCTAAGTCCTCCTATCGGTCTTTGCGGCCATCATGGCCTGTTCCAGGCGCCGGGCTCAAACGAAAAAGCTGCAATGCTGACTCGCATCAGCATGCGGATCGTGCCTTCACGGCTCTTCTTGTGCCGCCCGGTGGGGCACAGAGGCGGGCGCGCCCAGGCCCTCCTCGTCATAGGCGACCATCAGCTTGGTGATGAGCGGCAGGCAGCTTCCGCAAGAGGGACGCTTGCCGAGATAGCGGTAGATGGTTCCCGGCGTGAGCACGACGAAAGGATCGGCCGTGCGCAGCGCCGAGACCGCTTCGGCGATGTCCTTAGACGTGATCATGGTGCAGGAGCAGACGATCATGCCCTTTCTCTAAGGCATGAGAGGCCGTCTTGTCGTCAATGACGCACTGGCTGGCGTCGATCTTGGTGAAAGCGTCAGCCGTCTCAGGCAGGAAGCCCCGAACGAGATGCGGACCGGCGCTGCACCCCGTAATAGGCCCAGAGCATGCGCGCGGCGACGCCTCGCCACGGACGCCAAGCCTCGGCGATCTCGACCATCTCGTTAAGGCTCGGACGGGCGTCGAGCGCGAAAGCGTCTCTGACCGCGTATTGCAGGGCCAGATCCCCGGGCGACCAGGCGTCCGCCCGGGCGAGGCAAAAGAGGATGTAGATGTCCGCCGTCCATGGGCCGATGCCCTTGAGCGCGGTCAGCTCGGCGTGGATGACCTCCTCGGGCGCATGCGCCAGAGCGTCGAGATCGACCGTGCCCTCGTCGAGCGCTTGCGCCACGCTTCTCAGCGTAGCGATCTTGACCCGAGACAGACCGGCGCGGCGCAGGTCGCTGTTCGGCACGGCAAGGAAGACCTCGGGAGTAAAGGGCCGGACGCGCGCTTCGAGCCGTTCCCAAATCGCGGCGGCACTCGCGACCGAAAGCTGCTGGCCTACGATCACCCGCGCGAGACCCTTGAACCCGGCAGGACGGCGGCGCAGCGGCGGTACGCCGGCGATCGCATGCACGCGAGCGAGATGCGGGCACGAGCCGATCAAAGCAGCCACGCCCTCGTTCAGATCTGCCTTTGTCCTGATTCTGCGAATGGCCGATTCCCGCGATTCCGCCGCCACTTAGCCAAATCCAAGGGGTGGCAATTTAGCCGAGTTTTAAGTGATGTCTGGCAGGCTGGGCACTTGGTCTTGCAACCAGGGGTGGGCCACCGGTCATGCGACCAGAAGATTTCAAGGCTGACGATCTCTTCGCGCAGATTGAGAATCTGGTCGAGAGACTGGCGGCAGAGCGTCGCCTGCGAGAGATGGCGGAAGTCGCCGACAAGGCGAAGTCGGAGCTCCTCGCGGCGACCGGCCACGAGCTCCGGGTGCCGATCGAATCTGTCGTGGCCTTGATCCGGCTCCTCAGCGCGAGCCCGCTCGATCCGGCGCAACGCCGCTACACCGACATGCTCGCCCAGTCGGCGCGCAGTCTGCTGTGGGTGATCGACGATATTTACGACCTTACCTATCTCGAAGCAGGGCGCTTCGAACTCGACCGCGCGGCTTTCGATCTGCACGCGATGCTGCATGAGGTGGGGTCCGTGCTACAGGCCCGCGCCGGCGACAAGGGACTGACCAGCGGCGTCGATATCGGGGCGAGCTGCCCGAGCCTCGTGATCGCCGATGAAGCGAGGATTCGCCAAGTGCTGACGAGCCTGATCGACACGGCGCTGAAGCTGACCACCGAAGGCTCGGTGCGGCTGCATGCCAGCGCGATCGACGTGGACGGGCTGTGGAGGCTCAGGTTCGACGTCACCGATACCGGAAGGGGTCACAGCAGGCCCGCGCGGGCCCAATTGTTCGCGCCAAGGCTCAAGGTTCCGAGCGCGACGGCTGGCAGACCCGGTGGCACCGGCCTCGAGCTCGCGATCGCGCGGAAACTTGCCACGCTGATGGGCGGAGAGGTCGGTTGCGACAGCGCAGTCGGTAAGGGAAGCCTCTACTGGTTCACGCTCGTCGCAGAGCACGTCGCGGAAGAGCCGCTCGAGGCGGAACCTCTGCTTTTGTCGGAGGCGCTCGCGGCAGAACCGCTCGCGATGGAACCTCTGCTCTTGTCAGAGCCGCTGGTGGCGGCTGAACCGCTCGCGACGGAGGCCAAGCCCGAGCCGGAGCCGCAGGCCAAGCTCTCGGGTCATGTGCTGGTGGTCGAGGATAATGCAGTCAACCGCATGCTGATCGCCACCTATCTCGATGAGTTCGGCTTGAGCCACGACATGGTGGCGAGCGTCGGAACCGCGATCCTCAATCTCGCCTCTAAGCACTACGATGCCGTGTTGATGGACGTGATGATGCCGGATCTCGATGGCGTCGAGGCGGCGAAACGAATCCGCGCGTTGCATGCTCCCGCGGCAGAGGTGCCGATCGTGGCGCTGGTCTCAGCCAAGAAGGGCGACCGCGGCGTCTATCTCTCGGCCGGCATGGACGCCTATGTGTCGAAGCCGATCCGCGGGCGCGAGCTCTATCGAGTGCTCACCCCGTTCCTCGCCAAGGATGCGGGTGATGAGCCCGCTCTGCTTGCCGGTTAGAGATTGTCGAGCAGCACGCCGGCCAGCAAAATCAGATAGGCGATCAACAGCAGACCGAGCGCATAGCCGGTGAAGAACGGCAGCGGCACGATCATGCCGAGGACGACGAGTGCGGCGATGACGACGGAGACGAGGAAGGTCTCCCGCCGCGGCGTGCTCAAGTGAAAATTCATGATGTCCCCCATTGCAGCAAATAGTCACGATAGAGGCCTAGTCTATCAAATATGACGGGCGTCATGGCTGGCTCGTGCCCACCATCCACGATTTTGAGGGAATTGAGCGCGCTAAGCTCCCGATACCGGGACTTTCTCGCGGGCGCGGAGCGGGGGTACCGGCACGCTCACCTGGGCGAGCGTCTCGGCCTTGGCGTCGACCAGTTTCACGATGCCGAGCATGATGTCGTTCAGCTGGAAGTCTTTCGGCGTGTAGATGGCCGATGCCCCGCATTGCTTGAGGATGTTGACGTCCTCCGGCGGGATGATGCCGCCGACCACGACCGGCACATCGCCCATTCCCGCCTCGCGCAGGCGCTGCACCACCTCGCGCACGAGCGACACATGCGAGCCTGAGAGGATCGAGAGACCGACCACGTGGGCCTTCGCCTCGCGTGCCTGCTGGACGATCTCGGCGGGGGTCAGCCTGATCCCGCCATAGGCGACCTCCATGCCGACATCGGTGGCACGCACGGCGATCTGCTCGGCGCCGTTCGAATGGCCGTCGAGGCCGGGCTTGCCGACGACGAAAGTGAGCGTTCGCCCGAGCTTGCCGGAGACCTTCTCGACCGCCTCGCGCACCTCCTCCAGTCGCGCCTTATCGATCTCGTGCTTGGCGTGGATGCCGGTGGGCGCGCGATATTCGCCGAACACCTCGCGCAGGATCCCGCCCCACTCGCCGGTGGTGACGCGGGCCTTAGCGGCGGCAATCGAGGGCGGCATGATGTTGCGCCCCTCCACGGCGGCGGCCTTCAGATCGATCAGCGCCTGGCGCACCGCATTGTCGTCGCGGTCGCGGCGCCAAGCCTGAAGCGCCGCGACTTGCTCGATCTCGACCGACTCGGGCACCGTCTGAATGCCTTCGAGGCCGCTTGCCGAGAGCGGCGAGGGCTCGGTCTCGGTATAGGCATTGACGCCGACGAGCACCTGCTCGCCCTTCTCGATGGCCTCGACGCGGGCGGCGTTCGAGGCGATCAGCGCTTCCTTCATATAGTCGATGGCGGCGACCGCGCCTCCCATCGATTGCAGCTTGGCGAGCTCGGCGCGCGCTTCCTCCTTAAGCTCCTCGACCTTGCGGTCGATCACCTCGGAGCCGTCGAAGATGTCGCCGTACTCCAAGAGGTCGGTCTCGTAAGCGACGATCTGCTGGAGCCGGAGCGACCATTGCTGGTCCCAGGGTCGCGGCAGGCCGAGCGCCTCGTTCCACGCCGGGAGCTGCACGGCGCGCGCGCGCGCGTTCTTCGACAGAGTGACCGCGAGCATCGACAGCAGGATGCGGTAGACGTTGTTCTCGGGCTGCTGCTCGGTCAATCCCAGCGAGTTCACCTGCACGCCGTAGCGGAATCTCCGCAGCTTCGGATCGGTGACGCCATAGCGCCCTTCAGCGATCTCGTCCCATAGATCGACGAAGGCGCGCATTTTCGACACCTCGGTGATGAAGCGCACCCCGGCGTTGACGAAGAAAGAAATGCTGCCGACGACTTGCGGAAATTGCTCGGGCGGCACTTCGCCCGACTTCCTCACCTCATCGAGAACGGCCTCGGCGGTCGCCAGCGCGAAAGCAAGCTCCTGACCCGGCGTCGCTCCCGCCTCTTGCAGGTGATAGGAGCAGACATTGGTCGGGTTCCATTTCGGCATCTCGCGGTTGGTGTAGACGATCACGTCCTTGATCAGCCGCAGCGAGGGCGCCGGCGGGAAAATGTAGGTCCCGCGCGAGAGATATTCTTTCAGGATGTCGTTCTGCACCGTGCCGGTGAGCTTGGCGTGGTCGGCGCCCTGCTCCTCGGCGAGCGCGACATAGAGCGCGAGCAGCCAGGCGGCCGTCGCGTTGATGGTCATCGAGGTGTTCATCTCGGCCAAGGGGATGCCCTCGAACAGGCTTCGCATGTCGCCGAGATGGGAGATGGGTACGCCGACCTTGCCCACCTCGCCGCGGGCGAGAATGTGGTCGGAATCGTAGCCCGTTTGGGTCGGCAGGTCGAAGGCGACCGAAAGCCCAGTCTGGCCCTTGGCCAGGTTCCGACGGTAAAGCTCGTTAGAGGCCGTGGCCGTCGAGTGTCCCGCATAGGTGCGGAACAACCACGGCTTATCTCGCTCTTTCTTGCCTGCCATCAGCGTTCTCCAGGCGCTTCATTGTCCTATGAAGCACGACAGCTAGCAGGGTTGCAACCAACGAGCCCTTAATAATCAACCGGCGCCCGCGACGGGAGCACCGAAGATCACGACGGCGAGGGCGAGGAGGGCGAGAGAGAGGAAGCCGGCCACAAGCAAAGCACGCTGCTTGACCCCTGGCGCGGTCATGGCCACGCCGACGGCGACCAGACATTGCAGCAGGTAGAACAGGGCGAAAGCGCGCGAAGCAAGCGCGATCACGCCGAAGACATCGAGCGACCAGGTGAGCGCGATGCCGATGAGAGCAATGACAGGGTAAGCGTGGCGATGATCGATGCGCTTGCGGCTCACGTCCTCGATGAGGCCGCCCGCCCCGATGGCATCGGCAACGGCCGCCGAAAGCTGGGCGAAGATCGCGCCGCCGATGATCGCGAGCGGCAAAAGGCTCGCGACGGACCGAAGCAGAGCGACGATGCCGGTGACATCGGTGCTCATCACCTCGCGCTCGTTGAGCGCGACCATCGCAAGCAGAAAGAAGGCGATATAGATCGCGCCTGACAGAATTTGCGCATAGCGCATGGTGCGCACGCGCAGCTCCGGTGGATAGGCGCCGGCGAGAAAGCGCGAGGTCTCGAAGCCCTGCACCACAATGAGAAGGCCGAGGACGGTCCTGATCGAGCGCCAGCCGATCGATGCTTCGAGTTGCGGCAGGTGCCACGTGCCGGTGAGCGCGCGGTCGAGATTGAGCCAGGCGAGCGCGGCGAGCACGGCGGCGATGACGGCGAGCTTGAGGCCGACGGCATATTCCTCGATGGTCTCGAGCCCGCGCAGTCCGCGGAAGAGACCTTGCAGGCCGATGCCGGCAAGGATGGCGGTGGTCAGGACTTTGCCGGCGAGGACATGGGAGACCCCGATGCCGCGGAGCAGGAAGGCGGCAAGCAGCGTCAGGTAGTAGGTGACCGAGATGAAGTAGGCGAGCGCAAGGGCGAGATGAGAAAGGGTCTCGAGCCAGCCGACCCATCCGCTGCTTGCCGTCGGCGAAGAGCGGCTCGCCATTGAGGATGTTGAAGCGGATAGCACCGCCGAGCAGATAAGAGAAGACGACCAGGAAAGTCATGCCGGCGACGGCATAGAGGCCGAGGTCGTGAACGAGCAAAGGGAGCGAGACGAGGAAGCCGGAGCCGATGATCGAGGCGAGCGGCGTGACGGTCGCCCGCCACACCGGCGACGAGGTCAGCCTTGGCGAGAGGAGAAGGGCCGCGGTGGCAACGAGGCTTATGACAACGATCAGATTAGCCATCGACGCTCGCGCAATTCTCCGCCTTTACCGAAGTGCAGGGACCTCCGCCATTAAGCACGAGGGGCCTGGGGACTTCATCCCCGCCGATGATCGCCATAAGGGATCGTTTGCCCTGGGCAGGGCTGCATCTTTTTGCTAACGGTCCTGCCGCGCCCGGCAAACCGTGCCGGAAATGTGGTCTTTCGGGCGGGGAGCGGGCGTCATTGTGGCGCGCTTGCGCGTTAAGCCTCCCTCCCGCAAACATGTTGCAGTCGCGAGATGAATAGACGAGAATTGCCGCAGTGCAAAAACAGACCGAACAAGCTTGGACTGGGGGGACAATCGGATGAATGAGATGTCGCTAGCTGCAGTTTCTCCAGCAACGTCCGCGCCAGCCGCCGCCATCAAAGATCTCTACGAGATCGGCGAGATTCCCCCGCTCGGCCATGTGCCGAAAAACATGTATGCCTGGGTCATCCGCAAGGAGCGGCATGGGCCACCGGACGAGGCCATGCAGGTCGAGGTGGTTCCCACCTGGGAGCTCGACAGCCACGAGGTGCTCGTCCTCGTGATGGCGGCGGGCGTCAACTATAACGGCGTGTGGGCTTCGCTCGGACAGCCGCTCTCGACGCTTGACGTCCACAAGTACCCCTATCATATCGCCGGCTCCGATGCGTCGGGCATCGTCTGGGCGGTCGGCTCCAAGGTGAAGCGGTGGAAAGTCGGCGACGAGGTGGTGGTCCACTGCAATCAGGACGACGGCGACGACGAGGAGTGTAACGGCGGCGATCCGATGTTCTCGCCGTCGCAGCGCATCTGGGGCTACGAGACGCCTGACGGCTCGTTCGCCCAGTTCGCCCGCGTTCAGGACCGCCAGCTGCTCGAGCGGCCGAAGCACCTCACCTGGGAGGAGGCCGCCTGCTACACGCTCGTGCTCGCCACCTCCTACCGCATGCTGTTCGGCCATCGGCCGCACACGCTCAAGCCCGGCCATAACGTGCTGGTGTGGGGCGCGAGCGGAGGCCTCGGCTCGATGGCGACCCAGCTCTGCGCCACCTCAGGCGCCAATGCCATCGGCATCGTGTCCGACGAAGACAAGCGCGACTTCGTCATGTCGCTCGGCGCCAAGGGCGTGATCAACCGCAAGGACTTCAATTGCTGGGGCCAGATGCCCAAGGTCGGCACGCCGGAATACGACGCCTGGAACAAAGAAGTGCGCAAGTTCGGCAAGGCGATTTGGGACGTCACTGGCAAGGGCGTAAACGTCGATTGCGTGTTCGAGCATCCGGGCGAATCGACTTTCCCCGTCTCCTGCTTCGTGGTGAAGCGCGGCGGCATGGTCGTGTTCTGCGCCGGCACCACCGGCTACAACCTCACCATGGACGCGCGCTATGTGTGGATGCATCAGAAGCGCATCCAGGGGTCCCATTTCGCCCATCTCCAGCAGGCGAGCCAGGCCAACAAGCTCGTCGTCGAGCGGCGTATCGATCCCTGCATGAGCGAGGTCTTCCCCTGGGAGCAGATCCCGAAAGCGCATATGCGCATGTGGAAGAACGAGCACAGGCCGGGCAATATGGCGGTGCTCGTCAGCTCGCCGTGCACCGGACTTCGCAGCTTCGAGGACGTGCTCGAGGCAAGCCGCGAGATGCACGGCGGCTAGGAGCCTACGGAGCGGCGTAGGCTGATGCTCTACGACACGTCTCTGCTACGCACTTTCGTCGCTATCTGCGACTCCGGTAGCTTTACCAAGGCGGCGCGTGAGGTGAACCTCACGCAGTCGGCCGTCAGCCTTCATGTCAAACGGCTTGAGGATCAGGTCGGCTCGCGCCTCATCGTGCGCAATGCACGCGGCGTTCGCTTGACCGGCCAGGGCGAGATTCTCTTGTCCTATGCGCGGCGCATCCTGGCTCTCTACAAGGAAGCCGAGCAGCACCTCAGCCGCGAAAGCACGGGCCGCGTCCGGATCGGTGCGCCGGACTATTTCGACTTCCACATTCTATCGTCGCTGCTCGGACAGTTCGCAGCACGCTATCCCGCAGTCAGGCGGCAGATCGAGCTCGGCATCGGTCCCGACATCTCGGCACTCGTGGATGAGGGTGAGCTCGACATCGCGATCGTCAGCAGCGAGATCGGAGAAGGCGACGGCGTTCCGCTCTGTCGCGAGCCGCGCGTGTGGGCGGCCGGGCGCGCGATGCAGCTCGACCCGAAACAGCCGGCGCCGCTTGCGCTCTATCCTCCGCACTGCCGATGGCGGCGGCTCGCCTTTGAGCAGCTCGATCGGGCCGGGCGGGCGTGGACGGTCGTGCTGCAAAGCGCAGGCACTGCCGGCATTCTCGCCGCGCTCGACGCCGGTCTCGGTATATCGATCTTTCCCGAACATGGCCTGCCGAGCACGCTGAAATCGCTGGGGCAAGCCGAGGCGTTGCCGGAGCTGCCCGATTTCGAATTCGTGCTCCGCCGTAGCCGGACATGCCCGCCCATGGCCGACCATCTGGCCGCCATGATCATAAACTTCTTCCAGCTCTCGACCGCGCTAAGGCCGGGAGGCGGGTTGCAATACCAAGAGGGCTCGACGCTCCATTCGCGCTCAGGCTTTGACGCCTAGGGCGAACCAGGTCAGTCGCCGCAGCCGGAGTAATGCTCGTATGTCGTCCATGCCTCGTTATCGTGCGCACGGGGCTTGCAGGGCTGGAGCGAGGAGACTGGCGGTGGATCGACCGGGGCGCCAACGGGATTGACGCAGACGGCGTAACCCGTGACGGGATTCACCGCAGCTTCTAGACATTTGGCCGGCTGCGCTCCTCCGTCTTGAGACTGGGCTGCCTGCTCCGCTGCCAGGGCGGCCACCGGGAGCCCAAGTGTGAGGCCCAACGCGAGGACCAGCCCGCTGAGATTCTTCACGATTTCTTCCTCCGAACTCTTCTGTTCCTGCAACGTTATAAGCTCGCGTTCCCGAGCACGACATTGAAGATGTTTCATCGTCGCGATGAGCGCAGCTTATGACGGGGCTGGAGGATCGACTCTCCGCCCCAACCGGCTAAGATGGCTCTTCGCAACTGTGGCGTGAGCCGGGTAGCAGAGGGGGCAAGTGATGGATAATCCGCTGGTGAAACAGGATCTGGTCGCGGCGATTATCGAGCTGCGCGAGGACGTCGAGCGGCAGCTCAAGGCGAATAAATACTATATCGCGCTGCACAAGCTCGATGAGCTTCTGGCGGTGATCAGGCCGCTCGACATCATTGAGGCGAGCGCCGAGCCTGCTCCTTCCCCGACCCCTGCCATCGAGGAGGCCAAGCCTGCCGAAACGGCTCCTGCCGTCGAGGCGGCTCCAACTCAAGAGGCGCCGGCGGAGCAAGCGGCCGATGAGGTCTTGGTCTACCATGGCGTGGTGCAGGAGCAGGTCGGAGACCCGAGCTGGGCACCGCACGAGGCAAGACCCTCCTAGGGCTCAACTAAGCCCTTCTAGGCGTTAACCCGCCGCCACAGATTCCGATTTGACTTGCGGCGCGGAGCGCGCTTCCGTGCCCCTGAACTATGTTTTTTGGCCTGAGGAGCATGCTTTGACTGCCGTCGAAACCTTGCGGGGCCGCGCGCCGGCCCAGTCTCCCGAGCTCATTCCCCTCATCGAGAAAGCTGCCGAGGCGGCCGGCGCACTGCGCGACCGCGCGGTTGAGGCCGTCGCCGGCAAAGTGTCGAGCGGCGGCAAGATCGACGGCGCCGCGCTCGAGCGCGAGCAACGCGCGGCTCACGGCCTCGCCTGGATCGCGACCTATGCCGCGGCGATCGAGCAGCTGGCGAGCTATGCCAAGCGCATGGAGGGCGAAGGCCGTTTCGGCGAGATGGAGCGGTTGCTCGCTCAGATCGGCGCCGCCGAATATCTCTCGCAGCTGTTCGGCGGGGTGATGATGAGCCAGGGCGAGATCGTTCGGCTGCACGAGCTCGGCGTCGGGGAGGGGGATCTTCTCGCCTTCCTCACGCCCGCGGTTCGGACGCTGATTCAGACCACGACGCCGGAGACGCGCGCCCGTGTCGTTGAGCTGATCAAGCACGCGCAAGGTGCTGCTGCCTCGAACTACGGCGATCCAGGCCTCGAGGAGACGTTTGAAGATATCCGCAACGAGATGCGCCGCTTCTCCGAAGCAGAGGTCGTGCCGCATGCGCAGGAGTGGCACCTCAAGGACGAATATATCCCGCTGCCGCTCGTCTCCCAGATGAGCGAGCTTGGCGTGTTCTCGCTGACGCTTCCCGAGGACTATGGCGGGCTCGGCCTCGGCAAAGAGGCGATGTGCGTCGTGTCGGAGGAGCTCTCCAGGGGCTATATCGGCGTCGGCTCGCTCGGCACGCGCTCGGAGATCGCCGAGGAGCTGATCCTGAACGGCGGCACCGATGAACAGAAGCGAGAATGGCTGCCGCGCATCGCGAGCGGCGAGATCTTGCCGACGGCCGTGTTCACCGAGCCGAATACGGGCTCCGACCTCGCCTCTCTCACCACGCGTGCGGTCCGCGACGGCGATGTCTATCGCATCACCGGACAGAAGACGTGGATCACGCACGCCGCCCGCGCCGATTTGATGACCGTGCTTGCGCGCACCAATCCAAATGAGAAGGGCTATCGCGGGCTGTCGATGTTCTTGGCGCCCAAGCCGCGCGGCACCGACGACAATCCGTTCCCGGCACAAGGCATGACCGGCGGCGAGATCGAGGTGCTCGGCTATCGCGGCATGAAGGAGTTCGACATCTCCTTCGACGGCTTCGCCGTTCCCGCCGCCAATCTGCTCGGGCAGGTCGAGGGCCAGGGCTTCAAGCAGCTGATGCAGACCTTCGAGGCGGCGCGCATCCAGACCGCGGCGCGGGCCATCGGCGTGGCCCAATCGGCACTCGACCTTGGTCTTCGCTACGGCATGGAGCGTAACCAGTTCGGCAAGCCGATCGTCGCCTTCCCTCGCGTCTCCGACAAGCTCGCGATGATGGCGGCGGAGATTCTGCTCGCCCGCCAGCTCACTTATTTCGCCGCGCGCGAGAAGGATGCCGGGCGGCGCTGCGACCTCGAGGCCGGCATGGCCAAGCTGCTCGCGGCGCGCGTCGCGTGGGCGGCCGCAGACAACGCACTGCAGATCCATGGCGGCAACGGTTTTGCGCTGGAATATCCCATCAGCCGGGTGCTGTGCGATGCGCGCATTCTGTCGATCTTCGAGGGCGCCGCCGAAATTCAGGCTCAGGTCATCGCGCGACGCCTGCTCGAGGGCTGAGTAACGATCGCTTTAGAGATAAGCCGGCATCAGCCGGAAGGACGAAGGAGGAAGCGTATGCGTGTGAATAAGCTGGCCTTAATGGCGATTGTGGCGCTCGCGGCTTCGAGCAGTTCGGCCTACGCGCTCGATGTGAACAAGAAGATCGCGGCACCCGCGCAGCTGCTCGTGGTGTGGTCGACGATCTCGGAGTTCTGCTCGATCAAGGACTGGCATCCCGCGGTTGCCGATTGCAAGGAGAGCAAAGAGGGGGATGACACATTCCGCGTCCTCACGCTCAAGGACAATGGCGGCACGATCAAAGAGAAGCTCACTGGCTCCGACGACACGAGCTACAGCTACGAGATCGTCGAAAGCCCTCTGCCGGTGAAGAATTATTCGGCCAAGCTCTGGGTCGAGCCGGACGACCGCGATCCCGCCCGTACCGTGATCCACTGGGACGCGACCTTCGATGCCAACGGCAAAAGCGACGAAGAGGCCGAGAAAGTCATCGGCGACATCTTCTACGCCGGGCTCAAGAACATCAAACATATGGTCATGCCGCCTGAGGGCACCGCCGGGGGCGATTAGGCCGCGTCGCGCACTCCCTGCCGCGAAGGGTCGATGGAGCAACGCTCGATTCTGATCACCGGTTGCTCTTCCGGCATCGGGCTCGCTTCGGCGCGCGAGATGAAGCGGCGCGGTTGGAGGGTGTTCGCCACCGCGCGGAAGCAGGAGGACATCGAACGTCTACGCGATGAGATCGGCGTCGAAAGCCTCTATCTCGATTATGCCGAGCCTGCGTCGATCGCGGCTGTCGTCGAGGAGGTGCTCGCGGCGACGGGCGGCACGCTCTCAGCTCTGTTCAACAACGGCGCCTACGGGCAGCCCGGAGCGGTTGAGGATCTGAAACCCGAGGTGCTGCGCGCCCAGTTCGAGGTGAACGTGTTCGGCTGGCACGATCTCACCGCGCGGCTCATTCCAGCGATGCGGGCGCAAGGGCAGGGCCGCATCGTGTTCTGCTCCTCAGTGCTCGGGCTTGTCGCAGCACCCTATCGCGGCGCCTATTGCGCGTCGAAATTCGCCATCGAGGCGCTTGCCGATGCGCTCCGCATCGAGCTTGCACCCTCTGGCATCAAAATCATCCTCATCGAGCCGGGACCGATCGCCTCGCGCTTCGTGGAGCACGCGCTCGAAGCGTATCGGCGCAACATCGATCTCGAAGGCTCGCCACACCGTGACATCTACCGCGCCAGGATCGCACGGCTCGAAGAGGGCGGCAGCCAGACTTTCAAGCTCGGGCCCGAGGCGGTCGCCGCCAAGCTCGTCAGCGCGCTCGCGAGCAAGCGGCCAAAGCCACGCTATTACGTCACGCTGCCGACCTATGCCGCGGTGCTGATGCGCCGGTTGCTGCCGACGCGCGCCCTCGACGCCATCGCTGCCAGCAACTAAAGTCCGCCATGGGGCGTTTCACCGAGAGCCCCGGCAAGGAGTCCCCATGGAGCGCGTCGTCCACTATGCCATTCCCTTTGCGCTCGCGGCGGTCGTCATCGTGCTCTTGCTCGGGCTGTGGAACATGCTGCGCGGCGGGAGCCCCGATCTCAGCCAAAAACTGATGCGCTGGCGGGTAGGATTGCAGTTCATCGCGCTTATCATCGTGATGACCGCCATCTACCTCGCCGGCAAATTCCCCATGTAACGAAGGCTTGACCCGGTCTTGAGCCAAGCTACGTTAAGCTCCAAGACACGGGGCTAACCCCTCGGGGCCTTGGCAGAAAACTTGATCTTAGACGCATGATCCTGGCGAAAAGTCTTCGACTTTCCAGGGCCATGCGCCAAGGCGGGTGGCGATGGTCGTCCTCAGCAAGATCTATACGCGGACCGGCGATGATGGGACCACCGCGCTCGGCTCCGGGCGCCGCGTGGCGAAATACGATCTCAGGGTCGAAGCTTATGGCACGCTCGACGAGACCAATGCCGCGATCGGCATCGCCCGGCTGTACACGCGCGGCACCCATCAGGCGCTCGATGCCATGCTCGCGCGCATCCAAAACGACCTGTTCGATCTTGGCGCCGACCTTTGCTTTCCCGACGAGACCAAAGACGCGCGCGGACGCCTTACGGTGAGTGGCACGCAGGTCGAGCGCCTGGAGCGTGAAATCGACGAGCTCAACAAGGAGCTCGAGCCGCTCCGCTCCTTCGTGCTGCCGGGCGGCTCTCCGGCGTCGAGCCATCTCCACCTTGCCCGCACCGTTTCGCGCCGCGCCGAGCGTCTGATCGTCGCGTTGGCGGCTCGCGCGGGCGAGCCGGTCGGCGAGGCTGCGCTTCGCTACGTCAACCGCCTGTCCGACTTTTTGTTCGTCGCGGCACGCTACGCCAATGACAAGGGCAGGGCAGACGTGACGTGGATACCGGGTAAGAACCGGTAACGAGGGATCAGAGTGTCTCTGTGTTCATTCCCCTGCACGACACGAATCCCCTCAAGCGCATCCGCTTCCAATATGTGACGGTCGCACTGATCGTCATCAACGTGGCGGTCTTCACCATCTTCGAGACGGGCTGGTTCTTTCCCCTCGACGATGAGAACACGGCGGCCTTTGCCGTCATTCCGGCCAAGCTGATGGCGGGCGGACCGACGAGCGGCTCGATTTTTGCCACCGGCGCCTTCCCGATCCCCGAGCGCTTCACCCTCATCACTTACATGTTCATCCACGGTAGCTGGATCCATCTGATCGGCAACATGCTGTTCCTGTGGGTGTTCGGCGACAATATCGAGGACGCGATGGGGCATCTCCGCTTCATCATGTTCTACCTGATGTGCGGGATCTTCGCCGCGGTGCTCCATTCCTGGATGATGCCGCAGTCGGACCTGCCGCTGATCGGGGCGTCCGGCGCTGTGGCAGGGGTCATTGCCGCCTATCTCATCCTGCATCCCAAGGTTAAGGTCTGGATCCTCGCGCTGTGGCGCATTCCCATCAAGATCACGGCCGCTTGGGCGCTCGGCATCTGGATCGCCGCCCAGTTCGTGAACCTCCTGATCGAGGGGGAGGAGAATGTCGCCTGGTGGGCCCATGTGGGTGGGCTCGCGGCCGGAGCGGTCCTGATCCTGTTTATGCGGCGGCGCGGTGTAGTCTTGTTCGACAAGACCAGGGGCGGTGCCTAAAAACCTCGCGAAAACCTCAGAAACCATTGACTTGGACCATGGCCGGCAGTACGGTCGCCGCCATTTCGCAGTTGCGAGATGGCTGGGTCTGGGGGGCCGGTCATAAGCGTGCGGGGAACAATGGCCGCATGAAAATTCTCGTTCCCGTGAAACGGGTCGTCGATTCCAACGTCAAGGTCCGCGTCAAGTCCGATGGCAGCGGGGTCGACCTTGCCAATGTGAAGATGTCGATGAACCCGTTTGACGAAATTGCCGTCGAGGAGGCCGTCCGCATCAAAGAGCGGGGCGAGGCGACCGAGGTCGTCGCCGTCTCCATCGGCAGCGCGAAATCGCAAGATACTCTGCGCACGGCGCTCGCCATGGGCGCCGACCGTGCCATCCTGGTGAAGACCGAGCAGAGCGTGATCGAGCCGCTCGCCGTCGCCAAGGTGCTCAAGCGCGTGGTCGAGAACGAGAAGCCCGACCTCGTCATCATGGGCAAGCAGGCGATCGACGACGACTGCAATCAGACGGGGCAGATGCTCGCTGGGCTCCTCGGCTGGCCGCAAGGGACTTTCGCCTCCAAGGTCGAGCTGAACGGCGCCAAGGTGAAGGTGGTGCGCGAAGTCGATGGCGGGCTCGAGACGGTGCAGCTGGCAAAGCCCGCCGTGGTCACCACCGATCTCAGGCTCAACGAGCCACGCTATGCCTCTCTCCCCAACATCATGAAGGCGAAGAAGAAGCCGATCGATGAGACGACGCCGGAGGCGCTCGGGATAGACATCGCCCCGCGACTCAAGGTGATCGCCGTCGCCGAGCCGAAGACGCGCGAGGCGGGTATCAAGGTCGACAGCGTCGCCGCCCTCGTCGACAAGCTGAAGAACGAGGCGGGAGTCCTCTAGATGGCGGTCCTTCTGCTGGCAGAGCACGACAACAAGGTTCTCGCGCCGGCCACCGCCAAAGCGCTGACCGCGGCGCGAGCGTTCGGTGGCGACGTCGATATTCTCGTGGCGGGCGAGGGATGCCGCGCCGTCGCGGAGGGTGCAAGCAAGCTCGAAGGCGTGCGCGAAGTCTTGCTCGCCGAGGCGCCATACCTTGCGCAGCGGCTTGCCGAGGAAGTCGCGGCGACGGTGCTCGCGTTGATGGGGAACTATGCGGTTCTGCTCGCGCCGGCGACGACCATGGGCAAGAACGTGCTGCCGCGGGTCGCGGCGCTGCTCGACGTGTCTCAAGTCTCCGATATCATCGAGGTGAAGTCTCCCAATGTCTTCGTGCGTCCGGTTTATGCCGGCAACGCGCTCGAGACGGTGGAGGCGAGAGACAAGATCATCGTCGGCACGGTACGAACCACGGCATTCGCGGCCGCCGCAGAAAGCAGCTCGGCGCCGATCGAAACCGTGACGCCGGCGCCTTCGGTCGGGCTTTCGAGCTTCGATGGCTCCGAGATCAGCGCGAGCGAGAGGCCCGAGCTTACGGCCGCGCGCATCGTCGTGTCGGGCGGTCGCGGCATGCAGTCGGGCGACAATTTCAAGAAGCTGATCGAGCCGCTTGCCGACCGGCTTGGCGCCGCGGTCGGTGCTTCACGGGCCGCCGTCGATGCCGGCTATATGCCGAACGATCATCAGGTCGGCCAGACGGGCAAGGTGGTTGCGCCGGACCTCTACATCGCCGTCGGCATCTCGGGCGCCATCCAGCATCTCGCCGGCATGAAGGACTCCAAGGTGATCGTCGCCATCAACAAGGATGCCGAGGCGCCGATCTTCCAGGTCGCGGACTACGGCCTCGTCGGCGACCTGTTCACTGTCCTGCCGGAGCTCGACGCCGAGCTGAAGAAGGCGGGCTACTAAAGAAGAAGCAGGTTCATGAGGAATGACAATGGACGACATAGTTCAAGGCGTAACGATCCTCACGGATCCGAAAGCGCATGGGGAGACTGAGGTGGAACCTATTCGCAAAGTCGGCATCATCGGCGCTGGTCAGATGGGCAGCGGCATCGCCCATGTCATCGCGCTCCATGGCTATGACGTCGCGCTGCACGACATCGCCAAAGAGCGGGTCGACGCGGCGATCGCCACCATCGACAAGAACCTCACCCGGCAGGTCGCCTCCGGCAAGATCACCGAGGACGACAAGAACAAGGCGCTTGCCCGCATCTCCTATGCGGACACGCTGCAAGCGCTAGGCGACGCAGACCTCGTGATCGAGGCGGCGACCGAGGAAGAGACGGTCAAGCGCAAGATCTTCGTTTCGCTTTGTCCCTTCCTCAAGCCCGATGCCATCGTTGGAACCAATACCTCGTCGATCTCGATCACGCGGCTCGCTGCCGGCACCGACCGTCCCGAGCGCTTCATCGGCCTCCATTTCATGAACCCTGCTCCTGTGATGGAGCTGGTCGAGATGATCCGCGGCATCGCCACCGAGGACGTCACTTTCGGCCGCGCCAAGGTGTTCGTCGAGTCGCTCGGCAAGACGGTCGCGGTGTCGGAGGACTTCCCCGCCTTCATGGTCAACCGCATCCTGCTGCCGATGATCAACGAGGCGGTCTACACGCTCTATGAGGGCGTGGGCTCGGTCGACGCCATCGACACCGCCATGCGGCTCGGCGCGCATCATCCCATGGGCCCGCTACAGCTTGCCGATTTCATCGGGCTCGATACCTGCCTCTCGATCATGCAAGTGCTGTATGAGGGGCTCGCCGATTCCAAATATCGCCCCTGTCCGCTCCTGGTGAAATATGTCGAGGCCGGTTGGCTCGGGCGCAAGACGAAGCGCGGGTTCTACGACTATCGCGGCGAAAAGCCCATGCCCACGCGCTAGTTATCGGTCATTTCTGCGCTGCTCCCAGGCGTTGCTACCCGGTTTCCGGCACAGGACTTGGTGACGAAGACTTGTCTGCGTCATCCCGGGCGCTTGAAGATGTCATCGTTCACCGCTAAGATTTTTCCCAGTCATCGAGGACCTTCTGCCTCAGGGAGGCAAGTGTGTGTGTTTGCCTGCCTGATCTGGCCGACACCGACCCCGCCGACATTGTCGGCATGATCTCCGCGTCGGCATTCCAATCTGACAGGTTCATCGCAAGCAAGGCCGCGCCGTGAAATAGGCGCGGCCGTTTGGTTTTGGGGGAGCGCGAGAGCTTCGATAAGGGTGTACTGAGACGACGGAGCCTGAGGTCTGACCGGCATGATCGTGCATGCGATCGCGCCAGACTTTATTGGCTTAGGTCTAGCCGGGCCGGAATCGTCCGGACGGCGCGTGAAGGGAGGTAGATGATGAACTTTCGTTCAAGTGTGGTGGCAAGCGCCGGCGTAGCCCTGCTGTTCGGCTGGCTCCTGGCGACCCCTGCGTTCGCACAGTGCGACGCCGACAATGCGGTCTTCGCTGACGATTTCGAGTTCCTCGATGGGACTTGGGGCGACGCCGACGACAATTTCTTCGTCGAAGACGGAACCCTCGTCGCCAAGGGCTGGAGGGCACAGGTCAATTTCGCGACCAAGAGCGACACCGCCGATTTCTGCTCCGATATCACCATCACCGAGGCTCCCGCGCCCGACAGCACCGCGGCCGGCCTGGTATTCTGGTGGGCCGACTGGGACAACTACTACTATTTCTATTACTGGACGGACGGCAGCTTGGAAGTTCGGCGAGTGGTCAAGGGCAAGGACAGCACCCTGTTCTCGGTCACCACGCTTGCTCTCAAGAAAGGCGTGGGCGCGACCAATCAATTCGAGTTGAAGCTCAGGCCCAAGGACGCCACTCTCATCATCAATGGGACCGAAGTTAAGCGCTTCAAGGGCGTCGCTCCCAAGGACGGCGGCGTCATGGGCATTCAGGCCGGATCGCCCGACGATAAGCCGGGGACGATCAAATACGACAACTTCATCGTGAGCCCGCTTAGCGAGTAGGCGAGTAGATAAGAAGGATCGGGCCGCTGCCGGTTCTCGGCGGCGGCCCGATCGTGTCTTTAGGCCCAAGCTCGGCTAGTTCTTCGCCGATTTCGACTTCAGGCTCTTCGGTTTCGGAACCCTGGTGCTCTGCATTTGCGCTGCGATGCTCGCTGCTTGAGCAACCGAATAGGACGATCGCGCAGGCCTCTTGGGTTTTGCCGCAGCGCTCGCTCCTTGCGACATCGTTTTCGTCCTGGTCGGCGCCGCGACGGAGTTCGGCTTGACCGCCGCCTGCGCCCCCGCCTCCACTGAACTTTCAAGCGAGGCGAGCTGCATGTGGCTCGGCGCCGATTGCGTGGCTGCGGACAAAGTCACCGAGCTGCTCTGTGCGGCAAGCTGGGCGCGGCTTGCCGATTGTGCGGGAAGCGCCGAGACTGCCTGCGCGGTGTTTAGCGCCTTGGTCTCAGGCAAGGTCGCGGCTTGCGTCGACCCCTGAATCACGCTCACGGAGAGCGACTGAAGCGAGGGGGCTGATTTCAGCGCTGCCTGACTAGCCACCGACTGGGAGGCGATAGGTTGGAGCGACTGAATGGAGGGCGCCGTTTTCACCACTGCCTGCGAAGAGGCGCCCTGCGTGACGTTCGCAGACAGCGACTGAGCTGATGGCGCCAGCGGAGCGACTTGTGCCGTTGCACCCGTCTTTCCGGCTTGCGCCTCGGCCGACGCTGCGGTCTCCAGGCCGGATCCGTGGGCCGCAGCCATAGCGATGGACGGCACGGCCAAGCAAACTAACGCCACGAGGACCGCCGGGGTCGAATATTTCAGTCTTGCCAAGTTCCTCGACATGTTTCTCTCCAGAGATTTCATAACCGACGCTCCTGGCCAATAAACCCCACCTTCAATGTCAATTCTAAGGCGCTTGGAAGCTCGGCGCCAACCCTCTTCGCATTAAATCTTAGACACGAGATACCGGTCGGAACGAGCGCACTTCCGTGAACCTCGCATGAATGGCGCGCTCAGGAGGGGTTCAAGCGCGTACGGCGAAAACGTCTCTGCATAGGGCGAGTGATCCGCCCATGGACAGGAACCGGCGCCGCGCGTGAAGGCGCTGCCAAGCAGGAGATGATCAGATGTTCAAGACCGCGCTTCTCGCCGTAACAGTCGCCGCGCTTGCGCTCAGCGCTACCTCTGGTTTCACGGGCGAAGCTCAAGCGAAATCCGTCTCGCTTACCGGCGATCAGCTCCGCCAGGCCGTGAGCGGCAAGACCGTCTATCTCAATATTTCAGGCTTCGAGCTTCCCATTCGCTATTCCGCCGGCGGCACCATGTCCGGCAGCATGGGCATCGTCGCTGCGGCGCTCTCCAGGGGAGACGGCGCATCCGACCGCGGCACCTGGTCGATCGCCGATGATCAGCTCTGCCAGCGGTGGACGAGTTGGATGGATGGCAAGTCCTATTGTTACAAGCTCACGCAGACGGGGAGCTCCGTGCGCTGGGTGCGCGATGACGGCCACTCGGGCACGGCGCGGATCGGCGGCTAGGAAGATTTCCTCCGCCGCTCCGCGGCCCGCGTTCACGCCGCCATCGCGCTCAAGCGCCGTCCTCGCGCTCCTCATACGCCACCCTTAAGAGAAGGGCCGCGCGTCAGGCCTTATGATGCTTGTGCGGATTCGGGTGACCCGCGCAATTCACGCAGATGCAGACCGGGTCGCACTGCAAGGCAGCACCCTTCGGGCAGAACCACCCCTGGTCCGTGCAATCGGCCTTTTCGACCGGGGAGAATTGGCTTGCCGGCTGTTTGAGGCCCTGGAACGCCACGCCCATCGTTGCATTGGCTTCGAAGGCATAGCCAGCGCCCAGCAAAGCCGCTCCAGCAGCAAGCGAAACAAGGATTTTACGCATCTTTCCCTCCATCGCATCGGGCCCGTGTCCCCGGGGCCCGCGACCGAGAAAGCTAGCATGTCCCGTAGCTTAGCGCCTTGCTACCGATCGGCGCAGTCCTACCTAGGCCCCGTGATTCCTCGGTTTTCGAGCGGGGCGCGGCGCGCGCGCTTAACGGCTCATTAACCAAAATGGCCATCATATTAACCATTGCCAATCTGCGGCCATCGTCATGACAGCAATCGCCCCGTCAGCATCTTTCCAATTCCGAGGTCGCTCGTTCCTCGCTTTTGTCCTGAAGCCCAAAATGCCTGTTGGCCAGTGGCTCGCTGAAGCGGATACGTGGCTGTCCCGATCCCCCGGCTTTTTCACGGGCAAGCCTGTGGTGGTGGATGTTTCGGGGCTTCTCCTTACCAAGACCAAGCTCACCGAGCTGATTGGCGATCTGAGCACGCGCGACATCCGCGTCTTCGGCATGCTTGGTGCCGACGCCAGCTTGACCGATCCTGCTCTGCCGCCTGTGTTATCGCCAGGCCAAAAGAGCGAATTCGACGTGCCGAACGAGACGCCGAATCAGCAGGCGTCGCCAGCTTCAGCTCCAGCTCCGGCTCCTGCATCTTCGCTGTTGATCGATTCGCACGTCCGTTCCGGCCAATCGCTGTTCCACGAAGGCGATATCACCGTCATCGGTTCGGTGTCCTCGGGCGCTGAAATTGTCGCGACCGGCTCAATCCACATCTATGGAACGTTGCGTGGCCGGGTATTGGCCGGCGCCGACGGAAATTCACGGGCACATATCTTCTGCCGCCGCCTTGAGGCCGAGCTCATAGCGATCGACGGCTATTACAGCATGGCCGAGGAGATTTCCTCCTTTCTCGGGAAGTCGGCTCACGCTTGGCTGGAAGACGGCACGCTGGCCATCAAGGCACTCGACTGAGATACGGAAGGAGACAGGGAATGGCGAAGGTCATCGTGGTGACATCGGGTAAGGGCGGGGTCGGTAAGACGACAACGACCGCCGCGCTCGGTGCTGCTCTGGCGCAACATGGGCAGCGGGTGGTTGTCGTCGATTTCGATGTCGGGTTGAGAAATCTCGACCTGGTCATGGGCGCCGAACGCCGCGTCGTCTACGACCTCACCTATGTCGCGGAAGGCAAAGTGCGACTCCCCCAGGCTCTCATCCGGGACAAGCGCATCGAGACGCTTTTCCTGCTTGCGGCATCGCAAACTCGAGACAAGGACGCCCTGACCGACGAAGGCGTGGAGCGCGTCGTCAGCGAGCTTCGCTCATCCTTCGATTGGATCGTCTGCGATAGCCCGGCCGGTATCGAGCGCGGCGCGACGCTGGCGATGCGCTACGCCGATCTGGCGGTGGTGGTCACCAATCCGGAGGTCTCCTCGGTGCGCGACTCAGATCGCATCATCGGCCTCTTGGACGCCAAGACGGAGAAGGCAAGCCGCGGCGAGCGCATGGAGAAGCACCTGTTGCTGACCCGTTACGATCCGATCCGGGCCGGCCGGGGCGACATGCTCGGGATCGAGGACGTCCTCGATATCCTATCGATTCCGCTCCTTGCGGTCATTCCTGAGAGCGAGGAGGTGCTGCGCGCCTCGAATATCGGCTCGCCGGTCACCATCAGCAGCCCGAAGAGCGCACCCGCTCGGGCCTACGACGAGGCAGCGCAGCGCTTGATGGGCGTTGATGTGCCGATCTCCATTCCGAACGGGCGCAGCGGCTTGTTGACCAGGCTGTTTGGCAGGAGAGCGGCATGAACTGGTTCGCGGCACTGGCGAGACGAAAATCTGCCTCGGTCGCGCGTGAGCGTCTCCAGATTCTGTTGACGCATGAGCGCGTGGCAGGCGGCCAATTGGATCTGATCCCCCTCCTGCGTGAGGAGGTCGTCGCCGTGGTCGCTAGGCACGTCGCCGTGGATCCGGACAAGGTCAATGTGAGGATCGAGCGCGGCAAGGCGGTCTCGCTGCTCGAGATCGATATCGAGATCCCGAGCGCGAGCGGGCCAGCTCACGCCACAAAACGAGGCAGCCGCAGCGGGGAGATGGCTGTGGAGTCCATCAGATTCAGTAGCTGACTTCAGCAAAGGCAATCGAGTTCGTTCGCCGGTACGCAAACGACGGTGTCAAGCCGCGGATGCGTCCTCCGGCTCTCGTGTTGCCTTCAACTCGCTCGCCCTTTGCAGTCTCACCGCAAGCGTGTCCGGTACTCTTCGCACATTGGTCCCGGACGGGTGCATTGAACGTCCCTCGAAATAGGCTCCGGGCTGGACGCAGAGACTCTGGTGGTGGATATCGCCCAGAACATGAGCGCGCGACTGGAGCACGACCTCGCTGCCGCGAATGGGTCCTTCGACACGGCCGTTCACGGCGACGCATTCGGCCTCTATGCCGCCATTGATCACCGCCTGCGCGGAAACGAAAAGAAACCTGCAACGCACGTCGCCTTCGATATGACCGTTGACCTCGACCAAGCCGTCGGCCGAAATGTTGCCTTTGATGTTCAAGCCTTCTGCAATGACGGTTCCTCTACGCCTAAAAAACATGGTCTCCCCCCCTACGCGATACCCAGTACGTATTCTTCTGCCGTCCAGCGCTTTTGCGCGTCACGGCGCAGCTTGTTTCGGTTTTACCGATCCAGTCTCAGAGACACCTGCCTGTTTTAGCTTAGCGATGTTGTCGTCGAACGCTGCGAGGTCCTTAGACAACGGAGAACTAGCCGGTGATTGCTGCAACAGCCGCGCGAGGACGGCGCGCCCCTGTTGCAACATGTCGAGCGCCTGTGACGCGTCGCCTTGCTTGGCGAGCACGCCGCCGACGCGGCCTTGGCTAATCGCGAGATCGCGCTGCCAGTCGGCATTTCTGGAGTTGGCCTTGGTCAAGCGGTCGGCGACTGCCAAACCGTCGCGGTAGGATTTCAGCGCCTCGGCGAGATTGCCTTGTGCCATCAGCGCGTCGCCGGCCTTAATGTAAGACACCGCGAGTTGAGCGTTCGCATCCTTGAGCTCCGAGTTGAGACTGGCGAAACTTTTCGCGAAGTCCATGGCCTGAGCTTTCGCCTGATCTGCCTCCTGCTTGGCGGTATCGAGTTCGCTCTGCACGCCTTCGAGTTGAGACTGCTTGTCATTAAGCTGGGATTGGGCCTGGTCCAATTTGGTCTGAAGCTCTTTGCGTTGGGCGTTCGCTTCCTCGAACTTTTTTGGCAACTCTGCGTCCTGCGTGTTCTTCAATGCGCCGGCTTGCTTGGCGGCCTCAAGTTCCCTCTGAACGTCTTCGAGCTGAGACTGCTTGTCCTTGAGCTGCGATTGGGCCTGGTCGAATTTGGCTTGAAGCGCTTTGCGTTGAGCGTTCGCATCCTCGAGCGCTGAGGTGAGGCTGGCGACCTTTTTTGGGAACTCTGCAGCCTGCGTGTTCATCAGAGATGCAGCTTGCTTGGCGGCCTCGAGTTCGCTCTGCGCGCCTTCCAGCTGAGACTGCTTGTCCTTCAGCTCCGATTGGGCCTGGTCGAATTTGGTTTGAAGCCCTTTGCGTTGAGCGTTCGCATCCTCGAGCGCCGAGTTGAGGCTCGCGAACAATTTTGGGAACTCGGTAGCCTGCGTGTTCATCAGTGCTTCGGCTTGCTTGGAGGTCCCAAGTTCGCTCTGCACGCCTTCCAGCTGAGACTGCTTGTCCTTGAGCTGCGATTGGGCCTGGTCGAATTTGGTTTGAAGCTCTTTCCGTTGAGCGTTCGCATCCACGAGCGCTGAGGTGAGGCTGGCGATCTTTTTTGGGAACTCTACAGCCTGCGTGTTGGTCAGGGCTGCGGCTTGCTTAGCGGCCTCGAGTTCGCTCTGCACGCCTTCCAGCTGAGACTGCTTGTCCTTGAGCTCCGATTGCGCCTGGTCGAATTTGGTTTGAAGCTCGTTCCGTTGAGCGTTCGCATCCTCGAGCGCTGAGTTGAGGCCGGCGAGCCTTTGTGGGAGATCCTGCGCTTTCTTCAGGGCTGCGGCTTGCTTGGCGGCGTCAAGTTCGCTCTGCATTGTCCCCCAATGCTGGCGAGTTTGAACGATGCCGGTGAGGACTATTGCGACGACCAACAGTGCCGCGACGGTCCACTCCCATGGCCAGTTCGACCGGCTATGATAGGCAGCTCTGCGCCATGAGCGCTCGTCAGCCCTGATCCGGTATCCGGCTATCAACCTCGCCAGGCCGAAACGGTCATGGATCCGTCGGGCATTTTCATAGCGCGCGACGACCTGCATGCAGGGATTAGCCTCGCGGCTCCTGCTCATCGACCATACCGCGTCCTCAGCAGTCACACGTCCCCCCCGACCTCAACTCCCTCGGCGAATAACGGTTTCGCGACGCGTTAACTACAACATGGGCTACCTCCCACATGGTAGACAACGGCGCATGCGTGCTACCTCGGTTTAACTATGGGACCTAAGTCCAACGGGGGCTGGAGAAATTTGCGGAGCCGCGACGTCTTTCCGACGCTCGCGCGGAGCGCTGGAGGAGTCCCTTCCAGGCGAAGGGCCTTCACAGATAACGTGTTGAAAAGATTGGTGACCCCGAGCGGATTCGAACCGCTGACCCTCAGATTAGGAATCTGATGCTCTATCCTACTGAGCTACGGGGTCTTAGCCCACTTGATAAAGGGGCAAACCGCTTACCCCATTACTAAGGCGGCTCGCTTGCGCGATGCAAGCGAGGGGCGCCGGTAATCCCGCCGGGATCGATCTAATTCTGCGGTCAGCAGCCGTAGCCGAGCGTCACGATGCACCAGGCGCCCTTGCCGGTCTTCTTGACGACCGTGGCCGTCCCTTGCGCGACGCCGACAGTCGCCTGGCCTGTGCCGCGCGCGACGGTCGCCGTCCCTTGCGCCAGGCCCTTGCCGGCCTGCGCCGTACCTTGCACCGCGCCCTGGCCAATCTCTGCCGTGCCATGCACGACCCCTTGAACCGGGCCCTCGGCCAGCGTCGGCAACGTCGCCGCGGTGAGGATAAGCACTGCCAATAGAGATATCCGCATCATCTCCCGTCCCTCCCGTGTTGGGGGTCCATCCGCCCATTCGCCGCTCTTGGCGAATCGGCTAATTGCTTCTGAAAAAACCAATATTTGGGCCCAAGTAAGACAAGGGTTAACGGGCGCCCTATTTGCGCTTGTTGCTGAGACCCATTCTCCCGGCGCACTGGTCCCGAGCGGCGCTTGTGGGCGCAAGCGCCGTCCCTAGAATGCGTGCATGCGCCGGCTCGCCATTCTCTGGCTGGTTTCATGCGCGGGAGCGCTTTCTGGCTCTTTCCCGCTCTCGGCTATGGGCTGCGATCTCTCGGAGCCCGAGATCGGCACGGTTGCCGCGGTGATCGACGACGAGACGCTGAAGCTCACGGACGGCAGGACAGTGCGGCTGATCGGAGCCAAGGCGCCCATGCCGCCGCTCGGCTTTCGCGGCGACGATCCCTGGCCCGAGGTCGAGGAGGCGAAGGATGCGCTCACCCGCCTCGCATCAGGAAAAGAGATCGAGCTTCGCTACGGCGGTACCAAAACCGACCGCCACGGCTATGCGCTCGCGCATGTCTTCGTGGTGGATGGCGCAAGTAGGCTCTGGCTGCAGCAGGAGATGATCAAGGCAGGGCTCGCTCGCGTCTATTCCTTTCCCGACAATCGCGCCTGCGTCCGAGAGCTGTTGGCGAGCGAGAGCGAGGCGCGGGCGAAAGTGCTCGGGGTGTGGGGGTCGCCCGTCTATCGCATCGAGAGCGCCGACGATGTCGATCGCCTCGGGCGGCTGACGCAGACCTATCAGCTGGTCGAGGGTAGGGTGCTCAGCGTCGGCGAGGGGGCAGGGCGCGTCTATCTCAATTTCGCCCGCGACTGGAAAAGCGATTTCACCATCAGCGTGGCGCGCAAGGATGTGAGCGCGTTTCAGGCCGATGGCATCGACCTCAAAGCTCTCGCCGGCAGACGCGTCCGCGTGCGCGGCTGGGTCATCTGGCGGAACGGTCCCATGATCGAGGCGACCCATCCTGAGCAGATCGAACTCCTGACTGACGACCAAAAGGCGGGCAACGGGTAAGGCGCACCGGCAGCAAGAGCCTGGACCAGACGTCGCTTTATAGGCGATGGTAAATGCCGCGGCGTCACTAGGCCCTCGTCAAGGTATTCATGCAGGTCCTCGCCCAGCTCTCTCCGTCCCATTGGACGGCGTTCGAGACCCTCGTCGCAGTCGTGCTGCTCCTTGCCGTGCTCGCTGCCGTCGGCGGGCTTTTGCTGCGCAAGGTGCTGCGCAAGGACGAGGAGCAGAACCGCATCGACGCCGAGCAGATCGCCGTCATGGTCGCCGGCAAGATGGTCGCCCGCTCGCCCGAGGATGGCGACAGGCTCTCCCTCAAGGAGCGCAACAGCATCAAGGCGCTGATCGGCGATGCCGTTCGGGCGCTCCGCGAGCAGAAGAGCTGGACGGGACGGCGGGCGATCGAGACGCTGAAAGCGGCCGATCCAACCCTCGCCATAGATGTCTTTGCCGATATCGCCGAGGCGAAGCGCGCGGAGGCCGCGCGAGCCGCGCGCGAGGCGGGAGCGGCGCTTCGCCATCAGGGCGCGCTCACGCTTCCGAACGATACACAGGGCGCACTCGCCCTCTTCCAGCAGGCCTTCGAGCTCGGTCCTCATGATGCACAGAATCTGCTCGCTCTAGCCGTGGTGCAGTTCAGACTCGGCGACATTCCCAACGTCGAAGCGCTGATCGCCGAGGCCCGCAGCCTCGCCCATGGAGGACGGGAGGACATCATCGGCCTCATCGACATGTTTGCCGGCGTCCTCAATGTCAGGGGCGGACGGCTCGACGCCGCGATCGAGAAGTTCGAGAACGCAAAACGCATCTTCGAAGCAATCGACGAGCCGAGGGCTCTCGTCGATGCACTGATGGCGTTGGCGAGCGCGCAAATGAAGGCGGGCAACCTCGATCGCGCGCTTGCCAACTACGCA
>CAVULQ010000001.1:0-33715 GCA_963742355.1 uncultured Alphaproteobacteria bacterium | reverse complement strand
GGTGAGCCCGTCGGGATTTCGAACCCGAGACCCCTTGATTAAAAGTCAAGTGCTCTACCGGCTGAGCTACGGGCTCTCACGGGCGACATATGGGCCGCCCGGCGCCACAAGGTCAATATTGGCCGCGATTCTCCTAACAGGGCTATAAACGCCATCGCGTGGGGTAGGCGCATTCATTAAGCTCGCGCCACTTTAGCGCGCGAAACGGGCAGGGGGAGAACGCGCATGGCAGCCAAGGAGAAAAAGGCCGCGCCACGCCAGACGGTCAAGCCGGATCCAGCGAAAGCCAAGCGACCGGCTGGTCTCATTGCTTACTGGCCGCGTCTTCTCTTCATCATCCCCGTCGGCCTCGTGATGTGGGTGCCCTTCTACAACAGAACCGAGCCGTCGCTCGGCGGCGTGCCCTTCTTCTATTGGTACCAGCTCGCCTGGGTTCTGCTCGGCGCGGCGCTCGTGCTCGTCGTCTATCTGCTCGAGACGAGGGTGACCGGCAGTTACGCCGCGCACCGGCGTGCATGTCGACCCCGGCGCGACGGGGGACGTGCTTTGACTTTGAATCTCCCGGCTACGATCGTCTTCGTCGTTCTGTTCTTGCTCGTGACGTGGCTCGGCTTCGTCGCCGCGCATTGGCGCAAGGCCGATCTCAACCAGCTGCATGAATGGGGACTGGGCGGACGCCGCTTCGGCACCGTCGTCACCTGGTTCCTGCTCGGCGGCGATCTCTACACGGCCTATACGTTCATTGCCGTGCCGGCGCTCGTGTTCGGAGCGGGCGCCATGGGCTTCTTCGCCGTCCCCTACACGATCCTCATCTATCCCTTCCTCTATCTCGTCTTCCCGCGAATGTGGGCAATCGCGCGCGAGCGCGGTCATGTGACCGCCGCCGATTTCGTGCGCGACCGCTTCGGCAGCCGCATCCTCGCGCTTGCGGTGGCGCTGACCGGCATCCTCGCCACCATGCCCTATATCGCGCTCCAGCTCGTCGGCATGGAGGTGGTGATCGGCGCGCTCGGCTTCCCGACGAGCGGCTTTGCCGGCCATCTCCCGCTGATCATCGCCTTCATCGTGCTCGCCGCCTTCACTTACACGAGCGGTTTGCGGGCGCCGGCGCTGATCGCCGTGGTCAAGGACATGCTGATCTTCGTGACCATCTTCGCCGCGGTCGTGATCATCCCGGCGAAGCTCGGCGGCTATGGCGCGATCTTTGCGGCGGTGCCGCCGGAGAAGTTGATCCTGCCTGAGGCGACGCTCGACAATTTCGGCAAGCAGAGCGCGTACGCGACCTTGGCGCTTGGCTCGGCGCTCGCACTGTTCCTCTATCCCCACGCCATGACCGGCATCCTCAGCGCCTCGAGCGGGGATGTGATCAGGCGGAACGCTGGTCTACTGGCGGCCTATTCCTTCATTCTCGGACTGATCGCTCTTCTCGGCTACATGGCGATCGCAGCCGGAGTCGATAAGGACCCGGCCTATGCTTCAGGCTTCAGCCAATACGGGGCAAACTTCGCGGTGCCGGCGCTGTTCCTCGCGTCCTTCCCGTCCTGGTTCGTCGGCGTCGCCTTCGCGGCGATCGCGATCGGCGCTCTCGTTCCCGCGGCGATCATGTCGATCGCCTGCGCCAATCTCTACACCCGCAATTTCTATAAGGAGTTCCTCAAGCCCCATTGCAGCGAAGCCGAGGAAGCGCGCATGGCGAAGATCGTGTCGCTCGTGGTGAAGATCGGCGCCGTGGCGTTCATCATCGCCATCCCGCAAGCCTATGCCATCCAGCTCCAGCTGCTCGGCGGCATCTGGATTATCCAGCTTCTCCCGCCGATCCTGCTCGGTCTCTATACGCGGACCTTCAATGCCCAGGCGCTCCTGGCCGGATGGGTCACCGGCACCGCGGTCGGCACCTATATGGCCGGCGCGCAGAGCTTTACCTCGTCGGTCTATCCGCTCACGGTTTTTGGCGTGACCGTGCCGGGCTACGCCGCGCTTTACTCCGTCGCGATCAACGTTCTTGTCGTCTTGCTGCTAACGCCGCTTTTCGAGCTCGTCTCCAAGCGCGCGAGCGTCTCGGCGCCGCATTGAGGTGAAGCGCGGCTTAGCCCGGCCAAGCAGCGCTCGACCGGTCATTGATTCCTCGATAGTTTGATGGAAACGCGAGTCGGCTAACCGTCCTCGAGAGGGAGGAAAGAATGGCAAACGATAATCAAGCCACCAGGACATTTCTCGCGATCGTCTTGGGCGGCATCGTGCTCGCCCTCGTGATCGCCGCCTATTTCATGTACGGAAATAAGGGCGATACGAACGTCAAAGTTCAGCTTCCTCCGAGCGAACAGCAGCCGGCGGAGACCGCTCCACCCGCGGAGACGCCTCCTTCCGCCGCGGCGCCTTCGGAAGAGGCTCCTGCCGCCGAAGACGAGGAACCCACCGAGGAACCCGCGGAGCCTCCTGCCGAGGAATCGACGACTCCCGACGAACAGCCCAGCGAAGCGCCTGCGCCTCCGAACTAGCGGCTGGAAATGACGAGCGGGGCGGGTGGCGCCAAGCACGGGGCAAAAGAAGAGCCCCGGCGCGGGGAGTGCCGAGGCTCGTACGCATTACACAGAACGCACTACCTACCCAGACCGAACACACCTGGGCATGTGCAGCATGCCTTGAACCTGTGGCAGTTTTTTGACGGTTCCTTATCAATCTCCTTTTTTACAACAAGGATTTGCGCGCCCGAACTCACCTTCCCTCGTCCGCCCCGCCGAACTCCTGAGTTCTGGCCTTAGGGGGAGCCTTGTGCAGCGCCCCGCGTCATGCACAATGATCGAAATTTCGGCCACCGGGCCGAAGCTCCTCGAGGATAGCTTTGCATGCGCTGGCGCGGCGGCAGAGAGAGCGAGAACGTAGAGGATCGGCGCGACGAAGGCGGGAGCCCGTTCGGGTTGCCCGGCGGCGGCGTGAGCTTTCCGAGCGGGGGCGGATCTGGCCGCAGCGGCGGCATCGGCATCGTCGGAATTCTCATCATCCTGGCCCTGATGTGGTTCTTCGGCATCGACCCGACCGTGCTCATGCAGGGCGGCAGTCCAGGGGGCGATGAGGGCAACTTCCCCGATATTCACCTGCCGCAGTCCCATCCCGGACCCGACACGACCAACGTCCCGGCGCCGAGCACCCCGCAAGGCCCGCCGCTCGAGCATCCCAAGACTTCTAGCGAGGACGACCTCAGACAGTTCGTAGGCGTGGTGCTGGCCGACACCGAGGACGTCTGGCAGGGCATCTTCCGCCAATATGGCGATACCTATAGCGACCCGAAGCTCGTGCTTTATTCGGGATCGATCCGCTCGGCCTGCGGCACCGGGATGTCGGCGATGGGCCCCTTCTACTGCCCCAACGACGAGAAGGTTTATATCGACCTCGACTTCTACCAGGAGCTGAAGAACCGCTTCAAAGCGCCCGGCGATTTCGCGCAAGCCTATGTCATCGCCCACGAAATCGGCCATCACGTGCAGAAGTTGCTCGGCATCATGGATCAGGTCGAGGCGGTAAGGCAGCGCATGAGCGAGACCCAGGCGAACGCACTTCAGGTGCGCGTCGAGCTGCAGGCCGACTGCTTTGCCGGCATCTTCGCCAATCACGCTCAGGAGACCAAAAACATCATCGAGCCCGGCGACATCGACGAGGCGCTCAACGCGGCGAGCGCGATCGGCGACGACAAGATCCAGAAGCAAACGCAGGGCTATGTCGTGCCGGACGCCTTCACTCACGGCTCCTCGGCGCAGCGCCAGCGCTGGTTCAAGCGCGGTTACGAGAGCGGCAAGCTCGAAAGCTGCGATACTTTCAATACCGATCAGCTTTAGGCGGAACTTTACCCTCGGCTGCGACTTATGCGGTGAGGGAACCTCGCCCCCCGCGCGATTGTGCGGGGTGGCGGCACGGGCGTAGTCTGGTCGCACGAACAAGATTCGCTAGAGCGAACCCAGGCGGTGGGGGATCGATAAATTGCGCCCAGCGCGTTGGATTTGGCTGTGCCTTTTTGCCGCACTGATGCTCGCCGCAACGGGGCTCGGAGTGGCTACTCCGAGTGGCGATGTCATCGTGCTCGGCGCGGCTGTTTCGCTGACCGGCAAATATGCGCGGAACGGGATCAACACCAAGAATGGCTACGATCTCGCCGCCCGCAAGATCAACGACAAGGGCGGCGTCGAGATCGGCGGCAAGGACTACAAGATCGTCCTGCGTTATTACGACGACGAGTCGACGCCGGCGCGCGGCACCGAGCTTGCCGAGCGGCTCATCCAAGAGGACGGAGTGAAATTCCTGCTCGGGCCTTGCAGCTCGGGCCTGACCAAGGCGATCCTGCCTATCGTCGAGAAGCACAAGGTGCCGATGATCGAGGCGAACGGCGCGGCACGCGAGCTGTTCACCAAGGGCTACCGCTACATCTTCGCCGTGCTGTCGACCTCGGATCAGTATCTCACGCCTGCCATCGATCTCGCTGCCGAGCACGCCAAGGATCTGGGCAAGACGCCGGAGGCGTTGCTCGTTGCGCTCGCCATGGAGAACGACCCATTCGCCCAGGACGTTCGCGCCGGCGTCCTAGATGACGTGCAGCGCCGCGGCATGCAGGTCGTCATCGACGATCAGCTTCCTTCCGAGCTGAACGACATGTCGATGACTCTCACCAAGATCAAGGCGCTGAAGCCGGACGTGCTTGTCGTCTCAGGCCACGAGAAGGGAGCGCTCACCGCCATCACTCAGATCGATGCCTTGAGGGTCTATGTACCCGTTCTCGCCATGACTCACTGCGACTCGGCGCAGATCGCCGAGAAGCTCGGACAGGCCGCCGAATACACCTTCTGCGCCCAGCAATGGCACGAGACGCTTGGCTATAAGGATGACGTGTTCGGCTCGGCCGCCGACTTCGCCAAGGCGTTCAAGAAGGCCTACGCCTACGAGGCGCCCTATCAAGCCGCAGGGTCGGCCGCGGCGGTGCATGTCTATGCCGACGCCTTCAGACGCGCTCAGAGCCTCGATCCGGAGAAAGTGCGGGACGCCATCGCCGCGACCGAGCTCGAGACTTTCTATGGCCCCGTGAAGTTCGACGAGGCGGGACGCAACATCGCCAAACCCATGGTGCTGACCCAGGTGCTACACGGCAAATATGTCGTGGTCGCTCCCGCCCAATGGGCGACCGAGAAGCCGGTCATTCCAAGACCTCCCCATTGAGAACAGTCGACGGCAACCGCGAGCCTTTGTAAGCAAAGGCGGCCGTGGGGGGCAGGGAACGCGCTGGGATGGTCGGCAATCTGCTCATCATTGCCGGGTCAAGCTCGGCAATGACGAAAGCCTTGCTGGGTGCAGAGGCCTAGAGCGAGTCCCCGGCGTAGACGGTCGCCGCACAAGGACGCGATGCCTTCTTGAACAAAATGCAGGCTTGCTCGGCCTCGGCTGCATTGGCGAACGGCCCGGCGATCAGCCGCCACTTCTTGTCGGGCGCGAGCACGCGGCGCGGCTGGAGGCCGGCGACTAGGGCGCCGTGATTGGTGAGGAACTCGCGCCAGAGCGGGCGCAACCCATCCTGCTTGGCGACGATACCGATTTCGATGCCGTAACGCGTCGTGCCGTCATTGGCGGCGGGCGGCAAGGCGACCGGATCGAGACTCGCACTCTCGGTCGCACCCGGTGTTTGGTTCGGCGTCTCCGGCGACGGGGACGACGTATCTGCGCTGTTGGGGGTCGCGTCGTCGGCCGGCGGGACTTCAGCTTCCGAGACCGTGACCGGCGGTGGGATGTTCTTTTTAGCATCCGCCTCGTCATCGCCCGGCTCAGAGGTGGTAACGGGCGGCGGAGCCGCGGCCTCTTGCTTAGGCTCGGCCTTTTCGACCGGCTTCGGCTCGGCGGCCGCTACCGTGACAGGTGCTGGTTTCTCAGCCGGCTTGGCGTCGGCCGGCTTGACGACCGGCGTGGGCTTCTCCGGCGGCGGAGCTGGCGTGGTCGCCGGCGCTGCTGCGACCGCCTCAGGTTTCTTGGGCGGCAAAGCCGGCGCTGCGGCTGCTGGCTCGGGCGGTGGGGCGGTGACGGGGCTCGGAGGTGCGGTAGAAGCGAGCGGGCCGCCGTTCTTGTCATTCGGATTGATGCGCGCGCTGAGGTCGGCGACCTGCTGCGACAGTTCGCGCATCGCCTGTTTGATTTCGGCGAGCTCCTTGTCGCGCGCCTCGAGCAACTCGGAAGCTTGGTCGGAGGTCAGCGAAGCGTTGGCAGAGCCGGTGAGGGCTGAGGTCGCGTCGCTGAGCGAGGCGGTCTGGCGGCCGAAGGCCGTGGGATTGGCGAACAGAGTGAAGAGATAGAGCGCCGAGAAAGCCGCGAGCACAATCCAGAAGAAGGCCAAGAGGCCCTTCGTCCAGTTCTTCTCCTCGCTCCGGCGTCTCCTCAGCATCGGGGTCGAAACCTCCCGTTCGCGAAATTCCGGTCCAAAAACGACGTCAATATGGCTAATCTAACGCTTGCCCGCCCAACGTCCGAAAGATGACTCTCCCGCTTGTCCCCGTCAATTCACCGCGGCTTCAAGGCCGAAATCAACCCCCTGTAGGGGTTATGGCCCTCACCATCGCTTTGGACTAGATAGGTCGCCACCGGGCGGCGACCTTGCGGAGCGATTCGGTGACGATCGCCTCTCTCATGGCAGGATGGAGCTTCCGGCTCAAGGCAGGATTAACGGCATTGGCGATCTTCATCACGAGCGGGCTGTTGGCAGCACGCTATTTTGTCGGGGTTCGGACGTAATGTTCGGTTTGAATCGGCAGTGGTCCAAGGCTTCATGACGCAATCCCCATCTCTCGGCATCGTCCTTGCCGCCGGCAAGGGCACGCGGATGAAATCGGCGGTGCCCAAGGTGCTGCACAAGCTCGCCGGGGCGCCGATGATCGCCCATGTGCTCGGTGCTACGCAGGCAGCCGGCATCGGCAAGACGGCACTCGTGGTCGGCCCCGGCATGGAGGACGTGGCGCGAGCGGCCTCGGCTCTCGAGCCGAAGCTTCAGGTCTATGTCCAACCCGAGCAGCAGGGGACTGCCGATGCGGTCAAGGCCGCGCGCCAGGCCTTCGAGGATTTCGCCGGCCATGTGCTGATTCTCTACGGAGACACGCCGCTGCTCCGCCCCGAGACTCTGAAAGCCGTCGACGCCGAGCTCGCTGCCGGTGCCGATCTCGTCGTCATCGGCTTCGATGCCGAGAACCCGACCGGCTATGGGCGCCTCTTGCTCGACGACAGGGGACGGCTCGTCGCCATTCGCGAGGAGAAGGACGCGAGCGATGAGGAGCGCGCGCTGACGCTGTGCAATTCCGGCATCATGGGATTCCGCTCGAGCAAGACGTTGCTCGGTCTGCTCGGCCGCATCGGCAAGAACAACGCCAAGGGCGAGTTCTACCTGACCGACGCCGTCGCGCTCGCCGCCGGCGACAGGCTCGAGGCGAGGATCGTGCTGGCAAGCGGGGCAGAGGTGCTTGGGGTCAATTCACGCGCTGAGCTTGCTGAGGCCGAGACCGCCATGCAGCAGCGCTTGCGCGACCGTGTCATGGCGGATGGCGCGACCTTGATCGCCCCCGACACGGTGTTCTTGAGTCACGACACGAAGATCGGCAAGGATGTGCTGATCGAGCCGCATGTGGTGATCGGCGTGCGCGTCTCCATCGCCGATCGGGCGATCGTCAAGGCCTTCTCTTATATGGAGGACGCGCGCATCGGTGAGGGCGCAAGCGTCGGACCCTTCGCGCGGCTAAGACCCGGCGCCGACCTCGCCAAGAATTCCCATATCGGCAATTTCGTCGAGATCAAGCAGTCGGAGATCGCCGAAGGCGCCAAGGTCAATCACCTCACGTATATCGGGAATACGAGCGTCGGCGCCGGCGCCAATATCGGCGCCGGCACCGTCACCTGCAACTATGACGGCTTCGGTAAGTACAAGACCGAGATCGGCGCGGGTGCCTTCATCGGCTCGAACTCATCGCTGGTCGCTCCTGTGAAGATCGGTGAGGGCGCCTATATCGGATCGGGCAGCGTCATCTCCAAGGATGTCGAGGCCGACGCGCTCGCGCTAAGCCGCGCGCCGCAGGAGGAGAAGAAGGGTTGGGCCGCCCGCGCGCGGGAGCGGTATGCCCGCGGGAAGCCCAAGGACGCTGGAAACAAAGGGACATAGCTCGTGAGTTGCGGCGTGGAAATGTGCCGTTTAGCTAAGTGCAAGGGTGGGCGGGAGTAGGGTTCGATGTGCGGCATCGTTGGCGTTCTCGGCAAAGGGCCTGTCGCGGAGCAGCTTGTCGACGCGCTGAAGCGTCTCGAATATCGCGGTTACGATTCAGCCGGCGTCGCCACCGTCGAGAACGGCCATCTCGCGCGGCGACGCGCCGAAGGCAAGCTGCGCAATCTCGAGCAAAGGCTTAAGACCGAGCCGCTCATGGGCTCGACCGGTATCGGCCACACGCGCTGGGCGACGCATGGCAAGCCGGTCGAGGCCAACGCCCACCCGCATATGACCGACCTCGTGTCGGTGGTGCATAACGGCATCATCGAGAACTTCCGCGAGCTCAAGTCAGAGCTCACGGCGGAAGGCGCGGTGTTCACCTCCGACACCGACACCGAGGTCATCGCCCATCTCATCACGCGCGAGCTCAAGGCCGGCAACGATCCCGTGCGCGCGGTGTTCAACGCGCTCGGGCGGCTCGAGGGCGCTTTCGCTCTCGCCATGATTTTCGCCGGCTATGACGATCTCATGATCGTCGCGCGCCAGGGCAGCCCTCTCGCTATCGGCTATGGCGACGGCGAGATGTTCGTCGGCTCGGATGCCATCGCCCTTGCGCCCTTCACCGACGCCATCTCTTATCTCGAGGACGGCGACTGGGCCGTGCTGACGCGCAAGGGCATCGCCATCCGCGACCGAAACGGCAAGGCCGTTGAGAGGCCGGTCACCCGCTCGCAAGCTAACGCTCTCCTCATCGACAAGGGCAACTACCGGCACTTCATGGCCAAGGAAATTCACGAGCAACCCGAGGTGATCGGCCACACGCTCGCCGGCTATGTCGATTTCGCCACCAACCGCATCGACCTCCCTCCACTTCCTTTCGATTTTGCTACTCTGCGCCGGCTCTCGATCTCCGCCTGCGGCACGGCCTTCTATGCCGGCCTCGTCGCCAAATATTGGTTCGAGCGCTGGGCGAAGCTCCCGGTTGATGTCGATATCGCGTCCGAGTTCCGCTACCGCGAGACCGCGCTCGAGCAAGGAGGCGCGGCACTGTTCGTCTCACAGTCGGGCGAGACCGCCGATACGCTCGCAACGCTCCGCTATTGTCGCGCGCAAGGTCAGCACATCGTCTCGGTGGTGAATGTGCGCGAATCCTCGATCGCGCGGGAATCGGATGTCGTTCTTCCGACTCTGGCAGGCCCGGAGATCGGCGTTGCCTCGACCAAGGCCTTCACCTGCCAGTTGACCGTGCTCGCTTGCCTCGCCATCGCCGCCGGCAAGGCGCGCGGCGTGATCGGCCCCGATCTCGAGGCCGAGCTCGTTCGGGCGCTCGCCGAGGTGCCCCGCCACATGGGAACGGTGCTCCGCGACGAGCGACCCTACGAGACGTTGGCGCACAGTCTCGCGAAGGCACATGACGTGCTCTATCTCGGGCGCGGGCTGAGCTACCCGATCGCGCTGGAAGGCGCGCTGAAGCTGAAAGAGATTTCCTACATTCATGCCGAGGGCTATGCCGCCGGAGAGCTGAAGCATGGCCCGATTGCTTTGATCGACGAGAACATGCCCGTGATCGTCATCGCGCCGCGCGATGATCTCTTCGACAAGACCGTTTCTAACATGCAGGAGGTCGCGGCCCGGGCCGGCAAGATCATTCTGGTGAGCGACGCCGAGGCCGCGAGCACCGGCTGCGCCATCACCGCGCGCCTTGCCGTACCGCAATTGCACCGTTTCGTGACGCCTCTCGTCTATGCGGTACCCGTGCAGTTGATCGCCTATCACACGGCGACCTTCATGGGGACCGACGTGGATCAGCCGCGAAACCTCGCTAAATCCGTGACCGTGGAATAGACTTAAGCCTCGGATTTGCCCGATTTCTTTGCTTGAGCAAGGACATGGCGGATCATCGGAAGACTTTCCGGCCGCGCCATCTTCTATTGGGCGCGTCGCTCTTGCTTGTCGGCTCGGTTCTTCCAGCTCTCGCCGAGGACGCGGGACTTAAGAACGGCGCCGCCGCGTTGAGCGCGGGCAAATACGACAACGCCGTTCGCATGCTGTCCTCCACGATCAATTCGGACAATGCCTCTCCGTCGGACGCGGCAAGGGCGCTTTATCTTCGCGGCATCGCCTATCGCAAGCTTGGTCAGCCGGCGCGCGCCCTCTCCGATCTCGGCGCGGCAATCTTTCTCGGCCTTCCTGACGAGGACCGCGTCAAGGCGCTGGTCAATCGCGGGCTCGCCTATCAGGCCGCCGGTCTCTCGAGCCAGGGCGATGCTGAGATCGCACAAGCCCGCAGAGTGGGCGGCAGCGGGGCCGTCGATCAGCTGATCGCCGAGGGCGGTGGGACACCGGCGAGCGCGGCATCGGTCGCCGCCTTCTCCACCTCGGTCACGCCCGACGCGCAAGGCTCCGCCGCGCCTGAGACGCCGACCCACACGGCTGGTTCCTCGGGGCAATGGACCACAACCGCGGATGCAGAGACGGGAGGGGCAAGCGCGAGCAGCGGCAATCGCGTGAGCCGCTGGTTTGGCTCGCTGACCGGCTCGTCCTCTTCGCCGCCGGCGCCTCCGCCGGTAAGTGCGCCGGCCGAGAGCTCGGCGGCGGCAACACCCGTGCCCTCCAAGCCCCCGGCCGCGCCGAGCACGGGATGGGGCGCTCAGACACAGGCGAGCCAGACCGCGGTGGCGAGCGGTCCACGGCCAGCGCCCCCGAGTACGGGATGGGGCGCTCAGACGCAAGGGGGCGACACTGTGGTGGCGAGCGATGCAACCCCCAGCCAGAGCCGTTGGAGCCGCTGGTTCTCCAAGACCGCTGAAGTCGACCAGCCGCCGCCGCCGCCGGCCCCTGCGACCGGGGGCAGAGGTGGCTTCCAATTGCAACTCGCCACCAGCCGCTCGGAAGGGGATGCGCAGGCGCTTTGGAAGCAGGTCTCGAGCGCAAATACCGGGCTCTCCGGCAAGTCGCCGGATATCGAGAAGGTTGATATCGGCAATTTCGGCACCTTCTATAGCCTCAAGGTCGGACCCTTCCCGGACAAGGCGGAAAGCCTTAAGGTCTGCAATGCGCTGAAGCGAAATGGTGTCGATTGCTCGGTCGTTTCGCCCGAGGCGCAGTAATCCTTATCGTCGCGTCGGACTTGGCATCCGTCGGCGCATTCGCGAGCCGAACCTGCCTCTGCTATTGACTGACAGTCACTGACACGCTTTCCAAGACCCATGAAGACCAACGACAAGACGACGATCGTTCCGAAGCCCCGCGAGGAGAAGGTGGCGCGCGAGGGCGATATCGATTTGAACCTCGAACAGGAGCCGGCCTCGTGGCATTTCGGCGCGCGGCTCCGCGGCTATTTCCTCACCGGGCTGATCGTCATGGGACCGGTCGCCATCACCATCTACGTGGTGTGGTGGTTCATCAATCTCGTCGACGCCTGGGTGAAGCCGCTTCTGCCCCAGGCTTATCTGCCCGACACCTATCTCCCGTTCCGCGTCCCGGGCGTCGGACTGATCGTCGGCATTGTCGGGCTGATGGTGGTCGGCGCGCTCACTGCCAATCTGTTCGGCCGCACCCTTGTGAGCTACGGCGAGATGATGCTCGACCGCATGCCGGTGGTGCGTGGCGTCTATCGCCTGGTCAAGCAGATCTTCACCACCATCTTCTCCAAGAGCGGCACGTCATTCAAACGCGTGGGGCTGATCGAGTTTCCGCGTCGCGGGCTCTATGCGCTCGTCTTTCTCGCCGGCGATCCGCCGCAAGAGGTCGACGAGAAGATCGGCGGCGGCAATCCGCTCATCACCGTGTTCATGCCCAACGGCCCGAACCCGACCACCGGCTTCATCGTGTTCATGCCGGCGAGCGAAGTGATCCCGCTCGACCTGGCCGTCGAAGACGCGGCGAAGCTCATCGTCTCGGCGGGTCTCGTCGGGCCTGACCAGCAGCAGGAAGAGTTGCGGAGGCTCGCGCGCGCCAAGGCCGGCAAGCCCGTGCCCGAGGAAGAGCCGGTCGTTTAGTCAGCCCGCGCGCATCAACCGGACGGCGTCGTCGCGCTCGAAGAGATAGAGCAGGAGCTTCAGGTTTTCGGCATTCTCGCCGGCGAGCTCGGGATCGCACGTGAGGATCAACTGCGCCTCGTCCCGCGCGGCTTGGAGCAGGGACTCATGCTCAGGAAGCCGCGCGATGCGGAAAAGAGGAAGCCCGCTCTGCCGCGTGCCGAGCACTTCGCCGCCCCCGCGCAGACGCAAATCCTCCTCGGCGATGACGAAGCCATCCTCCGTGCGCCGCATGACCGAGAGCCGTTCGCGCGCCGTCTCCGACAGAGGTTGACGGTAGAGTAGGATGCAGGACGACTCTTTCGCGCCCCTTCCTACGCGCCCGCGCAGTTGATGAAGCTGCGCCAGCCCGAAGCGCTCCGCATGCTCGATAATCATGATCGAGGCGTTCGGCACGTCGACGCCGACCTCGATGACAGTGGTGGAGACGAGGATCGAGAGCGCCCCCGAGGCGAACCCCGCCATCACGCGATCCTTCTCTTTGCCGGCGAGCTTACCGTGCACCAAACCGACGCGGTCACCGAAGCGCTTAGCGAGCGTGGCGTGGCGCTCCTCTGCCGCCGCGAGGTCGAGCAGCTCCGACTCCTCGACCAGAGGGCAGACCCAATAGACCTGAGTCCCCGAGGCAATGGAGCGCCCGATCCCAGCGATGACCTCCTCTAGCCGCTCGAGCGGCACGTTGGCCGTCGAGACCGGCTTTCGCCCTGGCGGCTTCTCGTCGAGGCGGGAGACGTCCATGTCGCCGTAGCTTGTGAGCAGAAGCGTGCGCGGGATGGGCGTCGCCGTCATGACGAGCAGTTCGGCACCGCTGCCGCTTCCCTTGCCTTGCAAAGCGAGACGTTGATGCACCCCGAAACGATGCTGCTCGTCGATCACCACCAGGCCGAGATTGCGGAACTGAATGAGCTCCTGGAACAGCGCGTGCGTGCCGATGAGGATGTCGATACGTCCCGCTTCCAGCTCAGTAAGGATGACCCCGCGCTCACGCCCGCGCTCGCGTCCCGTGAGTAGAGCGATGCGCAAGCCGGGAGGCGCTCCCAGCGCGTTGATCGTCTTCAGGTGCTGGCGCGCGAGAAGCTCGGTCGGCGCCATCAGCGCGCCTTGCGTGCCGGCCTCAACCGCACCGGCAAGAGCAAGCAGAGCCACCACTGTCTTGCCGCTGCCGACATCGCCTTGCAACAGGCGGAGCATGCGGTGAGGGCTTGCGAGGTCGGCGTCGATCTCCCCGAGCGCGCGGGTTTGCGCGCCCGTGAGTTTGAAGGGAAGGCCGGCGACAATCGCCTTGCGCAATTTTCCCGTGGCGGCAAGCCGCCGTCCTGCCCGCTTCTTGATGCGCTGGCGGATCACGGCGAGCGCAAGTTGATTGGCGAGCAGCTCATCGTAGGCAAGGCGCATGCGCGGGAGTGCCGACGGCGCGAGATCGGCTTCGCTCTCCGGCGCGTGCAGGCGATGAACAGCATCGCCGAAGGACGGCCAGTCGTTTCGCACCCTGAACGCTTCGTCCATCCATTCGGGCAGCGACGGGAGCCGCGTGAGCGCCTCGCCGATCGCCTTGCGCAGCACCGAGTTCGACAGGCCCGCGGTCAAAGGATAAAGCGGCTCGTAAACGGGGAGCGCGCTCGCGCCGCTCGCCTGCGCCACGTCGATCGGCATCACATGATCGGGGTGAGGCATCTGCAGCCAGCCGTCATAGGATTCGAGCCGGCCTGAGACGAGGCGCTTGGCGCCCACCGGCAAAAGGCGCTTGAGATAGGCGGGATCGGCATTGAAATAGACGAGCTCGAAGGCCGCACCCGAGGTATCCACGACCAGGACCTTGTAGGGTGCGCGCGCGCCGCGCCGTCCGCCGCCTGGCCGGTGCTCGCCCACTGTCACCTCGAGCGTGGCAAGCTCGCCGATCTTCGCCTCGGAAACACCTGAGCTGACGGCGCGGTCGATCACCGCGACCGGCAGGTGCCAAAGAAGATCGATGACGCGGGCATGCGCGCCGGCATGGCGCGGAGCGAGCAGCTTGTTCAGCACTGCCTCGACCTTCGGCCCTACGCCTTTGAGCGAGCGCACGGTGGCGAACAGGGGAGCTAGAAGGGTGGGGCGCATGGCCGATCTATCTCTAATGCACTTCCTTTGTTGCCGTCCGGCGCGGGAGTAGGGTGCAAAAGGCGGCCGCCGAATTGGTCGCAGAGCCCCACGGCCTTGACAGCATAAGGCCCGCTCGCTCTAACCGAGGCATTCGACCTCTGGAATAATCGCTATGTCCGGCAGTGATGTTGGAATGCGCCGACGTCGGGCGCTATGGCGGGCCACCCATCGGGGCTCGAAGGAGATGGACTTTCTGCTCGGCCGCTATGCCGAAGCCGCGCTTGACGGAATGAACGCCAACGATATCAGCATCTTCGAGCGCCTGATCGACATCCCAGACCCCCAGATCGAGAACTCCGTTCTGGAAGGTCATTCCTTGGGAGATCCCGACCTCGACGAACTCCTGCTGCTTGTGAGGCGTTTTCACGGCCTCGACCGGACCTGCTAATCCGACCAATTCTTGCAAATGTCCACCTCAAAGCTTCCATCTTTACCGGTCGAGAGTCTGCTCAAGCGGAGTCCAGCCATTGCCAGCGGGGTGCCGGAGGGGCTCGATGCGCTCCTCCTCGGCGAGCTTGCGCGGCATGCCCGCGAAGGAGGCGCCGTCCTGCAGGTTGCACGCGATGCGAACCGCCTCTCGACGCTCGAAGAGGCGATCCCATTCTTCGCGCCCGACGTCGAGGTGCTGAGCTTCCCCGCTTGGGACGGCGTTCCTTACGACCGCGTGGCGCCCAATGCCGAGACCATCGCCGAGCGCATCGCGACCCTTGCCGCTCTCATCGACCGCGCGCGCGACGCAAAGCAGCCGCTCGTCGTTCTGACCACGATCCATGCCGCACTCCAGCGCGTGCCGCCGCGCGATTTCATCGCGGGGTCGAGCATAAGCCTCCATGCCGGCAACGTCAGTAGCATGCAGACGCTGATCGAGCGGCTCGAGGCCTCCGGCTATGCGCGCTCAGGGACGGTGGTCGATCCCGGCCAATACGCGGTGCGCGGCGGCATCCTCGACCTCTATCCTCCGGGCGGCGAGCCGGTCCGTCTCGACTTCTTCGGCGACACGCTCGAATCGATCAGGTCCTTCGAGCCCGAAACGCAACGCACCACGGCGCGGCGTGACCGCGTGCAACTCCTGCCCATGAGCGAGGTGATGCTGACACCTGAGGTCCGCCGCGCCTTCCGTCAGCGTTATGTCGAACTGTTCGGACCCGTCACGAGCGAGGACCCGCTCTACGAGTCGATCTCGGTCGGGCGCCAGCATCAGGGCATGGAGCATTGGCTGCCGCTCTTTCACGACCGGCTGGAGACGCTGTTCGATTATCTGCCGGGTGCCGTCGTCAGCCTCGATCCTCTCACCGACGACGCGCGTGCGAAGCAACTCGAGCAGATTGCCGACCATTACGATGCGCGCGCACAGGCGCTCGAACGCAAGGCCTTCGGTGCGCCGCCTTACAATCCCGTTCCGCCTGAGAGCCTGTTCCTGAGCGAAGCGGAATGGCAGACCGAGTTCGCCGGCCGCCAGGTGATCGCGCTCGACCCCTTCGAGCATCCAGAGCAAGCGGGCGCCAACATCGTGTCCTTCGGTGGCCGGCAGGGACGCACCTTCACCGCCGAGCGCCAAACAGAGGGACTGAACGTATTCGACGCCGTGGTGACGCATGCCAAGCGCCTGCACGGTGAGGGCAAGCGCGTGCTCGTCGCCTGCTGGAGCAATGGCGCGCGCGAGCGTCTTGCCGCCCTCCTCGCCGAGCATGGCGGCGGCGAGACGAAGAGTGTCGCGAGCTTTGCCGAGGCGCTCGCGCTGCCGGCTTCGGTCACGGCCGTCGCCGTGCTGCCGCTCGAGACGGGTTTCGACGCGCCTGGGCTTGCCGTGATCGGCGAGCAGGACATCCTCGGCGATCGCCTGGTGCGCAAGTCGCGGGCGAAGCGCGGCAGCGACGTTCTCACCGAAGTGTCGAGCCTTTCGGTCGGCGATCTCGTCGTCCATGCCGACCACGGCATCGGCCGCTTCGCCGGACTGGCGACCATCGAGGCGGCGGGCGAGCCGCATGACTGTCTCGAAGTGCATTACGCCGGCGGCGACAAGCTCTATCTGCCGGTCGAGAATATCGAGCTTTTGAGCCGCTATGGCTCCGATGAGTCCGGCGTGCAGCTCGACCGTCTCGGCGGTGTCGGCTGGCAGTCGCGCAAGGCACGCCTCAAGCAGCGCATCCGCGACATGGCCGAGAAGCTGATCAAGGTCGCGGCCTTGCGCGAGCTTCGCCAAGCGCCCGTCCTGAACCCGCCTGATGGCGTCTATGACGAGTTCTCGGCGAGATTTCCCTACGAGGAGACCGAGGACCAGCAGACCTCGATCGGCGCCGTGCTCGACGACCTCGCCAGCGGCCGTCCCATGGACCGCCTCATCTGCGGCGATGTCGGCTTCGGCAAGACCGAGGTCGCGCTCAGGGCAAGCCTGATCGCCGTGCTCGCCGGCAAGCAGGTCGCCGTCGTGGTGCCGACCACTCTGCTCGCGCGTCAGCACTACTACACCTTCACCGAGCGTTTCCGCGGCTTCCCCGTGAAGATCGCGCAAGCCTCGCGGCTGGTGAGCCCGAAGGAGCGCGCCGAGGTGAAGACGGGCATCAAGTCGGGCGACATCGACATCGTCATCGGCACCCATGCGCTGCTCGCCAAGGGTATCGAGTTCGCCGATCTCGGCCTTCTGATCGTCGATGAGGAGCAGCATTTCGGCGTGCAGCACAAAGAGCGGCTGAAGCAGCTTCGCGAGGACGTGCATGTGCTCACGCTCACTGCCACGCCGATCCCGCGCACGCTGCAGCTTGCGCTTTCCGGCGTGCGCGAGATGTCGCTGATCTCGACGCCGCCGGTCGATCGGCTCGCGGTGCGAACCTATGTGATGCCGTTCGATCCCGTGATCCTGCGCGAGGCATTGCTGCGCGAGCGCTATCGTGGCGGCCAGACCTTCTATGTCGTGCCGCGCATCGCCGACCTCGACGACGCGGCGGCCTTTCTCGCCGAGCATGCCCCTGAGCTGAAAGTCGCCCGCGCCCACGGCCAGATGGGAAGCCGCGAGCTCGATCAGGTGATGAATGCCTTCTATGACCGCCAATACGACGTGCTGCTCTCAACCTCGATCGTCGAGTCGGGTCTCGACATTCCCTCCGCCAACACGTTGATCGTGCATCGCTCCGACATGTTCGGCCTCGCCCAGCTCTATCAGCTGAGAGGCAGGGTGGGCCGCTCCAAGATCAGAGCCTATGCCTATTTCACCATTCCCGCCGATGCGCGGCTGACGCCTGCCGCCGAGAAACGCCTGAAGGTGCTTCAATCGCTCGATACGCTGGGCGCGGGCTTCGCGCTCGCGAGCCACGACCTCGATATCAGGGGCGCCGGCAACCTGCTTGGCGAGGAGCAGTCGGGTCATATCCGTGAAGTCGGCTACGAGCTCTACCAGTCGATGCTCGAGGAGGCAATCGCTGCGATCAGGGGCGGCGGGGGCGGTGTCATCGAGGATCAATGGAGCCCGCGCATCAATCTCGGCACCTCGGTCCTCATTCCCGAGCATTACGTGCCGGACTTGCAAGTGCGGCTCGGGCTTTATCGCAGGCTCTCGGGAGTCGAGAGCCATGAGGCGATCGAGGCCTTCGCCGCCGAGCTGATCGACCGCTTCGGTCCTTTGCCGCAAGAGGTGAGGCATCTCCTCGATGTCGTCGAGATCAAGGGGCTGTGCCGCCAGGCTGGCATCGAGCAGATCGACGCCGGGCCGAAAGGCGCAGTGATCGCCTTCCGCAACAAGGATTTCGCCAATCCCGAAGGTCTGATCGCCTTCATCCGCGATGAGGGTAAGAGGGTGAAGCTCCAACCCGACCACAGGCTCATCTATCACGGCAATTGGCAAACGCCCGAAGACCGCCTTGCCGGCGCGCGCGAGCTTTTGAAGCGCCTCGTCAAGATTGCCGGAGCGGTGAAGCGCGCGGCTTAGCCTCAACGCTCCGTCATTCCGGCGCAAGCCGGAATCCAGCACTGAGACTGGATGCCGGCTTTCGCCGACATGACATTCGTTGGGACACACTCCATAAGTCCCCAGCGTCATTCCGGCGCAAGCCGGAATCCAGGCAACGTCGTGAGAGCTTCCTATGGATGCTCAGCCCTGCGTCTACATTCTGGCGAGCAAGCAAAACGGAACGCTCTACACAGGGGTAACGCGCTATTTGCCGCAGCGAATTTGGCAACACAAGCAGGGCCTCGTACGTGGCTTCACAAAAAAATATAGCGTCCATCTACTCGTCTATATGGAAGTGCACGAGACAATGCTTGGTGCGATTGCGCGCGAGAAACAGATCAAGGAATGGAAACGGGCGTGGAAGATTGGGCTGATCGAGAGCGTGAACCCCGATTGGCGCGACCTTTACGACGATCTCCTGAGATAGCTGAACTGGATACCGGCTTTCGCCGGTATGACGCTCCCGGGCCGATGCAGAGTGTGAACTACACCTGCTTGAGGATCTCAGCCCGGAGGATGCGCCCCTGTGCATCGCGCGGGACCTGTCGCACCACGAGCAGCTTATCGGGGAATTTGTAGGGCGCGATCCGGCGATCCTGGAGAAACGCGATGAGTGCATCGAGCGCGACAGGTTCCCCGGGCTTCGGCGCCACGGCGGCGAAGATGCGATCGCCGAGCAGCGGATCGGGCAGCACAAAGCACGCCGCATCGAGAAATCCCGGGAAGGCCTGATAGAGCCCGTCGAGCTCGCTTGCGGCAATGGCGAAGCCGCCATGATGAAGAAGCTCGTCATCTCGCGTGAAGCGCAGGCTGCGAGTTGCGCCATCGTCGTCGATCTCGGCGCGAAGTCCCGTGGCCACGAAGCCGTCGCTATCCGGCAGGAGCTCGCCTCTACGGGCGCCTTGCGGTACGACCGGGCCGCGCAGCAAGAGATCTCCCACACGAGCGTCCGCGTGCTCCTGGCGAAGCCGGGTCTCCACGAATATGGCGCCCTCGCCATCGTCGCCGACCTTGATCGGCCCGAGCGGAAGGGACGAGTGGGCTGAGTGCGGCTCGCGGCGGAGCACGAGGCTCGCAAGATCGCCGAGCGGATAAAGATCGAAGAGAAGCGCCCCGGTTCCGAGCGAGAGCGCAAGGTCAGGCTCGAAGGCCGTCCGCACCGCGCCGAGACGCCTCAGCACGCATCTCCGCTCCTCAAGCACCCGATCCTTGGCGAGTTCCTCGAGAACAGGAGAGGGGAGCGCGGTGACGGTCGCAGCCGTGGCGAACATCTGCTGCACGAAGACCGCGTAGTCTAAGGGCTGGTGCTGCGTGAGCACACACCCGCTGATGAGCCAGGGCGCGAGCGCGAGAGCGAGTCCAGCGGGTCCCGTCAGAGGGTAGGGGTTCAGGATCACGTCGCGGCTGTCGAGCGAAAGCGCAAGCACGGTCATCGCCCCTTGGGCGAGAAGCTCATCCTCGCTGCGATAAATCGGGATAAGCGGCGCGCCGCTGCGCGCGGTAAAGGTGATGAGCGCGGGACCTTTGCGCAGCGGAGCATCGAGCGGCCGCATTCCGGGACGGGCAAGGAGCGCGTCGTCGAGCGAGACGACGCCGTCGGGAAGATCCTCGCCGAAGCCGAGCACGAAACGCACGAAGAGATGAGGCGCGGCGACGCGGCAAAGCTCTTCGGCTGGCCGCGCGCCGCCGAAACTCGAGACGCCGATCAGAGCCTTGGGCTCGACCGCCTCGCACATCTTGCCGATCTCATAGCCCCGCCACAGCATCGGCAGCACGGCGACGCTAAGCCCCGCGCGCCAGGCGGCGAGCAGCGTCAGCGGCTGAAGCGCTAGATTGGGAAGTTGTACGGCGATCTTGTCGCCGGGCTCGAGCCCGAGCTCGGCGAAGAAGGATGCGAGCGCATCGACCGCGGCGTCGGCCTCGCCATAGGTGAAGCTGCGCGAGCGTCCCAGTCCGAGCATCTCGGTGTTGGGAGGATCCGACACGGCAAGCGTTTCGGGTTTTTGCCGAGCGCGGCGCCTGAGCAGCCCCTCAGCAGTGAGCGGCGGCTCAGGTCTGCGAGCCTCCGTCTCCATCTCAGGCGCTGCGAGCGTGCTCATCGTCACATCGGTGTTAGTGTTGGGTAGGGCTCTCGCCTGAACCTGAGGACTTGTCCGGCGCCAGCCACCAGCTGTCGATCTGATAGCCGTAGAGCGGCGTCGCCGCGGGCCGCTCCAGCTCGCGCCAATGCGCGACCCATTGCCGGGGAAGATAGAACAGCGGAACGACGTAGTCGCCCGAAAGCAGCACGCGATCGAGCGCGCGGACCGCCGAGATGAAGCTCTCCTCGTCGTCGGCCTTGAGCATCGCCTCGATCGTCGCATCGACGGCAGCGCTCTTCACGCCCGCATAGTTGAACGAGCCTTCCGTCACCGCAGCCTCACTCCCCCAGCGAAATGACTCCTCATTCCCCGGCGACAACGAAACCGGCCAGTAATACTGGATCATATCGAAATCGTAGGTCTGCTTGCGCCGCTGATATTGAGCCGAGTCAACTTGGCGGATTCTCGCCTCGATTCCTATCTGTTTCAGGGCGGCGGCGTAAGTGAGCAGAAGCCGTTCCTGGACGCGAGTAGCCGCCAGAATCTCGAATTGAAACGGCTCGCCGGTGGCGGCATTGACGAGCTTGCCGCCTTTCAATTGGTAGCCCGCCTGCTCCAGCAGCTGAAGAGCCACGCGCCGCCCTTCGCGATTCTCGCCAGTGCCGTCGCTCTCGGGCAAGGCATAGCTGCCGTCCATGATGGCAGGCTTGACCTCTGCGAGGTAAGGGGCGAGCAGCGCGCGTTCCGTCGCGTCGGCCGGATGTCCGTGAGAGGATAAATCCGAGCGCGCGAAATAGCTGTCGGTGCGAGCGTACTGAGCGTGATAGAGCGTGCGGTTGACCCATTCGAAATCGAACAGCTTGATCAGCGCCTCGCGCACGCGTTGGTCGGCGAACAGGGCGCGGCGCGTGTTGAAGACGAGAGCGGACATCCCAGCCGGAGTGCCGAGCGGCAACTCCTCCTTGATCACGCGCCCGTCGCGGAAGGCGGGAAAGTCGTAGCCTTCCGTCCAGCGCGTAGGATCATCCTCCTCGCGGAACTGGACGAGCCCCGACTTGAATGCCTCGAACATGCTGCCGGCATCTCGGTAATAGTCGAAGCGGATCTCATCGAAATTATAGCGCCCGCGATTGACCGGGAGGTCGCGCCCCCAATAGGACGGGTCGCGCTTGAAGGTGATCGATTTGCCGGGATCGACCTTGTCGATGGTGTAGGGCCCGCTGCCGATGGGAGGCTTGAGCGAGGTCGTCTCGAACGTGTCGGGATCGATGAGATGCTTGGGCAGGACCGGCATCAATCCCATGATGAGCGGCATCTCGCGGTCGCCGCTTTGATCGAAAGTGAAGCGCACTTTGCGCTCGCCGGTCTGCTCCACCTTGATGACCTTCTTGTAGTAGGAGCGGTGATTGGGCCGCCCATGGTCGCGCAGCAGCGCATGCGAGAAGATCACGTCATCGACAGTGATCGGCACGCCGTCCGAGAACTTCGCCCGTGGATCGAGCGTGAACTCGACATAGCTCCGGTCTGGTGGCGTCTCGACGCTCTCGGCGATCAGCCCGTAGAGAGTGAAGGGCTCGTCGTTGGCGCGTGCGAGCAGGCTCTCATAGACATAGTCGCGCACGCCGTCGGCGGGCTCGCCCTTGACGATCAGCGGATTGAGGCTGTCGTAGGAGCCCTGCATGGCGAAGGTGACGCGGCCGTCCTTTGCCGCGTCGGGATTGACGTAGGGAAAGTGGGCAAAGCCTGCCGTCTCGCGCGGACTGCCATGCATGGCGATGCCATCCGCCGCCACAGCTTGGCCGCTGCCGGGTGGGAGCAGGAGTGCGACGACGAGCAATGAAATAGGGGCTTTCAACGGGGCGCGCGCATGGCTATAGATGCATTCCGCATTGCAGCACGACTTAAGGGTATATCGCTCGCAAGGCAATCAGGCGCGGCGGCTACGGGCATGCTAATGAAAAAGGTTAGGTGTCCTGAGATGGGCGCCAAGAAAGTCCTCGGGGCCCGGCGCTCAGCCACGCCTACGCCTCAATTCGGGTATTGACCCTATTCGCAAAGACGCGGGAACGGGGTTATACGGTTCATGACCTGAACCTGCCCGCGAAAAGAGGAAAGGTCGATTGATGATCTGGTCCAGGGATCGATTTAACACGCTGCGCAACAGCGCGAGTCGAGGGATCATTTGCGCAGGCGCTGGGGCGCTTGCTTTGGGCGTTGCCGTGCCTTTGGCTCTGGCGCAGCAGGGGCAGGTGATCCCCAAGACGACGCAGGCTCCCAAGACACAAGCTGCGCCGGCCGCAGGCGCGCAGATCGCCGCACCCGCCGCTGCCGGCGACGCCGCCACACCTGAGGATGCTTGGGTCAAGCTCTGCATGAAAAACGAGCAGACCCAGAACAAGCAGATCTGCCTCATCAACCACGAGGGCCTCGAGCCCAATACCGGCATGGTGCTGATTGCCGCCGCCGTGCGTCAGGCGGAAGGCGAGGACAAGCAGCAGCTCCTCGTCAGAGTGCCGACCGCTTACGCGCTGGTGATCCCGGCCGGCGTGCAAATCAAGATCGACGACAATCAGCCGATCCAGCTCCAATACACGCTCTGCTTCCCGACGAGCTGCCAAGTGCAGACCGAGCTGACCAAGGAAATGTTCGACTCCATGCGCAAGGGTAAGCAGATGGTCGTGGCGGCCATGAACATCCAGCAAAAGACGATGGGCTTTCCCGTGCCGCTGACAGGCTTTGCCAAGGCCTATGACGGTGCTCCGGTGGACAACGCCAAATACGAGGAATCCCGTCGCCAGCTGATGGAAGTGTTCCGCAAGCGCCAGCAGGAGCTCGCCGCCAAGGCCGCCGAGGCGCAGCAGAAGAAGGAAGCGCAGCAGACGGCACCTGTCGAAGGGCAGGCCGCGGCGCCAGCCAACGCCTCAGCAGCGCCCAAGAAGATCGCGCCGGCCGCACCCGTCGAGTAGCGTCAAGCTCGTCCGAGGTTCAACCATTCACGAAGGCCGCGCAGATTCGTCCGCGCGGCCTCATCGTTTGTGGAAGGAAAGGGGCTCGAGTGCGAGCGCGATAGCGCTGCTCAATGCTCTTGCAGGAAGCGGAAGCGGAAAACGCCGTCGCGCAGGTCTTCGAACAATTCGGACACTTGGGGATGCCGCAGCGGCTCGTCGGAGGAATTGGCGATGAGGTTCTGCTCCGAGACGTAGGCGATGTATTCGGTGTCGGCATTCTCGGCCAGCAGATGATAGAAGGGCTGGTCCTTGTTCGGCCGCGCATCCTGCGGAATGGAACGGTACCATTCCTCGGTATTGCTGAAGGTTGGATCGACATCGAAGATCACGCCGCGGAAAGGATAGAGCCGGTGGCGCACCACCTGCCCGATCTGAAACCTAGCGTTGCGGACGGTAGACATCATACGAATCCGGTTCTCCGAGTCTTTCTCGGAATAAGATCGAAGCTCGGGGAGACTGTCAACTTAAGTTGAGGCCTTAGTACCAGCGGCGGTTCGACCACATGAACTGCTCAGGTGTCTCGCGGATCCACGTCTCAAAATGACGCTGAATCGCCGCGGTGATGTTGCGGATGTCCTCGGCCTGATTGTTGGTGCGCGGAATCCTGAGCTCGTTGACATTGACGTCGAAGCAGGCGCGGTTGCCGATGCGCATGCAGCGGCCGATCCAGATACGCGCGCCGACTCTGCGCGCGATCATCGCCGCGATCGGCATGCTCTTGGCGGGATAGCCGAAGAACGGAACCGCGATGCCGTTCGCGTCCCACAGATCTGAAATGAAGCCGAGGCGGCCACCCTGGCGGACGTAGTCCATGATGAGGCGCGCGGTCTTCTGCGTCTCGTCTTGGCCGGCCGCGCGACCGCGGCCGAACAGACCGCCCGGGTATAGCGTCTCCCGCTGCGAGCGGAGATAGCGGTCGACATACGGATTCTTCACTTGGCGATAGACGCCGGCCGGGCGCACGCCGGCAAGCGTCACCGGCCACATGCCGAGCTCCCAATTGCCCATATGCATCGTGACGATGAGGGCCGGGCCCATCTTTTCCTTGTAGCGGCTGATCCAATGGCCATTGGTCACATGCAGCCGGCTTGGCTCCTTCAAGATGCGGTCGATGCACATGGTCTCGACCATGACGCGGCCGAGATTCTCCCAGGCGGCGAGCGCGATCTGCTCGCGCTCTTCCGGCGTCTTCTCCGGGAAGGCGCGCTCGAGATTGGCGAGCGCCCGCTTATGGCGGCGATTGCGCCGAGCGATGATCCGCCACGCCTTGGCGGAAATGGCGCAGGCGAGGTCGAGCGGAAACAGACGGACGAGACCGATCAGAAAGCGCAGGCCTACATATTCGGCCTGATAGCGCAGGTCCTGCAGGAACGTAAGCTTCTTGGGCGCGGCCACCACCACTGGCTGAGGTCCTTGTTGCTGAAGCAGTTTTTGCGGGCGAGGGAGCTTCCTCGTGGCAAATGCGCTTCCCCGCGTCAAGCCTCGGCGGCCCGCATCAGGCGAGGCAAGCTGCTCGGCGGCTCAAGCCCGACGCGCATCACCAAGCGGCGTAAAGGAGGCAGCGCATTGAGCCCGTGAAGAACGATGCCGCGTGCAGCCTGAAGCGGAACGAATCCCGTGAGCAGCGAGCGATTAAGGAGGTCGACGCCGACCGCGCGGGAGAGAACGTCGAGCCGCCGCGCATTCATGTACCGTTGCAGCACCTCATCGCCGCCCGGATCGGCGCCGTGACCGAGCGCATCTGCGACGCAGTCGGCAAGCGCCGCAGCATCCCGGAGCCCGAGATTGAGTCCTTGCGCACCGATCGGCGGCAGGATGTGTCCGGCCTCTCCGATAAGGGCGGTACGCCGCGCGGCGAGAGTCTTCGCGGTCAGACCGGCGACGGGAAACGAGCTGCGCGGTCCGGCACTCTCGATCTGACCGAGAAGGCCATCGAGCCGACCAGCGAGCGCATCGGCAAAGCGCTCGTCATCGCGTTTCATGAGCGAGGCGATGTCGGACGCCGAGCCGACCATGATCAAAGCGGAGGCGCAACAGTCCGGGAGGGGCACCGTAGTCAGCGAAGCTCCCTCGCTATGGAGTTCGATCGCGACGCCGTCATGGGGACGGCTGTGGTGGAAGCTCGAAGCGATGGCGCCTTGCTCGTAACGCCACTCGCTGACGTCGATGCCTGAGGCTTCGCGGCAAAGCGAGCGCCGCCCGTCTGCCGCGACGACGAGACGCGCCGTAACGCGGCGCCCGTCGGCGCAATCGAGCCTGACGCTCTCATTCTCGATCGTGACGCGCTCGACGCTCGCGGGGATGATCGTGCCGAGCACCTCTCGTGCCCGCGCATAAAGCGCCTCGACGAGAGCCGTGTTGGCGATGTTGAAGCCGAAGGCGGGAAGGCCGAGTTCGCTCGCCCTAAATTCGATGTCGGGGGCGCGGATCAAGCTCCGCGAGGCATCGATGATGCGGATGGCTTTGAGCGGAGCCGCCTCCGCGGCGAGGCGGTCGAAGACCTTGAGCGTCTTCAGGAGATCGACAGAGCTTACGAGCAGCGCCGCCGTTCGCGTCTCGGCGGAAGCCGCACTGGCCTGTGGGGGCGGTGGCCCAATGAGCGCAACATCTGTTCCGACATGAGCAAGAGCCAGGGCAGCCGCAAGTCCTGCGGGACCCGCCCCGACCACGGCGACCGGGCAGTCATGCGTAGCCTTCGAGCCGACCGTCCCGCTCATCCCGTCCTTCACCGCCGCGCAAATTGACCCGGTCGCCAGCCTAACGCCGAGAGGCCTCGGTGGCCATGTCGGCGCGTCCATAAAACGCCGCGTCAGCGGCGCCAAAGCGAAAACCGTTCTAACGATCGCGGAAACAAAGAAAAGCGGTGACGTTGCCAATCACGACTGAAATGATAGGATTTAGCCTAGTCACTGAGGGCAAATCGTCATGATTCACGGACCGCTTTATCGCTCTCGCCTAACCATGCGGGGCCGATGGCCCTTTGCAGGGGAGAATCGCGGTCTTCCATGCATCTACCCACGCGGCATCTCCACCGCATGCTGTAAAGGAATTGATATAGCTTGTTGCTGAACACTACGAAGGTGATAGGGTTGAACTAACAAAAAAACGGGGGACTAAGCGTCATGACTTGGGGACTGGGGTTACGCTCTCGGCTGCTCATTGCCGCCGGTGTCACGCTCTTAGGCGGCGCGATGACACATGGGCCGGCGAGGGCCGCCGATCTTGGCGGCGATTGCTGCTCGGATCTTGAGGACCGCGTCGCCGAACTCGAAGCGACAACCGTGCGCAAAGGCAACAAGAAAGTCTCCGTGACATTGTACGGCAAGTTGAACAAAGCCGTGCTGTTCTGGGACGACGGCGCCGAGAAAAGCGCTTACGTCGTCGACAACAACTACGAATCCTCACGTTTCGGCATCAAGGGCTCGGCGAAGATCGGCGGCGACTGGTCGGCGGGCTTTCGCCTCGAGGCCGAGAACCTGTCCGCATCCTCCAACATGGTCAATCAGCTCGATGACGACGATGGTACGCGGTCAGGCGGCGTTCTCGGTAACGAATCCCGCCTGCTGCTGTTGCGTCAGTCCTACATCTATATCGACGACAAGAAATTGGGCCAGGTGCGCCTCGGGCTAACGGGGACACCGATTTACAACATCACCAAGGACACGAACGTCACCGAACTCGAAGACACCACGCATTCCGACGATCGGATGAACATGGGCTTCTTCCTGCGTCCGAAAGGCGGCAACACCGAAAAGGACCTCTCCACTCTGAAATGGTCCGACATCTCGCGCTGCTACGGTTCGAGCAACGCCTTCGTCTGCTCGACGCGGCGCAATGGCGTGGCCTATTGGACGCCGAATTGGGAGGGTTTCAGCGCTTCGGTGGGCTATTTCGAGAACGACATCTGGGGCGCCGCCCTTCGCTATCAGAAGGAGTGGGGCGAGAACTGGGAGGTCGGCGGGGGCTTCGGCTATGAGAATTACCGCGACGAGAACATCCAGAATTCCGGCGGCGGCCTGAACGGCTTCAAGCGCGACATCAACGAGTGGGCGGGTTCGGGCTCGATCAAGCACAAGCCGACTGGCCTGTTTTTCGTCGGTGCCTATAGCCATTCGGAAAACAACGACTCGAATAGACAGAATGCCGGCATCTATGACCACACGGACTCGCCCGAGATGAATGCCTACGATCTCCAGATCGGCATCCAGCGCAGCATCCCATGGTTCGGGCTGGACAAACTGGGAGAGAGCTCGTTCTTCGGCGGCTTCAGCAACATCAACGACGGCATCGGTGGCGCTTGCGGCGCGACGCGGGCGTGCAAGGTCGGAACCTTCGAGAACGTTCCAATTCCGACCGAGATCACCGGGGCCAATGTCGATCGCTGGTATCTCGGATACGACCAGGCAATGGATGCGGCTGGCACCCTGCACCTTTACACCGTCTATCAGCACTTCACCGCGGACGTTGACTTGATCAACTCCACACTCGCTCACGTCGGAGCGCCGCTAGACGATTTCCAACTCATCTACACGGGAGCGCGTCTCGACTTTTAGCTCTGCTCGCCTATCCCTGAGGAGAGCAGTGGAGGGCCGCCCCCGGGCGGCTCTTCTGATTCTCAATCGCCCGATTTCTTCCATCGGCTTCGGCGCGGCGGTCGGACTACTCGGCGCAGATCCGAATGTTGAGAGAGTGCATTCGGCGCGGAGAAGAACATGTTTGTTTCGCGATATCAGTGGCTTAGAAGGGATCGGCAAAGCCAGACGCCCAGCCTCGCTACTCAAGTCTTTGTGTTGCTTCTCGGCAACAGATTTGGGCAAAAACCGGCCTGTATTATGGCTGTCATGAGAACGTCATTGCCCAACTTATACAACGCTAGGGACGGCCGCAGGACTTCCGCGTGAAGTGTGAGGCCCTGGGCGCATGAGGTGTGAGAGGCGGGGGAAGTCTCTACCGAAGAAAGCTGGGTTACCAAAACAACACCCATTAACAGTGGAGAGGGGTCATGATCGGGGGATTTAAGGGGGCTGCCAGCCGGTTGGCGCTTGCTGCGTTGTTGGGCGCCACGGGAACGGTGGTCTTCATGCAAAAATCAGCTAAGGCAGCCGATCTCGGCGGCGATTGCTGTTCCGATCTCGAGGACCGGGTCGCCGAGCTCGAGGCGACGACCGTTCGCAAAGGCAACAAGAAGGTTTCCGTCACTCTGTACGGCAAGGCCAACCACGCCGTGTTGTTCTGGGACGATGGGAAAGAGAAAGGTACTTACGTCGTCGACAACTCTTACGAGTCCTCGCGCTTCGGCTTCAAGGGCTCGGCCAAGATCACCGGCAATTGGTCGGCGGGCTACAAGCTGGAGGTCGAGGACGTTGCCGCCGCCTCGAACTCCGTAAACCAGATCGACGACAACAACGGAACGCGCTCGGGAAGCAGTCCCGACCCGAGCCAACTCTTGTTCGTGCGGCATTCGTATATGTACTTGAACAACAAGGAGTACGGCGAGGTTCGCTGGGGTATGACCTCCATGCCGAAGGATGACATCGTCAAAGACACCGATGTCACCGACCTGGAGGACACCATGTTCTCCGACAACATGATGAACCGCGGCTTCTTCCTGAGGCCAAAGGGCTTCAACACCGAGGTCGGTGGTGCGGGTCAGCTGAAATGGCGCCAGATTTCTTCGTGCTATAGCGCCTCGGACGCCTTCGACTGTTCGACCCGCCGCAATGCCGTGACCTATTGGACGCCGGCTTTCTTCGGCTCGTCCGAGGGCAAGGGGTTCACCGCGTCTTGGGGCTATGGCGAGAACGACATTTGGAGCGCGGCGCTGCGCTATAAGGACGATTGGTTCAACAAGGCCTTCACGGTTGGTGCCGGCGCCGCTTATGAGAACTTCCGCGACGAGAATATCGAAAGCGCGGGCGGCGGTCTCAACAACTTCAAGCAAAACATCGACGAATGGGCGGGCGACGTCTCGATCAAGCACAATCCAACCGGCCTCTTCCTCTTTTCCGCCTGGAGCTTGTCCAGCGACAGCGCCACCAACCGGGATAACGCTGGTATCTATACCCACACCAACTCTCCCGACATGAATGCCTGGGACGTCCGCGGTGGTATCCAGCGCAAATTCTCGATCTTCGGCCTCGACCAACTGGGTGACACCTCGTTCTTCGGCGGTTACCTCGAGATCAATAACGGTGTTGGCGGCGCTTGCGGTGTGTCGCGGGCCTGCAAGGCGGGCACGTTCCCCGACCTCGCCATCCCGACCGAGATCACCGGTGCCAAGGTGACGCGCTGGTATCTTGGCTACGATCAGGCGATCAACTCGGCGGCGCTGCACCTCTACGGGGTCTATCAGCACCTCACGGCTGATGTTGACCTCGTGAACTCATCGCTGGCCAAGGTCAACGAGCCCCTGGACAACTTCGACCTCTTCTACACAGGCGCTCGCATGTATTTCTAGAGCGACAGCTCCCCCTTCCCAGGAGCCAAGCGGGGGCCGCCTATCGGGCGGCCCTTTTCTTTACGAGGCGAGGCCGCGGAATAACCAGGACCTTTGTTGCCGGGCGGCCACAGACCTTCGCCAGGGAACAAGAATCATCAATCTTCACAATGCTTTAATCGCAACGTGGACAAGCTTGCCTGCCGCTTTTCCGGAGCGCATCCTTGGCCCGCGGAGACGTTCGATGCGGAGGATCTTGGTCATTGCCGGATTGCTCGCCGCGCTGCCCTTTGGCAGCGCTCCGGCTTTTGCCTTTCAAGAAACGCCGGTGCCGCCGCCCTCCGCCTTGGTCGCGGCAACTCCGCAAGCCAAACCCGCACCTCTTCAACTCGCCACACCGCCGGGAGTCAGCCCCGATCAGAAGGTCGACCAAGGGGGCCTCAAGGTCTTCGGCCACACCATCCTACCCAAGCTCGATTTTGGGCTTGAACTTCTCTATGGCGAGGACGAGCCGCCGTTACAGCTGCAGCAGGGCGGGCCATCCTTCGACGACCCCCAGGACGTCACCGTGCTCGGGAAGGTCAAGCGCCACTTCTAGAGCGAGGAGCGAGCCTATCGGGCGCGCTCGGGGCAGGGCGGAGCGCCGCGTGACCTTCTCATGATCAAGCGCATCGCCGCCGCCTCGGTGCACCTGCTGACCGCCTCTGGTGCCGTCTTTGCGCTTCTTGCGCTGGAAGCGGTGCACGCCGGCAACGTCCAGATGATGTTCGTCTGGCTTGGCATCGCTCTCGTCGTCGATGCGGTTGACGGGCCGCTCGCACGCCTCATTGACGTAAAGACCGTGTTGCCGCGCTTCAGCGGCGAACGCCTCGATCTGATCGTCGATTATCTCACCTACGACGTCGTTCCCGCTTTCGCGTTGACCCAGTCGGATCTCTTGCCCGAGCCGTTCCGCCTGCCAGCCGCCATCGCCATCCTGCTGTCGAGCCTGTTCCATGTCTCCGACGTCGAGAGCAAGACCAAAGAGGGCTATTTCGTCGGCTTCCCGGCGATCTGGAACATCGTCTTGCTCTATCTGTTTGCGCTCGCGCCGCCACCCTATATGGCACTCGCCATCGTTGCGGCTTTCGTCGCGCTTACCTTCGTGCCCATCCTTTGCGTACACCCGTTCCGTGTCGCGCGGCTTCGCCCGCTGACCTGCGTCGTGACGTTGCTTTGGATCGGAGCGGCTGCCGTGGCAGTCGCGCTCCCGTTCCCGTCGCCGCTCTCAGTCCAGCTGCTGCTGATCGTCGCCGCAGCCTATTTTGCCGGCGTTGGATTCGCCCGGGCGCTCGCCCAGGGTTGAGTTTTTTCGAGCCCCTGGCATGTCGCCATGGACCTCGCTTCCCGGCTAAGCTAAAGCTCAAGCGGGGACTTGATTGCCGCGACCGCTACACCTTCCTGACGCATGACGATTATCGACTGGCTCACCGATCCGCATGCCTGGGCGAGCTTCATCACGCTGAGCGCGATGGAGGTCGTGCTCGGCATCGACAACGTGGTCTTCATCTCGCTGATGGTGTCGCGCATGGCGCCCGAGCAGCGGCTGACGGCACGGCGGGTCGGTCTGTCGCTCGCGCTCGTCTTCCGCGTCATCATGCTGGGCGGTATCGCCTATGTCATTCACCTGACGACGCCGATCTTCTCCATTGCGGGTTACGACTTCTCCTGGCGCGATCTCATCCTCATCGCCGGTGGCCTCTTCCTGTTGGTGAAGGGGACACGCGAGATGCATCACGACATCGAGGGAGGCGATGAGGAGGAGGGGAGCACCGGTGCCCGCGTGGTCGATTCCATGGGCTCCGCTATCGTCCAGATCGCCGTCATCGACCTCGTCTTCTCCATCGATTCGATCATCACCGCCGTCGGTATGGCCGAGCATGTCGAGATCATGATCGCCGCCGTGGCCGTCGCCATCCTCGTGATGTATTTCGCCTCTGAGCCCGTGGCGGCTTTCATCGAGCGCCACCCCACGACCAAGATGCTGGCGCTGTCCTTCCTGCTGCTGATCGGCGCCGCCCTGATCGCCGACGGCTTCCATTTCCACATCCCGCGCGGGTACATCTACTTCGCCATGGCCTTCGCCGCCGCCGTCGAGGTGGTCAACGTGATCGCCATGCGCAGACGGCAGCGGCTGAGGGCGGCGGCGCGCGCCAAGCCGGGCCCCAAGCACTGATGCAAGTCGCGTGCTTCGCGCCGATCCATCTTAACTTTGTCACTTAATTCCCTTTGCTTGGCCGCAAATTGACCGCGATTCCGGGGCGCTATCCGCGCGTCAGTTTGAATGACAACAAAAAGGGGAAGCGATGAAATTCGGAGCATTCGTCATGGCTGTGGGGCTTGTGCTCCCGGCCGCAGCCGCTCTTGCCGAGCCCGCAACGCTGTCGGGGGAGGAACTCCGCCAGGCGATCAGCGGCAAGACCGTTTACCTCAACATCTCCGGCTTCGAGCTGCCGATCCGCTATGCCGCTAACGGCCGCATGTCGGGCAAGATGAGCACGATCGCTGCGAGCTTTTCGCGCGGCGACGGCTCCTCCGACCATGGCAAGTGGTGGGTCGCCGACAATCAGCTCTGCCAGCAATGGTCGAGCTGGATGGATGGAAAGAGCTATTGCTACAAGCTCACGCGGAACGGCTCCACGGTGCAGTGGCTGCGCAACGACGGGCACTCCGGCACAGCCCGCATCGGCGGCTGATCGCGCTGCCAGTTCACCTGGCTTGAGAGCTTAATCGTGCAAGAGCCGCCTTCGGGCGGCTCTTCTGCTTTCCGCGTGGGCAGTGTGATGCGCATGCGCAACAGGCGGCCGGAAAGACGATGGTGCGTGCAAACTCAACTCTGGGGTCGTTGCCGGTAACGTCGCGTTTGCGTTAGGGTGGTAGAACGTATTGCGTAGCGTTTCTTGTGCGTATGACTGTCACACGGTTGCGTCGGTTGCGTTGCCCGGTAGCGTAAGTAGTTGTCCTCGGATTCTAACCATATCGACTTGTTGCGCCGTGGCCCTCGGGCATGGAACGCTTGGCGCGCGCAAAATCCCGACATTACCCCGAGCTTAATTGGCATCGCGCTGAGCGTGGCCGAGCGGCAGATGGGCCCGATCAATGGGGGCCCGATCAACCTAGCCGGAGCGCGGCTCAGGCACGCGTCGCTTCGCTTCGCCACTCTGAGCGGGGCCGATCTTTCCGGCGCCGACCTCTCCGACACCGATCTCAGCGAGGCGCGGCTGAACGGCGCCAATCTCGCCGGTGCCGATCTGACCGAGGCTCTCCTCGATCAGGCTGACTTTGCCGGCGCTCGCCTTGCCGGCGCCAATCTTTCCGGCACGAGCCTGCTCGAGGTCCGCAACATCGCGCAAGGTCAGATCGACGAGGCGGTCGGCGACCTCTTGACCCTCCTGCCGCCGCATTTGAGCCGGCCACGCTCCTGGACCGGAACCGTGTCCCCGGTCGTGGGCGGACCACAGTCGCGCTCGACTCCCGACGCGAGGCCGATCAGGAGCAGGGATCCTGTGCCGCAGGTCAAAGGCGAGAGGGTCTCGTGGCTTGTCGGCGGCCCGCGCTCTAGCGAGGCCCGCGCGCGCTCGACCACGCCTGTGCGCGATCCGCAAGGGGTCTAGCGGCCTCTTCCCCGCATCGCGGGGGTTTCGAGCGGCGAATTGAACACACCTGCCTATTCAGCCTCGCCGATAGCGGCGACCGGGCGCGAACCTTGAGGGCCAGAGGTAGCTCTCCGCCGCTCAGGTGAGGATCTCACGGCGAGCAGCGCCTCGCCGCTCTCCCGGACAGGTGCGGCGAATTAAACGCAGATGCCGCTGGCGGA